>NZ_JADIJK010000041.1 GCF_017355205.1 Bacillus sp. SD088
ATCAACAATATTGGTCTATCCTTTAATTGCGCCAATCATAATTCCTTTTACAAAATATCGCTGCAACAAAGGGTACAACAACAGCACAGGTAGGCTTGTCACCATAATTAGTGCGTATTTGATCCCTTCTGCCATTAAAAGTTGGGATGCTGCAGAATCACTCTCCATATCCATCATTTCTTGCATCTGACTTTGAATCAAAATTTCTCGAATGAATAATTGTAGTGGATATTTATCTCGATCCGATAAATAGATTAATCCATTAAAAAACGCATTCCAATGAGCAACGCCATAGAATAACACCATGACCGCAAGTACCGGAACAGATAATGGTAAGACGATCCGAACAAGAATTTGCAAGGTTTTCGCCCCATCAATCGTGGCTGCCTCATGGAGTTCTTCAGGTATATTCTCAAAGAATGTCCGCAGCACGATAAGATTATAAACAGACACAGCCCCAGGTAGCACCATTGCCCAATACGTATTAATAAGATGTAAATTCTTAATGACTAAGTAAGTTGGAATTAATCCGCCGCTGAAGTACATGGTGAATAATAAAAAAAGCATAATAATCTTACGTCCTGGCAACGTCTTACGGGATAATGGATACGCTCCCAAAACGGTTAATACTAAATTGATCATCGTCCCTGTAATGGCATATAACAACGTATTCGTAAAACCCGTCCAGACATCTTTGTGCTGAAATACTTGTTCATACGCTTGTAATGTGATCTGCTTAGGGAATAGAAATACTTCTCCGCGAATCACAAATATAGGATTACTGATCGAGGCACTCGCCACAAATAAAAGCGGATACAAAACTATCATTAAAATACATGTCAATATTGCTCCATTGATCAGCCCAAATATCCGATCATCTGTACTCTTGATTGACATCTTCTAACCTCCTCAACTACCACAAGCTATTACCACTAATTCGGCGCGTAGCAAAATTGACACTATACAATAAAATTAAATTAATTAAAGAATTGAATAATCCTACAGCAGAGGCAAAGCTGTATTGCGCACCAAGTATCCCACTACGATACACATAAGTTGAAAATACATCAGAGGCCTCCATATTTAGATCGTTTTGCATTAAAAATACTTTCTCGAAGCCAACGCCCATCATTGACCCGATATTTAGGATAAAAAGAATAGTTATAGTCGGCATAAGGGCAGGGATATTAATATGCCAGATTCTCTGTAGACGAGAGGCGCCATCCATCATTGCCGCTTCATGCATCTGTGGGTCAATATTGGCCAGTGCCGCGATATAGATGATCGCTCCCCATCCGGCATTCTGCCAAATGTTTGAACCAACATACAGTGTTTTAAACCAGGACGGTTCTGTCATAAAGGAAATCGGTTCAACACCAAACCATGATAAAAAATGATTCACGATACCTGCTGTTGGCGATAAAAAAGTAACAAGCATCCCAACAAGAACAACTGTAGACAAAAAATGTGGTGCATAGGTAACGGTCTGTACCGTTCTTTTAAATTTACTGCTTCGAACCTCATTCAGCATAAGCGCTAGTATGATAGGTATTGGAAAACCAACCGCTAGTTCGTAAAGGCTAATACCTAATGTGTTAAAGAATAGTCTTGAGAAAAAATAGGAATCAAAGAAACGTTCAAAGTGAAGAAGACCAACCCAATCACTTCCTGTAATCCCCTTGATTGGTGAAAAGTTCTTGAAAGCAATTTGCACCCCGTACATTGGCCAATAATGAAAAATAACAAAATACGCCACTACCGGTAAGAGTAGAAAGTATAGTGCTCGATGCTGCACTATTCTACTGATCAATTTTTTCTTGACTACTTTTCCATCTACTACTTGTCTATTGACTACTTTTCTGTTCTGTACCACTCCTTTTTCCATTGGTTAAATCCCTCCTTCCAACTGAGAATCGTTGTTTCGGGATTCAGTATAGACTGTGCGCTTATCCTTCGTACACAGGTAATTCTGTCATCAAAGTGCTTTTTTTTACATCGACAAAAAAACGAGCTATTTATAGCTTGCATAACTGTCTTTATCGAGCTTTTCTTTACATTCCTAAGTATAAAAGTCAAAAAAGCCGCCAAAGATCATCAATTCTTGGCAGCTTTTATATTATTCTTTTATACTACTAAGCTTCCGATATTGTACAGGTGTCATGCCTTCCCTTTTACGGAATTTTCTACGAAAATTAGACCCATCCACATATCCCGTCTGATCAATAATATCGGCAATTTTCAAATTGGTTGTTCGCAAAAGTTTTTTCGCTTCCTCCATACGAAGCATATCGATATATTGTATAAGTGAGTAACCCGTTTGGTCTTTAAAATACCGTGTGACATAGGAAGGGGAAAGCGAAACTTCAGTTGCAATTGTATCAAGAGAGATGGTATTTTCCCTATAGCGTTGCTTCACTAATTCTATTAACTGATTGAGCAAGGCGGTATTTTTGCTTTCACGTTGATTCTCGAGAATGTGACACAACTTATTATAAAAATCGATCAAGCGTAGCTCCACCTCGTTCAACTGTTCTATGTCATCTTCAAAAAGGTGGCGCAAATCTCCTTGGCAAAACTCCATTAAATCTTCATTCATTTCATATAAGCTATTCATCACAGTTGTCGTAATATTCACCCATACCTCGTTCGCCTTTTCAGGCGTTACCGATTGCTCCAACAGGCTAGCAGCAATCTCGCGAACACTCTGTTCCATTTCTGATCTATTTGCTTGTTTTAACGATAGGATAAGCCTATCTCCTATATCTTTTCTATAAATATATTGTCTACTTACCTTATCCTTCACACTAGCGTACGTGATAACACGTCCTCCACCTAAATAATAGCGATATTGCGCTGCTTGGTCTGCTTCCCTCAGGGTTAAACCCACCCTCTCAAGACTATCATATAAAGATCCGATCCCTGCCGTTAATGATTGGTTATAATATTGTTCGTAGATTTCGATCGCTTTACGAGCTTGATAAGGAAGGATTCCCTTCATATCCTCGCTATCGTTTATATTAATGACAGCCGCAACACTTCTTAGGTTTGGAAGCTCAATACAGTGGCCTGTACCAACCTCTCCAATTACCTCTTCAACAATATTTATTAACCCAAATATTAGCAACTCTCGATGAGAGCGGGTTTTCATTTCATATAATCGGTATTCATCCACTTTAAATATCACCACCACATAGTAAGGGTTTGCAGTTAAAAAAGATGGAGAATCAAGTAAATGTTCAATTTCTTTCATCCTTGTTAATTCCCCTTGCAATAAGTGGTGAATATACTTTTCTTTAAGCAACCGACTTCTCGTTTTCATATGTGAATTGAGGATGCTATTTTCATGTGCCAAAAAGTCAAATGCCCTGGTAACGAGTGAATACTCATCAGCTCGTATACTTTTTTGCACGCCTTCATTAGGTTTAATCGCGCTAGCTAGTTTTCTCCATGGTCTATATTGAATCCTAGCGAATGAATACGAAAGAAAAAGTCCAAAGGCAAAGATACCGAAAACCGTTAGCATGAACATCCTTTTTAGTTCCTTAGCTTCCTGTAAAAATTGATTCTGAGGCATTGCTAGTATATACGTCCATCCATTATTTTCAGAAGTTACACGTACAAGTGACAATGATTGGTTATCCCAAATAATCGATAATGCTTCAGGAGATTGATGAATGATTTCGTCCAACAAGTCTTCGCTGTTTCCACTTAGATCGCCTAGATTGGTCGAAGCTAGAAGCGTTTGATCTTGATCCAACAAAAAAGAATAGCCCTCATATCCGTTAAAGACTCGCTTAACCATACCAACAAACTGTTGATCTCTAATAAGAAACAACACTAATCGCGGTGCTTTACTACTTGAACCAGGAAGCGGATAAACATAAATAGAAGATTTTTCATTCGTTTTATCCGAAGGAGCTAGAGATGCCATCGGAAACATGGTTGGAACTTGTGATGATATTACTTGCTGTTGCAAAATATCAGAGCCCTGCATCCAAGATGGATACTGCCTTTGAAGAAAATCGGCAAGACTATAACTTCCGCGCGAATTAAGAATTTGCACCTCCTCATTGTAGCTATAGGCCAGTGCAATATCATATACGAATGAATTCCCAGCAGCATATGAACGAATATTTCGAACCATTTGGTAACTGTCGTAGCCTCCATTAGCTAGTAAATAGGGGGTAAACTTTGTATTGTGCGGAATTTCCAGCGCAATCCGCTCCATTTCCTTAATCCTGCTCTCAGTCATATTTTGTACCTCCGAGAGGATGGAAGTACTTACCTCTTCGACATTGTCACTAAGCATTTCTTGAAGCTTTCCGTATAGTAAACTCCCTAGAATAAGCAGAATGATCATCATCAAAATTGTATAGGAAATAAAATATTTATAAAAACGAATCGAAAGCCTTTCCTTTATAGCCAAAGACATAGCTACACCCCTAGTTAGAATTTTATATGTAGATCATCATTTAATTTCTTCAATGGTTGCTCTTTTAAATGTTTTACTAGAGGAAATGATCTAAAATCGTATCTATAGAAAACCTTATAGTTAAGATTGGTAATCTTGACCAAATCTCAAATTATAAGGAGTTTATGTATGGGCAAAATTACTACACAATCTATAACAAAGTTCATTAATTTAAACGCTTTCATTATAGCAGAAATAGAAATACTTGTTTCAATATTTTTCAAAACCTTCGAGTCTTGATAAGAAGGAGGTCGTGTATTCATCCAATTATAAAGGAAAAGAAGAGGGAAGGATGTTCGTTTTCTTTCCTCTTCAAGTTCTCCTTATTTTCGATGCATTTTAAATTCTAGATACAGGTCATTATAATAAGCCAACATTCTTTTGCCTAAGTTATCGTATACCTCTAGCCTTTCAGTTAACTCAGGTTCTGGATAAAAACGTTGGTCGTTCACGACCTCTTCATCTAGGTAATCCAGTGCTTTTTGGTTAGGGGTAGAGTAGCCAACATAGTCTGCATTCTGGGCGGCGTTTTCGGGATCGAGCATAAAATTAATGAATTTGTATGCTCCTTCTACATTTTGGGCTGATTTCGGGATCACCATATTATCAAACCACAAATTGGAGCCTTCTTCAGGTACGACATAGTCGACATTTTCATTTTCCCACATGACATCAGCCGCTTCCCCAGACCAAGTCACTCCGATGGCAGCTTCTTCGTTCGCCAGTAAAAGCTTGATTTCATCACCAATGATTGCCTTCACATTAGGTGTAAGCTGATCCAGCTTTTGCTTGGCTTCCAATAGATGTTCTTTATTCGTATCGTTCAAAGAATAGCCAAGACTATTTAACCCTAGTCCAATTACCTCCCTTGCTCCATCAACAAGGAAGATTTGGTTTTTAAAATCAGGATTCCATAAATCATCCCAGTTTGTTAAGGTCTTCCCATCTAACATGTTCGGATTATAAATAATCCCAAAGGTACCCCAAAAATAAGGGATGGAATACTCATTTTCGAGATCAAACGATAAATCCAAGAAACGAGGATCAATATATTCTAAATTAGGGATTTTTTCGTGATCAAGTGGAAGCAGCAGTCCCTCTTCCTTCATCTTGCTAATCGCGTATTCCGATGGAACCGTGACGTCATACGCTGTTCCTCCTTGGGAGATTTTCGTCATCATTGCCTCATTCGAATCAAATGTTTGATAAATGACCTTCATTCCTGTTTCTTCTTCGAATTTATCAATTAAATCTGGATCGATATAATCTCCCCAATTATAGACATTTAACGTATTGCCTCCTGTAAAGCCTTGAGCTGAATTCAAGTGTGAGGCAAGATACATCAGCCCAAATGCAATGATGATCACAGGAACAAAAATACGTACAATTTGCTTCATGATTTTCTCACCCCTTGAGCAGATGGCTTAGCATTGCGCTGGTTCACGTAGTAATATCCTAAAACGAGCACAAGCGTAATGAAAAAAATTAGGGTCGACAAAGCATTGATCTCTAAAGAAATCCCTTGACGTGCCCGTGAGTAAATTTCTACAGAAAGCGTAGAAAAGCCATTTCCTGTAACAAAAAAGGTCACAGCAAAATCATCCAATGAATAGGTTAATGCCATAAAAAATCCCGCAAATACGCCTGGAGTGATATAAGGTAAAATCACCTTCGATAGAACATCCCAATTGGTCGCCCCTAAATCTTTCGCTGCATCAATCAATGTGGAGCTCATCTCTTGTAATTTTGGCAATACCATAATCACGACAATCGGCACACTGAAAGCGATATGGGAGAGCAAGACAGATGTAAACCCGAGCTTTATTCCAACCATTGTAAACATAATCAAAAAGGATGCACCGATGATAACATCTGGACTGACAATCAACACATTATTTAAGGTTTGCAAAGTTTGTTTTGTCTGCATTTTTCTTACATACATAATCGCAAGCGCCCCAAAAATACCAAGGATGGTAGAAATCGCGGCCGAAAGCAGAGCAATCACCAATGTATTTAACGCAATAATAATTAACCGCGTGTCTTTAAAAACATTGAGATAATACTCCCAAGTAAATCCTTCAAAACTCCGCATCGATCCGCCACTATTAAAGGAGTAATACATAAGATATACAATCGGTGCATAAAGAACAAAAAAGACGAACACTAAATAAAGATTGGCTATTTTTGCTTTCCCCTTCATGCCAAGTCACCCCGCTTTCGCTGACCCGTTAGAATCATAATAATTGCCATCGCAATGATTAAAAAGACAGCGATTGTTGAGCCCATTCCCCAATCCTGTGTGATAAGAAAATGCTGTTCAATTGCGGTACCCAATGTGATCACACGGTTTCCAGCAATTAATCTTGTAATCATAAATAAAGAAAGAGACGGAATAAAAACAGCCTGACAACCTGATTTCACTCCTTTTAATGTCAAAGGAAAAATGACTCGTCTAAATGTCATCCATGCACTCGCACCAAGATCACTCGCTGCATAAATATAGGATGGATTAAGCTTTTCTAATGCATTATAAATCGGCAAAATCATAAAAGGGATAAAGATATAAACAGAAACAAAGATAAAGCTAAAATCCGTAAAGAGAATTTGCCGTGAGCCAATGCCAATGACATCTAATAGCTGATTTGCCGGACCATAAGCTCCGAATAAGCCTAAAAAGGCATAGGCTTTTAATAATAAATTAATCCATGATGGCAGAATGATCAGCAAAAGCCATAATTGCCTATGCTTTGCTTTTGTTAATAGATAAGCAGTTGGATAAGAAATCAGTAAACAAAATACGGTAATCAAAAAAGCATACCAAAAAGAACTAAGCGTCATTTTTAAGTAGACAGGTGTAAAGAATTTTTGATAATTACTGAGTGTGAGATTTCCTTCAATATCAAAAAAGGAGTAATACACCACTAATAAAATAGGGGTGACAACGAATAGAACAATCCAAAGCACATATGGGATTAAATAAATATTGCGCATTTTCTTACTCTGCATGGCGCACCTCATCATAGGCATCTAAACGCTTATCAAATTCTTCTTCTGTTTCCCCTAAACGCATAACATGGATGGACTCAGGATCAAAGTAAAGGCCAATTTTGTCTCCTGGCTTCGCTTTTTTCGTCGAGTGAACCAACCAACTATTTCCTTCTTGGTCATTACAAACTATTTCATAATGAACGCCTCGAAATAAAAGAGTATCAACAGTGACATGAAATTTACCGAGTTCCAAAGTCGTAATTTCTAAATCCTCTGGTCTGATGACAATGTCCACTGGTTCATTCGCATGAAATCCTTGGTCTACACACTCATATTGTTTTCCGGTAAATTCGACCAAGAAATCTTCAATCATCTTCCCAGAAACAATATTTGATTCCCCGATAAAATCGGCAACAAAGCGATTGATCGGCTCATCATAAATATCAATTGGGGGTCCACTTTGCTGAATCTTCCCTTCATTTAATACAAAAATCTCGTCTGACATTGCCAGTGCTTCTTCCTGATCATGGGTCACGAAAATAAAGGTAATTCCCAAACGTTGCTGTAACTCACGCAGTTCATATTGCATCTCTGTGCGCAGTTTTAAATCTAAAGCGGACAATGGCTCATCTAATAAAATCACTTCAGGTTCATTGACAATGGCTCGGGCAATCGCGACACGCTGCCTTTGCCCACCAGACATTTCAGTGATCTCTCTCTTTTCATAACCCGATAAATTAACAAATTTTAAGGCCTGTTTTACCTTTTCCTCAATCACATTGTTTTTCAACTTTTTAATCCGCAAACCAAAAGCGACATTTTCAAACACATTTAAATGAGGAAACAGCGCATAGTCTTGAAATACAGTATTGACCTGACGTTTATTAGCAGGAATTCGATTGATTTTCTTTCCATTAAAGAAAATATTTCCTTTCGTTGGTTCAATAAACCCAGCGATTAAGCGTAATATCGTCGTCTTCCCACATCCCGATGGCCCTAATAGTGTATAAAATTTCCCTCGTTCCATTTCAAAAGACACATCATCTAATATCAGATCATCGTCAAAGTATTTTGATACATGTTCAAAACGTATGATTGCTTGTTCTGTCACGTTTGTTCCCTCCGTCTCTTCCAGTTTGGTCGTTTCACAAATAAGAATCTGTTGCGACCAAGATTAATTCACTTAAACCTTTATATACATTGCTAATTTGGTGTGTATCAGAGGCTTGGAAGTAGATCGATTCCCCTGCTTTTGCAAAATAAGTCCTCTTTCCAAGTGTGATCATGACCTCTCCTTTCAATACATAAGCAAAAGTCTCAGATAAAGAGGGTTCGAATTCCTTAAACTCCCCTTCTTCGCTTAATGTTAACCAAATCGGCTCCATTTCCATTTCATTGGATTCGGGGACAAGCCATGTCATTTCATAGCCTTTTTCCTCATCCTTATAATCTGTTTGCACTTCTTCCTCATACACAACCCGCTGTTCTCGTTCTTCTTCATCAAAGAATTGTTTCGGTGTACAGCCTAACACTTCTAAAATCGCAAAAAAGGTCTCCATGGAAGGAGAACTTAAGTCTCGTTCAAGCTGAGAAAGATACCCTTTACTTAAATCCGTTCTTTCTCCTAATTCCTCTTGCGTCAACCCTTTTTTCAATCGCAATGTTTTAATTTTCTTCCCGATTTGCATGTTAAAAAACCTCATTTTAGTTTAATGATAGTAAACTTCATGTCAATAAAGTTTACTTATACACAACTTAAAGTTTACCACCAGATTATTATACATAAATTTTAAAATTGAGCAATAGGTTTTTTCTATTTTTATTCAAAAATAACGAATTAGATTAAAAGAGGTTGTCCCAAAAGTCGAAAATCGCCAAAAAGGCTCCCTTGCCGCGGGCGAGTTGCAAGCCTCCTCAGTCTTCCGGGGTCTTGCCGAACTCTCACTTCCCGCAAGAGTCTTCGCATATTTCCTCCGTTAAGGCAGTGCATTATTTGTCCTTAATTATGTTCGACCAGCCCCTCCTACGCTTTTTCATTCGTCTCGATTTTCTTTCTCAATATTGCATTGCATTCACTAATATACTATGGTTATATTCAGCATAATGGTTCATTAACTTAAACGATTCAACGGATCATGGAGGTATTTCATCGAATGAATAAAGAGGATCAACTAAATAGGATTAAAGAAGATTTTATTGATTGCCAAAAGGTACTATTGGCAATTGGGGATGAAACAAGGCAATCGATCTTGTTAGTTTTAATAGGGACGGATTGTCAAACGGGATTACGTGTCGGTGAAATCACTGAACAAACACATCTTTCTCGACCTGCTGTGTCACATCACCTGAAGATTTTACGAGAGGCCGGGATTATTTTAGTGCGTAAAGAAGGTACAAAAAACTTTTATTCTATTGATGTACGTACAAAATTAGGTGTATTAAAAACGCTTGTTTCGGATATTGAAGAGTTAATGAAGAACATCAAGTGAAAATTATAGATTATTTGGAGGTATAGATGATGAAAGCAATGGTAATTGATCGATATGGGAGGGTCCCAATGCGTTTGGCAGAAATGCCAACCCCTGAGATCGCTGAAGATGAGGTTCTTGCAGAAATCCATGCAGCAAGTATTAATCCGATTGATTTTAAGATACGCGATGGGAAAATGAAATTATTACTTACCTATCAGATGCCTCTGATCCTAGGTAATGACTTTTCTGGTGTCGTGGCAAAGGTTGGGGCAAAGGTAACTCGCTTTAAAGTTGGTGATGAAATATACGCTCGCCCACGTAAGAGTAACATCGGTACTTTTGCAGAATATATTTCAATACACGAAGATGACATCGCCTTAAAGCCTAAGAATTTGAGTTTTGAGGAAGCAGCTTCGATCCCACTTGTTGGGTTAACCTCATATCAAGCCCTAACAGACATTTTAAACTTACAAGCAGGACAAAAGATTTTGATTCAAGCTGGAGCTGGTGGTGTCGGTACCTTTGCTATTCAACTGGCAAAACTAATGGGTGCCACTGTTGCAACGACTGCAAGTGAAGCTGGTGCGAGTTTAGTAAAATCTCTTGGTGCAGATGAAATTATTAATTACAAAACTGAGAAATTTGAAGAGATATTGCAAAATTATGATGCAGTATTTGATACACTTGGGGGTAAGGTACTCGAAAAATCATTTGCTATTATAAAAGACGGAGGGAAAATTGTTTCCGTTTCAGGAATGCCGAATGCTCGTTTTGCCAAAGAATATGGTTCAGGAATGTTTAAAACGTTATTGTTCTCAGCAGCAAGCTATAAACTGACCGCACTTGAAAAAAAACATAATGTTGACTATACATTTTTGTTTATGAAGCCAAGTGGCGATCAATTACGGAATATCGCAAACTTTATCGAGTCTGGCAAAATTAAACCTGTAATTGACAGAACCTTTTCTTTTCAAGATGCTCAAAAGGCGATGGAATATGCAGAGTCGGGGAGAGCTAAGGGAAAAATAATAGTAAAAATCAGATAGTTTTCAAATGAATTAAAAAACTTGTCATCACTTTCAAAAAGCTAGAGTAAATTGACAAGGAGGTTGATTACAATGACAGGAAACTTTGCACCTATGGATATCGAGATCAAAACAGAACGACTCTTATTAAGTATGTGGGAGGAATCCGATACATCATGGTATAGGGAACTTGTGAGTGAACGAGGTGCAGGAATGCCGCCCCTTGACACTGCACGTAACAACATCATTCGTTTGCGCGACAAAGCCCCAGAAAATGAGATTAGCCTACTCACGATTCGACGCCAACATGAAGGTGACTTCATTGGCTATTGTGGGTTGATTATCGGTCGATCCACATTGGAAGAGCCCGAGATCGCCTATGAATTATTTCAGCGAGTGCACGGTAACGGATATGCGACTGAAGCCGCATCTGCTGTTTTAGAAGCCGCCATCGCCACTGGACGACGCAGACTCTGGGCTACTGTACGGTCATGGAATATTGCCTCCTTCCGAGTGCTTGAAAAATTAGGCTTTGAACGACACCGCAGCACATGGGACGATCGCGGTGAAATCGTTTGGAGCGTGCGTGAGCTTTAGATAATTTTAGGATATGCTTGTACTGATAGGAGAGAGATTAAAATGGATGGGATTTCAACCTTCTCTTTCGCAACAGCTGGCTTAGCTTTATTCATAACGATTGGTTCATTTTTGCTTTTCAAAAGGAAAAGAGTACTCGTCCCTATTATAATATTATTAATAAGCTTAGCATTATTTGCTTTAAGTTTTGTGATCGGTGGCTGGGAAGGCATGGGGCTAGGCGTTATCAGCTTGTCATTACTTATCTCCTCTTTTATATCTTTAGTATTATTGATGTTTTATGAAATCTACAGAATGATGAAAAACACACGTCCCAAAGAATAGGCGTGTGTTTCTTCTATATCTTAGAAGGATTCCTGCTGCTGTTTTTCTGCGACTTACGGGGAAAGAACAAAAGCACAAGCGCCTTGATGTAAGAAGAAAGGCTAAATTCGCGCCGTCCTGGCGCAACGCCTTTCTGACCACATCCTGTTGGCCTCCGACAAGCAAATGTTCTGAGACAAGAAAAGTCCGGTTTTGACTTTTATTGGCTCAGGTTATTTGACCTCGAGGGGCTAGGCGCTGGAGCTAGATCAAAACACTAGCCAAAATTTTATACTTTCTTATATTTTTAAAAAAGAGCTGACAGAAAAGGGCAATTTCATAACCCTTTTCCGACAGCTCCTTCTTATCTATGCCCCTTGCTTCCTGCCCTGCTGAAGCTGGTACATTTGATAATATTTACCTTTTCTCTTCATTAGTTCTTCGTGATTTCCCCGCTCAACAATTGTTCCACGGTCTAATACTAAAATTTGATCCGCCTTTTTAATTGTGGATAATCTGTGGGCAATCACAAAGGTTGTTCGGCCTTTTTTCAAGACATCCATCGCTTCTTGAATGATTGCTTCTGTTTCTGTATCAATATTCGAAGTTGCTTCATCCAAGATCAAGATGGCTGGGTCAAAAGCAAGTGCACGGGCAAAGGAGATTAATTGCCGCTGTCCAGAGGACAAGGTGCTTCCCTTTTCTGCCACTGGTTCGTCAAGACCCTTTTCTAAGTTTTTCAAAACACGATCGGCCCCGACCGCCTCAAGTGCTGCCTCTACCTGCTCCCTGGAAATACGCGGGTCATTTAAACTAATATTTGAAGCAATCGTTCCTGTAAATAAATATGGATCCTGGAGCACGATTCCCATATGTTCCCGCAATGCTTGCTTGGACATGGACTGAATATTTTCTCCGTCAATGCGGATCTCCCCTCGCTGGCAGTCATAAAATCGAAAGAGAATATTCATGATTGAGCTTTTTCCTGAGCCTGTATGTCCGACAAGTGCCACCGTTTCGCCTTGTTTGGCCGCAAAGTCAATGTCCTTTAATACATAGTCCCCTTCTTTATAGCCAAAGTAGACATGATCAAATCGCACATTGCCTGTAAAACGATCGACCTTCTCCTCGATCACTTCTTCGCCTTTTTCATCTAGCATTTCAAAAACACGATTACCGGCCACCAAAGCCTGTTCTAGATTGGATAGTTGGTTGACCATATTATTCACAGGATTAAATAAGCGATTAATATAATCAACATACGCATATAAAACCCCGACGGTTAAAGCAGAATGGACACTAAGAAAGTCCTGCCCGAAATACCAAATAAATCCGACAAACACGAAATTCCGCAATACCCCAACAAGGTTATGAGAGGAAAGAGCATCCAACGTCAAAAGTTTATTTTGAAAGCGAAAATGAACATCATTCATTTCCTCAAATTCATTTCTCATCTTCCGCTCTCTACGGAAAGCCTGGATAATCGGCATACCTTGAATCGATTCATTCATCATTGCGTTGATCTCACTTACCTTGGAACGAATCGCGTGATTATACTTCGAAGCATATTTTCGATAAATCATCATCCATGCATATAAAACCGGCAGTAATAGTAAGCAAATAAGCGCCAATTTTGCATCTAAGATAAACATCGCGGTATAAATCCCGATCATATAAATAATTCCAGTAAAGAAATTAGACAATACAGCCACATATAGTTCCCGAATTACTTCTGTATCATTTGTAATTCGAGATACTACTTTCCCAGCGGGCAAATCATCAAAATAACGAATGGGCAGGCGATGCATATGCGTAAATACATCATTCCTCATTTTTTGAATAATTCGGTTGGCGGCTTTTTGTAAGAGCAAAAATTGCCCATAAAATAATAATGCAGCCACGATAAAGAGAATCATGTAAACAACCAGTAATTGAATAATCATCGGAATTTCCGGTTTATAAAAGGCTAATGTTTCTTCCACTGAAAGCTTTTGCGCCTGAAATTCACGGATCTCACTATTGAGATCGATCGTTAATTGGTTCCCTTGAATGGAGCGACTTCCATCCAAAGGAACATCTTCCTCTATCCAGTAAAAACTTCTGCCAACTTGTAAAAGTGTCACCGTTTGGCCCGATACATTTTGATCCTTCGTATATAGCTTTCCTCCAAAGGAAACAGCCGCTTCTTTCGCTGTTGTTTCTGTCCAATGTGCTTCAATACCTAAAATATGGTCATCAATCATTTTTTTCGCAACGAGTGGCCCTAATACTTCTGCCCCGACCGATACCGTAAGCAACGCAAGGGCAGCAATAATTACCCATTTCACATGTAAAGCGTATTGATATAATCGTTTTCCTGTCATGTTGTCTGCACCCCCTCACCCAACGAATCCTCTAATTGCTGGCGATCATGCTGTTCCTTATACCAGCCATTTTTCGCGAGTAAATCTTGATGACGTCCTTCTTCAACAATCTCGCCCTCATCTAAAACAATAATCCAATCCGCATGTTCGACTGAAGATAGACGATGGGTTGTAATTAATGTCGTTTTTCCTTGCCGTTCTCGGCGCATATTTTCAATAATTTTCGCCTCTGTTTTTCCATCCACAGCTGAGAGAGAGTCATCTAAAATTAAGATTTCTGGATTTTTAATAAAAGCTCTGGCAATCGAGATCCGTTGTTTTTGTCCTCCTGACAAGGCAACCCCTTTTTCTCCTACTAGTGTTTCTAACCCAAGCGGGAGCATTTCTAAATCTTTTTCAAAATAAGCAAGTTCAATCGCCTGCTCAATCTCTTCTTCTGTTGCGTCTTCCTGGCCAAATAAAATATTCTCACGAATACTTCTGGAAAAGAGGATATGATCCTGAGGTACGTAGCCAATCCAACCCCTGACCTGATCCTTTGATTGATCTTCCATATTCACATTTGAAATCGAGATCGTTCCATCCCCTAATGGGTACTCCCTTAAAAATTGTTTAATAAATGTTGTTTTTCCACTTCCTGTTTTCCCGACAATTCCAATCGTTGCACCACGAGGGATTGATAGATTAACAGCTTTTAAATTAGTGGTTGTAGCAGAAGGATATTGGAAAGTGACTTCTCCCCATTCGATTCCATCTGGTTTTTCCACTTCTTGCGGATATTGCGGATCTTTCACATCCTCTTGGTATTGTAAGACCTCATCCACTCTGTCCAAGGAGGCATTTCCTCTTTGCATAATGTTAATCAGTTCCCCAATCGCAAACATTGGCCAAATCAACATACCAAGATAAACATTAAAAGAAACAAGATGCCCCAGGGAAATTTCTTGCTGAAAAACAAGATAGGTTCCATACGACAACCCAATCACATAACTAAGCCCTGTTAAAATTTGTGTGGCCGGATGGAAAAAGGCCTCTATTTTCACAACACCCATATTTTTTTCATAAACATCATTGGTCATTGTTTGAAACTCATCCCTACTGGCCTTTTCCTGCACATAAGCTCTTGTCACTCGCACACCTGCAACCGACTCAAGCACACGGTCATTCATATCGCCAAAGGCCTTTTGTGCCTTCATAAACCGCCCATGAATCCTTTTTCCTAATACGGTAATAATTAAAGCAAGTATCGGCAAAGGCAAGATCGCAGCGAGCGTCAATTTCCAAGACACAAGGAAGCCCATTGTCAGCAAGATTGTGAGCATATATAAAGTCGAATCCATAAGCGTCAACACACCAAAGCCTGCTGTCACAGAAATCGCTCTTAAATCATTCGTGCCTCTTGCCATTAAATCTCCCGTCCGATTTTTCTCAAAAAAAGGAGGAGCCATTTTTAGTAAATGATTCATTAAGCGGGAACGCAGATTTTTTTCCAAAATAAACGCTCCACCAAAAAGCTGATATTGCCAAATATACGTAATCGCATAGTTGAGGAGCGAACCCCCAGCTAAAATAACAATATAAAGAATTAATAATTGCCAAGTTAATTGCGTTAAGATCATATGATCAATTGCTTCCCCCAAAATAAACGGCGGCACTACCTCAAACACATTGGCAAGTGTTAATAATACACCTGCGACCAGATACCTTTTCCAATGCTGTTTAAAAAACCAACCTAATTTCCCCAATACACTAAACATTCTTCTCACCTCAGTATTTTAGACACACCCAAAAGCACAAGCGCCTTGATTAGCCCCGACAAGCAAATGTTCTGAGACAGAGAAAGGCGTTCTTTGCCTTTCTTGGCTCAGGTTATTTGACCTCGAGGGGCTAGGCGCTGGAGCTGGATGTCAATCTCGACATAAACAAATTATCCATAAATTAAATTTTTATAAATACCTAGACACAAAAAGGCATAGCGCTTCTCAAGAATGAATGCGCTATGCCTTTCATTTATAAGATACGAAATAACTATCTACTAGCCCCCGTATCGTTTCAATTTTATTTCGTTTGCTAATTTAGCGTAAAAACGGGCAGACTAATTCATTATGAAGTTGATGGATGATCGAATTAAGGTTTTCCATTTGAATAGCCTCCCTTTTCGCAAATTTTTGAATGTTTTTATCCTACCACGGTCTAATGACTAGTGTCAACGCTTTTTTGAAAATTAGCTAGTACGAATTTTTGGTAAATAAATGAAAGACTATATTTTATTTTTTTACTTATTATAAAATAGATATAATACAGTTATTTTACATGGCTGTTAGAGGGTGTTATGATCTTAGTATTTCATTTAAAGGGGACATGGTACTATGACAACAAAGAATTCACGTGAAGTCCTTGAGAGTGTCCCACAAAAAGGTTTTTTCGGACATCCTAAAGGATTGTTTACTTTATTTTTCACAGAGTTTTGGGAGAGATTCTCATACTATGGTATGAGAGCGATCCTTATTTATTACATGTATTACGCTGTTAAAGATGGCGGACTTGGTCTAGACAATACTACAGCCGCTTCCATTATGGCTGTGTATGGTTCGCTTGTTTATATGTCAGGCATTATCGGTGGTTGGATTGCTGACCGTTTATATGGCACCAAGAAAACGGTCTTTTTTGGTGGAATATTGATTATGGCAGGTCATATTGCACTATCCTTTCCTGGTGGGGTGACAGCCCTCTTTCTATCAATGGGTTTAATTGTCATCGGAACAGGATTATTAAAACCGAATGTATCCAATATAGTTGGTGATCTATATGGAAAAGAAGATCCACGAATAGACGCCGGCTTTAGTATCTTCTACATGGGCATTAACCTTGGTGGGTTGCTGGCACCCTTTATTGTCGGAACACTCGGGCAAAAGTATAATTTTCATCTCGGGTTCGGAGTGGCGGCAATCGGCATGTTAGCTGGTCTCATTATTTTCCTCGCAACAAGAAAGAAAAATTTAGGCCTTGCTGGTTCACATGTGCCAAATCCACTTTCACCTGATGAAAAAAAATCCGTCTTTTTAAAGATTGGCATCAGCATTCTTGTGATTGTGATCGCCGGTGCTGTTCTTATTTCGAAAGGCATTTTAAATATTGATCGCTTTACGATGATAGTTAGTGTGTTAGGAATTATTATCCCTATTATTTACTTTATCGTCATGTATTTTAGCAAGAAAACAACAAATGAGGAACAAAAGAATTTACTTGCTTATATTCCTTTGTTTATTGCCGCTATGATGTTTTGGGCGATTCAAGAGCAAGGGTCGGTGATTTTAGCTCAATATGCAGATGAGCGAACAAGATTATCGTTTGCTGGTTTTTCCTTGGCATCATCTTGGTTTCAATCATTGAATCCACTATTTATCGTAATCTTAGCACCAATATTTGCTGGTTTATGGATGAAGCTTGGCAAACGCCAACCTTCGACACATCAGAAGTTTTCATTAGGCTTGGTCCTTGCTGGAGTGTCCTTTTTAGTGATGATCATCCCTGCAATTTACGGTGGCCCCGATACGCTCGTCAGCCCATTATGGCTTGTGCTTAGTTTCTTCATAGTTGTACTTGGCGAATTATGCTTATCGCCAGTTGGTTTATCAGCAACAACCAGACTAGCACCTGCTGCATTCTCGGCGCAAACGATGAGTCTTTGGTTCCTATCCAATGCTTCGGCACAGGCGATTAATGCGCAAATTGTTAAATTGTACAAGCCTGAAACAGAAATTCTCTATTTTGGAATTATTGGAGCGATCGCCGTTTTGCTTGGTGTTCTTCTATTTCTCCTTTCATTCTTAAGCAAAAGAAAAGCGTAAGTCGACAACTACCTTTAAAAGGGATAAGGCTCCTTTTAAAGGTAGTTTTTTATGAATTGGATAAATTTCCCACCCACTTTTTTACATAAATGCCGCCAAGAATTGAAGAATAAAAGAAAGATGGTTTGTCAGGAGCTGAGAAAAGTGAAAAAAAGTACCTTATTTGTCCTCATCATAAGCAGCTTTCTCCTTTTATTTGGCTGTCAGAATATAGGGAAGGATTATTCGGAGGAGGAAGAAACTGAGAATAAAGCTGTAGATGAATCGATTAATTTTCTAGTGCTTGGCATTGATTCTCGGGGCGAAGCAAACTCACGGACAGATACGATCATGTTGGTCAATTATCGCCCGGAGGATCGGACCTTGAAGCTTATTTCGATCATGCGTGATTCTTACGTGCAAATTCCCGGTCACAAATATAATTTTGATAAAATTAATAATGCTTATTTCTTGGGAGGCGAAGAGCTCCTTAAGAAAACGATCCAGAATAACTTTGGTTTAGATGTAGATCATACTGTTACCGTAGATTTCCAGGGATTTGTCAGTGTGATCGATACACTTATTCCAGAAGGAATCAATGTTCATGTAGATCAAGCCATGATCGATGATATGAATTTAAAGATGGCAGCAGGTGAAAATTCCTTACATGGTGAAGATTTATTAAAATATGTCCGCTTCCGGCACGATGAACGTAGTGACTTCGGCAGAGTGGAGCGACAACAAGATATTTTATTAGATGTCATCTCCAAAGTGAATGAAAAGATGAACTCATTTACCGGAATGACAAAAATTCCGCAGCTTGTACATGACACAATCAAAAATGTAGAAACCGATTTGGGTCCCCAAGAGATCATCACATTGAGTTCCATGGTCTTTTCACAACCGATTGAACAAATTGAAACAATGCGGATTCCTGTAAAAGATGGATTCACCAATCAAACCTATGAACATGCAGGTGCCGTCCTAGAACTTGATTTCTTCAAAAATCAGGAAGCCATGCAAAAATTCTTAAGTGAACCCACACCTGTAAATGATGAGCCTTAAGAACAAAAGCGCAAGCGCCCGTTTAGCGACGTACAAACTTTTTAAGCTTCTGACGAGATAAAGGATAGCCGATGTTGACTTATCGTAGGAAGAAGCTGAAAGTTTGCTAGTCGCTGGGCGCTGGAGCTAGACGACAAAACTCAAAGTTATAACTTATCCACAAGCTGCAATTTTATAATTTCCTAAACGAGAACAAAAGCGCAAGCGCCTTGATTTAAGGTAGAACAGCTAAAGACGCACGGAGTTCATCGCATTTCAGGCACAGCGAGGGCTCGCGCCGTTACGCTTTTGCAGAGTTCACTGCATTTCGGGAACGGCGGAGACTCGCGCCGTTACCCTTTTGCAGAGTTCATCGCATTTCGGGTACGGCGAAGGCTTGCGACGTTACCCTTTTGCAGAGTTCATCGCATTTCGGGTACGGCGGAGGCTCGCGCCGTTACGCTTTTGCAGAGTTCACCGCATTTTGGGCACGGCGGAGGCTGGCACCGTTACGCTTTTACGGAGTTCCTCGCATTTCAGGCACGGCGAGGGCTCGCACCGTTACGCCTTTGCAGAGTTCACTGCATTTCGGGAACGGCGGGGGCTCGCGCCGTTACACTTTTTCGGAGTTCATCGCATTTCGGGAACGGCGGGGGCTCGCGCCGTTACGCTTTTGCAGAGTTCACCGCATTTTGAGCACGGCGGAGGCCCACGCCGTTACGCTCTTCTAGGATTTCTCTCTATTTTTGTCACGGCCACACTGAGTTTTCTCCTACTTTTTTGGCGTTCTTCTGATTTCAAGCTTTGTTCTCTTTAAACGCTAGAAAAGGGCTGGAGCTGGACAGCAATTTTTCCTATTAGAACTTAGCCACACGCTTAGATTTTATCCCGCATTAACGGACAGTAATAGCCCGATTGGTTCAACTAACAATTTGGTGCATTAATAAGGTTTAGGGCTAAGAAGGGCTTGTGCTTTATTAATTGTTTCTTTATATTCCTTAGCTGGATCAGAATCCGCGACAATGCCCGCGCCTGCTTGGAGATAGGCGATTTGATCTTTGATAACAAGGGAACGTATAGCAATGGCAAAATCAACATCCCCATTCACATTTACGTAACCAATCGCCCCTGCGTAGACTCCGCGTTTTGTTTTTTCCAAATCATTAATAATCTGCATGGCCCTTGGTTTAGGATCCCCTGACACAGTGCCAGCTGGAAGACAAGAGATTAGGGCATCCATTCCTGAAGTATCTGCCTTCAATGTACCTTCTACTTCAGAGACGATATGCATGACATGACGATAATACTCCAGCTTCATATAATCCTTGACCGCAATTGTATCTTCCAAACAAATAGCAGATAATTCTTGACGACTTAAGTCGACAAGCATGCGATGTTCGGACAATTCCTTTTCATCGGCTAATAACTCCTGAGCCATACGCTGGTCATCCTCTTCATTTCTTCCACGTCGCCTTGTTCCAGCAATTGGATTGGTTGTCACAGTCCCCCTATTTGTTTTAACGAAGCTTTCTGGAGAGGCGCCCAGAACAACATATTTCTCAAAGTCAACATAAAACATATACGGAGATGGGTTGGAATTACGTAAGACACGATAAAAGTGAAAAGGATCATCCTCCACTTTTCCCGTCATTCTTTGTGATAATACAATTTGCTGTACTTCACCTGAATGAATATACTGCTTCGCTTCTTCCACCTTGCGCATAAACTCTTCTTTTTCCAGTTTAGGAGTAAATTGAATCTTACAATCTGAAAGCGACTCATCCGCTGCCTTCCTGGCAATTTGCGCTTCTAAATGCGTAAGACGTAACTCTAATTCCTGCTCCGTCGTTTTCCCATCATAATCAATCGATAATAAATAAATCGATTGCGCTAAATGATCGAATACCACTACATCCTCATAAATCATAAAATGAATGTCCGGCATTTCGATTTCATCTTCTAAGATCGGCCCAATCGGGATATATTGGCGAATCGCATCATAGCCGACATAGCCAATAGCTCCTCCATAAAACGGAAAAGGAACATCAATATCAATCTTTGGCAAAGCCTCTTGCAAAAATGCTAATGGTTGTCCTGATGCCTCTTTCACTAGTTGTCCGTCACTAGCCAATAATTGTGCATGTCCCTCCTTCCCAATGAATTCTAAAATCGGGTTTGCTCCGATAAAAGAATATCGGCCTTGCTCATTATGCTTTAATGAACTTTCTAATAAAAACTTCTTCTCTCCTTTTAGTCTCAGAAAAATATTAATAGGTGTTAAGACATCCCCGTTTAATTTTTTTAATTTAAATTGTGCTTGTTTGGTTTGCATTTTCCATTCTCCTCTCAAATTTTTGAAATATAAAAAGCCCTCAAACCAACAACGACTTCATTTGTTGGTTTGAGGGCGATCTTCACCGCGGTGCCACCTCATTTGGAAAAGGATCTCTTTCCCATCTCTTTCAGGTACAGGAGTGTGCCTCCTAAACCCTATCCATATAACGACGGAATATCGTGTTTTCCTACTTCCCTATTTAAGGAGGTTCAAAAATTCTGGTAAAATGGCACTACTATTTAAAGGAACTTCGACTAAGTACCGACACGTCCTGTGTCGAACGTCGAAGTCACCACTTCCTGTGGAAGCTCGTTGGCTCATTTTATCCTCTTTTTTGAACTCATTTATCAAATAGACGTTCAAAAAACCACTCACAAGTCCATTCAGTAAAAGTTTCCATACCGGGATCACACCATTCCCCGACTCTCTTCGATGAAAAAGCTTAAACCTACTCCTCTTGTTTCACGTTTTGCTTTATTTAATTGATGCCACAGGACGTGGCGCTTTTAGCGTTTATCCGTAAAACGGGCGTTTTCGCCTTTATAGACAAAAAGGCCCCTCATCCAAAGGACGAGGGACCGTGGTACCACCTTTATTAGCTGAAATCAGCTCACTTTTTACATTCATCATGTTTGCCCATGTAACGATGGGGTTTCGCCAAAGCCTACTTTTCCCATGGAGTTCGGTTTGGAAGCTCGGAAGTCCATTCACATGCGTCGACACACTGGTTCGCACCCACCACCAGCTCTCTTTTGTGGTCCACAAGCTACTACTCTTCTTCATCGCCAGAATTTTCATTGGATTGTTTTTGATTTTATTTGAAAATTCCCCAAATGTCAATAATTATTTTCGCCGAGTGAAAAATTATATGCCTTTATTTTTTGCTCAACCTGCTTACTGCACACTCAAACATAATTTTAGCGGCTATAGATGTCGTGATCTCGCGCACATCATATAATGGGTTAACTTCTGCAATATCAAATACATCTACTTTGTCATAAAGTTCTTCCAGCATAGAAAAAGCTTGTACGACTGTTAACCCGCCTGGCTCATTTGCGCCTGTTCCTGGAGCAAGCCCCGGCTCTAATACATCCATATCAAACGTGAGATAAATATGGTCCACATCTTTCAGTTTATCATTTAAAATCTCTGAGATGATTTTTTTAGGATCACTGGAATGAACTTCCCTTGCGGTATACTGAACCACACCTATTTCATTAATATATTCAGCATACCAAGGATAGTTAAAGCTACGCACACCAATTTGCACAACATGTTCAGGACTGATTCTTTCAAGCTCAATCGCTCTTCTCATCTGGCTGCTTTGGGAATACTTCCCCTGTACAGGTGAATCATCAACCAAATCCAGATGTGCATCAAATTGAATGATTCCTATTTTACCTTCCGTGTTATCATGTAAAGCTTCTATAATCGGATAAGATATCGAATGATCTCCTCCCAATACAAAAGGAAATACATCTTTCGTCAACATTTCAGTTGCTTTATTTTTTGCATTCTCAAATGTCTTCTCTGTACTATATGCGACGATATCAATATCCCCATAATCGACAATGCTATTTTCACTCAATGTATAAAGCTTTCTTTTATCCACATCATATACTTGATTATTTTCAATCCGATTTTCGAACCATTTGTATGCATCTCTGATCCCTTGAGGAGCAAATCTTGCACCTGGTCTCCCAAGCGATGCTCCACCATCCCAAGGAAATCCTACTATTCCAAATGTCTCTTTTCCCATTATTCGACAACTCCTTTAAATTCTTGTTCAAAAGTAAGGATACATTCGAAGTGTCATATTTTACCGAAGACCTGCAGGGTGCAGGCAAAAAAGGCGTTGCAGCGTACAGGATGTACGAGTATGGACGACGTGAACTTAGCTGTTCATCTGTTTGCTCCTTACCTTTTGAACATCCTCTCTAAACTCTATTTTATTTCTACTATAACTGATATAAATAGCGATACCGATGATCAGCCAGACCAGGAATAATAGATACTCAATTCCATGTAATGAGATTGGTGTCCCAGGAATAACCATCATCAAAGTTAAAATACTGGAAAAAAATGTTGCGATATAACTCATTATGATCCCACCAGGAGGGCTATAGGGTCTATGTAAATTTGGCTTTTTCTTATATAACCGAACACTGCTTAAGGACATGAAGAACCAGGCAATAAGAAATGAAATCCCCCCCATCACGATAAAGGGAGATAAAATTCCTTGGCCAAGAAATATACCAAAAACAGTAACTATCAACATAAATAGTAAAGCATTCTTTGGTGTTTTATTGTGCTGATCAACTTTAGAGAGTACCTTGGGCAGAAATCCCGCTTCTGAGAATGACTGAATCAAACGGCTGCCGGCAAATAAAAAGCCATTAAACGTAGTGATAACACCGAGCAGTACGCCAAAGACAATAATGATCGTTAAAAACTTAGAACCTGTCGCCGCTTCAAATGCTGAAATCAATGGCAGTTCTCCTAAATTCACAAGTTCCTCTGCAGGCATGATAAAACTGGACGCCAACACGATGACTGAATATAGCAAACTACCAGCAATAATAGTACCGACAATCGCCTTACCCAGATTTGCTCTATTTATATTGGAACCAACCTCATTTCGAGCTTTAGGAATCGTATCAAAACCATTCATAAAAAATAAGATGGAAGCAATGGCCGTTGCCACACCGCCTATTGTTCCTGATTCAGATGTTGCTCTCGAAATGTTGGCGCTCGAACCTGCAACAAAGCCACCAATGATAAATACAAAAAATGTAGCAATCATCATCCAAGTTGCAACGTTTTGAAATTTACTTGATTGCTTTACACCTTTGTAATTTAAGTACACGATGATTGTAACCATGAGCAAACTCACAATTAAATGGGGAAGGTAGATGACCGAACCAAACAACGAGTACAGCGGTACAGCATTCATAGCCGGAAATAAATACGAAGTGAGTGCAGCAACTGACACTGCCACCCAGGGTAGAATAATTAAATACCCCAATATTAAAAACCATCCACAAACAAAAGCAGAGAGCTTGCCAACGGCTAAATATGTATAGGCATATTCCCCACCTGAAACCTTTAAGCTTGACGTGAGTTCACCGTAGACAAAGCCAATTGGAATAATCATTAACATCGTCACTAAGATGGCGATGATTGCCCCGATGCTGCCTGCAGCTGACATCCAAGCAGGTATGGATATCACCCACCCTATCCCTATCATACTTCCAAACGCAAGGGCAAAAAAATCCTTGCCTGACATTCCATCCTTCATTGAACCACCTCTATGTTATAATTATACCTCATTATAAATAAATATTCATATGAAGACAATCATGAAATTTTGGTATTAAAGGAGAAGAAGCTCGATCTTTTGAAAAAGATCTGGTCATTAGGCGAAATTCAAAGGATTTTAGGGCGTTAAAAGTGTTGATTTACCCCTACGATTTTCCATATGCAAAAACAACCTAAAATCCAGTGTTAAGGTTGCCTTTTCTTCAAATTGAAATCAAAGGTTTTGTTGAGTTTAAAGAGAACAAATGTCGGAATCAGGAGAACCCCAAAAGAAGGGGAAGAAAACTGAACGAGCCCCTGACGGAAATAGGGAGAAAATCCAAAAAGGGTAACGGCGTATGTCTTCGCCGTACCCGAAATGCCAGGAACTTCGCAAAAGTGGAACGACGCCAGCCTCCGCCGTGCCCGAAATGCTGGAAACTACGAAAAAGCGGAACAGCGAGGACCTCCGGCATGCCCAAAATGCTGGGCACTGTGCAAAAACGGGCCGACAGAAAGCGAAGTATATTTCCGGAGCGGAAGTTATGCACCCTAGTCATTCGTTTTTTCTTTGGTAAAAATACTTATGTCCCACCGTCATCATTATTTTCCTAACATTAACCGATGATTGTGAAAAAGTTTGCTCGCTATTGGAAACAAAATGGCAATACAAACAACATAACTACCAATTGCGATCGCAAAGCCACTACCTATAATTTGACCGTTAAAGGCATCTTGGACAAATAAGAATAAGTTCATTACTGGAATTGCATATAAGCCAAGGTTTTGAGTACTTCCGATGAAAAACATCAATAACATCGGGAAAACCATTATTCCGATAATCGGGGTAATATAGTAGCCTGCTTCTTTTACGGAGTTGGCTAGCATGCTTAAGATCATTTCTACACCTGCAATAAAGATCGCAAACATTGAAATTAAGATCGCGCCCATTAGAATAAAGAGAAGTGGATTTTCAATCGCCACCATTCCCTTTTTTAATTCTGTTGTGAAGTTCATAAGCCCACTAAGCCAGCCAATACATAATACACCTGTAAAAATACCGAGGAGAGAAATGGTCATCCATTTAGCTAATAAAATTTTTACCGGCTTTACAGGAGTAATCAATAATGCTTCCATTGTTTTCTTCTCTTTTTCTCCTGCAAACAACTCAGTAGCAGATGGATAAGAGCCATTGGCAATCGCGATTGGAATTAATAATGGAATTAATAGAGCAAGCATGAAGGAAGCCATGGCATCATCTTCATTTTTTGTTGTTTGTGGCTCAACTTGGAAAACGTTGAGGACATTGGGATCCATTTCACTAGCCACCATTCGCTCTTGTACGACTTCATTTTGCCATTCCGAAAAAGCTGCTTGAACCAGACTCCACGCACCAGATGATTCTTGATTTCCTGGATCAAAATAAACGCGTACGGGCACTGGAGTTTGTGTTGCAATTACTTCTTCCCAATTTTTATCCATCTCGATTCCAGCCTGTACCTTGCCACCATTCATTGCCTTCTGCACATCTGCATGCTTTTCAATCGTCACATCAGGCAAATAGGTTCGCAGTTTTTCAATGAACTCAGCATCAGCTGTTTCTTCCACCGCAAGTGTAAACTCGGTATCCTCGCTGGAGACTAATAGTTTATCATAAAAAAACGTCAAAGCTGCCATCATTACAATGGGTAGGATAATTAATAATGTAATACTTCTTTTATCTCGTAAAACATCTTTCATCTCTTTTAAAAAAATTGTTTTAAACATAAAGGTCACCCCTTACAATCTTGGATGTGAATAGATAATTAAGATCTCGACTGTTCTCTGTTTCATATAATTCTTCCAATTTTCCCTCATATACAATTTGTCCTTTATGCATCATGATAATGTCGTCACATAGTTGTGTGATTTCATCCATAATATGAGTAGAGAAGATAATTGTCTTCCCCTCTCCTTTAAATTGATAGATAAATTCTCGAAAAATAGTAGCAGACGTAATATCCAATCCAGTCGTTGGCTCATCGAATAAAACAATATCTGGATTATGAATCAATGTCCTTGCAATCGCCACCTTTTGTTTCATCCCTTTCGAAAAGCCTTCTACTCTCCGATCTAAGTATTTTCTCATTCCAAATCGCTTCGCTAGCATTTCAATTTGATTTTTAATATCATGAGTACTCATACCATAGAGACTCCCAAAATATTCAAGATTCTCGCGTGCGGTTAAGCGATTATAGAGTCCGGTTTCCGAGCCAAACAGCACTCCAAGTCGATGTCGTACTTTTTCTTTATGAGTATAAATATTTTCCCCGTCGATTGTGATCGTTCCTTCATCTGGTTCAATTAACGTACATAACATCCGGAGCAATGTCGTTTTTCCTGCCCCATTCTCTCCAATTAATCCGACCACATTTCCTTCTTTAATATTGAGTGAAATATAATCGATCGCCTTCACTAATTGCTTTTTATCTTTAAATTGCTTGGAAACCTGATCAATGGTAAGCATATCGTTTCCCTCCCGCATTCTTATTGTCTTTATTGTACGGTGCAAATGGCGTCTCGTCTCCCATCCTGTCGTGAAGAGGGACTTACCTGTCATGAAAAGTCCCGATTGCAGAATAGAATGCCCTCTTTTATAAAATAGATTATAATGGAGAAAGATTCTCCAAAGGGGTTTTAGCGATGAAAGTGGGTATTGTCGATGACCGTCAAATCGATTTAGATAAATTGACCTTTATTTTGCAAGAAGAAGAGGATGTAGAACTCGTCTTTGCCACAACAGATTCAGAAAATGCGTATCAGGAAATCCAGAAAAACAAGATTGAGTTATTGATAGCAGATATTGAGATGCCTGGTATTTCGGGGTATGAGCTTGCCGACATCATTCAAACGCATGGACTGTTAATTACCGTTATTTTTGTAACCGCCAAAAGTGGGTATGCAGTGCAAGCCTTTGAATTAAATGTGCATGATTATATATTAAAGCCCTATACAAAAGAACGACTGCAACAGTCTTTGGCGCGCTTCCGTGAAAAACAACACGCTGGTAATTTAACAGGGCGTCTTGTCCTCAAGCAAAAAGGGCATATTGAAATGATTCCCAAGAAAGATATTATTTTTGCCGAACGGACAGGACGATCCACTACGATTTATACTATTGATGATGAACATACGACCTATTTATCGATGAACGAATTAGAAGCAAGCCTCCGGGAAAATAACTTTATTCGGTCTCATCGTTCTTTTCTCATTAATCTTCACTTTGTGAAAAGTTTTTCGGTCTATACAAAAAAGTCATACAGTGTTTCTTTTGATGGCACGAAAAAAATTGCCATGCTGACCAAAGACAAAATGGATTATTTGCAAAAGTATTATTTTTGAGGTGAAAAGATGGTAAAATTCCTCCTGTTCCTCCCATGGCTTTTCGCACTGTGTTGGACATTGTTAGAGAACCACTATATTTTCACGCTGTTTATCTTAGCCGGCACACTTTATCAACTATTTTTTACCAAAGGGGATGAACTGCCGCGTTCATGGAAAGGAATAACAGTAATCCTGCAACTTTGCTGGTTTATGGCAAGTTTCGGGACCGATACTCCTTTGCTGCTTTTAGGGATGGTACTACAAACTGTCGCCTTACATTTTTATCAAACCACCTTCTTAGTAGAGCAAAGTAAAACAGGTGAAATTATAAAAAACTATAAGCAACAAACAACCCTTTTACATGAATTAAGAAGACAGCGCCATGATTTACAAAAACATGTATCAGCGATTTTATATGCCGATGGGAATTCTCCCGATACAGAAAGCTATACGCAAGATGTGGCGGCACGGTTTACGGCGTTAGATAAAGTGTTACATAATGAATCCAATATTGTCGCTGGATGCCTGTATGGCTGCAACAAGAAAGCAAAGGAAAACAATGTTGTATTAGACTATCAGCTTCACCAAGCTTTATCAGGCTTACCTTTAGCAGAGTACGATTTAATTGCCTTGGTTGGCAATATCTTGGAAAATGCGATAGAGGCAGCAGCAGAGGTACCTGGTGGGAAAGTAGTACTAAGTTGCCGAAAACAGAGTGGAATTTTTATTATTGTTTCGCGAAATCATACCTTGCCCATTGAAGATCGAATTCTTGAACGATTGTATACATCTAGAGCAGAATCAAGCAAACGAGGTAATCATGAGGGACTGGGCACCCAGGAGATACAGAGAATTGTGAAAAACCATCAAGGTAACCTCGACTTTTCTTTTATTAAGGACCAGTTTACCTTAAAAATTAAATTACCCGATGTTCGGGCACAGAAAAGCTAGTGGGAACTTGGACGGAGCATTAGGGGGACTTAGCTTATCCATCCCCCGGTATAATTTCCTCCTATTTTCACCTCAATGAAAGCGACGTGAGGGTTTTGAAGCCAGCAGAAGAAAAAAAACTCGTAGAAACCTGCCTGTTAGCAGGGAAAATATTAATGCAAAGTGGAGCTGAGACCTACCGAGTGGAAGATACGATGATGCGAATGGCAGCGGCCTATGGATGCTCAGAAAGCCAAAGCTTTGTGACCCCGACCGGCATTATTTTTTCACTAGAGGGCTCCGATTCCTCCCAATTTGTTCGCATTAGTCAGCGCGGAACGGACCTTGAAAAGATCGCTCGCGTTAATCATATTTCTCGGAAAATGGCGGAAGGAGAACTTAGATACGATGAGGCTTTTCAAGCTCTTAAAAAACTGGCGAAGGAAAATCTCTCTTTTCCCATTTGGGTGCAAATCTTAGCCGCAACCATTTCAACTGGGAGCTTTTTGATTATGTTTAAAGGGGTATGGGCTGATTATCTCCCCGCCATGATTGTCGGCGGATTAGGCTTTACTGCGATGCTTCTCATTCATAATCAAACAAAAGTAAAATTCTTTGCTGAATTTATAGCGGCATTTGTTATTGCCTTGGTATCACTTTTATTTGTCAGATTTGGCATCGGTCAGCAATTGGATTTGATCGTGATTGCTTCTGTTATGCCTCTTGTCCCTGGATTACTGATCACCAATGCAATTCGTGATTTGATGGCCGGCCACTTCGTCTCAGGATTATCGAAAGGAGCAGAAGCCATTTTAACCGCCCTCGCAATTGGTGCTGGGGTTGCTGTTACCTATTCGATATGGCTATGAAAGAGAGAGTTTCCTTTATCCGGGATTAAATTGAGCTATATGGGATTAAGTTAATCCTATGCGGGATTAAACAGATCCTATGAAGAATTAAAGAGATCCCATACAGCTTTAAAAAGAGAGGAGAATGATTAATGCCCTATTACCTCGCACAAATTACATTAAGTTTAATAGCTTCGATTGGTTTCGGGATTATTTTTAATGCTCCCCGAAAAGCTTTGCTTCATTGTGGACTTGTCGGCATGGGGGGATGGATGATGTACCTAGTGATGACGGATGCTGGGATTGATATTGTCCAAGCCGCTTTTGGTGGAGCCTTTGTCGTCGGCTTGATTGGTCATATACTAGCCAAATATTATAAAACTCCGATTATTACGTTTATCGTTGCAGGGATTATTCCACTAGTACCAGGAGGCACTGCTTATAACGCTATGCGTCACGTTGTGAGTAATGATTATGCTGAGGCGATTCCCCTTGCCACCAAGGCCTTTATCGTAGCAAGTGCGATTGCGATGGGACTTGTCTTTGCAGAAGTATTGGTGCAGTTTTATTTAAAGATGATGAAAAATCGAAAACTAAAAAATAGCTAACGGGAGAGGGCATGTCGCTCCCCCTCACATATTAGCCTCTCGTTTGAAACCATTCTAATGCTCGTTGCTCCAACTCCTGAACAAAATCCCTTTTTGCCTTACTGTAAAAACGAGTATCATCAAAACACTGTGCGAGCTCTGCCTTTTTTAGTGAATAGCGTTCTGCCTCCTCGGGATGGGTTCTTAAATAATCCCTTACAATTAAATGACGGGAAATCTCCGGATGGTCAAATTGGTACACATGAATATGATGAGTTCGGTGCTCTCCACCTTTCCGAAATAATCTTCTCCCCTTGATTCCCCATTCGCCGGCAATATCATAGCCAAGCGATCGCATCTGTTCATTCCATGAATCTATTTTCTCTATATCTTTCACGAGACACATCATATCGATCACAGGCTTCGCCTTCATGCCTGGGACTGATGTACTGCCAAAATGCTCAAACCTGACAATTTCTTCTCCAAAAATCCTTGTTAAAAGGCAAGTCTCATCCTTATACATGTGCACCCAACTTTTATTGTATTCACTTAACCTAATTTTCAACCCATTCCTCCTTTCTCTTGATGATGTATAAATTCAAGAAGACTCTCTTCCTATGATAATGCCAACATCCTTTCCAATGCCAGCATGGCAAAAGAAGATGTCTTTTCATCAACTTGAATGATGTTTCGATCTTCTCCTTGTTCAATTGAATCCAAACACCAAGCAAGATGGGGCAAATCAATGCGATTCATCGTAAGACATGGACACATATGTGGATTCAGTGAAATAATGTGCCTATCAGGATGCTGCTGAATGATCCGTTTGACCAGATTCATCTCAGTACCAATTGCCCAAGCTGATCCAGGCTCTGAGCTTTCAATTGCTTGGATAATATAATTCGTCGAACCGGCTAGATCTGCAAGAGCAACGACTTCACGGCTACACTCAGGATGGACAATAACCTTCATATCGGGATACTCCTCGCGCACCTGCTTTACATTAGCTACGGTAAAATTCTCATGCACCGAGCAATGTCCTTTCCAAAGAATTACCTTCACCTTCTCAATTGGTCCATCAAAGACCAATTCGTTTTGGATTGGATCCCAGACTGCCATTTCTTCCAAGCTAACACCTAAGTTATAAGCGGTATTCCGCCCCAAATGCTGGTCAGGTAAAAAGAGAATTCGTTCCTTTTGTTGAAAGGCCCATTGCACCATATTTTCAGCATTAGAGGATGTAACGGTTGCCCCTCCATGCTCTCCAACGAATGCTTTAATAGCTGCCGTCGAATTTACATAAGTCAAAGGAAGAATGGTATCGCCAAATTGAGCTTGGAGCTTCTCCCATGCCCGTTCTGTTTGATGAATATCCGCCATATCTGCCATCGAACATCCTGCCCGCATATCTGGTAAAAAGACTTTTTGATGTTCTGTCGTCAGAATATCCGCAGTTTCAGCCATAAAATGCACACCACAAAAGGCAATATACTCTGCTTCACGATTCTCTTGACATAACTGCGCGAGCTTTAGAGAATCTCCGGTAGTATCCGCAAATTGAAATACCTCATCCTTTTGATAGTGGTGGCAAGGAATAAATAACTTTTTTCCTAATTTCTCTTTCACCTTGCGCACTTTCTCTTCCAAATTCTCTGTGGACATCTTTCGATACTCCTCTGGCATTGCATTTGTTTGTAAGGTTTCCAATAGATTCATACCATTTCCTCCTGTTCTTGATAAAATCTCGCTATTCTTTTTATTTAGAAATCTTACCCGGGCCATGGCGTTTTTCACTTCTCTATGGTTGGGGACGATCATGACGTTCGCCGTTACGCTTTTTACCTTTCTCCTTCATTTCGGGCACGGCCTTGACATCCGCCGTTTCGCTTTTTGCCCTGACCCTCGATTTCGGGCACGGCCATGGCATCCGCCGTTACACTTTTTGCCCTGACCCTCGATTTCGGGCACGGCCATGGCGTTCGCCGTTACGCTTTTCGCCCTGACCCTCGATTTCGGGCACGGCCATGACTCTCGCCGTTACACTTTTTGCCCTGACCCTCGATTTCGGGCACGGCCT
>NZ_JADIJK010000042.1 GCF_017355205.1 Bacillus sp. SD088
TACGTATATTTCCTCCGCTAAAGTAATGCATTGTTCGTCTTTGCTTAACATTTTAGTTATGTCCCAGCTTCTTTATTCTTCCGTATATTCCTGCAGCAGTTCTTCCATCGCTTTATTTAATTTCTGTACATCTACCTTTTCAACGGGTTGGTCTTGAATGGCGTATTTCCTTTTTAATTCTAAAATTCTACGTACACTTTCATCGATTCTCTTTTCACTCAATTCACCCGTTTCTACTACATGAACAAGTGCCTCGATCGCTTCTTTCGCCTTGTCATATTCGTGGGCAATTAAGATCACATCACTTCCCGCCTTAACAGATTGGACGGCTGCTTCCCCCATCTCATATTGATTCGTGATCGCCTTCATCGTCATATCATCAGTCACAACAACACCGGTAAAATGAAGTTGGTCTCTCAATAAGTTGGTGATCACCTTTTCTGACATGGAGGATGGATACGCAGGATCTATTTCTGGAATTAAAATATGGGCGACCATCACCATATCAGCCCCCTCATCGATTGCCTTTTGAAACGGGATGAGCTCCAACTTCTCCATTTCTTTAACAGATTTCTCAATGATAGGAAGCTCTAAATGAGAATCAACGGCCGTATCCCCATGTCCAGGAAAATGCTTGATCACAGACATAATTTGCTGTGATTGAATTCCTTTCATTGTTTCAATCCCTAACCTACTCACAAGCTGTGGGTCGGGCCCAAATGAACGATCATTAATCACAGGATTATCTGGATTACTGTTAACATCGAGCACAGGAGCGAAATCAAGATTAAACCCAAATGCCTTAAGTTGTTCTCCAAGCACCTGCCCCACTTGATAGGAAAAGGTTGGATTGTTCAACATCCCAATCTCTTCATTCGTTGGCAGAGACAAGATATCATCAGGGAACCTGGAAACCTGCCCACCTTCCTGGTCCACCCCTAGGAAAAGCGGAAAGGGATTCTGCGTGTTTTCTTTCTTTATGTCATTTAATAACGTGAGCATTTGCTCCGAAGTTTGCAGACTTTCCGAAAAGAAGATAAAGCCGCCAACTTGGTGATGCGTGATTAGCTCTTTTGTCCCCTCATCCAACTCTGCTCCATCTGGCCCTACAAAAATCATTTGCCCGATTTTTTCACGTATATTCATATCATTCAGTTGCTCGGTCACATTCTTCTGCGCTCTTAGTGCTTTGCCCGAATCCGAATAAAGCGAAATATGATCAACCGCTGGATTTTGTTCCGATTCTGTCGGTTTTGGCAATATCCATTTCAATTGTTCACTCTTCGTCACGTTGTACACTAAGATCATTTGATCAACATGTTCATCTTGATAATAACGAATATCATCTGGTTTACCTTTTAATTTTTCAATGGTTTCTAAATGAATACCCCCCAGTTCAGAGGCATAGGAACGAATATCCACCACCCGATCTGTCCGCGAGCCTATCGTCATTTCTTGATCGTCATAATGTTGATATACCCCTTCAGCAAGTGTGTCGGTTTTATCAGCATCTCCCCACAGCTTATAGACTTCCTGGAGACTGGATTCTCCAGCAACCAAAGGAACTTCCGGAACTCTTCCTAGTTTGGCCTCGCGAAAAATAGACGCTATTAATTCCTCTTGATTCTTTTTACTACTTGGAGCAGACTGCTCCTGCCAACCTCGCCAGAAGAAATAAGCCACCATCCCTATCACAAGAACGCTCAAACAAATGAGCACTTTTTTCGTCATCTGAACCACTCCATTACAAACATTGTCATTACACTATACTATTGTTCACTACTTCCACCAAACTAGAGGTAGGAACAGAGATTTTCTCCACAAATAATAACAATACGTATAGATTAATTGCAGAATTAAATGGGATACAAATCATTTACACAGTGCTCTTAGAGGGATAATTTACACCTAATTTCAAGCGGCAGTTATCTAAATTTATAGACGCTATTATTTTACAGGAATGCGAAAACTTTGGACAAGACCGCATTGACTTTTTCCTCCCCCTCTGCTACAGTGACAGTAACTAAAAACGGAAGGGTGACCCAATTAGATGCGAAACTAATCCTATTTTTTGAAAACAGTCGCACGAAACGTGGTAAAGCACAGATATTGATCTGTTTACTTTCACATGTCTTCGAACGATCTTTTCAGAATAGGATTGGTTTTACCTGTTGGGCAAAAAGGGAGTCATGTCTCTTTTTGTGTTACCCGTATGCCTCCTATTCTGATGGATATAGGGGGCTTTTTTGTCTCCTAATTTTAAATTATGGAGATGATTCGATGATGTTACTAGAAGCAACCGAGCTAAAGTATTATGTGCAGGATCGCCTATTAATTGAGACAGAGCATTTGCAAATTCAGGCAAATGATCGGATTGGCTTAGTTGGAACAAATGGAAGCGGAAAAACAACCTTATTAGAGCTATTAGCACAAGAAAAACAACCAGAATCCGGAAAAGTTGACTCTTATGCTGGGAGCGAACTCCTTCCTCAATTAAAAAAGACGAATACAACTAAAAGTGGCGGTGAAGTGACACAGGAGTATATTAATCAAGCGTTGGCCAAGAGGCCAGATCTCTTATTTGCTGATGAACCGACTACCAATTTAGATACGGAACATATTGAAAAGCTTGAAAAACAATTACAGAGATGGCCAGGAGCCTTCATCCTCGTCTCCCATGACCGAGCGTTCCTTGATGCTCTATGTACGTCCATTTGGGAATTAGAAGAAGGACAGATCAAAGAATACAAAGGAAATTATGCTGATTATGTGACACAAAAAGAATTAGAACGAAGGCAACAAGAGAGCGCTTATGAACAATACGAACGGAAGAAGCAACAATTAGAGGAGGCACTCGTATTAAAAGAACAGAAAGCAGCTCGTGCTACAAAAACTCCGAAAAACTTAAGTGCATCCGATGCAAGGATTAAAGGGGCAAAGCCGTATTTCGCTAATAAGCAAAAAAAGCTTCGCCAAGCTGGCAAATCGATTGAGACCCGCCTAGAAAAATTAGAAAAAGTGGAGAAAGTGAAGGAATTGCCATCGATTAAAATGAATCTACCGAACGAAGAAACGTTTAAAGGCCGGATCATTCTGAGGGTAGAGGGTGTCTTAGGGAAAATCGAAGAGCGAATCCTTTGGCAACCGGCCCATTTTCAGGTAAAGGGTGGGGATAAGCTAGCTATTATCGGACCGAATGGCAGCGGAAAAACAACGCTTATCAAGAAATTGCTTCGTCAAGAACAAGGCATATACTTTTCCCCTGCTGTGAAAATTGGCTATTTTAGTCAGAACTTAGATGTTTTACAACCCGACCAATCGATTCTGGAAAATGTTCGCTCCACCTCCACACAAGAAGAAAGTTTTATCCGCACTGTGCTTGCAAGACTGCACTTTTTCGGTGAGGATGTCTATAAAAACGTGTCTGTTTTAAGTGGCGGTGAGCGTGTTAAAGTCGCGTTTGCCAAAATCTTTGTAAGTGATATTAATACTATTATCATGGATGAACCGACAAACTTCCTTGATATCCAAGCTGTGGAGGCACTAGAGTCCCTGCTCCAGGGCTACGCAGGCACCGTTATCTTTGTTTCTCATGATCGTCGTTTCATTGAATCGATTGCCAATCGAATTTTAACAATTGAAAAGCAGGAATTACAGGTTTTTGATGGAAGTTATAAGGAATATAAACAAGCAAGTGTAAAAATGGAGCGAGATGCATCAGAGGATAAGCGACTTTTACTCGAGACGAAAATAACCGATGTCCTCAGTCGACTGAGTATTGAACCTTCGCCAGAATTAGAAGAGGAATTCCAACAATTATTGCACCAAAAACGCAATTTGGAAGAGGAATTGTAGGAAAGTAACTGTGAACAATATCCGTGGTTTGTACCTGATCACGGGTATTGCTTGCATGATATCACTAAAGGGGAGGTTTGTTTTATCTTTTTCAAAGAAAATCCTAACTATCAGCTAAAGGCGGTCCATTTCGCCTTAACGATTACTTTTATTTTTTGGAGTTCGATTCTTTTTATTAATGCCTTCTTTGAAAATTTCAAAGGAGCACCCCTTATTCAAAGCTCTTTTGTCATCCTGATATCAGGGTTGGCCATCTTCTTTCTTACCGAGTTTATATTTTCTCGTTTTCTCCAAAGAAATAACCACAATTAAGGAAGTAGTGGTTTACTTTCTGGAGAGGGCTGAAAAATGTGTCCAAGTAAAGAGTTCGTCCTTTTATCATCATTTGGGCCTCTGCATAAGTAAGACATCTAATTTAGTTTCGATTCTTTGTAAAACTCTCAAAAGCTCTTCAGACTGACGATCTTGATGCTCGCCTTCTGCTCTTTTCGAGAGATTGGGTGATAAGGTTTGTTTCTGTTGAAAGTCACGAACTCTTTTTACATCCATTTATGTGCCTTCTTTCTATAAGAATCTCGTACGTTCTTAATAAAGAACTATTTATTATTCTAAATGAAAACTCTATAAATGGCAACAAAAACTTAATATGGGAGGAGCCTTAAAATGCAGTCTTTCAAATTACATATGGATGTTTATGAGGCAACTAGCAAACTAAACGATCTTTTTAAAGAACCAGCTTCCAATGTGACGGCGATTGAGATGGGAGAGCTTAGTCGAGTATTTAGCTTCAACCATCTACAAAAGGAATATGTGGTTCATTTTAAAAGCGATCGGGAATCGTTCGATAAAGCAAAATATATGTATGAAAAATACTCTTCCCCCTCCCTTCCTATTCCAAAGGTAGTTAAAATTGGAAGTCTGCCTGATATGTATTATGCTATCAGCGAAAAGGCAGCGGGTAAACCAATAAGTGATTGGGATGAAGAAAATAAAGTAGAGGCGATTCTAAATCAATTGGCCATTCATTTTACATATATGAGTCAAATTCCAATTGATCCAGCTGTTGGTTTTGGAACAATCACAGCAAACCAAGTAACTGGCCAAAGGAATTGGCAGGAAACATTGATTCATTTTTTCGATCCAGCCCAAGAAGGTTTCCATCACAATTGGACAAGATTCTATACGGATAGCTTTTTAGAGAAAACTTTATTTACGGAAGGCTTTGACAAAATGATGGCCCTGGCTGACTATTCTCCTTCTGAACCACATCTTGTTCATGGTGACTTTCATCTAGGCAATATGCTCTCTGATGGACAGAGAGTGACAGGCATAGTCGATTGGGAAATGGCAATGTATGGTGACTTTATGTTTGATCTTGCTGGTTTGCATTTTTGGGCGCCACATCTTGAATTTCCACAGCGAGTAAGAAAATCGTGGATCGAAAGTGGAAAAGACATTCCTTATTTTGAAGAGAGGTTACGCTGCTATTTGCTCTTTAAAGGGATTGATGGCCTTCGCTTCTTTGCAAAGAAAAACGACAAGGATGCCTATGATTATATGCGGAGTAGAGTGATTGCATTACTGGAGGAATGATTATATTTTTCTATACGAGAGTAAATCGTGGCTATACGGGAGTATTTGGTGTTATACGATAGTATTTTATGCTATACGACAGTATTTCACATCTATACGGGAGTATTTATACTCCACTCTATAAAATAGCTGTCCAAGTTTGGACAGCTACTCTTATGACAAAGGCGATCTGAAAATCGCAAACAACTTTACTTTGAATAATTTAATTCCCAAGTGATCCCGTATTGATCCTTTACAATCGCATGTTTCGCTCCCCAGAAAGTATCCTGTAGCGCCATTTGAATCTGTCCCTCTTTGGACAGCGCTTCGTATATTTGGGTGATTTCCTCTTCACTATCTAGATCAGGTCCAAGCAAAATCGCATTTCCATTCACTATTTTATCAGCAAAGACATCAGCAAAATATAGCACACATGCTTCATTGATATGAAGCTCTGCATGAATATACTTCCCTTCATGACCTTTAAACATTTCCATTCCGTCACCTAATTGTGTATTTTTGATTTCTCCACCAAATACTTGCTGATAGAATTCGATCGCTTCTTTGCAGTTCTTAATCCTTAGATGGGGGACCATTCGCTTCATACCAAAACCGCCTTCTATATTTTATAAGAACAGATTACTCCCTTCATGCTTTCATGTCAAAAAGCAAAAAAGCACCATTGGAACAAATATAACCGGTCGAATTCCCCCTCTCCAGCTAATACATTGCTTTAGCATCCTTTGGCAAAGAATGAACATGATGCAAATGGGCTGTTACCCTAGCATCGTCTGCCTCTGGATATTGATAGTCAAAATGGGCGGCGACCTTTTGCGCAGATGTTCGAAATAAATCTCCCATTACAAACAGCGCCTTCCATATATTGTCATACTCTCCATTCGGATAGGTTTGGACAAATTGCTCCCAGGTTTGCTCATCAAGATAGTGCTTAAAGTATTTCCCGCTTTTGCCTGCACTGACAGAAAACTCCGTGGCAATACCAATTTGCCACTCCAGCATTTTCATAAGCATATTTCTAACAGGAATATCCATCGTTTCTTTTGCATAGGAAAGTTCTTCACGCCAGAGCCCTTTGGCAACATAGGGACTCACCCACCAAAATTCATTACAGCAATCAGCAAACTGTTTTGCTGTGGGTGGTTGTACCCAATAATCCCGATCACTAGCAGTAGGGAATGGTTTGAGCAAATGATCCTTGTCCAGTAGGATGATACTCAAACTATCATGATCATAACTGATTAGTTCACCCGCTCTTTCCTCAGGAACTAAGGTTAAATCAATCCTGTTCCCATCTGTGAATTGCATTAAATAGACAAAAACTCCATTATTATCGGGAGGGATCAAAGACATATCCTCTGGCATTTGCATAATCATGATCTCACCAAACTGCTGGATCCATTGATGATTTTTTGTAAAAGTTGGCAAATCCCTTACGACATATACAATATCATAATCTTGAAAACAGTCCCTCGGTGCTCGCGGATTCGTTCGCGAACCATTCATGACCACAGCACGAATGCGCTCATCTTCCTCAGCAGTCCCAACAATTAAACTCATCATTTCTTTCTCTGTTCTCATTTTCAAAATGAAATCACCTCATATTCTATCCTATAAGGGTTAAATCTCTTTTTTAAAAAATAAAGTTAGTATAGCAACCACCTTCAATGCTTTCCTTGCTTGATAATTCCTATTTCCTTTAACGACACAGCTAGGCGATCTAGTTTCTTCCTCCACGGGCTTCGATGATCAGGCTTTAGCTCAACCCCTGACAGTCTCGCAATTGTTTTCACTACTTCCTCAATCGATAAACTATCGGTTTGGATATGTTCCTTGAACAGGCTATTTTCCAAACTTTGTAGTCGCCCCTCAGCTTGCTGATAGGCCCATGAGTTCTCCCCTTCCCAACGTTTTAATAATCGCTTTTTGATCGTCGATTTAGAGGCCTTTAACGTAAAGTGCTGAACAATGACACCATTTTCTCTTAATCTGCCTATTATCTCGTCAAAATATTGCTCATTTGTTAAGGTCATTGGCACAATTAAAACACCATTGTATTCTTGGTCTAGCTGTTTTAATAAACGATAATTTGCCTCTCGCCATAACGAATAATCTTGAAAATCATCCTTTGCAACCTCTTTTGGCACATTGGCCATCAGCATATAGCCGAATCTCTCCGGGTCATAAACAAAGGCCTCTTCAACTCTTCTTTGTAATTCATAAGCTGCGGTTGTTTTCCCACTACCAAATGTGCCATTCACCCAAATAATCATCTAACTTCTGCCTCAAATGTAATGATTTCATCCGGATCCGTTGGGTATCTACCATGTACATAATTTGAAGAACAAATGATATTTTGATAGCCTAGCTCTTTTAATAGCAACGTGAATTCTTCAACTCCATACCAACTCAATTGTAATTCCTGTAATTCTGTTGCAAGCAAGTGCCCAGCCCTCCACTTTTCATATTTTAAAAGGGTAGTTGTTCGCTGTACTACCCAATTTATATGAACAGATTTACTTTCTAGTGTCATACCTTCACCATTAGGAAGAGAAAATACTTCAGTTGTGCTCGCCCCCTCCTTAAAATCGTAAGGAAGTAATAAGTCTACGATAATACGGCCTCCACTCGCTAAATGTTGCTTAAAATTTTCCAGCACCATAACTGCCTTTTCACGTGATTCGATCAAACAAAAGGTGCCAGTTGGCATAATGATCGCCTGATACTGATGAGGAAGTGTAAAATCCTCTAGTCGCATTTCGTATAATTCAGGAGTAAGTTCACGTTGTTGACAGCGATTTCGACACGACTGTAGCATATCTGGAGAATAATCAATCCCATCTACTATAAGTCCTTTTTCTAACAATGGGATAAGACATCTTCCAGAACCCACCCCAGCTTCTAATACTCTTCCATCGACGTTTTTTAATCGATTGAGATAGTAGTCGATATCGCCATTGATCGACTGCCCCAACGGTTTTGTATGATCATAAAGTTCTGTACTAAGCTTGCCATAATGACTAAACATCTAGTATTTTACCTTCTTTCATAAGGATACGGGCATAATCTCTTAAAGCGAGTAGTTGTTCTCGCTCCCACTCGCATCCACCCGTTTTCCTCTGCTGTTCTTCAATAGAATCCGAGGAACGATAGACTTCAATTGCTTGTTGGATGATGGGATGATATTCTTTTGGAAAATGTGTAAGTCCCCATTCCCCACCTTCATCCTTGCTATGCACTATTTCCTCTCTCTCATCTAGCAATTGAAACACGCGACAAATATTCAATACACTATAAAAGGGCGTCTCGATAATATGCTCATCTTCTAAAATCCATTTTAAATCGTCGAGCACCGCTGCCATAAAATCATTCCAGTTTATCTCTCCGAAAACACCCTCAATCGATTGTCCACCTAGACAAATCCCGCGTTGCACAACATACATCAGGTGTGTGGGCAAATCCTCATCAATTCTTTCAGTACGATAATCTACCTTCTTTTGTAAAATAGTTTCATGCCAATCGGAGCTATAATGAAGTTCATAGGGAGTTGGGATCGGTATCTCCTTCGCGACCTTGGAGGTGATCACACTAAGTTCAATATTCCCGATGGTCGGTCGCTTCTCAGCATGGCGGGCAATAGCTATTCCTACGTTTTCAGATAAAGTCGCAGGAAGTTTTTGCTCAACCACAACGATCAAATCAATATCACTTTTTGGCCGATAATAGCTCCCCATTGCTAGCGAACCATGGAGATAGATCCCAACTAAGGTATCTCCTAAATGATTTTTTAAAATTGCATTCAATTCGATCACATACTGTTTTATATCGTTATCACAATTTCCCCAAACTTGTGGCAAACCAACATCTCCTTCATCTAGTGAACTTTTTGAAATCTAAAGTCAGTCTTGGGCTTTAGTTAAGCAAGAGGAATAACCATATTCCATGTATGGTCGAAATTCCACACTTCCCCGATGCCTGTCGCTGCAAATAGATGGGTGGGAACATTATCTTCTATTAATAAAAAAGGTCTTTCCAAATTCGTCATTTTTTTCTGGGTACCATCATCCCATTTCACTGTTCGTGAATAAGCCTTTTCTTTGTGGATATCCCAGTGTAAGCAATCTGTGCTACTTGCATAGACACCAGCGCCCCATTCCCCCGTTAATCCATTGGAATTATTTTTGAAGTCGTCCTTGACCAACAGATGGAAACGATTGTCGGAATACCATAAGAAAGGATCTTCTACATGCAAATCAGGATCTGAGAAGTTCAGGATGGGAGCATCTGATAAGCGGCGAAATGGGCCATCAGGCTGATCAGCCATCGCAACCCCTAATTGAAGGGTAGCGCCTGCATATTCTCGTGATTTATAGATCATATAGGTTGTTCCATCAGGCAAAATCGTTACCGCAGGATTAGTGGTCACCGTACCATCCCATTTCCCTAGACGGGGTTCCAGTAAAGGCGTATTCAATCGCTCCCAGGGCCCGAATACAGAAGTTGCTGTCGCAAGACCTATACGCTTATTATTCCACACCTCTAATACACGTTCACTGGACGGTGGATTTTCCGGCGTTGGGATAGGCCCGCCGTATGTTGTACCCATATAATAGAGATAATACGTACCGTTCCAATATTGTATATAAGGATTATGTTGATTCATTCCGTCAAAATAGATGCGTTCCCTTCGTCCCAATACCACTTCCTCATAGCGGTAAGGACCTTCCGGGGTATCACTAGAAGCTCGGACGACTTCACAGTTAAATAACCAATTGGCACCAAAACCAAGATTTCTTTCCCAACGCGATGCAAATAAATGATATCTTCCGTCTTCCCCTTTTACACATGATCCGCACCAAATAAAATAATCTTTCTCTTTGTATCCCCCATGAACAGGAGCCGGTTGTAGGCGATGATAAATAGGATTTGCCAAAATATGAAACTCCTCTCAAAATTTTCTCTTTCTTTTTACCATACTATGGTAAAAAGGCTGGGACATAATAAAAAGTTAAGCTCCAAGGTCTTAGCGGAGGAAATATACGTAGACTCCTGAGAGTTAGGCAAGACCTCCTAATGTTGGATGGAGTGTCCAACATTAGGGGAGCAGCCCAAGCCTGAGGAGGCTTGCCACTATCCCGCGGAAAATGAAGTATATTTCCGGAGCGGAGGTATATACCCTCTAGTGATTCGCTTTTTTCCTTGGTCCCGGCCTCATCTTCCATGCGCCAAGAAAATGTGTATCCTTTCGGAATACGATTATTCCTGATCGATGAGGTATTCTATGGATACCCCTCTCTAAATCTGTGTCAATACATAAACTAGTGGATCTGATTTTTCTTCCGTTCCAAAAAAATAAAGCTGATTGGCTAAAAAAAGCTCATAATACCGTTCCTGAGAAGGCTCAGGGTCACCCCTCAACCCAATTTGCATTTGCGGTGGAGCATCTTCCACGAGTTCAAACTGAAAATCCTCCATTAATTGCATAAGGAAAAACATCGGCACTTTTCCATCATAAGTGGCTGGCGCTTCATCTTCCAGAAGCCAATTAGGCTTCCCGCCCACTTTATTAGCCTCGGGATCTCCGTTTACAGCCTCAAGTATCCAACGTTTAAATTGAATGTTCTCTTGATAATCTCTTCGAATCACCCCTTCTTTCGTCGCAAAGATTTCAATTTTAAAATTTCTTTGGTAGGACTCAAGAAATCCTTTCGGAATATTGGCCCCTTTTAAAGGAACTGGCAATATTTCTGGAATACGCTCCCCCTCATGAGCACAGCTTGTGCAATGAAAAACAGCCATTGTTAACCCTTCCCATAAATGCCCTTCCGGAAATGCGACTTGAAAAAAAAGGGTTTGTTCAGCACCGCATAATTGACAATGAGGTATTGGTCTATCCTCTGGAAGTCGAGGCTGACCACCAATAAAAGAATGATCGCTTTCTTTTTGCTGTGACTCTGCCTCATCTATTTTTAAAACATAACCGGACATTTTTCTTCAACTCCTTGTCATTTATCCCGCATTAACGGGTAGTAATAGCCTACCTTAAGGCTTTGTACGGGGATAACTGCCCTAATCTAGCTTCAGCGCCTAGCTACTAGCAAATTTGCTATTTCTGCTTGCGTAAGTCAATAGAAGGTGGGTCACAGGATGTCGAGAATTTTGCCTTTGTTCTTCTCATCCGTGTAGGATAAGGAAGCAGACTAAGTTCGCGACATCCTGTGCGTCGATATAACCCCACTGATTAAAGTATCACCTTATGGATTTGGGAAAACCCGCTTAATCATCACTCCGTCAATTCTCACATGATAGGCAATCTCAAAAGGTCTCGTCGAACCGGGCGTATATTTAGGGACAACCCGGATAAATACATTTTTATTAGCTGCTACTTCTTTGGCAATTAATTTCTCAAATTCTCGAAATGATCCCCTGTTTACACTCAGATTTTGCGGAAAAATATTTCCAGAGTACTTATTGCCAAGTCCCCCAAGATTCTTGCCAATCGCATGTCCAGCATCATCCGTTGACTTTCCAAGCTTTCTTACATATTTTCTTGAGGCAGCATTGGTATCTGTCCCCTTTCCCAAATGGCGCTTTTCGAGTTTTGCAAAAACTGAGAGAAGCTCTCCTTTACTGCCAATAGATGTTCGATACGTCAAGCCACTAGCCGTTGTAAGCTCAAAGCGTTCAATTCCTTTTCCTGCTTTTAATATTTTCTTGGAAACAATTTTACCAAAAGGCAGGCGGCTCATACCAATCGTCAGCACTGAGGCTGCCATATATTCAGGATTCATGAGTTTTTTCGGATGGCGGATCACATCCGCAATCTCTTTTCCACTTGCAGCAAGACCAATTCCAGTTGAAACAGCTACAAGGGCAGACCAAACACCTAGAAATGGAACCGTCAAAGCGAATGCTCCTGCAAAAATGGCTCCTTTTTCCCAACCAGATAATCCATCCCACCAATTTTGTAGGCTATCAAATAGACAGGCGAAACAGGCCTCGTAGCCACTAGCTACATATTCCCATCCGCTATACATCATTATCACTAAAAGCGTCGCAGCAATTGCTAGAATGATTTGATAATATTTTTCAACATTTTCCGTTAATTGTGAAAGACGCGTCTCCTTAGCTTCGTTGTTTCCATAGAGGAGAGTCAAGTTGAACTCTCGACGCTCTCGATAAAAATGCAACAAAAACCCATAATGCTGGCGACTTCTGAAAAAAGCGATGATCAAATTCCAGATTTCAGAGAAAGGGTTAATCGCTTTTTCATGCGGCAGTCTCGGGATCTGCTCCTTATTTCTATTTAGGTCGGCATAATCAATGATTAAAGCAATGCCTAACATAATCAAAAACCAGGTTTTTGCTTGGTAACCGCTTCCTAATAACCCATGAAAAGCCCTAATCCAATCTGGAAATTGGTAGCTGCCATTCCACAAGGCATGGTCCACTATAGCAACAAATAGACAGAAGCCCGGCACAATAAAGGTAAGGTTTTTCAGCTTTTTTCTAAACCTTATAGCAAAGCCAATGGCAAGGGTAATCATTGCTGTTAACAGGGCATGATTAGCTGTCATTCGGGTTGGGATGAAGCTTTCCTCCATATAGCCGGGAAAAAGGGTAAAGAAGTCCCAATGAAGGACTTGCCCGCCAAATAAAGTAAATCCATACATATTGCCTGCTGCAATTCTTCTGGCAAACTCCTCTATGAGCTGAAAGCCCGCACCAGTTGCCGCTCCAATTAAAGCATAGTCTGTGAGACTTAGAGAACTAGCTCGTCTAGACAAATATAAATATGCAGCTAGCGGCAATAATTTAAAAACTTCCTCCATAATAGGGGTTAAGATAGACATACTCCAAAAATCAGAAGTCAACCCGCCAAATAACTTTGTAATGAGAAGAACAATAACGGCTGTCAATGGAACGACAAACCAAGCACCCGCAAGGAAAAAACGAGTATATTGCTTCCAGGTAAGCGTTTTACTTCGACAAAGAATCCAGAACTGCACGATCAGATAAAAAGACCATAAGAACTGGACCACCATTGTTCGCGAATCTTTCAAGAAAAAGAGACTAATAATGAAAGCAATAACAAAGATCCACGAAACAATCATATATAGATAGGTAATGATCGGAAACTTACCAACCAGTGTTTGCCAAGCGGTTTGGACTCTTTCTAAAGTAGACCGAATTTCATGACGAAAATTCCCTAGCATCTCTAACATGTAGCCGCCTCCTTATCACGAAACAACTATTTTGGCTTTATGCTACACGAATAGATAAGGATTGAACATAGGTAGAATGTTGTAAATCCAGTAATTCGATAAACTCTAAGGCGGGTCAGGCACCTTATAAAGCTTTCGTTAAATATAAAGCTAAATCGTCATTCACTTGCACTTGTTCCCCACGTTTTATTTGTTTTCCGTTTTGGGAGATGCCGCGGCCATCTGGCAGGTAGCCTCTGCTGATATATAAGCGTTGGGCAGCGCCGTAATCCTCCATAAGTCCAAAACCAATTCCAATGATGGGATGTGTAGCCGCGACAATTCGCTCTGCTTCGTCCATCAACTTAGTAGCGATCCCTTTATTTTGATTGTGGATTAGCACATTCAAATCGACGATTTCTGGAATTCCCTTTTCTAAAAATGGTGGATAGGTCGATTGCCATTTTATTGTGACATAGCCAGCAAACTTGTTTACGTATTCGGCTACGAGAACCACTCTTTCCCCGTTATCCTGCTCCAGAGCATATTGTTCAAATTGTGAGGCTGGCTTATGCCACCCTTGCTTTTTAAAAGCCGCTTCGATGACATTGAAGTCAGCTTTAGTCAATAGACGAATCGATATAGGCTGTTCTTTCATTACTGTTCCACTCTTCTTTCATCTTGATTTCAACTACCTAATAAGCGTAAACGATAAGCATTCATCGCTGTCTCTCCAAGCTGATCAAGGAGATTATAATTCGCATAGGCACCTACAACAGCACCCACTCCAGGAATTAATTGAAACATTTTCACCAAATCAATATGATCGCGATATTCTTGTTGAAAAACGCGCCAGTCCATATCAAGCAGTTCCCGCTTCTTGCTCTCCCAATGTTTAATCGTCTCAAATGTTTCCTTTCGTTTCTCATCACTAGAGAATGCTAGCTGGAAGACATGGAGGATAAATAGCCGTTCTTCATATTTATTAGTATCAAACCCATAAATCGTAGCTGCCTCAAATAAAAATTTCATTTTAATCGACAGCAGGAGGGGAAAATCAGCCAAACCCAGTAAAATACCGCCAGCCCCTGTACCCGCCCCCTCTACCACAGCTGTTTTTCTATACGTCGTAAGCTTTTGCTTTACCTTTTTGTCTTGTTCATAAAGATTGACTTCCATAAACGTTTCTTTTTTCGTTGTCACATTAGACCCAGCAAGTGTTGCCTTTGCCATATTTTTTATACTTTCAGTGACCACATTATGAACTTTTTCCGGAATCAAGCTATTCATCTTTGTTTGCGTCGTTTTCGACATTCGATTAAAAAGGCTCGATCGTTTTGAAATTTTCCTTTGCCATAAGACCAGTTCATCTCTTACTTTATCTTCATATTCTGCCAAGAATGACACATCCTTTATTTTTCATATAATCACTAAAATGCGTGCGACCTGATAACAAAGTATACGGATCTTCTCTAAAAAAGGATTCATTCGCTTGAAGGGCATATTTCCTTTAAAGCATTTTAGGCGTTCAAACACTAATCAATTATATATTTTTAAAAAAAGAGCTGTTTCAAAGGATGTATATCCTTTTGAAACAACTCATCTAATTAGAACATGTTGGCAACTTCTCTGGTTCCATAATTTGATTATCGGTTACGTGGATCTGACAGGTTTTCCCACTCACAACAATTTTAAAAACACCTGTGTTAAAGTCTGTGCCAATTTCCTTGTAGAAAATTCCTTCAAAGCAGGATCGTCTAGATAGAGTGAAGCTTAATTGATAACCACCGTTTTCATCCTTCACTAGAAAGCAACGAACACCTTTTTCATAGATCCCATCTTCTTCGCTTTTAATGGTACGATCGACCGAAACGATATGCAAGTCAACAAAAGAAATCTCTCTTAATAAAACATTGACAAATGATCCTTTTGTAATTTCTTCCCATCGATTTTGCGCTGTCTCCCCAATTATAATTTGTGTCACATTATAATGATAAGCAGCATCTGCAATGACCTTCGCAGACGGGCGTTTTTCATTATCCCGCAAAATAAATTCTTCCGCCTCTAATTCATCTGCTAATTCCCTCCAACGTTCTACATAGGCCGACTTTTCCGCATCGAATTCATCATATGGACGTGGATCTACCGACAATATATAGAAAGGACAATTCAACATATTCGCTATTTTAGAGCAACGCCTAATAAGACGCTCCCCATTCGGACCGTAATAAACACAGACGAGAATACACTCATCCATACGACCCTTTACTCTTCTCATGAGTCATTCCACCTCTTCATTTTTTCTTCACTTTTACTCATCATTTTCATTATTGATCCAATATAACATATTTCATCCTAAAAATACGTATTTTTTTAAAAACGTCTCATGTGCGTTATTCAGTGGATTCGTGTATACTATTGTATATAGTATACATAAAATAAAGAAATGTATATGGGCAACAATTGAGGCTGGGACATAATAAAAAATTAAGCTCCAAAGACGAATCATATGTTATCTTAGCGGAGGAAATATACGTAGACTCCTGCGGGAAGTGAGAGTTAGGCAAGACCCCGGAAGGTGAAGCCTAGGAGACTTGCCACTCCTCCGCGGAAAGCGAAGTATATTTCCGGAGCGGAGGTATATACCCTCTAGTAGTTCGCTTTTTTCCTTAGTAAAAACACTTATGTCCGGCCTCTTAAGAATAGCGCAAACGCCTTTAATATAGGAAGAACGACTAAGGATAAGCCATTCCCCCACAATCTGTGGGCCCCATATGCCCATATCTCGGTTCGCCTGCTACTCTTCTGCCATCGTTCATGTATTTCCTTTACCATTTTGTCCATATTAAATCTTAAATTGTTTTCTGCCTTTTTTAACGTGTTTACGGGGATTAGGACTGCGTTCACAACATAGAGGCAAGACAGATTGGAGGTTTCACTTTGTTATCCATCAACATAACAATAGTCATCCCCCTATTTATTGCATTATTCTTACCGTACCTTTCTAAAAAGAAATTACCCTTTCATATAGGATGGATTGTTCTAGCTGTTCCCATTATCCTATTTATTATGCTTGCAAGTTTCATCCCTTCTGTTGCGTCCGGAGAAACATATCTCCATACAATCGAATGGATTCCTACCTATGGCATTCACTTTACGACTCATCTAGATGGTCTTAGCATGATCTTTGCACTATTAATCACAGGGATTGGAAGCTTGGTCATCCTTTATTCCATTTATTATTTATCATCGAAGGAATCCCTTCACACTTTTTATGTGTATTTACTTCTATTCATGACCGCAATGCTAGGCGTTGTGTTTTCAGAAAATTTATTTGTTTTGTATGTGTTTTGGGAGCTAACGAGTATTTCGTCCTTTCTATTAATCGCTTTTTGGTATCATCGAAAAGGTTCCCGAAATGGCGCTCAAAAGGCGCTTTTAATTACAGTTAGCGGCGGTTTCTCTATGCTGACTGGATTTATCATGCTTTATTCCATGACTGCTTCAGCAAGTATTCGTGAGATCATTTCATCGATTGATCAATATACGGGGCATCCTTTATTTATCCCAGCCTTAGTTCTAATTTTAATTGGCGCTTTCACGAAATCTGCACAATTCCCATTTCATATTTGGTTACCTGATGCGATGGAGGCACCAACTCCTGTCAGTGCTTATCTCCATTCCGCTACAATGGTCAAGGCGGGAATTTATTTGGTAGCACGTTTTACACCTATTTTTGGTGGTGAAGCCTTGTGGTTCTGGTTGGTGAGTTGTATAGGACTTGCCACGATGTTCTGGGGATCTTTCCGAGCCATTCGACAAACAGATTTAAAAGCGTTGCTCGCTTTTTCAACTGTTAGTCAGCTTGGTTTAATTATGAGCCTGCTTGGTTTAGGATCTATCGCTTATCATTTAGGTGTACAAGAAGAATCAGTGCTCTTCACGCTCGCTACGTTTGCGGCGCTATTTCATCTAATTAATCATTCTACCTTCAAGGGTGCACTTTTTATGATTGTTGGAATTGTCGACCATGAATTAGGAACACGGGATATCCGTAGGCTTGGTGGTTTAATGTCCTTTATGCCGATTTCCTTCACAGTCGCCTTAGCTGGAAGTTTCTCTATGGCCGGATTACCACCTTTTAATGGCTTTTTAAGTAAAGAAATGTTCTTTACAGCTGTCCTTAACATTCATCAGCTTGATCTATTCTTCTTGGATACCTGGGGTGTTCTTTTCCCGGTTATTGCCTGGATTGGCAGCATCTTAACCTTTGTCTATTGCATGATCTTTGTATTTAAAACTTTTACAGGAACCTATCAAGAGAAAAAACTTGAACACAAGGCTCATGAAGCTCCAATAGGTATGTTGATTTCACCCGTCATATTAGCGATCTTAGTGCTTGGTATTTTCTTTTTCCCAAATGTTTTAGGAAAATATATTATTACACCTGCGATGTATAGTATTTTTCCAACCTTTACACCGTCGCTTGATTTAAGTCAGAAGATTTCCCCTTGGCATGGATGGAATATGGAAATTGTGATGACAATCGGTGTCATCATCCTTGGTACGTTCTTATACATCTTCTTCCGGAAATGGAAGGGAGTCTATTCGTTATTTCCACCAAAGTGGAGCTTAAATACTTTATATGACAGTCTATTGGAACAATCAGAGGGGCGTTCCAAAACATTTACAAAATTCTATTTGACAGGATATTTACGGGATTATTTAGTTTATATCTTTCTCTTTCTAGTTGTCGTAACAGGTGGAACTTTCTTTTACACAAACGCCTTTTCATTTGATATGTCAGGAGATGCGCCGGTTCGGGTCTATGAATGGATTGTTGTACTTGTCATGGCGATTGCGGGGGTTTCTATCTTATTTGCTAAGTCTCGTGTAACAGCCATTCTATTAAATAGTGTACTTGGCTATATGGTCGCTGTACTATTTGTTGTATTTCGCGCACCTGATTTGGCCCTTACCCAACTTGTTGTCGAAACCATCTCAACGGTCTTATTTTTACTTTGTTACCATTTCCTACCAGAGTGGAAAAAGGAAAATGCAAAACGAAAAACCAAAATCACAAACATAATTATCTCCGTTTCGGTAGGGAGTCTATTCATCCTCGTTGCTTTAGCTGTGAATAGTGAAAACCTCTTTGAAACCATCTCCCGTTATTTTGAAGGGGCCTATGAGCTTGCCGGCGGAAAAAATATCGTAAACGTGATTTTAGGGGATTTCAGGGCCTTCGATACAATGCTCGAAGTCGTCGTCCTCTTCATTGCTGGTATTGGTGTCTATAGTCTTATTCAGCGCAAAGGGGTAAAGGAGGAGGAAAAGCTTGAAGATCAATGATGTGATTTTACAGACGGTTGCAAAAGTCGTTGTATTTATTATATTAACCCTTGCCGTTTATCTATTTTTGTCTGGTCACAATAGTCCAGGCGGGGGATTCATCGGGGGACTCGTCCTAGCTGCGGCCGTTGTCTTGCTCTGTCTCGCCTTTGATACTGAAACGATTCATAAGGCGATACCATTTAATTTTAAGTTAGTAGCTGCAGTAGGAGCCTTCATTGCTGTCTCAACGGGCGTCGGAGCCGTATTGTTTGGTGCCCCCTTTTTAAAGCAAGTCTTTCATCACTTCCACTTGCCACTTCTAGGCGAGACGGAGCTCACAACTGTGACAATATTTGAGGCAGGAGTCGCCTTAGTCGTTGTTGGAGTGGTTGTGACGATTATTTCAAGTATTAGTAAGGATGTGTAGCCAATGGAAACATTAATGATCATTCTGGCGGGGATTTTAGTAATGATCGCAACCTATTTATTTCTCTCCAAAAATTTAATTCGTGTGATCCTAGGGTCTGCCATCCTATCCCATGCCGCTCATTTACTTATTATGACAATGGGGGGCCTCAAAACTGGAAGTGTTCCCATTATTGGGGAAAAACCGATCGCTTATACAGACGCTCTTCCCCAGGCTCTCATTTTAACATCGATTGTAATCGGATTTGCCGTAACAGCTTTGTTTCTTGTTTTAGCTTATCGAACGCATCGTAAGCTTGGCACCGATAATCTTGCTCAACTAAGAGGGACTCATGATGAATAATATGATTGTTTTACCAATGGTGATCCCAATTCTAACAGCCATTTTACTGGTTTTCCTGCGGCGACGTATTCGAATCCAAAAATGGCTTAGCATCGGATCCCTACTTCTAACAATTGGTATAAGTATATTTCTATTAAATCAAATTCAAACAGAAGGAATCCTTCGATTGGACTTTGGGGGATGGAAACCGCCGTTTGGCATTCTTTTTGTCGCAGATTCCTTCTCTATGTTGCTTGTCCTGACGACATCGATCGTATCAGCTGTATGCTTATTATATGCTTTCTATTCTTTGGATGAAAAATTGGAAAAGCTATTTATTTATCCTTTTATATTTTTTATGATTGCGGGTGTCCATGGTTCTTTTTTAACAGGGGACCTCTTCAACCTCTATGTATGTTTTGAAGTAATGTTATTGGCTTCCTATATACTTGCCGCCATCGGAGGAACGAAAAAGCAACTAAGAGAATCGATTAAGTATATTGCAATCAATGTCCTATCTTCTTGGCTATTCTTAGTAGCGATCGCCTATTTATATGGAACATTGGGTACCTTGAATCTGGCCCATTTATCATACAGAATAGCGGAGGTTGGACAAACACCTATTTTAACCGTCATTAGTATTTTATTTCTTGTTGTCTTTAGCTTAAAAGCAGGCTTATTGCTATACTTCTGGCTTCCAGGTGCATATAGTGCTCCACCTACAGCGATTGCTGCATTATTTGGAGCCTTACTAACGAAGGTGGGGATCTATTCTCTGTTTCGCATCTTCACCTTGTTATTTTATCACGAGCCTGCGATTACCCACACAATCATCGGTGTGATGGCCGGTCTCACATTAATCGCCGGTAGTATTGGTGCGATCGCCTTTAAGGACCTTCGCCAAATTATTTCTTTTAATGTCGTCATTGCCGTTGGATTTATATTAGTAGGACTTGCTGTATCCACACCAGTGTCAATAGAAGGTTCCATTTATTATCTAATTCACGATATGGTCGTGAAAGGATTACTATTCTTATTAGGAGGAACCGTCATTGCTTTAACAGGAACAGCTAGAATTGATAGAATGAGTGGACTTATAGGGAACTATCCTTTACTAGGCTGGCTGTTCTTGATCGTCACCTTATCCCTAGCAGGGGTTCCACCGCTTAGTGGATTCATTGGAAAAGTTTTGGTCGGAAAAGGCGCGATTGATACAGGTCATTATCTCCTTACAGCGCTCGCGATTATTTCAAGTATTTTTGTTTTATATTCACTGCTCCGTGTTTTTCTTAACAGCTTTTGGGGAGAAACCATTATTCAAATAGAAGATGAAATGCCGTTAAGAAAAGGGTTGATTATCCCTTGCCTACTTCTAACAGCCGGCACAATCGGACTAGGATTTGGCACGGAATACCTTGCTCCATATGTGCGTGATGCAGCTCACACATTAACGAATCCACATATTTATATCGAGGCAATACTTGAAGGAAAAATTCCATAGAGACAAGAAAAGCGCAAGGCGCCCGCTACCTTCGACAAGCAAATGTTCCTGAGCCTCGAGGGGCTAGGCGCTGGAGCTAGATCCAAACACTAGCCATGTCTATACTTTCTTTAAAAATGAGGTGAAGCAATATGCCCGCTCAATTTATTATGAATTTATTTATTGCCTTTCTCTGGATGCTACTGACGGATGAGGATGAATTGCGATTATCCACATTTTTTGCTGGGTATCTAGTCGGAATTGTCATTGTTTTTCTGATGCAACGCTTTTTTAAAAAGCAATTTTATTTACAAAGATTTTATTATGTATTAAAACTATTTTTTATTTTTAACTCCGAACTGTTCCAATCGGCCTTTCTTGTTATGAGGCATATATTAAGTCCAAAAATTGATATTCAACCAGGAATTTTCACTTATAAAACAGCGTTGAAAAGCGATTGGGAAGTCACGACACTTTCTATGCTCCTCACCTTGACTCCTGGATCTGTCGTTATGGAGGTCTCTCCAGAAGGAGATACACTTTATATTCATGCTTTAGATATTGAAAGATATAAGGATTTTCTTCTACGTTCCTTAGGAAAATTTGAAAAAGCTATCATGGAGGTGACACGCTAATGATCAAAATCATGTTATTTACAACACTCTCATTATTTGGAGTCGCCATTGCTATCGCTCTATATCGGATTATTAAGGGGCCTTCCATCCCAGACCGAGTGATTGCCCTTGATATGATTGGTGTGAATCTTATTGCTGTCATCGCTGTCATATCCATCGCTCTTAAAACGAAGGCCTTTTTAGAAGTCATCCTCGTGCTTGGAATTCTATCCTTTATAAGTACGATTGCCTTTTCAAAATTTATTGTGAGAGGTGTTATCATTGAACGGAAGCGAGACAAGTGAATTTATAACGGTTTTCCTGATGCTGATTGGAAGTATTATTAGTGTGATTAGTGCTGTTGGTATTATTCGATTTCCAGATGTTTACACCCGTTCACATGCTGCCACAAAAAGCGCTACATTAGCCGTCCTTCTTACTTTAGTAGGGGCGTTTCTATACTTTTTATTTACAGAATCTCTTGTCAGTATTCGCCTAATCTTGGGGATTGTCTTTGTCTTTCTAACTTCTCCTGTCGCAGGCCATCTTATCATTCGGGCCGCCTATCGTTCAAATGTCAAATTAGCCGATTCGACCGTAGAGGATGAATTAAAAGACGTCCTTCATCAAGATGATAAATATAATGAGGCTGGGGAAAAAACGAACTACTAGGATGCATATCACCCGCTCGGAAATATACTCCGCTTTCCGCAGGCGGTTGGTGAGCTTCCTCAGCCCTACAGGATGTAGGTCACGAAGGCGTTGTGACGTACAAGATCGTACTAGTGCAGGTGAATTTCAACAGGATGTTGCACTTTGAGCCTGCAGTCAGGACGGCGCGTACTTAGCCTTTGATCCTCATTCGCACTCCGGGATCTCACCGATACCCTTCCGACGAACACGATGTTCTAAGTATCAGCGTTGGTCACAGAACGTGACCGTGACTAATCGACCTCCCTAATGCATTGTTCGTCTCTGGATTTTAGAATTTTAGTTATATCCCAGCCTCGTCTATATTAAATGAAATTTCAATTGGCATACTGCCAGCTGATTCAGAATACTAGCCATCATCCCTGCCTTCTATTCAACCAATCATCCATATAAATAACATTCTCTCTATCCATTTTATCTTCATAATGGCGCAATATTTTCTTTGTTTCGTATTGGCCCAGCGTGATCGAGCGCTCTAACGATTTAACCGCAAATCGACCAATATCTTGTAAATCGATATCAATTAATAGATCTGTATACTGTTCTAAACACCGATCTGTATTTTTTTGACTCGCTATATCAATATAACGATTCACAACAGACAAAAGATTGGTAGGATAGTGTGGATTTGTACTGCGCACTCTGACAGATGTTACATTTTTAGCGCCCATTTTACGAACAATATCAGCCGGGTTATTATTTAAAACATAGCCATCCACAAGTAAGCGTTCATTAATCTCAACGGGTGAAAATATGCCAGGAATCGACATGCTTGCCCGTATCGCCATAGCTACCTCTCCTGAATCAATGACCATCATCTCACCTGAAATCAAATCAACACAGATAACCGCAAATGGGATGTCTAAATCCGAGAAGTGCCTTCCTTCGGTCCAATTTAGTAAGCTTTGATAAATCCGATCCCCTTTTAACATTCCTTTTCGGTTAAGAGCAAAATCAAGATAACGACGAACCGATAATTGCTGCACAATATTTTTCATCATCTCCGGTTGAATTCCACAAGCATAAAGACCGCCCACAACGGCCCCTGCACTAGTGCCTGCAATATGAGTAATCGTAATCCCTTGGTCCACCAGTTCCTTTAAAGCACCAATATGAGCGACTCCCCGTAAAGAACCTCCTCCTAGTGAAAGTCCTGTTTGTTTCAACTTTCTTCTCCTCCCTCTTTCCTTCTCGAAAAATCCCTTTTTCTGTGGGTTATTCTTGTATATGTAATCAAACCTATAATGGCTATTCCGATTATGATGATACCATAACCATAGAAGCTGTATGATTCAAAAAAATGTTGAAAAGCTTGATAATTCCCTTTAAAATAATTCCCTAGAAAAATCATAACATAAGACCATGGGTAAATTCCTATAAAAGTCAATATTATATATTTATATAATTGAACATTGCTCATTCCAGCAATATAAGATATATAATTTCCAATGCCAAAGGGACGTGAAAGAGCAACACTCCAAACACCGTAACGATTAAAATAGGCTGCTCCCTTTTCTAATCCTTTTCTAAATCGCTTTGGAAAATGTCCACCCAGCTTTTTCCCTACATAATAGGGAACGAAGCTAGCCAAAGTGTATGAAACGCTCATCCCAAAAGCAATAAAAACGATCTGAATATAGCTGGGCGCTAGGATATATCCATAAGAGAGGACAAGTATTAAACCGGGGAATGGTAAAGATGAACCTTCTAAAAACATAACAAAAAATAATCCAGGTAACCCCAAAGTTTGGAGCCATTCTAAAAACTGTTGAATCATGAATGTATTCCTTCCTTCTGCTATTCAGGATTTTCAACCGCTATTTTTGTATTCTGTATAGCATTTTTCTGATCAGGGTGCAGGATATAATGAATTAACCGAACAATATCAGAGGGATATCCAACCTCTATTTCATTGAGATAGCAGTGAATGGAATGCTGAATTTGCGCCATTAAGGATGTATCCTGAAAGAAAGATAGAATTGATGTATCCAAAGGTTGTGCAGGATTTAATTCCAGAATCAACTTCCTATCCTTTAAAAGCTGTAAATTAATTTCTTCTTGACCTGGTAAAGCTGAATGGATAAAAATCGGAAGGCCCTTCCTCAATGATTCACTGATCGTAACACCACCGGGCTTTGTAATAATCGCATCAACACGTTCGTATAGGGCATTCATTTTTGCTTTGTCGGAAATATAAGGAATAGGCTGAACATTCTTCCTATCTAATTTCTGAAGTTGTTGAAACAGTCTTTTGTTTTTACCACATAGTACATAATATATGATCTTTCCCTCTCCACTCGGGCTTGCTAACTTTAGTAAACTCAGAATTCCCCCAAGTCCCACACTTCCGCCTGAAATGAGCACTTTCCATTTTTGCTGATTGGCATGCATTCTATTCTTTCTTTCACTAAATTGTTCCCCGATTGGAATCCCCGTAACCCAAACCCTACTTTCTGATACATGATTTGAAACTAATAATTGCTGCTTCATCGCAGAATTCGATACTAAATGATAATCAATCCCTTCTATTCCCCACACATCATTAATAAAAAAATCTGTATAGACATTCATAACCGGAATCGTTAATTGATGATCCTTTTTTAAAGTACTTAAAAGATGTGAAGGAAACGCATGAGTACAAATAATGAGATCAGGTTTCTCCCGCAAAAGAATGGCCTTCATCTTCTTTAAAAATAGATGGTCATAATACTTTTTATAATCATGCTCTGTTTGTGAGCTATGGGCCATTTTTTTATATGTCCATGCATAGCTTTTTGGAAAGAAGTGAATCCACCCCAAATACGTTTTTGTTACCATACTTTCAAGCACGGGATTCCAAGCGCTTAATAAATCAATTTTTTTACAAAGCGTCGCTTTATTTCTTTTTTGTAAATAACTGATCATCGTTTCTGCCACTTGATGGTGACCAGATGGCATTGTTAATAAGGGGAAAAACAATATTTTTTTCATTCACTTCCATCCCTTTCTCTATTTTTCAAATATAGGCTACCAAACAGTACCTAATGAAATGGATCATTGTCCTCTTAGATATTTATATAGACGAAAAAACAATTTTAAACCCTGCAATGAAAGACAAATAAAGGGAAACTTCAGTCAGGGGGGTATTACTGCCTATAATGCGGGATAAATTTCTTAACTGTATTGAATCAATTTCATAATTCCCTTTTCGTAAAAAGCCAGTCTAAAAAAAATAAAATAATATCAAAACAAGGGATTGTTCTCTTGAAGTTTGACATCCTGTTTGGGGCATCCCTTCCTTTTTGCAGGAATTAGGGCCTCTAATCATGAATTGATATAGAGGCATTGTAAAAAACGTCTAGATGGAGGTATTTTATGGATCAATTAGAATTTATTCAGTACAGTTCCCACAAAAAATTGGTAGAAGAGATATTGAAAGAATACCAACCTAAACATGAATGTATTGGCTTCATGCTTATTGGTTCAGTTGCAAGAGGGGATGCCTATCCGGAATCAGATTTGGACTTATTGTTCCTCCTCGAAAACGAGCATAGCCAACCATTCCAAACAGAAGTAAAGGACAATATATTAATTGAATACAAATATACAAATTTCAAACAAGCTCAAGTAAAACTAGAAAAAAATCCAATGGAAATTTATTCATACTTGGATGGAAAAGTTATATATGACAAAAAGGGACAGTTCATTGAATTAAAAAGGATTGCCCTTGAAAAGTATAATTCCTACCAAATTCCCGAGCACCAGACAAATGCAATTTTACATTGGCTAAAAAGTTCATACCATAAGATTAGTGCGGCGAATCAAGGAGAGGATCATTTAAAGGCGGCGTATGTCATCAATACATCGACATGGGTGATGTTAGAAGGTCTATGGGCAATAAATCATCAACCTATGCCTCCTTCAGGAGCAGTTTGGGCACATATTATCAACTTAAAAAGACAACCTCCTAACCTAGACTCATTATTAAAAACAGTATTCGTTGGAGATGTAAAAGAACAAATCGACTCTTTTATGATAATAATAGAGTGGATAATGACAAATCTTGCAAAGGCTGTAAGCAATAGTAGATAACCTTAATCATGCAAATGAATGTGATTTTATCCACAAAAATGTTTATAATGGATGTTGGTTATGATTTTTAAAAAAGGAGTGATGGGAATGAAAGCATGGCATTATGCACTCCTAGTCTTTTTCGGTGGATGTTGTTATGGGGTCTTATCGACTTTTGTAAAATTAGCTTATGCAGCTGGCTTCACCATGGCAGAAGTTTCTGGGGGACAATACTTATTCGGCACAATCCTTACTTGGGTGCTCGTTCTATTTATAAAAAAGAAGAAAACTCACTTATCTTTCAAGCAAACAATGAAAATAATCATTTCAGGGATCCCAATGGGTTTAACGGGAATCTTTTACTATAAATCCCTACAAACAGTGGACGCCTCTCTCGCGATTATTTTTCTATTTCAATTTGTCTGGATTGGAACGGTGCTTGAATGGATCTTCTATAAAGTAAAGCCAAATCGAAATAAACTAATCTCTATTATTATTTTACTTTTTGGTTCAGTCCTCGCTACGGGGCTTCTTGCTAGTGGTGGAAAAGAACTATCTTGGATCGGCTTGGGATGGGGCATGCTAGCCGCTTGTTCATTTTCTGCTTTTATTTTGGTCAGTGGGGCTGTAGGAAATCAGCTACACCCAATTTTCAAAAGTGCGCTACTTTCGACGGGGGCTTTATGCACGGTGTTCATTTTATTTCCACCAGCTTTTATCTTCCATGGAGAAACCCTGCTTGGTCTAGCACCATATGGGCTTTTACTTGGCTTTTTCGGGGTGATGTTGCCACCATTATTATTTTCAATCGGAATGCCTCATGTTGGACCAGGGCTTGGCACGATTCTTTCAGCCGCAGAATTACCCACTGCTATTGTTCTCTCAACCTTTGTCCTGCGTGAAACAGTGACATCGATACAATGGGTTGGTGTCATCGTTGTACTATTTGGCATCTTTATTGGGCAGGCATCATTGTTTCTGAAAAGAAAATATGTACGCCCAATAAATGACTAAAACAGTTGAGCAAATTTGCTGGCATTTTGCCGGTAATTTGTGTCAAAATCCTTCAAGTACTGTTCAGGATAAGCTGGTAAAACCTGCCTACCAGCTCTTTTATTGAAATCCTTGAAAAAAAGTATTATTATTTAATATGTTCTAGAATGTAATGCTGGCGTAGCACAGTTGGTAGTGCACATCACTCGTAATGATGAGGTCGGAGGTTCGAATCCTCTCGCCAGCATAACCAATAAACGTTGATATCATGCGAACCTCAAAATTTCAGGGGTTCGCTTTTTCTATAAAGAGATAATGCACTATAGATTCTTCTTAATCGACATTCACAACCCACGTCGATCTCATCTAGATCAAACCGAATCCCCTTACCGGCTTCCAGTGTGATCATAGGGATCCTAAATTTTTAAAAAAGTGAAGAGATATTAACATATTACACGTCTTTATATATAGGCATATGGATTTACTTGGTGATTCTAAAATAATAGCAAAAATTTACTCAAAAAAATTAATAGTGGAGTCGTAGCATATCCATTATGACTATTAAGACTAGAGTTGTGTCCGGAGAAACTACTATAGAGGTATCTGATATGTAATGAAAAGGGAGTGTTAAGCATGGTATTTGGACCCGGTATTTTTATAATAATCGCTTTTGTTGTATTGGTCGTTTTTATAATATTAAGAAATTCAAAACCAAGAAAATAAGGATTTCTTTATCTAATGGATGCGGACTTTTAAGCTGAGGGAACTCAACCTATTCTAAGGATAAATCAGGAAACCACTTTTACAATGTTAGGGAATTTCCATT
>NZ_JADIJK010000043.1 GCF_017355205.1 Bacillus sp. SD088
ACTTTTTTATGCATGGCCCTGCGGGCCATGCATAAAAGGTATGCCATTACCTACATTTTTAGTTTGCCATAAACACCCCAACATATGTCCAATACATAGTTATAGTAAAAGGTTCAAATTAAGTCCTGTCTGAAGTGTAGCTTTTATATAAAAAAGAACAGATCATTTATCTGCTCTTTTAACAAATAACAAATCAAATATCTAGTTTAGGGTAGAAAATAATGCGGAAAGAAGATTTAAACCTATAAACAATAAAATGTCTCTTTTTGAACAATTACCTCCTACAAATCTTAAAGAAAAATTGGAGTCAAATTCGTAAGTTATTGCAGTTTTAAAATAAAATTTGAACAAAATGAACTCTTTCTTTGTGAAGTATTATACATTACGGTGTAACCTATATGATTTTATTTCCTTCACCTTTCCAGACCTTGTTGTATTACTAAACATATATACATCGCAAAAATCAATTTTTATACCATTTGCTAATAAAATCACACCATTTATTGAAGCGAATTTCCCATGAGTTATCACCTGGTAAACTTCTAGGTAGTCTATAATGTTTTTATTTTCATCCTTCAAAGAAGTAATTAATGAACATTGACCTTCTATTTTTTTATTATCTTTTAATTGATACCATATAATAGATTCATCTGCATATTCCTTAATAATTTCATTTTGCTGCTTTAATATAGCTACTGTAAAATCAATGACTATTTGTTTCCTAGGGGCATTGTTACATCCTTTTGGGATAATAAGCTTCATTTCATCAGGGGAACTGTTCACTAATTCAACCTCCTAAAAAATCAAGTTATATGAATCAATTTCATAATTCCTTTTGTAAAAAACCATTCTGTTCAATATAAATTGTAAAGCTTGTAAACACAACGTGAGAGTCTATACACCGTTGATTTCCGTTGCAGGCAGACGCTTTCCGGCAACAAACAGAGAATCGTTTACAATTTCTCTAAACTCTTCTTCTATATTTTTAAGAGAAGATAAAGCGACCCAATCAAAATCTGTTACAAGATTGATCTGATCCTCATGGTTATTTTTAAATGGCTACAAGTTCTAATGAACTTATACTTAGGATTGAACCAACAAGTATCAATACCAAACGAATTAACAGAATGTGTTTGGATCCCAATTTTATAATGCATAGCAGCAACTACAGTGCAAAGAGATGACATTTTACTATAGGAAATTCTTGCGCCTCTTAACTGAACCTTACTAAACGACGTACTATTCTAACTTTACTGCATCATCTTGATTAGTGACTTGTTGTGCCACACGGTGCTATCTTTTCATTTTTTGACTCAATTGGTGCGGTCACACAAATTCGGTAAAAGTCAGGAAGTTTTAAGTTTTTTACTGAAAGCCAATCCTCTGACACGTCCAATCAGCTGGGGGATAAAATTCATCATCTACGATATCTTAGTGAACCTTCCTTATGTTGGTCAAATAATCGCAATGCATCCCTTACGTTTCACGATAGTGTTTTGGGGTATCTTAAGCTCTGTCATGGTCTGGCTAAATATTATACGTTGGAAGTTCAATAAATGATCATTCGTAATGATCGGTCTTTCTAAATTTGATTATAGCTTATTAATTTGTATTACAGGAATTGGCTCTGTTTCCGGTATTAGTTGAATAACTAACTGATATATGTTCAAACTGTACCTCGAAAAATGGTACAGTTTTTATGTATAAAAAATTGGATAAGGAATAGTTGAAAACCATTTAATATCTCCTTCTTCCATTCTACCAAAAACAGTGACTACATCACTCCCAATTGTGTCTATAAAGACAATTGTTGCTTGATTAAATTTAGATGATTCGAAAGCATAAGATGCTTGTGCATTATGATAGGGGATATATTGTATTTCTGGAACTTCGTTTCCAAAAGGTGTAAATGGCATTATGTAATTAATATCGCTAAAAACACTCTGTGACGAACTATTACATTCTTCTAGTGACCCAGCACAAGCAATAGTATCGATACCTTTTGGCTTCATTGAAACTAAATCTAAACATTCGGTAATTGCCGCTGTCAAAGGTTCTGTAAAAGTCCCTGATTTGACAGTAAACTATTTCCATTAACCACTGTTTTTAATTCATCGTCTTTTATAATAGCAGCAACCATACTTGATCCAATTGCACCACTAATTCCAAGAATTGTTCCCATTTATACCTTCTCCCCGCTTAAAGATTTATTAATTTGGCCTTTATTGATTTTAAATAAAAATGCAAGCCATAAAAATCTCGAAAATCGCCGTTATAAGAATTAAATGTGAAGATTTTGTTATCTCGTATGAACATTTTTAAAGTTAGGCTGGAACAAGAACCCACATTAAAGTTCGCGTCATCATAGGTGTCTGAGTATCTTTTCTCGAGAGGAACTTCTAAACCAATCTAATCATGGATCCGCTTTCTCAAATATTCTAAGATGAGAGATTAACAAGAAAAAAAGGTGTAAACAAGAGGATTAGGCTGACTGTAGTTTAATAGAATATAGACAAAAGAAAACTATAATTACAAATAAAATCTAAAAATAAAGGTTAATTGACAACAATCAATATTATATTGATGAAGGTCCTAGACGATTTTAATATTGGCCAACAAGTAGAGTTCTACTGATAAGATTTCAAATTTTTCAAACAAGGTAAGTAAAAAAAAATGTGTCTTTCAAGGACAGAAGCTAGGTGTACCCGCCAACTCGATTCAATAAATTTTAATTATCGAATGTCACATTCCTACAGATAAGCTTTTTGCTCATCCAATAATATTAACTCTTTGTGAAAATTGGCAAATCTGATTGTATTTTAAATCAACACATTCTAAACTATAACCAAGCCATTCTTTAAATTCCATCCAGACTGACTCGTATGTTCTAATAGATGTTTCCTCTATAAAAACGGAATTTAGTTGAAAAAGAATGACGGATATTGGAAGAGCGGCATCTTTGTAGTTACCCTGTTCAATTATGTGACTTGTGCCTTCAATCCAATATCTTTTCAGTGTTGGCTTTAGGTCTGATTTTAACCAAAGAGATCTTACATCATTAATTGCAATTTTATACCACTCTTCAGCTTTAGAAAACCATTCTTTAACCTCGGTAATAGTTTTATCATAGACACCAAATATTTCTAGCATTTCCTTATATAACTCAGGTTGTCCCAATTCCGTTACAGCATGTTTAAAACGCGGTAAAAGTCCTCTAAGGCTAGGGCTCCTATTCGTTAAAATTACAATAGTCTGACACAAAGTAGATAACCATATATTTAAGAAATCACTTACTTTTGTCATATTTCGTTGGTTTAAAAAAACGATTACTTTGGATTCTAGCAAATTAGATACTTTCACGTTCTGCAGTGCCCTTTGGATTGACCAGTATAATTTTGTATATTCATCCTTTATTAATGGCTGCATTTCAGAAAGTTTGCCATCTCGATCAAATAAAATAGGAGCAAATGCAACATCGTAGTTACGAACATCGGAGAGGATTTTTCGAGTATCGGAAAACTCTTGACTCCCACGATACCCAATCTCTACGAGAATATCATTTAATACAATTCCTTCCCCAGCTCGGCAAGGGTTCTCCCCTTCAGTTACAACTCGAAGATCCAAATCCGACCAATGATATATTTTTTCACCTCTGGCCATCGATCCTACGGCATAAACAGCAGTAATATTTTCGTCTTCTTTTGAAATTTTATCTGTATACTCTTTAGCAACTCGCATCATTTTATCCAGTGCATTTTTCATTGTCCACTATACCTCCTGTTTACAAAAGTGGTTTTAATTACAAGGGAATGAAATCGAAACCTTTGACTGTTAGGGTCTATACTTCAAATAATAGTTCACCTTTTCTCATATTCATTATGGAATAGATTTTTTCTATAGCGTAGACAAAGTTCAGAAAATCTCAAAATATAGGACCGTGGATGTGCTTCTGAAGGACACTCATATCCATTGATCAGATGATGTTTTTCCGGTAATAAATATGGCTTTGCCTCAATCATATAACTTTCAATATCTGTTCCAACAGAAGACATGATTTCACTTTCTTCGTTTGTATAGTTAAATGGTGGCCAAATTTCCTCTGGTTGGTCATTGACAAACTTCCCAGCTGTAGCTTTAGAGGATATAAGCTCCCTTTACAATGCCTGGAATACCACGCTAAACAGATACTTGGAGATTACTTTTATATAAGATAAACCATCCGGTTCACAAAAAGCAGGATGTAGAGACAAAAAAATTCATCCTGATTTTGATGGATCATATATAATTCAAGATAGAGCTCTCTTATGTCATTCGGGAGATCGACAGATACTTCCACAAAATCCTTTTCAAGTATGACTGGATTGGAGAAGATAGAATAGGGATGATCGTATTTGATGTTTCTAGTTTCCTTTCCATTTTCTCCGCAACAGGATAAAATTCAAGAAACCAAGACATTTCCGGTATAACAGTATGGGTCTCATCCATGTAGTTATCAAGAATCGTGGTAAATTTCTGATCTCCCGTTAAAACTGGTAAATAATGGCTAACATCTTTTTCTACTTTCCAAGCAATACCATCTTTCGTTGGTTCAGGAGTGCATCCGACAAAAATTTGCGTATTCCCAGCCATTATGTGCATGAGTCGATCAAATTAGCGTCCTTTTAGTTTTCCGGCAATTGTTAAAATCATTTTCTGCCAGTTTCCAGTAGGCAAAGATATGTTAGAAACGATCGGAGGATAGGCATATCCAAATGTTTCATTCTTCAATACTTGTACGATTTTTTGTTTAGTCAAAGGCCGTTCCAATAACCTTTCAATAGAAATAGGATTAACAATAGTGGAAAATTGTTTAGGTAATGTGATACTCATTTCTCTCATCCTCCATTTATTTACTTTCAAAGCCGAATATCCAATTCTATTTCTATTGACATTTTACCTATCATTATAAGATATCCACATAAGCTAACCCCATTTAATGAGGCGCTTACAAATCACTTGCTCAGTTATCGTAATCAAAGTACTTTTGAAACAATTAATTGTAAAGTTCTTCCATTCTATGAAATTCAATAATTTGCGAATAGAAAGCAATTCTTTCCTTAATATGAATGATAAGTCTGATTTTCTCTCTTATATATCTCATCAATGTTCTTTTAATTAATATTTTTATAAAATTTACTGACCTATTTTTTTATTTAATTTTGACTTGTAGATATCCGTATTTAATGAGCCAAAGGATACTGTGTATTATACTGGACTTTTTGTTATTACCTAAGCTTGTTATAATCTCTGAAACACTCATTGGCCGGTTGATTAAATGCATTATACTATTTATAGTTTCTACACAGACTGTATTGTTTAACCTAGGATTTAAAAAAAACATTGATTTATAATTAATTTTTTGGTCTCTTTTTTCAACAACTTGATTTTCGGATAGCATTTTACTCGGGTAATGAGAAAAGAAATCATAGTATGAAAACAAACTTTCCTCAGTTTTATTATTAAAGAAAGCTTGTGTTGAATTTGACAATTTAATCCATAAGTCTTCGTACTTCCTAATAATTTTACTCCAGTCAAATAATTCATGTACTTTCTTTCTCCCTGCTTCACCTAGTTTAATACGTAATTCCGAAGAATTGTTTAGTCGTATCATATATTTAAGCATCTCATCTTCATCTATTACAACACTCTGAGCTAAATGGAAATGATGATCAGCCCAGCTATCAACACTCGCTAATTTTGATAAATCCTCTTCAACTCGCCCCCACATAGAAGAGACAAGATATCCAGTCTCGCCCTGAGTTACTATGTCTCTATAGCCACTCCAATCGGATACTATAACAGGTAATCCAGATGCCATGGCCTCTAAGACAGTTATACCAAATGATTCCTGTATGCTATCAGCAGGTGACAGGAAAACGTCAGAAGCCGCATATAATAATTCGGTCATCTGTTTTGGAGGATTTCTATAAATTAATATATTATCAGAAATCCCATAAGATGAGGATAGCCCTTCTATATAATTACTATATTCATATTTGTCATCTCCAGCTAGTATTAAATATGTTGGATTATAAGAAATTCGAATTAATTTTTCAAAAACTCTAATGATAATAGAGAGATCTGCTTTGTCAGTATCCGAAAATCTTCCTAACCAGAGAAATAACACTCCTTCAACAGGAAGGTTCAGATTTGCTCTTATCTGCCTATTGTCTCGAGGAAAAAAACTTGTATGAGAATCTACTCCCAAGGGAATATAAGTGATGGGAATATCTGTGACAAGAGGTATACCTCTTTTATCATAATAAGAGTCTATTCTCGCGATCATCTTTTCCAAAGTAAATTTTGCCGCTGTACTAGTTGATATGATTGTATCTCCGGGCTTTACTTCTCCCATAAATATATGAAGCAATTCTTGAAATCTCACCCCATAACTAAGCGCATGATGTGTTCCTGTTACAGGAAACCACTTGCAAGCGAATTTGTTCCGTATCGATGCTAGATCATTTATCAATGGTAATATGTCAGGATTATGAAAAGCAATATAGTTGTAGAAAGATAGATTTTTTTTAATTCTCTCTATTGGAAATATCCTTATTCGTTCAAATCTTGAGTCTGCTATCTGCCAATGTTGAGCAAGGGATTTTGCTTGTTCTAAACCATTGTTAGGAATGTAGAAATGGTATTCATCAAACGTTCCATATTTAAGAAGTGCTTTAAGCCAGCCATCAATTGCAATATTTCTACCATAAACTTCATCCATATTGAAATCTGGATTTGGTATTTGCTGCATTAAACCAAGAATTTTTTTCACTAGTTTTAACCTCCTAATAGAGGAATGCTGAATCCTATTTGGGATATATCTTGAGAATTGCTATATTTTCCGGAAAGCCTTCCAATAATGCTAATTGTATTAATAGTGTAGATATTGTTCATGAGCTAGTTTTAGTTTAATAAATTTTGGTCTTCCCGCTACAAGAGCATGTTATACTTTACGGTCATTCCCCATAAGAGATGATTTTACCTAAGGACAAGCGTTCTCAACGCATATCCTTTACTGGGATCAACTAGGAAAGAAAGCAAACAAAATTCGAGTCTCACTTTCGTAAGAAGATCTCTATTTTCTTCGTTTTAAATAATTCAAACTACTATCTTCTCTCTTCTTAATTTACAACTAAATGTGATTTAACAAGATCTGAAATAAGGGCTTTAACATCTTTTGTTACCTCAGTGATAGGGAAATCATATTCTCTAGATATTTCCGAAGCTATTTCTTCTACACCTTTACCTTCCTTAATCCCTTCCCAAATTTCTCCTCCTATTGAATCCAAGGCATAATATTGGCCACTATTTGTTTCTAAGAGAACAGTTTGACTTTCAGCTTCAACAGATAAAACACTTTCTGAAATTTTATAACTTTCCATGAGAATCCTCTCCTCCTAGAGTGAATTAATTACCTTTGTGAGTCTATTAACTTCCTTTCCAAGTCTATTCATAGTGCTTGTTCCTTCGTCAGTAAATTCTCCGTACTCAAGTAAAGAGTTGTACCCATCACTAAGTTTCGAGACAATAGTTTTAAAACGAGGGATAACCTCCGAATCTTGACATCGAAGACGATCGTAGTAATTTGCAATTTGATAATAAACATATGTGCCATGCAGAATTCCAGTTATAGGACGAAGATCTGGTCTCCATGGTGATTTAAATAAACTAGTTTCCTTATTTGTTGTTAGAGGAGTTTTCATGAGAACTACATCCAGTAATAAATGGTTCACCTCATGGATTAAATTTTCTGCAGTATCGGCATAATTATCATAAATTTGTATAAAGATTGTACCAGTAAAACAGGATGTACTATGGCCAACGACTCGTCCCTTAATAGGTACTATGATTTTCAAAAGGGTATTAAGGATTTCAAATTCTTCTGGCCAAACACACTTTATTGATTCAATTGCGTTTTTCAATCCAGTTAATTCAGTACTTTTGGGCTCTATCACACTACTTTCAAGAGAATACCTCTTCGCCATTTCTTCATTACTGTAGGAATCAAAAACAGTTTTTTGAAATCCTTCAATAAACCAATCATGATATGAAAATTGACTTGAGAGTAAGGGGACAGATGGAATTCTCTCTATATGCGCATCTGAGCTTACCCAAATACAATGATTATTAGCCTCAAATTCTATGGAGGTCATTCCCTCCTTAGATGGGAAATTTAAAGAATTCCTTTTTAGGTAAACAGATGTATAGGGTTGAACTTTTATTAAAATTCCAAGTGGAAATAATGGTATCCTCCCTTGACTATCAGATGTGACCTTGACTTCATCAGTAAACGTCGGATTATTAAGTGAATAACCAGCGGTTATAACACTTTGAGAAGAAATAACATCATAAACTATTGATTCCGGTTCGCTAGCATGTAAATATGAAGATGCTTGATTTAGCCAAAAGGTAAATAAAGGATCTTTCATTAAATTAAGCTTTTCCGCCTCTGATAACGTATTAGTAAAGTTCCACATTTGTTCTATTTGATCCTTAAATTGCTGATCTTTTGCGGATTTCGCGCCAAGATAGAGAACCATTAAGTTTCTTTGATTTATCTGCGCTTCCATGTCTAATATTGATCGCATTGTCTCTCCATCAGTTTCAAATAAAATGTTACTCATAGAAATATTATCATCCTTTCAGTGCCATTCTACTCCGTTTGTAAAAACCTTCCATATTTGTTAATTCCTTATGAGTTCCCGACTCTACAATTTCTCCTTCCTTCATAACAATAATAAAATCTGCACTTTCTGCTTCTTCTAATCTATGAGTACTTACTACTCGTGTTACCTCTGGTCCTAATGTTTTAATAACTTGCCAAATCATTTTCGCGTTTTCTACATCTAACCCAGCTGTGGGTTCATCTAATATTAATAATCCAGGATTCCGAATTAACGCTCGAGTAATTGCCAAACGTTTTATTTGCCCTCCGGAAAAATTATTCCCATCATGTCTCACTTTCGATTGATATCCTGAGGGAAGTTCCATAATGGTATCATCAATATTAATTAATTTTGCCCATTCTCTTACAACCTCTAAAGATACATCGTATCCAAGAGTTAGGGTTTCAAAAACAGTTCCACTAAACAAAAATGGGGCTTGTGAAACCACTGTTGAAGAAGTTAGATTATTTGAACAACATTCCCTTTTACCTTCTGTTGGATCGTAAATACCGGAAATAATATTTAATAAGGTAGATTTACCTGATCCACTTTCACCGATAATAGCAATGAGCATTCCAGGTTTAATGAAACAATCAACGTTTTTGATAGAGTATCTATTTGAATCGGGATACTTATAACTAACATTACTCAGCTTAATAGAAGAAGAAACCTTAGATCTTCCCCTTGTTTCTACACTATCTAAGAATGACCACACTCTCTTTGCAGCGGCAATTGAATTTTGGATTGAACTACTTAGGCTATTTGAATAACGTGCAGGGAAGAAGATCATTTCAATTGTACCTAAGAAGCTAACTAGTTCCCCTACATTTAATTCTTGTTTCATGACTTGGCCACTACCAACACCTAACACAAATATATAGGCAAGGATCTCGGTAGAAGCGCTACCAATATTAACCATGCTTTGTGCAATCGTCTTTTTCACTTGACTTTGATAACTTGTTTTACATGCTCCATTAAATCGCTTTAACGCCCAATTTTGGGCATTGTAACTAATTAAATCTCTCAACCCTTGGATAATACCCGTAAGTCGTTCTAATACCCCTGATATATCATCTTGAGCTTTCTTGCTTATCCCAATCATATAACGTGTTGTAATAATGGGAATTAATGCACTCGCAATTAAGAATGGAACCAAAAGTAATGCTAAAGAAGAGTCTAATTTCGAAAGTGCGATTGCAGCTCCTGCAAATTGAGCTAAGGAATGAGTTACCTCAGCAAGTATAGAGCCATAAAGGCTTGTCCATAAAGGTAAATCAGAACTTGAGTAGGACTCCAATCTACCTGCTTCAATCTGTTCACCTTTTTCGAGTGGAATATTAATTAAATGTCTTAATACACCTAAACGGAGCTGCAGCAAGATTTTTTGGCTTACTTTAGCACTTAGATATTGTAGAAAAAGGGAGGCGATCCAAGTCATAATCCAACTACAAGCAAAAGCTCCAATTAGTAAAGCTATTTTATTAGGTGAGGCACCACCTACTAGTTCACCAACAATGTAACCAAGGAGAATAGGACGTGAAATATTAAGACCAGCAGCTAATATTCCAATTAATATTGAGACTATAACAAGTAATTTTTCATTTACTAGTGGCGCAAGTATTCTCTTGATATCAGTTAAAATTGTCAAACGCTGTGTCATTATTATCATTACCCTCTTATTAAATCAAAATGACAAACCTAATTTTTTTATCCATAAACAGACTCCGACAAGTGCATTTAACGTCAATGTGGAATCTACTTCTTTTCCTACCCTCCATTGTTGCAAAAAATCTATTGTTTTTTCTTTTGATATTATTCCATCACATAAAGGGCTTTCAATAACCATATTATATATGTCGTTCCAATACGTATTTAATGCATAAAACGTTAATCGATAGAAATTTCCTTGAGTTGCTTTAAAATCTGACGGCATATGGGGACCAAAGACTTTTTTATTCAGTATCTTTTTGTCTCTTCCATGTATTATGTATCTAGATGGAAGACCTAGTACAAACTCAACAACTTTTCTTTCTAAATACGGGTAATTTTCTTCAATATCGAAATTTCGGCCTATGGCATCTACAACCTGAAAAGTATTAAATACTGTACTCATATTCCGAGTTAGCCGTGTTGTATATACAGATGACATTTTTATTAAAGAAATCTCCCTTTCCATTTCAATTTTTAACTCATTGCCTAATCGATGATCAGATAAGAAACTTGGGACAAAGAAGCGATCATGGATCGAAGGATCCCACAATCCAAATAAAGGAGATTTTTGCCGAATCTTTAAAAGAGGATAAATACCATATGATTTTATGAACCAAAAAGCCCTTAGACCCGCATCTTTATGGTTACTTGCAAAGTCTAATGCTTGTTTCCATGCATCCTTAAAATGCCCTTCCCGAATTAAGTCGGCAAGAATGCATTGATTTCCTAAAAATAAATCGTCTCCCCCATAACCGCTTATTATATTAGAATGTCCAAGTTCCGCGGCCAATTCAAACATTGGTATACGCCAAGGATAAAAACATAAATCCGGAGATGGTTCATCAGTTAAATGTTCTACTGGAATATCATTTATGTGCGACATGGGAATAAATTTATCGGCTGTAATAGGGATCCAAGGAATCCCTGCTTTATTAGCAACATTTTCAGCTCCCTTCCTTTCATCAAGATCAGTAAAGACGTCCCATACATATGTAGCAGAAGTGTCCCCGGTGTGTTCAGCTAGAGAATTTGCTAGTACAAGTGCAGTAGAGTCCAATCCACTACTAACTTGAAAAAGAGCAGATTTCCCTCGGCATCTCTTTAGACTTTCTGTAAGTAGTTTTACATACATACAATATATTTCTTCTTCTTGTAATCTACCCATACCGGAACAAGGTTGTAAGTAATCGATGAATAAATTCTCGAATTTATTAGAACGAAATATAATTGCCCTACCTCTTGGCACTCGATATATTCCTTTGACTGCTGTATCTGACCACATATCTGTAAATCCAGCACCGACAAAGTACATATGAAAATAAAGTGGATTTAACTTTGAACTATTCTTAATTAGAGAAAAAAGAGAAGTAGACCACTGTAAATCATCATTATCTTGACACCAATAAAGTGGATAGCGCCCAAGAGGTCCCCTGTACATAATTAGGACTTCTCTTTTTCGATCTACCACCACAACCGAACAATTTGTTTCAATTCTACGTAAAGCATCTTCTACTCCATATCTTTTTACTAAATTGAAAACCTCTATTGCAGATGTCCCCAATGAACGTAATGCTATGATATATTCATGGTCACTATAGAGAGAATTGGGTTTATTGGCCTTTAATAAACCAAAGTTTCCCCAAAGATTAAACTTTTTACTGAATTTAAATCTACACTCTTCCTTCCTATAATTAAGTAGTTGCCCTGCAAAATCGAACTCACCTTCTAACATTAAAATCGCCCCAATATTTTATAACTTTTTGAATCATCTACACCAAAAAAATCATTGCCACAAGCAACCCATGCATGAGCAGTAAACGGTTCTGTGCCAACACCTAAAATGACGTTTGTTTTAATTCTATGAAACTCAGCTAATAATTTAACAGCAGATGCAACTTCAAGGCATTTACATGAAAACGGAATAAATTGACTCACATCTAACACAGTTTCATAAACCATCTTTATCCAGCTTACATTATGCTGATAATGCTTACGCCTGGATTTTAAACACTTGACACCAAAAATTCGTAGTAAGATCCATGCAATTGTTAAAGCAAGAATAGATTCTAGTACTAATAACCTAGGTCTGACATTATCAGATGCCATATAAATCCTCCTAACTATGAGGTTACCCGGCGCTGCCAAAACCTTGAATGATCACTTGCTAAATTAAGATACATAAGTTGACGAGTATAGTTGTTATTCAGTCTGAATCCCTGTTCTAAAACCATAACCTTGAAGGGAATTTTTTCAGTGAGCTGAATTGTTATATAAATTCTTATTATCTCGTCTGTCTCTATACCAAATATAGGAAAATAAGCTACCATAATTGCTGACCAATACCACTTTTAAGTTTAGAAATTCACCCTACAGTAGTCTCTACAATTTCCTATTTTGGTACTAAATAATTTGTTTGATGAAAGACTTAGTGGACGATAGCAATAAATTATTAATTGCTAGGTTTTTGCCCACCTATATCACCCCCATTAGTATTTCCACCACGTGTTAATGTTAAAACAGAACCTAGTGGTACTAACTTTGGGGAAATGTATGGTTCATTACGCTTATTCAATTCGCACACCCCCTTTATTTTATAGTAATATAGAAAAAGGCATAGCGCCGGGCAAACAAATATTTAATCGCTTACAATTTTTCGATAAATCAATTATTTGTCTTTACTTGGGAAACTAACATACTATTTTAAAAAAATCAACCCCTATGGTTTCTCAATCATTTTGAATGGTTTTCAATCACTTGGACAAGAGAAATTCAGAAAATGTTTATTTCATAATTTAAGAGTTTTCCTTTTTACTAGTAACGAGAATCCCTTGATGAGTTGCTACAACAACAGCATCATCTATGCCATTCACAGTTAAAGGAACATCAAGATTATTTATAATATGTGTATTCTCACAAGCATTAATAGAGATATTTTCACTATTACTATATTCTGTTATATCCTCCGCTAACGATTCCCAGGTCCCTAGATCTTTCCACATACCATCGTAAGGGACGCAAATTATGTTTTTTGTTCTCTCAACTACCATATAATCAAAGCTTGTTCTGGGTATATTATGGTATCTGTTTAATAAGGCATCATAACTTGTGGGCAACTTAAGATCTTCCAACATTGAAATTATAAAACTCAGCTTAAAGGAAAAAACACCACAATTCCAATATGACTGTTTTTCTAACAATTTTCTTGCCTCGTTTATACTTGGTTTTTCTTTAAAATGACTGACATGAAAATACAGATGATCGGATGAAGATTTTTCAGGTACGATATAACCGTATTTTTCAGAAGGCCATTTAGGTTTGGCTCCTATTAGAGCTAAATTAGAATTAGATGAAATGAGAATTTCCTCTAATCTTTTTACGGTTTGAAAAAAGACTTTATCGACATAACTGTCTACCGGTAGAATTGTTATGACCGTATCCTTGTTAGCATCTGTATTGGAAAAAAAGTGCATTGATGCTAAAGCAATAGCTGCAAATGTATCTCTATTTTCAGGTTCGGTGATAACTTGAGCATCCTCACTAATTTGACTTTTTAGTAGATCAATCTGCATTTCATTTGTTACTATTATACTTTTATAATCTAATTGATTCTCCTTTAATTGCCGCCAAGTACGCTGCAACATTGATTCTAGCTGGTTCTTTTCTTTTGTTAAAATTTTCAGATACTGTTTTGGACATTTTGGGTTTGATAATGGCCATAATCTTTTTCCAATACCTCCTGATAATAAAACAATATTCATAAAAATCCTCCCATTTCTTAATTTAATACTGACACGTTTTTTTATGCCACTTTACTTTTGAAAAACTGTAGTAACAAATTCAGCCCAAAAATATATAGAACTCTTGTCGATCTAAATGATAGAAAAGGACATTCTTATCTATTTGGTGAAACTTACATTATCCAATCAAAGCCAAATAAGAATTCAGTATTATGGTAGCTGTCTAGTCTCATATATTCAATTTTAGCAAGCAATCATTTATTTTGAAGTTATATCGAGATATTATGGGTGATTACCCGGCTATTGAAATGAAACAAGATTTCCAAGTCTCTAATACACAACAAATTAACGATGGATACGAACGCTATAGTAACAATAGAAACATTAACAATTCACTATTGAATTTAATAATAAGAGTTAAAAAAGAGTTAAAAATCGTAAAAACAGGCTTCATGAAAGGAAAAAATTTTAGTCTCATTCAAGCTAAAGAATATATATCCTTTACTAAAAAACTTCTCTTAATTCCTCTTGTATTAACTCTTTTTAATCGCAACATGTCAATTACCTTCCCGTTTTGCATGTTAAAAAACTAACTATATTGTTTTTTGTGTCTTCTGACATTACCTGAATTTCGTCTTTAGAAAATCCCATATTCAAGTTAGTTTCAACCACTATTGCATGCAGGCGCTAGGAATTTTCCTGCAAAATCTATTAACAATGTCAACAAAGCTAAAAACTTATTCCCATAATTTAAAATCACCTATTCTAGAATTATTTAATAGTTAACGTATCAAATTGAATTCTCAGTCTCAAGGCGTATAAATTTTAATATAGCTTCAAAAAACTGGTTTACTTTATCGTTCTTGAACAATGCTTTCTTGTTCTTAGAGTTTTACATTAGTGTAAGTTTTACTATCATAAATCAAATAGCGGTTAAGCGCCTCACGTTCCGTTTCTTCTCGATCCATCCTCTCGACATAGTTATAATAACCGGACGTTGACACACCAAGGACTTGGCACATCTTCAAAATGGTGTGTTCCATGCGATGTTCATGGATAAACGCAAATTTTACTCCTTTTCTTGCGTGAAGATGTGCATGGCTTTTTTTAATATACACAACAAAAGCCGTCACGCAAAAAAGCTTGATAGCGTAACGACTTCCATTCTTTAGTGCTATAAAATTGTTTGTATGCTCTACCTTCTTCTGTTGATGTTCAAATGCGTTCGTATTGTTTGTAGTTATGATTAGTATGTTGCTCGCAATATGTTTCACTAATGGGAATCAATTCATTGCAACCGATCTTGTTACATCGTTTCTTGATGTTCAATAGTTAGACTCCCTTCCTGTTCACCTGCACTAACAAGGAAAGAACCCTTCTTCGTTAATGTTCTTTTCAATGCAATGTATCTTCTCCATCATGTCATCGCCTCGAATCCTTGTTGTTCCTTCCTCTGTTTCAGTTTCGTGTAGCATGTAACCTGATATCAGCGACATCACATTATTAATTATCGAATCTTCTTGCCTGCTGTATTCCTCATCTTTATTCTTGTAAGACTCATAGTCAAATCCATTTATGATATTATATTCTTCGCTGTTAACATCTAATTCTTCGTATGCTAAATCTTGATAAATATATAATTCCCGAATGGTTTCAGCTATTTCTAACGCATCTTCTTGTAATTCTGTACTAAAACCTTTTCTTTGTTCCTTAACCTCAACATTTTCGGAATTAACTTTTGCAGTATACTCACTACACCCAGCCAACAATAGTGTGACCACTAAGACAAACAGTAGTTTCTTCAAGCTCTAACCCCCTATGTACATACATAGTTATTATCTTATATTTCCAGTTGGGGTGCAATGTTCTTTTTGTTTATAAGCTCCGAACAGCCTTGTTTATTGCATGGTCTTAGTGGTCAAGTTACCATACCTTACACTTCTTTAACAAAAATATAAAAAGCACCCAATCAATGGATGCTTTAGTTCAGGATAAAATATTTAAGTTTAATTACTTTATTAAAGAGACTCCCACCATTCTTTAACATTTTCCTTTTTCTCTTCGTCTTCCAATTTATTAATTTGACTATTAACTTTCTGCGTTTGACTTATCAAATCTACATACTCTTTGTTAATTTCTAATAATTCTTCGGAATAAGAAACGCTAGAGGCGTAAGCAACTATATCACTTTGAAAGCCTTCTTTTTTCCAATTACTTGTACTTGTATAGCTTCTGTCATAACTGCTGAATGACTTAACTATCTCGTATTTTATAAATATATTACCAAGCTCCCCAAATAATTTCTTGATTTGCTCATCTGTTTTATCTAATAATTTATAGTCATATGATAGATAACTAACATTATCCTCGTTTGTATGCCACCATAAGGCCTCATCTGTCATATATTTGCTGATCAAGGAATCTCTATTATCTATCAAATCAGCAATCTCTCGTTTCATCTGTTTTGCTTTTCCTTCACCTAATACGAGAACTTTATCTGCATTATCTTTAATAGTCCATTTTGTTTCTTCTTCAAACCAATTTTTAACGAATGTGGATAATTCCTCCAGAAATTTCTCTTTCTTCTCTTCCATTTTCTCAAGCAAATCTTTTTTCTCTTCTTTTTTAGATTGAATTTCAGTACTACTCATTGATTATATCTTCCCCTTCATGACTTCACCATAATTTTCTATTTCAACAATCTCACCATAAAACCCATACAGCCTACCTATAATCCTAATTCCTTCCTCTAATGGTACACTCAATATCATACCTGTTCATCAAACGCCTAAGATCAGCTACACCTTTGTTCTCAACGCTATCCAATGACTTAACCTTCTTCAACTTTTCTTCAATCTTTCGCTCTAATTCTTCTATACTATCCAGCTGGCAATCATCCATACAAAATAATAACCTAATAGAGCTTGCCTTCGGCTTTTCGACTGTGATCCCTCCTTATGTGAATATTATAACTACAGTATTCAACACAACGAGACAAAGTCCTGCAACTATTTGACTAATTGATATAAAAGCAACCAATTAATGGATACTATACTAGATTATAGATCATCAAATGCTCCAGCCTTTAAATTAAAGACTAACTCTTCAATATCCATTGTTTCACGTATCTTGTTTATACCTTTATTATCAAAAAATAAAATACCAACATCACAATATTTGCTTACATAGTTAGAACCATCACTGATCTCTTCATAAATATTGAAAAGTTTACCTAATATATCTTGGATACTTTTATCTTGATCAATATTAAAATCATTATCACGTTCAATTTTTTCCACTTTTTCTTGATCAATTACGAAATCTTCAGGATAAACAACAAAAATTTTCTTTTTATTTAAAGTCCTAAATCTGCCTCCCTGTAAAAAACCTGTTTGAAAAGTTTTGTTTGAGTCTAGCCATGATAAAAGTGTAATTGTATTTTTAATGTCTTCTGTTAAATGAGGGTTATGTTTTGTTAACACCTCAATTTTTTGCCTATAGACTTCTTCAATGTTTAACGAGCCTTTTTTACCCTCACTTATCAATTCATCTACAACATTATTAGTCACGTCATATAGGCCTGATCCAGTAGCCCAACCATATCCAAATTCCCTCAGTTTATTAGCATCATCACTATAACCTGAACTCTGGTTTTTATCAATATTTAGTCTTCTATCTGATATTGTTATCGCTAAATCGTCCCTTACACAACTTAATAATACTGTCAAGACCGTCAACTCCCTTTTCTTATAACAAAAGAAACATAGTGATTTTTTAAATCAGGTGCATTAAACTCAAAAAAGTTTACAATTTAATAGTCTCTCTCAATCATATCTAGAATAGTTTTGGAATAAACTCTTACTTGATGAAGTCCTGACTCAATTCCCTCAATTATATATTCTTCTTTAGTGAAAGGTGCATTTTTTTTTAATTCGAGGGTGGTTGGATTCATCTCCCAATATTCAATCAGGCGTTTAGCTCCATCTTTAATATATTGTGTTTTTTCACCAAACCATGCTGTAAAGTCAAATCCACGTTTATCGACAATCTCTTTAGGTTCACTTGCTCCGAATATAGCATTTCTAGATAATCCAAAATGTTCAGCTGATTCTTTATCCGGATTCAATAATCCAACCAAATCATCACTGATATTAAGCAATTGTAGCAATTCAAAAGCAATATCGGGCCTTTGCTTTGTACTAACCAAATACCCTTCAATTTTTTTCTCTATTCTATCTGCCATCACAATTACTTATTCCAACCTCGGTTTATAAAAATCTTTAACATCGCTCACGTCATCTCTCCCCAATCTTTTTAGTTCTAATGAATATTTTTTTGTTTTGAAGGCATCAAAGTCAAATTTTCTCCATTTAAAACAAAATTAACGAAATGCTCACTATATTGCTTATTCTTGTTATCCATATCAGCATCTCCTGTCACTAAAGTAAATCTTTCATAATTGAACAAATAACTTTTACAGCCGAATAATATTTTTCAATCGCTTCAGGTACTTGAGATATACCAACAAACAAGGTCAAAAAAGTATTTGCTCTTTCAGGTAGTGTTTTTTTGGCTTCTTTGCCTTTTGAAGCTTCTTGATTTATTTCAGTCATCACTTGTTTGAATTGTTCCATTTGTTCCGGACTAAACTTTTGTACGACTGGCTCTAAATCTGGCATTTCCCCAAATTGTTCTTTTGCTTCCTCTATAGCCTTGACCTTATCAGTATCACTCTCATCAATATAGCTTTCGTAATTTTGCACAAAATCTCTAGTCTGATTATATGTCCCTAGTATATTTTCAAAAGAAGGTACTTGAACATTTATTTTATTAACAGATTTTGCTATTGCTTCCATTTGGCTTAGCACTTCTGGATAACCATATTGTTTTGTTATTCCATCGGCAATTTTCATTTGTTTGGCTGAAAAGTCTAATATCGCTTTAGATGGCTCTAGCATTCTATTTATTGCATCCATATGTCTTCTTTGTTCTTCTAAATATTTTTCTAGATCAAAACTCACATAATCACCCCTTACTATCAATTAGACAATAAGAAGTGAGTTAAATCAAACTAAATTTATGTAATATTCGACAAATATTTATTTTCATCTTCGACTCTCAGTTTCCAGTCACACACAAATCTATGTTTCCATCAGGAATCCAACTTCTTATCAACCCTATCCAATCTCTGCTCAATTTCACTCTGCATCTGATTAATCTTGTTCATTCGGATCTCAAATTCTATTTGATCTAATTTATTTCTTAATGCCTCACAGCACTTACAATCATTCATTCCGTCTTCTCCCCTTCTAACGTTATGTACCATCCCATATTGATCAATTTCGTAACGTATCACGCCACATTCACCATCTTGTCATACAGATGTTTCCAGCTTTTTCCGTTCACGATATTCCATATATTTCTGTATCCTTGGCCGTACTCATCCGCAATTAAATGAATAAAGTCGCTTATCTTGTTGTCCTTGTCGGCTTTCCATTCACCCAAACGCTCAAGAATGTCAATCACTTCATTCTCTTTTAATCTCTTTCCTTTTCCCATTTTGGAACGAGTACTTTCTCTATACTGTCCTTTTCGATCTGACATTTGTAAATTATCAATTCGGTTATTCCATTTCTCGCCCTCATTAGGATAATGGTCTACTTCAATGCCATCACGCTTAAACATCTCCAGTGGCAAACCTGAATAAGATGCCATAACTAAACGATGCACTCCATAACTTTTCCTTTCGCCATTGTCGTGGAGTACAGTGGTATAAACATAGCCATTAGAGTTTGGGTTTAATTCCAAAAATCTACCTTCTGATTTATTCCAAATCTTTCCGTTTGTTGTGTCTGCTGAATAGTTGCTAAGTCCCTTTTCACTGGGAATTGGCGTCAAAATTACTTCTTCTCCCATGCGAATCTTCCTTTCAATTAAATAGAAAAAGAGCCACTAAATTAATAGTTGTGATATGCTCCCCTTAAGGTAGACAGATTAAAAAATAAAAATCTGCTTTACTTTAGGGGGAGTTTTTTATGTCCTATAGATCTTATTCTTGTGAATTTAAATATGAAGTAATAATGGCTTATAAAAATGAAGATTATACACTGGAGAAATTATGTTCAAAATATCAAATCGATAAAACTACCCTTTACCGTTGGTTTGAAATATTTGAGAAGGAGGGGATGCGTGGGTTACAGGAAGCAAAAACGTGGAAAAGTTATTCAAAGGAATTAAAAGAATCAGCTGTACTTGAATATTTGTCAGGCAACTACTCCTATAAAGAAGTTGTCAGAAAGTATAATATTTCTAGTGATTCCGTACTCAATAGATGGATAAATAATTATAATGGTCATAGAGAACTAAAAGATACGGGAAAAGGGAGAACGAGCTCTATGACTAAAGGTAGAAAAACGACTTGGAAAGAACGATTGGAGATTGTACAGGATGCTTTAGGGAATGGGAAGAATTATCAACAAACAGCGGAGAACCATCAAGTGTCTTACCAACAAGTATATCAATGGGTACGTAAATATGAAGATGGTGGATGGGATGCGTTAAAGGATCGACGGGGACGCTCTAAGAGCGAAGTGGAATTAACACCAGAAGAAAAAATGAAGTTAGAGATGCGTCGAATAGAAAAGGAAAATGAACGTTTGCGTGCAGAGAATGCTTTCTTAAAAAAGTTAGAGGAGATCGAAAGGAGGCGAAAATAAGTCAAGTAAGATTTGAAGATAAATATATCGCCATTAAAGAGCTGCATGAAACAGATCAACTAAGCATTATCCTATTATGCGATATTGCAGGTGTTTCACGTGCTGCTTACTATAAATGGTTAAATCGTACGCCTTCCTCTCGAGAACTGGAGAATGAAGAAATTATAAAGGAAATGAAGGTTATCCATAAAAAAGCCGAGGGGATCTATGGTTACCGTCGAATGAAATTAACTCTCCATCGCAAGTTTGGTAAGAATTTCAATCATAAACGTATTTATAGGCTTATGAATATTGCCGGGATTCAATCCGTCATACGTAGAAAGAAGAAGCGATATAAACATACGAATCCTCAACATGTGGCAGAGAATTTATTAAATCGTGAATTTACAGCTGAAAACCCAAATGAAAAATGGGTAACAGATGTCACTGAATTCAAATACGGGTCCTCAAAGAAGGGCTATTTAAGTGCTATTCGTGATTTATATGATGGCTCGATTGTTAGCTATGTTTTAGGACGTTCCAATAATAATAAACTTGTTTTTAAGACACTTGATCAAGCTACTAGTTTATTGAATGAAGAACACCCACTTATTCATAGTGACCGTGGGTTCCAATATACCTCACATGGATTTAAACGAAGAATAGATGAAGCAAAAATGACACACAGTATGTCGCGAGTAGGCAAATGTATTGATAACGGACCGATGGAATCGTTTTGGGGAACACTCAAATCTGAGAAGTACTATCTACATAAATATGAAACATTTGAGGAACTCTCAAAGGCAATTGATGAATACATTTACTTCTACAATAATGAAAGATATCAAGAAAGACTAAACGGCCTTAGCCCTGTTGAATATAGGTCTAAAGCCGCTTAATCAATTTTTATTATTTCCACTGTCTATTTGACAGGGGGCAGTTCAGTTGACTCTTAGCTCTCTTTGTTGTATTATTAATTTGGATATGTATGTAGTTAAATATTTTTAATGAAAAATAAATGAAAGTTATTTGCAAGCTGCACTCCTGTATCTCATATTCTCTACATTCACTCTAACCATTTCACGAATCCGAATATATTCTTGAGCTAATCCAGCTTGACCGGCATTGTTAAATGAACTGATTTTAGCATTGAGATAATCAACTAAATAATCTCTAATCTCCTCCATTGACTCAACATGATCTTTATACCTCCTATTGCCGTGCCTAGCCTTGTGCTTGCGCTTGAATAGTAGCCTTGTCTTCTTTTCCCTGTGATATTCTAAAAATCCCTCAATTAAGTCATATAGCTTAGTAATATTATAATCATCTAGATTAACCAAGAAGGTGTCAACGTTATATTTGACTTGCTCATATGAAGCTTGATCAGAAACCACTACACCGTTAACCCTTAACTCTTTTAAAATTATTTTGATTTCCTTTTTCATTTGTTTTGCCACAGGTTTTCTACTCAACATTAATACCTCATATAAGCCATCTTCTGTGAGGAACCAAGATTCTTGTAACCCTCCAAGGGTAGGAACATTCTTCCGAACCTTTTCATCTTCATCAATCATTTTTACCATCTTGGATACATCACTATGCTCGATCCACTCAGCTACATCTTTAGCTAAAAATAATGGATCATCTGTTGTTCCGTAAAAATCCAGTTCTTTCCCTAACACTTCTTTTTTGTCTAACAGTTCTACAACTTTACTCACTTTACATCTTCCTTTTCCATATTTTATTTAGTATGCAATTTTCATTACACACTTTTTACGAATCCCATATTTTTTAATACATAACGAAACCCACCTAAGTTAATAGATGGGCTTTATACATACTAAAAAGGGATATGGAGTCCCCAAAAAATGTGCAAGTCCATAAATAAATCAGGAAGCATTTCACCTCCCCAACTCTCACTGTCAAAATAAAAACATATTAAATTATTGGAAGCTCAAATCGGCACTTTTAAACCTCCAAAAGTTAACCGACCACTAAGGGAGAAATAATGATCAGTTAACTTTTGCAAATTTAAATCAATGCTTGCAATCCCCTTTAATTGTTGTTATACTAAAATTTAGGAAACGTATGTAAAGTTATAAATAAAAAATAACAAGAGAAGAATATCTTTGCCGTTTTTCGTATAAATTGACTTAGTACTATCCTTCCCTTATACACGTTTATCTCCATTCTTTATGTAGGTGCACAAAACATGGGATTTTCCCTCATTTTGTACACCTTTTTAATTTTATGGAGAAAAACTCATGCGGAAACTTTATTCAGATTCTCTTTTTCCCTCCTTTTTCGCTCTCTGTCTTGTCTCTTTCTGTATTCCTTTTGGCACTTGTCACATCTAACCTGTCGCTGTCTTGGCTCATTTATCACTTTTCCACAACCAAAACAATCAACCTCATTCAGCACGTTCTTTCTTAGTGCTTCAACAATCTCTTGGCCAAATGATTCCCACAGTGTGCTCTTGTATTTACTATCTTTTTTATTAAACAAGTATCTGACTAGCACATCATTCACCTTATGAGCATCAGAACAGATGTCCAGCAATTTCTCACGAATCACCACATATACATACTGTTTTTTGCTGTCCAGCTCATCCTCATTGACATCCAAATAATAGCGCTTGTTTTGATCTAAATGAGTATAAGTATCAATAATCTTTTTGTCGGTTTCCTCGTCAATCACTGGAGTATCATCTTTTATGTTAGGAGTCCACATCAGCTTTTTATAATCGAATTTTCCGACCACACTTTTAAAATGTATTCTCTTGTCAATGATCAGATCACCAAGTCGATTGACTGTACTGTTATTTTTGTCTAAGACTTTTTCTTCTTCCTTGTCTTTTGCATACATAAAGAAATGTGGAAGTTTACTGTTATCAACTTGATTCCATTGTTCTTTTAATTTTTCTGGAAACTCAACCACGTCAAGCGTCTTAGCCATGTCTATCACGTGATTATTATAAGAGCAAAGCTTTTTGATAAATTTATAGTCATCATGACCAAAATCATCTTTATTAAATATTTTTGTGATATTATTACTGATTTCTCCAATGTTCGCTTTAAATGCTACCGTCAAACTTTCATAAATGCTCTCTGAGGTTATGTTTTTTGACTCTGAAACACCCATCTGATATTCAAGTGGGCACAACACCTAAATTGTTAAGATTGCTCTCAGCTACCCTTATAAGCGTTTCTGAAGGCGTTACAAGTACCTTATCCCCATCAAAATCAGCTTGGATAATTTTAGATAGTAAATCGTCTGAGCTAATATGTACAGCCTTGGTAATAAACCATTTTTTCATTTCATCTGATCTAATATTTTCTCTAATCACATGCTCAAATGATAAACTAGGCGCTCTAAGCATATCAACCTTGCCTGCATCATATAGACTACAGCTGACTTGTCCATCATTCAGCAATCCCTTTGGATTATTTGTACCATTAAAGATGCTCTCCATGACAGCATACCAATCAGGAAGGATATATGTGTATTTTCCATCAATACTCAGCTTTCCAGCCTTCGATTCCTTAACCATTCTGGCTTTCTTCTTTTTTATAGCCTCTTTACTGTTCTTATCATTTAATAAAGCAGGATATAAATTTATAGCTTGTTGAAATTCGTTTTTATCTTCGTTGTCATCATCAGCCCCAAGGACACGAATCATAGTATCTACTGATCCCATATTGGCAAGATCATCATTTGTCATTTTAACTAAATCCATCAAGTCTTTATCGCTAATATCAACTAAGGATTGCAAATATTGATAGTTTGTTTTTGCATTTGGAATGACATCCTCTTCAACGTTCATATAAGCTGCTTCGCAATTATATTTCTTAAATTTCTTTTTATAATCCTGCCAATCTTTATAGTATTTCCACATTTAAATTGAGATTTAAAGAAAATAATCTCTTTTGTAGAAAGCATTTATTTCACGAACATAGTAATCAATTGTATACGGTCTCAAATGCCTTGTTTCGCAATCCTGGATAAATAGCCCTAACGCTTGTTCATAATTTATATCTTTTTTGGGAATTAAATCAGGTGAAAGAGAGTTATTACGCCTTTTACTCATGGGGTTTGAACCTCCTTTATATTGTTCATTATTAAGGAAGTCGTATTCGTAAAAACGATTGAGTAAACTTTTGAGGATAGAAAAAAAGCACCCCTTCAACTTGAAAGGATGCTTTCATATCAATGTTTAATACTGATATTATAATACCGGTGGCCGGGGTCGAACCGGCACTCCGTGAGGAACACGATTTTGAGTCGTGCGCGTCTGCCAATTCCGCCACACCGGCATAGTTCTTGGAGGCGGCAACCGGATTTGAACCGGTGATAAGGGTGTTGCAGACCCGTGCCTTACCACTTGGCTATGCCGCCAGAACCTTATGGAGCGGAAGACGGGATTCGAACCCGCGACCCCCACCTTGGCAAGGTGATGTTCTACCACTGAACTACTTCCGCAAAAAAACTGGGCTAGCTGGATTCGAACCAACGAATGACGGAGTCAAAGTCCGTTGCCTTACCGCTTGGCTATAGCCCAATAAAAATGGGGCGACTAGTGGGAATCGAACCCACGCGTGTCGGAGCCACAATCCGATGCGTTAACCACTTCGCCATAGCCGCCATAAATTAAAATTGGCAGGGGTAGTAGGAATCGAACCCACATCAAAGGTTTTGGAGACCTTCGTTTTACCATTAAACTATACCCCTAAAATGGTGGTGGGGGACGGATTCGAACCGCCGAACCCGGAGGGAGCGGATTTACAGTCCGCCGCGTTTAGCCACTTCGCTACCCCACCATGAATTCTATTAAATGGTGGCTCAGGACGGAATCGAACCGCCGACACAAGGATTTTCAGTCCTTTGCTCTACCGACTGAGCTACTGAGCCTTAAATTACGGTTTACACTAAGCTTTGAATTTCTTCGTCAGCGTACTCTTTCGCATCCTCACGTACCTAGTACGTTCTGGTGCTCTCTCGCCCGCTTCCTTGATCTTCTTGCTTATCCTAAAAACCTTTCATTCAACAATAATAAGTTTATATAATGCAATGGCGGTCCGGACGGGACTCGAACCCGCGACCTCCTGCGTGACAGGCAGGCATTCTAACCAACTGAACTACCGGACCAATATTGCGGGGGCAGGATTTGAACCTGCGACCTTCGGGTTATGAGCCCGACGAGCTACCAGACTGCTCCACCCCGCGACGAAAAAGTGACCCCTACGGGATTCGAACCCGTGTTACCGCCGTGAAAGGGCGGTGTCTTAACCGCTTGACCAAGGGGCCAATATATTTTAGAATGGCGGAGAGCAAGGGATTTGAACCCTTGAGACAGCGTTAGCCGCCTACACGATTTCCAATCGTGCTCCTTCGGCCACTCGGACAGCTCTCCAACAATGGCTCCGCAGGTAGGATTCGAACCTACGACCGATCGGTTAACAGCCGATAGCTCTACCACTGAGCTACTGCGGAATAGTATGCCTGGCAACGTCCTGCTCTCACAGGGGGACCCCCCCTATTACCATCGGCGCTGAAGAGCTTAACTGCCGTGTTCGGGATGGGAACGGGTGTGACCTCTTCGCTATTGCCACCAGACTTCATTTACATAGACTACGCCGCATCTCTTAGAAGAAGATTCCTTTACAATCGACATAATCTATTATAACCATTTTTATGTAAAAAGCAAGAGGATTTTTTGC
>NZ_JADIJK010000044.1 GCF_017355205.1 Bacillus sp. SD088
CTTCGTTGCCTTTATTGGCGACTTTTCTATGTTACCAAATCTTATTCCCAATGTCAACAACTTTTTTTAATTTGTTTGTTCCTCGTTTTAAGGAACGATTATTAATATATCATCGTTTTTTTAAGTATGCAACATTTATTTTAATTATTTATCAAAAATATTTCAGAGGCATGGACAAAAGTACATTACCATGCCTCTGATAATGGGCAAACAGTTAATCTTTCTTTCTCATTAACGGGAATAAAAGAACATCACGAATAGATGGGGCATTAGTTAATAACATGACCAAACGATCAATCCCTATCCCAAGTCCACCAGTTGGCGGCATACCATATTCTAATGCTTCTACAAAATCCTCATCCATTTCATGCGCTTCATCATTACCTTGCTCACGCTCAAGCAATTGGCTTTCAAAGCGTTCCCTTTGATCAATAGGATCGTTTAATTCGGTAAAGGCATTGGCATGTTCTCTACCTACTATAAATAGTTCAAATCGATCTGTGAATCTCTGATCTTCGTCATTCTTTTTTGCCAAAGGAGAGATATCGACTGGATGTCCATATATAAACGTTGGCTCAATAAGTTTTTCTTCAACTCTTTGCTCAAAAAATTCATTGACAATATGTCCAAAGGTCATATGCTCAGTTATTTCAATTCCATTTTCTGTTGCCAATTGTTTTGCTTCGTTGTCACTCATTTCTTTCCAAAAGTCGACACCTGTATATTCCTTCACAGCATCCACCATATGCAGACGGCGCCATCTTGGTTCTAGATGAACTTCATAGTCCCCATATTGAATTGTTGTTGAACCAAGAACTGCTTTTGCCACATGTGCAATAAGGTTTTCCGTTAATTCCATAATATCTTCATAGTCGGCGTATGCTTCATAAAGCTCAATCATGGTGAACTCTGGATTATGTCTAGTCGATACACCTTCATTTCTAAACACGCGACCGATTTCGTAAACTTTTTCTAATCCACCAACAATCAGGCGTTTCAAATGGAGTTCAATCGCAATTCGCATATAAAACGGCATATCTAAGGCATTATGATGGGTTTCAAATGGACGTGCTGCCGCCCCACCTGCAATGGCATGTAACATCGGCGTTTCTACTTCTAAGTACCCTTCCTCATCTAAATAATGCCTGATTTCATGCAAAATCTTACTTCTTTTGATAAATGTTTCCTTGCTTTCCTGGTTTGTAATCAAATCAAGATAGCGTTGACGATAGCGCTGTTCAACATCCTTTAATCCATGGAATTTATCAGGTAGTGGCCGTAAAGCTTTCGTTAATAAAGTGAAATTCGTCACTTTAACCGATAGTTCTCCTACCTTTGTTTTAAACACTGTGCCTGTAATGCCAACTAGGTCACCTAAATCAACGGACTTAAAAAGCTCATACTGTTCTTCTCCCACACTATCTTTCCGCACATAGATTTGAATTTGTCCCTGTAAATCTTGAATATGAGCAAACCCAGCCTTTCCCTTTCCACGTTTCGTCATCACCCTACCAGCAATTATCACTTCAATTGCTTTTTCTTCTAATTCTTCTTTAGAAAATTCATCGTAAGAACTCTTAATCGATTCTGTATCATGGGTGCGGTCAAATCGTTTTCCAAAGGGATCCATGCCGTTTTCCCTCAAGGTTTGCATTTTTTCGCGTCTCACCTGTAATTGGTCGTTCAATTCTTCTTGACTCATTAAAAACACTCCAATCAAATTTAAAACTCTAATTTTTCTATTAAAGCTACAGTTATTCTTTATACGAAAAATGAAATCAATCAGCTGATTCTTACACAAAAACAACTGCCAGCGTCTACCGGCAGTATGGCTCTGTTATCCCGCTTGCTTATCGCTTATCGCCGCATCTTCAGATATAAAATCTAATAATTGCACTAACTCATCTCGGGTAAGACATTGATTGATCGCATTTCTGATTTTTGCATTTCCATTAATTCCTTTTAAGTACCATGCAGCATGTTTCCTCATTTCTCTCACTGCTATGTTCTCGCCTTTAAGGGAAATGAGGCGATCTAGATGTAGCTTACACACATCCATCTTTTCCTGAACAGAGGGTTCACCAATTAATTGACCAGTCTCTAGATATTTAACGGTTTGATAGATCATCCACGGATTTCCAAGCGCCGCCCGTCCGATCATCACACCGTCTACACCTGTTTCATCTAGCATTCTTTTTGCATCTTCAGGTGTTTTCACATCTCCATTCCCAATTAAGGGTATGTTGATTGATTGTTTTACCTTACGGATAATATCCCAATTAGCTTCTCCCTCATACATTTGCACCCGCGTTCTACCATGCATGGAAACAGCCGAACCACCGGCGTTTTCAACGGCTTGTGCATTTTCAACCGCAAAGATATGTTCTTCATCCCAGCCAATTCTCATTTTGACTGTGACTGGTTTGTCCACGACTTTCACGACAGAGGAAACCATATCATAGATTTTATCGGGATTAAGAAGCCATCTAGCTCCCGCTTCACATTTAATAATTTTATTCACGGGGCATCCCATATTAATATCAATAATATCAGCATTTGTATTTTGATCAACAAAGCGAGCTGCTTCTACTAATGTATCCTTTTTTCCGCCAAAAATCTGTAGGGATAATGGTTTCTCGCGCTCGTCCATATAAAGCATATTCATCGTTTTCTCGTTTTTATGAACGATCCCTTTATCACTGATCATCTCAGCGCAAACGAGTCCTGCACCAAATTCTTTTACGGTTAAGCGGAAAGGCGAATTACAAACACCCGCCATCGGTGCGAGAACAACTTGGTTCTTCATCTCAATATCAGCTATTTTTAACATCAATAACTCTCCTATTCCATCCGCTCATCCTCTGGTGTAAGTTCTTCAACAGAAACACCCAGTACCTCTGATATTTTACGTAACATATGATCAGTCGGCAAACGGGTGCCGCGTTCAATTTCTCCAAAAACGGAAACGGAAATTCCTAAGCTTTCCGCAAGCCTTTCTTGTGTAAAACCTTTTAATTTTCGAAAGGCGCGAATGCGTCTTCCCCATTTATCTGTTTCCATAACCGAACTCCTTCTTTATCAGGTATTTCGTCCAGAACTTCAACTAAAGGGGCGTTTGAACTTGGAAGGACAAGACTACTGTCAATTTCCATTAAAGGAATAAGGACAAAAGCCCGCTCATTCATACGTGGATGGGGAATTTGTAAATCCTCCATCACAATATTTTCTTTATTATACAATAAAATGTCAAGATCGATAACCCTTGGCCCCCACTTAAACTCGCGAATTCGTCCAATCTCCCGTTCTACTTCTAAACAAAGAGTTAGTAATTGATGTGGCGATAAGGAGGTTGACAGCTTTATGGCCATATTAAGAAATTGACTTTGGTCTGTATATCCGATCGGTTCTGTCTCATAAATGGAGGAAAGCTTCTCAATTTGAAGTTCGGGATAGTTCCTTAAAATTTGGATCGCTTGGTTTAAATATCCTAGTCGATTTCCTATATTTGATCCCAAAGATATAAATGCCACATTTTCCATTACACTTTCTCCCTTGTAATCTCCACAGCAACTGAATGGTAATGCCCTGGAATAGGGGGGTCTGGCTTTATGACCTTTACCGTAACACGTTGGATTAATTGATATTGATCTAACAAAACAGACGCTACCTTCTCTGCAACAGCTTCAATTAATTCATATTTTTCTGTTTCCATAATTCGCTTGCAATCTTCATAAACATTCGCATAATTAATCGTTTTAGCCAGGTCATCGTTCTGACCTGCTTCTCTAAGATCACTTTCTATAATCAGATTTAAAACAAATCTTTGCCCTAATCGGTTCTCCTCCGGAAGTACACCGTGGTAACCATAAAATTCTAACTCATTTAAATAAATCTTATCCACTATCTTCACCCCTTTTGGACTAAAACATCCATCATAGCGGCCATTCTACTCATTTCCTTTACATCATGGACACGCACCATATGGCAACCCTTTTGAATCCCATAACAGACTGTAGCACCTGTACCTTCCACTCGTTCATCAACAGGTAGATCTAGAGCCTCCCCGATCATTCTTTTACGAGAAGTCGCTAATAGGACTGGATAACCAATCCCTACTAATTTATCTAGATTTCTCATCATCTCAATGTTCTCGTTATAATCCTTTGCAAAACCAATCCCGGGATCTAAAATAATATTCTCATCCCGAACCCCAGCCTTTTTTGCAATAGAAATACTTTCATATAGATCTTGAAGTACATCACGGATAAAAGAGGTATAGTTTCGATTGTCACGATTATGCATGAGAATAAGCGGTACCCCGCTCTTCGCCGCGACACTAGCTATTTCCGGATCCTTTTTTGCTCCCCAAATATCATTGATCATTGTTGCACCAGCCGCTACAGCCCGCTCTGCAGTGGATGCTTTATATGTATCAATGGAAATAGGCACCTGTACTTTATCTGCTAAAGCTTCAATGATCGGAACCACTCTAGCTATTTCCTCATCACCAGATACTGGATTATGTCCAGGCCTTGTTGATTCCCCACCAATATCAATCATATCGGCCCCATTTTCTACCATCTCCGCTACATGTTGTAGCGCCTGTGCCTCTTTATTAAAACGTCCACCATCTGAGAAAGAATCTGGTGTTGCATTTAAAATCCCCATAATAAGCGTTTTATTTGCAAAATCCAATGTATGTTTCCCGCATTTTATTTTCAACTCAAACACCTTCTCATTCAAACATATACCATCAGTCTACCCTTAAAAGTTATTTTTGAAAAGAACTCCTGCGTAAGGTTGTTTAAAATAATGGGGTTCTTCGGACGTGAATGGGGTTCTTCGGACGTGAATGGGGTTCTTCGGACGTGAATGGGGTTCTTCGGACGTGAATGGGGTTCTTCGGACGTGAATGGGGTTCTTCGGACGTGAATGGGGTTCTTCGGACGTGAAAAAACTTGGTGCATGAAGCACCAAGTTTTTTCTTATTTAATCATCAAATTGGTAAAGAGGAGTACTTAAATAACGTTCTCCATTACTTGGGATAACTGCTAGCACCTTCTTACCCTTACCGAGTTCCTTTGCTACCTTTAAAGCAGCCGCTACTGCGGCGCCCGAAGAAATACCGCCTAGTATGCCTTCCTCGCGCGCTGTTCTTCTCGCCCACTCAAAAGCTTCTTCATTTTTGATTTTGAGAACCCCATCATAAATATCTGTATCTAAAATACTTGGAATGAAGCCAGCACCTAAACCTTGAATTTTATGTGGTCCCGGTTTCCCTCCTGATAAGATAGGAGAATCCTCTGGTTCAATAGCATAGATCTTGACATTTGGGTTATGTTCTTTTAATACCTCACCAACTCCTGTAATAGTACCACCTGTACCAACACCTGCTATAAAAGCATCAAGTTGATCACCCATTTGTTCAACAACTTCTTTACCTGTGGTTAAACGATGAATCTCCGGATTGGCTGGATTTTCAAATTGTTGAGGAACAAAGTAACCATGCTCTTTCGCCAACTCATTTGCCTTTTTAATTGCTCCGTTCATTCCCTCTGCTCCAGGAGTTAAAATCAAATCGGCGCCATATGCTTTCAATAAATTACGTCTCTCCATACTCATCGTATCTGGCATAACAAGTACGGAGCGATATCCCTTTGCAGCCGCAACCATCGCCAAACCAATTCCTGTATTTCCACTTGTTGGTTCAATGATCGTATCACCCGCTTTTAGCTTTCCGCTTTTTTCAGCTGCTTCAATCATCGCTAAAGCAATACGATCTTTTACACTACTTCCAGGGTTCATATACTCCAATTTTAAATATACATCTGCACTATTTTCATCTGTTAATCTGTTTAGTTTCACAATCGGTGTATTTCCAATGAGATCGGTTATCGAATTCGCTATATTTGCCATCTTCCCACCTCTAATTCCTAGTATTTTTATAGGTTTATTTCAGGATACCACGCTGATCACATAAAGTCAATAAAGTGATAGGTGAAAATCATCTTCTTCTAGGGGTTTTTGAGTTCACTCTTCCGCTCATTGATTACGAAATTGAGACGGCGATAAGCCGAATCTGTCTTTGAATACACGGTGAAAATAAGTGTAGCTACGAAACCCACTGTTGTGGGCGATTTCCTCCAGTGTCATCGTCGTATGCTTCATCCGATCAACTGCCCCGGATAGACGAATTTCCAAGGCATAGGACATGATCGTTTTGCCGTAATACTCTTTGAATACGTGAGCAGCTCGTGATGCACTTAAGTTAACATGCCTGGCCACATCCTCGACTGTGAACGGATGACTCACATGCCTTTCGATATAGCGCTTCATTCGGGATGCGGTATAGATCAAGCGATAAGAAGGTGTAGTTTCTTTAATCGCGCGATCCAAATGCAGACAGAGTGCTCGCAGTAAATAAGAGATCAATTCGTTATCCTTATCCTGACGGCGTTGTTCCAACGTCAGCGTCCGCCATAGTGTAAGCAGGGACTCTTGCAATTCGATATTGACGCATACAGGCTTTGGATAACGTCCCCACCATCGTTCTATCCAGGACCCCTGACAAAATAAATAGTGATCTCCACTCATGATGTGGTTCGGGTGTTCACGTTTATTAGAAATTCCTTCACTTTTTTCTACTCGAAGCTCATATATCGTGCCGGGGGGCAATAATAGAAGACTTCCCGCCTCGGTATTAATCGTCTGATCATCTGCATGAACAAGAGCAGTCCCTTCTGTTTGCAGGCGAATCAGATAACTTTTTACACCTTCCTGTTTAAATATGTTGTATTCAAACGTCCTCTTATGGTAGGAGTAACCGCATAACAAGACCTCTGGTTCCACTTATGTCTTCCTCCTGAAATTTTAGATAGTCTCTCGGCATTCGCTGCGCTCAATAGTTCTAATATAGAGGTTGTTCAAAAAGCACAACAAAAATGACGCATCGAATTTCTGCATTGGCTTACTTTTCCGGTACTCAAGTATTGGAACTGAGGAACTTCCGTTAAAATCGTCCACGTCCTGTGGGCAACACGGAATTCAGTACCTCCTGTACAAGTCCGTTCCTCAAAGCCACGTCGCCTTGAACTTTCGACGTACAGGATGTACTAGTGTCGGCGTTGCTGACAGGACGTCAGCGCCTTTAGCCGACTTGATCCTTTTTATCAGACTTTTTGAGCACGCACTTATAGTTGAAAATGTAAAAATATCGTTATTTAATATCCCAAAAACTTTTAACTTTTCAAGATTTAGTGTTTTAGCAGAAAAGTGTATGTCTTAATCGTATCCTTTATTTACAATCAGCGCAAATTTGGTAAGCTTGTAAAGGCATACAACATGTATGCGATTTCACAGAATGGGGGAAAACAGATGAAAACTCATGTGAGGTGGAAATATTTAGCGATATTACTCACCTTAATTCTACTGGTTGGCTGTCAAAATAAAGCTGGCACGGAGTCTGACGCTGGCTCCACGGAAAACGAGGCATCGGAGACAAACGAGAACGTGCTGGAGAAACCAGTGACGATTACAATCTATAATGAAGCGATGGGGTTGATCGATGACGATTTAGTTGCTGAAATGTTCAAACCTGTCACTGACAAATATCCGGATGTCTCTTTTGAATTACTGAAGAATGCTAATTTAGATGACATGGTCGCAGCCGGGGAGGTACCGGATATCATTACTACTAGCAACCCTGGCTTGTATGATCGGATTGATCTGGAATTGGCTGGCGATATGTCGGAGTTCCTTGATCGTCAAGATTTCGATTGGGAACGCATTAATCCAGCGATTGTAAAAGATCTAAAGCAGCAAGCGGAGGTTTTCGATACACCTGATGCTATCTATGGAATGCCGATCTCGCTCAATTACGGCTTATTGGTCTATAACAAAGAAATTTTTGACATGTTTGGGGTAGATTATCCCGAGCCAGGTATGACTTGGGATGAAGTGATCAATTTGGCGAGACAAGTAACAGGAAATCGGGATGGAGTTGACTACATTGGCTTTGATCCAGGATGGGTGCACGAGGCCCTTCGAGCACATTCCTTATCGTATGTCGATGACAACGGTGAAGTGGATATGATGACAGACGGATTTAAAGAAGTGTTTGATGTATTTGACCAAGCATACAGTATACCTGGATTGATTGGGGAGAATGAAGAGAATTACGGGTATGGGGGGATAAACAAGTTTATCGAAGAACGACGATTGGCAATGTTTCCATACTGGGTGATTCCGTATACAAGTCGGATCCCAGCCATGGAAGAAGCCGGTTTAGATTGGGATGTTACTACGTTCCCAGCATTTTCTAGCACCCCTGATCTTGGGCGGAATACTGATTATCACTTGTTTGCTGTTCCCGAAACAGCGAAAAATCGGGAAGCCGCTATACAAGTCGCAGTGGAAATGGTATCAGAAGAAGCACAGTCTTATTTAAGTGAGCAAGTAAATCGGGTAACGGTGCTTGAAGATGATGAAATTCGCGAGTCGTACGCTGCGGGTTCTAACTTGTATGAAGGGAAACGTCTACAGGACATTTTCTCAATTGATCCATCTCCAGATCGTAAACCAGCTCCATATAACAGTGAACTTGACGAATTGATGAAGGACGTCAGGAAGAAATTAGCATTGGAGAACAAAGATGTAAACACAGTGTTGCGGGAGGCACAAGAAGAAGCCAATAAACTAGTGAATGACATGCAGGCGTCCGAGTAGCCTTTTGATTCACAAATATCATTGTTCGTTTTTTGCTGAAAATATTTGCGTACTGGCAATTTTCTACTAGTCTAAAAAGGAAGCTTCATCGTTAGAAGAAACGTTCACGCGCCTTGATATCCGCGTGAACGTTTTTTTGACTATTCGTTGAGAATCAAAAAAGAACGTAGACCTTAAATAGGCAATTTTTCTTACCTTTGTGTTTCTTCTTCTAATTCTTCTAATTCTTCTTTTGTAAAATGATATGATTCATTACAAAAGTGACATTGAGCATTCGCTTCCCCATCTTCCTCAATCATAGCACGGATTTCCTCTTTGCCTAAGCTAACAATGGCATTGGATAGACGTTCCTTTGAACAGGTACATTGAAAATCAACAGCTTGCTTTTCTAGGATGTTGACATCCTTTAAGAAACTCTCCAGCATTTCCTCTGGAGAATAACCTTCATCTACCAAGCTTGAAACTGGTGGAATCGATTGTAATTTCTGTTCAATGTCGGTGACGGTCTCTTCATCTGCCCCAGGCATCATTTGTATAATAAAGCCCCCTGCAGCTAAAATGGAATTGTCGGGATTTACTAGGACTCCAACACCTACAGAAGATGGCGTTTGTTCTGATTTAGCAAAGTAATAAGTGAAATCATCCCCTATTTCTCCCGATACTAGAGGCACTTGGCCGGAAAAATGATCTCTTAGCCCGACATCTTTCACTACTGTTAATGTTCCATCAACCCCGACAGCACGCCTCACATCCAATTTCCCTATATCATTTAATTCAAAATGTGTCTGAGGGTTTGTGACATAGCCACGCACATGCCCCTTCGCATCAGCATCTGCAAGTACTACACCAATTGGTCCGCCCCCTTCTATTTTAATGGTTATTTTATTCTCGCCTTTTAACATCGCACCCATCATCACGCCAGCCGTCATTGTTCGACCAAGGGCTGCCGAGGCTGTTGGCCAAGTTTGGTGCCTCCGCTGGGCTTCGTTAATCGTATTTGTTGTAATGGCCGCATAAGCACGGACTTGACCATTATAAGCTATTGCCTTCACTAAGTAGTCTTCCATTAAAAGGCCACCTTTCATTCGTTTCGTTTATAAATTAATTGTAGACCTTTCAATGTTAAATCAGGATCCACAATATCGATCATCTCAGTTTCTGTTGCAATCAAATTAGCAAGCCCTCCAGTTGCAATGATTGTCGGCTTTGTTTGACATGTATCAATAATTCGTTGAACAATGCTTTCGACTTGCCCTACAAATCCAAATAGAATACCAGCTTGCATCGCTGCGACCGTGTTTTTACCAATGATTTCGTCTACATGGGTAATTTCAATTCTCGGAAGCTTTGCGGCCCGATTATAAAGGGCTTCTGTTGAAATACCAATCCCAGGAGCAATAACGCCACCCATATATTCACTTTTCTCATTGATATAACAAAAGGTTGTCGCAGTTCCAAAATCCACAATGATCAGCGGATTCCCGTATTCATGAATTCCCGCAACCGCGTTGACAATTCGGTCTGCTCCCACTTCACGAGGATTATCGTATTTTATGTTTAACCCAGTTTTAATGCCCGGACCGACAATCTTTGGATTTACATGAAAATATTTCTCACACATCTTTTCTAGTGTAAACATCAATGGAGGCACAACAGAAGAGATAATCACACCTTGAATATCTTTAAATTGGATTCCTTCATGTTGAAATAACATTTTAATATCCATTCCATATTCATCTTCTGTTTTATGGCGATTGGTTTGCATTCGCCAATGGTATTTTAACTGTTCTCGATGATATACACCAAGCACAATATTGGTATTCCCTACATCTAAGACTAAAAACAATTGATTCACCACTTTTTTTAATAGGACTTTTGCTCGAAAACATCATACCACAAATCCTTTAAGAAGGGATATTTTATCGACTGCTATTCACCAATATTTGACCGGACATGGCTGCACTATTCTAACGCCATTGTCGGAAATGTTTTTTCAGAGCAATAAATAAGATGCTGTTAACTTAATTATTCCCAATTTCACTACCTAGATAGTCCTCAGCATAGAATAAAGGAGAGTCCTTAGACCCTCCTTCATCACTATTTTACTTATTCATTTTTTGTATCATCATCGGTCGTTTCATTTGGACGGCGACTTGGGCCTAATTTACCCGATTGACCAGAAACTGGGTCATCTTCACGCTGTTCCGTGATCGTCAAGTCCTCTTCTGTTTTTTCTTTGGGTTGAATATTAATAGCAGGATCTACATCATCACCATTGTTAATTCGACCTTCTGGAAGCTTACCATCTTCGTACAAACCACGAATTTGTTCAGCATCTAAGGTTTCTATTTCTAAAAGAGTTTTGGCAATCAATTTAAGCTTATCATTATTATCAGTTAAAATTTTCGTCGCACGATCATAACATTCTTTAATAATGCGCTGAATCTCCAAATCAATTTCATAAGCAATGGCATCAGAATAATTCTGTTCATTATTAATATCACGACCTAGAAACACTTGGCCACCTTGTGCTTGACCAAATTGAAGCGGACCAAGTTTTTCACTCATTCCAAATTCAGTAACCATTTTTCGTGCAATCCCTGTTGCACGTTGGAAGTCATTATGAGCACCAGTAGAAGCTTCACCAAAGGTAATTTCTTCCGCAACACGTCCACCTAACAAACCAGTGATCTTATCAAGCAATTCTGGTTTTGTCATGAAATAACGATCTTCCTTAGGAAGCATGACAGCATACCCGCCAGCTTGACCACGTGGAACAATAGTTACCTTATGAACCATTTCTGCATCTTCTAAAACCAAGCCAATAACTGTGTGACCACCTTCATGGTAAGCGACAATATTTCGCTCTTTCTTCGAGATTACCTTGGTTTTCTTCGCAGGACCAGCAATCACACGATCCGTTGCTTCATCGACATCGTCCATATCAATTTTCTTCTTATTGACTCTTGCAGCAACTAAAGCTGCCTCATTTAATAAGTTCTCCAAATCTGCTCCCGAGAAACCCGGTGTTCTCATGGCAATCGACTTTAAATCAACCGAATCATCAAGAGGTTTATTACGCGCATGAACACGCAATACTGCTTCACGACCTTTTAGATCTGGTCGATCCACTGTAATTTGTCGATCAAAACGTCCTGGACGTAATAGTGCTGGGTCTAAAATATCTGGACGGTTCGTAGCAGCGATAATGATAATTCCTTCATTTTCACCAAATCCATCCATTTCAACAAGCAATTGGTTTAATGTCTGTTCACGTTCATCATGCCCACCGCCAAGGCCGGCACCACGCTGGCGACCAACTGCATCAATTTCATCAATAAAGATAATACAAGGGGAATTCTTTTTTGCATTCTCAAATAAATCACGAACTCTCGATGCCCCTACACCGACAAACATTTCCACAAAGTCAGAACCACTAATAGAGAAAAATGGCACCCCAGCTTCTCCAGCTACTGCTCGTGCAAGTAAGGTTTTACCTGTCCCAGGTGGACCAACTAACAAAATCCCCTTTGGAATACTTGCTCCCAATTCAGTATACTTTCTTGGATCCTTCAAAAAATCCACTACTTCTACTAGTTCTTGCTTTTCTTCATCTGCACCTGCTACATCTTTAAAGCGAACTTTTTTCTTTTCTTCAGAATACAACTTTGCTTTACTCTTCCCAAAGTTCATTACGCGGCTACCGCCACCTTGAGCTTGATTTAACAGGAAGAAGAATAAAATAAAGATAATAATAAACGGAATTATCCCAGTTAAGAATGAGACCCAAACACTCGTCTCTTTTGCTGGTTGTACTTCCAAATCAGTTGAGGCTGCATCAATGCGATCAAGCATCGCGGGGCTATTCATTACGTATGTAATAAAGGAGTCTCCATCTTCCGCACCTTTCAACTGCCCTTTAATTTCATAAACGCCTCGTTCAGGCTGCATTGTATATTTTTCAATATCTCCATTTTCCAAATGCGCTACAAATTCATTATACGTAATAGGTTCTGTCACTTCATTACCGTTTTTAAACCAACTCAAAATTCCAACTAATACAAGAAAGATGAGTCCATAAAAAATGACATTTCGCAAAACCCGGTTCATCCCTTACCTCCTCCCACAGTAAAAAAACTATCTTCAATAGTATCATAGCTATTTGCATTTTTACAACTATTCCACATTGGTTTAATCATTTTTTTATCCTCATTCATTTTTTTCATATACTTCCGGTTTTAATACCCCAATATAGGGGAGATTACGATATTTCTCCGCATAATCAAGTCCATAGCCAACAACGAAGGCGTCGGGAACAGTAAAACATGCATAGTCCGCTGTAATTGTTCCTTTTCTACGCGATGGCTTATCTAGCAAGGTGACAATTTTAATCGATTTTGCTTTTCGATACCGAAACAAATCCACCAAATAACTTAAAGTTAACCCACTATCAATAATATCCTCAATGATTAGAATATCTCTTCCCTCAACAGGGGTGTTTAGGTCTTTCAAAATTTTCACTTCGCCCGAGGGGACTGTTCCACTGCCATAGCTGGATACATCCATAAAGTCCACTTCCAAATATGTATCTATTCGCTTCAGTAAATCCGTCATAAAAGGAACTGCTCCTTTTAGGACTCCGATTGCGAGTGGGAAGCGACCTTCATATTCTTCCGTAAGCTGCGCAGCTAACTCTGAAGTTTTCTCGTTAATTTCCTCTTCTGTTATAAGAATTTCCTTGATATCATTTTTCATTTCATCCTGCCCCCTGCAATTGTTTGGGTATGATCATTTAATGTGTGTTCAAAAAGGAGGATAAAAAGGACCAAGTCGGCTAAAGGCACTCACGTCCTGTCTGTTTCGAGGCGGCGCAGTTTCGAGCACAAGGAAAGCTTCCTGCCAACAAGCTTGTGCGTGTTGTGGCGACTACGATGTTCGACACAGGACGTATTGGTACTTAGTCGAAGTTCCTTTATCTCGAAGTGTCATTTTTACCGGACTTTTTGAACATCCTCATATAGTAGAACATAATTATGATTATTTTGGGATTTCCCTTCAAAACTAGACTTCTTCAAACCAGGGACCCACAGGATTTTGCCAGTATAATCAACTACAATCGGCCAAACCTTTCGTTCTTCCAAAGAAACCTTCTGGTCAATAAAAATGTCCTTAATCTTTTTGCTTCCATTCATTCCTTTTAACCTTATTCTATCACCAGGTTTTCTAGTCCGAATAATTAACGGAAGTTGAATTTCTTGCTCATCTAACAAAAATGAATTTGAATCCTCTTTTATTAGCCAGTCTTTCGTCTCCCTTAATTCCAGGCTCCCACCATTAGGCAAAATCGCTTTATTCCCCTCATATAACTCATAATAATAAGGTGACTGACGTTCACTTCCTTCACTGAAAGTGAAACGACAGGATGCATAAGAACGAATAACCCTCAACTTTCTAGGAAAATCAAGTCTTCCAGATGGATTTTCGGATCTTACTAACTGCTGGATCAAATCAGTATGTACAGCTAAAATATCATGTGTCTTATATTGGTAAAGATAATTTAATATTAGATGAATCACTCTTCTTTGTAAAGGCAAAGGTTCCACTAAAAAGGCAGGAATATGCAAATGGATTTCTTGATTTTCATCGACTCGACATATTTGATTGAATCGTTGTTTTGCTTGACTCTGTAAATAGGACTCATCCTCCGTCAAATCGTCATGAAAACGTTGAAAATGCTCCAATGCCTGTTCATTTTCCTCTTTTAAAATGGGGAGAACATCCAAACGAAATCGATTTCTTGTATAATCCCTCTTCTTATTACTAGGATCTAGCCTTGGCTCAAGTTGATAATGATGGCAATATGCCTCAACTTCTTGCTTTGAGACAGCAAGCAAAGGACGGAGGATCTCTCCATTTCCAAAAGAATGCCTAATGCTAATGCCTGCTCTTGCTTGTCCTGTTGCCCCCCTGGTTAATTTCATCAAAATAGTCTCCATCTGATCATCCCCATGGTGGGCAGTCAAAAGTTTATTTGCTTTAATCTCTTCCATTACTTCCCTTAAAAATTGATAGCGATAGAGTCTTGCCGTTTCTTGCATACCGGATTTGTTTATTTTCATTTTCTGTGCAATATCGATCGCGGTACTATGGAAGGGGATTGATCTTTCCTCACAATACTTCCTTACATATAAAAGATCTTGATGGGATTCTTCCCCTCTTAACATATGATCAACATGCGCAACAGCCAATTGTATCCCATATTTTTCCTTCCGTGTAATAAAGAAGTCAACCATTGCAAGAGAATCTGGTCCCCCTGATACCGCAGCTACAAAATAGTCTCCCTTTTCAACCAGTCGATGCTTCTTGATAAAAGCCTCTGTCTTTCGTTCAAACTGCAACATGTTTTTCCATCCCTTTACAAGAAAAGTGCGACTTGCCAAAATCCTCTTTTTATTATTCCATCACATAAACACTCCTAATTATGTTACCATTTCACTCCAATGAGCTCCAGTTGTATCTGTAAAACGTTCATAAAGCTGTGAGACATTTTATAGAAGGTAACTATAAATATATAGAGCATAGAGAACAATTGTTAGCAACAAAACCATGATGGTCTCCTTCAAAGCACCTGATTTCTTCTTTTTCTTTTGCCTTGTAGCATGTCGCCTTGCATAGGATGGTGCTTGATTCCTCTTTTCAGATAATATACTAAGCAGCTCTCCCTTCATTCTTTTAGCAGAATCATATTGGCCAAATAAAGCCTTTTGAAGAACAGGACTGAAACGAGATAATTCGGAATGGGCATCAATTTGTTGCATCAATTGTTTTTTTCCATCCCCGACTTTAGTAAATTTCTTAGGATAATACATATGGATAAAAAGCATAGCTGTAGAAAACAAATCATAGGATGGTTCAGATTTTCGAGAACCTAATCCCCAATATCCTCTATCGAAAAACTCCGTAAATTCCTTAATTGCTCTTCCATTCATCGTCGTACCACCAACATCAATAAAGCGAATTCTAGGTGGTGGACCTGATACAATTAAATTTTCCGGCTTCAGATCTCCAAATGTCCATCCTTCCTGGTGGAGCTTCTCCAATGTATCTAGAAGCTGCACAATCAAAATCCCTACCCATGTCTGTCCATTTTTACGAATAAAGGTAAGTGGATTCGGACCTTGTATATATTCCATTGTATAAAAGTGAATTTTCCCTCGTGGGCTCTCCCAATCATCCATTTCATGCAAAGAAGGCCCTGGGGAATCCCCTTGGACCTTAGAGAAAGCTTTCAGAACATTGACCTCTGATGTAATTGAAAGGCTATCCATACTCATTTTTAACGCAGTATGTCCTTTCGTTCCTTTAGCTAGATACACAATCCCATTCGCTCCAGAACCAAGTTCCCTTATAAGTTGATAATTTCCACCATGCCATTTCCCTGTTACAACTGTGCCAGGAGGAAATTCACATTGAGTCTTCCATGTATTCATCATCATTCGATAGCAGTCCTCTCAAAGAACGCTTTTTCTTGAAATAGGTCATGGCTTCGCGCAAAGCTGGCCCAGTTGGGGTAATACCGCCAACAGCCAATTTTGGAAAAGTCGATGTTAATAGCTCTAGATTTGGTGTCCAATCTAGAAGCTTTTCGACTTCCTTTCTTTTCCCAGGAAATATAAAGACAGCAAAACGATTATGACCCATCCGTGCATTTAGGCTTAAGGATAAATCTAATAAAGCCTCTTTTACGGTTGGGAGTTTTGTCTTCATACTGGCACTTGTATCTACTAAAACTAGAACCTCGATATCGGAGGTTTCACCAAGTTCATCGACAACCTCCAAAACTTCCCCACGTTGATCTGGTGGGAGTTCTTCCATATCCGTCTCTTTCCCCAAGATTTGCCGCAACTCTTTATTGACCACACCTTGTAAGGTTTGAGTCATTGCCTTTCTTGTTACCATCTGGACTGTTTGCGATAATTGTTCTGCATACACAATCTGGCTAATTCCACCACCAGAAGCTGCAATGCCTTCAATCTCTTGAACTCCTTTATGTTCAATTGATTCATTCTCAACAACACCAATGACATTGACTGTAATCCCACTTTCATTTGCTAAGGCCGCGATCGCAATTGGATCCTCCCCTTGATTGGAACATCCATCTGTAATCAGTAAAATCTGCTTTAAAGGACTTTTTGTCATAAGCTCCCCTCCATTTGGCAATTAAACAGGCATATAGGCGTAACATCCCGTTTCCTCACTTACACTAGTACATCCATGTATGTTGAAACGCCATTCTGCCCCACATCCTTCGGGCTCCTGTTTTTAACATCCTCGCCTCAAAAAGGAAATTTTATACAATTTTTAAGAGATTTTCATTCCTCTGCTCCTCACTGGAATCGCCGCCCACTTAGGGGTGTTATGTTTTATTTTTAATACCATAATGGTCATATCGTCTGAAATCGTCCCTGAGCAAGTGCGAATCACTTCTTCCATGATGAGATCAGAAATCGCTTGGGGGTCTTCTGTTTCAATTTCACGTAACTTTCGTTTCATCCATATTTCATAATTTTCTACATTTTTCGGCCCCTCAAAAATGCCATCACTCATCATAATCAGTAAATCTCCCGCTTTTAATTGTTCTGTCACAACATCTACATCAAATTCCTGGATCATTCCAATAGGCAGGTTGGCCGCTTCAATTTTCAATACTTGCTTGCCTCTTTTTATAAAGCTTGGAGTGGATCCAATTTTTAAAAATTTCGTTTGCGCATCTTGTAAATCAATTACCGCTAAGTCCAAAGTTGAGAAAATTTCATCCGTTGATCGCAAGGATAAAATGGAATTAACCGATTTGATTGCCACTTTCTCTTCTATCCCAGACTTTAAAATCTTCTGTAATAATTGCAATGTCTCACTGCTTTCATGATGGGCTCGCTCGCCATTTCCCATCCCATCACTAATGGCAGCAGCAAATTTCCCAGGACCTAACTCGATCATCGAATAACTATCCCCAGATAAAAAACCACCACCCTTTGCCGCATGAGCCACGCCTGTTTCCACCACAAATGTCTTGGCAGAGCGAAATGTGGCATACAGAAAGTCAAATGATCCTTGCTCCTCCTTTTGGACAATGATTGTTTCATTTAAAATATCAGAAAGGAGTGGTGCAATGATTTTCTCACATTCCCCTAGGACATTCTGACCCGGCAAGGTAACATCAATATCGATATTCCCTGGTACGAGACTATAAATTTCAACCTCTTCAATTTCAATTCCAAAATCCTGTAAAGCATCTAAAATAATTTCCTCCTGTTTTTGATGATTGGCTTGCTCCCTTTGTATTTCCTTGGCAAAATCGCCCATCACCTCTGACACGCCTAACAATTGCTCCGCAACGAGCTTTCTACTTTCCTTTACTTGTAGCTTCAATTGTTGGTTTGCCTGATAAACATTCAGTCTTTGATGAATTGCATTCTTTACCTTTTGCGAGCGATTACATTGTCGTTCTAGTTGTTGATTAAGCGTATTGGGGATACTTCCTGTATTTTCATCCATTTCATGCATAATGTTCTTCATCAAATCATAAGTTGTATCAAAGTTGTCAGTACCCCAACACTGAGATTTTTTATAACACATTTGACAGGTCTTCTCTGTCACATCACTTAGAAAGTAATCAAATTCTTGTTCTATTTTTTCAGATTCACTCACTTTTTCCGTCTGTGAAAAACTATTGGATAAGGCCTGAAAGACAGAAGAAAATTGCTCGACCCTTTTTACTGTAATATCACGGATTTTTCTCGCATATCTTTGTTGATCCTGCGTATACTCAGTAGTACCCGGGATATAACGCGCGATATTTTCAGACCAACTCCTCGGTGTAATCAATAAAAGAAAAATAGCAATGCTGGATTCATAGATTGTATCAAGTAAGGGAGAATTCGCCTCTCCATACAAACCCATTAATAACGTGGCAATCATTAGGCCAAAGGCTGTACCCAATTGCTTTCCTTCTTTTAATAAACCACCTAATAATCCTGCAAAAGCGAGTAAGCTCATCTGCAGGAGGCTACTAACACTGGCTAAACTAAAAATGAGTCCGGTTACAACCCCCACAGTCGATCCTACTGTTGCTCCTGCTGTAAAGGCAAAGAGAATTACAAGATAACGCGATAAAATATGTTCAACAGATAGATCATACACTGTCCAGCCAATCGTGCCTGTCATAATTGAGGCCAGTAGAATAATAAGACTTACCACTTCTTCTGTTTTTAACGACTTTTTCCGCTTTTTAGATGTAAGAAATGGAATACTTTGCATAAAAATATAGACTAGTACAAAACTTAAGCTTGCTTCTACAGCTGCCATTAAAGCATCAAATTGGGAAATGGTTTGTCCATTTTGAAAAAAGACCCAGCCGCATTTTACAAAAAGAGAAATCAACAAAACACCATATGGTAATATTTTTACACTCGGTTGAACAATCAAAGAAAGTAGCTTACGACTAATGAGATAAATTAAACATAGACCAAATGTATAAACCGCATTTCCAATCCCCAGTGTTAACGCCCCTGCCAGAAGGCCAAATAATACGATCGGAGCCTTATCCTTTTTTAATAAATAGACAACAGCAAAAAACGGCAATATAAAAGGAGTCAATTGTGACAAAATAAGAGCTCGTCCCAAAAGCAAGGCAACCAAAAATAAAGCTAAGCCCTTTTGCAAAATCAGATTCTCCAATTTCTGCGCTACCTTCTTGAAGCCATTTGTCATATCAAACTTCGTTCCACTTAAAGTCGAATTCTGAATAGATGATTCTGCAAAACCTCTTCCACCTTTATCCATTTTAATCGCACTCCCCACACAAAGTTATGATTGGCTCTATTATAAAGGAGGGTTTTCTAAAACTTTGTCATTTCTAGGGAGGGAATTGAAAGAAAAGTTCGACTAAATGAGGCAAAATCCCAGATGATTAGAAATTTATCCCGGTGCAACCGTCCGTAAGACCCCACTTCAAGACTAGGAAATTTCAAAGAAGTCTAAGTGGGGGATAACGGACACTAACACCTCGATAAGTCTCGCTTTATAGAGCATATACGGATAAAGTGAAACTTCCATCAGCAGGGGTTTTTCTGCCCGTTAATGTGAGATAAAATGCAAAAAAATACAAGCCCTTGTTGAAACAAGAAACTTGTATTTATCGCCAACAAAATGTTGAATAAAACAGCGCTGGTCAGGCGCTTATGCTTTTCTTTTTGTCTAGCTGCAGGCGGTAGGGGCTCGAGGTCAAATAACCTGGAATTTCGGAAGGAAAACCGCCCTTCCGCTTTTCTATATAGCGGCGGAGGGGATCGAACCCCCGACCTCACGGGTATGAACCGTACGCTCTAGCCAGCTGAGCTACACCGCCAAGTTACTCATGCCAAAGGCACAGATTCTATGATACAATTTTCTAAGAAACTTGTCAATTATTATTTATATCATGCATTAAGAGACTATTAATGGCTAAAATGCTGTATAAAAAATTTTATCTAAACAACATGCGGGATTCCCTATAAAAATAAAATAGCCCATCTATTCTCCACGAACAGATAGACCACTTTATATAAAACAGACAACAAGTTAACCGCGTCTTGCACCGCGTCCGCCACGTTTTGATTCCGTATTACGCTTTAATGAAGATAGGCGATCCTCACTATCCTTTAGAAAACGATTCATTTTACTCTCAAAGCTTTCCTTCACACGTTCATTCGTCCGGTTGTGACGATGATTGTCACGGTGATTTGAATTTGAATGGGATTGACTCGCCGGCTGGTCTTTTGCTTTCCGAATAGACAGGCCGATTTTACCGTCTTTCTCAACATTTAACACTTTCACAAGGACTTCATCCCCAACGGTTAAATGGTCTTTAATATCTTTTACATAATTATCGGCCACTTCACTGATATGAACAAGTCCTGTAGAGCCACCGGGTAATTCCACAAACGCCCCAAAATGAGTAATGCCTGTAATCTTGCCTTGTACCTTGCTGCCTACTTCGATCGACATAAAAAAATTTATCCTCCTTAAAAGTATAAAAGTAACCTTTACCTTATATTATAGCTAACTTTTGAAAAAAGTGTCAATAAGACTCCTTTTCCTTCTCTTTTTTCTTTTTGGTTTCCGGAAGGTTAAAAATGATTTCCCCTTTCTCAGAAAGAAAGTAATCTCTTCGCGCAAGTTTTGCTATGTACTCTTCATCATTTAACTTTACAAGTTCATTCTCCAGCGAGGCTTGTTTTTTCTCCAAAGTGGCAAGGCTCTGTTCCAATTTCGCTTTTTCCGCTTGTTTCTCAGCTAACATGGAATTTTTAGAAACAAGAGAAGATATTACCAAATAAGACAGGGCGATTGTCAGGATAAGGAATGCCGTTAGCCTGCGAATAAGAAGCTTTTTTCTTCTTGCCGCCTTCCTCATTGTGACTTCTTGTTGTTTCATATAAGTAGTTTCCAACGAAGCAACCTTTTTCATTCCCATCCTGAGGCCTCCTCACCGTTATTTTTTGAAAAACTTCTTCATATAGCCTTGAACAATATGGATAATTCTAATCCATATTCGAGTTATAGAATGAAATAACTTTTGTAATGTTGTTACCCATGTCTTAGGTAACAATAAAAGAATACCTTTTGCTAAAAGGGTAAACGGATACCATATTATCCTTGCTATCCATAATAACACGATTCCGACCCCTTTTACAAGAACCCAAACGAAACGGCCAATTCCTAACAAAATAGTAAAAATTAGGAAGAGAATCGCTTTGATGGGTCGATAAATAAGAAAAAAGAATAACTTTAGAATAAAGGACCAGGTCGCTTTTATGAAGGAAATGATCCCTTCTAATAGACGAAGATAAAAACCTTTCATCAATGCCTGATAAGCCGCAAAGCCACATAAAATAGCTAAAATAAGATAGAAGCGCACCTCACCATAATTGACAAGGAATAACACATAGAAAACGATCACACCATGCAAAATCCAAAATAATATATCATTGATAAAAACAATAATCTTACCACGACTACCTCTTTTTAGGAATCGCTGATATGTATCAAGCGATGCACCAAAAAAGCTACCCATACTAATCATCGCGAGCATGGTATAAAATTGTGTAGATAAAGTCATCGAAACAACTTGCCAAAGAACCCTTTAGCCTTCTCCCCATGATGATCATCAAGATAAACGAGATCATATATTTTCCCTTTAATGGAGACGATTCCTCTATCAACATCGAGGTTCTTCATTTGTAGGTTCTGACCATGGATGGATAAATAGCCCATTGTGGTTTCTAAAAGAAATTCCTCATTATCAAAACTTTCCACATGTTTTACACCGGTTATATCAAGTAGCTTTCTTCCTCGCATGGTTAAATCATGTTCTGGTGTTGAGGCCTTATTTGCCATAGGTTCATGATATTGGTTCATTTTCATCCCTCATTTTCGTACTCATTTTACTTCATACATATGAGAGAGAATGAGGAAATAGAACAAGCCCTTACCAGAGTATCTATCTTTTTATCTCGCATTAACGGGCTATAGGTTCGCGATAAAAAGCGGCCTTTCCCCACTAGTACATCGAAAAACTCCACTGATTGAAGTTTCACTTTATACGTGTTTTCATTGATCTGTTGTCGTTAGTTTTTCTTCCTTTACAATCTTGTACATACTAGCGGCATCTTCCTTTTTGGTGGACTCTTGAAGCTCTGTGACTTGTACGAATACAAGCTTTTGACCAAAGCGAATCTCTAATTCATCTCCTACCTTTACATTGGAGCCTGCCTTTGCCTGTTGCCCATTAATCAGAATTCTCCCTTTATCTGCCACTTCCTTAGCAAGTGTTCGTCTCTTTATTAGCCGAGAAACCTTTAAGAATTTATCTAAACGCATGGTTGCCAATGACTTCACCTCTTTATAGTTTTAAAATCCTTTCCCCTTCGCTTCATCCCAAAACTGGTCAAGTTGTTCAAGGGTATATTCCTCAAATCCCCTTCCACTTTCCCTTACCTTCTCTTCTATGTAAGAAAAGCGGCGGGCAAATTTTTCATTTGTTCTTTCTAGTGCTTCTTCAGGATATATATTCAATAGCCGAGAAACGTTCACAACTGAAAATAAAAGATCCCCTAATTCCTTTAATTGCTCTTGTCTATCTTCTTTCGCCATCTCCACCTCGAATTCCTGCATTTCTTCCTTAACTTTTTCCCAAGCTTCTTGTGCTTCTCCCCAATCGAACCCTAGTTTCCCTGCCTTCTTTTGATATTTATAAGCTTTGATTAAAGCGGGTAAGCCTTTTGCCGTTTCGGCTAAAATAGATTCATTTCTATTTTTCTCCGTTGCTTTGATTTTGTCCCAATCTACTGTAACTTCCTCAGCGTCACGTACCTTAACATCCCCAAATACATGAGGATGACGATGAATCATTTTTCTTGAGATCGATTCTAGCACATCTTCAATTGAAAACATGCCCTCGTCTTCCCCAATTTGAGCGTGAAGCATAACTTGCAGTAAAATATCCCCCAGCTCTTCAATCATATTCTCGATATCATCTTGGTCAATCGCGGCTAACAGTTCATAAGCTTCTTCAATTAAATACTTTTTCAAAGAAAGATGGGTTTGCTCCTTGTCCCAAGGGCAGCCATTGGGTCCTCGTAAATCCGCAATAATTTGCCGCAAAGTGGAAAATTCCTTATATGCCTGTTCCTGCTCGGCAATTGGGGGAACATACAAACTGGTTAGATTATCCAATGGAATACCGTGATCTAACTCATACAATGGGAGCTTCCTGATCTTCTCCATCTCACTTCCCGCTGCCGTAACAAGGGAAACCTCGTAATCACTTGGATATTTCTCCATAAGTGTTAGTTTTACTTCAGACGCAACAAAAGCATCGTACACTTGACCAATAACGATATGCTGCTGGATTTGAAGCTCGTCCCTCTGTAACGATGTTCCATCTAGAAGCTGGAATCCTTCAATAGGATCTATCTTTAGAGACGTAAACAAGGGGTCTAAAAAGCTTTGCCCTCCCTGAATTTCGATCTTTATATTTCTTTGCGGCGCCTGTTCCAATAAAAGTTGGACGGTTTTCTCTGCGATAAGTGGATGCCCTGGAACCACATAAACAATCGGTTCGTTCTCCGCCTTATTCAATAGAAACTGAGTAATTTCATCATACACACTCGCAAAGTCCCCATGCTTTTCATAGATATCATCACATGATTCAAAGATAAATCCTTCCTCTACTAATTCTGCTACAACAGGATGCTCTTTCGTTCGCAAAAAGAATTGCGTCTCTTGTTTTAATAATTTATAAATGCCTAGAGGCAGTTGATCCAAGTCTCCAGAACCTAGCCCGACTACGGTTATTTCTTTGTTCACTCTTTAACCTCTCACTTTCTATTTGAATTAAGGTAATTTAATTTGCTACTAAAAGGGAAAAAAGAAAGCTCCTCCTCTGTCAAGCTTCCACTTTTTAAAATGATCCAGAGGTAGACACCTGCTCCAAGAACAACACTTGATAAAGATAGAGCGATACTGAGCAAACGCCCCACCTCAAAAAAGGAGAACAAAAATAACCATAATTGTAAAACGAGTGTCATTCCTAGCGCGGCCAAGCAAATCGAAGGAAGGAGGCTTTTGATCGTTGGCAGAAGAATAGAAACTCGTGTCTGTAGCTTACGAATGGATAAAATGGCCGTAATAGCTAAACTGATAACGGTTGATAGTGAAGCTCCCATTGTTCCTAATAAAGCTACTCCTATATAATTGCCGATGATTTTGGCGATTAGGCCGATTAAAATATATTTCCCTACAATAAATACTTGGCCTAATGCTTGTAGGATCCCTGTACAAATCAAAATCAAAGAACTAAACAAAATAGAAATAGATAGAACCGATAGTACTGCTGAACCTTGATCGTTGGCAAATAACATCGTATTGGTTGGTTTCATGATATTGATAAGTCCGATAGTAGCCCCACCTGCGATTACAAGCGTAATTTTCATGGCACTGCCTGATTTTATCTGGATGGTTTGTTCATCATCCTTCATCCAAGCGGCTGTCACGATGGGTACGAGTGCGAGAGAAAAGGAAGAAGCGACAACCGTTCCTAATTGAATAAGCGGTTGTCCTCGATCAAAAATCCCTTTTAACGCTTTAGCCTCCTCAATTTCTATCCCGGAATTTCTCAATAAAGAAAAAATACTAAATGAATCCACAAATTGAAATAAAATAAGGACCATCCCACTAAGGCAAAAAACAGCGCCATGCACAAGGACAATCTGGGCTGTGGTGTAAAGCTTCTTCCAAGATAAACCCTTTATAAAAAATAAAGAATATGTTTTTCTTTTTACCATATACATAAGCAGGATTCCTACTCCAATTACTCCACCAATAAAGGACCCTGCAATCGCCCCTGTTCCAACATCATAAAGCGAATACCCATGGGATGTTAGAATAATAGCCGACATCATAATAATGACGACTCTTACTGTTTGCTCTATCACTTGGCTCGTTGCAGTAGGACGCATATCTCCTGTACTTTGAAAATATCCACGACTAATCGATAAAAAGGGAAGAAGGAGAAACATAAAGGCTGTCATTTGAATTAATGCAGTTAATTGTGAATCTCCCATCCATTGCGCTATCAGAGAAGCCCCAAGGAAAAAGCAGCAAAATAAACCAATCCCCACAAAAAGAAGTGTAATCAGAGCAGCCTGCATGCGATGGGCCAAATATGCTCGCTCCCCAGTTCCATCCTCAGCAGCCAATTTAGAAATAATGACAGGAAAACCTGAGGTAGCCAAGATCATTCCTACTCCATAAATCGGATACACTTGCTGATAGATATAAAAACCAACATCGCCCACAATGTTTTGATAAGGAACTCGATATACGACACTTAAAATTTTGACAATAAAGGCAGCGATCGTTAAAATAAACGCTCCCTTCATATAATGATTAGTTGTTTGTGTTGGCAATCGACAGTCTCGCCTTTCAATAAATACTAGAATCAATTTCATAATAGAAAATTCAGTATTAAAACCCGAAACAATGTTGATTTCCGCTCTAGGCGGACGCTTTCAGGGGGCGTGCTGTGAGCTTCCTCAGGTCAACAGGAAGTTGATCACGAGGACGGGGCGCGTATTTAGTCTTTGTACATTAACGCTCCTGTGGGGTCTCACCTACCACGCTAATCCCCCAGGAGTCGCCGCCTTCCGCTTCAATCAACTGGTGTGAAGGTTACAATAAATATTTGAATCACCATAATGTTCGTGTTTTATCTTTTGATCCATAATTATGAAATTGACTTACTGAATAAAAAGTATTATAACATGTTTCGGCTTTGATGCCTTATTTACAATGATTCCTCTCGTTCCTACTTCACCTTTAATCGTTAATCACAACGTGAGAGCCTTTTTCGTTGCAGGTAGACGCTTAGCTCCGGCGAGATCTCACCTGTCACGCTAATCCCCAGGGCGCCTTCCATTCTCATCAACTAGTCATGCATCTTGTTGATTTAAAGGGGTTGAGTCAGGTATATGGCTAATACTTTTCTAAACTTCAAAAAAAGACAGATGATCACATCTGCCTTTTTTGGGTATTATTCGCTAGGGAATGTT
>NZ_JADIJK010000045.1 GCF_017355205.1 Bacillus sp. SD088
CAGCGACTGAGGAAGCTCAAGCCTTGCCCCGCGGAAAGCGTGCCCCGGAACGGAAGGCAACCGGAAACCGCACACCACCTTTTACATGCCTAGAAGAAGGGCTGTCACAGAAAAGATCAGTTTTCACTGACTTTCTGGACAGCCTCTTGTTTTTCAAAAAACTGACACTTGAAAAGAGAAAGAAAAGATGTTTTAATAATGTGTATAGTGATAATATAGTATATATACAATATTGGGTGGAGGAGAGAATTTTTGTCAGAAGAAACAGAGGCTACCCGCGGAAAAATACTTAAGGACAGACTAATCGGTCTAAGTATTTTTATAGTAGCGCAAATTATTTTTAACCTTTTAGATGGAACGGGTTGGGAACCAAATGTTCGGGATACAGATATAATCAATCGCATATTAAACGCAAAATTATTTACAGAGTACTTTCACTTATACAGCTACCCGTTTTTTAATTTTGTTACATTTGTCTTCCTAATTGCGATTTTTTTAAACATATTGGCAGATGTCCTCTCGATTATTTTTAAAAGAAAATCATGAACAGTGTGTGTAAGTCAATGAAGTCAACCAAGGATTATTAAGGAGTGATATAGGTGGAAAATATAGTAGAATTTAAAAATGTAACCAAGCGTTTTAAAGATTTCTCCTTAGAAAATATCAATCTGCAAATAAAACAAGGATGTGTAACAGGATTTATTGGTGCGAATGGAGCTGGAAAATCGACAACAATGAAGTTGATGATGAATCTCTTACAAGCAGATGCAGGGGAAATAAGTTTATTTGGATTGGATTATGCCCATCATGAGAAAGAGATAAAAGAACGCATGGGGTTTGTCTATGATAGTAATGTGTTCTATAAGGATTTAAACTTAAAAGATCTTCGGCATATCGTTGCACCAGCTTATAAAAATTGGAGTAACGAGCAATTTTATGACTATATTAAGAAGTTTGAGCTGCCGTTAAATAAAGCAATTAAAACTTTTTCAAAAGGGATGCAGATGAAAACTTCTTTGGCTATGGCCTTATCCCATGATGCGGAGTTTATTATGATGGATGAGCCGACAGCCGGGCTAGACCCGGTTTTTCGGAGAGAACTGCTAGATATCTTACAAGATATCATGGAAAATGGAAAGCGAACGCTATTTTTTTCCACACATATAACGAGTGATTTAGAAAGAATTGCGGATTATATTACTTTTATTCAAAAAGGGGAAATTCTGTTCAATGATTCGATGGATGATGTGCAGGATCGGTATGCTTTAGTTAAAGGAAATGTTCATTTAATCAATCATGATATAGAAAAAAACTTTATAAAGCTAGAGCGTTCTTCTACTGAATTTCAAGCTTTAACGAATGATGCGCGGAAAGTCAGGACATTACTTGGAGATCAAGTAGAGATTGAAGAAGCTACATTAGAGGATATAATGTTCTATGCGAAAGGGGTGAGTCATCACTATGTTTAACTTGATAAAAAAAGATTTTATTATCCAAAAGTCACAAATATTTCTGTTTATTCCAGTCCTTATTTTCTTTGCGATTTTTGGCAGGCATATGAGCCCAGCTTTCATTTTTTTCATAGCAAGTTCTTATATCCCAATGAATGGATATATTTATGATGAACAGGTAGAATCAAATATTTTTCTTAATTCTTTACCCTATACACGAAAAGAGATTGTGACTGCCAAATATATCGGAGCGATTGTGTATATGATTTTATCGATTGGTATAGCTAGTATCATTCTCTATTTCTTTAATTATAGCTATATGATGAGGGATTTTGCCATTGCCGCAGGGCTGTTCTTCGTTTTTGCTGCCTTCGTTTTTCCATTATTTTATATATTAAAGCCAGGTTATATCGGAACAGCGGTTTTGATTGGGGTTATACTCTCCGCTGCAATTTTACCACCAATCATCCGACTCTTAGCAGAAAACCTAACAACCATTACCGATTTTCTTACAAGTCAATCAGCAGTCACACTATATGTTAGTGGTGCAGTTATTGCGATTGTACTGTATCTACTTTCCTGGATGGTTAGTCAATTTATGTATCAACGTAAAGCATTTTGATGCTATGATGTTTAGAGTATGACATGGAGGTGCCGTTTCCAATCATTATATTTGAAGATTAGAGAAATTCGCTCTAATCTTTTTTCTGTTTTCTTATTCTCGATGCTGTCTATACGATAATGAACAGAAAGAGAAATTTGGTTATAATCATATAGGAATATACCGATGACACTATTTTTTAGCGGGTGATAAATGTGAACGAAGAGAAAAGCATTTTAATTATTGAAGATGATCAAGAAATTAGTAAACTGCTTCGTGTGATCTTAACAAAATTAGGGATGACTACAATTGCGGCTTATTCTGGTACAGAAGGGATGTTACAGCTAAAAAATAATACATTTGATTTAATTTTATTGGATTTGATGCTGCCAGGTGTAAGTGGGGAAGAATTTATAAAGCTGGTTAGGGAAGAGAGTTCGATCCCAATTATTGTGATTTCAGCCAAGATTGATATAGAGGATAAGGTACAAGTCTTGAAAATGGGAGCAGACGATTATATAACCAAGCCCTTTAATCAAAAAGAGGTAGAAGCTCGTGTCGAGGTACAGTTACGAAAATCAGGAACTCAGCCGCGACAAACGGCAGAAAGGCAATGGCGAGGTGTGAAGATCAACCCGGATAATTTTTCAGTAACGTTAGCAGACAAAGCTTTACAGCTGACAAATGCTGAGTTTGATATCTTGTACCTATTAGTAAACCATCCAGAGCGAGCTTTTTCCAAGCGGGAGATTTATGAAAAAATTTGGAAAGGTACGTATGTAGGGGATGATAATACCATTAGTGTACATATCTCCAACCTGCGCAAAAAAATAGCCGAAATCACTCCGGATGAATATATTAAAACCGTTTGGGGAGTCGGATTTATGCTGGTATGATTAGTTTCTTTACGATTTCTTTATGTTTTGCTTAAAGGATATTAAAGACACCTAAGCTAAACTAAGAATATCAAGAAAATTTAGCGAAGGAGTCGGGCAAGATGGACGCTATTATTCAAACATATCAATTGACGAAGACATTTAAGAATGAGGAAGTAATTAAGCCGCTTGATTTCTTAGTGGAAAAAGGAGAAATCTGTGCCTTAATTGGTAAAAATGGAGCTGGCAAATCAACCATTTTCAAAATGTTAGCAGGGCAAATAATGGCAACTACAGGGGATATTCATTTATTTGGCGCTTCAGGAAGCGATTTGGCGGATGCTAAAAAAAGAATGGGATTTATGATTGAAACGCCGGCCTTTTTCCCGGATTTTACAGCCAGGCAAAACTTAGAATACTTTCGAATTCAGCGTGGTGTTGTGGAAAAGAAACGCATACAGGAAGTGTTGCAAATTGTCGGGTTGGCAAAGCAAAAGAAAAAACGATTTCGAGATTATTCAATGGGAATGAAACAGCGATTAGGCATTGCTCTTTCTCTGTTAAGCAATCCAGACTGCTTAGTACTGGATGAGCCAACCAATGGTTTAGATGCTGAGGGAATTAGGGAAATGCGTAGGCTGTTGCTGAAGCTCAATCAAGAAAAACAAATAACAATTTTGGTTTCCAGTCATATTTTAACAGAATTGCAGCTACTGGCAACACGATTTGTTTTTATCAAAGACGGAGAGATTGTGGAGGATTTAAGTAAAGAAGAATTAGATGGCAAAAGCAGGAAACAAATCCAGCTTAAAGTGGATGATACGGCTAAGGCAGCACAATTATTAGAAAGAACTTATGCCAATATTGTATATAAAATCCTCCCTAATCAGATCATCACGATCCAAAATTATGTAGATAAGAGCGGCGAAATTAATCGACTCTTGATTGATAATGACGTATCGGTGATGGAATCGAGGATCGAAGCTCTAAATTTAGAGGAATACTTCTTAGGGTTAGTGGAGGGGGATAAGCAATGATCAACTATATCAAGAGTGAAAACTATCGATTATTACGTAAAAAAAGTCTCTATTTAACAAGTGTCATCTGTTTTCTTTTAATTGCTGCAGCAGCATTTGTTTTATATTATATGTTGCATTATACAAACGATTTTCCATACGGAACGAGTAGCTTCTTTTACACTAATGTGATTAGCAGTGGGACACAAATTGTTCTTGTAAGCTTTCTTTATAACGCCACTCTAACTGGAAAGGATACTATCATTATCAAACAAGCAGTGTCCTTTGGTATCTCTCGAAGTACGATCTTTTGGAGTAAGCTTATGTTGACCTCAGTTTATTTCTTATTGGTATGTATCATTGGAATATTCTTAGTCATTGGACTTGGAGAAACCCTTTTTGATCATGAGAGTCAAGTACTTAGTCATTTTTTTCTTGCAAGTAGCAATATGCTGCCACTAGTTATGGGAGGCTTCGTCCTCATGCATACATTGAAGATGTTGAAATTCGCTGATGTCTATACGATTATAGCTATTATTCTTCTTTTCACTTTGTCTGGTGACCTGTTTCGACTGCTTCTTCGTCCTATTCCGTGGCTAAATGAACTGTATCAATATATGCCAAGCACATTGCTTTCTGAGAACTTAACAGACTTCATGAATCAAACCACTTCCTTTGATTACCGTTGTTGGATAACTGGCATCGTGCTTGCAGTGATTGCTTTATTAATAGGAGCGAGAAGGTTCGCTAAACGAAACATCGATTGATAAGGAAGGGGTGAATAGCAATGGGCAGCTGGTTGATGATTATTATTCTTGCATCTCTGCTAGTGATTACTGTTGGGATGTTGCTGTATCTTCATTGGGATTTAAGGAGAATGACACACCAATTAGCGAATATTATTGAGAATTTCGGTACGAATGAATTGGTGCGAACAAATACGCATAGTAAGGGAGTAATCCGATTTATTACCAAGGTCAACCAGCTGATTCATTTATTTAAGCAAGATCAGCAACAATCGCAAAAGAGAGAGAAAGAGCTGAAGCAAGAAATTACGAATATCTCACATGATTTGCGAACACCCTTAACTTCTATTAAAGGTTTCTCCGAATTATTAACCGATCCATCTTTATCAGAAGCAGAGAAAAAGGAATTTTTGGAGATTATTCAAAAAAAGATTAACAATCTTACTATGATGGTGGATGTATTCTATGAGCTTTCGCAAATCGAATCCTCGGACAAGAAATTGGATATGGAACAGGTATATTTGGACCAAGCGGTGGTAGAAACGATGCTAATGTTCTACGGAGATTTTGAAAAAAGTCAATTAAAAGTGAAGGTAGATGAGGCAGTCGTATCGCCTATTTTGGCTGATAAGAAGGCAACGAACCGAATTATCACCAATATTATTCAAAATGCGTTGCGATATGCTAAAAGCTATTTCACGATTAACTTGATTGAAGAAGAGGAATACATTCGATTACGAGCAGCAAATGATATCGAGACATTTGATCAAAGCGAACTAGAACGTATTTTTGACCGAACATATAGCATGGATAGGAGCAGAACGAGTGGACAGCATGGGCTAGGCCTGCATATTGTGCAACAGCTGATCAACAAACAAGACGGTAAGGTCGTTGCCGAAGTATATGAGGACGAATTTAGGATTGATGTATTTTTTAAGAGGTGGGATTAGAAGATAATCTGGCAGACTATTTTTCTACATGAGAATGTATTACAAGGTGAGGATATAAAATGATTTTTTCCAAGAAGTATTCTTTATTATATGTAGCCATTTTTCTTGCTATTTTATTATCAGGCTGTGGGGGTGGCAAGGCAATTGACGAAGCAAGTCAATATATTTCAAACATTGAAGAAATCGATATTCCTGATGATGTAAAAGTCATTGGCTTAGGAGAAGCGACACATGGGAATATCGAATTACAAGAGTTAAAAAAGGATGTATTTGCAGCATTAATTGAAAATGAAAATGTCCGCGTATTTGTCTTGGAAGGTGATTTTGGAGGCGGGCAGCAAATCAACCAATTCATTTTAAATGGAGAGGGTACAGCTGAAGAGGCAGTAGAAATGCTCGATTATGGAATTTATAATACGAAGCAAATGGTTGAGCTTGTTCAATGGTTGCATGTTTATAATGCTGCGGCGAGCGAAGATGAGAAGGTTTATTTCTATGGTAATGATATGCAGCGTTATGACTATAATAAAAAAGCAGTGCTTGACTATTATGAGGCCGTGAATATCGATGCAAATAAAAAGTATGAAGATCAACTGGAGCACGTATCAAATGATACAATGCGTGAATTAACAACAAAGCAGTTGGAGGAAATAAATCATACCATCGATAATATCATGTCAGATTTGCAAGCAAACGAGGAGACATATGTGAACAATCGTCTCAGGATGCGTTTGCCTTCGCTTTACAGCATGCTCAAATGATGAAGCAGCGCACACAGCTATTTTTAGATGAAGGAAATTATGCGGAGCTTCGTGATCAATTTTTAGCAGATAATTTACAATGGATCGTGGAATTTGAAGAAGCACATAGGCAGGACAAAGTGTTTGTTTCCGCGCATAATGGACATATTGAAAAAACATCTGCATCATTAGCCGGTTACAAATCAATGGGAAATTATTTAGATGAGCTATATGGATCCGAGTATTTTGCAATTGGTACTGACTTAATGAATAGCGAATTTCAGGCCATAAACCGTGGATCTGATGAAAGACAGACTCATATCATAAAGAATCATAATGATTTAGTTGATGCCTTTAGTAAAGTAGAGCCAAATATCTTTTATGTTGGATTTGAAAAAGCTAGCGAATCAGAGAAATTATTGGATATTATAAGTAATGAGCAAAAAATGGTGAATATCGGTGATGATTTCCGATCTTGGCACAAGTTGCTAAAAATGTTCTACACGATTGATATGATCCCAAAAAATTCATATGATGGCCTTATTATTATTAAGGAAGCAACACCGACTACTGTAATTGAATAAGATAGTAGAGGTACAGTTATACACATAATCACAACATGGTGGGCGGGAAGTATGAGCAGAAGACAAGTAGTAAAGAGGAGATTTTTATATGAAAAGCGCTGCAGATCTTGAGCAATTATTACAATCCTTAGACGGACAAAAATATAGTGCTTATAAACGAATCAAAGGAATATATGAGTATGACCAATATCAGCTTGCAGTTGACCATATTCAAGTCGATCCCTTTGCACCGCCGTCTAAGGTGCGCATTATGATGAATAGAGAAACGTCTGGAATTCCCGATGAATGGCTTGATTCAAAAAATAAAATGATTGCTGTTGCTGATTTTTTGACGAGAACGTTCTGGAATGGGATTCAACAATGGAACAAAGCTGGTCAAGGAACAGGAAAGAGCGGAATGATCTTGATTGATCGCTGTGGCCAAGAAATGCTGGAACGCACCTCTGTTTTAATTAAAGAGGACCGCTTGGAAGTTCGCCTTGAAATTGGTTTACCAGCTGCTGGAAGGCGGATTTTAGGGAAAGCGGCAACGCGGATTTTTAAGGAAACTCTTCCACGAATTGTTAAGCAAGCTCTGTTATATCGTAATGTAAATCAAGAAGCGATGATCAATCAAGTGATCTTGATGCTGGATCAAGTGTATATCCGTGAGCAGTTAGAACGAAGGAAACTAGTTGCTTTTGTTGCAAATGGCTCTGTTTTACCACGGGAAAGCGGTGTTTCCGATAAGCCATTAAAGGGTGGTATTCCTTTTGTAAGTCCGAAAAAATTTGAAATGCGAATCGAGTTGCCAAGTGGGCGAATCATTATTGGAATGGGGATTCCTGAGGGGATCACGCTGATTGTAGGCGGCGGTTACCACGGAAAATCTACGCTGCTGCAAGCACTGGAGCTTGGTGTATACCATCATATTGCCGGCGATGGCAGAGAGATGGTCATCACCCGTCAAGATGCAGTGAAGATTCGTGCTGAAGATGGCCGAAATATTGAAAAAGTGAATATTACTCCCTTTATCAATAATCTTCCTGGCAAAAAGAACACCCGTCAGTTTTCTACGGAAAATGCTAGCGGAAGTACCTCTCAAGCGGCTAATGTGATGGAAGCATTGGAAGCTGAAGCCTCGCTGTTGTTGATTGATGAAGATACGTCTGCTACGAATTTTATGATCCGAGATGGACGGATGCAGAAATTGATTGCACCTGATAAGGAACCGATCACCCCATTTATAGATAAAGTAAAGCCGCTGTTTGATGAGGTTGGTGTTTCTACTATCCTGATCATTGGTGGTTCAGGAGATTATTTTGATGTAGCCGATCATATCATCATGATGGATGAATATCAGTTGAAGGATGTGACCGATGCGGCTAAGACGATTGCCAGCATCGATGGCTATAAAAGAGAAAATATATTGAATCATAGCTTTGGGGAGATTTCCGCCAGAGTCCCTTTAAAAACTAGTTTTTCACGAACAGGGAAAGAAAATCGCTTAAAAGCAAAAGGGAGACATACGATTTTATACGGTAGGGAACAGATCGATCTGTCCGGGCTAGAACAACTAATCGACGATAGCCAAACCAACTGTATTGCGGTCATGCTGGATTTTTTCAAAAAAGAACTACTCGATGAAAAACTCACTATCTCTGAAGCTGCTGACCGGATTTATAAGCATATCGAACAATCTGGGCTGGATTCCATCTCACCTTATACGGGTCATCCCGGAAACCTGGCTCTACCACGAAAATTAGAATTCTGTGCGACTCTTAATCGCTATCGGGGATTAAGAATAAAAACTTAATTTAATATATAAATCACCCATGATTTCCCCAACAATCTTCTTATTCAGTTGGAGAAACATGGGTCTTTATCATTCTAATGATTCAGTGAAGAATTGCAGAAAGGTAATAACTAAGAATATCTTTCGATTTTCGAAATAAGGGAGGATTAGATGGGCTCTTATAGAATTTATTAATAAACCCATCTGCAAGCTGTGATAGTAACTGGCGTTTTCACTTACCTAGTTTGAGTAAGCGGTTATACATTTCAAATTCTGAGTGGATTCAGTGATTCAGTAGGTTCAGCACCAAAACTCGAGTAATTGCAAATTCGTTGTCATTGTCCCTCAGATAATTCTTGGTCGATAATAAATTCTGAGTCTAAAATGTAACCGTTTTATATTTATAACACAAGGGGTTAATAAATCGAAAGGGAGAATATTATAACATGTTTACTTTACAAGCTCATTGGTATCAGGAGTTCTCTAAAAAAGGGAACGGAGAATACAGTGGTTAGCAACGTATGGAGTCTCTCTCTTAAATTGATTTTAGTCAACAAAGGCAGAACCTTTTCTTCAATTTTAGCAATTGCTTTAGGCGTCGGCCTGCTCTGTTCCATGTTTCAGCTACATACCATGTTCAATCAAGACATAGATCAGCGGTTAGAGAATGAATATGGATCAGCCGATATCAGGATCAGTTCACCTCCTCCGACAAGTGAAAATGAATGGAGTGGCTTGGATACCGACATTCTTGAAAAAGTAAATAGCTTTGATCAAATACAATCAGTGGGCAAAGCGTTGGAAGGAAAAATGGCGGGTAGGATTCTATATGAAAATCAAAGCGCTGTTCTTGATGACACAACTTTTCATTATGTCGGTGTTGACAATGAAAAAGTGACAAAAGAATATTACAAATTCAAGCAAGACTTGTCGGACTATGAAGTGGCGTTATCGGAAAGCTTGGCAGCTCAGTGGGATGTTGCCGTATCCGATTCTATCGAAATTGACTTGCTTGACGGGAATAGTGTTATTTGGAAAGTGGCTGAGGTTTTGCAGCCAGCGAAAAATAAAGGAGAATCCAGTGAAAATTGGATCTTCTTTCATTTGTCATCCTTGCAAGAAGTGCTGGGGCTGCCGGAAACGATGAATCCTATTTTGATTGAACTGAAACCGAAAGTCAACATTCCCTTCATAGGGGACGACTTAATAAGAGAGTTGCCAATGGAAGTGCGTGTAGAAGCATTGAATGGAATGGAGGAAGAAGAGGAACAATACGCCTTTTTTCGTGTTTATGGCTATATACTGAGCATCATTGCTTTCATGACGAGTATCATATTGGTATATAATTTGATGCAAACAGCGTACCAGCAACGTTTGCAAGAATTGGCAGTTATCCGTGCGGTCGGAGGAAGTACTGAACAACTTCTGAAAATGGTCATCTATGAATGGGCTTTGATTGCTGCGCTCGGTTCATTCTTGGGCTTTATTTTGGCTTGGGGATTTAGTGCCCATGGAATCATATGGGTTTCTAGATTGTTGCATCTGGATTTAGCCACTGAAGCTCATTCTGCCGGCGGTATAGGGATGGCGGTCACCGCATTTATATCCTGGCTTGCTATATTATTGACTTCCCTTGGTGTAGTCAGAAAGGTGATCGATACCGAACCCGTACAGAGCTTTCGAGAATCAATGGATAGTACAGATGAGGGAAGTGGCAAAGCAGTATGGTGGGTGATTTTTGCTATTGCCGGATTATTGTTATGGCTGGTTAACTTTCTTATACCGGAGGACACTCTCAGTATTCCGCTCATCAATGTGAAAGCATTGTCCAGTATGCTTGGCGGCCTATTCCTGTGTCTGGCTTTATTAAGTCGGGCGGTTTGGCTGGGAATGGGCTTCTTGCGATTGATAGCCCTGTTGCCAGATTGGGTGGCAAGCCGTTCATTAAAGTTATCAGCCCAAAGGATAATGGTGGAAAAATCGCAGCTATCAACGGTCATATTAATGGCGCTTGTTATCATGGTGTGCGTCCCTGTTGCCACTTTGTTTCTTTCTACTGGGAGTTCCGCTCCAGTGGACAAGGCAGAAAATTTGAACGCAGATTTTTTTGTGAACGCACAACAGGAATTCTTCCTTACTTCTGCCCCCGAAATGCCGTGGTATTTAAAGTATGAAATGGAAGAACTAGCGGGGGTGGGGAAGGTTTTACCATTGCCAGTAACGGAATTTGCAAAGATAGATGGGAACAACAACCTTGAGACTCCAATAAACGAAGAGCAAGATGTACTAAGCTATGTTGTGACGGATTTAAGGAGCTTGGCCGAATGGGATTTAGCTTCATTGCCAGATGATGCATTACAGGATGCCGGCGTTTTGCCCAAAAAAGTTGCAGATGAACTGGGAATCGAGATAGGGGATACGGTCTCGATCATTATCGATGATCAGCCCACTTCCGTAGTCATTGTTGATATTACCGATAAGCTGGAGGTGTTACCTCAACATCAAAGCTCCTTATTTATCGATGAAAGCCACCCAGCCATCCAACCTGAAAATTTGTGGGAAATGTATATCAAGGTGAAGGATGGTGACGAGGATCAGATCAAGCAGTCCCTTAATCTTTTGCAACAGGAATACCCAGAAATGAGATGGGGCCATCTAACGGAAGCGATTAGTAGTATAGATACTTCACGTCAACAAATCCTAATGCTGCTCCTGGGTGTAACGGTCATTATTATTATCTGTGGCACGGGAGGCGTATTGAATGCAATTAATGCGGGAATCTATGCGAGAAGACGCGAATATGCCGTATTGCGTTCCATATTCTTGACACCTTTTCAAATGATGAAAATGGTAGTCTGGCAGGGGGTTATCTTGGCTATCCTATCTATCATGATGGGTAGCGCGACTGCAACTATACTACTTTTTTCAGTCTACAACCTTGCCAGTTATTTTAGAGTCATATTTGCGAACATTCCCTTGGGGGGAGTGGGAATTCTCTATCTTGTCATATTTATATTGACCGTGTTGGCCACATTACCGATGGCGGGAAAAATAGCCAGAATGAAAATAATGGATGTTTTCAAGACTAATGGATGAATCAGCCCACTTGTTTAAAATCCAACATAACAGAGGAAGGTTTTTCCATGTACGGAGTCTATGAGCCAATGAACGTAGCAGATACTGCATTTCGGGTAGGGTACGAAAGTCCCTCGCAATTCAGCTGTGATTATGCTCATATGTGTGGCCTACGTTTCTTGAAAGAAGACTAGGAATGCTATAGCTGTGAAAAAGGGAGTACACATTGCTATAATGAAGAATGTGTATCATCGGAACAATTTATATAGAGGTGAATAGCGATGGAATCTATGGATTATTCAATCAAAGAAGCTGATACCCTTTACGCGATAAAAGTATTTATGCCAAAGGATGAAGAGGCGATTACAATCGGAAAATGGGCTGTTTTCATTTTCCAAAAGGCCATTATACATATGTGAGAAGTGCAAAACGAAATATTCAAGCTAGAATAAATAGACATATCCAGATGGACAAAAAGAACACTGGCATATTGATTATTTATGACCTTATTTGCATATAAGATGAAGGGGAATGCAAACTTTTTCAGAGGCTAATGCAAGAAAATGCGGGTAGTATGCCAGTAAAAGGCTTTGGTTCATCAGATTGTCGATGTTTTTCGCATTTATTTTATCTATTTCCTGATGCATAAGCGAAAAAGCGGCTCATTGGACAGCCGCTTTTTCCATACCTATTGGTTTAAAAGACACTTGTTCAACCTTTATTTCATATCTTAATTTTCCAGCTTATAGGTACCATCTTGATATACCTTATATAAACCTACAGTTCCAGTTCCACCCTCTTCCTGCATAGATTTAGAGGTTAGTTTTATCGTGTAGTATGACCCTGCTTTATCTTTCTTTAGATCTCCGCCCATATCACTAAAGGCGATATCATCATTGTTATCTAAATCCAATTCATGTCTTAAATATTCTATCGCGGCAGCTCCACTAGAAATATTGGTTTGATCCGTAGCAGGTGTTAAATTCACATGGTCAACCTTTTGATCATCGCCAATTACAAAATGAAGCTCGTAATCGCCTGTTATATAAACATAATCTTTCTCATTTGTATTAGGGACAGTTAGAATCTTATCGGCACTGCCTATTTGCTCGCTTAATACTGCAGGTGAGATGCCTCCAAGATTTTGTTGACGTTCTACCTGTGTTCCAAAGTAACGAATTTCTGAAATCGTTCCGTTTTGATGATAGGCGAAGGCGTAACTAGCCTGCCCCATAGAGCCATGATAGTGATCAAAAGGATCGTCGTTAGTTGCAGGATCCTCGGGTAAGCCGATCTGATTATGGACATCCTCTTTTGTACTTACATTGATTTGTAGTCCATCAACAAGCTTTGGCATTTCTCCCGAAAAGGCTTGATCATAAAGCTGATTTAGGGTCTCAACTACCTGTTGATTCGTAGAAGCAACTGCTGTCTCAGATGTTGCATGAACCGATTCAGCGAGAACTGGTGCAGTGAATCCTAAGACTGAACCTGTCAATAATGAGGCAGCAATCATTTTCGATGTTGTCTTTTTTAATGTCATTGCTTATCCCTCCTAGTAATGTTTTTCCCTTAAAAAAGGAAATAAAACTTGAATGATTATACCTTCAAGAAGACAATACTGGAAACCTTTTTGAAATCAATTTAGAGTGAATGAAGTATCTATGTTAAAATTTAAAGAAATAGTGAACGGATTACTTTCGGAGGGATTATGTATGAATGCTAAGCAGCTGGCTGGTGAAAAGGCAGTTGAATATGTCAAAGATGGGATGCATATAGGGCTCGGAACTGGTTCGACAGTCTATTGGTCCATTTTAAAGCTTGGTGAGTTAGTAAAAAAAGGACTGAATATAAAAGGAGTTCCTACTTCTATACATACTGAAAAGCTCGCAATTGAACTAGGGATTCCATTAGTCAGTTTGTCTTCGATCCAGCAATTAGATGTAACGATAGATGGTGCTGATGAAGCCAATACCAATTTTGAGCTTATAAAGGGTGGGGGAGGAGCCTTATTACGGGAAAAATTGGTGGCTTCCATTTCCCAACGATTGATTATCGTGATAGATGAAGCGAAATATGTTTCGAATTTAGGTGAATTTCCTCTCCCTGTAGAAATTGTCCAATTCGGATGGGAAGTGACGTATAAACAGATACGTTCACTGGGGTGCAAACCCAAATTACGAATGGAAAATGGTGCCCCTTTCATTTCGGATAATGAAAACTATCTAGTGGATTGTTTTTTTGAAAACATCCAAGATGCTTATGACCTGAATAATAGATTAAATATGATTCCTGGTGTAGTTGAGAACGGTCTTTTTGTTAATATGGCTGACACCATTGTGATTGGTGGAAGAGATCGAAATGTAAAGACTTTGGTTAAATAAAACGAATCGAGTGGGAGCTAATTATGAATTGATTAGACCCCACTTGATCCGTTTTTAGAATAGTTTAGAAGTGGGTATATCCTATCACAAATGTATATGGAACAGGCTGTTTTTCGATTTTCCTGATGGCTAGTTCAGCTGGGAAAAGTGGAACCCCTTGTTTATATTGATAAAAAATATAAGATGTCTTTTATTTGCAGGTGGAATTTAGTCAGCGATTCGCTACTAGTCAGAAGTTCCCATGTTTAAAATAGGAATGAAAAGATATAAAATGGCTAATAGAATGTAATCCAATTATAGGAGGTCAAGCTAGATGAAAGTAAAACTGGAAGATGTCCTAGAGGCTATTGAATCGGCAAGTGATGAATTTGAGTATTACTACAACACGGAAAGCGGAGAAATCATTATGTATGGCGATTCCATGCATACCGGCATTGATCAAAGTGATTTCCTCGAAGATTTAGAGGACGATGAAGATAATAAATACATTGAACTTCCAAGCAAATTTGAAATAAATGACTATCACATAATGAGACATTTATATGGAGTCTCCCAGAAGGAGAAGTCCAAGATGAATTGGAGGATGCTATCCGAGGTCGGGGAGCCTTTAGACGATTTAAAGATAAAATTTATTATTTTGGTATAGAAGAACAATGGTTTTCCTATCGGGATAGTGAATATAAACGTATGGCGGTAAGATGGTGTGAAGATCATAATATAGAATACATTTAGAAGGATTTCACAGGATTGAAGTCCAGCTGTTGCATAATTGTAGGCTGAAACACAAAATTCCAAGAATACGTTGAAAATGGTTCTACTCATCAAATGCCTGATGTGCAGAACCATTTTTTTATTCTGCGATATTTCCCGCTGCAATGGAGAGTCGATTCCAGCTGTTGATTTGATTAATGAGCACGATTAGATCCAGATACTCTTTTTCTGAATAATAGTTACGGACACGCACATACAAATCATCTGGAACACGCTTTTCTGAAATAAGTGTAATATGCTCCGTTAATTCTAAAGCTATTTTTTCTGCATCTGAATAGAAATTGCATTCTTCCCACGCACTGACACAATATATACGTTGTTCCGTTTCTCCGATTTTCCTTGCATCAGCTGTGTGCATATTGAGACAAAATGCACAACCATTTATTTGTGATGCACGAATCTTTATTAGCTCCTGTAATTTCCTCTCAATGCCGCTTTTTTTCGTATACTTTTCCATCTCTCTCATGATCTTTACCGCATCAGGTGCGAGTTCAAAATAATTCATGCGTTGTGTCATTTTCCATTCCTCCTAAGTTAATGTTTACATACACGCATATTTTCAGGCATTCAACAGTCTTATTGACTTGGACGTACTTTTGGATGGATGATTAAAGATAGTGACAATTGTAGACAACATTAATCGTTGATTAATTATGTCTTTAATATAGCCTTATCTTTCACTTTTGTCAAATGAATATTGATAAAATATGTTAATATACAGATATAAGCAGAAAGTAGGAAACGATTTTTTCATTTTTAGAAGTAGGTGAGAGAATGAAATATAGTGTCATGGTAGAGTATGGGCTACACAGTCTTGTTTATCTAATAGATGTACCAAAAGAAGAAAGTATCGGAATAAAAAAATTAGCAGAATTTCAGGGTCTGTCAGAAACATATCTTTCAAAGGTATTTGGAAAATTAGCTAAAGAAGGTATCGTTCGTTCTGTACCTGGTGTGAATGGAGGCTATCGACTTAGTAAAAAACCTGAAGATATTTCGTTCTGGGATGTAGTAAAGGCGATAGAAGGAGAAAAACCGATATTTCAGTGTAAGAATATTAGAGAGAATTTTGCTTATCGACGAGATGAGAAGTGCGCTTCCTGCAATACCAGTCCATCGAAATGTACCATTAATAAAGTGATGCTTGAAGCGGAGCAACAGATGCGTGATTATTTAAAAAGTAAAACCATTGCGTGGCTAGACTCGGAATTAAAACACACCCTGCCAAGTGAACATATCGAAGCAACAAAAGAATTTTTTAAATAAGCTCAAGAAGTGATGCAAATAGAACTTTCTTTATTACGAGGAAACGGCAAAGAGAAGATCAGTCCTGATACATGGCTGATCTTCTCATTTTTTTATTTTTCCATTTCTGAGACCAGTATAAGGTTCACAATAACAATTCTGATCATATATTACTATATCTTATCATTGGTGGTGTACATGTATGGTTAAGGTTAGTTTGTGTATGATTGTAAAAAATGAAGAAGAGGTGTTACGCCAGTGTTTAGAGAGTGTAGCGCCTATTTGTGATGAAGTCATTATTGTTGATACCGGTTCTACAGATCATAAAAAGGAGATTGCTAAGGAGTTCACAGGTCAGGTTCTTGATTTTAAATGGGTGGATGATTTTTCGGCAGCAAGAAATTTTGCGTTTAGCCAAGCATGTGGTGATTATATTCTCTGGCTTGATGCGGACGATATATTGACAGAGGAAAATCAACAGAAATTAAGACAGGTAATAAACAATTTGGACGAATCGGTGGATGCTGTTTCGATGCTCTATCAAATTGCTTTTGATGAATATGATAATCCAACATTCAGTTATCGTAGGAATAGGCTAGTCAAGCGCTCAAGGAATTTTCAATGGATTGGTCCTGTTCATGAATATTTAGAAGTATATGGAAATATTATTTCAGCCGATGTTGCGATCAGGCATCGAAAAGCCGATAAATCAACAGATAAGGTGCCGAAAGATCGCAACTTGAAGAATAGCACTTTATTTATCCTGCCTTGAAAACAGGCGGTTTGAGCAAAGGAGCTAGCATGAAAAAACATTTGGACGAAGCATATCAACTGATTTCTTACATAGGAATTTACATTTTGATATAAAAGTGATATCATAATAATATAAATAGGATATGGAGGGGTGGTTTCATGGAAGAACGGAAAGCTTGGAGCATAAATGGAATATTGGGGATCGGTTTGATTATTGTTTTACTAGCTATTGGTGCGTTTTGTGTTTTTCAATCACAACTTATTTTAGGAATTGTGCTTATTATTATTGCTGTTGTTCTTATTAGTGGGATTACGATTGTGCAACCAAATCAATCTATTGTAGTTATCTTTTTAGGAAAGTATATGGGAGCGGTACGACGGGAAGGGATATTAATCACTGTTCCATTCTCTGTACGCAGAACGATTTCTTTAAGAGTACGTAACTTCAATAGTAATCGATTGAAAGTAAATGATGTGAACGGGAACCCAATCGAAATTGCAGCGGTAGTTGTATTTAAGGTCGTTGATGCGGCGAAGGCCGTTTTTGATGTGGACCAGTATGAACAGTTTGTTGAAATTCAAAGCGAAACAGCCATTCGTGCAGTGGCGACCACTTATCCATATGATTCGTTTACCAATGATGAACTAACACTACGTGGCAATGCAGATGAAGTATCGGATGAATTGACAACAGAACTTCAAGAACGTTTAAAGGTTGCTGGCGTTGAGGTGATTGAAGCTCGCTTGACACACTTAGCTTATTCTACAGAGATTGCTCAAGCCATGTTACAACGTCAACAAGCAAGTGCGATTATCTCTGCACGTGAACAAATTGTTCAAGGTGCTGTTGGGATGGCACAGGATGCGATTGCTCGTTTAGAGGCAGATAATATTGTTGAATTAGACGATGAGCGTAGAGTAGCACTGATCAATAATTTACTTGTTGCGATTGTTTCGGACCAGGGGACCCAGCCCGTCATTAATACAGGATCACTTTACCAATAAGTAGGTCTTATGATGGTTAAGAAAAAGAACTTTCCACTACGCATTGATCCCGAACTCTACGATGCATTGCAACGATGGGCAAAAGATGAATTTCGCAGTGTCAATAGCCACGTTGAATTTTTGCTTAGAGAATCAGTTAAGCGAGCAGGTAGATTACCGAAAAAAGAAGACAAAAACACAGAGGAAGATTAATGGAAGTGGTGTTGACTCGATTGTAGATTGAGAAGGCTCGCTTTTCCTAATAGCAACCCATAAGAAATTGGTATCGCATCCGATTTCTTATGGTTTTTTGTTGTAATCAAAGCTATGCTGCTTACCCCTATTTTACTGGGACCGAAAAAGTGAACTAAGGAACAAAGGATTCCGGGTATCAGGTGAGAACTCGTTGACATCAGTATTATAATCAATGAGAATAAGTGTATATCAATTTTTAAGAAGATTGGTTAGATGAATACTGTCATCCACTGAAAAACAGAAGAAGAATGCGATTTTATAAGCTGGGAGCGTGGAGTAAATGGACAGAGAGATTAGAGAACAAATTATTCATTGTAAAACACTTCTTGGAGAATTTCCTGCATTCGAAAATAAAAATACACCGTATCTTCCGCATGAGCTATTTGAAAGATGGTTTCAAATAGCAATTGAAAATGGCGTTCAAGAACCGCATGCGATGACAATAAGTACCGTTGACAAAGATGGATACCCAGACTCGCGAGTTCTTATACTAAAAGATCTTGATGAAGAGGGATGGTATTTTGCATCAAGTTCAGACAGTGAAAAAGGAAAGCAACTGGAAACAAATCCTAATATTGCCTTAAACTTTTATTGGCCGACGATGGGGAAACAAATTAGAATTCGTGGAAAAGTAGAAAAGATGGATCAGAAAAGTAATACAAATGATTTTCTTAAAAGAGGAACAGTGGCTAGAGCAATCGCATTACTTGGGAAACAGAGCCAAATGCTTCATGAACGGAATGAGTTAGAAGAAGCTTTGGCAGAAAAATATAATGAACTAGAAAAAAATCCGAATTTAGTTCCTCCAGCTTGGACTTTATATAAAGTAGTAGCGAAAGATGTGGAGTTTTGGCAAGCAGCACAAAATCGGAAACATACTAGAGTGAAATATCACTTGCATCATGGGAAGTGGTGTCAGCATTTACTTTGGCCATAGTAAGTGAAACCTCAATCAGTGCGGGATTTCTTTCATCCCCCGCACTAATTGAAAGTGAAGATCGCAATGGCCAAAGATGATTCGGTGTCACTCAACCAGCATTTTTTCTTTTGCCCAACGGTAATTGCCTTCGAAACAATGTACTTTGTTTGATTGGATCCAATAAATCTTTTCAAACAGCTTATTAAGAAAATAACGGTCATGGGAAACAGCTAGAATCGTTCCATGATAATTTTCTAGTGACTCTTCCAATACTTCTAATGATTCAATGTCCAAATGATTCGTGGGCTCATCTAAAATGAGTAAATTAGTATCTTGATACATCAATTGAGCTAGTCGCAGACGCATTTTTTCTCCGCCACTAAGTTGTGACACCTTTTTAAAGACTGTATGTCCATAGAATAAAAATCTTGCTAGCACTTGTCTTGCTTCTCCCTCGGTCATGATTATCTCATGGCGAAATGTGTCGAGGACCGTTTCATTCCCCAGATCAGAAAAAATATTCTGAGATAAATAACCGATTTTGACATTGCTTCCTATTCGAACCTCACCTGTATCAGGCTGTAATTGCTGAAGCATTAATTGGATTAACGTTGATTTCCCGGTGCCATTTTCACCAACGATGGCCACTCTTTGTTGATAGGTAATATGCAGATTTACTTGCTTGAACAGTTGTTGATTGCCAAAGCTTTTCGATACATCTTGACAAACAATCACATCCTTTCCACTTCGATTAGAGGCCTCCATTTCTAAATTTATTTTCTTTCTCTGAAGTGTTGGACGATTCAATTTCTCCATTCTTTCTAATGCCCTTTCCATATTTCTTGCTCGTTTATGAAGCCCTTCATTAGGGGGATTCGCCCTGTTCGCCCAATCTTTCAACTTTTTTATTGCTTCTTTCATTTTCTTTATTTTCTTTTGTTGCTCTTTATAAGCTTGAAATTCTCTAAGCAGCTGTTCTTCTTTTTCTTTTACATAACCTGAGTAATTTGTTTCGAAGCACTGAATCTCTCCTTCGTCTAAGTCTAAAATTTTATTCACCATTTCATCTAGAAAGTAACGATCATGAGATACTATCACGACTGTTCCTTGATAATGTTGTAGGAAATTCCCTAACCATTCCACCGCCGCAATGTCCAAATGATTTGTTGGTTCATCTAATAATAAAAAGTCCGGATTTTTAAGGAGCATGAAGGCTAAGCCCACTTTTGTCTTTTCTCCGCCACTTAGTGTAGAAAATCGTTTATTTAACAATCCATTCATATTTAAACCATTCACGACCTTCTTCATGGTGGATTCTATTTCATAGCCACCTTCCGATAAAAACAGATCTTGTAGACGACCATATTCATCCATCAAATTTTGCATGTTGGAGTCGATGACTTCTGTACTCATTTGTATTTCCAGCTTCTTCATCTTTTCCTCAATACGCAATAATTTTGAAAAGGCTCCTTTTAAAACCTCTTTCGTAGTTGATTGCTGATTGAAGTCGGCAATTTGTTTCACGTATCCTATTTGTGAACCTTTTTTCCAATGAATTTGGCCTGAATCCGGCGTTTCCTCTCCAGCTAATAATTTTAATAATGTCGTTTTGCCACTTCCATTTCGACCAACCAAACCAACTCGGTCATTCTCTTTTATTTCAAATGTTATATTTTTAAAAATAGTGTTACCACCATACAGCTTTGTAGCTTCTTGAACACTACATGCAATCATTAATACAGCCTCCTTTGCACTTATACAGAATGAAATATCAATATATTTTTGACTACAAAAAAGCCATGGGAAATACACTTCCCCATGACTTCATAAAAAAATAATGGATAAAAAAAGAGGAGCATGAAAAAGCTCCTCTTCAACCAAGTATATATAATGATGGGTTTAGAGATGTTTTCACCGTTTTAAATCTGCTATTAAGTTGTTAAAAAAGGACATACGTATCCCGTTAACAACGAAAGCGGCAAATTTTGCACGGTTAAAAAATAAGAACTCAGTCCAAAATCCGTGCACTAAAACAGCTTGATATAACATCTCTACCCACCTCCAATTCATCGTAATGTATATAGTATACATCCTATAAGTTTTAGAAAGATTTTTCAAGCCTTTTTGATAACTATTCCTGTTCAGTCCATTTCAAGCAGTTAAAAACTGCAGAATGAGGTTTCGTTTAATCACAAAACCTATGACATTTTATTCTCCTTTAGCCAGCCTATTATTTTCTCACACCATTCTACAGAGCTACGCTCAAAGCCGATCCCCATTTCGAGCACAGCAATCGACGAAAAAAATGGTTCGTTACTCGTTAAAGGACTATGCTGCTTTTTAAGGGTATCAATCTTATCTTTGTATTCTTCAAGGCGCTTTTCATGCTCTTTCTTTTTCTCTTCAACCTGTGGAAGCATGACTTCCGGATCAACCAGCCATCCACTATACTGTTTTAACAGAAATTCGTCCCAGGCTCCTGGTGCACTTGGTTCCATAACCCACAATTTCAGCTTCTCGATGCCTTCTTCGGTAATTTTATAAACCTTTCGCGCTGGTCTATATGATGCTTTTTCATATGATTGTAGCTCTATAAGTCCCTCGTTATGTAGTTTTGAGAGGTTGGGATAAAGTTGATTGTTGTTTATTTTATAAAAAATATTAATCCTCCCATCCAATTGTTGCTTCATATCATATCCACTTAGTGGTTCACGAGCCAATAAACTAAGTAAAGCAAAGCGAATTGAACTCATTCATACCCATCCTTTTCGTATTGTTGTTAATTAATATTAACTTATAAAAAAGCTTTCAACAATCTACAGCAATTAAGTAAGCAATATTATTGAAACGTGTTTCTTTGTACAATTGCAATCTAAATGAAGAGTTATTATTCTATAGATTAAATTTAGTGTAGGTTATAGTTAACATATGGAAGATTGTAGGTTAATTTTAACCTATTAAATGGATTTTTACAAAAAACAAGGAGTGATGGATATGCGTTTTATATTTGAAGACCAAACATTTTCGTCCGAGCTACTACGCACTACAAGCCATGCGACCTATGGAGGAGCGGATATTGGGGGAATGTTTGATGACTGCATATAGAATTAAGGAAGGGGAATTCGAAAGTTGGCATAAGGAATGGTACACGACAGCCAAACAAATATACAGCTTGGCTGATTCTGCACTGGCTGCTGGCCAACGGATCAGCGCTCGGAAGGCTTTTCTTAGGGCCACAAATTATTATCGAACAACTGAGTTTTTTTGCACGGAATCCCTGAAGACCCACGAATATTATCCACATGGAAGAACAGTAGGAATACATTTAGACAGGCTTGTAAATTGATGGATACGCCTGTAACTTTCAATTTAGCAAAATGGGCGAAGCTTACATGGAAGAAGAGCAAAAAAACGTTCAAAACGTATCGCGGGAAGAAATTGAAGAGAAAGTTAAAGAGCTAATGCAAGAGGATACGGGTGTACGTTGGGCGATAGAAAATGGAAAGTTCACATTTCGAACAAATTCCATTCTTGAATTAATAGAAAAGACTGAACCATATACCTTAGAAGGTGTTGCTAATCAAATCATTTGTCCAACCCTGGTTTGTGAAGCGGAGACGGATTAATTTTTCTCCGGCCAACCTGAGCAATTGTATAATGCCTTGGTTTGTCCAAAAACGTATCGGAAATTCACTAAGGAAGAGGCTGCGGAGGAACATTGTCATTTTGGGGCATTACAGTTATTTAATCATTATGTATTCGAATGGCTGGACCAAACACTACAAGCCTAATTAAAATTCTGAAGTTAGATAAGATTTGTAAAGAAGGGAATAGTTATGACGTTCCTCATTCCTATAACGATCCATTATTAATTATTTCCCTAATAGGCCAGCGAAATAAAAAAATGCTGGATGGCACATTCATTTTCTACTAGAGTAAGGGTATGGGAGTTTACTTTAAAAAAGGAGGAACCGGGATGTGGCATGAAAATAAACTAACCAATAAGTTAGGTGTTAAATATCCAATCATTCAAGCAGGCATGGCAGGAGGAACGACAACACCTGAGTTGGTAGCTGCTGTTTCCAATGCGGGGGGCCTTGGAACACTTGGTGCAGGTTATATGAATCCGGAGCAGACACGAGAAAGTATCCGAAGGATTAAGCAGCTCACAGACCAGCCCTTTGCTGTCAACCTGTTTATTCCTGAAACACCGAATGTATTAGAGGAAGAAGTTGGACAAACAAACGAGTGGCTTCGTCCTTTTCGAGAAGCATTAAAGATAGCGGAAACTCCAAAAGTGAATGAGATAACTACAGTTACATTTGAAAAACAAATAGAAATTATGATAGAAGAACAAGTTCCTGTCTGTAGTTTTACATTTGGTCTTCCTTCAAAAGCAATTGTTCAACAGCTAAAAGAAAAAAGGATCATGCTGGTGGGGACAGCGACAACGGTGGAGGAAGCAAAGGCAAATGAAGCAATTGGGATGGATATGGTCGTGATGCAAGGAAGTGAAGCTGGCGGGCATCGTGGCACGTTTCTTGGATCATTTGATGAGGCGATGATTGGGACCATAGCGCTTATTCCACAAACGGTTGATCAAGTTGATATTCCTGTGATTGCAGCAGGGGGAATCTCTGACGGTCGAGGTGTTTTGGCTGCTTTGGTTTTAGGAGCACAAGGGATTCAAATGGGGACGGCATTTCTGACAAGTGTAGAAAGTGGTGTACATATGCAATACAAAGAAGCCGTTTTAAACACTACAGAGGATCAGCTAGTCGTTACCTCTACTTTTAGCGGAAAACCAGCAAGAGGCATTCGCAATGATTTTATAAGCAAAATGGAAAAATATGAAAAGGAATTACCGGCATATCCAATCCAAAACACATTGACCAAACGAATCAGAAGTGAAGCAGGAAAACAAAATCGACCAGAATGGATGTCTATGTGGTGTGGTCAAAATCCACGTTCATGTAAACAACAGTCGGCTAGTGAGCTAATTGCAGCGATCATTGCACAGGTTGAACAAATTATAAATGGTTGGAAAAGGAAGGATTAATATATAACAGATACAGGAGGAACATCTTTTTCAGTGAAACCATGTTGCCTTTCTATATTTTCACAACACTAAATCTACAACGTTATGGATGAATGGTGATCGTTATTTTTAAGTAAACCTTTCATATCTTGCTTTTTAATTGGACACATCTTTTCTTCCTTTCTTGCAAGTGTAGAATAGAAGGAGAGGTGACAGCCTATAAACATCGAAATATCGACAGAACGAAGAAAACCAACTGTTAAGAATGATAAAGAATAGGATAGACAATTTATCTATGAAATGAAAACAACAAAAATATATTGTCGCCCTTTCTGTAAATCAACCACGTCAATTTAGAAATGAATATAAAAAGAAGGTGACGACCCATGCAAAATGAAGAGAGACAACCAATTTATTACGCAAAATTAGAATATAATGACTGGTCAATGTATCTTGCTGCAACGGAAACGGGATTATGCTTTGTTGGTTCACAGGAGAAAGAAATAGATGAAGTAAAAAACTGGGTCGATAAAAAGAGGACAGGTGCCACGTTAGTTCATGATGAAGAAAAATTAATGGCTTATAAAGAACAATTCATTTCTTATTTGGATGGAGAAAATCCAGAATTTGATGTACCAATTGATTTAAAAGGAACACCTTTTCAAGAAGCAGTTTGGAAAGAGCTACAAAAGATTCCTTATGGTAAAACCGTTTCTTATATGGATATTGCAAATAAAATTGAAAAGCCTAAAGCTGTGCGAGCTGTTGGTGCTGCAATTGGTGCCAATCCAGTCATGATCATTGTTCCATGCCATCGTGTGCTCGCAAAGGATGGTAAATTGACTGGCTTTAGAGGTGGTATTCCGATGAAAGAAAAATTATTGATGGTAGAGAGAGAAATAAAGGCCTAAGTCAATCTTTCATTAATATATCCCGAATGACCTGACAGTAAGATGGCGTAGCGAGGTACAGGATGGATGTACGAGTGTAGACGAAGCGCCTATTTAAGGGATGTTGCAGACATAGCCACTCATCCTTTAAACAGGCGCTTGCGCATTATAAAATTATAGCTTGTGGATAAGTAGCTTATGTCGTGGTCGACATCTAGCTCCAGCGCCTAGCCCGAGAAGCTCACAGGATGTGAGTTCATCGGCGTTGCCACAGGACGTGGCGACCTTAGCCGATGTTCTGCTTAATAACCCTTAATCTATGAAGGGAAAAAGCCCCTTCCTAGGTTCAGGAACATTTGCTTGTCGAAGGCCAACAGGATGTTGGTCAGAAAGGTGTTGCGCCAGGACGGCGCGAATTTAGCCTTTCTTCCTAGTTCAAGGCGCTTGCGCTTTTGTTTTCGTTTAGGAAATTA
>NZ_JADIJK010000046.1 GCF_017355205.1 Bacillus sp. SD088
AACTTCCTCCAAATTGGGCGGAGAAGCCAAGGTATGGGGCCGACCTCGATTGCTAGGCATTCAAAATACAGACCTTTTCGGTGGCCGGCCATACTCCTCTATCTTCACTAAATCAATTTAAAGTTGTACCTCGATATTTCCCCAACCTCTTTTGTTCCCACTTGTTATTCTTTAGCAGTTGCTCCTGACACAGTATCAACTTTCGATGTTGCCCCTGATACGGCATCAACGTCCCCGCCTGTTAACTGTTGCCCAGTTTGTTCCAAGTACCAGTCAATAATCGGCTTAATATCTTGTACATATTCATTAATTCCAAGATAATTACCTTCTTCATCACGAATGGCCTGATAGTTATGAACAACAAACTTATCTGGTCCATGTGTTGGCACATGGGTTTTGACTACATCCTCTTTCCCTTTACGTAATTGTTGAATCACCCAAGCCACACCACTGTATGCTTGTTTAGGATGACATTCCGCTAATGGATAACCGACTTGTTCTGGTCGACGAGAGGCAAACATGTCTTCAGCATCATCCTTATGGTTGTAGTACAAGAACTGGTTATTGCTATCCGCATACGTTAACTCCGCAGGCATGGATTTTAAAAAGTGATTTAATTGATTCACGGTCAAAATACCACGATCCAGTTTCACATACGTATTGCCCTCTACTGCCCCAGTTGCTTCAGCAGCTTGCTCCACCCAGTCATCGGCCATCATGTCAACATCCTGAATTGTGGTATCAATCGATCCAGTAGCATATAAATCTTCACTACTAGTTAGATCTTTCATCCCTTCAGGTGCATCTAGAACATTTACAACATTGATAAAACGAATAAATTTTTTAATACTTGTTTCCAAAAATTGAGTTGTTTGCGCATCCTTTAAATGTCCATTTTCATCAAAGGCTTTATGCACTTCTCCTAACAGAAATTCATTACCTGGCATGACGACAGCGTTCACACCAGGGGCATCTAGTATTTGTCGCAAATGCAATTGCGACCGCGAAGATCCCTGGACATCATAAGAGGCCCCAACAATCATCACAGGTTTTCCATCAAGAGGATGGATTTTAAATGACAACCATTCTATAACACTTTGCAATGCAGATGGGATAGAGTGGTTATATTCCGGTGTGGCAATAATAACACCATCCGCTTCAGTAATCTTCTCATTTAAATATTGAATCGGTGCACTGTCTGTTTGATCATTTGATTGGTTAAACATGGGGACATCTTTAATATCCAAAACTTCAACTTCAACCAATTTTTTAAAATGATTCGCAATGAAATTTAGTAATTGATGATTATATGAAAAATCAGCATTTGAACCAACGATTCCAACGATTTTCATCTATAGGCCTCCTAATTAACTATTTGTCCTCCCATGAAAACTTTTGGACTTTTTTCTGGGAATGATTCTTTCCAATTAATTGATTCGTGATCTCAACAAAATGTATAAAGTCTTCAAAGATTCCTTCAAGTTCTTCTATTTTATGTTCGTCCTTTAGATGACCATCTTCATCAAAGGCTTGTAATGAATACCCTACTAAAAACTCAGAACTCGGCATAATGCGTGCCTTTAATTCCGGTGCATCCAATATTTGCCGTAAATGGGCTTGGGCACGGGAAGAGCCTAATTTCCCATATGAGGCTCCAGTGATCATAATTGGTTTATCAATAAGTGGCTGAGTCGTATAGGACAACCATTCTAACGTACTTTTTAATATCGCTGGCACGGAATGATTGTATTCCGGAGTACTAATAATCACTCCGTCTGCTTCAGTAATTTTATCCGCAAGCTTTTGAACCCCATCAGGCGCCTTCCTGTCCTTCGGCTTATTAAAAGCTGGCAAATCTTTTATTTCACAAATTTCAATGTTCGCTTGATCAGCAAAATGCTTTTCAATAAATTGAAGCAAAAGGCGATTCGTAGAATGATCTGAGTTTGTTCCAACTATACCTAGTAAATTCATCATTTTATTGCTCCTTTCCAGTAATATGTACATAGCAAGATCCAGTGAAAACATATTTTTCCTTCCGGCCTACTGGCTCGTCCAAGCCACATAAAACTCAAGACTGCAAAAATTCCGACTCTTACGTCTACTATAATATAATTTCACATGTCTTGTTGCCAAATTGCCAGGCAGAGTACTCTCTCCAGTAAAATTAATAACCGTGAATCATGGAGTGAGATGCCCTTACTTGCATACTCCCCCAACATCTGAGGAAAAACCTAAATTTAGGAATATCCAAACGGAAGAAACAGGATCAATGACTATATTCAAAGCTGTATGACAAATTGTCTTTTAACTTTGTGATGTTTATCACATACTTATTATAATACGTTTTAATCATATGTACAAGAGGTGTTCTGAGATATTAGGTATTTTTTCAGAAAAATTATAGTCTACTAGACAATGACAAGATAGTAAGCCCTTGTCTATTTGAACCTTTGTATTTTTTATAGCCAGCTTCGATATTAATATATTGAGTGTCGAATCTGATTGGATAGATTGTGTGGTAGAAAAGAAAATTTTTTAAGCATAAAAAAGCCCTCCTGCATATGAGGAGGGATAGTGCACAACCTTGAATAATAGGGATGGTATCATTATCTACTAATCTATTTTATTTAATCAGGCACCTTTCGCTTAATGTCGACGAAAGAGGCTTGTTTTCAACCCTGGCCTATACTTTATATAATCATTTCATTCTTTACTGAACTTTAAGACAAATGTGAAAAGTATTACACTTCGGGGATGAAGTATAATAAGGGGAAATGAAAGTTTCATAAGGTGCCAGTTTTGAAATGAGATCAGAAAAATCTTTACTTGTTGTACTCATAGTCGCTGCTGGTCTTTTAATAAAAAGCATTGAAAAAATGAATTTCCTTCAGTTTTTCTTTTGAGGAGCTTCTTTATCTCCTCTTAGATGTTCTACTTCTGAACCTTACCGGTCGATCAGTCAGTACACTTAATGCATTGCGAGTTTTTCTTGCAAAGTCCAGGGGCTGATCGATTGATAACCAGTGTATATACATGAGCCTCGGATGTTCAAATAACCAATGGTTATGAAACGCTGTGACAACTATTCCCTGTTTCCGGAGCCTGCTGATAAAAGGATTGAGCTCCTCCTGCAGAATAACAGTTTCACCGGCGCAAAGTGCACGTCCGTCCGGGGACATGGACTCAAAGGTAAACATCTGCGGAATCAGCAGGAAGGAGCGGCCTTGTCTGCCTAGAACGACCGGTTGAATGTTATGGCGTGAGCTCATCACTAGGCATATGTCATCTTCAAACGTATGCATTTCTCCTTTAAGAATTCGGCTGAACTGATCACAAAGGCTGCTATCGGACTGGCTATCCATCTGAACCTTAATATCATGGTCATCTTTGCTATCCATTTCGTGTGAACTGAAATCCACTTTGTCCGAACTCGATTCAACCGTGATTTGTTTCGTGGTCAACACTCGCATGGCATCCCTGACTTTTCGGGCAAAAGTAAGCGGCTCTTCGACGGATTCAAAGTGCATATACATAAGACGCGGCTTATCAAAAAGCCAGTGATTGTGTGTAGCTGTTACAATAATGCCGTGCTTACGAAGCTTGCTCATAAAAGGATTAACTTCTTCTTAAAGAAGAACCGTCTCTCCAAGACACAAGGCTTTCCCACTTTTATTCATATTTTCAAATGAAAAAGCCTGGGGAACAAACATAAAAGATTCTGCAGGTCTGCCCAATACAACGGGATGAAGATTCGTTCTGGAACGGGTTGCAGTACATACACCATTAACCACACTGGGGGTGGAGCCAAGTATTCTCGCAAACTCTCGACAAAGCCTAGATGGAGTCGTATCCATTTTTCTCACTAATAAACCCCTCCAAATGAAATATTATACATAACCTATGATAGGATATGCGCCACTCAATATTCCGCAAGTGCTAAAAACCCATCCTATGTAAAATGGGTTTGGAAGAACAATTAAAAAGCAGGAGCACGCTTAAATGTAATCGATTAGAGACACCAAAATATAAACAGCCATTATGGACCATTTCGGCATTAAGCCGGAGCCTTTTTTAAGCAATTTCTTGATTCGAAATCCTCATTCCCCAAACAAATCATCCCTCCCCTTTATACTAATCCCACTTATGGTAGAATAAGGATAAAACGGAAGATCCTGTTGTTGGAGGTATATATTGATGAAGTTAAATGTCGAGCAGCGAAAGATTGTGGAGCTGGAGCCAAATGGGCATATGTTGATTAAGGGTGTAGCTGGTTCAGGCAAGACAACCGTGGCGATACGGAGAATTTCGTTTTTGCAAACGCATTATTGTTTAGAAAATGATGATCATATTTTGCTTGTAACGTTCAATAAAACATTGCTTAACTATATTCAATACCAATTCAAGAAACTTGAGGATGAGGAAAAAGGCGATATTGCCACATGGTTAACTGGCAATCGGGATGTCACGATTAAAACTATCGATCAGATCATGTATGGTCATTTTATTGGCTATTTAAAGCGCTATAGTCTTGACCTAAAAATTGTTAACGACCAACGGACCATATATGCAACGATCGAACAAGCGATAGATCAATTGCAAGAAATATTTCCGAATATAAAATTATTTTCTCGTAAATATAATCGCTTTTTGCTAGATGAAATTTCTTGGATCAAATCATGTGGGATCCTAGATGAAGACACATATCAACAAATCGATCGAGTCGGAAGATCTACTGGCGGGCGAAATACACCGCAAAAATTAACGAAGAATTCCCAGACGAGAAAGGCCATCTTTCAGTTAAAAGAACGTTATGATCAGTTACTGGAAGCAAAAGGATTAGTAGATTTTAAAACTATGAATTTACTAGCGCTGCAGCAAGCCCAAGAGGTTGGGAAAAAGAAGTACACGCATATTATCATTGATGAAAGCCAAGATTTAACTAAAGTACAATTGCAATTTTTAAAAGCCATTTATGCTGATAAGTCATACGGTTCTATTACGTTTGTAGCGGATAATACCCAAAGTATCTATTCCCATTCATGGTTAGGGAAAGGAAGAGCCTATACGACGATTGGCTATGATATGAGTGGAAAGGCACGTGTATTAACTAAAAATTATCGAACCACAACCGAAATTTCAAAGGCTGCTTATGGTCTTATCGAACACGATGAGCAAATCATGGGAAACGTCGATTACGTCAAGCCAGCGTTGATCGATCGACATGGACATGCACCCATCTATCGTTTCTTTTTAACTAATGAGGACCAGCTACAATTTTTCAAACAAGAAATTAATCAATTAAAGCAAGAATATCGATTAGAGGATATCTGTATTGTCGCAAAAGAAAAACGATTAATTGATGATATTGCTATAGGTCTTGAGAGGGAAGGTATTCCAACCGAGGTTTTGCATGATCGCAAGCCTGATTTTGCAAAAGAAGCGGTGAATTTAGTCACGATGCACTCGATCAAAGGGCTCGAATTCAAAGTCATTTTCCTAGCACATTTAGATGATGGTGTCTTGCCTAATACCGCTCAAGTCGAGGTTGAAGATGAAGAAACCGTTCATACCGAAGAAAGAAAATTATTATATGTAGGGATGACACGTGCAAATGAATTGCTATATATGAGTGGAGTGAAAGCAGCTTCCAAGTTTCTGAAGGAAATTGATCCAAACTTATTACGATTTAATCGAGATACAGCCTTTAGACCTTTTCAGCCAGTCTCTATAGCTGAATATAAATTTGCAGATAAGATTGTGGATGTGAACAGTAAAGAGGAACTGATCCGACAGTGGATGATTCAACAACTAACCACTCACTTCCAGTACCCCGAGTCTCTTCTTGAGGTGGAATATGGAGTACAACAATTTTCCAAGCGTGGTTATGTAGATATTGCTGTGATGATTCATGTCAACGGGAAAAAACTGCCTTATATTTTTGTTGAGACAAAAAAGTTTGGTGATGGGATTGCTGATGCAAAGGAACAACTGATTAGCTATATGAATACTTCTAATCATGTCCAATACGGTGTAGCGACGGATGGTGTCGATATCATGATCATTGATCGCAATGGCGAGGAAGTCAACGATATACCAAAATGCCAGCCAAGCTTTTTACCAGAAACAAAGTATAAAAACATTTATAGAAACTTGCGAAATAATAAAGAATATGATTATCTACAAGACAAAGAAGATCTTGAAGCCATTGAAATTAAAGATCGTGCGACTGAACTAATTCAAGACCTAGAGCAACCGATTCAAGTGCCAATCATAGGGAATGTAGCAGCTGGTATCCCGATAGAGGCCGTGGAGGAATACCAAGATTCACTTTATATCCCGGAAGAGTGGGTAATTCAGCCCGAGGAGACATTTGTGTTACAAGTAACAGGCGACAGCATGATCGATGAAGGAATACAACCAGGTGATGCCGCAATCGTCCATCGCCAACAGACAGCTAATAGTGGGGATATCGTCATTGCCGTTATTGATCAAGAAGCAACCATAAAGAAATACTTGCCAATGGGCAGTACCATTTTATTACTGCCTGCAAATACAAATTATGAGCCAATCCAAATGAATGCCGATGATGTGTTTATTAATGGTAAAGTCATTGGGGTTTTGCAGAAAGGCTAAGATCTATTAGTGCCAGGTCGAGATTGCTTTCGACCTGGCACCTCTATTAGCTCTTGAAAAGGTAGCCTAAAGCTAACAATAATCTATTCCTCTGTACTAAGTGCCAACAAGTGTTTTAAGTTGTCATCAATAATTTTATTATCTGCCCTGTTAATCCCGCGACCAGCAAAATGACCCCAAATCGACTCGATAGGATGAAAGGAAGCATTTGGTATATGCTTAGCTTCGTATTTGTTTTCATCCGCTGTACAGAAGAGATCTGTGCTCCCAGGCATGATACAAGCACGGGCTTTAATACCTTTAAGGGCCTTATCGAAATCTCCATTATAAGTTTGGTTTTCGCTAATATCGGCAAATTGCCCAGTCCATAACATCGCCATGACATTATGCGGATCCATCTTTATAAAGCTCTTTTCCCAAAATCCTGCCACAAAGGCTTCTAATGAGTCGAATCCGAGCTCACGATAAAGTTCCTCTCTATAAAATGCCTGTGAGATGCCCCATCCTGCATAAACACGGCCTACAGCGCGCATATCTGAAGAAGTCAATTGGTTACGTTTATTTGCATCGAAGCCGATTGTCGCCATAAGTGCTGCTTTCATTCCATCTAGGACCACATACGTTTGTGGCCAAGTCTTTGCACCTCCACAGAAAGGGGCAATTCGTTCCACCATATCGGGATAACTTGCTCCCCATTGGAATGATTGAATGCCGCCCATTGACCATCCAACCACGAGTGCAATCTTTTGAATTCCAAACTTTTCGGTCACTAGCCGCTGCTGAAATTGAACATTGTCATAAATGGTTACTTGTGGGAAATTAGCCAGGTCGAATGGAGGCGGTGTGTTACTAGGAGATGATGATAACCCGTTGCCAAGTAGATTGGGAACGATAATGAAATATTTCTGCGGGTCCAATGCCATGCCCTTTCCAATCAACCATTCATTTTGAACATGCTGGTCACCAAAAGCAGTTGGATAAACAATGACATTATCTTTCTTTTCATTTAATTTGCCATAGGTCTTATAAGCAAGAAATGCATTCGGCAACGTCACTCCCGATTGCAAGCTTACGTCACCCAAATCAAAAATTTCATAATCCATCATATTTTTTCGCTCCCTTCAAAAAATAAAGCACATTAAAACTATTTCTTGTACTTAGTATAAACCTGTGCTACTCTCAAAAAAAGTGATGAAAAATCAAAGTAGTGTTCAAAAATATTGAAGGCAAAGGAGGAAGTATGATGGAATTGCGCCAACTGTACACATTCCGCACAGTGGCAACAACATTAAATTTCACTCGAGCAGCGGAAGCCCTGAACTATGTGCCTTCCAACGTCACAATGCAAATAAAAGCCTTGGAAGAGGAGCTTGGCGTTCGTCTCTTTGATCGCTTGGGTAAGCAGCTTGTCCTCACAACTGCAGGAGAACGCTTTTTAACTCATATCCAAGACGTTCTCAACAAATTGAACGAAGCTCGTAACGCCGTTCTTGATAATGATGATCTAACTGGCACCATCACGATCAGTGCTAACGAAGTTCTTTGCGCCTATCGGCTTCCAGTTGTCTTTCACCTATTTCGTTCGCGCTATCCGGGAGTACGTCTCATTTTCCGTTCTGTTCCCAACCAGCAACTTAAACAAACGCTTTTTGAGGGAACAGCAGATGTCGTCTTTATGTTAGATGAAACAATTCGCTCGACAGGGATTGCAGTCGAACCATTAGTGGAAGAAACTTTCCGCTTTTTCGCTGCTCCAGACCATCCACTCGCGAAACGAACGGAACTAAAGCTGGAAGATTTCCACGAAGCAGTGTTCCTGACGAATGAAAAGGGTTGTACCTATCGAACCATGTTTGACCGATCATTTGAACAAGAGGGCATTGATACTATTACACATTTAGAATTTCAAAATGCCGAAGCCATTAAACAATGTGCGATTACAGGAATCGGTATTGCCTTTCTTCCAGAAATAACAGCGAAGGCCGAAGTGGAACGAGGCGAACTTGTGACTCTTCCTTGGCAAATTCCGGACTTGCATGTATACACACAAATGGGATGGCATAAAGACAAATGGCTTTCCCCGATCATACAATCTTTTATAGAAGCTGCAAGAGAGGTTATTGATGTAAAGGATGGAAAATAAAGGTATTTTCAAACTCTCTTTCCTTTGCAAATAGGAAATATTGTTCTTCCATCTTTGATTGCTCATTTTTTTCAACAGACCTACCAGTCGCAACATTTTTCCCTTTGTCCAGTATTGCGTTCATACCTTTTTGAATTTCGAAATCAATTTTTGCTGTTACAAGATCCTGGATTTCGCCTAATATGTATTTTTGATCATCTTCGTTTAATTCATCCCATTTTTCAACGTATTTTTCTTTACTGGACACTTTGATTGAATTTGTAAAATCTTGCATCCGCCTTATACCCTGATGCGATTAAATCAGATTTTGGCTCAGCGGTTACCTGGATTTCTTCGTCAATTTTAAAGCGTTGCTCGGGAATAGAATAATTAAATAGGCTTGATACTTCACTTGAGGAGTTCTCTATGACTTTTGCGCTTAAAAACGGAGAAGTTCCTTCATATTGTATATCGATTCCAGCAAAAATCTCTTCTTTAGACAAAGCTTTAATTGGTTCTAAGTCTTCAACAGTGACTTTTGGATTTTTTAATTTTAAATCTAATTTAAGTGAATTATCCTCGTCATAGGTTAATTCAAGATCAACTTTATCACCATTTTTTACATTTTTATTTGGTGTAGCCTGCACATCTAAATCGGAAAGCAAGGATTCGAATTCGACCACTTCAGATCGATCCTTTAATTTCATTATTTCATTTAATGCACTAAAGAGCCCATCCTTGTCAACATGTACTCGCGCCTTACCGTATTCATCATAACCTTCAAAGTCTACGCGTATTTCTTTATCAATCTCATAAGTATTTTTACCACAAGCAGTAAGTAAAATTAAAATAACTGATATAAATAGAATTGTTAAATATCTTTTCATAAAACTGTACTCCTTTTCAGATAAAACTGTATCCTTTACATTATGTATCTATCTTTCTAACTAATTTAGCATGGCCTTATACCACCCTTTGTCCCCCTCTCTTTATAAAACTGATCTGTTCATTTAGTAATATTTACCTATATTACTATATTCCTAACAGTTTGGACAGGGTGTACTTATATTTAATTCCAAAATATTCCTGGTGAGACGAGGACATGTAAAAATGGCGCACAGGCTGAATTGTACCTAGCGCCATTTGTTGTTTTTCTTCTTTTCTTGGTTAATGTCCTATTATTCCCACATTCCTCTTTAAGTTTATGAGTTTAGCGGGGTTTGAATTATGCTACGCAAAATAGGATTATTGGTATTGCTTTTCTAGAGCAATACCAATAATCCTATTAGATGTAATACTGTGTTTCACTTATTCATTTCTGCAAGAAAATCTCCTAACAAGCTATCTAAATCATCGTCAGCTTGATCCTCTTTCTCCTGCATTTCTGCGGAGTGATCTACTTTTATGCTTTCCAACTGCAGTGAATCTAAATCATCATCGAGCGTATTGAACTCATTTGATGAAGTTGTTTTCTCTAAAGACGGTGAATGGTTTTCCTCGTTCAATTCCTCCGCCTTGGGTTTATCCATGGCCTCTTCCTCTTGGAGATATAAAGCTTCATCTAAGTTCAAGGAACGACTATTCAGCGAAGCCAGCAAGGAAGCAGCTCGGCTTGGATCATTTAATAGTTGGTAAATAATGCTACCAAGCAACGCCTCAGAATGTTCATGCTTTAGCCAATTCCGCTGTGCTTTCGTTAATTTTTGAGGAAGTGGAATAGAAAGGACTTCCTTTTCACTTGAAAGTGACTGACCGACCCCTTGCATCACAAACTCAGCAATTTTGCTGGAAAAGTTCCTTCGTTCTGTTTCCTTTAACCTCTGTAGATGTTTTAATAAATGATCAGGTGTGTCAGAGGGTACGCGAAATGAAATGGCTTGACCTCTCTTCACCTCATTTGAGGCAGACTTTTTCATAGGATCACCTTAATTCTATTTTTTTACCATTTCTTTGGGTGCCTTTTTCTTCTCTGTCTTCCTCGCAAAGTCGGTAATGAGTTTATAATAAGCATTTGCCATCATCCAAATACTCTCTTTTTCATCTTCAAAGAATTCAATATTATATCCATCTAGATTGTTATTTATCGATTTTAGATAATCTTTTAATACAATTGACCCACCGCCAAGAAAATAACAGATTTCAGTTTGTGAGTTTTTTAACCATGTATTGCGTAATAAACGATATTGTTTTTTGGCTAACTCTAGCAGTATACGGTCTGTAATATCATGAACGCTTGTCCGGTTCCCTTTTACCATGATATGATTGCGGTTATTTTTCCTGGTTATAATATCCACAACATCACGGCGGCTATCTAATTCCACCCCATGTTTGGATCTAATTTCTTCCCTTATAGCCTCTAGTGATTCAGATACCCCAAGATTAAACCCTTGTGCCTTATCATCATCGACATTCCTGTTTCTTATGACAGCAATATCTGTTGACAGGCCGCCAATATCTTGAATTAAAATTCTTTTATCGATTAAATCTTTGTTAATGACTTTAAGATTATCATCCATTACAAGATTAATAAAGGCAGCAAAGCCCTCAGGATATACCTTAACCTCATTAAATTTAATATTCACCTTGATTCCCTGATATTTTGGTGTTACAAGAAACTCTACTTGATGGACAGATCCTGTTAATTTCGAACGGTAGCCGGCATCCTTACCCTCTTTTACTTCACGGAGGGGGAGGCCCGTTCCCAACGTATAGTTCGCATCCACAACGTTTTTCTCACGGGGAAAAATGGCTGCATTCTCTTCCCTTACCGCATCCAGTGCCAATGTGGAAAGCAGCATGACCAATGTTTGATCTTCTTCTGATTTTAGGCTTCCTGGATCTAACTCTTGAGCATTACTACTTTTTGTCGCTAAGTCACCAATACGATAAACCACGTTATTTTCCTTTAGAGCTGGAGAATGTACCTTCAAATGAATCCCCTCGAGCGGATTCTTACTATCTAAATCCTCTATTCCAATTACCGGACGGTCTTCTGTATCCCTTGCAATAATGTTAGGAATATTTAATTCATACTCTAGTTCTCCAAAAATAGACTTAACCGAATCATTCCCAACATCAACTGCTGCAATTCTAGATATAGACATTCATATCATTCCTTTTCACTTAATAGATTTTTACTATGTAAAACAAGTACCATTTAATACCACTTCATATTAAGTTTATAAGAGATTACGAAATTCCACAATGACAGTTACTAAATAAAACAAAACTGTAAACTTGTAAACATTCCGTAAACATAAGTCCGTTTGTAAACGTATTTGTATACAATAATGACAAAGATGTACACATATTGTTTTACGGGCGTGTAAACGTAATTGTGTACTTGTAAACAATTTTTGTGTACACATTCGTATACACGTAAACTATTTTGTAAACATGTATACTTACCAGGCGAGATACCTATTTTTTAGTATAGAGGAAAATTAACAGTTTTTTCTATTTTTGTTCAGAGCTAGCCCTTTGGTAAAATCCTCCCTACATTTTTTGTCGGAGAAGATAAAAATATAGGAGCTGGCGGCTCTTAAACTAGAAAAGATTATTTGCTGCTGCTCGCATGCTTGCTGACAAGAGAAAAAATAACTCCCCCCTCCCCCACTTATAATGGTCATTTTTCTACTAGGATGCCTCTATATTTTAAGAAATACTTAAAATGGGAGCCCTTTCTAGGAGAACAAGCCATCAGTAGCCCTACCAGATGGGGAAACTCTAGAAACGTAATCGTATTAACCAAAGATAGCAATGAGGTCATCATGCTAGAAGTATTAGGCCAGAGAATCTAACGTCGCCTCCCTTGCGTTCAACCAATATGAGGAAGCAGAGGATTCTGGTATTGAAATTAGAGAAAGAACGTTTGGGGTAATTTCATAAAATTTAACTCTATTACCAAGGGGCTTGTATCTTAAATATTACTATGTTAAATTTATCCACATCTGTTAAATTTAATAAACTTAGGGAAAACATCTAAGGTAATAGATAGAGAGAAACCCATACATAAGGAAGTGAACAACATGAAAAAGTTAGTCTTGCTATTATCTGGCGTGCTCCTTACCTTTTTCCTAGTCGCTTGTTCGGAAAGCACCTCTGCTAACAAAGAAAGCGAAGGAAATGATGAAAAACCGGCACAGGAAGATGATACAGCAGATAAGAAGGAAAAACAGGAGGAACCTGAAGAAACAGAAGAAAAGCCGCCCCCTCAACCATACAAACCAATGGAACCGGCGGAAGATGCCACCCCTCTTAAAGATAAGTTATCTGAAGAGGAATTGGAGCAGATGCCTCAAGCAGAATCCCATGGAGAGGATACTACTAGATTGGTTCCAGTGGGAGAAACATTGGTAAAAGATGCCGAGGACCAAACAGACGGGCCTTTAAAGAATCATAGACTTGTCGCCTATTATGGGCACCCGAATTCTACCAATATGGGGATATTAGGAGAAATGGAACCTGATCAATTAATGGAAAAGTTAAAAGAACAGACACAAGCGTATTCGGATGCCGATCCATCCCGCCCTGCCGTACCCATGATTGAATTAATCTCTACCGTCGCCCAGCGAGAACCGGGACCTGAAGGGAAGTTCTTCCATAGTACTTCACCGGAGCAAATTGACGAATATGCCGAGCTTGCGAAAGAAAATGATGCATTACTAATGCTGGATGTCCAACTCGGAACAGATTCTGTGATAAATCAAGTTAAATTACTGGAGAAATGGTTGAAGCTCCCTTATGTTCACCTCGCCATCGATACTGAATTCCATGTCGGAGAAGGACAAACACCTGGTATTGATCTTGGTCAAGTGGACGGAGCTGAAGTACAAGAAGCGGTGGACTACCTCACGGAAATGGTTGAGGAAAATGATTTGCCGGATAAAATTGTCCTCGTCCATCAGTTCGTGGATGATGCATTAACAAACAAAGAAGCCATCCAACCAACTGATAAGGTCGAAGTGGCTTTGAACTATGACGGTTGGGGTGACGCCAATACAAAAATGTCGCTTTATCGCAAGTTCGTACGAAATGAAGCGGTCCAATACGGCGGATTCAAGATCTTTTATAACAAAGATGAGCCTGTGCTAAGTCCTGAAGATGTCTTGAAGCTTGATCCTAACCCGGCGATTATTAATTACCAGTAGAAACATTCTGGTTCGAAATAAATCTTAACCTATAAGGCAATAAAAAGAGAGGCCTGCTCCTTTTATTGCCTACTATTTGATCTTTCCATTTCCTATAACTGTAGATTATTTAAAAGTGCTTATTCCTTTTGTTTATTAATAAATTCATCCTTTGTCAATCCAAACAAAATCATATCTAAATATTGTCCATTGGTATATATGACTTTCCGACGAACACCTTCTTGAACACAGCCAAGTTTCCTCATCATTTTCGTGGAACCTTCATTTCCTTCAAGAACAGCATCATTGAATTTATTAAGCCTACGTTCAAGGAATGCATATCTTAAGAGTATTTTCATAGCTCTTGTACCGTAGCCCTTACCTCGATTATCTTTATCAATTACTATCCCTATACTGAATGTACCATTCCTCTCGTCTATACTATTTAAATTGATACCACCAACATTGTCTCCCTTCAAATTTTCAATAGTAAACATTATCCGTCCATTTGTTGATGAAAAATCAAGGTTTCCTTCCGTGAATTTTTGTGCCTCTGCAATTGTTGGTGGTAATTCAACCGCACATTCTAAAAGACGGCGCCCAGGGGTATCAAATCGATTTATGTAATGAGCTTCCCAATCTTCAGGTTGTATTGCACGTAATCTGACTTCCCCATCTTGCCAAAAATAATTGCTATAATCTATTTCTCTCATTTTATTTTCCATTGCCATAAAGCTCCTTACTTTACTAAAAAAATTGGTTACTCCTATCTAACCTATAGAGTTCTTTGTCTCCATCCCCAATTCCTTTATTTAAAAAGAACTATTATTTTCTTCTTCGAGAAAATGTACCAATACATAAAAAGGGCGCACTCCTTGCTACTGAGCTAGCCCTATAGTTTAAGTGAAACCCTAAAATATGAATATCCTTTTTTATTTTTGTAAAGGAAATTTTAGAAAAAGATAGAATTGATATGGTATTCCATATAAAGAAGGGACTAGATGCGTTTGGAAATTTACCCCAAAAATAAATAACACCACCCGATAGGAAAATTATGTATGCTTTGATTATTTACCCCTAAATATTAAATTACAATATAATGGAGGATTAAATATATGCTCATTGCTAATAATATTATAAAAAATCATTTTCAAAATATTTACTTTATAACTGGTGGACCCTGTGGAGGTAAAACTACCGTTTCTAAATATCTTGCGAAAAAATACGATATGATACTTTATAATTGGGACGAACATTTCCCTGATTACCAAGCAGTTTCAACTCCCGAATACCAACCAGCCCTATGCAGCCGTACTACTTTTGAGTCTTGGGAAGAATATTTTATGAGGCCAGTAGAAGAATTTGCTGAATGGGGAAAAAAATCTTTTGAGGAACAAACTGGAATGGTTGTTGCCGATTTATTAAGAATATCAGGTAGTTCGGGTAATAAGAAAATACTTGTTGATGGGTTCTTCTCAGTTAATATACTAAAAGAAATATCAGATTATACCAGAGTTGTTTTCTTGATTGCATCCGAAGAAGTGGTACGACACTATTATTTCAATCGTGAAGATAAGCGAGATATGTTTGAGTGTATAAAAGGACTGAAAGATCCAGAGGCAGCGTTTGAAAATACGTTCCGATCAATGTTTTATAAAGCGGAAGAGAATGAGTACGATATTCAAAATAGTGGATTTAAATACTTTAAAAGAGAAACTATGGGAACCAATCCAAATGATTTAATCAATCAAGTTGAAGAACATTTTGGCTTTAATAAAAAAGTTTAATTATTTAAGAAAGCTTGGTAGTTGCCAAGCTTTCTTGTTGCACTAAGCTTCTTTAGTTTAAGTGTAATACTTCATATCATCAATAAAGTCTTCCTAGCTTTGCGTTCCATCTTCCACAATCTGGCCATTTTGTTGAATAATCTTTATGAAACATTTTATAAGAATTAACGTCTAATTTTATAAAAAAGGGAGGAAAAACAGTGAAAAAGTTTGTTGTCGTTTCTGCTTTATTATTAGTTTTTATATTAAGTGGTTGTGGTGATACATCTACTGAAAATAACGGTTTATCTGGTGATACCCCTCCAAATGTGAGTATTGAGATTGATGGTGAATCATATGAGACTATATTGGGTTCATATTGTTGGGATACTTCAAAAGGAGAATCAGAATGTGTTGACACTGCTGGTCCAGTAGATTTATTGAAAGATAAAGAACCTTTACAAATTAAGGCTGGTGAGGAAATCAAATTGAATATGGATTACACACTAAAGCCTAATAAAATGCATCTTTCACAGATAAAGAATGATGATGAAATGGAAATTGAAGTAAATGATAATCAGTTCACAGCTCCCGATGAAAAAGGCACTTATTTTTATAGTTATGGTGTCTGGTGGATGGATGAAGAAGATGAAGGTTTATCTCACGGTGATGCTTTCTATGCTTTTTCTTTAGAAGTTAAATAAACGGGCGCAATTGTGGCATAAGCCCGACCAAAAAACCGATTTCCGACGTTTGTAAGGAAATCGGTTTTTTTATGCTGTAATTTGCTTGACGTTGTAAACTGATTAGTTGGTAGGGCCCCTATTTTTCCTAAGAAAAAAGCGATTACGAAACTCGAAGTATTTGGCTATTTAATGTGGACGGCAATTTGGGCAACCCTTTATTTTAATGCAAATCACCTTGTAGGTATATATGAAGGCGACGGAGATGGAATTGAATTCGTGCTTCCAGCTTTATATCAAGATGTTTTACTTCGTTATTGGCCAATTGTTCTCGTTATCATTGCATTCGAAATTGGGTTATCTCTCTCTAAATTAATCAGGGGGCAATGAACGAAGAAAATGGCAATCTTTACTACTGCTCTTGAGCTTATCGCAACAGTTGAGTTGTATTCATTGTCTTTATTAAGTAATCCGAATTTAATGAACCAAGAATTTATTACGTATATGAGTGGTTTATTTAATACAAAAGCTATGTAATTTCAAACAGAGATAGTAGGTGATGTTAGTATAGTTCCATGGACACATCTTAGTTAAGTGATAAAATAATAACTAGGAGATGTGTTAAATGGATAACAAAAATACAGGCAAAAAATTTAATGAGGATTTCAAGAAGACCGTTGTTGATCTTTATCATTCTGGAAACTCAGTAAAAGACTTAAGCAGTGAATATGGCGTATCTGAAGTAACGATCTACAAATGGATTAAAGCTTATACTCCTGTTGAGGGATCCGAGGGTAAACCTGTCACCCCAAAGGAAGTTGCTGAGATACAAAAGGAAAATCTTAAGCTTAAACAGGAGCTTGAAATATTAAAAAAGGCTATGGCCATATTCGCGAAAAAGTAGACCCTTTCATCTTAGTGGATTTATAAAGATGCCAGGTACTGAAACAATTATGAATAGTTTCAATACCTTGCACTTTCTTACCAAGGTTACGTGGAATTTCTAAATTCCAGCAATGGACCTTTGTTGATTTGATCAAGCTCTTGAAGAAATTCCAGAGATTTTGAGATATAGGGACCTTTATTCATCATGATACAATCTGCCCTTAATCCCATAAAGGCATCTGTTAATTCTGTCCTCAATGGAATCCCCTTCTTATTCATATCATTAAGAATACCTGTTGCCCAAATAACTGGAACATGAGCGGCCCGGCACATTTCCAAGATCTCTTCCTGAGCCTTGACCAACTGTTTATAACCAATTTCAATGGCCAAATCTCCTCTAGCAATCATTACTCCAAACAGATTCAAATTTAGACCTTCAAGAATAATATTAGATAAGGATACTAGTGCATGCTTAGTTTCAATCTTTGCAATGATTCCGATTTTCCTCTCCGTATATTGCTCTAAATATCCCTTCACAATTCGAATGTCATTGGGAGAATGAATGAAGGAAATGCCAACTATGTCGACAAAAGAGATAACCTCCGATAGCATTTGCATATCTGTATCCGTAACAGCTGGAACATTTAAGCAAACCAATGAATCTGGGAGATTAATCCCTTTATGAGGTTTAATATATTCTACTTTATTTCGAGTAAGGATAATCTTTACATCCAAGTATTTGCCATTCACTTCTACTACGACTCCGCAGATTTTTCCATCATCAAAATAAACTTTATCTTTTGTTCTAACATTTCTTAAAGCTTTTGGTATTGTAACTCCTATAGACGCTGGTTCTCCCTTTTTACTTTTCGGCCCTCCAAGATAGTTATCAGTTTTATAAATTCGTATCATATCGCCCTTTTTCACCTTGATTGTTACTTGTTTTTCCCAAAAGTCATTCACACGAACTTTAGGGCCTGGAAGATCCATGTATATCTTGCATTTTCTAATTTGTCTTTCAATCCCCATTTCCTTTTCTGCAGCACGAATGTTTTCCACTAGAGTTTTCCATATTGAATAATCACGAGCTAAGTTTATTCGAGCAATTGTCATTCCGGCTCTTAATAATTCTTTAAAAATCTCTGGTGTTTCTAACATTGGTTTATCTAATGTGACCATAATGGAAACGGAATCTTCCTCTGATTTCCCTAACAACTCTTGATTTCGCTGTTCTTTTAAATATATTGCATTCTTTCTATCAATATAATTCTCATCCCGCCGATCCTTAAGGGATAAATGACTAATTATTTTATCCAATGAATATAAAACATGAGGACTCATCATTTGTATAGATGAAAATCCCTCTTCCACCAAATACGAATGGAGTGCCGGGCTTTTGAATTTCTGTAGCGCCAAAAATGCACATAAATTTTGTTTGCTCGCATCCGCCATGTTGATATGTTGGGCTTCAGAAAGGTTCAATAAAAAATCGCCCATCTCTTCCCGTAATTGAATCAGCTGTTGTGTAATTTCACCTTTATCCATATGGATCACCCCATTCTTTAATTTATGCTTTTCCTCTTTATAGGGTGTCCGCGCTTCGCCGTGTCCTGTAGGCCCCCAAGCAGTAAAAGTCCCATTTTGACTTTAATTGGCCTAGGTTATTTGATCTCGAGGGCTAGACGAAAAAGAACAATGATAAAACCACCAGCTTCTCGATTATCCGCATCTCCGCCAAACTCCACCTTACGATAGTACCCTGGCTTAGTCTCCCCTAGTGAAGAGATTTTCATCTTCAGGGTAATCCGGGATTTGCAAGTATGTTTACTTTAAAATAACGTATACTCCACGGTGCAGATTCACAAGATGCTACTGTTTATCATGTAGAAAGCGGAACAGTTTCCCGTTCCGCTTCACTACTATCGTTTAAATATTAATTTACTAACCACCGGTAAATGATCTGATGCCTCCGTGTATATGACTTCCTGATTGGAAGCCTTAACAGATGGAGATGTTAAAATATAGTCAATTCGCTTGTTTGGATTTTTGACAGGGAATGTATTCGCATTGTCTTGCCCTTCAAACACATCAACAAAGTTCCCTTCGTTTAATAATAGTTGAAACTCTTCACTATGTGGCTCAGCATTCAAATCACCAACAAGTACATTCGGTCCTTCAAAGGAAGATGAAATGCCGATAATTTCCTGTACCTGTGAAACTCTCTCCCCCACACTTAGCCCTAAATGTGTATTGTAAAAGTTCACATGTATTCCGCGAACATTGATTTTGGTTCTTAACAATCCACGTTGCTCATTACCGAAGCTATCTAGATGTATATTTTCTGAATCTATAATTGGATATTTACTTAGGACTGCAGTTCCATATTGACTATTTTCTACTTGCCCTTCAGCTGGTGAACGATCTAAATTCGCCCCATAGACATAATGGTAACCTAATATTTCAGCTAGTTCCTTGGCCTGGTCTTGAAAGTCACTTCTTGAGCTATAAAAACGATCCACTTCTTGAATTCCAACAATTTCTGCCCCTGCACCTCTAATTACTTGAGCTATCCTTTGCAAGTCCAGGATATTGTCAAGGCCTGCGCCATGATGGATATTAAATGACATGACCTTTACATCAACTTCTTTTCCATACCCTTGCGCAGAGGCCTGGCCCGTGATAAAAAATATCATGATCATACTTAAAAACAATACGAGCATTTTTTTCTTCAATTCATTTCCTCTCCTTCTTTGTTTGATTACAAAATCTACTAAAACGACTTCTCATTTTCACCCCCTAATTAATCAAGGTGCTAAGTGAGCGTTTCCATGATGTCGTATGTCCATTCCAGCATTCTGTCTCCAGTATTCTTAAGTATATTTCGCCATTCTATTTAAATATCCTTCAAATTATACTTCGTCGCATATTTCACTAATTCACTTTTTCTATTTACATCAAGTTTATTCATCAATCTCGTTTTATGAGTATCAACTGTTTTTATACTTATCATTAGTTCATTAGAAATTTCAGTTAACGTGTACCCATTACTAATAAATTTTAGCACTTGACGCTCTCGTGGGCTTAATAATGTATATGGATTCTTAGGGTCATCTTTAGCCTTAATTTGATCAAACACGCTAGATAGTTCCGTAGGGCGAAGGTAAGGATGTCCCTTTAAAATAGAATCAATAGCTGTATATAGCTCTTCATCAACCGCTGCCTTAGGAATGTATCCATCTGCACCGGCTTGTATTGCCAGGGTCACGTATTCTTTATCCTCATGCATCGTCAGGACAATAACCTTTGAGTTTTCATGCCGTTTTTTAATCTTTTTTAACACTTGAATTCCGTCAAGCTTTGGCATTGAAATGTCTAATATTAATAGATCAGGTTTTAAATCCTCATACATACGAAGTGCTTCATGCCCATCTGAAGCCTCACCAACAATTTTAATAAATGGTTTCTTCTGCAATAACAATTTTAAGCCCGACCTTAACAAGCTATGATCATCAACTAGCATAATACTAGTTGTTTGCCTCATCCCACTCTCCCCCTTCATACACTAAAGGTATGCATACCAATACCTCAGTTCCTCCCCCCGTTATTGGTTTAAGAATACAGGAACCCCCTAATAACTCTGCTCTTTCTTGCATACCATATATTCCAATTCTTTTTTGTTGATGTGCCTTTCGAATATCCTCTTTTGTTATGCCTTGACCGTTATCCCTAATTTTTAAATTCACATGATTATCCGCTAACCAGATTTTTATCGTTACACGCGACGCTGTTGAATGTTTGACAATGTTAGTAAGACTTTCTTGAATGATTCGATATAAGGCTAAAGAAATTTGATTATCAATTAAATTAGAATCTAATTTAAAGTCATCAAACTCTACTTCAATTAAGTATTTTTCGTAAAAATCATCAATATATTTATTGATAGCAGAAAATATACCAATATCGTCAATAATAGGGGGTCTTAGTTCAACGGCAATATCCCTTATGTCAGTTAAAATATTTGCAGTTGTATCCCTGCAAGTATTTAATAACTTTTTCTGTTCCTCATTTTGAGCTTCATTGGCTAAAACTCGCATTGTAATCATTAAAGAGGTTAAAGCCTGGCTCGTTTCATCGTGAAGTTCTCGTGAGATTCTCTTTCTCTCATCCTCTTGGGCAGACAAAAGCTTTTGAATTAATGTATCCCGTAAAGCATTTTTTTCCTGAAGTTCAATTAATAATTTGTTAATTTTATTCCTGGAGTTAATTAAGTTATCAGCCATGTTATTAAATGTATGTGCAAGTTTTCCAATCTCATCATTATTCATAGAAGTAGCACGTAGTTTTAAGTTTCCGGATGATATTCCAGTAGCAGTATCAACCAAATTATCTATTGGTTTAGTAATAATATTTGTAAGATAATATGCAATACTAGCAGCAACGGCACATACAATCATCGTTATAAAAATTAATTGCCCCACTTTATTATAAAGATATGACCTGACTCTCTCCTCTGTCATCCCTACTCGCACATAGCCTACATCTCCTTCTTCTACAGGAACCAAAACATCATGAATCTTCCCTTCATTAGAAGTAATAGTAGCAAGGCCATTGCTTATCCCAGAAGATGTATGCGCATCCAGTATACCCTTTGGGAGATAATCGGAAAAAGTGTGTCCTACAACATTGTTTTGTTTATCAATGACTAAAATATACCGTACATCTTCATCTGTTTGTTTTGCTTGATTTAAAAGTAAATGAATAGAATATTGATCATCTGTCAGAATGTAATCAGAACTTGATGAAGCAATATTTGTTGCAATACTTACACCTCTTTTTTCCAATTCTTCTGTCATCATTTTTGTAAATGACTCCCATATCATAATCCCAAAAATTAATGACATGAGTATAATCAGCATAAGAATTGCAGCGAAAATTTTCTGCTTTATTTGCAATCTATTCAACCATCTCATCGGAAAACCCAACCTTGTAAAGCGTAGAATCAAATGGAAGATAGCGATCAATAAATAGGTTATCTAATGATGCCAACATTGATTTATCTTCATGCATTGTAATAAAACTATTTTTTATAATATTTTTCTCTTTGTCAGATAAACTTTTACTTATAACAACTGGCCCAGTTCCCATAGGTTCGGATTCCCCTATAATCTTTAAATCTTTTAAAATCGAAGGATTTTCGGTTTTAATACTCTCATAGGTAAGAGAACTAATTGCAGCCGCATCAAAAACATTGTCTAAAACTCCTTCCAAAGACTCCTTTTGATTGTATGTAAAAGTATAATTGGAAAAGAAATGTTCTGGGTTATCATTTAACTCAAGCAATTTATTCTTTACTGATATATACCCTGAGTAGCTGATGGGATCAGTAAAAGCAATACTCTTATTTTGTAAACTATTCAAATCATCCAAATTACTCTTTTTATTGACGACAATATAACCTCGATTGTATAGAGAACCCATTCGTTGTTGTAAAGCAATAGCTTCAATCTCATCCACTTCATTATGTGTTATATACGACCCGGTTGTAAGAAGGGCTATATCGGCGCCGCCATTAATTATAAGATTGCTAATCTCATTATAACTTTTTCGTTGAATTAAAATGGCTGGCCGATTCAATTTATCACCAATATAATTTGCTATTTTCCTATAAGAATTTATTGTATTTGTAGGAGATAAAACACTAATAATAGCAACCCTTATTGGCGTATTATCTGATTCTGATTCTGGGGGAATAAATTCCTTCTCCGTAAAATCAATTTGATCATTTCCTTGATTTTGCTTACACCCAGTCATTAACACGATGAAAATAAGAAGTATAGAAATTTTGGATAACTTGCTTATATTAATAATACAACACCGCCTTTCTATTCCCCTTAAATTATACCATAACTGCTTCTCGGAAAAGATGTAGGAGTAGTTCCTACATTGTTCCTACATCTTCTTATAAAAAATCAGATTTCTTCCGATATTTCTATATTTTAAGATGCTATATGATTGAACTAAGCGAATGTATCATCCCAGACATTATTTGTATGTGCTTACAAAACAACTATTGAAGTAAAAGGAGGAAAGGGCAATTTTTATTCACTAGAGAAATTCGAGAGATAATGATTAATTTACAAAGATTGGAGAGAAGGACTATATGTTTTCATTTTTAAAGCCTAGGCAGGTTCAAGAGAAAATACCACCAGAAGAGATTCCGCGAAGATATAAAGTTATGGGATTTCAGTCATTGCTTGGGATATTCCTTGGTTATATGGCCTACTATATTATACGTAATAACTTTGCTTTATCTACTCCCTATTTGCAGGAAGAGTTAAACCTTAGTGCCACACAAATAGGATTTTTAAGCAGTTCGATGCTGATTGCATATGGTGTCAGTAAAGGAGTAATGAGCTCTCTTGCAGATAAGGCAAGTCCGAAAAAATTTATGGCGTTTGGCCTTCTAATGTCAGCATTGGTCAATATTATGCTAGGTTTTGGAACCGCTTTTTGGATGTTTGTGATTCTAGTTATTATACTAGGAGCCTTCCAAGCGATGGGTGTTGGTCCTAGCTATATTACTTTAGCTCACTGGATTCCGCACAAAAGAAGAGGAACGCTCAGTGCCCTATGGAATATTTCTCATAACGTGGGTGGTGGCATTGTTGCCCCTATTGTTGGTTTTGGTTTCGCAATATTCGGTTCTAATAACTGGCAAATAGCTACATATCAATTACCCGCAGCGGTAGCAATCATTTTTGCTTTGGTAGTACTGCTACTTGTTAAGGAAAGACCTGTCGATGAAGGATTGCCTACGATAAACGAATTCAGTGGCGAAGAGATTAACGCTATAGAGGATGAAAAAGCAGTGCCAGATGCAGACGAGAACAAGAGCTTTTGGTACATTTTTAAAAACTATGCACTTAAAAACAAAAATGTATGGTATACCTCTTTTGCGGATGCCTTTAACTACATGATACGCTATGGAATTTTAAGCTGGCTCCCTATTTACTTAATCAATGTAAAGCAATTTTCTCAAGGGGAAATGAGTGTCGCCTTTTTTATCTTTGAGTGGGCTGCGATTCCTTCCACCTTACTTGCCGGATTTATATCGGATAAAGTTTTTAAAGGCTATCGTATGCCTCCTGCAATTATCGCTCTCGTTATTATCTTTTTTGGGATTATTGGTTATTGGGTAAGTGATTCGCTAGTTATGGTAACGATATTTGCGGGTCTTGTCGGATGTTTAATTTACGTCCCTATGTTCTTAGTATCTGTCCAATCTATTGAAGTAGTACCACCATTTGCCGTTGGTTCTTCAACTGGTTTACGCGGATTTATCAGTTATATTTTTGGTGCTTCAGCCGGAACCACTATTTTCGGCTTAATGATTGATACAGTAGGTTGGAATGGTGGCTTCTTAATGTTACTAATAGCAACAATTTTAGGAATTGTCTTATGTACGTTAATCCAACTATCCATTCAGAAACAAAATAAATTAAAAAATACAGTACAATAGGTTGCATTCCACGGAAAATAGAGAATATATGTTAAATGAAGAAGGACATGAGTTAGTTCCACCTCTGCCATCTTTTTGACCCACTCCGGACAAGATATTGATCCACTTATGACATAAGTGAGCCAGTAAATATATAGAGAAAGGCAATTTGGACTTCTGTCAATAAAACAGACAGAGATGGACCTTATTTTGAGCCATGTTTCACTTCCGCGCGATTCTATTGAAGTCGCTTGGAGGCCTCTGCCCAAGGGAACGAATCAAAAACCGATTCGTTCCCTTAGGCAGAGGGTTTTTGATCTTTTG
>NZ_JADIJK010000047.1 GCF_017355205.1 Bacillus sp. SD088
TGTGCCCGTTTTCGTGGAAAAGCGGAAAAAGGGTGACGGCGAGTAGTGTGGCTGTGCCCGTTTTCGTGGAAAAGTGAAAAAAAGGTAACGGCGAGCCGGTTGACCGTGCCCGTTTTCATGAAAAAAGCAAAAAAGGGGTAACAGCGCGCAGTTGTGCTGTCACCCTTTTTTGTAAGATAACCCTTGATCTTCAGAAATCAGTAGGAGTAAGAATTTCCACTTTATCAAGTGCTTTACTTTTTTACAGTATAATGCAATTCTACAAATTGGTTGAATTTCCTTGTCTTTTTTAATGACAATTCTAAGTGATAATCTCCGTTCTTAAACAAAGGAATCCCGCTTCCAATGAGCGTTGGTGCGACAGTTATGATGAACTCATCAACAGCATTCTCTTTTAGGAAGGAAGATAGTAATTCTCCTCCTCCAACCATCCAAATATTTTTCCCTGCCTGTTTTTTTAATTCATTTACAAAGTCTGGAATATTGGGGCTAATAAATTTCACCTGTTGCGTATTAGCAATTGAAGACCTGGTGAATACGTAACAATCTTTATCAGCATATGGCCAGCTATTGTCACCCTCATGTTCCATAATCCAGTCGTACGTTGTTTTACCCATTAAAATGGTATCAATCGTGTTTAAAAACTCAGAAATGCCATTATCTCCTTCTCCCTCGACTTTAAACAACCACTCAAGTGACTCCTCTTTTGTCGCAATATACCCGTCTAAACTTACTGCAATGAACAATACCACTTTCCGGCTATCTGTCATCAACCATTCTCCTTTCCGTTTCTATAGATAAAGTATAAACTATTTATATGACATCTCTTGTCATATAAAAGTAAATTTGTATTTTGAAAGGAAGGTTGCGAGATTATGCGGGCTGATCGATTACTCAACATAATGATATTGCTACAAAATAGAGGAAAAATGACAGCTAGAGAGTTGGCAACTGAACTTGAGGTTTCAGAAAGAACAATTCTAAGAGATATGGATGCTTTAAGTCATGCGGGGATACCGGTTATTTCGGATCGGGGGAAAGACGGAGGGTGGCTTCTGTTAGATAATTTTCGCACTCATTTAAGTGGATTGAACACTGGCGACATCAAATCGCTCTTTCTTTTCCCTTCGGGAGAATTGCTGAAAGACTTAGGATTTAATAACCAAACATTGGATACGAGACAAAAATTATTCGCCTCCATCCCAGAAACGTTTCAAGAAGAGGCACAAGTGAGTTGGGAAAGAATTCATATCGACTCAGGTACTTGGCGACAAACTAAGGAAAGCATTCATGCTCTTAAAACAGTCCAGCAGGCAGTTTGGGAAAGCAAAAAACTGACATTCGAGTATGAACAGGCGAATGGAGAACGAAAAGAACGGCTGGTTAAACCATTAGGATTGGTAGCGAAAGGAAATCGCTGGTATCTTGTAGCATCCAGAAATGGAGAGTTACGTAATTACAGGGTTTCACGTATACACACTGCAAAAATTGAAAATGAAACTTTTATAAGGCCAGCTAATTTTAATTTGGCGGCATACTGGGAACAATCCAAGATAGATTTTATAGAAAAATTACCCGAATTTGATGTGCAAGTAGAAATACATCAGTCCATTATTAAAAGAATTAATTTTACAGGTAAATTTGTTCAATGTATAAAAGCAGAAAATCCAAATAAAGATAATTGGGTACCCGCTACTTTAAGATTTAATGATAAGCAAGAGGCTATCGAATTCATATTAGGATTTGCTAATAAAATTAAGCTGATTTCGCCAAAGGAGCTTTCGAATGAAATTGTGTCGGCGGCTTTATCCATTATTAAATTTTATGAAAATAAATAGCAATTCTAATCGAAACTGAACTACTTAAAATACCATTTTAATGCATTCGTATATAAAATTTTATCAGTAGTTTTTTTATCAAATAGCTTCTGAATCACTTCAATGTCCGCATACTCAAAATGTCTTTTCGACCTTGTAGATGGCAAATCTGTTCCAAACATAAGAGCGTCTGGGGTAATATCAATAATTGATTTTAATGCATTCTCGATATTCAATTCCACACGACCAAAACCAGTGGCTTTAACTCGCACTCCTTTATCGACCAACTTTAATAAATGCGGTAAACCTTTTTCAGATAATCCTAAATGGTCAATTGATATTGCTGGTAACTTTTCAATCGTTGATGCAATTTCGGGTAATTCTTTTGCATCAATATAAAGCTCGCTATGCCATCCTACTAAATCATAAACTCTTCTAGCAAAGTAATCGAGCTTTGATAAATCTTCTGAACCCCCTCGTTTTATATTAAAACGTAATGCTTTTACCCCATTTTCGTTTAAATTTATAATCTCTTCGTCCGTTGCCGTGAAGGGTAATTGCGTCACGCCACAAAATGTTGGGCCCATTTGTTTAAGAGTCTTTAACAAATAATCCTGGTCAAATCCTTGGAAGGACCCAGATACAATCGCTCCACCTAATACATTCAAATCAGCAGTTTCTTGTTGATAATCTTTTACAACATAGCTAGGTGGCAAATAGCCCTGATTTTCGATAATTGGAAAATCAAAATCAATAATATGAAAATGTGCATCAAAAATTCCCATTTCCACTGCCCTTTCTTTTTCGTTAGTTTATCCTCTAATGCAAACGATCATAGTCTAATTATAAGGTTTATTTAGGGGGAATGATATGGATAACACACTGGCAGAGAGCAAGAAGAGGGCTGACAAACGAAAAAGTGCCGGGTAAATTAAGTGAAACCTTTCAGGATTGACTGGATGACATGATCCTTGTGCCTCAAGAGCAAATAACCTGGGAGAAAGGCAAAGTGCCCTTTGCTTTCTCCCAGGTTATTTGCTTCGATCATCTACTCTCGTAAGCCGTCCGATACACGTTCGCCGAGCTCACGGGAAGCAAGGGTAAAATACTCGATCGCCTTGTCCTGTAAATCCCGACGTATTCCTGTCAATGCGGTGACAAGATTCGAGACAAGATGAGACTTCCCTGTTTGCGATAATGATCGATAGAAATCTCCTGCTTGTGAAAAATCATCTTGCTTTTCTATATCTGAACGCACGAGTTTCCCTTCTGCAAATCTACCTTCCCCACTTGTCTGCAAATCGTCTGGTCGCCAATGCTCTTGTGTATTCACCGGCACCTTACGGAATTGTGGACCGATACGATAACGCTGAGAATCCCAATATATATTCGCCCGTCCTTGTATGATCTTATCATCGGACAATTCTGCTCCATCCAATAAGTTTGAAGGTGAGAATGAAATCTTCTCTACTTGCTCCATGTAGTTTTCAGGGTTGCGATTGAGCGCCATCTTCCCGACAGGATGGAAAGGGTACATCTCTTCATCCCACACTTTGGTGTCATCAAGGGGATCGAATGGCAGCTTTTCTGCATCCTTTGGATCCATAATTTGTACGTACAGCCCGTATTCTACTGTTTCCCCATTGGCGATCGTTTTGAAAAGATCTTCTCCAGCATAATCGGGGCTGATTGCTGCAAGCTTCTCTGCCTCCTCACTTGTAGTATATTCCACCCCATCAAATGGAACCCAAAGGTATTTAATGTAATGGCGTTTCCCAGCTGAATTTCGCCATACGTACGTACTGACACTGTGGCCAGGAATGTGCCGCAGGCTTTTGACCGTACCGTGATCGGAAAAGAGTCGGAGGAAAAAATGGGTGGATTCTGGGGTAGTGGCGACAAATTTCCAAAGTCGTTCCGGATCCATCAAGTTATTCCTTGGTGAGGGCGCCATTGCTTCAACACTTTCTGAAAAACGCCTTGGATCGCGCAACGAAAAGATGGGGATATGGTTGCAAATAAGGTCGAAGATACCCGCGTCTGTATAGAACTTTGTTGAAAATCCCCGTACATTGCGCAATGTATCCGGGGTGCCTTTATTGCTCGCCCCGAGCGAAAAACGGACAGCGACAGGGACTGTTGTACCAGGCTGCTGAAGAAAGGGAAGCTTGGTATATTTGCTCATACTTTTCAATGTCTCGAAATAGCCAAAAGCACCATAACCTTTCACATGTAGAGGGCGTTCCACGATTTTCTCGTGAACCAGTGTTTCCAGTGATTCATGCAGAATATTATCTTGCTCAAGTATGGGGCCGTTCTTGCCAACTGTTTGTGAATATAATGATTCTGGATTGGCCGATTGCTTATGTCGCTGACGAGCAGGCTTGTTTCCTGTTGCTGCCGCTGTATCTCGAACAGGAATACGTCTTCCTTGTTGAGGATTATTTTTGTTATCGCTCATTATTTCCTCCTTATGAAAAAATGCTCTATATTATATGTTATGAATGATGCTTGTTTCAATATGCGTTATTTGAGCGCCCTACCCGATAAGTCTTGCTGACGACCAGTAGGGGATAGAGAACCCCCATTGATGGTTAGAAAGACTTATTTTTTATAGAAGCGTATTCAAAACGAACATAACCAATCTCACCAGTGTTTTTCATTAATTCAAGATTTAACCACGAAGCCAATTGATGGAGTTCTACTTCGTTGTTGAATGGGAATTTACTGTAGGCTGTGCTATAGAGATCTTCTTCTTTTAAGTTGTCCAAGATATTTTCCCATTTTTCCATAAGCAAATGGATGGCATTTTTTACTGACTCAACATGTTCGTTAACCTTGATTTCCTCTTTTGTTAGTGTTCCTTCACCGAATGAGTGATCCAATACCATTTCCCACCAGAAAGTGATATGCCATAATGTCCAGGCGATACTAGGCGTTCCAATATGATAAGCTTCAGAATCAGGCAAATCGGCATGCCACTTTCCAGCTTTTTCTTGAATATAGAGTCCAGCGTTTGGTGAACACCATCTATATTCTTCTTGTTCCAGAGTAGCAAGATGATATTCCAGCAGTTGTTTAGAGATACTAAATTGAAATTTGATGTTATTAAGTAGGGCATTATTTTCGCTCATACCCAATACTCCGTCCCATCCTTACTGCGTTTCATAAATCCGTACTCAATTAAATATCTTCTAATAGTAGCAAAATCACTGTAAATCGGTTTTAGTATGTGATTTATTTCTTTTTCCGTATAGACCTTATTTACTTCAAAATGCATCATTATGTTTTGCAGGACAATCAATTTTCTTTTTTCCTTACTTGGAAATGTATCTAACGGCCCTTCTAATCCTTCTTTGAAATAAGTTGATAAAATTTTCTCTTTCTCTGCCTCTGTTATTGCATAACGATCGTCCACCATTTTTGCCCCCTTATGAAAGTGAATAAACTTATGATCTTTTTCCTGATGTGATTCTTTATTTAATAGATTCATTAATGTAAGAAATACTTTTGCACGTTTTTCTTTTTCCTTTAAATTAAATCGATGGCTCCGGATAGTAGAAGGGCTCCCGCCATTTTGTTCTTTTACAATTTCTTTATCACTTAATCCTTGATGAAAAAGTGTAAGTAAATTTTTTTGATGGTCTGTCAACCCGGTGTATTTCTTATCAAGATGAATGAAATGATTAAACAAAGAACCATGAATCTGTTCTACATGCTGGATGACAGCTTTTTTTGCTTCGTATAATGTTCCGTCCACCGGATAGATGATTCCGTCCTCAAAATGTTCGTTGCATAGCAGACATACATAGCTGTCGTTATTTTTATCAAAAGCATAGCCAGTTGAAAGTTCTTCGACTGTAGCATCCCAAAAGTAATTTTCATAGGACATTTATTGGACAACCTCCAATTTCATTTTATTAATTATAAACATAATATAATAACGTCTAATATTATTCAATGATATTCTGCTGCGAGTATAGTCTTTACTTCAATTTATATGAAGGGATGGTGGAAAAGTATGGACAGCGAACATTGTGAAGTTGAAAATACTTCTTAAGGATAAAGCATGAAAGTATTGAGGGAGCCAAATCAGATGTGTACTTACACCGAAAAGCTCGTGTGTTATAATGAACACGATATTTTTGAGCGCACCAGGAGGAAGTTGAAATATGCGAGCAATACCAGTTACTTTTAAAAATATCCTCGTTATCTTGATATTCATTGCCATGACGTATGGATTCACCTGGCTTTATATCAATTTCAACGAAACTATTAAAGATAAACCAGCTGAAGAGACCGTTGAACTAAAATATAGCAAAAAAGGACTGTATCTATATCCTCGTTTTGAAATACTTGTTCCAAATTCAGAACGGCCAAGCTCGGTTACCAAAGAATAATTTGAATCATTCATGTAGGGGATAAGATTTCTGGGTATATGAAGAACGAAGAGACTTTCGTCACAGAAAAGGACATACAATTTGAAAAATTATTAGGCATACCTATTCTTGCTGTTTTATACTTAGCTACACTTTCCTTGGGCATCGGCCTGTTGAAAAACGTAACCCGGATTAAAAAATGGACAAATATTTTACAAAGGATCGTAAAAGTAAGTATCTCTATTCTACTTCGGTTTTATCTTGAGTGAAAACACTTTTGGCTCAGCCTCTAGATGTGTTGTATCGATACATTCTACATAAAAGAAGTTGTTCGCTTGGATCTCTCTTAAAGATTGAAAAGCATGTAAGAAATTTGTAAGGAATAAGAAAGAAAAATGAGAGAGCTGTTCCTTATGATGAACGTAGGGGCATTTGCTCCTTTGACATCTGTGACGTTCCAAAAAAATGTTGGGAAAATCAACATGAAGATTACATATTCACACTTTATTTCGGGAGGGATTTTAAATGAGGATTCGTTTAGTGAAAAGTTCAGATTATCATGCTATTTCACCATTAATTAACAAGTGGTGGGGAGGCAGGCAAATGGCTGATATGTTGCCCAAGCTATTTTTTAATCATTTCAATCGGACTAGTTATATAGCTGAGAACGATGGTGAGATTGTTGGTTTTTTGATAGGCTTTCTATCTCAATCCTATTCTGATGAAGCTTATATTCACTTTGTCGGAGTTCATCCTAACTATCGAAACAATAATATTGGAAAGAAACTATATCATGAATTTTTTAAGGTAGTGAAAGAGAATGATAGACACAGTGTCCGTTGTGTAACATCCCCTGTCAATAAAGTCTCAATTGCTTATCACCTCAAGATGGGATTTGAAATTGAAAAAGGAAATAAAGAAGTGGAAGGAGTTTCTGTTTTTGCAGATTATGACGGCCCCAATCAAGATAGAGTGCTATTTGTTAAGAAATTAGACTAAATGAAACAAAAAAGTTTTAAAGAATGATCAAGTAGCATTAGGGGCGATCTAATTAAATTTAACTTTTTGAAAAATCTGTATTTTAAGAGCTATAATAGCCATTTTGTGGAAAAAGGGCAGGGGAAAATGAATGAGCAATAAAATAAAAAGATCAAAAATGATTATCATCGTAATAGTCTATTACATTGTCACTTTATTTGCTGCAGGACTTTTTGGTCTTATACAACCTAGTACAACCATCCCAACCGAGGTCATTCAGCTGACGCAGTTTGGTCCAACGCTCGGTGTTGTGATTGTTATGCTGCTGTTTAGAGGGGATTCCTTTCAAATTACATTCGGATTTCGTTTTAATTCAAATAATCTCCGTCGTCTGCTGATTGTTTTTGCATCAATAGTATTCGTGTTTGCAATAGCGGTCGGCTGGTATCGAATATGGGGCGTTTCCGTGGGTTTTGTTCATCCTGCTGATTTGTCGAATCCATTTTGGTTGATCATCATTGCACAATTTATCGGGGCTGCGGGTGAAGAGTTTGGCTGGCGCTGCTTTCTTCAACCTTTCCTACATACCCGTTTAAGACTGCTTAATGCCTCGATGCTTGTCGGTTTGTTATGGGGGATTTGGCATGTTGGTATTTTTTCTGAAGGTTTCATGTTTGCAGGTTTATTTATTTTATCGACTGTTTCCATGTCAGTATTTCTCGGTGAGGTGTTAAATAGAGCAAAAGGGAATCATCTTATATTAGCGGTTTCTTTTCATACATTGATAAATCTGGGAATGTTATTACTATTTGATGAAGAAAATGGAAGTTTGTTTGCAATGTCAGCTCTTGCGGGAGCTGTAACGCTTTTAGCTTTATGTTCCCTGGTCTTCAGGTGGAATAAATTTTCACGACAAGGTAGGCCAGATGATTTGGTGATCCCAAGTAAATAAAGAAATAACTAAAATATGATTTGATATGTGAGAAGGGTGAATAGCATGACAAGAGAACGAAAAAAGTATGATAAATCTCTTGCTGTAATTTTTGCAGGTCTTACTTTATTACTTCTTGTGTTAGCATTTACGAATAAAAACTTTTTCGAGTGGGCTTATGAGCGGCATCAGAACCAATTAAGCTGGTATTTAAGGCCCTTGTTCTTTCTACCATTTTGCTACTTTGCATACAAAAGAAGTTGGGCGGGCCTTTTAGGAACTCTATTCTTGTTATTAACAAGTATGTTCTGGTTCCCGAAGCCTGATTCGATAAGTGAACAGGCAAAGCGATTTTTAGAAATGGAAAAGGAATATTTAAGTGGTGATTGGGGATTTGCCAAAGTCCTCATGTCATCACTTGTACCTATATCACTTACTGCTTTAGCAGCAGCATTTTGGAAACGAAGTCTATGGTTTGGATTATCTGTTATTGTTTTCATTGCTATAGCAAAGATGATTTGGAGTGTGATGTTTGGTGGAGAAGCCGGGAAATCGATTTTTGTCCCTGCAATCCTTGGACTCGTGATTTGTATCATCTTAATTTATATGGGATTTAGGAAAATTGAAAAAAAGAAAAAGGAGTAACGTCAGTGTTCCATTTGGGCCCATCAGTCCAAAAATGGAACCTTTTTTTTATTATCTATAAAAATTGACTGTTTAAGATGAGGCTGATTGGCTAATTTCGATTAATAAAACACTAAAAATACACTTTCGCTTATCCCAGGTAAAATGAATGGCTCCTATTATTCATTTCTTAAGGTAATCTTCAGGTAGCTTTCAGGAGGGTGCAAGGTTCCCTTTTTATACTTATGTTAATCATAATTATATGGAGGAAAATGACATGATGAATAAGCCAATTATAGTAAAGACAAAAAATTTAACCAAAATGCATGGCACTGTTAAAAGTGTAAATAAGGTTGATCTTTATGTACCAGAAGGCGAAATTTATGGTTTTTTAGGGCCAAATGGTGCAGGTAAAACAACAACGATAAAAATGTTATTAGGTCTAATTAAGCCATCAGAAGGAGACATTCAGGTATTTGGAAAAAATCTTCGTAAATCTCGGTCAGCAATTTTACAAAATACGGGTTCATTAGTTGAATCCCCCTCTTATTATGGACATTTAACGGGATTAGAGAACATGCTCGTTATAAAACGGCTTAGAAATGTTCCTATGAAGAATGTGGATGAAGCCCTTCGGATTGTCAGGCTAGACAAGCAAAAGGATAAGAAAGTAAACCAATACTCTTTAGGTATGAAACAGCGGTTAGGAATGGCGATGTCATTGCTCTCCTTTCCAAAATTATTAATTTTGGATGAGCCAACAAATGGTCTTGATCCAGCAGGTATCGGTGAGATGCGTGAGCTTATCAAATCATTACCATCTCGCTATGGAATAACGGTTTTGCTATCCAGTCATCTACTTTCAGAAATAGAGCTAATGGCGACATCTGTCGGGATTATAAATGAAGGGAATTTGCTTTATCAAGGAAGTATGGATGACTTGAGGAAAAAAAGCCGTAGCACCATCCGTTTAAAAACGGAGGACAATATAGGTGCACAGCAATTGCTTGAAAGTCATGGCTGCCAATTGTCTCAAGAAGCCTCAAGAATAACGTTTGAGAATAATGGAGATCAAGAAGTGGCCAAGATTAATAAATTATTGATAGACAACGATATTATGGTAACGCGTATTGGAGAGAAGAAACTGAGTCTAGAGGATATATTCCTAGAATTAACTGGGAAGGAGAAGAGTCTATAATGCTACAATTAGAATTTTTTAAGATACGTCGGAAAAAAATCTGGCTAATGATGATCCTTTTTCTGATGGTAGAGATGGCTTGGGTATTTATGTCTGTCACACGTTCCATCGCTAGTAATCCAGAAGATGCAAGCTGGGAATCTATTATATATGTTGTATCAAGTATGAATGGCCTTTTTCTCCCCATTCTTTCTGCGATTGTTGTATCTCGTATCTGTGATATGGAACATAAAGGGAATACTTGGAAAATGCTTGCAACTACAAATATAAAGCGAAGTACATTATTTTCTGCCAAGTATATTTGTGCAAATAGTCTATTACTGTTTGTTCTTATCGTCCAGACGATGTTCATTTTTCTTTTTGGAAATCTAAATAACTTTTCAGGAAGCTTTCCACTTCATTTACTTATTCCATTTTTAGCTGGGGCATTTATAACGACAATGGTTATTACAGCTATCCAACAATGGATTTCTCTAGCTATTAAGAATCAGGCCTTCGCTCTTTGCTTAGGTATGGTAGGTGGGTTTATCGGTATGACGGCTGCTATGTTTCCTTCTTCCATCAGACACTTTTTCATCTGGGCCTATTATTTAGATTTAAATCCTGTTTCCTATTCGTATAGTGAATCACTGGGAGCAGGTTATGCTCAGGAAAGTCTAAATATTCCCTTAATCGTCTCTGCTTTAGCTATGCTAGTTATTTTTTATCTTTTGGGCAGAAGCCATTTAAACAGACTTGAAATTTAAAGAGGAGGAGCAATAATGATACAGAGTTTATCTGCTGAATGGCTAAAATTAAAAAACTCTAAGATTATTTTAGTTATAGCGATCTTACCTATCTTAAGTCTAATGATTGGGAGTGCAAATTTTTATATGAATCAAGAGGTGTTGGAAGGTGGCTGGCATAGCCTTTGGAGTCAGGTTGGTCTTTTCTATGGGGAGTTTTTCCTGCCAATTCTGATTGCGATCTGCTGTGCTTATATCTGTCGTTTGGAACACACGAATCAAAATTGGAACATGGTGATGTCAGTCCCTGTCTCTATTGCCAGTATATACGTTACAAAGTTTGTGATCGTGAGCATGTTAATCTTATTTGCTCAACTTGTCTTTGTCGGATTATATTGGATCGCAGGAACTATACTATCCCTGCAAGGTTCGTTACCTATAGAAATAATTGCGTGGACATTAAGAGGCTGGTTTGCTTCGTTATCTATTATCGCTTTTCAATTGGGGCTTTCGCTTCGATTCCGTAGTTTTGCTACCCCGATAGGAATCAGCCTGTGTGCCGTCTTTTTTGGTTTATTGATGTATGTCTCACATATAGGTGTGCTTTTTCCATTTTCTTTGCTAACGATTGGCTTAAGTGTACTTAGTCAAGATAGTTTGGCAGGGATGCAAAATATCTTGTTTTGGGGAATGACTAGTTTATTTATTTTACTATTTTCCATGATATCGATCCACCAATTGAAAACAAAAGATATTGTTTCATCCTAATTTATCCGAGGAGGTTCTTATATGAAAATTAATTTATGGAAATGCCTATTATTGATTGTTGGTTTACTAATATTTGTAGGAGGATGCTCAGCTGATAAGCTTTCACCAGATAACCCTAAAGGGAAAAAGATCTATTATACAGTCATTAATGGGGAAGGAACGGAAGGAGATAGTGGTCGGTATAATTATGAAGTGCTGGCATATGACGAAGACGCAAAGGAAAAAGAGATAGAGTTTTCTGCAAGCTATCAACTTAGAGAGGGTGCCTATATACAGCTTTATCGTACAAAACTTCGAGGCGTGACCTATTGGGAAGAAGTAAGCTTGGAAGAATTACCTGACGCAGTGCAACCATACTTGGAATAAAGTGAAACTTCAATCAGTGGGGGTTTTCTTTCATCCCCCACTGATTGGTAGTTGAACAGATCGGGCTTTTACTGGCTGTTGATCCCCCACTTACAATTCTAGGTTTTCCACGAATTCTTGAAGTGGGGGTTTTACAGCCAGTTAATGCGGGATAAAAAAGTGATGTATCTCCTTCTAGCATATATATATATGAATTCTGAGTTCAGGTTATGTTATGTTCTAAATATAATTTAAAAACGGAGGGGGGTCGCCTATGAGTAATTTAAAAGATAAGAAAATATTACTTGTTGAAGATGAAGAGGAAATAAGAGTAATGATTGAGGCGATATTGCGAAAGCATGGATTCTCATTCGTATATCCAGCTGAAGATTATAAAACAGCAATCGAAACATTACATTCTGTTCAACCAGATATCGCGATATTGGATGTGATGTTACCTGACGAAGATGGCTTCACTTTGTTATCGTCTATAAGGAAATTTAGTGATTTACCGGTGATATTTCTAACTGCTCGTGATGAGGGAGAAGATCGAATCCTTGGCCTAGGTTTGGGAGCAGATGACTATATCGTGAAGCCTTTTCTTCCGCGAGAGCTTGTTTTACGCCTTTCTGCAGTTTTAAAACGGGTGTATGCTCCTCAAGAAACAAAACTGATTTCCAAATTTCAATTAGGAGAAGTAACGATTGATTTGGAAAGTGCTGTTGTACAAAGGGATGATGGAACATTACAGTTAACAGCGAAAGAACATGCTATATTAATAAAGCTTTATGAAAATAAAGGCAGAATTGTAACCATTGATTCTTTGTGCCAATTTCTATGGGGCGATGATAATTTTGGTTATGAGAACACATTGATGGTTCATATAAGAAGAGTTAGAGAAAAAATTGAAGCAGATCCTTCAAAGCCTAAATTTTTATTAACCGTAAGAGGACTCGGATACAAATTGATCGCAGAAGAGGAATGATTTTACATGGCTGGTGTAATTCGAATAATCCGTCGTTATTTAATGATCACTGTATTCATTGCTTTTCTGCTCATTATCGTCAATTTTATCCTTCTTTTCACCTTGATATTTAGTGATGAACTTAGTAATACCCCTTCGCCAAAAAAGATAATGGAAGGTTTAACAGAGGATTTAGTAATACAAAATGGTGAATATGCCTTACGAAAACATGGTCAGATGTTTCTTGAGAATAATAATGCATGGGCGATGTTAGTAAATCATGATGGAAAAGTAATATGGGAGTTTGATCTACCAGAGGACGTTCCGCGTTCTTATAGCCTTGTGGATATCGCAAAATTTTCAAGGTATTATTTAAATGATTATCCAGTATATACTTGGGAGCAACAAGATGGATTATTAGTAGTTGGCTATCCGAAAGCTAGCTTATGGAAATACCAAATTCAATTTTGGTCAGAAGGGGCACGCTCTACTCCAGTAAGAATCGTCATTTTACTTGCTATTAATATTGCAATGGCTATCCTTATTTCTTTTATTTTAAGTACAAGGGTCATTAAAGGCATTCGTCCATTAATTAGCGGCATTCATGATTTAAGCAGAGAGAAAAAAGTGAATTTAAGCACGAATGGGATATTTAGAGATGTAGCAACAAGCATTAACACTACTTCTTCCAAGATTCAAGAAAATAAGCAAGCATTAGAAGAAAGGGATGAAGCAAGGGCTAACTGGATTGCTGGTATTTCTCATGATATTAGAACTCCATTATCGATTATCCTCGGTTATGCAAGTGAAATGGAAGATAATCAGCAAATGCCAGCAGAACAAAAGGAACAGGCTTCCATCATTAGACGTCGTACTGAAAAAATCCGAGAACTTGTAAATGATCTAAACTTAATTTCCATGCTAGAGTATGAAATGCAGCCGCTAGATTTAAAAGAATTGCGACCTTCTGTGATCATTCGAAAGGTAGCAGCGGAATTTTTGAACGGAGGTCTGGAAGAGAAATATACGGTTGAACTGCAAATTTCCAATGAGGAGGGACTTATTACAGGGGACGAGAAATTACTATCGCGTGCACTCACTAATCTGATACAAAATAGTGTTACCCACAATCCTCAAGGATGCAATATCGTTCTAGAAACGAAACGATCAGAAGACCATTCAATGTATTGCATCATTGTTCGAGATGATGGGATAGGGATACCCGAAGAAGTTATTTCTCAGATCACCTTCTTACCTTATGCTTCAAAAAGAGCAGACGGAGTCAAGCAGAGGCATGGTTTGGGATTGCCGATGGTCTCCAGAATTATGAAAGCACATAAAGGAGAATTTAGTATTGAAAGGAATTCCTCCCAAAAAGGTGTGGAAATGATAATGAAAATTCCTTTATCTCGCATTAATGGGCAGTGATACTTCCACCTCAAGGGCGGAGGTGGGGGGATACACTGCCCTATTATTTAAATTTTACTGTTCTGAATAGATCAATATGAAAAATATTCTCTGAGAAAAGCTTGAAACAATCTATTTTCTTCTGTATCCTCACGAATAATCATATAAGTAGATGCCTTTGGAAGCTGCAATCCAGGTGTTTTTACCTCTAGCAACCGCCCTTCCATTAGCTCTCGATGCAGTGATATTTTTGGAAGAAAAGAAAAGCCCAACCCCTCCTCAATAAATCTTTTCGTAATATGTACCTGTGTCACAACCATTGTACGTATCTTGTGATGCTTTGCGTGAATCGCACTTAATAGGTCGTCCCAGTATTCTGGATGATTATAAGTGAACAATGTTTGATTTTCAAATAGATCATGAATGTCGATTGGCGGGCTGCTTTCTAAATCGCCTCCATCATGTGGACATACACAGATTACATCATCTTCTTTTATTTTCTGCACATATAATGAGCTTTGCACGGGCTTCATCTGAAGCAGCCCAAGATCTGCTTCTCCCTTTTCAACCATTTCGCTAATTTCCTTTGATTCTTTTACTTGCACGATTACCTCAACCTCCATATGTTGTTCCATGAATTGTCTAATAAAATACGGGAGAATTGAGGCGGCTAACAATGGAGAAACAGCAATGGACAATTTTCTTTTATAGCCTTGTTCCCAAGCTAATAAGTCGTGTGTGCCACGATCATAGGAGGACAATATTAGTCGAGCATGGGGCAAGAATCGATGTCCAGCTTCTGTAAGAACTATATTACGTCCAGCTCGCCTAAAAAATTGTGTGCCTACATCTCTTTCAAGTTGTTTAATATGTGCTGTTACGGTTGGTTGTGCCATATACAGCTTTTCTGCAGTTTTTCTGAAATTTTCATTTTCAGCTGCTGTAATAAAGGTACGTAGCCAATTAATATCCATATTACCATCCCTTGATTGATTATGATTATTAATCATTTGATGAATAAATAACTAATATTCATTATTATATATCTCGTTTATGATATAAACAAACAGTAAAAGTGGAGGGGTTTTATGGATTTTTGGCCTGGACTTGAAGGTGTCACAGCAGTGCGAACCAAATTGAGTTCTGTAGATGGAGAGAATGGTCGCTTGATTTTTTGTGGATATCATGCAGACGAATTAGCTCGTAAACATACATTTGAAGAAATTGTCTATTTGCTTTGGTATGGAAGGTTACCCGGACAAAGTGAATTAGAAAGCTTGAAAAAACAACTTCAAAAAGCAAGAGAGTTACCTGTGCACATTATTCATATTATCGATGAACTACCAGAGAATATGGAGATGATGGCTGTTTTAAGAACATGCATATCTTCATTAAAAGCGAAACCGGAATGGCCGCCAACATTAGAAGAGGCAATCAGCATAACGGCTGTGATACCAACTATACTTGCTTATCGCTATAGATCTTTACACCATTTAGAATTTGTTCCTCCGAATCATCGTTTGGATCATGTTGCCAATTACCTGTATATGCTTACCGGTAAAAAGCCGAAAGCTGCACATATAAGGGTTATGAATGCTTATTTTGTACTTACAGCAGAACATGGCATGAATGCCGCGACTTTCACATCAAGGGTGATTGCTTCTACTGAATCTGATTTGTTCTCTGCAGCTTCCGGGGCCATTGGTGCAATGAAGGGACCGTTACATGGCGGTGCACCAACTGGTGTTATGGCGATGCTAAACAGCATAGGGACAATAGAAAATGCTGAAAGTTGGCTGAGGGAAAAACTAGACAAAAAAGAAAAGCTGATGGGATTCGGACATCGTGTTTATAAAACCAATGATCCCCGAGCCGAGGCGTTAAGAGATGTAACTGAAAGTTTATCGGGTGATGATGATTGGTTTGTACTGGCAAGGCATGTTGAAGATACAGCTCTTCGTCTGCTTGAAGAATATAAACCTGGACGAAGACTTTATACAAATGTCGAGTTTTATGCAGCCGCTGTATTCAAAGCAATCGATCTGCCTGAAATACTATACACACCAACATTTACTGCAAGCAGAGTAGCCGGTTGGAGTGCACATGTTCTTGAACAAGCAGAAAACAATCGGATTTTTAGGCCTCTTTCTGAATATACTGGACCAGAATATTTGATTAAAAAGGATTAAATCTTTATTTCCTTTTATCCCGGTCCAACCGTCCGTAAGCCCCCTGCTTCAAGGACTAGGAGATTTCAAAGAAGTCTAGTCTAAGTGGGGAATAACGGATGTACTGCCTTGAGAAGCCTCGCTAAGCATCAGTGGAGTTCATTATAATACTCTTTTTTTTAGAAATTCTATACATATATTTGCTAATTCAGTAGGAGTCTCTTTTGCTCCATTTTCTATCCAAGTGTAAAGAAAGGATGCTAATCTTAATGACTAATTTTATATAACAGTCGTTAAGATTGTTAAACTATTGCTTTTGTGTTACCTTTAAATGACTAAAAAAAAAAATAGTCATTAAAGGAGAAACTATGCCGAAGAAATTCAGTGATTTAGACAAAGAAAAGATTAGAAAAACTATACTGGATGAGTACAAAAAATACTTAATTAATGATGGAGAAGCTTCTAAAATTAGCGTTGACAGCTTAGTGAAAAAAGCTAATATTGCGAAGGGCACGTTTTACTTTTTCTTCGATAATAAGGAGCAATTATTTCTTGAAGTAGTGCTGGAAATTCTCATAGTAATAGAAAAACAAATTGAGCAAATTAAACGATCGAGCTCTAGTAGTTCTGTTTTTCTTTTTGATGTTTTGCTTTATTTGAGGAGTATGGCAAAAGAATACCCATGGATTACTGAAATTACAGGAAACGAGTTTAGTTCCATGCTAAACAAGCTGTCGGCTGAAGGGAAAAATCAAATTTCTTCTCAGAAAAAACTGATATGGGAAAAAGTTTATAACTCGATTGCAGATGATTTAGTCATTAGTAAATCTGTTTTTCAAGGATTAGTTTCGATATTATTGCTTTCCATTGCTGATGGCGATGAAATTATTAGCTTTGACGAAGCATTTAGAGAATTGGCTTCGATGATTACCAGTAGAAGTATTGGAAAGGAAACATTATGAATAAACTACTGCGCATTATGTTTATCATTTTAATTGTTGCTATGACAGGTGCTGCAATCATGCAGTTGTTTTTTCCAGAAATAATGGGTGCCAATTCAGAATATGGGATCGCAACGGGATGGCAGAGAGAAATTGGATTTTGGAACCTAGCAATCTTGCCCATTTTAATTGGAGTAAATTTGAAATACGACTATTACTTTTTACAGATTGTCGTAATATCTCTGATTGTTGGAGGATTAGGATTTGGAACTAATCATCTTCTAGGATTTATTGAGGATGGAAGTAAAACTATCAGTTTGATTGGAGCGGTTGAAAATTATCTATTGGTTTTGTTTTGGGTACTAGGTTTAAGGATAGAGAGTTTAAAAAACAGGTCAGGTAAGCAGGATCATTAATAGGTCTTATTTGGATTGCAGGGGGTAGGTGCTCTTATTCTGAAAAGAAGATAAGAGCATTTTAATAAAAAATCATATGGCATTTATTCTGATTGTTAGACACTGAGACTTCCGATGGGATATCGCATATTCTAAGGAGAGGTGTAATAATGGAGTACTATTAATACTTGAGACAGTATGTAGGACATAGACCCATTATTTTGCCTGGTTCTGTTGTGATCATTTTGAATGAAAAAAATGAAATTTTACTGCAAAAACGACGACTCGATGGATATTGGGGATTGCCAGGTGGTTTAATGGATTTAGGAGAAAGTTTTGAGGAAGTAGCAAAAAGAGAGGTGTATGAAGAAACAGGATTAGTCGTGCAAAACTTACAGTTACTAAATGTGTTTTCTGGTTCTGAACATTACTTCAAAGTTGAAAATGGCGACGAATTGTATGCGGTAACTGCTGTTTATTATACAAGAGATGTTAGTGGAGATTTGGCAGTTGATTATAGTGAGTCAGAAAAAATGCAGTATTTTTCAATAAATAATTTGCCGGCTGGATTAACTGATGAGTATAGAGGATTTATTGAGCAGTATATAGAAAGTACCGGGTGTTAAATCCAGACCATTTATATACAATGTAGAATAAGAAAAGCACAGAAATTAATCTGCGCTTTTTTATTTTTGACTATTCCGAATTTTTAAGATGAGAAATATTATTGACAATTAATGAAGAAAGACTTAAAATATACACCCCTACAAAAAAAGTATACATAATTTTATTATAACACTTTTACAATAAAAAGTCAATGGTTTTTTAAAAAATTTTTAGGAGGAACTGTATATGTTTTCGCCCAAAATGTTACATGTGCTAAATTCTTCGATGCTGGATAAATATACGGATGAAATCGTAAAGGTGAATCAAAAAACAAAAGAATTTGGGCTTGAGTTAACCCGTGATGAAATAAAAAATATCATAGTTGCTAGAAATCAAGTTCTTCATAGCTATGGTCGAGTGGAGTTAAGTGTTGATGTAACCAAAGAGTTAGCGGAGGTTTTTTGTTCCTCTCCTTATGTTGATAATAAGAACTATGTATTCACTTTATATGAGCTGCAAGAGACCTTTTATTACTTAAAAAATGAGACGGAAGATAAGATTGGCGACTCTCCATTGATTGCCGTGATGAAGAATTACTTTGACGATGTTTGCAACGGCTCTTTGGAACTTTTAAAGAGCAAGCTTGAAGAATTTGCGGAAAGATTTAGGAATGAAGCTTCATTCAGGAAGTCTTTTCTTGAAAGGGATGAACGCTAGTGGAATCAGAAAAACGATACGATGATCACTCTATAGTGACACAAGGAAAGTTAAATCAAGCTCGTCTATTACAAAACCAGTATACACTGTCCATTTTAAATGAAGGATTACGAGTAGGTTTGCTGAATAATGAGGATGTATACGGAACACAAAGGCAATTGATGTCTATATTAGAGAAGTTAATTAGAAGGTATACCCAAGGAGAAAGCTCTTCCGTAACATCTGAAACAGCTGACAGTATATTATCTTCAGTTCTATATGCTGTAGATGCGTATCTGCTCCATTTTAGCGATCCAGAAAAAGCAATCGACGTCTTAAAAAACGGTAATGTGAAAAATGGATATGACCAAGGAATAGACTTGATCCGCCACTGTTTCGAGGAAACAAAACAGCTCTATAAAGAGATCTACAATCATAAATTGGATGTTGCCGTAGAAGCTTATAATCTAACGATTGATGAATCAATCCCTGTGTTTCTAAAGAAATATGGTATCATTTTCGATGCACATAATACGATGGCAAGCATTGATTATCCGCTAGCGATTGATGATCTGAGTATTCAGGGTGTTTATTATCTTAGGCAATATTTAACTCATTTAAAAATGGAAACCCAGTTTTGTCTCTTGTATAACAAAGATGATATTCAATCGGTTTTGGTTAATTACGGGAGAATATGTGGGTTCGACTATCGAATAGAACTATTCAATATATTTGAGCTAGTTTTAAATAATGCGATCTTTTCCGTTTTATCTGGAGGACACCCGAGTCAAATTAAAGTTACAAGCAATCAATTTAAACAATTAGAAGATTTATTTGAGAGATTAGATGATCAGCAGGTTCAGCCCATTATTTTAAAAGCCGTGGAGCAATTGCAACATCATTTCAATCTTAATGATCCACAGATGACTGATTATTTGAACCAGTGTGGAATGAATCTTGTAAACAGGGTTAAAAATGTTGTAGAACATAACCGCCTTGAAACAGTGGTAATTGTGGAAAGGGAATTGAAATCGAAGCCGATAGTAACGGCATTCAAAGCAGCCGACAGAATGAGTGATACTCACTTTCGGTTAATCATCGAAAAAGTTATGAATAGTGAAAAGATAGCGGATAAGGTGGATGTAATTCGGACAAATTTCCACTCGCTTCATGATTATATCGATATGCTGAATACCGACTGTTTAATGAACGATGAATATGAAGCACTGTTTAAGACCTTTGGTGATGTAGAACTAGCTATTTTGATAAAAATGGTGTTCTATGAAGAATTACGGAATGATTCAGCGGATTTATCCTCTCTCTATGGCAAGGAAAAGGAACATGAAAATGAATGGCAGGCCCATTTTATTGAATTTATTCAAAGCATCGATATGAATAGAAAGGGGGCCATTGAGAAATACGTTAGTGATATTGATTATGAAGAAATTAGTTTTTACTAATAGACTTGAAAATCAATTATACTAGAGATAATTTATTTGGTAGTCTAGATAGATATTAGGGGGGATTTATGAACGCGAACACATACATTTACATGGTTAGACATGGGAAGTCACCTAAAATAACAGGGAACGAAAGAACACGCGGACTAACAGAGAAAGGGGCACTTGACGCCTTTAAGGTAACTGAATTATTAAAGGATGAAGGTGTTGCACGTTTATTTCAAGCCCATACAGTAGAGCCATTTTAACGGTAGAGAATTTGGCTAATGTATGTGGTGAAAAAGTACAAATACGCGAAAATCTTAAAGAGAGCATATTTTCAACAGAAGATAGGATCATTCCAGATAAGGAACTATATCCCCTTGTTAAAAGGATGTTTGCGGACACAAATTTCTCATTGCCTGGAGGAGAATCCGTCAAAAATTGTCAAGAACGTTCAGTAGCGGAATTACAAAAGATATTAAGCAGTTTTAATGGTCATAAAATTGTCATCGGAACGCATGGGCTAGTCATGGCATTAATGATGAATTTTTTCGATAAGAAGTACGGATATGACTTTTTACTGAGCACCTCCAAGCCAGATATATATATAGGCTAGAATTTAAGGATGATGTATTAATTGATGTAAAACGATTATGGAAAGGTTGATGGTATTCGATCTTCAAAATTAGTATCCCTACGCACCAAATTTCGGCGAATTCCTTTGAAATTAGGTGCATAGAGCGTTCTACGCGCTTTTTTTGTAGATTCTTGTTGAATTTCGGTGCATAGAGCGTTCTACGCACCATTTTTCAATGTTTCTCGTTGAAATTCGGTGTATAGATCGTTCTACGCGCCATTTTTCGAAGATTCTCGTTGAAATTCGGCGCATAGAGCATTCTACGCGCCATTTTCCGATGGTTCCCCACGATTTTCGGTACATAGCGCCTTCCTATGTCCTCTTTGGATTGAACTTTCACTTTATCCCGTATTAACGGGAAGTAATACCCCCACCCTCAAGGCATTAGAGAATACGGAGAAGCATAGGTGGGGGATACACTGCCCGTAAAAGCCCGATTGGTTCAGGCCAACAAGATGTGGGTCACAAAGGCGCGCGACGTACAGGCCGTACTAGTGCGGGCGAAACGACAAGATGTCGTACTTTGAGCCTGCCGGCAGGATGTCGTAATTTTAGCCTTTGATCCTCTGAAATCAGTGGGGGATGAAAGAAAACCCCCACTGATTGAAGTTCCACTTTATAGTAAAAAATAAGCCCAGAGTCTAATAGACATTTAAAAATTTTCCATTATAATTTGATTATAACATTAAACCGACAGACAGACGGTCAAAGAGGACTGAACAATCCAAACAACCCAAGGAGTGAAATCGATGAGAGTAGTTAAAGAAGCAGAGGAAAGAAGAAATGAAATTTTAGATGTGGCGGAAGCTTTATTTAATGAGCAGGGCTATGACGGAACAAGCACGAATGACATCTTGAAAAAGGTTGGGATTGCCAGGGGCACGCTGTATTACCACTTTAAGAGCAAGGAAGCGATTATGGATGGAATTATCGATCGTTATAATAAAAAAGTAATCGAGGGGGCACAAGCCATTGCAGGGAATAAGGAGATCCCTGTGATTGAGCGATTACTGATGGCCATTACTTCATTAAATGTGAGTGGAGCTGTCTCGGAAGAATTGATGACACATATTCATAAGCCGCAAAACGCGCTTATGCATCAGAAGATTCAGAAGGTGTTATTTACAGAAATCACACCAATTTTTACAAGCATTATCGAGGATGGAATAGAAGAGAATATATTTCAGACAGCCTATCCCTATGAAAGTGTGGAGATGCTGTTGGTGTATGCCACTACGATCTTTGACGACGGGATGATTGAATTAACGAAAGAGGAACAATTGCAAAGGATGACAGCTTTTGCCTTTAACGCAGAAAGAATGTTTGGAACAGAGCAAGGGATGATTAGCGAGCAGTTGATGAAAATTTTAAGAAAAGAATAGAGGCAAGGATATGTATCATCGAATCATACGTAATGACCTGTTGAGGAATAAGCTAATTAGCATCACGACGATGTTATTCATTACTGCTGCAACAGCACTTGTAAGCTTAGTGGCTATACTAACTGTTAACCTTTCTGGCTCTATCACTACATTAATGAAGCAGGCCCAGGTACCAGACTTCTTGCAAATGCATGCTGGGAATATTGATAAGGAACGATTGGATCGTTTTGCTATAGGACATGAGAATGTAAAAGCCTATCAGGTTTTAAATTTCTTAAACATTCCCAGTTCAAAGATTCAATTAGGTGAAAATAATTTAACCGACAATATTCAGGACAACGGCTTTTCTACACAAAGTCCGTCATTCGATTATCTGTTAAATCTGGATGGCCAGCCGATCCAGCCAGCTAAAGGAGAACTATATGTGCCGATTGGTTATATGAAGGATGGGTTAGGTAAAATTGGTGACGAGGCAATCATTGCCGAGAAAAAGTTTAAGATTACTGGTTTCCTCAGAGATGGGCAAATGAATTCACCCTTAGCTTCCTCAAAACGTTTTTTAATTCATGAACAGGATTATCAGGAATTGGAATCAGAAGGCACATTGGAATATTTAATTGAATTTCAGTTGAATGATCCAAACAAAAACAATGAATTTGTAACGGCGTATGCGGATGCAGGGTTAGAAGCCAATGGTCCAACCTTAACGGGCGATTTGTTTAAAGTAATCAATGGTTTATCGGATGGCATTATGATTGCCATGATTCTACTAGTCGGCTTTCTCATTGTGATGATAGCCTTTATGTGCATTCGTTTTACGCTATTAACAAAAATAGAGGAGGATTATCGCGAGATTGGAACGATGAAGGCAATTGGTTTACGGCTTTCTGATATCAAGAAGATCTATCTGGCCAAATATGCATCGATTGCTTTTGTGGGGTGTTTGCTTGGATTATTCATATCCTTTGCTTTTAGTGATCCTTTACTGGAGAATATTCGCCTTTATATGGGAGAAAGTCAGTATAGTAACTTGAGTATTTTACTAGCTATCTTTGGGAGTATCATCGTTTTTCTGTTAGTTATTTGCTATGTACATTTCTTATTAAGACGTTTTAAAAAAATCTCTGCGTCTGCGGCAATCCGTACTGGCAGTCCAGAGGACAAAACCGCCCGTAAAAACTATCTTTTGCTCAGCAAAAATACGTTACTACCAACCAATATATTTTTAGGCATAAAGGATGTACTATCCCGGAAAAAGCTGTACACCACGATGTTGATTGTCCTGCTGCTTTCTTGCTTTATTATGATGGTTCCTTGGAATACGTATCATACTGTATCGTCCCCAACCTTCACGAAATACTTGGGTTTTGGAGAAATGGATCTGCTGGTCAGTATGTATCCATCAGATGAACCAGTGGAGAAGGAGCAGCAAATCATAGACTATTTTAATGAGGATGATGCTATTGATCAGTATGTTCAAATTACCTCAAAATCTTTTAAAGTAAGGAAAGAGGACGGTTCAGAAGAAAAAATAGTCATTGAGCTTGGAGACCATTCTGCATTTCCCATCGAATACAGTGCAGGAAAGGCATCAGAGCAGCCGACTGAAATTGCTTTATCCTCCATGAATGCGGCTGAGCTTGAAAAACAAGTTGGTGATACGATTGAAATCATTACAGCTAGCGGAGACGAGAGCTTTGTTGTATCTGGAATTTACTCCAATATTTTTAATGGGGGAAAAACAGCCAAAGCAATCTTCACGGATGAAACGGCTCCAATGATGTGGCTAAACTATTATATTAAGCTTAACGACGCCAGTCAGATAGCTGCTAAAACTGCAGAAATGTCGCAGGCTTTGCCTTTTGCAAAAGTAACGGATGCCCATACCATAATCATAAACAGCAAGTATTCGGTTCCACTATGGCTTCCATCAAGACAGCAGCATATGTTGCTTTGCTTGTAGCTTTATTTATTACAGGATTAGTTAGTCTCTTGTTTATGAAATTATTAGTGGCTAAAGATCGTTCTGCCATTGCGATGTTAAAAGCGATCGGATTTACCAATCAAGACTTGTCCAGGCAATATGTGACACGCGGAATTTTCATTTTGATCATTGGCGTTGCTGGCGGAAGTATATTGGCCAATACTTTTGGAGAATCAATCGCAGGAATGGCGATCTCTTCCTTTGGTGTAGATACGTTTACCTTTGTTAGTCACCCACTCATCTACTTGGGTTGTCCATTATTAATGTTATTCATCACTTTACTAGCAACAAAACTTGGAACAAATCAAGCCGGGAGCATAGCAATTGCAGAAAATGTAAAGGAGTAAACCATGAAAAAAATAATTGATGGGCAGCATATTCATAAATCCTTTGCTGGTGTGAAGGAAAAGGTCAAGGTCTTACAAGATGTATCTATAACCATTTATGAAGGTGAGTTTATCTCTGTTATGGGTCCTTCTGGTTCTGGAAAATCAACCTTGCTTTATGCCTTAAGTGGCATGGATACGATTGACAGTGGAGATGTACTATTCATTGATC
>NZ_JADIJK010000048.1 GCF_017355205.1 Bacillus sp. SD088
AATAGATCAATGATTTCCTTTGTGGCTTCCCATTCTTCTGCTGACTCTTTCAAAAAAGCCTTACCTAAGGTTGTGATTTTATAATATTTTCTTTTCCCCCCAAAAGAAACACTGCCAAAATAAGACTCGATTAAATCCTTTTTTTCCAAACGCTGAAATACAGCATATAAAGTGGCCTCTTTGATTTGAAAACGATTATTCGTACGTTGGCTAATTTCCTTCGATATTTCATAACCGTATCGATCCTCTTCCAAAATCAAACGCAAAATAATCGAATCTAAATGCCCGCGGATAATATCACTTCTGATCATATTGACACTTCCTTGTTTCATCACTATTCTATCTGATGGAGTAATAATATCGCATATTGCTCTATCTGTCAAAGTAATTTTTGAAAAAAGGGGCCAGTCCCCCAGCGCTTTAAAGCGCTGGGGGACTGGCCCCAAAAAAGTTAGGCGAGTTGTTGTTCGGCGAATTCCCGGTACAATGGGTGGGCGCGGGTGAGTTCGTGGTGGGAGCCGCTGCCGGTTATTTTTCCGTTTTCGATGAAGATGATTTTGTCGGCGTCGACGATGGTGGATAGTCGATGGGCGATGACAAAGGTTGTTCGTCCTTGCATGAGCCGAGTTAAGGCTTGTTGGACGATGCTTTCCGATTGACTATCCAAGCTTGCCGTTGCTTCATCCATCATCAAAATTTTAGGATCTCTTAAAAATGCCCGTGCAATGGCAATTCGTTGTCTTTGACCACCAGAAAGTTTGACCCCACGTTCACCGACTTCCGTGTCCAGACCATTTGGAAAGGCGTGGATGAACTGATCGGCATAAGCCATCTTAGCCACTTCCCATAATCGTTCATCTGGAATTTCTTCTGCATTCTCTAGACCATAACAAAGATTTTCTCGGATCGTGCCTGCCATCATGGCACTTTCTTGTGAAACATATCCAATTTGATCACGCCAAGATGCTATAGACAATTTATAAATAGAGGTGTCACCAATATAGATATCCCCAGAAGTAGGCTGATAAAATCGTTCCATCAGACCAAACATCGTCGTTTTTCCTCCACCGCTTGGTCCAGCAAAAGCAATCATTTCTCCTGGCTTTGCTTCAAACGAGATGTTTTCTAAGACAGGTTCATCCTCACTGTAGGAAAAAGAAATGTTTTGCACAGAAATTGGCTTTGCTGCAATATCCATGTCAATTCCTTCTTGTCCCTCTTCCAAAGGCAATTCTAAAATACCAATAATTCTTTCGGTTGCTCCTTTTGCCTTTTGCAATTGAGTGAAGAATGTAGCAAAAGAGGTAATTGGCATAATAATTTGGAAAAGATAGAGGAGAAAGGCAACAAGTGATCCTGTCGACATCGCTCCACTCGCTACACGCATTCCTCCATATCCGATAATCATAACGATCACCACCATGACCACTAAATACATAATCGGAGCAATAAGGGCAAAAATCCGTGCTTCTTTTAAACCATAGCCTAGTAGTTTTTCGATCCCAAATAAGCCTTTTTTCTCTTCGCTTTGTTCAGCATTGGAGGCTTTCATTAAGCGAATTTCGCCAAGAGTTTGTTGAACATGTCCTGTGAAAACAGCAGTTTCATCCTGTAATCCTCGGGATATTTTCGCCATTTTCCTGCCTAGTGGCAGCATAATTGCTATCGTTAAGGGTACAGAGAGCAGCATAATCAATGTCATCTTCCAGTCCATCACTAGTAAAATGGTAATTGCACCGATAATGGAAATAATCCCTGTAACAAATTGTGGAAAATGTTGTGAGATTAAATCTTTCACAATACTCGTATCATTGACAACTCGGCTAACCGTTTCACCGCTTGAATTTTTGTCAAAATAGCTGACAGGGAGGCGAATCAGTTTTAGCCACATGGAATCTCGCAGTTTTGCGACAATCTTTTGCCCAACGGCTGTTAAAAGGTACATCGAAACGCCATTAATCGCAGCCTGAATGATAAACGCAAGCACAATTGCTATGATAAGGGGGACACTTAAAGAAGAAACTGAAAAGCCGTCAACCAAATTTTTGGTCAGTAGCGGGACGACTAATCCTGCTAAAGTTGTGATCATACTTGCAATAAGTCCCATCGTCAAAGCTAGCTTTGGGATATTGGTGGATAATAGTAATGAGATAAACGGTTTTAAACTGTTTTGTGGATTATTTTTCATGATGTAACTCCTTTTCTGCATAATAGCTGGATTTAAGAAATGCTTAGTGAATTTCTTCTCGTTTGTCTGTCTTCTGTTCCAGAGTGAACAGGAGGGAACGTAAGCACAATGGTTGTACCTTCGTGTAGCTTACTCCTTACATGAATATCGCCATTATGCAAATCGATAATTTTTTTTACGATCGAAAGACCTAATCCACTGCCGCTTGTTTGGCGAGAGCGAGCTTTATCGGCTTTATAAAATCGCTCAAATAAATGAAGTTGATCTTTCTCTGCAATGCCAATCCCCGTATCTGAAATTTCTACTATAACCTTTTCTTTTTGGAGAGAGGCACTCATGCGAATCGTTCCACCCGCTGGTGTAAATTTGATCGCATTATGAAGCAGATTCATCCACACTTGATTAAGCAAATCTTCATTTGCAGTTATCCATAAATTTTTTGAAGAAAATTCCATTTCAATTTGTTTATCCAACCATTGAGGTTCACAAGATAAAATTGCTTGCTGAATTTGTTTATCCAATCGATACTCTGCTAGTTCGAGGGAATGGTGAGCCGATTCTAAGTATGTTAATTTTAATAAATTATCACTAAGTTTGGATAAACGTTCACTTTCCGTTTCGATAATAGAAAGATAATGCAATCTATCTTTTGGAGGTAGGTGTTCGTTTTTTAAGGCTCGGGCAAATCCGCTAATAGAAGTAAGCGGAGATTGAATTTCATGAGAAACGTTTGAAACAAATTCTTGGCGCATCCTTTCCGTTTGTGCTAACTCTTTAGACATATAATGAATATTGTCGACGATTTCCGCAAAGGGATTGGGATGGTCATCGTCCTCAATCTTAGGCAAGCTCACATTATAATTCCCCTGAGCAATTTGCTTGATGGCATAGATAATGGATTGATAAAATTCGGCCTGTTTTTGCCTTTGACGAGTAAAAAGGCGTGTCAATAAAAACATTCCACAACCAAATAGGAAAAAGCCTAACAGGGAATTGATTATCTGTACCCAATAAGTGTGTAATTGGATGGAATAGAAGGTATAGAACCAATTTGTTGAGAAATACGCCCCAGACCAACAAATAGATAGAGCGAGAATAACAATGAAAAAGCCGAGTGCTATTTTGAGGCGCATTTTCAGCATAAGGGAGACTCCAGTCGATAGCCTAAGCCACGAATGGTCTTGATAACAAAATTCTTCTGTTCATCGGGAAATCTTTTTCTCAATCGTTTAATATGGACATCCACTGTCCGTTCATCCCCTTCATAATCATAACCCCAAATATTTTCAATTAATTGTTCCCGTGTAAAAGTTTTCCCAGGATAACTTCCCAAAAGAAAAAGTAATTCAAACTCTTTTCTTGGCAAGTCAACTGAATGATTTTGATAATGAGCTTCAAGCGTTTTGTAGTTTAAAGAGAGTTCCCCTATTTGTATTTGCTGAGAAATAGAAATTTGATATCGTTTCAACAATGCCTTTACTCTTGCTACAAGTTCCAATGGTTCGAATGGTTTTACTAAATAATCGTCTGTCCCCATATCGAAACCTTTTAGCTTATCTGTTGTTTCTCTCTTTGCGGTCAACATTAAGAGTGGGAAATCATAAAAATCTCTAAGCTCACGACACAACTCCCAGCCATCCATATTAGGCATCATAATATCTAAAATCACCAAATCTACCTGGATAGATTCCAACATGGTAAGAGCTTCTAACCCATCGGAAGCTTCATATACCTGGAACCCTTCATCACGTAAAAGCAAGGAAATCAACTCACGAATATATGCATCATCATCAACCATTAAAATTTTCGTCACAATCGATCATTCCTTTTTTAATTTCAATTCTATCCCATTTAATGACTACCCCTATTTTTGCTACAACAAGATCATAATATAACAATATGAACTATATATGAACTCAAAAAAGGGGCCAGTCCCCCAGTGCTTTAAAGCGCTGGGGGACCGGCCCCTTTTTTATTATGGTTTGTTGATGCTTCCCATAAACAAGATTGTATCTGTTGGATGGTCTGTGATGATGATGATGAATGGGCGATTGATTTCCATGATGAAGGGAGGGTTAATTGGAGCGGATGTCGTTTTTATTTCAGTAGAGGTGGCAGCCGCTGCTTCAGTTCCTGTTTCATTTACGTCAATGAATGTTTTTTGTTTCACTTCGCTAATCCACAAAGGGTCTTCTTCTTGGATCATCTTTGAAAAATTTGCCTTATTCTCGTCAAAGGCGGTCCTCATCCCTAGCTTTTCCAGACTCTCATTAAGGGTAGTTTCATATTCAAGTTGAAATTTTGGTAGCATGACCGTTCCTTCCTGGGATGTTAATTCTTGCTGCCAGTCTTGCCAGCTTTCATTGGCTAGTAATGAGTGAACTTCTTCCAAACTTGAGTTTTCTTTTGGTAAAATTACATTCATACTCATATCCTCATCATCCCCATAAGGAAGAGTCACGGCTTGAATATATTCATTTTCCATATAGGCTAGCTCTTCATTGAGTGTCATAATTGGAACTTCTGTTGAGGATCCATCTTCTAAATGAAAGGGCTGATCTTCGGTCAACTCCTGATTAAATTCATAGGTCCAATTTCCATTAAAATAAATGGCATTGATAAGGATCGAAACCATATTGGGATCTAATGAGGAATCGACGATATCCTCTATTTTCCCATTGGTCGCCTTTTTCACCCAGTCATTGATTGTATTCGATGCTTTGCTGTCATGTACATCGATCTCTTGGATCATCGCATTAAAATAATCCTCAGTATTGTCTTTAAAATGTTCTTGAAAATGGAAATGCTCATTCAGCCATATAGAATTGGCTACAGTTAATTCCACATCTTCTGAATGATCATGAAGCATGGACATAAGTGAGGCATTGGCTTTATTTAAATCTGTTACATCAATCCCTTCCATTTGTAATGCCTTGGCTATTTCCTCTTTTGTTTCAGCATCAGCCCCATTATAGACCATCGAAAGTGCCATCAATAAACTAGTAGGAGAAATAAAAACATTTCCTTGATCATCTGGATCCACCTGAGACAATAATTGAAAACCTAATGCATTATTAGCAGAATGGATCTTTTCATAATCCTTTGCCCCATAATCAACATTACTCTCAATCGCTAAACCATCTTGATCTCCCATTGTGCCACATCCAGTCTGAAGTAAAATCAATACCCCGATGATTAGAAAAATCATAGTCCTGTTTTTCAAATGGGTCACCTTCCTTTATAGATTAGACTGTAGGAATGAAGAAAGGTTACAGCCTTTTAAGAATTTCCCAAATTAAAGTAGGGGATACTTAGTATAGTAGGAATATCCGAAGGATTTTTCAAGGCTAAAATTGCGCAGATGTGCTAAAATGCTAAGGATAGAGGAGGGGATTGGTATGGCTTGGCTCTATGTGCTTCTAGCCGCCATTGTTGAAGTGTTTTGGGTGATTGGTTTAAAATACTCAAGCTCTATCATAGAGTGGATTGGTACTGGAATTGTCATTGTACTTAGTTTCTATTTTATTATTAAAGCATGTGAAAAACTACCTGCAGGTACTGTCTATGCCGTTTTTACAGGGTCAGGTGCTGCGGCTATTGTTTTGATTGATTTTCTTATTTTTGATGCTGAATTTTCGCTTGCGAAAGTTTTCTTCATAGGCTTAATTATCGTTGGCGTTATTGGGATTAAAGTCACAACACCTGATGAAGAACCAGCAACAAAGGGAGGGGAGTAGCGTGGCTTGGATCTATTTAATCATTGCCAGTTTAGGTGAAATCTTTGGTGTGATGAGTATTAATCTATATTTGCGTCATAAATCAATTGGTTGGCTCCTCGCCATTATCGGTACATTTGGCGGTGGCTTTCTTTTTCTATCTATGGCTATGCGTGAAATTCCACTAGGAACGGCTTATGCGGTATGGACGGGATTAGGGGCTGTCGGAGCGGTTCTTATCGGGATTCTCTTTTTTAAAGAATCTGCTGGCTGGAAACGAATTTTGTTTTTGTTTTGTATTATTGCTGGAGCAGTCGGTTTAAAGGTATTGGGGGGATAAAAAGAAAACCACCCCTCAGTTATGGGGCAGTTACGATAAGATTCAGTGATCCTATTTGGTATTCTTTTTCTTCGCCGCATTTTCTAGTTTGCTTTTTGGTTCTTCTGCAAGCTCAGTATCGGCGTAGCCTTGTGGGTTTACGCTTGTAGCATTTCTCCCCTTATTTTGGGTATGAAGCTTTTTTCTTGGGACATTTTTTTCTCTTGTCATTGCTTTTCACCTCATTAACATGATTTCTCTTTTTATTATTACCAAGGTTAGAAAATCTATGAGATCGTCAAAAATCTAAATAGTGAACTTCTCTTTTTTTATTGCTGTTATCCACACATAAATATTTATATCATTTCGCCCACAGATGCATACTCTGTAGTAGGTCATTAAGATTGACGAGAAGGGAAGCTGAAATCAATGGGGAAGTTCGGAAAAATAATAGGTGTGGCTGGAGCAGTAGCCGGAGCTACCTACCTGTCCAGCAGTGAAAATCGAGAAAAAATCAAAAGCCAATTTACGAAGGTTGTCAGTAAGTTGAATTCATCCTATATAAAAGATTTAGGGAAACCTTCAGAAGTAGAGGATGCCAAAATGGTGGATGAAGGCGCAATGACAAGTGTTCAGTATTATAATGAACTACAAGAGGAATCTGGAGAAGAATAAAAATGTTTAGGAACTGTCCAATAAAGTGAAACTTCAATCAGTGGGGGTTTTCCTTCATCCCCCACAGATTGTTAGTTGAACAAATCGGGCTTTTACTGGCTGTTGATCCCCCACTTACAATTCTAGGTTTTTTCCACGAATTCTTGAAGTGGGGGTCTTACAGCCAGTTAATGCGGGATAAATTTTCAACAACGAAAAAAGAAGGGAGAATCCTTCTTTTTTTATTTATGCAGCGAAAAGTCATGAAAATGCTCATTTCCAAGAGCATAATTTATCTACTAATAGAAAACAGTAAAGGAACCATCTCAAATTATTTCCTTTCACTCCATAAAATGATATATTAATATATATTATATATTAGGGTGTGCTACCTAGGGAGGAAACAAAATGGAAGTGGAAAAGTCAAATAAGCCAATGTATGAACAAATTTACGATGAATTATGTAAAAAAATAATAAACAAGCAATATCAGGAAGGAGATCGTGTTCCATCTGAAAAAGAATTGGCTGAATTATATGAGGTAAGTCGGATTACAAGTAAAAAAGCATTGGAACTACTAGCTAATGATGGATTAATTGTGCGATTACCTGGTAAAGGCTCGTTTGTAAGGGAAGTGGATCTAGACAAACAAGTAAAGCCCTCAAAAGCGATGAATGAGAGGTCAAAAGGATTATTAATTGGTCTTGTCATGACCGATTTTGATTACGGATTTGGAACTCATATTGTACACGGGGTGGAAGAAGCTTCAAGAGAGCATGATTGTTTCCCTATTATACGACGAACAATGGGCCTGATTGAAAATGAGATTAAGGCGATTAAGGAACTTCTTCACTTAGGAGTAGATGGATTAATCGTATTTCCCGCTCAAGGTGAATATTTTAATGAAGAAATATTAAGAGTTGCCATCGATAAGTTCCCCCTTGTTTTAATTGATCGATATTTTAAAGGGATTGCAGCAACATCGATTAGTACAGATAATGTTTCAGCTACTAAAAAAGCGATCCACTATTTATTTGAGCTTGGACATGAGAATATCGGTCTGATCACACCGCCACCCGTTGACACCACTGCCATCGAAGAAAGGATGGAAGGCTTCACCTTGGCGTATGATGAAAAGGGCTTAGCTGTGAACAAAGCGCTTTGGGCAACGGATCTTACAAGTACACTGCCCAATGCATTTACCAGTGAAAATATTCGAGAGGATATTGATAAAATAAAGCATTATTTACAAGAAAATCCGGAAATCACAGCATTGTTTGCAGTAGAATATAACTTGGCTTTAATTGCCAAGAAGGCCATCGAAGAATTAGAGTTAAAGGTACCGAAAGATATTTCAATTGTTAGTTTTGATAGTCCAGAATTCCCTTTGGCCGATGGTTATTTATTTACACATTTGAAACAACAGGAGAAAGTGATTGGAAGAAAGGCAGTAGAAAATATCTTGAAAATGAAGAGTAACTCATCCGTTTCCCCAAGACAATTACTAGAGGCGGAGTTGGTGATTGGAGAATCGACTACACGTATCAAAAAATAATGTTCAATGCCCTACATTCCTTAAAATTATCGGTCATGTAGGGCGTTTATAATCGTCCCTGAGCATTATCATAAGATAATTTTTTTCTGTGTTTTCGCACTTTCTATGGCGCCAAAGACCATTTTCATGCTTTCAATATTGTCATGGCAATCCGTTTCTGCTAATCGCTCCTCCTTAAGAGCCGCAAACATTTCATCTAGGCATCCCCAATGTCCTTCTTGACCAGCCCAATCGCTGTTCACTTCACCTTTTCTCATTGAGTTGATAAAAGTAGCTTCTTGTTCAAATTCAATGACTTCATATATAGGATTATGCTGTCCATCCCAGCATGCGGTGCCCTTATTACCTGTGACACGCCAGTCCGCCTCCCATGAGGTATTCATTCCTTCCGCACACCAGGAACCATTATAAGAAAATACTGCTCCATTACTCATTTCAAAAATACAGATAGCAGAGGCATTGCCTTTATACCAAGATCCTGGCGGGTTATACTCATGGCAATAAACAGATACAGGATCAGCCCCACTGATGAAACGAGCCTGATCAAAGGTATGAATGGCCATATCTAGAATCAGTGGATGGTCCATTAGATCGCGAAATCCACCAAAGTGGGCACCGATGAAAAAGTCCGCATGAAGAGAACCAACCGTTCCGATGGTCCCGGCGGATAGAAGATCCCGGAATGCCCGAATCTGCTGCAAATATCTACGGTTTTGCATAACCGCATATTTATTTCCCGTTTGGTTAGCCACTTCTAAAACCGCTTGCGCATCCTCTAATGATTCTGCCATTGGTTTTTCTCCAAAAACGTGGCAGCCAGCTTGTAATGCAGTAGTGACGATCTTTTTATGAGCGGCAGGAATCGTGACATCAAAAACCAGATTGGCATTTGTTGCTTCTATAGCTTCAGATAAGTCAGTAAATACCGGTACTTTTATATTCCGCTGTTCTGCCATTTTTTCCGCTGCCTCTAAATAAACATCCACAAGCCCTACGATTTCAGCATCTTCCCGATACGCCGCATAATCTAACCATGTATTTGCCATGCTGCCACAACCAGCAACAATAATTTTAAATGAATTCATTTATTCTAGCTCCTTTGCTTTGTTTGATTTATTTTGGATTAGAAATAAAGTGAAACTTCATTCAGTGGGGGTTTTTTCATCCGAATGTTAGTTGAACCTTATAATTCTCGTTTTTACCTCGAATTCTTGAAGTGGGGGTCTTACTGCCAGTTAATTCGGGATAAAATCTCTTCCACCACATTGTTTTAAATAATTCAGTCCATGGACTTGTCCAGTCATTTCCCAATCATTAGAATAGACGGGATCATGAAATCCTTCAATATCAATACTCCCTTTGTAATCATGTTGACGTAAAATCGAGATAATGTCAGTCCAATTGGTATCACCAAAACCAGGGGTTCGATGCCAGACAAATTGTTTAGGTTCATGGGTTCCATATTCTTTTATAATATCCCATGCTATCGTTGCATCCTTTCCATGAACATTAAAGATTTTCCAATCCATTTACGAAGCTGTGGGATAGGGTCAATCAGGCTAACCATTTGATGACAGGGTCCCATTGCAAACCGATATTTTCTTTTGGTACTGCATTAAACATCATCTCCCATGCTGTCGGATTGTGCGCAATATTCCAATCACCTTCCTGCCAAGTTCCTCCCATATCGCAGTTTTCAAAGGCAACTTTTACTCCATTATCTGCTGCACGATTGGTTAGCTGTCCAAAAACTTCAGCAAAGCGTGGCATTGATTGATCAATGGAACCAGGTACTCTGTCCGTAAAACCTAGCAATTCTGATTTGTGACATTTAGAACACTCCCTATGTTTTTAAATGAATGTCTTACATTTATCGTATAAGAAAGGTTTTTCCATATCTACGGCGAATCTTATTAGATAATCGAACAATTTTACGATTTTAAAAGACAAAATATTGATGGTTATAAAAGCAAATTGCTAATTTAAGAAAAAACTAGGGGGAGAGTATGGTCCAAAAACATTTAAAGGAATCTACGTTTATACCTGATAAGACCTTTCCCATCAATGTATTTTATACAAATGGAATCCATTTGCATTGGCATGATCACATGGAGTGGGTAATGATTAAAGAAGGGAAGGCTGTCGTTCAAATTGATGATGTTTTTGTACATTTAAAAAAAGGAGAGATTGCTCTTTTTCATCCAAAACAATTACATGCCGCCCATGTGCTAGAAGCGGATACAAGATTGATTGCCATTGTTTTTAATGAAGCGATTATTCGAAATAGTGGTTTAGATAATACAGAGAATCTATATTTTTTTCCTTATTTTAACGAACAGATAAAAATGCCCAACTTCTTAAGAAAGGAAGATGCGCATACGAAGGAAATTAGAAAGTCCATTTCAAATTTAATCGATGAATTTGAACGGAAAGAGACAGGCTATGAGCTTATGGTAAAGTCAGAATTATACCGAACCTTTAGTATGATATTTCGAAATTACGCTTATATCGAGGATGTGCCCGCCTCTCGAATACAAAAGAAATATAAATTAACAACTTTACTTAATTATTTACGTGAGAATTTTTATGAAAGTATAAGCGTAGAAGAAGCTGCGAAAATGGTTAACCTAAGCCCCAATCATTTTTGTAAGGTTTTTAAAAAGGTAACAGGTAAGACTTTAATTGAGTATCTTAACATACTTAGAGTATATGAGGCCGAAAAAATGCTTGCTGAAACAGATTGGTCAATTATGGAGATTGCTGAAAAGGTAGGGTATGAGAGTGTTACCTATTTTGGAAGGGTCTTTAAGCAAGTGAAAGGCATGCCACCTTCAGCCAAAAGAAAAATGTTTAGACAGGAAGAATTTAAAATAGGCAAATGACTTTGTGGAGCGTTGTTCTGGAAATTCAGAATGCAAGCTGTGTTAGAAAAAGACGCTGTGGATAGAAGCGGAAGAATTAAGCAGGGAATTGATGACGTATTTTACTAGAAAGGTATCTACGGCAAGGCTAGTACGAAATAAAACATACTAGTATTAGTAGCACAGACCAAGACCATGGTTTGTGCTACTATTTTTATAGTAAATAAATTAGCTGAAGATAGGCTTCGTTCGTGCCGCCCTAGGGTAACACCTGCATGACCTATCTCAGCAAGAGAGTCTTTTTGGGGATGCTCAATTTTTAAAGACAGTCCCAATTTAATTAACTGTTTTTTAGTTGAAACTCCATCATAAATTTACTTAATGCTACACAAGCTTCTCTTGGCACAGCATTATAGCTAGATGCACGGCAACCACCGACAGAACGATGGCCATTTAAACCGACAAAACCGGCTTCTTTAGCTTCCGTTAAAAATTTCTTTTCTAATTCTTCATTGTTCAAGCGGAAGGTAATATTCATAAGAGAACGGCTTTCCTTTTCAGCGTGACCATAATAAAATCCGTTACTATGATCGATCGTATCATATATTATTTTTGCCTTTTCTTCATTTCTGTTTGCGATACTATCAACTCCACCTTGCTCTTCAACCCATTTTAACACTTTTCCAAGCATGTAAATTCCAAAAGTAGGAGGGGTGTGGAAGAGAGAGCTCGTTTTCGCATGGGTGTTATATTTTAATATCGTTGGAACATTGGCGTTAGATTTTTCTAATAGATCCTTACGAATAATCACGACTGTTACACCAGAGGGACCGAGGTTTTTTTGCGCACCAGCATAAATAAGTCCAAATTGATTGACATCAATAGGTCTAGAAAGAATATCACTAGACATATCTGCAATTAAAGGGACATCTCCTGTTTCAGGGAATTCCTTCCATTGAGTACCATAGATTGTATTATTAGATGTCAAATGGATATAGGCATCTTGTTCATTGAACGTCAATTCATTTAGAGCTGGAATTACTTGGTAATGATTTTCTTTTGAACTTGCAACACGATAAGCATCACCCAATAACTCCGCTTCTTTGATCGCTTTTTCAGACCATGAGCCCGTCATGATGTACCCAGCTTTTTGCCCGGGACTTAAGAAATTCATTGGGATCATTGAAAATTGTAAACTAGCTCCGCCTTGTAGAAAAAGTACGTCATATTGATCTGAGATAGAAAGTAATGATTTTAAACGAGCAATTGCCTGATTATGTACCTCTTCATAAGCAACACTTCGATGGCTTAATTCCATAACGGACATCCCAGTTCCTTGGAAATCAACAAGCTCCTTTTGAGCTTTTTCCAATACAGAAAGAGGAAGAGCCGAAGGCCCCGCGTTAAAATTATAAGCACGTTGTTTCAATATGTATCACTCCTAAGAAATTAAACTTGATTGCATTATACACCTTTCAGAAGGGTGAGAGGGTAAAAAATGACAAAAATATAGTTTTCAATTTTTTTTACCTTATCTTTAATCACTGGTAGCTGATCATAAAATGAAGGATGTAATGAAAAAATAGAGGATATCATCTGACAAGAATAAGAAGATCCTGGCGGATTTTTTTGATCCCGCCCTCTTTCTACATGATATAATAAGGAGGTCTAGAAGAGTGATTTGAAAATTGCATATTTTAAGTGGCTAAGAGGGTAGAACAGGGGGGGAGAATGTTGAAAAAAAGAATATGGATTTCGCTAGCGAGTGTTATGATGATCTTACTGATAGCACTTGTTATTGCAGGGAATTATTTTTATGGTCAAGGAATCAAGCGAGGGACTGAAATTGAAATTCATAAAGAAGCAACAACGGTTAATGCAGAAGCAAGTGAACTGGACCAAAGTCTTTTAGCGGAAGCAAAGGCTTGGTACGATGAACAAGATCCTGAAATACTGGATTTAATCTCATATGATAATTTAAGGCTGAGGGCAAAATATATCCAAAATGAGCAGCAGACTGGAAAAGCGGTGATATTAGCTCATGGATTCCGGAATACCGGGGATGACATGGGGAAATTAGCAAAATTTTATTATCAGGAAGGTTTCAACATTTTGCTGCCAGATGCTCGGGGACACGGGGATAGTGAAGGCAAATATATTGGCTATGGCTGGCATGAAAGGCTTGACTATCTTGATTGGATTCAACTTCTAATCAATGAACATGGTGCAAAAGAGATCCTTTTACATGGGAATTCCATGGGGGCTGCAACTGTGCTAATGACAAGCGGCGAAAATTTACCCGATGAAGTTAAAGGAATTGTTGCCGATAGTGGCTACAGTTCGGTGAAGGCTGAGCTCCAGCATCAATTGAAAAATATTTATCATCTTCCGTCTTTCCCATTGTTAAACGTAACAAGTGTGATCACAAACATAAAAGCAGGATATACCTTTGAAGAGGCTTCAGCTGTGAAACAAGTGAAAAAAAATACTCGGCCATTATTCATTATCCACGGAGATGCTGATGATCTCGTTCCAACTGCGATGGGGCACGAATTGTATGAAGCAGCGGATGGCGAAAAGGAATTATGGATTGTGCCAGATGCTGGTCATACTAAGGCTTTCGATAATCTCACAGAGGAATATGAAAATCGTTTAAAAGAGTTTTTGGATGCGATCCTCTAGTGAATTATTAAAGAGGCAGTACAGTTCATTGTGTTGACTTTCAATACTGAAATGTTATAAGGAGGAGCTAGTTACTGGCTCCTTATTTTATTTAAAGATAAGAAAGTATAAAATTTTGGCTAGTGTTTTGATCTAGCTCCAGCGCCTAGCCCCTCGAGGTCAAATAACCTGAGCCAATAAAAGTCAAAACCGGACTTTTCTTGTCTCAGAACATTTGCTTGTCGGGGCTGAGCAAGGCGCTTGCGCTTTTCTTATTGTTCATTCTTAATGCAGGGAAGCCCATACTAATCTAAAGAACCCCATAATGAAAACAAGAACCCCATTTTTTTTCTAAGAAACCCATAAGCAAGACCAGAAACCCAATCCCAATACTCCGGCCTGGACAGTCTTTTCATAATGGATCGACAAAATAAATTATTGTTTCTATGCTTTTGAGAAACGATCCTGTAAAAATGCGGAACATAAGAATGGTTAATATTTTATAATAGAAGACTGAAAAACACCTTTAACTCCTATTCTAGATCAAATCTGGTGGAAAATTGTAAATTTTTTTAAGAAATCGACGAATTTCGACGACCTTTTTAAAAAAGGTGTTGTAGAATTCCTTGTATAGGTATGATTTCTAAAGAAGATAACATGAATATTGCTCTTGTGATTGTCTGAATTTCGTTCTACCTTCATCGATTCGTTAATATTGGTATTTAATATTGTAGTTTGTAAAGGATAGGAAGTTCTAGTTCAGAAACGAAGTGCGGATCAAAGTCTCTAATGGAACAGGCATATCAACTTTGAGTTTTGAATTACTAAACAATCCTTTAGGAGAGTATAAACCTCGATGAACACTTGGCCATTCTTTAATCGAATAAACTGGAAAAAGATGAGACCATTTAAGAAACAAAAAGGTAAACAAAAGGTACTAGTGAAAGAGGAAAAAAGAGAAAATCATGATGAAATTATTGGTCGTTTAGCAGCTTTTTTTGCCCATGAAATTCGAAACCCTTTGACCTCGATTATTGGGTTTACTCAATTTCTTGAGCAAGATCAGACTGTAAAGGCAGACCCGAAGATTAGTCAATATCTTTCCATTATTAAAGATGAAGCTTTGCGAATGGAGTCGTTAATTCAGGAACTTCTTATTTTATCTACAACTGATTTTCAGAAGGATCATTTATCCATTATTAATGTGAAAAACATGGTAGAAAAGTCAATCGCCATTTTTAAAATGCAGCCTGAATATGAAAATGTACAATTTTCTACAGATTTACCAGACGAAATTTATATTACGGGCAATGAATCTCGCCTTAAACAATTGTTCGTCAACCTGATGAATAATGCGATTGAAGCTTCCGAAGGGGATTGTTTGATTCATACCCGTTTGAAAAAAGAGGACAAGGATGTATGGATTTTTATAACGGATAATGGAAAAGGAGTTCCTGAGGAGTTAATTGACCATTTATTTTCGCCATTTTTTACAACCAAAGAAGAGGGCACCGGTGTTGGATTGCCAATCTGTAAAGCGATCGTTGAGACATTGAATGGAGAATTGTCTATCCAAAATCAGCAGCCTAAAGGGACTCAAGTTCGAATCCGACTTCCGTTAATTAAGAACACACCGTGAAAAACATAGAATACGAATGTTAAAAAGGAGTTTAGGTTATGGATATCATCATTACGCTTGTTCTCTCCTTTTTTGAATGGGTATGTTTATTTTTATTTCCAATTACGATATTAGGGTATTCCTTTGAAAAAAAATATAAGGCGATCTCATTTATGGCAGGAATAATGAGCGTCGTTTCTTTGCTACTCCATTATAGTTCACTTCTTATTCCGTACATTATTATTTTACAAATTATTTCAGCATTTCTTTTGGTCAGATGGGTTTTGGCTAACAAAATGCTAGAAGCTTTTGTTATTACAAGTATTGGATATGGCTTTTATATTTTTATACAAATGATTATTATGGAAGTGCTTGTAAGGGCTTTTGCATTGGATTATTTTTATTTCTTTTTCGTCTTTTATAACAAGACGAAAATTCAACTGGTAACGATTCTAATTTTAATGCTAATCAGTACGGTGGTTCGGTTTTCAACCTATCAATTGAATGAGGTCCGTTTTATCATTAGAGGTCCAAGGATGAATAAGAAATATCGAATACTTATTTCGTTGATCTCCATTTCTACGGTTGCTTTTATCTGTCTAACGGCTTGCACACTATTAAGTGAAGCAGCTCCATACAAACAATTGTTGATTTTGTTCGTAATGGTTCTTGGTTTTATTATTTTATCCTTCTATTTGTTTTTACATATTCAGTTTCAAAAACAACAGATTTTGGAAGCCAAACAACTTTTCCTTGATCAAGAGCAGCAGATCATTGATCGTGTTGAACATTTAAAGGAAGAAGGGACTCAGCATTTCCAAGCAGTTCTCAAGCTTGCTGAAAGACAAGCCTACGACCTGATTCCCGATTATATTGAATCCAACCAATTAGATAAAGCACCATCAAAAATCTCTTCAGTCTATCAACAGTTGACTCCGCAACTTGATGAATTGCTGTATATCTTTTTAATTAATAAGAGAAAATTAGGTCAGCTTTTCGGTGTTTCTATTAAAGTATCAGGAGAGGTTTATCAAGAGGTAGCAATTTCCCTGCAACAAATTGTTTGTATTAGTAGAATGATGGATGATTTTATTTATATAATGTTTCAAGCATCAGAGGAACAAGATAAAACGATCCATTTTCATATAGATATGAGAGAGGAAGATTCGATTTCTTTCACCATTAAGAGCCCTTTTCATATTGAAGAGAAAATGGATAAAAATCTCAGCTATTATGATGAATTATTGCAGTTGAAACAACTAGGGGCTGTGATTCAATCGGATTTTCAACCGATTAATCTATCTATTCGCTCTCCGATACTATAAAGTCAATAGAGGAAAAGCACCGCGTTTTGGATAAATCGGGCTTTAACTGGTAGTTGATTGCCCGCCACAATTCTCTATTTCCTTGTATTCCTAAAGTATCGGATCCTACTCGGATAAAAGGATGTGATCAAATGTTTGAAAAATGGGCTATAGCCTTTGCAGATCGAATTAAAAGAGCTAATCCTGAAGAAACAGCTCCACATGATGTGCTTGTCTTTGGCTTTACAATTATTTTTAATCTACTGTTTACAGTTCTTTTAATTATGGTAGTGGGCTGGCTATTGAATGCATATTTCTTAATCTTGCAGGTTGGCTTATCTTTTATGATTCTTCGTATTTTAACTGGCGGTGCTCATCTCCATCAATCCCTTGCCTGCTCGATCACAAGCTTACTATTGTTGGCGACGATTATCTGGGTACCAGAAAAGGATACATATATTTTTGGTTATTGGTTGTTGAGTTTGTTTCTTATAATAAAATTCGCCCCATATTACGAGGAACATCAGTTGAAACATTCTGCACAGTGGGAGAGGAAAAAGAAGATTTCCGCGCTTGTCTGGTTGCTATTAGCTCTTTGTTTCTACTTATATTTCGGACACACAGGATTTATTTTCGGTGCTCTTCTTCAAGCTTTGTTACTAACGCCAATGGGAATAAAGTTCATTCATAGTTTGGATCATCTGGTAAACCAATACTTTAAAGGAGGTGATAAAAGTGAAAAAGCTAGCTAAACACGTTTCTAGAGCTACTCATACCGTTGCTTCAACATTTGTCTCTGCATCAAGTCCATTGGTACATGCACCTAAGATCCCTGCAAGTCTAAAGAAAACGAAATGACGATCAAACAAGAGAGGCCTATCCATTGCGGACGAGCCTCTTTTGATTGGGCTAAAAGCTTTTAAGAAAACTTAGGTTTGTATCTGATATTCCCTGACCTAAGTTGCCATGCTAAAAGAAGAGTACAAGAGCAGCAGCAAGCGGTGTAGCAATGATCCCAGTTTTAAGTAGTTTTTGCGGTGCACGTTTTGTTAGCTTGGCACCAATATAAGAACCGGTCATGGTCCCAATAAGGACCATCAGCAATAGTTGAATATCCAAACTTTCTGCCCAATAATATCCCGCTCCCCCTGCTGCGGCGATTGGCAAGATGATGAGCATGGAGGTACCAGCAGCTAAACGCATGGGTAATCCAAGGAACAACATGAGGCCCAGTTGAATAAACGGAGTCGCTCCAATACCGAATGTGCCAGACAAGAAACCAGTTACTAATCCAAGAGAAATGACAGCAATAGGATATCGATAACTCTTTTTATTTAGTGGAACGGAATGGTCTGAAGCTAAGACTAAACGTAGAAAGAGAGCAATGCTGGATAAAGCAAGCATGCTTGCTGTTAACCAAGTGATTACTGATTCAGGAATAGTAATGGCAATACCTGCACCAAACCACGCGGCCACCGCGCCGATCAATCCGATCATTACTCCACTTAGAATATCTGTATTCCTTTCACGAACATGACTAATGGCACCGGAAAACGAGGTGAACATCATCGCCGCAAGCGCTGTGCCCATAGCGATATGAATAGGATACCCAAATTCCACTGTTAAAATGGCAATCATAAATCCTGAACCACCCGCTCCGATAAAGCCGAGTAATAAGCCAGTGAAAAACATAACAATGATTAATTCCACCATCACCAAAAAACGTCCAACTCCTCAAAAGAATGTTCAAAAAGTCCGGTAAAAATGATACTGCGGGATAAAGGAGCTTCGACTAAGTACCGACACATCTTGTGTCGAACGTCGAAGTCACTACATCCTGTGGGCAACACAGAAGTCAGCACAATTATCCGACTTGCTTTCTTTTTGAATACGCACTCTAACTGAAAAACAATCTATTACTATCATAGTTTTTCTTTCTATGAAGAGCAATGATAGACTGATAATAGGATTACTAGATCACCCGCAGATTTACGTCTATACTCGTACGATCGGAAAGGAAAAAGTCGTAATCCTCGTTAATTTAACGGATGAACCAGCAAATATAAACGAAGACTTACCTTTTGCTGTAACATCTAGCCAATTATTATTGGCGAATATTGAAGTAAATGAACATGATACTGTGAAAAAACTGTATTTAAAGCCATTTGAAGCAAGAGTGTATACAGTATAGAAGAATTTACAGGATAAATGTGGGCTACACCCTGAATCCAACAATATTCGTGTTAAAAACCTCTTCAGGATTTCCCGTGAAATGACAATTTCCCAGGAAATTCTGGTAGGAAAATGAAAATTCTGTAATATAAAATCCCGAACTTTATAGAAAAAAAGGAGCTATCCAAAGGCAATAAAGTGGCTTTGAAGGCTTCTTTTTTATAGTGAAAATTAAGGATATACAGTTACTTGCTCTAATCAATTAAAATGCTTACAATAATTATACAGATAAGGGGATATAGGGGGTGCTCTGATGCAATCTAAATCTTCTGGAAAATTTGGACAGATTGTAGGAAGAGTGATAATTTTACAAGTATTATTTATGACTTTTACAATATTAGGTTTAGGAATATTTGGTTTTTTACCAGCTCTTCTAGCGGTCATGGCAGTGGCTAGACAATTCTTGCGAGAAACAGCAGAACCATCATCGATCACAAAAATGTTTTGGCGTTTTTATAAGGAAATGTTTGCTAAAGGCAATTTATTTGGGCTCCCATTAATAGTGGGTGCCGTGTTATTACTTATTAATATCTCTCATTTTCAACAAGCCGATGGAGCATTAAGTCAAGTGCTTATATATGGCTCTTATTCTCTGGAGGCAATTATACTTATTCTATTTATTCAAGGGTTACCGTCTCTTGTACATATGGAAATCTCAATTATTCATTTAATAAGAGGGGCTTTTCTTATTACTTTAATTCGCCCCTTTCACACAGCAGCCGTGGCCGCGATGCTTATTGGGATAGGCTGGATTGCTTATAAAATTTCTCTTATTCTAGCTGTACTTCTCATTGCCCCGGTAGCCTATCTATGGATAAGGATTGCATTAAATGCCTTTCTTGGTTTTGTAACAGAGAAGGAAGACAGAGGCATAGAATAGAGGCTTCCGTACTTAATTGTTTTAAAAATTTCAGTATTGTTGCTTATGGATATCGATTTTTTTAACTCCCTTAATCAATGAAGATCATTGTAATCCTCATTGATTAAGTTTTTTTATACAAAGCTTTACTTGTGGTTTAGAGAAACTATAAAATTCTTGGCTTGGAGATAATTGCTTATATCGCGGTCGTCATCCAGCTCCAGCCCAGCGACTAGCAAACTTTCAGCTTCTGCTTGCGTAAGTCAACATCGGCTCATGCTCGCCGTGTTTCCTTTATCTCAGGGCTACAGGAGTACTTCCCCATGTATGGCGTACAAATTGCTTTTAAAGATTTTATTGCTTCATCGGGTATCACGGGGAGTCCATGGATCGGCTTTGAACATTTTAAACGTTTCTTCGATAGTTATTATTTTTGGAGATTAATCAAAAATACTTTATTAATTGGCCTTTACCAATTGGTAGTGGGTTTTCCTCTCAGGGGTATGGCAGGAAATGGGCTGGAGCTCAATTATCTATCTAGCGGCTTTGTCAGCCATTGATCCACAATTGCATGATGCTGCTGAAGTAGATGGAGCAAGTAAATTAAGAAGAATCTGGCACATCAACTTACCAGGGATTAAATCAACGATTATTATTCTCTTAATTCTTCACTCTGGTAAAATACTCGGCGTCGGCTTTGAAAAAGTATTCTTAATGCAAAATGAATTAAACATGAATAGCTCTGATGTGATTGCTACACACGTTTACCGTACCGGAATTATTGATGCTCAGTATAGTTATTCCGCGGCTGTAGGATTATTTGAATCCATTATTAATTTTATTATGCTTTTGATGGTGAATTTCATTGCCAAAAAAGTAAATGACACCAGTCTCTGGATTATTTATACGGTTGTTGGGACAGCTATTAATCTTGCTTTATCGACGATGATTGCGTATCCCTTATCAAGAAAGGATTTTCTAGGGAGAGGAGCGATTACAGCTTTCCTTGTTTTTACCATGTTTTTTAGTGGGGGAATGATTCCGACCTATCTTCTTGTCAAAGATTTAGGAATGATCAATACGATATGGGTGATTGTGATTCCGAACGCGGTTTCCGTGTATAACGTGATCATTATGCGCACATTTTTTCCAAAATATCCCGGAAGGGAGGAGTCAGAAAAACACTTTTTATCTCGTTGGTCATGATGATATTTTTGTTAACAGCCTGTAATAATAAGGCTGGGAATGACGCAAATGAAATTGGCGGAAATGAAGAGCCTAATAAAGAAGGGTTTCCGATTGTCGATGAGCCGATTGATTTGAAATTCTTTACTGGGAAATATCCTTCCAATTCGGATCAATACGAGGATTTATTGATTTGGAAGAAGTATGCGGAAGAAACGAATGTGAATGTAGAATTTGAATTGCATCCGTTTGATACACTTAGTGAAAAAAAGGGCGTTGTGTTGGCAGGGGGAGACTATCCGGATGCCTTTTATTCAGCGCGTTTATCTTCCTCAGAGTTATTGAAACGGATGAGCTGCGCTTTTACCGCACAGATCCGAAATATAAAGAAGTCTTAGAGTATGTCCATACATTATATAGTGAAGGTCTAATCGATAAGGAGATTTTTGAAATTGAGAGCGGACAATTAAATGCCAAAGGAGCAGAGGGCTTATTGGGCTCTGTGATTGTCCCAAATCCAAGTTCTATGATGGATAAAGATGGATTTATTGGTTTAAGTGCATTGGAAGGTCCCCATGGTGATCAACTGTATAGTCAATTAAAAACGCCGATTGTGCATGTTGGAGCCTTTGCAATTACAGACAAAAACGAACATCCTGCCGCAACCGTCCGGTGGATGGATCATTTCTTTAGTGATGAGGGAGCAACCTTCTACTTTATGGGAGTTGAAGGAGAAACCTTTGAGAAAAAGGGTGAAAAAGAGCTGGAGTATGTAGAAGAAATTACCGATAACCCAGATGGTCTTACGTATGCACAAGCAATTGAGAAGTACTTTAGCTGGAATGGGGGAAGTTACCCAGGTTATGTCCGGGAATGGTATTTTAAAGGGTCTGAATCCCATCCTAATGCTTTAGAAGCAGCAGAAAAAGCGCGAGATTATATTGGGGAAACATATAATGCATTTAACTATACGGAAGAAGAAATTAACTTTAAATCTTCCGTAGGAGAAGACATTGCCCAATATATTTCAGAAAAAGAAGCCGAGTTTATCACAGGGAGAACATCCTTTAATGAATGGGACAGCTTCGTCGAGCAAATCGATAAAATGGGAAAAGACCGCTTAATGGAAATAGAAAATGAAGCATTTGAGAGATATAAAGAGAGTAATTAAATAGTAGATAGAGAGAATTGGAGGAGCTGTCCAAAAAAAGTAGTGAACTGACTTTTTGGACGCTCTTCTTTTTTTGAAAGTGGGTTGGTACGAGCTCTTGCTGTAATGAATTTAATGTTCGAAGATTAACCGCTTTTTATTAGCGATGAAAAAGTGATAAGAAAGCCGATAGCGAATACATTATAATGAGGTTGATAGAATGTAGGCTAGTCTATTAGAACAGCAGGGGGAGTATAGGATGAAAAAGTGGTTGTATACACTCATGATTCTACTGGTTATCTTTCAATCAGCTTGTAGCAAAGAGACAGAGGGCAACCAAGTTGAGCTAGGAACAGACGAAAATCTTAATAAAACAGGTATGCCGATTGTCAATGAACCAATTACGATCAAAATGTTTGTGGGAATGGCGGCTAAAACACAAAGTAATTGGGATGATATTTTAATTTGGAATACGTACGAGGAAATGACAAATGTTCATATTGATTGGGAGGTAC
>NZ_JADIJK010000049.1 GCF_017355205.1 Bacillus sp. SD088
CCAGCGCCCAGCGACTAGCAAACTTTCAGCTTCTTCCTACGATAAGTCAACATCGGCTCATTCTTCGCCGTGTATCCTTTATCTCGTCAGAAGCTTAAAAAGTTTGTACGTCGCTAAACGAGCGCTTGCGCTTTTGTTTTTAAAAGCTTGATCAGTTTATAAAGATAATATTCTCCCCTTAATTGCTGTTCTATCTGGTAATCCATATAGGCCAAGGCATCCAAGACAATTTTTTTGGCATCGATTAAACTGTGTTGTTGCATTTTATCTAGAACGTCACGCACTTTTTCAAGTAAATAGACAGAGGATTGCACGGTTCGGATAATCAATAAACGTCTCATATCCTCTCGTGTATAGATTCGATAGCCATTTTCTGTATTTCGTTTAGGAGTAATCAGCCCCTCTTTTTCCCAATGCCGCAATGTACTTGCTGGTACATGCAATTCTGCTTCAACCTCCCCAATTGCATAATATTTCTTTTGTTGTTTTTTCATGAAATCTTGAATATTATCCGGACTTAAGATGTCGACTGCATCAATGGCTTGCTGTCTTCTTTCAAAAATTTCTGCTTGCACGGCATTAACTTCCCATAGCGCTTCCGTAAATTTATTCTCTTGTAGTAAAGGCATCACACGGCGAACGATTGCCATGCCGAAGCCCGGATACATCGCACGTATACATTGGAAATATGCTTCATGTACTTCGGTATACACACGGTAGCCATTTGCTTTACGAATAGCTTTGGGAACAATTCCCCATGCTTCATAATGCCTAAGTGCGCTCGTACCCACATCTAGTTTATTGGCAATATCAATTGGTCTAAGCTCCAAATCACGACCTCCAAAGATTCAATTAAAACATTATAGTTCCATGACGGGTTAGTACGAGTTCAAAAAGGAGGATAAAAAGGACCAAGAAGTTCGAGGCGGCAAAGCCTTTAGCAAGGCAACAAAGAAATTCGCAGTGTCATTTTTACCGGACTTTTTGAACATCCTTTATAGTATCATTTTATCCAAAACCTTGCACTTGCATAAATGTTATATGATTAAATTAAAAGCAATGAAGGAGGAATGTTGAATGAATGATGTCATGATTGTAAACGGAGCGCGAGAAAACAATTTAAAAAATCTCTCTGTATCTATCCCTAAAAATAAACTAATTGTCTTTACAGGTCCTTCTGGATCAGGGAAGAGTACATTGGCGATCGACACGCTATTTAATGAATGTCAGCGTCAGTATTTAGAATCCATGGGAATGCAGGGGATTAGTAAGCCAAAGGTGGATTCTATTAGTGGCTTATCTCCTGCTATTAGCATTAATCAGAAAATCACGAATCGGAATCCACGCTCCACAGTTGGGACAATGACGGATATGTATACGAGCTTACGGATGATCTTTGAAAAGCTCGGAAGTAGGAAATGTCCTTGTTGTCAATATGAGATTGATCCGATGACCTATAATGGCAGGGTAGAAAAAGAAGAAGATAGTTTTACAGAATATATTTTCTGTCCAAATTGCCAAGAAAAAATGGAGAAATTAACCCGAACGCATTTTTCCTATAATACAACAGAAGGAGCTTGTCCTTCCTGTAAAGGATTAGGGAAAACTGTAGATATTCATCTTCCGTCCATTTTTCATGAAGAGCTTTCCCTAGAAGATGGTGCTGTAGATATTTTTACGGGGCGTTATGGAGAATACCAAATTGCTGTGTTAAAAGAAGGCTTTCGTTATTATAAGTTGCCAGATGCTGATAATGTACCAATAAAAGAATTTAGTCAGGAACAGAAGGCTATTCTCTACTATGGTGTGGAAAGTGATCAGGTTAAGAAGCTTTTTCCAAAAGTGAAACCACCTAAGACGGTGGAGAAAGGGAAATTTCCAGGTGTGCTCACGTCGATGTGGCGCAGATTTACAGAAAATGCTGGTTCTTCCGCTGAAGCAGATGCTTATTTCTACTCACAGGTTTGTCCGGATTGCCATGGTGATCGTTTAAACAAGGTGAGCAGAGAAGTTAAAGTGGAGAATTGGACAATTCCGCAGTTGGTTGTCCATTCCTTGGAGGAGATGCTGACTTGGGCGAATCAAGTGGAAAAATCATTGGATCAGCAGCAATATAAACTCATAGAAACGTTTATCCAAGACATTAAAACAAAGCTTCTCCGGATTATGAAAATTGGTTTAGGGTATCTGACTTTAGACAGACAGGTGATTACCTTATCGGGAGGAGAAGCACAACGAATTAGACTTTCGGCACTGCTTGATTCAGCCCTTACGGGAGTGCTGTATATCATGGATGAGCCGACAGTTGGTCTACATCCAAAGGACACTGCTGGGCTTATAAGTGTATTAAAGCATTTGCGAGATTTAGGTAATACCATTTTATTAATCGAGCATGATGTAGAAGTCATGAAGGAAGCAAATTATATTATTGATATTGGCCCGGGAGCAGGAAAGCTTGGAGGAACTGTAGTTGGTCAAGGAACTTTGCAAGAATTACTGGAGCAAAAAGCATCGGTGACAGGACAATATCTGCGACAAGAAGAGTCAATTCAAAAGGGCTATCGAAGTGGTGTAGGAGAAGGAATAACGATCCATCATGCTACTGCTAATAATCTTAAAAATGTGACGGTCACTTTGCCCACGGGTTGTTTAACAGCAGTAACAGGGGTCTCTGGCTCCGGGAAGTCTTCACTACTATTCGATGTGCTAGCTAAAGCAAATGATCCATTTTATGAAGGTTTTGAAAAGGTAACAGGGTTAGAGATTTTTGACCAAATGATTATAGTCGGACAGTCCCCACTTAGTAGAATGAAACGCTCCAATACAGCAACTTATATTGATTTATTTACACCGATTCGTACACTTTTTTCGAAGTTGCCAGAAGCGAAAGAACGAAAATTAACCGCAAAGCATTTTTCCTTTAATACTGTCGGTGGTCGTTGTGAGAATTGTCAAGGGTTAGGCTACGTTACAACGAATATGCTCTTTTTTCCCGATTTAGAGGTGGTGTGCCCTGAATGCCAAGGGAGGAGGTTTAAGCAAGAGATATTAGCTGTAAAATATCAAGGCTATTCAATCAATGATATTTTGGAAAGTTCCATTCATGAATGTCTGGCGATTTTTGAAGAAGAGAAGAAAATACAAAAGATATTAACACTACTCGTAGAAATTGGTTTAGGTTATCTGAAAATGGGACAATCTCTAACAACACTTTCAGGTGGAGAAGGACAACGATTAAAGCTAGCGAAAGAATTAATGAAGCAAGGGAAAAAGACTTCACTTTATTTATTAGATGAGCCAACGACCGGCTTGCATCCTACAGACACCATTCAATTATTAAAGCTATTAAACGGTTTAGTAGATGCAGGGAACACAGTTATTATGGTTGAACATAATAGCCAGATCATAGAGGCCGCGGACTGGGTTATTGACTTAGGACCAGAAGGAGGAGAAAAAGGCGGTCAAGTGATCGCAGAAGGCTCACCAGAGATGATCCGAACAAATGATAACTCTTATACAGGTCAGTATTTATAAAAAACTTGAGAACAAAAGATCGTGGGTAGACTAGGGGCATTTCAAAAAGGGCATATGGAATGTCCTTTTTGAGTACCCTTTTATCCCATTAACTGGTTGTAAAACCCCCACTGATTGAAGTTTTACTTTATAGGATTAGATGCTAATAAGCCTCAAGGCTTAATCAAAAATATAGCTTAAGCTCATTATGAAAAATCGCAAAAGCCGATAAGATAAAGATACGATAACGAAGGGAGGAAAACGGAGTGAAAAAGTTTATATTGTTTATCGGTGGGCTTATTGCATTGTTTATACTTCTTGCAAATCTCGGCCCGATGGTGATATTGGCCTTAAGCGTTTGGCTGCTTTATGTATGCTTTAAAAAATTCGTACAAACCGATTCAACTGCGGCGAAAGTTGGTTGGGTGATTGTGGGATTAATTGTATTAAGTATCTCATTCTCTAATATTTATGCTGTTATCGGTGTGGCAGCAGCATATGTACTTTACCTTATTTATAAAAATTGGAACACATCTGAAAGTTCGGCTGTTCAGGTTAGAGAAGATGACGATCCCTTTACAAATTTTGAAAAAGAGTGGGCAGAATTAAATAAATAATGAACAATTAAAAGGAGAGATTGATTATGACGACAAATATTTTTACTCGAATTAAGGATTCTATTTCAGCAGATCTTCATACTATGATGGACAAAAAGGAACAGAAAAATCCAATTGCTGCGTTAAATCTGTATTTACGTCAAAGTGAGCAAGAAAAGGAAAAAGTAAGAAAGCTGATTGATCGTCAATATAAGTTAAAAGAAGAATTTACACGTGAATATATAAAAGCACAAGAACTAGCTGATAAACGTCTTAAACAAGCACAGATCGCAGAGCGTGCCGGAGAAGAAGAGATGCATGAGTTTGCTATAAAGGAGCATGAGGAATATCAAAATCGTGCGGAACGTATGAAAGCATCGAAGGATGAAGCGATCACTCAACTAGACAACCTCGAGCGTAAATATGAAGAAATGAAACATCGCTTGAAAGACATGCACCTGCGTCGAATGGAATTAATGGGACGAGAAAATATCGCCAAAGCCAACCACCAAATCAATCGTGTGGTTGATGATGCTCCAGAAAAATCCTTTTCAAAGTTTGAAGAAATGGAGCAATACATTGAAAACCTCGAATACAAAGTAAACAGTTCTTACTACCGTAGCACATTTGATCATAAAATCGCTGCCCTTGAAAAACAGCAAGAAGAAAAGACAGAAGAAGTAAATTAAAACCTATATATAGAAAACGTGATATAATTATACAGGCGCAAATAATCTTGCGTCTGTATTTTATCCACGATGGCCTTACTGATTATTACATAATAAATGAAAGGAGGATGCAAAGATGTTCAAACGATTAGATACAAATTATTTTAATTGGATATTGATCATCGGTGCGATTCTCCTTTTAATTGAAATTGTCTTTTTTCATGGTGGTATCATCTATGCTGTGATTTCGGGCTGCTTCGTCTATATTAGCTGGAAAAAAATTCAAAACTTGGGATGGAAGGTTGTATTCGCCATCTCGCTTGTAAGTTTTATCCTCGCTTTTTTTAATCTGCTCGTTGTCCGTTTTTTTATCATTGTTGCGATTATTATTATCATTTATAACTATATGAAATCAAAAAAGGATCCTCATACAATTGCTCCTCAATTTTCGGATGAAAGAAATTCGAAAGAAGCACTTATACAAGTTCGGCCCTTATTTGATGAGCGTTTATTTGATGATTTACGTACAGAAGATACTGCTTATCAATGGAAAGATGTCAATATTCATGGGATATATGGCGATCGCCTAATCGATTTGAGTAATACAGTATTGCCAAATGATACCGCAGTCGTCTCGATTCGGCATTTAATCGGTAATATTGAGATTTATGTTCCTTATGAAGTAGAGGTTAGTATTCATCATAGTTCTGTTTTTGGCAGGGCGACGATTTTGGGAGCTTATAACGGTCAATTAATGAATAAATCAATTCACTATGAAACGGACAACTACAATACCACTTATCCACGGGTAAAAATTATCACTTCGGTATTTTCTGGAGATATTGAGGTGAAGCGAGTATGAATCGAATTATCCGATATGTTTTACTATCCAATGCTTGTAGTTTAATCCTTGCTATTGCCTTTGTTCTTATAACTTTTTTTGCTTTTTCACTGGACGAGACAATCGGGTGGAGGGGACTTTGGGAAGGGAAAATCGGTGATGTTTCTTTTCTTCTAACGGTTTTGGCAGGCAGTGTGACAGTAGGGACGATTATTGGCTTTATTATAGGATGGGATTGGCAACAGAATTTGACGCAGATTGAACGGATGCTTGCTGCTATTCTTAATGGTGGAAAGTTACCTGCTGATGAAGAAGTTACGAAAGAATTGGACACTATTTCGGTTCGAATGCATCAATTGCAAGAAAAATTAAGAGCGCAGACAGAACACGCACAACGCATTGCGACAGAAAGAGCGAATGAACGTGAGCAAAGCCTGCAAGAAATCGTCGTTCAAGAAAGAAACCGTCTTGCCCGAGAGCTGCATGATTCAGTCAGCCAGCAATTATTTGCCTCATCTATGTTAATGTCTGCGATTAACGAAGAAGGACCACCAGAGGATCCAACTTTAAAAAAACAATTGAAAATGGTTGAAAAAATGATTCATCAATCGCAATTAGAGATGCGGGCGTTGCTTTTACATTTACGTCCTGTTGCATTAAAGGGGAAGTCTTTACAAGAAGGAATGGAAGGATTCTTAAATGAATTAACTCAAAAGGTACAAATGGAAATAGAGGTAAAAATAGAGCATTTTAATATGGATAAAGGGATAGAAGATCAATTGTTTCGTATCTTCCAAGAATCCTTGTCCAACACGTTGCGACATGCTAAGGCCACACATCTGCATATATTACTTATCGAACGAGAAGAAACGATCATTTTACGTGTTGCCGATAATGGGATTGGGTTCCAGGCAGATGCCGTAAAAACAAGTTCCTATGGTATGCAAAATATGCGCGAACGGGCCTATGAGGTCGGGGGTACATTGAAAATTATTAGCTTGCCGAATGAAGGTACCCGTATGGAAGTCAAAGTTCCTAATTTAAGAAAGGAAGATCCAGTAAATGATTAAAGTTTTATTTGTTGATGATCATGAAATGGTTCGAATTGGTGTCTCCGCATACCTTTCATCCCAGCCTGACATTGACGTGATTGCAGAGGCAGATGATGGAGAACGTGCTGTGGAGCTTGCCTTAGACCTTCGTCCAGATATTATTTTAATGGACCTTGTGATGGAAGGGATGGATGGGATTGAAGCAACAAAGAAAATCATGGAGCAATGGCCTGAAGCTAAAATCATTATCGTTACAAGCTTTCTGGATGATGAGAAGGTCTATCCTGCTTTAGAAGCTGGGGCGACAAGCTATATGTTAAAAACATCAAAGGCCAGTGAAATTGCAAAAGCGATTCGAGCAACGTATCAAGGCCAATCCTTTCTAGAGCCTGAAGTTACCGGGAAAATTATGAATAGGATGCGAAATAAACAAGAAGCGGCACTGCATGATCAGCTAACAGAACGAGAAACAGAAATTTTGATGTTAATGGCAAAGGGAAAATCAAACCAAGAAATTGCCGATGAATTATTTATTGCGTTAAAAACTGTCAAAGTCCATGTTAGTAATATTCTCGGGAAATTAGAAGTTCATGATCGCACGCAAGCGGTCATTTATGCTTTTCAAAATAATCTCGTAAATCGTTAATCCCCCTTAGATCCCAAGAATGCTAAGGGGGATATCGGAGCTTATGTCAATTGTTGTTCCGCAAATGATCGATACAGCGCATGCTGGGTAAGTAACTCTTGATGGGTTCCTTTTCCAGTGATTGTACCATCTTCAATAAAAATAATTTGATCGGCATGAACGATAGTTGCGAGACGATGAGCGATAACAAAGGTTGTTCTTCCCTCCATTAATCGTTGCAATGCTTTTTGAACAACTTGTTCTGATTGACTATCAAGACTAGCCGTTGCTTCATCAAGTAAAAGGATTTTTGGGTTACGTAAAAAGGCTCTGGCAATATTAATACGCTGCCTCTGACCACCAGATAATTTCGTACCACGTTCACCGACTTCTGTATCAAGCCCATGTGGAAGAGCTTTAATAAATTGGGCGGCATAGGCCATCTCGGCAACTGCCCAAAGCTGATCTTCTTTAATCAAATTTGAGTTTTTCAATCCATAGGTTAAATTATCACGAATTGTACCTGACATCATTGAGCTTTCCTGCGATACATAACCAATTTGTGACCGCCAAGATATGAGGGAGATAGCGTGAATCGATGTGTCACCTAGTAAAATCTCGCCCTCATTTGGAGCATAATAACGTTCAATTAATCCAAATATCGTTGTTTTTCCGCCACCACTCGGTCCAGCAAATGCAATCATTTCCCCGGGCGCTGCGGAGAATGATAGGTTGTTTAAAACATTTTCACCCGTATCATAGGCAAAGCTGACAGCTCGGCAATTGATTTCTCCATTCCTGGGTTAATCTCTTCCTCTTCTTCATTCAAAATTTCAGCAATACGTTCCGTCGCACCTTTGGCTTTTTGTACTTCCGTAAAAAACATAGCAAAGGTTGTGATTGGGAAGATAATTTGAAACAAATAGAGGAGAAAGGCAACAAGGGATCCTGTTGACATTGTTCCTTCTTCTACACGAATTCCACCGTATCCAATGATTACAACAATCACGAGCATGACAATCATATATATAAATGGAGAAATAATCGCAGTGATACGCGCTTCTTTAAGCCCTGTTTGTAACAGCCCGAAAATTCCACGCATCCCACGCTGCTCCTCTTTTAATTCTGCGGTGGAGGATTTCATTAGTTTAATTTCGCTAATGGTTTGTTGGATCTCACCTTGAAAGTTTGCTGTTTGATTCTGTAGGCTACGTGATACTTTAAGCATTTGCCTTCCGAGTGGGAACATCACTAATACGGTAATGGGAACAGCAATGAACATCATAATTGTCATCTTCCAGTCCATAAAAAGAAGTAAGATCACTGCCCCAATAATCGATATTAACCCTGAGATAAATTGTGGGAAATGTTGGGAAACAAGATCTTTTACAATCCCTGTGTCATTAATCACACGGCTGACAGATTCGCCACTCGGTTGTTTTTGAAAGAATGGAACAGGCAAGCGGATAAGCTTTTTCCATAAAAATTCCCTTAACCTAGCGACCACTTTTTGTCCGACATAGGCAAGTGCATATGCCGATAATCCATCTACTAGAGCATGAACAATAAAAACTCCAATAATAATCGCAATAAACCACCAATTTAATGTTGTTATTGAAAATCCATCGACTAGCTCTCTTGTCAATATAGGAATAGTAAGTCCAATCAGCGTGGTAAGTACACTACCTAATAGCCCAAGAATAAGGATCAGCCTTGGTAGCTTTGTCGATAGAATCAGTTTGATAAAATGACTTGATGATGTTTTTGATGGTTCCATTTTAGTCCCTCCTCTCTTTCTCATCCCACGATGAATCCATGTAATGGAATGTCACTTGCTCTAGCCATGCTTCTTCCTCTTTTGTTAATGGCGTAGGAACAAGGCGCTCTACCTCTTGAATATAAGCTGCAAAGCGCGCTTCATTTACCTCATCATCTAAATCCAGAGAGAACATTTCAGCCAACTCTTCAAAGGAGTCCATATCAAATAATTCTAAGATCAACCGGTAAAAGTCATCCAGCATTTGTTTCACTTCTGGATGGTCTACCGGCTTGCCTGAAAGACGTCTGACCTGTTTGAAAAATGTTAACAAACCAATTTCCCAGTTCAATTTATCTTGTGCGGTTGCTGGGAACATTTTCTGTATAGCTTCATCTTTTATAATCTCTTTAGAAAGCTCTTGCTGTTTTTTCTCTGTTTGCATACTTGCAAGTAAACTAACAAGCACCGCATGGTCGACTTCCTTTTCATTTTCTAGAACGTAAACTGTTCGCTGAATTGTTTCTAAAGCAATTTCAATTTGTTCTTTATCCTTTTTTAATTTCGATTCCTGTAGCTTTAATGTATCGATAAAGTTTAAATCAAAGGTTGTAGAGTGCATATATTCTTTTATATCTTCTAGAGTCATCCCTAAAAATTTCAATGTCATAATTTTATGCAATTGAATCGTATCTTCTTTTTCATAAACACGATGTCCTGTATTCGTATCTCGTTTTGGCTTTAATATATTTTTCTCGTCATAATAATGCAATGTTCGTACAGATACACCTGTATAGGCTGCGAATTCACTAACAGAAAAGGTTTCTTTGACCATAGGGGGTTAAACTCCTCTCAACTTGTTAGCTTCATCTTATCTTATCACGCAACGTGAGGAGCAAGGTTTTTTTGAAATTCACTATCTTCAATATAAAGTACATAAAAAACAATTTATCTCACTTTAACTGCACTTCAAGAATGCGCGGGAAAAAACAGCATGATAAGTGTGGGCAATAGCCAGTAAAAGCCCAATTTGTTCAGACCAACAAGATGTTGTGAATTTAGCCTTTGATCTTTTGGAATCAGCGGGGAATGAAGAAAAAACCTCATTAATTGAAATTTCACTTTAAAAAGTTAGTTCTACCCCTATGCCTTTTGGTAGGAATCTGCTATGATGATATACAAATAAAAACTTACATGCGATGATAAGGAATAGTACCTGTTAGCTGACTTTCAGAAAGTTGCTGGTTGATGTGAAGCAATAGTAAGAAAACAGGGAACTCGCCTTAGAGCAGGCTTAGTCAAATCGGTAAGATTGGAATGAGAGTAGCTAAGAACGGAGAACTCACCGTTACAAGGGAAAGGGTATAAGGCAAGGATGCCTATATCTGTTAAGTGCATGATAATGTCTTATTATCATGAAATCGGGGTGGTACCGCGTAAGATCAGTCTTTCGTCTCCATAGCAAATTGCTGGAGAAGAGGGGCTTTTTTTATATTCAATTTTAGGGAGGAATTGACCATGTTTAATCATCAAAAATACGAGAAAAAATATTATTTGCCTCCAACACTTTCTTATGATTGGGTAAAGAAGGAGACGCTAGAAAAAGCGCCTATATGGTGCAGTGTAGATTTAAGGGATGGAAACCAAGCTTTACCCATTCCGATGAATTTAGAAGAAAAGCTAGAGATGTTTCAGCTATTAGTTGAGATCGGATTTAAAGAAATTGAAGTCGCTTTTCCAGCTGCCTCTGACACGGAGTTTAACCTATTGAGGACTCTAATTGATAACAACATGATTCCGGATGATGTGACGATTATGGTCATTACACAGGCAAGAGAGCATATTATTCGCAGAACCTTTGAAGCAATTCAAGGTGTGCCTAAGGCCATTGTCCATCTTTATAATTCAACCTCAGAGGCACAACGTCGGCAAGTATTTAAGAAAACAAAAGAGGAAATTAAACAAATTGCTGTAAATGGTGCAATTTTAGTACAAGAGCTTGCCGAAGAAACAGAAGGCGATATTTATTTTCAATATAGTCCTGAAAGTTTTCCTGGAACAGAGGTCGAGTATGCGTTGGATATTTGTAATAGTGTACTAGATATTTGGAAACCGACACCAGAACATAAAGCAATCATTAATATTCCGACAACTGTTGAGAATGCGATGCCTCATATTTATGCAAGTCAAATTGAGTATATCCATAAAAACCTGTCGTATCGAGACGGCGTTACATTGTCCATTCATCCGCATAATGATCGTGGATGCGGAGTTAGTGATGCAGAGTTTGGTGTTCTGGCAGGTGCAGAACGAGTAGAAGGAACGTTGTTTGGCATTGGTGAACGTACTGGAAATGTCGATTTGATTACATTAGCAATGAATATGTATTCGCAAGGCTATAATCCTGAATTGAATTTTCACAACCTTGATGCGATTCGTAAAAAATATGAAGGATTGACAAGAACGATGGTTCATGAAAGACAACCATATTCTGGAGATCTTGTTTTTACAGCATTTTCTGGATCGCATCAAGACGCGATATCGAAGGGCATGAAATATAGAAGAGAAAACAATGTAGAGAAGTGGGATGTACCTTATATTCCAGTCGATCCAGCGGATTTAGGAAGAAATTACCAAACTGATGTCATTCGGATTAATAGTCAGTCAGGAAAAGGCGGAATTGGCTATATCCTTGAAAGTAACTATGGGATCAAGTTACCTTATAAAATGAATGAAGAAATGGGATATTTGACTAAAAAAGTATCAGATGAAACAAACAAAGAGCTTTCTGCCGAAGAAATCTATCGCGTATTTATCGATCACTATGTTGATTATGGTCCTTCATTTCAAATCGTTGACTATCAATTTAACAAAAATGGGGATCAGAAAGTAACGTTAACAATACTTAAAGATAATCAACAAATTGAGATCCATGGGAAAGGCACTGGCAGCTTGGATGCCGTAAGCAACGCACTCCAAGCATATTTTGGGATCGATTATAACCTAGAAGTTTATGAGCAGCATTCGCTGGGCAAAAGTTCGGTCGCCGAGGCGTCAGCGCAGATTGGAATTTCACATCAAGGACGAATGTACTGGGGAGCTGGAATTAACCAAGATATTATGAAGGCATCCGTCCAAGCTTTAGCTGCTGCGGTAAATAAACTAGACAATATCAATTAAGCAAACATATGAATTCGTAAACCTCCCCCTTTAAGACAGCAAGCTTGAAGGGGGATTTTATATGCTGTGTTAACAATGTATTGACATTTGTTTACATACGAAATATAATCAAGGAAAAAATGTTAGTTATAACTAACTAACATTGATCGAGGAGTAAAAAAGCAAAGAAAATATGAGGTGTTCTTTTATGGAAGAAAAGAAGGTAAGTACTGCAGATCGTATTCTTCAAGCAGCGTTGCAATTGATGAAGGAAAAAGGCTTTAACTTAGTCACAATTAAAGAAATTGCAGATGCTGCAAACGTGAGTGAAATGACAGTGTTTCGTCATTTTGAAACGAAGAAAGGTGTCTTGGAAGCAGCGATTGAAAAAAATACAGTGATACCAAGCTTTAAGCAAACGTTTGAGAATAATATCGTTTGGGATTTAGAACAGGATTTACGATTGATAGCGAATTTATATCTTGATGTAATGGAAAGCAATGAATCTATTTGTTTAATAGCGATTCAAGAGCGGTTTACAATGCCAGAGCTAATCGACTTAGTTGCTGATAATACGGAGCAGTTGAAGATTTTTATAACAAATTATTTTATCAGGATGCAGGAAGATAACAAGATTATTAAAGTGGATTCCTATGTCCAAGCATCTACTTTTTTAGCTATGTTATTTAGTTTTTTCATCTCAACTGCTTTATGGGAGAAAAAGTTTATGAATGTAACAAAGGAAGACTTTCTTACTAATAGTGTTAAAACATTTTGTCATGGGATTAAAAGGTAAAGGAGTTGTTAAAGATTGATACGTGAAAATAAAGTTTATTATAAATGTTAGTTACTAATAACTAACAGAGGAGAGGTGAGTAGTTTGAGATTAGTTGTATTCGGAGCTACAGGTAAGACGGGTATTCAATTAGTGAACCAATTACTTATCGATGGGCATAAGGTGACAGCTATCGTACGGCAACCAGATCAATTAGAGTTAGCGGATAAACATCTGGAGATCCAAAAGGGAGATGTTTTAAATCCTGCCACCCTACAAAACGTAATGGTTGGAAAAGATGCAGTCCTTTCAGTGCTTGGGGTGAACCATCGTAAGCCGACAGCGGTCTACTCAGAAGGAATCGAAAATATAATGAAAGAAATGAAAAGGAACGATGTGAAGCGACTTATATGTCTATCAGCCGAAACGCTTAAATCGAAGCAAGAAGCTTCAGTTGGTGAACGAATCCTTCTAACGGTTTTATGGAAAATATTTTTCAATCTATATGATGACATGAAACGTATGGAGGAGAAGATTTATCAATCTGGACTTGATTGGACAATCGTTCGTCCGCCAAGATTAACAGATGGTTTACAAACTGGTAAGTACAAAATTGCCATAAATCAATCCATGCCTAAAGGTAAGGGGTATACATCACGTGCGAACCTAGCTGAATGTCTAGCATCGCAATTGAATAATCCCGATTCATTACGAAGCATCATATATATTTCTAATTAGAAGTAACGAATCACAAAAGCATCTTGTCAAAACTAAGGCAAGATGCTTTTGTGTTATTATTCCGATGAACCATCCGTAAGCTGCCACTTCAATATTTTATCAAAATGAGTACCACTCATCATAAACTAGGAACCATTCGCCTCGTTTTTCCCTCTATTCACCCTTAATTCAATGTGGAACTTGCGTTAACCACTTATGCTAAAGTCATTAAGCGAAATAGGAGTGGTTTATGATGATGGAATGGTTTCAAAATTTATTACTTACATTAATTGAGGCAGATACGTGGGTACAATATTTAAGTGTATTCATTATGTCAATCATACCTTTTTTTGAATCGTATGTGGCGATTCCGATTGGTATCGTCTTTGGTTTTCCTACAATTCAGGTTGTAGTCATTGGTGCGTTAGGAAATTGGTTGTCTGTAATGGCCTTTGTTTGGTTACTTTCCGGGATTCGTAAAAAAGCATCTAAGAAGAAACAGGACGAGAAAGAGAAACAAAGGAAGAGATGGCAACGTGCACAGAATTTGTTCAAAAAATATGGTGTTGCTGGTATCTCCTTTGCTGGCCCCATTCTTTGCTTTCATGTATGTGCAGCAGTTTCGATTGCATCTGGTGCTAAAAGGGGTTATGTCAGTTTATGGCAAACAATCGGGATTGCTACTTGGTCGATTGCGTTAGGTGTTGCCTTTAATTACGGTGTGAATCTTTTAGAGTATCTGCCCAATCTCAACCCATTTTCATAAGAGAGGAGATTTTCGATTATGAAAAAATTGGTGCAATGCATCATTCCCAACAAAATAATTCCCTGGGTAATGATCTTGCTAGCAATTATTCCAGCTTTGGTTATTTACGAGCCTATATCAGCTATTTTCACTATATTTCCAAGCTTTGAAGCCCCTAGCTGGTTTACGCCAGTCGGGTTTATCAACATTGCTCTCATTACCGTTCTTGCGTTATCTGCAGAGGTAGAGGAAAATGATCAATGAAAGCGACGGGGGAAAGCAAAAATATTAAAGGGGCATCATGATGGTTCTTTCTTTTAACCAATTAACAAAAATTGAACAGAATACCGTTTTATTGCCAAAACTGAATTTAACCGTTGATAAAGGGGATATAATCGCCGTACAAACGGAAAATGAGTACATCCAACGACTATTCGATCTATTGAATCATCCACATAGATTAAAAAAAGGAGCAATTACCCTTCCAGAAGGCGGATTTCAAAAAATATATATGTTCCAACAAACAGACGGTTTATATAAACGACTTAATATTAGGCAAATGTTGCGTTTTTGGAGTAAGCTATATCAATACAACGGGGATATAGAATGGATTGTGGATTTATGCGAGCTGCAATCTTGCGTTTCTAAGAAGACAAAGTATTTAACACAGTCAGAGCAACGTCGATTGCAGTTTGCATTAGCGCTGATTCAGCCAGCTGCTGTATATATTTTTGAAGACCCTTCTCTGATGTTAGATCTTCAATCAAAGCAAGTTCTTCATAATTTGCTTGTACATTTAGCTAAAAATGGTGGAGCCGTTCTTCTTTTTACCCCTGCACTAGAAGAAGCGATCCGGCTTGGAGACATAGTCTATCGTTATTCGGAACGAGGGATCCAAAAGGTGGAAGAAGATGGGCAAGATACCGAAGAAGAGGATGGAGAGGATGTAACAAGTACACAAGTTCAGTTTGAGAAAATCAGCGCAAAAGTAGAGGATAAAATCATCCTTTTTCATCCGTTGGAAATTGACTATATCGAAGTACGAAATGCTCAAACCTTTCTGTATGTTAATAACGAGGAATTTGTCTCATCAAATACAATTAAGACACTAGAAGCGCGTCTGTTGCCATTAGGTTTTTTCCGTTGCCATCGTTCCTATCTTGTCAATTTGCAACGGGTTCGTGAAATTATTATTTGGAGCAAAAACAGTTATAGTCTTAGTCTGGATAACTCATCCAAAAGTAAGATCCCCTTATCCAAAGGCAACTATAGTAAACTTAAAGAATTAATTCAACTATGAACATAAGGAGGGGGAACTCGTGCATAAGCATCATTGGAAAGCGATCCTATACAAAGATTTATGTGACTTACGCTGGAATGGTCAGATTCTCTTTAACCTGATTACTGGGGTTGTTTTTGTGTTCGTTTTTACATTGATTCCCATACGACAAGTCCCAATATCGTTTCTGATTGCGTTTATTCTTGGCATGCTCACGATGATCATGCAAGGAAATATGATTGTGGAGGAGCATGAACAAAGGATGAAGCGAGGACTCATACAAGCAGGATTTTCAATAAAGGATATCGTGATTGAAAAAATGCTGATTACCTTTATGATTACATCGCTTGTGCTGATAGCACTCTTCCTCTTTCATAGTGATCAGATCAGCTATAGCTTAAGTACCTTTTTGCTTGCTCTGCCAATGTTACTGATTATCCTTTTTATCGGAACTTTTATCGGCTTGAAAACGAAAAATACCATTGAAGTAAGCTTGCAAGGGATGCCGGTTATACTACTTTATTTCTTTGTCGAAGGTCTGCTCATGAATAGTGATCGAAGTACGATGAAGTGGCTCGCTATCTTTCCAAATTATCATCTACATTATGGGATTGAACAGATTAACCAGCAGCAATCTTTTCTCCATTTTCTTCTTGTACCATTACTATGGGTGGTTGTTGTCATCCTGTTATTTATTGTTTGGTTGAGAAAGAGAGAAGCGCATTAAATGTTGTTAGTCTCTATCTAATAAAGCAAATGAAGACAAATTATGGCTGGATATTGATTTTTCCTACTCAGTGTTTTAAGGTTATGGTAATAGTAAACAAGTGGAGGTATTCTAATCATGATGATGGCAGTGTTCCTGACAGTTATTCGATAAGCGTAAATTGAATAACTTTTGATACTTGAAAAAAACCATGTAGATGGGTCTAATTTGTCATGCCATTTTCAAGTATCAGCAGTCAATGAACTTAATCATCATAATGTCGGTAAAGATCCTATCTGCATGTACGTGCAAAATAGCTGATTGAATAAGGCTTACAAGAAGTCGTGATGAATCTTAAGTGGTTCATGCACGGCTTTTTTGTGTTCTTAAAACTGGCATCCAAAAATTGGAGGCGTTAGGATGGCTCTTTATTTCGCGAGCGTATTGCCTGGATTAGAATACGTTTTATCTGATGAAATAACCAACAAAGTGCATGATTCTGAAATTATTCAAATCGATAGAGGAAAGGTTTTCTTTGCCACTTTCGAGTCTTTTATATGTTTGAGTTCTTTAAGATCGGCAGATAACATCTTTCAAGTGATAGATCAATTTCAAATTGGACCACACAAAAAACATTTATCACAGGTAAGTGAGCGAATATCTCACTTGAACTTGGATTTTATGGAACATAAAGCTTTATTTTGGGTAAATGCAAGTCGTAAAGGAAAACAAACGTACAGTCGATTTGAAGTAGCAGCAAATGCAGTGGAGGGTATTCATAAGCGTTACCCTAAGTGGAATATTGGAACAGCTCAAAATCACCAAGTAGAATTCAGACTCGATATCGAACACCATTATGCGGTTTTCTCACTACGGTTAACGGATACTAAGTTTCGATTTCGAAATCAAACTCGAAGTTTCTCTCGTGCATCATTACTTCCTACTGTAGCTCATGCGATGGTGTGGTTGTCAGATCCTAAATCAACAGACATTTTCGTAGACCCTTGTTGTGGTTCAGGCACAATTTTGTCTGAACGGGCTACGTTTCCTGGAAGCTGGATCGTCGGTGGGGATATATCTGCCTCAGCCATAAGGATAGCAAAGAATAATCTTACTGATACGCAGGTTCAAGTGAATGTTTGGGATGCACGGAGATTGCCTTTTTCTACTGGCTATGTCGATAAAATCGTTACGAATCTCCCTTTTGGAAAACAGATTGCACCTGACGAAGATTTAGCATTATTCAATCACCATATAATGATTGAAGTATCTAGAATTCTAAAGGCAAATGGAAGAGCGGTTATTTTGTCTGAGAGTGCCGATCAATTGCTCTGGGAGGCTGAACAATTAGGTCTTGATTATCTGGAATCGTATCCTATAAGTTTGAAGGGGCTGAACCCTACCTTGTGTGTGTTTGAAAAACAAATTTAACTCAAAAGCAACTAGCAATAAAACCTCTCTTCAGGAATTCGATGAAGACAAGAATGGTAAGTGGGGTACAACTCATTCAGTGGGAGAAGTGAGAAATCTCCTACTGAAATGCAGGTTTACGGAAAGGGATAATGTAGTTGAAGCAGAGTAATTTTTATCCCGCATTAACTGGCTGTAAGACCCCCACTTCAAGAATTCGTGGAAAAACCTAGAATTGTAAGTGGGGATTAACAGCCAGTAAAAGCCCGATTTGTTCAACTAACAATCAGTGGGGGATGAAGGAAAACCCCCACTGATTGAAGTTTCACTTTATAACTTGACAAAAGAACATTGAAGTTATATTATCATTTTATAAAATGATAATAATAATGGAGGAAAATTCAATGAAAGGAAAAGCTGATTTACTTCTTCATCCTACACGAATGAGAATTGTTCAACAATTATTTCTAAACAAACCGCTGACTATTGCGCAACTAGTCGAGATACTTGGAGATGTTCCTCAAGCTACGTTATATCGTCATATCAATCTTTTACTTGAAGCAAATTTAATTGAAGTTATTGAAACAAAAAAGGTGAAAGGAACAGAGGAGCGTAAATTCTCAGTCAAAATAGATAACTTGCAAATTCCTGAAGACGAAATTGAAACGATCTCACAGGAAGATCATATCCGTCATTTTTCTGTATTTCACGGTAATTTACTGCAATTAGCAACGTCTTATTTGGCGAATACATCCCCTGAACAGTATGAACAAGAAGGATTTAGCTATGCGTATGTACCTTTGCATCTGTCAGATGAGGAATTTAAGGAGCTTATCAATTCTGTTCAACAGGCAATTGAAAAGGTGGTCAACAATGAGGTAACACCTGAACGAACCACGCGGATCTTTGCTAGTATGTTTATTCCCCAATCACCAAAAGAGTAAGGAGGACTGCACATGCATTATGGTTATCATCTTGAAATTGATGAAATTGGCGCTTGGTTACCATTACTTTTGCCTATCATAATCCTACATGTGATCTTATTTTCTGTGGCATTATGGGATTTATTAAAAACAGATCAACGTACGGATTATAAATGGCTATGGGGTGTTGTAATTATATTGGTTAACATCATCGGCCCCATTTTATATTTTATTTTAGGAAGGAGGCAACGCTCAGATGCATCTACTTCAAGTAAGTCAACTCCAAAAAAAGTACGGAAATCATGAGGTCGTTCGCAATATTGATTTTCATATTAATCAAGGAGAATGTGTGGCTCTTCTTGGACCTAATGGAGCAGGTAAAACGACAATTATTAAAATGATTTTAGCTATCAACAAGCTTACAGGTGGGCAAATATTACTGAACGGAAAACGCCATGACCAAATGCGTGAATTTATTGGATATTTACCGCAACACCCTACTTTTTATCCATGGATGACGGGAAGGGAATTACTTGCATTTATGGGGGGACTTTCAAATATAGAGATGGAGATTTTGGAACAAAGAATCAACGAATTACTGGGCTTGGTGGGATTGGATGAGGCGGAAAATCAGCTTATTGGCACCTATTCGGGTGGAATGAAGCAAAGATTAGGGATTGCACAGGCACTTATCCATCAACCTAAATTACTGATTATGGATGAACCGGTTTCTGCATTGGATCCATTAGGACGCAGGGATATATTAGAATTGCTTAAAGGGATCAAACAGAAATCGACGATTCTTTTTTCAACACATATTTTGCATGATGCAGAAGAGCTTTGCGATAAGATGCTTATTATAAACAAAGGGCAATTACTCGTGAATGGGTCTGTCAATCAAATTATTGAACAAACTCAAAAACCAATTTTTATTATTCAAGCACCGCGATTAAGTGAGTGGACACATCAGCTTGTGAATGAAGACATTATTGAATCTATCGAGCTAACGGGAAGTACAGCCAAAGTGCGAGTTAAAAATATTGAGCAGGGAAGAGACTGGTTGTTAAGCAATATTTTAAAAGCGGATCTTCCAATTCAAAAGTTTGAATTGGTGCAGGAAAGTTTGGAAGAAATCTTTTTAAGGATGGTGAAGACATCATGAACCGTTTCACAGTTCTGTTGCAGAAAGAGTGGCTTGATGCAAAAAGAAGCTACAAACTATTATGGTTGCCCGTTGTTTTTGTGTTTTTGGGCATCCTGCAGCCTTTATCGTCTTTTTATTTACCAGAAATTTTAAAAATGGCTGGTGGATTGCCTGATGGAATGACGATCACATTACCTGAGTTGACGGCTAGTGAAGTATTAGCTAGTGCCTTAACCGATCAATTTGACCAAATGGGTTTAATCGTGATTGTCATGGCGACAATGGGCATCATCGCAACAGATAAAAATAATGGCATGTTAGCGTTTATTCTGACGCGCAATACGACACTTGTTGAATATTTGCTAAGTAAGTTAGTGGGGCATGCAGTTATAATTGCAGGATCCATCTTCCTAGGATTTATGACAACAGTATTTTATACATCTTATTTATATCAAGCTGTTTCCGTGGCTAGGATTGTAGCTGGAGTAGGGGTTTATTATATTTGGTGCTTATTTATGTTGGCCTTTGTAATCGCAATAGGCGCTTTATTGTCTAGAACATCGGCCATTGCATTGCTGTCTATTTTTGTTCTAATCTTTTTGAAAACTGTTACATTGTTAGGGGGAGGATTTCAAATCCTAAATCCGGCGTATTTATCAAATCAAGCTGTGAGTATCATAACATCAGGGAATGTGCTGCCCCATTTTTTCATCACAATAGCTGTATCCGTATTACTTATTGTTTTCTGCTTATTATTTGCTACATCGTATTTATCCAGAAAGGAACTACCTTCTATGTAACTTCCTTTTATGAGTAAATTATCATTTTGACTTTCATTCTATAAAAATAAAACGAAACTTATCAAATAATGGGGTGTCCTGTTAGTTAATTCGGGGGAGAGAAAAACTTCTATTATTAAGGAGAGAACGATGGAGATCAGACTTTTAAATCCACTAGATGCTAAAAATTATCTTGATCTAAGGCTAGAGGCTTTACAGACTAACCCTGAAGCATTTGCTTCTAGCTATGAAGAGGAGAAGGATCAATCTGTTGAAAAATACGAAAGCAGGTTTCAGTCACAAGATTCGCTAACTTTTGGAGCTTTTGAAAATGAAAAACTTATCGGAGTAGTGACTTTAGTTGTAGAAAAGAAGAAAAAATTAAAACATAGAGCGAATATTTTCGCCATGTATGTTTCTCCTGAAAAGCGTGGTATAGGTGTTGGAAAGAATTTAATGCTGGAAGCCATTAAGAAAGCAAAAGGATTAGAAGGTATTGAGCAGGTTTATTTAACTGTGGTGACAACTAATGATTTAGCAAAAAGACTTTATTCATCTTTAGGTTTTAAGAAGTTCGGAGAAGATAAAAGGGCAATAAAATTAGGTAATAGATACTTCGATGAAGAGCTAATGGTTTTATTCTTTTAAAAGGGGGTAGATATTTAACAATTCTTAAATTATTACATAGGGAAATAATTAATAGTTTTCATATACTCCGAAGTGGTACTAAGAGAAAGGTTCTCATTATATAATAGTGGTAATGTGATAAATGGGGGGAAACAAAGTAGTAGAACGATTGTTTTTTTACGATAATATTTAAGAAGTTTTTCTCTAGGAAGAAGATTGACCGCTAAGCCTTTGGGTGATAGTATATTTATATCGTCAACAAATAAAGTATTGATCTAGAATAATGTTTCTTTAAAAAAGGTGTTGACGAAACTATTAAATGATGATATATTAATAAAGTCGCTGATACGGCGATTGCGAA
>NZ_JADIJK010000005.1 GCF_017355205.1 Bacillus sp. SD088
GCAGCGCCCAGCGACTAGCAAACTTTCAGCTTCTGCTTGCGTAAGTCAACATCGGCTCATGCTCCGCCGTGTATCCTTTATCTCGTCAAAAGCTTAAAAAGTTTGTACGTCGCTAAACGGGCGCTTGCGCTTTTGTTCTACTTATAGAATTTCAAGGGTAGATCCGCCGAATTACCAAGAGCTTACTGGAAATCTAGGCTTTATTGAAATTTCGGTATTCGTCTTCAAAAAAGGCACAAATGTCAAATATAAGAGGATATTAAGGGATTACTTCCGTAAAATCGGTAAACAATGTACTTATGACAGAAAGCATGCGAATAGATTGAAAAGCCCTAAAAAAGGCAAATAAAGCAGGGGTAACCACTTTGTTACAACTGTTTTACCATTCTATTACAATTCATGAAAATGTGCGATTGAGGGATAGTTCCTAACGTCTTAAAAGGGTATAGTGTGTTAGAATGACATTAAAAGGATGTTCAAAAAGTCCGGTAAAAATGACACTTCGAATTTCTTCGTTGGCTTGTTTCTCTGCTGTTTGAAACTGCGCCGCCTCGAACTTTCGACGTACAGGATGTACTAGTGTCGGCGTTGCTGACAGGACGTCAGCAACGCCGAATTAGTCCTTTTTATCCTCCTTTTGAACACGCATTTTTAAGAAAGACGATTTGGATGGGAGGATTAGGATGTTAGAACAGAGATTTAGATGGAAAAATAAGCAAATTCGCGAACAAATATCTGTTTTAGATGGTAAAGTATCTCCTTCAATTTTGCTAAAAAATGCCCGTTTTTTACATTCAACTTTACATGAATGGGTAGTTGCCAGTATATGGATTTTACATGATCGCATTGTTTATGTTGGAAAAGAAATACCAAAGCAGCTAAAGGATTGCGAAGTAGTGGATTGTTCTGAATGGACGTTGGTCCCCGGCTATATAGAGCCCCATGTTCATCCGTCCCAATTATATAACCCGCACACTTTATCTCGCTTTGCTGCGCAAACAGGTACAACGACACTAATTAATGATAATCTTCTTTTTTTCTTGCACTTAAGTAAAAAGAAAGCGTTTTCCTTAATAGAGCAATTGAATGAATCCCCTATTACGATGTACTGGTGGGGGCGCTATGATGCGCAAACAGCAATGGGAGAAGAGGAGCGAGTTTTCACAAATAGGGAGGTGAAAGCCTGGCTTGAACATAAGGCTGTTGTTCAAGGGGGCGAATTAACAGGCTGGCCTAAACTGCTTGATGGTGATGATCTAATGCTTTATTGGATTCAGGAGACGAAACGACTTGGAAAAAAGGTGGAAGGTCATTTCCCAGGTGCCTCAGAGAAAACATTGGCGAAAATGAAGCTGTTTGGGGTAGATGGTGATCATGAAGCAATGACAGGTGAAGAGATATATGAACGCTTGCTCCACGGCTATGCGGTATCACTTCGTCATTCGTCGATCCGTCCTGATTTGCCTGTACTATTGCAAGATATGCAACGTCTTGGGCTCACTCAATATAATTCTCTTATGATGACGACAGATGGAGCAACCCCTGCCTTTTACAAGCAAGGGATGGCGGATTATCTTATTCGGCTGGCAATAGAGAATGGTGTCCCTATTATAGACGCGTATCATATGGTTTCCTATAATATTGCTCGCTATTTTAATCTTGCCTCTGAGCATGGGCAAATTGCAACAGGGAGAGTAGCGAATATTAATTTCCTTACTAATGAACACGACCCAACGCCTCACTCTGTTTTAGCAAAAGGACAATGGGTGCGAAAAGAGGGGAAAGAGATCCCTTTTGATGATCATATCCATTGGTCGCTATATGATTTAGACCCGCTTCAGTTAGATTGGGATCTTAAGCGAGACGATTTGCAGTTTTCCATGCCTTTTGGTATAGAGATGGTGAACGATGTGATTACGAAACCATACACCACTCGTATTGATTTAGCGATTGACCCATTACCCAAGAACCAAGATGAAAGTTATTTGATGCTGGTAGATCGCAAGGGAAAATGGCGTATTAATACAATGATCAAAGGCTTTGCCAAATCGCTTTCTGGTTTTGTCTCTTCTTTTTCTTCTACAGGTGATATCATTGTAATAGGAAAAAGAAAAGAAGATATGTTATTGGCATTTAAAAGAATGAAAGAGATTGGTGGAGGCATTGTATTAACAGAAGAAGGAAAGGTTATTTTTGAAATGAAACTTTCTCTTGCTGGATTAATGTCAGATTTACAATTGGAGGATCTAGCACAAGAAACGGAAACATTAAAGGATCTCTTAGTGAAGAGAGGGTATCCATTTACAGATCCGGTTTATTCTTTGTTATTCTTTTCGGCCACTCACTTGCCGTATATCCGTGTTACTCAAAGTGGATTATACGATGTGATGAACAAAAAGGTACTCTTTCCGACATTAATGCGTTAAAATAGTAGATGTAAAAATCGTTATAGATATAGGAGTTGGAATTTTTGTTTTCAAAGAAGAAAAGAACTTGTATACTTTTGCTCGTGATAACTCTTGTCTTGGCGGCATGTGGGAATGCTGAAAAGGATGAGCAGCAGACGGCTCCAGAAACAGAAGATCCAACTCCTGAAGCAGAAAAGGATCAATCACCATTTCTTTCTCCGCTTACCGGTCTGCCGGTAGAAGAAGCGACAGATCAAAGAGCGATTGCTGTTACGATGAACAATCAGCCAGAAGCACGACCACAAAGTGGGCTATCTCAAGTAGATATTGTATATGAATTATTAGCAGAAGGATCGATCACACGATTGTTAGCGATTTTCCAAAGTGAATTACCGGAGCGAATAGGACCTGTTCGGAGTTCTCGTGATTATTTTATTGATATTGCTGAAGGATTCCAGAGCCTTTATATCGCACATGGTTATAGTCCAAGTGCTAAAAAAAGGTTGTTATCTGGTGAAATTGATCAGTTGAATGGTATTCAATACGATGGTACGTTATTTGAGCGGTCTACTGATCGCCAAGCTCCTCATAATTCATATATTTCGCAAGAAAGCATCGCAAAAGGGGCTGAAGATGAAGGGTACGATTTGGATACTCCACCAGCACCATTAGATTTTTTTACGGATAAAGAAGTTGGGAGCCTTCAAGGAGAACAAGTGGGACCTATACAGGTTGCTTATAGTCAAGATGATCTATTTATCTCCAACTATGAATATGATCAAGAAAATGAAAAATATTTACGGACCTCTAACGGGGAACAAACGATTGATGCGGAAACAAACAATCCGATTGTATTAGATAATGTGGTTGTGATGGAAACCGAACATCAAGCAATGGATTCAGAAGGAAGACGGGCAATTGATTTGACATCTGGAGGGAAAGCTTTATTGTTTCAAAAAGGGTTGGTTAGAGAAATAGAATGGAAAGATCTTGATGGCCGCCCTGTACCATATGAGGATGGACTTCCTGCTAAGCTAGTACCAGGCAGAACTTGGATCAATATTGTACCAAGCCTCGAGATTGTTTCTTACTCATAAAGTGAAGCTTCAATCAGTGGACCCTTCATTCCCCAGTGATTGAAGAAGATGAAGGGTAAAATTCGCGGCGGCCTGTTGGCGGGCTCAAGGCACGACATCCTGTCGTTTCGCCTGCACTAGTACATCCTGTACCGTCGCAACGCCTTTGTAACCAACTTCCTGTTGGTATGAACGAATCGGGCTTTTACTGACTGTTGATCCCCCACTTTTAATTCCAGTTTTCCCACGAATTCTTAAAAGTGGAGACCATACAGCTAATTAATGCATGGATAACTAGATCGATGAAAAAAGCGTGTGTTTAAAAGGAGAATACAAACGTATGCAAATTGAAAAATTAAGAGGAAAAGAATTAGATCAACTATTTGATGCGATCCTCACTCTGAAAGATCGGGAGGAATGTTATCGATTCTTTGATGATTTATGTACGATTAATGAAATACAATCCTTATCGCAACGACTTGAAGTAGCAAGAATGCTAAGGGAAGGCAAAACCTATCATAAAATTGAGTCAGAGACAGGAGCAAGCACAGCTACTATTTCAAGGGTAAAACGCTGTTTGAACTTTGGGAATGATACGTATGAAATGGTGCTTGATCGAGTAGAAGAAGAAAAATAAAGCGAGATTGTCCTCAGTGGGAACTCTTTCCCCCGCTAGGATATTTTCATATTCTTGTTAGACTTGGGTACAGCGAGATGATGCCGTACCCTTTTTATATTTTCATTTATAAAATTTCCCCCATCTACTTTAGTCTCCCTATCCCTAAATGCTATAATGATAGATGTTGAATAGAAATGGAGGACCTAATCAATATGTGCGATGTGAAAGAATGGCGTCATGCCTTTAAACTTGATCCTGCTAAGTCGATTTCAGATAAAGACTTGGAAAAAATTTGTGAATCAGGAACGGACGCCATTATCGTTGGTGGTACGGATCATGTAACATTGGAAAATGTGTTACAACTGATGTCTAGGATCAGAAGATATACGGTGCCATGTGTATTAGAAGTAAGTAATCTTGAATCACTTACACCAGGATTTGATTTATATTTTATTCCATCCGTTTTAAATACAGCAGAAATCCAGTGGTTTTCAGGCCTTCATCATAAAGCGGTTAAAGAATATGGAGAGATAATGGACTGGGATGAAGTCCTAGTGGAAGGCTATTGTATTTTAAATTCCGATTGCAAGGTGGCCGAACTAACAAAGGCGGCTACCTCATTAGATGATGATGATGTCATTGCATATGCGAGAATGGCTGAGAAAATGTTTCAAATGCCGATCTTTTATATGGAATATAGTGGGGATTATGGTGACCCGGCATTGGTGGAAAAAGTAAGTGACCAATTGTCAAATACCATTCTATTTTATGGTGGCGGTATTCAAACAGTCCAACAAGCAAAAGAAATGAAGCAATTTGCTGATTGTATCATCGTTGGTAATATTGTATATGAAAATGTAAAAGAAGCGTTGAAAACAGTTCATGTGCTTCCGTGACTTTTGTCTAATATCAAGGTATAATAGAACAAATGTTTTCTGGTTAGGGAGGTAGTAGAGTTGCAAATTTCGGGTATACGTCTCTTGGAAGGATTGAACCCTGAACAAAAAGAAGCGGTCAAAACGACAGAAGGCCCTTTGCTCATTATGGCAGGAGCAGGAAGTGGAAAAACAAGGGTTCTTACACATCGGGTAGCCTATTTAATGGTTGAAAAACAGGTGAATCCTTATAATATTCTTGCGATTACATTCACCAATAAGGCCGCGCGGGAAATGAAGGAACGGATTGGAAACATTATGGGAGGCTCTGCAGAAGCTGTTTGGATCTCTACATTTCACTCCATGTGTGTGCGCATTTTACGTCGTGATATTGATCGTCTAGGCTATAATCGTAATTTCACTATTCTAGATTCAACAGATCAACTCTCTGTGGTAAAAAATGTTATCAAAGATTTAAACATTGATCCAAAGAAATTTGATCCAAGAGCTATACTTGGTGCGATTAGCAGTGCGAAAAATGAGTTAGTAACAACGAAAGAATATGAAAAAACAGCAGCTGGTTTTTATGCTCAAACCGTCAGCAAGATATACACAGAGTATCAAAGGAGATTACGTCGCAATAATGCATTAGATTTTGATGATTTAATTATGGTCACAATTCAATTGTTTGAACGCGTGCCCGAAATATTGGAATTTTATCAAAGGAAATTCCAATATATTCATGTGGATGAATATCAAGATACGAACCGTGCCCAATATATCCTTGTCAAAAGTCTTGCCGCACGCTTGAAAAATATTTGTGTCGTGGGTGACTCGGATCAGTCGATATATAGATGGCGTGGAGCGGATATCGCCAATATTCTATCCTTCGAAAAAGATTATCCCAATGCAAAAGTTATCCTTCTTGAACAAAATTATCGTTCTACAAAGTTTATTCTTAATGCAGCGAACGATGTCATTCAAAATAACCCTAGTCGCAAACCCAAAAATCTATGGACCGAAAACAAAGAAGGGCAAAAGATTCACTATTATCGGGCAGACAGTGAACAAACAGAAGCTCAATATGTTGCGGGGAAAATTAAGGAATTAAGTGCAAAAGGGCAAAGGAAACTTTCTGATTTTGTGATTCTTTATCGGACAAATGCACAATCACGTGCAATGGAGGAAGTATTTTTAAAATCTAATATTGAATATAAGATTGTCGGCGGTACAAAATTCTATGATCGTAAGGAAATTAAAGACTTACTTGCCTATCTAAGATTAATCGCAAATCCAGATGATGATATTAGCTTGCAACGCATTATCAATGTCCCAAAACGTGGAATTGGGGCAACCTCTTTAGATAGAATCGCCGCATATGCAAGAGAACGGGACCTTTCTATGTATCAAGCATTAGCAGAGGTTGATTTTATTGGTTTAACCGGGAAAGCCGCGAATGCAGCCGCTGAATTTTATCTATTAATTCGCAATTACGTCGGAATGCAAGAGTATCTGCCTGTAACAGAGCTAGTAGAAGAAGTAATTGAGAATACAGGATACAGAGATATGCTAAAGGCGGAAAAGTCTATAGAAGCAGAAAGTAGACTAGAAAATATTGAGGAGTTCCTCTCTGTTACGAAAAACTTCGAAGCTGGGAGTGAAGATAAAAGTTTAGTGGCCTTTCTTACGGATTTAGCACTTGTTGCTGACATTGATCGTCTTGATGAGGACGGAGTACCAGAAGAAGGGGTTACACTGATGACCTTGCATTCAGCCAAAGGTCTTGAGTTTCCAGTTGTCTTTTTAATTGGGATGGAAGAGGGCGTTTTTCCACATAATCGTTCCTTGATGGAAGAAGCTGAGATGGAGGAAGAAAGAAGAATCGCTTATGTAGGGATTACACGTGCAGAAGAAGAATTATACTTAACAAATGCGCAAATGAGAACTCTATATGGTCGAACGAATATGAATCCTGTTTCTCGATTTATTGCGGAAATCCCTGCCGACCTTCTGGAAAATGTCAATGAACAGGAAAAAGAGAAAAGAGCGAACTTGGATCGTCAGGTATTCAATCGGGAACAAAGAAAGCCTGTAACAAGACCAATGGCGGCAACTGCAAATTCCAATGATTCCGGATGGAAGGTTGGGGACAAGGCAGAGCATAAAAAATGGGGAATCGGAACCGTTGTGAGTGTCAAAGGGGATGCGGATAATGCGGAACTGGATATTGCCTTTCCAAGTCCAGTGGGGATTAAACGACTGCTTGCTCAGTTTGCCCCCATCCAAAAAGTCTAGGTCAACAGGAAGTTGATCAAACGACGAAGACATGCGAATGGAGGCCCGCGCGATGTGGGGCAGAACGGTGTTGTGACGTATAGGATGTGCGAGTGCAGGCAAAGCGATAGGACGTCGTCACTTGAGCTTGGCGCCAGGACGGCGCGTCCTTAATCGTTCAACCTTAAACAGCCGTTCCTTCCTTGTTCATCCTTTAATCTGTTAAATTGACGTTTGCTCTTTTGTTGTTGAGGCATAATATGAAGACGATAGCTCAGCTTCTATCTTTAAAATATGGAGCAAGACAATGAAAAGTATTGGTTATGGTGGAAAGGTTGATGTGAGGATGAATCAAGAAATTATAGAACAAGTGAAAGAACTTCACCAATTACTAAATAAATATGGATACGAGTACCACGTACTAGATAATCCCTCTGTTCCTGATGCTGAATATGACAGGCTTCTATTACAGCTACAGGAATTAGAAGAAAAATATCCCGAAATAATTACACCGGATTCACCTACACAACGGGTTGGGGGGGCTGCATTATCCCAATTTGAAAAGGTTCGTCATCAAACCCCAATGTTAAGTTTGGCGAATGCTTTTTCTGAAGAAGCTCTTCGCGATTTTGACCGTAGAGTCCGACAAGGCATCGGGGATGACTTTTCATATGTATGTGAATTGAAAATTGATGGATTAGCAGTCTCTTTGCGTTATGAAGATGGTCTTCTTGTTCAAGGATCGACAAGAGGAGATGGGACAGTTGGAGAGGATATAACAGCTAATTTAAAAACCATTCGCTCTATCCCCTTAAGATTAAACGAGCCTTATTCGCTTGAAGTGCGTGGTGAAGCTTATATGCCGAAAAATTCCTTCCTAAAGTTAAATAAGCGAAGAGAAGAGGAAGGACAAATGGTCTTTGCGAATCCTCGTAATGCAGCCGCCGGTTCCCTAAGACAGCTAGATCCGCGAATTGCTGCTTCCCGTAATCTTGATATTTTTCTTTATGGAATTGGCGATTTTGGGACAACAGGTGTCACTTCTCATAACGCTGGTTTAAACTTGCTTGAAACACTAGGCTTAAAAGTAAATAGGGAAAGAAAACAATGTGATTCCATCGAGGAAGTGCTCACATATATTGAAAAATGGACAAATGATCGTTCTCAATTGGACTATGACATAGACGGCATCGTCGTTAAGGTTGATTTACTCGAACAACAAGAACAACTAGGGCAAACAGCTAAAACGCCTCGTTGGGCGATTGCTTTCAAGTTCCCAGCTGAAGAAGTTGTGACAAAATTAACGGAGATTGAACTTAGTGTTGGTAGAACCGGTGTCATTACACCAACGGCCATTCTAGAGGCTGTTCAAGTTGCAGGAACAACGGTACAAAGAGCCTCTCTCCATAATGAAGACTTAATTAAAGAAAAAGACATTCGAATTGGTGACTGGGTTGTGATTAGAAAAGCTGGCGATATTATTCCAGAAGTCGTACATGCTTTGACAGAGAGAAGAAGTGGGTCAGAGTTGCCATTTCAAATGCCTGAACATTGTCCGGAATGTAATAGTGAACTAGTCCGATTAGAAAGTGAGGTCGCACTACGCTGTCTAAACCCGAAATGTCCTGCGCAAAGAAGGGAAGGTCTAATTCATTTTGTCTCTCGGAATGCGATGAATATCGATGGTTTAGGCGAAAAAGTCATTAGCCAGCTTTTTGCTCTTGACCTAGTGAAGGATCCCGCAGACCTTTATTCCTTAACAAAGGAGCAGTTCCTTGCAATGGAACGTATGGGGGAGAAATCAAGCACCAACTTAATTCAGTCGATTGAGAACTCCAAATCCAACTCATTAGAAAAATTATTATTTGGCTTAGGCATTCGACACGTTGGCGCAAAGGCAGCAGCCACACTTGCGGAACATTTTGAAACAATGGACCAATTGGCAATTGCCACAGAAGAAGAATTATTACAAGTGGATGAAGTTGGAGGAAAAATGGCTGATGCGATTATCAACTTCTTTCAAAATCAAGAAGTGGAACAATTAATCGCAAAATTGAAACAAGCTCATGTTAATATGACATACCTTGGTCAAAAAAGAAGTGAAACTGCCGATAAAGATTCTTATTTTTATGATAAAATAATAGTCTTAACAGGTAAAATGGAGCAGTTAACTAGAAATGAGGCCAAAGAAAAAGTTGAATCATTAGGTGGAAAAGTAACTGGAAGTGTCAGCAAAAAAACCGATTTAGTGATTGCTGGTGAAGAAGCTGGCTCTAAATTAATGAAAGCAAAAGAACTTGGCATCGAAACATGGGATGAGCAAAGGTTTCTGGAGGAACTACAGATACAGTGATTTAATGATCAAACAGGCGCTTGCGCATTTTTTATTAAAAGGTGGAAAATCCTATGAAAAAGTGGTTTATTAGCAGTATTGTTATCCTTTTGTTGAGTGGCTGTGCCCCGCAAATAACGAAAGAAAATGAAGTCGTTCAAGAAAAGGATGAGAAAAAAGAGACATCGATTATCCCTAATTATCAAATATCTGATTCACTCTATCGTACGATGATTCCTTTTAAACCGAGTAAGACAAGAGGGATGGTTGTCGATCGATTAAACTCGACATATGACATTCATGAGTTTGAAACAGGGTTAATGCGTGTAGCCAATGAAAACTTTTCGACCGATACTTACTTTTTTCAAGAGGGGCAGAAATTAGATCAAGAAACGGTTCGGGGTTGGTTGAATCGAAAATATACAAAGGGACAATTAAAAGAATTAAAACTAGATGCCGAGGAGAACATCGGACTTAATCCGGTCAATGATGAGAAAGGCTCCGTCGAAGAGCAAAATGAAAAAAATCCAATTTATTTAGCCCATATCCTTGAACATGATTATTTGGTGAAAGATGGAGATACCGTAAAACTAGGCGGTATGGTCATTGGTCTTGCCATGAATTCTGTCCATTATTATCAAAAAGAAGAATATGGCGCGACTTTTGAACAGCCTATCGAACACTCTAAGCTTGAAGCAGAAGGCAAAAAAATAGCAGACGAAGTTCTTAATCGTCTCCGTTCCATGGAAGGGTTGGGAAATATCCCGATTACGATTGCTTTGTTTGAACAAAGCAGCAAAAATGCCGTAGTTCCAGGAAGCTTTTTTACCTATTCTCATGCAGAAAAAGGTAGTGCATCTTTAGGAGATTGGAAAGCGATTGATGAGAAACACTATCTATTTCCGTCATCGGAAGCTGAGGAGGATCATCGGGAAGACGTTGCTTACTTTATGAGATTTAAAGACGATATTGAGGAATTTTTCCCGAATTATAACGGGCTAATCGGACGGGCTTTTTATAAAGATGATCAATTTGTTAATTTAGAAATTGATATTCCTATTCAATTGTATGGTGAAGCAGAGATCATTGGCTTTACTCAATGGGCGACTTCCTTAGTAATGGATCATTTTCCCGATTATTTTAATGTCGATGTCAATATTTCCTCAGTGAACGGAGCAGAAGCATTAATCTCTAAAAAATCAGGTGATAAAGAGCCATTTGTCCATATTTATAAATAGTTGATCCAAACTAATGGAAGAATTTACAATACGTCAGTGAAAAGATCTCGCTTAGCTTGCTTGTTAGGAAGATTATTTGATATTATCAATAGTATTGTAGGTCACGTTTATGAGCTTCGCATGACAACTTAGATCAGTGGGGGGAGCTCCCCTGATTGAAGTTTCACTTTATTTTATTATTCGGAGGTGTAAAAGGATGTCGGAAATTTCTAAAGAACAAGTTCTTCATGTTGCTCATTTAGCTCGACTGGAAATGAGTGAAAAAGAAGCGGAAAATTTTTCAGATCAGCTTGCTGATATTATTGCAATGGCAGATACATTAAATGAACTGAACACAGACAATATTGAGCCAACTTCCCATGTTTTTGCTCAGAAAAATGTGATGCGTGATGATAAGAAAGTCGAAGGGCTGCCACTGGATCAAGTGATGAAAAACGTACCAGATCAAGAGGATGGACAAATAAAGGTACCATCTATTATCGATTAAGGAAGGGGGAAACAATATGTCATTATTCGATCATTCTATTAAAGAATTACATGAACGATTACATAAAAAAGAAATAACTGCTTCTGATCTTGTGGATCAATCTATTAAGAGAATCCATGAGGTTGACGGTCAAGTTAAAGCATTCTTAACAGTAGATGAGGAGAATGCGCGAAAGCAAGCGAAAGCGCTTGATGGTCAAGTAGGTGATTCCATCCTTGCTGGGATACCTGCTGGAATTAAAGATAATATTGTCACAAAAGACCTTAGAACAACTTGTGCTAGTAAAATACTTGAAAATTTTGACCCGATCTATGATGCGACAGTTATGGAGAAATTGAATGAGGCGCAGACGATTACGATTGGAAAAGTGAACATGGATGAATTTGCCATGGGAGCGACAACTGAAACATCCGCTTTTCAAATAACAAAAAATCCATGGAATCTTGATTTTGTGCCGGGGGGATCTTCCGGTGGTTCGGCCGCTGCAGTAGCAGCTGGACAAGTGCCGTTTGCACTAGGTTCTGATACAGGTGGATCGATTCGTCAACCAGCTTCTTTCTGTGGAGTTGTTGGGATGAAACCTACATATGGCCGTGTTTCGCGTTATGGATTGGTTGCTTTTGCCTCTTCCCTTGATCAAATCGGACCGATTACAAGAAATGTTGAAGATAACGCGTATGTACTTCAAGCGATTGCTGGTGTGGATGCACATGATTCCACAACAGTTGATAAAACTGTAGCTAATTATACAGAAGGACTCACTCAGGATATAAAGGGTTTAAAAATTGCCGTTCCAAAAGAATATCTAGGCGAAGGAATTGGCGAAGCATCTCGTGAAGCGGTTCTTTCCGCATTAAAAGTATTGGAAGGTCTAGGGGCTAAGTGGGAAGAAGTATCACTTCCTCATTCTAAATATGGGGTTTCTTCCTATTTCTTACTTGCCTCCTCTGAAGCATCTGCCAATCTTGCGCGCTTTGATGGGGTCCGCTATGGGTATCGGACGCCAAATGCAGATAACCTAATGGAATTATATAAGAAAAGTCGTTCTGAAGGATTTGGTGATGAGGTAAAACGACGGATTATGCTTGGAACATATGCTCTTAGCTCCGGTTTTTACGATGCTTATTATAAAAAGGCGCAACAAGCAAGAACACTAATTAAGCAAGACTTTGATAATATTTTTGAAAAATATGATGTAGTGATTGGCCCGACGACGCCTACTCCAGCTTATAAAATTGGTGAAATGTTGGATGATTTGGTGACCATGTATGCGCGAGATCTTTTAACAATCCCTGTTAACCTTGCTGGTCTACCCGGCATCTCAGTGCCGTGTGGCTTTACAGAAGGGTTACCACTTGGATTGCAAATTATCGGAAAACACTTTGATGAACAAACGATTTATCGTGTGGCTCATGCATTTGAACAATCAACAGATTTCCATAAACACAAACCACAATTGTAAGGGGGGAAAATCATGAATTTTGAAACAGTAATCGGACTTGAAGTCCACGTAGAATTAAAAACAGAATCAAAAATCTTTTCACCTAGTCCTAATCAATTTGGGTCAAAGCCTAATACAAATACGTCTGTCATCGATTTAGGTTATCCAGGTGTGTTACCAGTACTGAATAAACGTGCGGTTGATTATGGAATGAGAGCAGCGATGGCTCTAAACTGTGAAATTGCAACAGAGACTAAATTTGACCGGAAAAATTACTTCTATCCTGATAACCCGAAGGCGTATCAAATCTCGCAATTTGATAAACCAATTGGGGAGCATGGTTGGATTGAGATCGAAGTAGACGGCTATAAAAAGAAAATCGGGATTACACGTGTCCATCTTGAGGAAGACGCTGGTAAACTAACCCATGCGAAAGATGGATCACTTGTCGACTTGAATCGTGCGGGTACGCCTTTGATCGAAATTGTATCTGAACCCGATATCCGTACTCCTGCGGAAGCCTATGCGTATTTAGAAAAATTAAGATCGATTGTTCAATTTACAGGCGTTTCCGATTGTCGTATGGAAGAAGGATCGCTTCGCTGTGATGCCAATATCTCGTTGCGACCGATTGGTCAAGAGAAATTTGGAACAAAGACAGAATTGAAAAATTTGAACTCTTTTAACTTTGTGCGCAAAGGTCTAGAGTTTGAAGAAAAGCGTCAAGAAAAGGTTCTCCTTTCAGGTGGAGAAATTTTACAAGAAACTCGTCGCTTCGATGAAAGCACGGGTGAAACCATCCTTATGCGTGTAAAAGAAGGCGCAGATGATTACCGTTATTTCCCTGAACCTGACCTTGTACAATTATATATCGATGAGGAATGGAAAGAGCGTGTCCGCACGGAAATCCCTGAATTACCTGATGCCCGTAAAAAGCGTTATGTAGAGCAACTAGGCTTACCTGCTTACGACGCAATGGTTTTAACATTGACGAAAGAAATGTCTGATTTTTTTGAGGAAGTTTTAAAAGCGGGGGCAGATGCAAAATTAGCTTCAAACTGGTTAATGGGTGAAGTCTCTGCTTATCTCAATGCAGAACAAAAAGAATTGCATGATACTGCGTTAACTCCAGAAGGGTTAGCGGGTATGATTACACTGATTCAAGATGGAACGATATCCTCGAAGATCGCGAAAAAAGTGTTCCGTGAGCTGATTGAAAATGGTGGAGATCCTGAAAAGATCGTTAAAGAGAAAGGGTTAGTCCAAATTTCGGATGAAAGTGCACTCCTACCGATCATCACAGGAATTTTAGATGCCAATCCTCAATCGATTGAAGACTTTAAAAACGGTAAAGGCCGTGCCCTTGGTTTCCTCGTTGGTCAAGTCATGAAAGAAACAAAAGGACAAGCCAACCCACCAATGGTCAATAAATTGCTAAAGCAAGAAATTGAGAAAAGATAAGCATCTACAGGTGTAAGCTGATTCGAACCAGCTTACACCTTTATTTTCCATGACTTACCTTCAGACGGCCCGATAAGGAGCAAAGTTGGCCCGATTTTAAGAGCTTACCGCCCGTTTTCGGCTACTGTTGTAAAACTTCAAAATACGTTTGTATAATGAAAAGATTTAAATCGAAAAGATTGGCTTGTTTTACCGAAGCAGATATAATGAAAACAAGTTAAAACGGAAGGGGAAGAGGAATGAATCTTTCACAATGGTTTCAAAAAGGAATAACCTCTGAGGAATACATTCAATCAATGCAAAATCATCAAGAAAACTCAAAGTATATTTTGCAACACTTTGAGACTCCTACTCAGGATTCTGAATTTTTTTCCGAGCTGAAGAAAAAGGAATTACGCGTAATTGTCATCACAGAAGACTGGTGTGGGGATGCTATGGTCAATGTGCCAATTCTCCTACGTCTTGCTGAAAAGGCAGATATGGACGTAAGAATGATTTTGCGTGATCAAAACTTGGAGCTGATAGATCAATATTTAACAAACGGGACATCTCGCTCAATTCCTATTTTTATTTTTATAGATCAAGCTGGAGAAGAATATGCGGTATGGGGTCCAAGAGCAGATTCTATTCAATACTTTGTAGAAGAGCAACGTTCCAAACTCCCGCCAAAGGATGAACCACAATTTGCAGAACGGCAAAAGGAAATGTATGAGCAGATGATGAAGAAATATTTAGAAGATCGCTCTGTATGGAAGGATATTTATGAAAGCATTAAATTAGCATTGCAATAATTCATTGAATGGAAGAGGTGTTGAATAGTGAACCAAGCAGTAGATCAATATATACGTTTTTTACGATTGGAACAAGAAATTCCGACGATAAACTATTTACAGCGCCTCATTCAACATCATTTAACATTAGTACCCTATGAATCTTTTAGTAAGTTTCATTATTTTACGCTTGCACCAGATTTCATCCCGCCACTACCTTTGTTTGTTCATAACTTAGTAGAAAAAGGCTGGGGAGGGACTTGTTTTACACTTAATATGAACTTTGCAAGACTTTTAACAGAGTTGGGATTTGCCTGTTCATTTGTGCGAGTAGAACCAGGTCATTTGGCCATTATGGTCGAAATCCGCGAAAAAAAGGTGTATGTGGATGTTGGCTATGGTTCTCCTATAATGAAGCCAGTCGATTTAGAAGCAAGGCCGCAACATAAGATGCACGGCTTTGGCGAAGAAATTACGATCACGCAAACGAAGGATCATTTATATGAGATTGATCGAAAATCAAATGGAAAAACATTTGTAACAAAACAAATCATTTGGGAACCTCTTACAGAGGAAGAAATTTTAGAAGATATAAGGCAATCTTACTTAGATGTCGATGAAAATATCACAATGAGAAGAATAACAGCAGTTCGCTTTAATGGACATCAATGTTTTTATTTACGTAATAATATCATGAAAGTCATGACCTTCCGGAACATACAGGAAATTAAGTTGAATTCGTTGGAAAAGTGGTTAAAACAAATTCAGGATGTCTATCAAATAGAGGAAGAATCTTTGCTAGAATCGATTGATTTTCTGAATAAAAGAAAGATCGTCTTATTCGGAGCATAAAAGATCGTGTTAAACGAGCTTGATAAAGTGAAATTTCAATCATTTGGTTAATGGGATAAAAGTATTTCGGCGACCTAGTCGTCTTAAAAAGAAAATAAAGCGATTTCAATTAGGGAGATGAGAAATTTGAAGCATAAAGAAACTTTAATCGTCATGTCATATAACCTACGAAATAATAGTGATGTACCACCGAATTCATGGGAGGAAAGAAGAGGATTGATTCAGGCGTTAATTCAGCGAGAGAAACCTGATATTATCGGAACACAAGAAGGCCTTTATCCACAAGTGAAAGATATGGAGGCATTGCTTCCTGAATATAATTGGGTTGGTCTTGGAAGAGATGGCGGAAGTCATGGAGAATTTATGACCGTTTATTATCGAAAAGATCGATTCGACATAATGGAATTTGACCATTTTTGGCTTTCTGATACACCTGAACAAATTGGTTCAACTGCTTGGGGGAGTGCTTGTACAAGGATGGCTACATGGGTACGTTTATTTGATAACGAGACAAAGCAAACCTTTTACCATGTGAACACGCATTTAGATCATCGATCTGAAGAAGCGAGAGTGAATGGTGCTAAGCTGATTATTAACAAAACAGAAGCATTTAAATCCAATTTACCAATCATCCTAACAGGAGATTTTAATACATTTGCAGAGTCAGAGACTCATCAAACCTTTCTCGAAGAAGGGCAATATAGCGATACATGGTTCGATGCAAAAGAACGTATCAATGACCATTTAGGGACCTTTAATAATTTTAAAGATTCCTCTGGTGGAAAAGGAAGAATTGATTGGATTTTACATAAAGGAGACATAACTACATCAAGCGTGCAAATTGTGGATGACCAAATCGATGGCCGCTTTCCAAGTGACCATTTTCCTCTTATAGCCAATCTTCAATTTGACAAAAGTGAATAACAAAAAAAGCCTTGCACTTGCATCTTAATGGATGTAACCGCAAGGCTTTTTTGTGGCTTGGAAAATTATAAAATTGTAGCTTGTGGATAATTGTTTATGCTGCAATTATGTCTAGCTCCAGGCGCCATCGGCTCGAGGCTCGCAGGAGCGAGCCCATCGGCGTTGCGACAGGACGGCGCGTTTTTAGCAGTTCATCCTTACTATGAAAGTTTGTACGTCGCTAAACGGGCGCTTACACTTTTCTTGTTAAAATTAGTTTTTTAAGGTGTAGTTTTCTTGTTTTCCTTGGCGTCTATAAACTAGAGGATGTAAAATGGGAGGGGTGCTTTACAATGATAAAGAAAGGCTTTGTTCTCTCGCTCTTGATCACCATAGTCGTTTATTTTGCTTATCATGATAAATATGATATTCAAAGTGCCTATTCAATGAATCCCCTCTGGATAGAGGGAGAGGCAGCAATCGTCCTTGATGAAAAAACAGGGGAGACTCTCTTTGCCAAAAATGAAAATAAGAAACTCTACCCAGCCAGCCTAACGAAGTTATTAACAGCGTTAGTCGTTTTAGAAAAGGCTGATTTAGATGAGCGAGTGACGGTTGGTGATGAAGTTTATTTACAGTCAGATGACGAAGTGCGGGTTGGTTTATTTGAAGGACAAGTCCTTACCGTAGAAGATTTGTTGGGGGCGATGCTCATGCAATCTGGTAATGATGCGGCAAGGACTTTAGCTATTTATACCGCACATAAGGAGAAAGGAACAGATTATTCAGCACTAAAATCGATTCAATACTTCGCTCAGTTAATGAATGTAAAGGCGATTGAATTAGGAGCCGCCCACTCTCATTTTGTGAATCCACATGGGTTGCATGATCCCAATCATTATAGTACAGCTAAAGATTTAGCGGAAATTGCTCTAGCTGTCAAAAAGGAGAAGTCTTTAACTGAATTACTTGCTCAAACAGCCTATTCAAGCAACACACATACCTATCAAAATCGCAATCAATTGTTACATATGAACAGTCCATATTATTATAAATCAGCAACAGGCTTAAAAACAGGATTCACAGATCAAGCTGGCTATTGTCTTGTCTCTTCAGCAGAGGAAAAGGATCAATCTCTTATCACGGTTGTGCTTCAATCTGGGAAAGAACGAGTATGGGAAGATGCGATTGCTTTACTAGATTTTGGATTTGAAAATTTAACCCCCTAACGTGTAGGGGTACGCATATAACAATCGTTTATATACATAGTGGCCACTGGGAAGGGGGGAAAGAGAAGTTGGATGATGTACTCATCGAAAAAATAAAGAATGGAAATGATCACGCTTTTCGAATACTTGTAGAGAAATATCGAAATCTGATCTTCCATACGGTCTATGGCGTACTTCGCAATGAGAAAGATGCGGAAGATGCGAGTCAAGAAGTGTTTTTAAAGATCTATACTTCTCTTCCCCAGTATAAGAATCAAGGGTTTAAAACATGGATGACAAGAATTGCGGTTCATCACGCGATCGATATCAAACGAAAAAAAGTAAGAAGAAAAGAAGATCAGCAAGTTGAATATGAAGAAAGCTATCATACTCCTCCCACAGAAAATGTTGAACTTCTTGTGATCCAAAAGGAACGAAGGCATATATTGAGGGAGCGTTTGAAGGAATTACCAGTGAATTATCGCGATGTTGTAGAAGATTTTTATATAAAAGAAAAGACTTATCAAGAAATTGCTGAAAAGACAGATCTAAAGGTAAAAACAGTTGAGGTTAAATTGTATCGTGCAAGACAATGGATGAAGAAGCACTGGAAGGAGGATGATTTTTCATGAATCACTATAGTGTTGAAAATTGGCTGCAATATGTACGGGATGAACTTGAAGAAGAAACACGTACACAATATGAAAACCATCTTTATCATTGTGATCACTGTCTAGAATTATATTTGCAAGCTGTGGAAACCAATGATGCCCAGGAGCTAGATTTATCTGAAACGGAAAATTTTACAGATTCAATTATGGAGCAAATTGCTGAAATAAAAAATCCAGTACAGTGTGGGCAGAAAAAGAAGCGAATGCTTCATTTGCGAAAACAAACCTTTATTCATTATACCGTTGCGGTGGCAATGACGATGATCTTAATGTCAACAGGTGTCTTTTCTCAACTAATGAGAATGGCGAGTACTGTTGAAAGCAATGAATCTCGCCATACAGAATCCTTTATTCAAAGCTTTCTTGATCAGCAAGGTTCGATTATCAATAAATTTGAAATGGATATCCACATTAAGGAGGGAAAACAAAAATGAATAAAAATCCATTTATTGCCTTTTTACTTGCCTTTTTTCCAGGTGGAGGCTTAATGTATCTTGGAAAAGTACTAAGGGGACTCTTTTATACAGCAACGGTCATCATCATTCCCGTTTTTACCATCACACTTGCCATAATGTTTGGGAATGATGTATTTGTTGTCTTTTCACTTGGGGCCTTATTGTTATATATCATTAATTTTGTGGATACCGTTATCACCGCTTCAAAGCTTCTTAATAATGAGAATCAAATTTCGGAAAATGATTCAGCGAAAAAATCATATGAGTCTGAACGGTTTTTCACGATCATCCTCTCTTTTGTCCCTGGATTAGGGCATTTCCAGTTAGGCTTGGTGTATCGGGGGATGACATTACTAGTTGCTTTCTTTGGAGCGGCGATGATGATCCTTTTTGTCACTTTGATGACAGAAAGAAGTGAGTTTCTCATCTTTCTAGCTTCGCTTCCGATCATTTGGTTCTTCGGTTTTTTTGATGCATTGAAGCAATTGGACAAAAAGCAGAAGGGGGAAGAGCTTGAGGATAAATCTATTTTGGAAGAACTGGAAAATCGCAATTCGGATGGAAAGAAAAGCAAAGCAATCGCAACCTTACTAGCGATTATTCCTGGGGCTGGGCATCTCTATCTAGGCTTACAAAAACGCGGAATCCAATTGATGGCAGCCTTTCTATTTTCTATCTATATTTTAGATGTATTACGACTAGGGATTTTTCTCTTCATCGTCCCAATCATCTGGTTCTTTAGCTTTTTTGATGGTTTGCAAAAAGCGGCAAAATCAGATCAAGAATTAGAGAATGAAGATGTGCCACTGATTTCTTTCTTTTTAAATCATCAAAAATGGGTAGGGATTGGATTAATTATCTTAGGCATCTATTATATTGGGATGAATGTTGTCCTTCCAATTGTGGAACCTTTTATCCATAAATGGTTTTCGCTCGATCTTTATTATCTGTTGCATGAATATATCCAAACCGGGTTTATTTGTCTGTTGCTGATCGGTGGGGGCATCAAATTATTAACTGGTAAAAAAAACAAATCAAAGCAAGAAGAGGGTGAAGCAAAATGAGGACATGGCGTGTAGGTTCCTTTTCAATGGGAGGCGCATTAGTTTTTCTTGGCGTATTTCTACTGTTACAACAATTTTTAGGGTGGGACCCGGCTCTTGTTTTAATGTCTTGGTGGCCAGTACTATTCATTGTTTTAGGCATTGAGATTCTGTTATACCTTTTCTTTGCAAAAGCTGAGGATAGTCGGGTAAAATACGACTTTATTAGTATTATTTTTATTGCGATTATCGGAACAACGGGAATTGGTATGGCGATCTTGCATACTTCTGGGTTGTTTGAATTTGCTCAAAAAGTAGTCTCAGCGGAAGTGCGTGAAATGGATTTACCGAAATATGAGGAAAGTGATATAAAAGGAATCGAGCGTGTGCAGGTTGATACAGGTCCATTTGCTCTTTCGGTTGAAGCCACCGATCAACAGGAAATATCGATGTTTGGCACTTATCAGGACGATGTATTTGCTGGTGAGACGAGAATCAAAGAGCTCTCTGATTACGTGTTGATTGAGAAAAAAGGCGATACAATTTATATTAAAATGAAGGAAATCCCCTATAATCATTTCTACCGGTCGATGGATGGAGTGAAAGCCACTCTCTTGATTCCGCAAGATATTGCCTTAGCGTTGAAAGGCAATTGGCAACCTATCACTGTTGCACCTAGAAATCTTCTTAGTGATTGGGATATTAAAGGAGCAGAATCTGTCCATGTGGACATAGAAAAAACAATGAATTTAACATTAGACCTAGATAATGTGGATTATGTAGATGATCAGGATTGGGATCAAATAAAATTGACAGAAGAAGATTTTGTTGAAACGGCATCACGGAAGTTTGGAAAAGGAGAACATAAGCTCACGATACAGGGGGCGAATGCGGTTCATTTAAATGAACAATGACTTGAGAGGGATGTGCTGCCATTCCTCTTTTTTTCCGTAGACAATCTTGGTCCCTCATTCGTGAATGGATTTTATTCTTTAAAAAAGGTATGATAGATTTGTTAGACTTGATAATACTATAAGTGTTTATTGAAATGAATTGCATTGAAGAACAATGCCTATTTTGTATGAATGGGTGATGAGATTGAAAAGGGCACGAATTATTTATAATCCGACTTCTGGAAGAGAAATTTTTAAACGGAGTCTTGCAGATGTGCTACTGAGATTAGAAAAAGCAGGTTATGAAGCTTCCTGTCATGCGACGACAGAGGAAGGCGATGCCATCGCGGCGGCAAAGATTGCAGTGGATAGAGAATACGATGTCGTGATTGCTGCTGGTGGAGATGGGACTATTAATGAAGTTGTGAATGGATTAGCGGAACAGAAATTCCGTCCAAAGCTAGGTGTTATCCCGACTGGTACAACGAATGATTTTGCCAGAGCTCTACATATCCCACGAGATATTGATGCAGCTGTGGATGTGATCATTCAAAATGAAACCATTCCCGTTGATATTGGTCGAATGAATGACCATTATTTTATTAATATTGCTGGAGGAGGACGGCTGACAGAGCTTACGTATGAAGTTCCTAGTCGCTTGAAGACTGTACTTGGACAATTGGCCTACTATTTGAAGGGAATTGAAATGCTCCCATCTATCCGAGCTGCAGAGGCAACCATTGAATATGATGGAAAATTATTTGAAGGAGAAATCATGCTATTTCTAGTCGGTTTAACCAATTCGATTGGCGGCTTTGAAAAATTAGCACCAGACTCTTCTATAAATGATGGGTTGTTTACATTAATGATTTTGAAAAAGACGAATTTAGCAGAGTTTATAAAAGTGGCGAGTTTGGCTTTACGAGGAGAACATATTCATGATCCTAACTTGATTTATACGAAAGCCAATTATATAAAGGTTAAGTCTCCTGTTAAAATGCAACTAAATATTGATGGAGAATTCGGCGGCTTGTTACCAGCAGAATTTTCTAATTTATATCGCCATTTGGATGTGTTTGCTCCACTTGATCAAATTAGAGAACAAGATAAAGTAACAGGCTAAATTTCATCGCATAAGTAGACTTTGCTCATAGCGCCAATTAAAATGGAAATAGGTTCGAAATAAGAAAAAAAGGAGAGGAAAGCATGAACATTACGATTTGGAATGAAAATAAGCATGAAAAAACCAATCCAAAAGTAGCTGAAGTTTATCCCGAAGGTATTCATGGAGCCTTAGCAAAGTTGTTTGAGGGTACAGAGCATCAAGTGAAAACGGCGACATTAGAGCAACCTGAACATGGATTGACAGAAGAAGTGCTCAATAATACGGATGTGCTTTTTTGGTGGGGGCATATGGCCCATGGTGAAGTATCCGATGATATCGTGAATCGTGTACATAAACGGGTACTAGAAGGAATGGGCTTGATTGTCTTACATTCAGGACATTTCTCAAAAATATTTAAAAAGCTAATGGGTACTTCATGTGATTTAAAATGGCGTGAAGCAGATGATCGGGAACGCCTTTGGGTGGTAGATCCTACTCATCCGATTGCAGAAGGAATTGGAGAATACTTTGAATTAGAAAAAGAAGAAATGTATGGAGAACATTTTGATATCCCAGCTCCTGATGAACTTGTATTTGTTAGCTGGTTTGAAGGAGGAGAAGTTTTCCGCTCAGGTTGCGCGTATAAACGTGGAAACGGCAAAATCTTCTATTTCCGTCCTGGACATGAAACATATCCTACTTACTATAATAAAGATGTCCAACGAGTTTTACTCAATGCAGCCAATTGGGTAAAACCAGTTGATCGCGCTTATCCAAAGTACGGGAATGCAAAACCAATCGAAGAGATCTCTCCTAAAAATTGAGTTTAATTTCTATGCAAGAGAAAATCCATGGAAATACTCCATGAATTTTTTCTTGTTGCCAGGAAACTATATAACTTTCTGATTAAGGCGCTTGCGCTTTTCTTATAAGGTAAGAAAGTATAAATTTTGGCTAATGCTTGATCCAGCTCCAGCGCCCAGCGACTAGCAAACTTTCAGCTTCTGTTTGCGTAAGTCAACATCGGCTCATGCTTTACCGTGTATCCTTTATCTCAGGGCTACAGGATGTAGGTCAGAACAGCGTTGCGACGTACAGGATGTACTAGTGCAGACGAAGCGACAGGACGTCGCGTTTGAGTCTGCCGCTAGGACGGCGCGTTTTTAGCTGTTCATCCTTACTATGAAAGTTTGTACGTCGCTAAACGGGCGCTTGCGCTTTTGTTCAAAGATAAGAAAGTATAAAATTTTGGCTAGTGTTTTGATCTAGCTCCAGCGCCTAGCCCCTCGAGGTCAAATAACCTGAGCCAATAAAAGTCAAAACCGGACTTTTCTTGTCTCAGAACATTTGCTTGTCGGGGCTGAGCAAGGCGCTTGCGCTTTTCTTATTGGATCTAAGATTCATCGGTATTTTGTTGTTGGGACAGAAGGCCAGTGGCAAAAATTCCAGCAGAAGAGATCAGAAAACCAGACGAAAGAAGCATCCAGGAAATCGTAAGATCGATATTATCAAACCTCTTTGCCACTAATACATAGCCCACTGAAAGAATAAAACCAATTGTAAACAAAAAGGCGGCGACACGGTATTTTTTCCATTTCTCCTGATCGCGGTTTTTTCGAATATCAATGAAGCCCCAAATAAAAGACAGTATAACAAATAAAAAAGAACCAATAATAGCCAGAATACCAAGCAAATTCATTTCTTCCCTTCATCCTTTTCTTTATCCCGGTGCAACCGTCCGTAAGACCCCCACTTCAAGACTAGGAAATTTCAAAGAAGTCTAAGTGGGGGATAACGGACGCTAAAACCCCGATAAGTCTCGCTAATCATCAGTGGGGATGAAGAAAACCCCTACTGATGGCAGTCTCCCTTTATTGTAACAATCTTTTTGTAAGAAAGAAAAGCTTTGGGAGAAAAGCACTAATTGAAAAAGAAACTAAAAAATATATTGTAAAAAATGATAGATATGGTATATTACTAATTGAGAATGAATATCATTATCTAAAAGTCATAGAAAGTGGTGAAAGATTTAAATTTTTTGTGTTATAATGATAATGGTTATCAGTTGAACTATATACATAATCTAATAGAAGAGGTGTAGAGATGAGAAAGTTTGGTTTTATTTTTGCTATTCTGTTTGTAACAGCCGTATTGGCTGCTTGTGGTTCTGACACAAATAAAGATGATGAAAAAGAAGCAAATGAAGGAAATGCGAATGAGCAACAAGAAGAGACGACATTGACAATCAAACATGAATTAGGAGAAACACCTGTTGAGAAAAATCCCAAAAAGGTTGTAGTATTCGATTTTGGTGCACTTGATACATTAGATGCCCTAGGCGTTGAAGGAATTGTTGGTGTTCCACAAATGACTATTCCTGACTATTTGTCCAAATATGGGGAAGACGAATATGAGAATGTTGGGAGCCTAAAGGAACCTGATTTTGAAAAAATCCATTCTTTGGAACCTGATTTGATCTTAATCTCAGGCAGACAATCAGATCTTTACGATGATTTTACAGAAATCGCTCCAACAATTTATGTTGGTCTAGATACATCTAGATATATGGAATCTTTTAAAGAAAATGTAAACACACTAGCTGAGATATTTGAAAAGGAAGATCTAGCGAAAACAGAATTAGACAAAATTGATGAGAAAATTGCCACTCTACATGAAAAGGCAAGCAATGACGATGGAAAATCTCTTGTAGTCTTGGCTAATGAAGGTAAGATGAGTGCATACGGACCAAGTTCTCGTTTCGGTATTATTCATGATGTGTTTGGCTTTGCTCCAGTAGATGAAAATATTGAAGTTTCTACTCATGGACAAAATGTATCGTTCGAATACGTTCTTGAACAAAACCCCGACTATTTCTTTGTTATTGACAGAGGAACAGCCATTGGCGGCGAATCAAGTTCTAAACAATTAGTTGAGAATGAGCTAATTCAAAAAACAGATGCTTATAAAAATGATAAAATTGTTTATTTAGATCCTGCAAATTGGTATCTATCTGGCGGAGGATTAGAATCTGTATCTGCCATGGCAGATGAAGTGGAAGTTGTGTTAGAATAGAGGTAAACAAAGACTGCAACTAAAAGCTATTACTAGCTTTAGTTGCAGTCTTTTAAATGATTATATAGAATGACCTTAGGTGCAGTAGACTGATTTGGAAATAAGTTGAGAAAGGAAACGAATTGCTTTGTTATCTCAATGGTTGAAGGAATCTAATTACACTGTTATTTTAACGGGGGCAGGGATGTCTACAGAAAGTGGGCTTCCTGATTTTCGTTCATCTAGTAAAGGATTATGGACCAAAAAAGATCCTAGCCAAATTGCTAGCACGGAAGCATTGAATCATAATGTCGAGGAGTTTTTTCGATTTTATCGTCAGCATGTTTTGGGGTTGAATGAAGCAAAGCATCATCAAGGTCATTCAATTCTAGCTAGTTGGGAAAAAGAAGGACGAATTCAAAGTATTATTACGCAAAATATTGATGGCTTTCATACAGATGCGGGAAGTCAACATGTGATCGAATTGCACGGAACGATGAAAAAGGTGCATTGTCAATCTTGTGGTCGTGAATATGGAAATGAAACATATGCCAATGAGCAATTTATCTGTGAATGTGGAGGCAAACTGCGTCCTTCTGTTGTTTTATTTGGTGAAATGTTGCCAGAGGAAGCCCTTATGCAAGCAATAGAAGAAAGTGAAAAGGCTGATTTATTCATTGTTCTTGGTTCGTCATTAAGTGTGAGACCAGCCAATCAATTTCCCTTGATCGCCAAACAAAATGGGGCCAAGCTTGTGATCATTAATCTTGAGCCAACAGAATTTGATGTTTATGCTGATCTAGTGATTCATGAGCGAAAAATTGGTGAGATTTTGAACGAGGTAGATTTGTGATTTGGTCATGAAGTCTGTATAGTTTAAAAGAGGCCGGGACAAAAATATTTAGTGTTGTCACAGCCTCTTTTTCCTAATAAGTGAGGGTTATTTTACACCCTTTGTCCATTCTTCAATGAGTTCTGGATGATTGTCGATAAATTCTCGTACCACAGTATCTGGATCCTGATCATCATTAAAGATAGGTGCCATTAGTTCATCTTCCACCATTTCTCCGTCTTCCGTATATTGTTCTAATACCTTATAAGCAGCAGGTGCATCTTCTTCTAATCCTTCTCGAGCTACCGTGAAGATTTGATCTCCGTCGCCACCATAAACCTCCTCGGGATCATCTAACATTTTCATATCCATTACACCAAATACCCAGTGTGGTTTCCATAATGTAACGACAATTGGTTCTTCTTTGTCATATGCGGATTTTAGTTCCGCCAACATTGCGGCTTCAGAACTGGAAAGAAGCTCCCAGTCATCTAGACCATAAGTTTCCATCGCTTTCTCGGTATTTTGCATAATACCAGAACCACCATCAATACCAGTAATTTTCCAATCAACTGATTTTCCGAGCTCTTCGTTGTCTTTTAAGTCTTCTATGGAATTGACACCTTCCATATAACTTGGAACGGTAAGTGAATTTGGTGATTGATCAACATTCTTTTTCACTTTTACTACATCATCACCATAAGTTTTCTCATATTCACTGTGAATGACTGGTAATGAAGCACCTGTAAAGAAATCAGCTGAACCGTCCGCTACACTTGACCACATTGGACCAGCCTCTACCTGTTTTAATTCCACATTGTATCCAATGTCTTCAAGCACAGCGGCATATAAATGGCTTACTGCAGTTTCCCTCGCCCATGCGACATAAGGAAGAGTTAAATCTTTCTGGCCTAATTCAATTCTATCATTCTCTTCCGAACCTGTATTAGAATTATCTTCCTCTGCATCGCTTCCACAAGCGGCAAGCAACATGGAAAGAGCAAGAATAAATACTAAACTAATAAATGACCATTTCCTACCCATATAATCAATCCTCCTATTATTTTTAAAACCATCTTTTCATTGCTTATATCATCAACATAGTATGTTGAATAGCAAAATGTATAAAACAAAAATCCCTCTACTAATACATCGGCAGAGGGATTTTTTTATTCTTGTATAAAATTGAGTTTATTTTACGCCTTCAGTCCATTGTTCAACAAGATCTGGATGGTCTTCCATAAATTGTTGTGCAACATCTGCAGGGTCTTTATCTTCAGCGAAGACTGGTGGCATTAGTTCCTCTACCATTTCATAGTCTTCTGTATATTGTTCTAGCACTTTATAAGCTGCAGGAGCGTCTTCCTTTAATCCTTTACGGGCTACGATGTAGATTTGATCTCCATCTCCGCCGTAAATTTCCTCAGGATCTTCCAGCATTTTCATGTCCATCACACCGAATACCCAGTGTGGCTTCCAAAGTGGAACAACAATTGGTTCTTCTTTATCATACGCAGACTGCAATTCGGCGATCATCGCTGCCTCGGAACTTGATACTAGATTCCAATTGTCCAAACCATATTCTTCCATAGCAGTTTCAGTATTTTGCATAATTCCAGCACCAGCATCAATACCAGTAATCGTCCAATCAACTGAATCCCCAAATTCCTCATTGTCTTTCAAGTCTTCAATGGAGTTTATATCTTCCACATAGCTTGGCACGGCAAGGGCTAATGGTGCCTTATCAAGTACCTCATTTACTTTTACAACATCATCTTCATACTGTTCCCAATAACTAGCGTGTGTAGCTGGTAACCAAGCGGATGCCATGAAATCAGCGGATCCATCGGCAACACTAGACCACATTGGCCCTGCTTCAACTTGCTTCACATCTACGCTATAACCAACATCTTCAAGGACAGCGGCTAGCAAATAGCTTGCGGGAGTTTCCCGTGCCCATGCTACGTAAGGAAGGGTTAAATCCTCCTGTCCTAACTCAACTCCGCTTCCTCCGTCCGTGTCAGAACCTGCCGAATCGTTCCCGTTCGATTCATCATCAGCACTGTTCCCACATGCTGCCAAGAGCATGGAAAGTGCAAGTGTAAATGCAAAACCTACAAGATAAAACTTCTTTCTTGTCATGTAAAAAGTCCCCCTAAATATAATGTATATTTGCAACTCCATAAATGGAGATATTGCTTACTTTTTGTTTACTCCTTGAGTAATACGGTCAAGCACCATGGCAATAATTACAAGAGCCAAACCACCTTCAAATCCTAACCCAATTTTAATTTGAGTGACCGAGCGATAGACAATTTCTCCAAGCCCAGGTGCTCCAACAAGTGAGGCGGTGACAACCATTGATAGTGATAACATGATCGTCTGGTTCACTCCTGCCATCATAGTAGGCATGGCAAGTGGAATTTGTACTTTTCCAAGTCTTTGCGCTGTTGTTGAACCAAATGCATTCGCGGCTTCTATTAACTCTCCGTCTACCTGACGAATACCCAGATTGGTCATTCTAACTGTTGGTGGCATGGAAAAGATAATCGTTGCAATGACTCCTGGAACCATACCAATACCAAAGAAGACAACAGATGGAATCAAATAAACGAATGCAGGCATAGTCTGCATAAAGTCTAGAATCGGTGTAATTGTGGACTGTACTGAAGCTTTTTGAGACATCCAAATACCAATCGGTATCCCAATGATCATGGAAAAGATAACCGAGATAATGATAAGCGATAATGTATCAAGCGTCTCAGACCAATAACCGAGATTATCGATTAAAGCAAGCCCAATAAGTGAGAAGAGCCCTGTTTTCCAACCTGCAACTCGCCAAGCAATTAATGAGATAATCACGATAAGGATGTAAGCTGAACCAGGAATATTACCAATCGATAATAGCCATACAAGCCCATCCGTTACACTTTTAATCCCGCTAGAGATCCCATCAAAGATGACTCCGAGATTATCCGTTAAAAATTTTACGAATGTTTCAATCCACTCTTTTAATGGAAGTTTAGGGAAAAGTTGATCTGTCATTATGAGATCACCCCATTTCCATTAATGACTTCATCGTTCCCAGCCATTGCGCCCATGATCGCACCTTTAACAACAATACCTAGCAAGCGTTGTTGATCATCGACAACAGCTAAGGGTACATCTGCTGAAGCCATTGATTCAAACAAATCGGTTAGGAATGTATCTTTACTTACGGTGGGGACATCTTTAGTCATAACATTTTCAATCGACTGCTTTGCTTTAATCGCATCAGATGCTTGACTGGCTGTCACATAACCTAACAGCTTTCTTTTTTTGTCCATCACATATATTGTGGAAATACCTTGATCACGCATCATTTGTAAAGCGACACGCGGCCCTTTATCTGGTGTTATACTTTCAGCTCTTTTCATTACATGACTGGCTGTCAATACTTTAGAAAGATCGACATCCTCAACAAATCGCTCTACATAATCGTTAGCTGGATTCATTAATATTTCTTCAGCTGTACCAATTTGTACGATTACTCCATCTTTCATTAGTGCGATTCTGTCACCGATGCGTAAAGCCTCGTTTAAGTCATGGGTGATAAAAATAATAGTTTTTCCAACAGATTCATGTAAATCTAATAATTCATCCTGCATGTCTTTACGAATCAGGGGATCAAGCGCGCTGAAAGCTTCATCCATTAATAAAATATCGGGGTCATTGGTGAGGGCCCGTGCTAATCCTACACGTTGTTGCATTCCACCTGAAAGTTCATTTGGATATTTATCCGTATAGCCACCAAGGCCGACTAAATCTAGTGATTCACGCGCTTTTTGGGCACGTTCTTCCTTATCGACACCTTGTATTTCTAGACCATATTCGGTATTTTGTTGGATTGTTTTGTGAGGAAGTAAAGCGAATTTCTGGAAAACCATACTCATTTTCTTGCGACGAATTTCACGTAACTGTTCTTTATTCATCGTGGTAATATCTACTCCATCAATCCAAACATTACCAGATGTTGGCTCAATCAAACGGTTCAACAATCGGATGAGTGTGGATTTTCCGCTCCCAGAAAGACCCATGATTACAAAAACTTCTCCTGCGGCCACTTCGAACGAGGCTTGGTTGACTCCAACGGTCATTCCTGTTTCACGCAGAATCTCATCTTTCGATTTATTTTCCTTTAACAGTTGAACGGCTCGTTTTGGATGTTTGCCAAACACCTTTGTTAATTTTTCTACCTTAATCTCTATAGTTTTGTTTCCCATAGTGTTCCCCCTTTGGTTACCTATACAATGTTAAGGAAAGATCACAGAAATAACAAAGAGCATATACCTCTTCATTCTGGTGGTTTTGTACGTACAGAATAAACTGTACAAAGCAAACAGGTGGTTTTCTTAAACATCCTCCTGTTTCCTGCTGTTTCCTTGTCTACGTGAATCTTTACTTTCTTACTATGATTATAATAAAGTAGAGACATTAAAGTAGTTTTGCTAAAATAGAAAAGGCTTAATTATTTTTATCCCGTATTAACTGATCCATGGAAAAACCTAGAATTGTAGGAGGGATCAACGGCCAGTAAAAGCCTGATTAAGGACAACAGGATGTTGTTCACAAAGGTTACGACTAGTGCATGCGAAACGACAGGACGTCGCGAATTTAGCCTTTGATCTTCTGAAATCAGTTGGGATGAAGAAAAACCTCCACTGATTGAAGTATCACTTTATTCTTCAATATTAAAATGAAAAATTCTTATAAATTATCATGCACTTAGGATGTGAATAAGATGGAAGGTATGGAACAGCTTGATAAAGCACGAGAGAGAATTATTGAGACCATTGCCCAAAACATCCATTTATATGGACTAACCTCCTCGGCAGGTAGACTTTATGGTATGATGTTTTTTCAGCGTAAGCCCATCACCCTTGATGAAATGAAGGAAGAATTAGGGATGAGTAAGACAAGTATGAGTACATCTGTAAGAGCGTTATCAGACTTGAAAATGGTTGAGAGGGTTTGGAAAAAAGGTGTAAGAAAAGATTTATATCAAGTAGAAGAAGATTGGTATCAAGGTTTTATTGATCTGTTTTCAACGAAATGGAAAGGATCCATCTCTGTCCACAAAATTTCAATCAAAAAGTCCATTACTGAATTAAAAACTTTGCTTGAGGACGAACAAACAAGTGAAGATGTGTTAGAATTAGCAAGGGAAGATCTGGAGAAATTGGAATATATTTTTGAATACTTTGAATGGTTAGAACGAGTCGTGGAAACATTTGAAGAACATCAAATTTTTGATTTCGTGCCGAAGAAAAAAGAGTAATGGGTTGGTGGACTGATATGTATAGCAAGGCCTTGGTCGATGATGTGAGAAGTCAGGCAATGTATATTGATTATTCAGGAGGAATTCCTGAGGGTTTATTGCAATGGTTATATGAAGAAAGATTATTTAAATTATTTATTCCGAAAGAACTAGGCGGAAGAATGCTGGATTTACCAGTTGCTTTGCAGGTATTCCAAAAAGTATCGGAAATGGAAGGGAATTTAGGCTGGCTTACAGCGATTGGCTCAGGCGGCGGCATGTTTATTCCCACTATTGAAAAGTCGTTGGCTGCGCAATTATTTAAAAATGAGCAGGCAGTTATTGCAGGCAGCGGGTATCCCAATGGAAAAGCGAGGAAAATAGATGGAGGCTATATCGTAAGTGGAGAGTGGAAATATTGCAGTGGTTCCCCTTTTGCTTCTTTCTATACAGCCAATAGTCTGACAGAAGCAGGCGAAATGCTTAGCTTTATATTCATGCCGCATCAAGTAGAGATCATCGAGGATTGGAATGCTTTAGGTTTACGAGGAACAGGCAGTCATACTATGAGAGTAAAGAATGCATTAGTTTCAGAGGAATATACCTTTAAATTGGATGTCCCGCAAAATGAATATTCGGGACCTGTTCATTCCTTCCCATTTATTCCTTTTTCGCAATCATCATTTATGGCGGTTTGTCTCGGGATTACGGAGCATTTTTATCAAGAGGCTAGAAAGATTGTGAAAAGGCGAATAAAGAATGGAGATACAAAATTTGAGCCTGTAGATCTTCTATTGACTGAGCAGGAAACCATTTTTCAGCAAAAGGTCGATATATTTTATAGAGAAATCGAGAAATTATGGAATCTCCATGTAAAAGGGAACAGTCTCTCTGAAAAGGAGATAAACCAATTTAGTAAAATGTGTAAAGAGGATCTACAAATGATGATGCAAGGGGTTGATAGCCTGTTGCGATATTTAGGAATGGATGCCGTTATGGAAACGTCCTCCTTGAATAAAATTTGGCGAGATTTACATACGGCTAGTCAACATGGATTTATTACGCCACTATAATAGTTTTTGCTATCAATTTTCTACTATTTCTTATAAGATGGAAGGGTAAACATTTATAAAAAAAGGAGTGTCAACTTTGATTAAAGTCGCTTTACTAAGTAGATGGCATGTACATGCAAATGATTATGCAAACAGTGCAAAGGAAAATCCAGATGTATCAATCGAATTGATATGGGATGAGGAAAGAGAAAGAGGAGAGGAATGGGCAAAAGAATTAAATGTTCCTTTTGAAGCGGATATTGATAAAGTGTTGGCTAATCCTCATATAGATGCAGTGATTATCAGCACACCTACAAATTTACATAAAGACATTATTGTAGCAGCCGCTAAAAATAAGAAACATATTTTCACTGAAAAAGTACTCGCTTTCAATGTGAAAGATTGTGAAGACATCTATCAAGCAGTGGAAGAAAATAATGTGAAATTAATGTTGTCGCTTCCACGTTTAACAGAAAACTATTATCTGTATGCACAGGAAGCTTTGGATTCTGGTAAACTAGGAACACTGACAACTATTCGTTGCCGTCTTGCGCATAATGGCGGTGTTGGACAAAATGGTGCAAAAACAGGGTGGTTACCTGAGCGATTCTTTAATAAAGAACAAGCTGGTGGTGGATCCCTAATGGATCTTGGTGCTCATCCGATTTATTTAACCAATCGCCTAGCTGGTCCTGCAAAAGCTGTACAAGCTCAATTGCAACAATCAAAAGTATTTGATGTGGATGATAATGCCGCTGTTTTAGTTGAATATGAGTCTGGCGCAATGGGGATTATTGAATCTGGATTTACTTCCTTTGGAAGTCCCTTCCAATTAGAGTTATACGGGACAGAAGGAGTTTTACTGATTGAGGAAGGAAATGTTCGTATTCAAAGCAGTCATTTGGATGAAAGGGGTTGGCAAACACCAGAGTTACCAGAAGCCTTACCAATGCCAATGCAACAGTGGACCTCATCGATTCTAGAGGGCACAACACCTTCCATTACAAAAGAGGATGTACTTGCTCTAACTGCTATCAATGAAAAAGCTGCTCAATCACAAGCCGAAGGTAAAAAAATAAATCTGTAAATCTCCCTTAAAATGTGGGAACAATTGAAAGTGAAACGACTCTGTCATTCAAAATGTGAAGGCAGGGTCGTTTTTTCTATGCTAATTTCTTTAACAGCAAGAAATAAGAAATATTTTGAAAAACTAGTTGACAAGAAAAATAATTGATGATAATTTTATGATAATCGTTCTTTATGAAGAACGAAGATGTGCTTTTTACTAGAACAATCATAAACTTATAAAATAGGATATCCGGTTTTTTCTAATGTTTCAACCTAAACATACGGTACAAGGAGGGAAAAAGATGAGTGCCATTGCTGGAATTTTTCGTCAATCGCAGGGACCATTATTAAATGATGATGGCAATCGGATCATGCAGGAATTAGAGCGGTTTCCAGCAGACGATGTCCAGACATGGCAAAAGGATTCTATCTTTCTTGGGTGTCATGCTCAGTGGATAACACCTGAATCGATAGAAGAGTCGTTACCCTTTTATGATGCTCATCGGCAACTGGCTATTACAGCAGATGTGATTATTGATAACCGCCAAGAATTGTTTGAACGATTACAAATCCATTATAGAGACCGTCAACAGATTACAGATAGTCAATTAATTTTATTGGCTTATCATGAGTGGGGCGAGGATGCCCCGAAATTTTTGGTAGGGGATTTTGCTTTTGTCATTTGGGATGAAAAACAAAGAAAACTGTTTGGGGCGAGGGACTACTCAGGAAAAAGAACGCTCTACTATGCTTATCAACATCATCAATTTATTTTCTGTACAATCGTTAAGCCATTATTTACTGTACCTTTCATACAAAAGAAGCTAAATGAACAATGGATCGCAGAATTTCTGGCAAATCCAGGTTTGGTCGATTCAGTTGATTCGGCCTCAACAGTGTATAAGGATATATTTCAAATCCCACCATCACATTCCATTACTGTGACTGATGATCGGCTTACACTTAACCGCTATTGCACATTACCAGAAGATACAAAATTAAGATTAAAGTCAGATTATGAATATGAAGAGGCTTTTCGCGATGTTTTCTCAAGTGCAGTTGATGGAGGTTTACGCACTTTTCGTCAAGTAGGTGCTCATCTAAGCGGAGGATTGGATTCTAGTTCTGTTGCAAGTATGGCGGCAAAGACTTTAAAGGCGAAAAATAAAAGGCTGCATACTTTTAGCTATGTTCCAGTAAAGGATTTTAAAGATTGGACACCAAGGAGTAGAGTTGCGAATGAACGTCCGCAAATAGAATCAATTGTCCAGCATATTGGCAATATTTCTCCTAACTATGTAAGTTTTCAAGATCGACACCCTTATTCAGAAATTGATGATTGGCTTGATCTATTAGAAATGCCTTATAAATTCTTTGAAAATACCTATTGGTTAAAAGGGATTTATGAAGAAGCTAATCGAAGGGAAATTGGTGTACTTTTAACAGGACAAAGGGGAAACTGGTCCATTTCCTGGGGGCCGATTTGGGATTACTATGCTCGATTATTTAAAAAAATGAAATGGTGGAGGCTGTACAATGAAATTCAGTTGTTTAGTCACAAGTCAGGCATAGGTAGAAAGAGCATGATCCAGAGAATTGGAAATAAAGCTTTTCCTACGATTTATCCAAGTCAGCTTAATCATGTATCGGCCTTTCCAGTGTTTATCAATAAAGATTTTGCTAAGAAAACCCAGGTGCACGAAAAGCTTCAAGCTCAAAATATTGATCCGCACGGGAAGTTGGAGACAGATATTTACAAGATTCGAACCGAACAATATCAACAATTATTTTACTGGAATACGACAGGTACATATGGAACAAAGTTATCCTTAAAATACGGGGTCGTTGATCGTGATCCAACCAATGATTTACGGGTTGTTCGTTTTTGTTTGTCATTGCCTGAAAGTCAATATGTTCAAAAAGGAATGGATCGATCATTAATTAGAAGAGCCATGAAGGGGTACTTGCCTGATGATATTCGTCTAAATCGGACAACAAAAGGGATCCAAGGAGCAGATGGTGTCCATCGAATGAAAGACATTTGGAGGGATTTTATTAGAGATATAGAGCAATTACAAAAAAATCCCATCCTGCAAGAGATGGTTGATCAAGATGTCATTCAGTCTTGTTTAGCCATTATGAAAGAAAAACCAAAAGATGCATGGATATTTCAATTTGAATTTAAAGTACTGATGCGGACATTAATTCTCCACCGTTTTATTCAGACAATTTAATACTTGCTTAGGAATTATAAATTTGAAATAAGTTCCAACAGGAAGGCATGGCGTCTTTACTGTTCATCCTTATTAAGAAAGTTTGTACGTCGCAAAACGGTCGCTTGCGCTTTTGTTCTAGCATAGGAAATTATAAAATTGTTGCTTGTGTATAAGTTGAAATTTTGAGTTTTGTCGTCTAGCTCCAGCGCCCAGCGACTAGCAAACTTTCAGCTTCTTCCTACGATAAGTCAACATCGGCTCATGCTTCGCCGTGTATCCTTTATCTCGTCAGAAGCTTAGAAAGTTTGTACGTCGCAAAACGGTCGCTTGCGCTTTTGTTCAAAGGAGGTGAGGATGATGAAGAAATGGCAAGAGCCTAAATTAGAAGTTCTAACAATTGGAATGACGATGGCGGGTCCCGGATTATCCATTCCAGATGCAGTTCAACCGGATCCAGATCCAGAAGACACGGTTCATTATGATAGTTAAGTGTCTTTTAGCTTCTAATTGCAACCTTCTAACCCCTTAAGGGGTGTGATAAACACGCACTTAAGGGAAAAAGGGCTTTACTAAGGAGCCCTTATAACTTGAAAAAGGGATAAGGGCTACAACACAAAATTTAAGTAGCATGGAGGAAAAATGGTTACTACATTTAATCCAGTTGTCTATAAAGCATTTGGGATGCATGTACGAAGTGAGTTCCCATTGCCAGAGTTACCTCAAATTGAGGAGAAAAGTGAGGAAATGACGATCTCCATTGAAATCCGAGATTTGACAGAAATGTGGAATAAAGCTAAGGGGGACACTCGCTATTTCAAAGTTGTGGAAAATAAAGTACTATTTCACATCCCTCATACAGCCATTTATTGTATTCAAGATGGAAATAAAATTACCGTATCACCGCTGCAACATGCCCATGAAGACCAAGTCCGCTTGTATATTCTTGGCTCATGTATGGGGGCACTACTTTTGCAAAGAAGGGTTTTACCATTACACGGAAGTGCACTTGCCATTAATGGGAAGGCCTATGCAATTATCGGCGATTCCGGGGCAGGTAAATCAACGCTTGCTTCAGCTTTTTTGCACCAAGGGTTTCAGTTATTAACAGATGATGTTATTCCAATCACTTTTACCCAGCAAAATATTCCTGTGGTTTCACCCACATATCCACAGCAAAAACTTTGGCAAGAAAGTTTGGAAGCTTTCGGAATGGGAACGGAGGGATATCGTCCTATCTTCCAAAGAGAAAGCAAATTTGCAATTCCTGTTTCTACTCAATTTGCTACGGCGCCTTTGCCATTGGCCGGCATATTTGAATTAGTAAAAACAAATCGTCAGCAAGTAGTTATGGAACCTATTCTAACTTTGCAACGATTACAAATTTTGTTTCAGCATACGTACCGGAATTTTTTATTATCTCATCTTGGTTTAAAAGAATGGCATTTTCATCTGATGACAAGAATCGCGAGTTGTACTCAGCTATACCAAATCCAGCGACCAACTCATTCATTTACAGCCGATAAATTAACAACATTGATATTAAAGACTATTCATAAGGAGGGTGAAGAGAAATGGTAACGACAAAATGGTCCCTTGATCAAGCAGTTGTTCAAGTTGAAGGAAATATTGTTAGTAATATGGGTGATGAGAAAGTGATGCTAAGTATTCATAATGGAAAATATTATAATCTAGGTGAAATTGGCGGAGAAATTTGGGAACTCATGAAAGAACCAATTTCTATTAAGCAAATCATTACATCTCTGCTTACTCGTTATCAAGTGGAAACGAAAGAATGTGAAGAACAGGTTCAAGCTTTTATAAGCCATTTATTAGAGGAAGATCTGGTTAAAAGGATTCCCGAAAAATAGGAGAATGTCGAATGAGAGTCTTTGCGAAACTGATGACGTTTTTGCGTTTACATCCAAAAACAGGATTTCTTTTGATTGAAGCGTATATTTATTTGGGATGGGCAAGAATGCTGAAAAACCTCCCATTCTCGAAGGTCGCTTCTACATTGGGAAATCATATGGGTGAAACGACCTATCATCCAACCAAATCAAACACCCAAATCTTGAAAAACATCTCCAATGCTATCCAGATTATGAGCAAATATACGCTGTGGGAAAGCCAATGTCTTGTGAAAGCGATAGCTGGGATGAAAATGCTTGAGAAACGGGGCATCGATAGCACGCTATATTTGGGGACTGCTAGAGATGAAGTCGGAAAGTTGATTGCCCATGCATGGTTAAGGAGCGGTTCTATTTATATTTCTGGCTCAGAAGGAATGGAGAAATTTACGGTTGTTAGTAGGTTCGCGAAAAACATAAGCAATCAATTAGTTGAGAGGGAAAGTTATGAATAAGCTTCAGGAACTTGATTTAGGAAATATTCCTCAAGAATTAAAATTAATGTTGGAATGGGTTAATGAACAAAATAAAGAGGAGATAGAATGGGAAAAGTTTCAAGATATTGACTGGGATCTTTTCGTTCAGTTAGCAATCCATCATCGTCTCTATCCATTATTAGCTACGAAGATAAAGAATGACCCAAGGGTTTCAGAAAACGTACAAAAAACACTTACAAACTTATTTAAAAAGAACACTTTTCGAATGCTCCATTTATGTGCCGAAATTGAGGGACTTAGCCAATTATTTAAAGAAAAAGGAATCCGCTCTCTGTTTTTAAAAGGGCCCCTATTGGCAGAAGATTTATATGGGGATATATCAAAACGTACATCCGGAGATTTGGATATTCTTATTCCCATTCATCAGCTTGAACAGACAGAGAACTTGCTGATTGCACAAGGCTATCAAAAGGATGAATATATTCAAACCTTACTAAATGACTGGAAATGGCGACATCATCACTTTACTTATTATCACCCTATCCAGGGGATAAAAATCGAAATTCATTGGAGGTTGAACCCAGCTCCTAGTAAAGAGCCAAGCTTTGCTGAATTATGGGACAGAAAAAGAAAAAGTTTGCTGACAAATAGTGTTGTATACATGTTAAGTAAAGAAGACTTATTCTTTTTTCTTGTCACACATGGTGCCCGCCATGGTTGGTCACGTTTGCGCTGGCTTGTGGATATCCATAAACTTACACAACAAGGACTAGATTGGAGAAGAATTCTTAAACAGTTTCGAAAATATCAAGTCTGTTCAGTTGGAGGTCAATCATTGATTCTTTCGCAACAGTTGCTGAAGACAAATATTACCGAGGAGATGAAGTCATTTTTTAAGGGAAGACGACCACTAAAATTAGCTGAAGGAGCCGTTTATTATGTAGAAAAAATGGTTCATTTACATTCAGATCCAGTGCCAAAAGAGGTGGCTGAATATCACGCAAAACATTTATTTTCTTTAATGTCCAACAGGCAAAAGGTTTTTTATCTATTAAGCACACTATATCCTTACTATACGGATGCTGAGACATTGGCTTTACCAACTAGATTCCATTTTCTCTATTTTCCATTACGTCCCTTTTTATGGCTATGGCGAAAAACAAAAAAGAAGCCATCTCCTAGGGTTGAACTTTGAAGTCACAAAGAACAACTAGCAAAATATATCCATTTTATTATAATTATCTATTGACTTGTTCGTTATAAAGAACTATCATGGGTGTAGAATGGTAAAAGGGATCCATTCATATAAATCTGTAGGAAAGATTATTTTTTTAACTTGTTATGTTCTTTATTAGGAACGATTGTTGTAAAGGTGGTGGTCTTTATGGATAAATTCAGTCAAATGCACAGTGCGGACAGGAGAGTAGCAAAAGAAATCAATATAAAAGAATTGATCAGAGTGATCAAACGGCGTTTTTGGATCATCTTGATCATTACATTTTTTACGACAATGGCTGGTTGGTTTTATAGTAGTCAAAATAAGACAGCGCCATTATATGAAACCTCTACCAATATTATTATTGATGCTAATAGTGAATATCGGAATACCCTCCAAGTGATTATTAAGGATACGATTGTTTTAGAGAGTGTCATCAATGAACTAGGGCTGGATAGATCAGCAAAGACCTTGGCTGGACAAATCGAGGTAACAAATATCGAAGGTTCCCAGGTTGTGGAAATTAGTGTGACAGATGCAAATCCGCAAACAGCAGCGGATATTGCGAATACAACGGCAAAAGTGTTTAAAAAGGAGATACCAAGCATTATTGAGTTTGAAGATATCAGGATTCTTTCGGAAGCAAAAGCTAATCCTGTTCCAGTTAGCCAAGATAATCAAAATAAGCTGTTAGTGGTTGCTTTTATTTCTGGAATTATTGTTGGGGTAGGGCTGATCTTTTTGCTTGATTCCTTAGATGATTCCATTAAGTCAGAGCATGATGTCGAGTCCATCCTTGGTATTCAAGTCCTGGGGAGTATTTCCAAAATGAGTAAGAAGAATGTGAGAAGGAAGAAAAATATGCAAATGGTACTAAAAATAAGAGGTGACTCGATTGGTTCTAAATAAAAGCAAAGAGTTGGAAAAGCGAGTTAATTTAATCACATACACGAATCCTGAGTCAGTTATTTCGGAACAATTTCGTACCATACGCACCAATATTCAATTTATAAATGGAGAGATGGGGAGCACGACCCTTTTAATTACCTCTCCTGATAAGCAAGAAGGAAAAACAACGACTGCAGCTAATATTGCCGTGTCGATGGCACAAAAGAAAGAAAGGATTCTTTTGATTGATAGTAATTTAAGAAATCCAAGTATTCATCATATTTTTAGAGTGGCGAATAATGTTGGTTTAACAGATGTCCTTTTAGGAAATTCAACGTTTGAAGAAGCTGTGAATTATTCGCAAATTACGAATTTAGATATCTTAACAAGTGGTGCAGTTCTCTATAATCCTGCGGAATTATTCGCCTCTGAAAGAATGCAGCACTTATTGAAAAAAGTGAAATCGCTATATGATATTGTGTTACTGGATTCTACAAGTGTTTTGGACGTAACCGACACAAAAATTATTGCACATCTAAGCGATGGGGTTGTTTTAGTTATTCGGCAAGATAAAACAAAGATCGAAACAGCGGTTGAGACAAAGAAAGTGCTAGATTTTGCGAATGCGAGAATTATCGGCGTTATTTTTAATGAAAAAACGGGTTAATTAACGACAAATGATAAAATGAACAAATTTTCGTGAGGTTCCTCCTCATGATTACTTTTTGAACAAAACGTTCGTTATTAAGAATTTTGACTGGGGATGTCTCTTTCCCACTATCAATGGAGGCACTCGATCATACTGTGGGTTGAAAGACCTTAGACACAAGTTGTCGGTAGTGTGATGTGAGGGCGGGTTAGATGCCCAAGTCAATTTAAAGATTTTAATGATGTGGTTTTTAGAGGATGTTCAAAAAGTCCGGTAAAAATGACGCTGCAAGATAAAAGACCTTCGACTAAGTACCGACACGTCCCGTGTCGAACGTCGAAGTCACCACATCCTGTGGTAGCTCGTTGGCTTGCTTCTCTGCGCCGCCTCGAACTTTCGACGTACAGGATGTACTAGTGTCGGTGTTGCTGACAGGACATCAGTGTCTTTAACCGACTTGGTCCTTTTTATCCTCCTTTTTGAACACGTACTTTTAAGAAAACCATGTCATTAAGATTTTTAAAAATACCCAAAAGTATACAGCAGACGAGGAGGGATTGGATGAGTTATGTTCAACGTTTATCGATGTTTATGGTTATAGATACTGTCATTATTTTGACAGCTATTTTATTAGGTGGTTTCTTAGTAAGTCCTACGTTTTCTGTGTTTGCATTTCCCATTATGATCAGCTCCCTTTCTATATTATTAAGCCATTATCTATATTCGTATATCTTTAAGTTTTATAGAAAATCGTGGGAATATGCGAGTATTGGTGAATTAATCATTATTTTTAAAGTAGCGCTATTTACCTTATTAACGGCGGGGGGAGTCCAACAAATCTTCTTTCAGCAAATACACTTCCGCTTTCTCGCTGTCACTTGCTTACTTCATCTATTGTTGATAGGTGGATCTAGATTTTGTTGGCGAATCTATCGGGATCGTTATTTGAACAGGGTGGATAAGCAAAAAAGAACGCTTATTATTGGTGCTGGTTCAGCGGGAGCGATGGTGGCGAGGCAATTATTGAAAAGCAAGGATGCTGAGCTGCTTCCCGTTGCTTTTATTGATGATGATGTAAAAAAGCAACAGCTTGATATATTAGGTGTTCCGGTATTCGGTGGGATCTATCAATTCTTGAAGGTGATCGAAGATTTAAACATTGAACATGTCATTATTGCGATTCCCTCACTAAATAAACGGAGATTAAATACGATCTTCCAAGAATGTGCCAAAACGAATGTCAAAACACAAATTTTGCCTAAATTGGAGGATATTGTGAGCGGAAAAATATCGGTAAATCAATTTCGTGATGTACAAGTGGAGGATTTATTGGGAAGGGAACCCGTTGACTTAGATCTCAAGAGTATTTCAAAGGATATAACGAATAAAGTTGTCCTAGTTACTGGTGCTGGCGGCTCGATTGGTTCTGAGATTTGTCGGCAAATTTCCCAATTTAATCCTAAACAGCTTGTGTTATTAGGGCATGGGGAAAACAGTATTTATTCGATTGAATTGGAATTAAAAGAAAGATTCAGGCATGAACCGATTGAATTTCTAACGGAAATTGCTGATTTACAAGATGAAAAAAAGATGATGTTGGTCATGAGTACATACCAACCTAATGTTGTGTACCATGCTGCCGCCCACAAGCATGTGCCCTTGATGGAAAGAAATCCGGAGGAAGCTGTGAAAAACAACATAATTGGTACAGGAAATGTGGCAGAAGCAGCAAGCTGGCATGGTGTCGAAACATTCGTGATGATTTCAACGGATAAGGCGGTGAATCCCACAAGTGTGATGGGAGCAAGCAAAAGGCTAGCTGAAATGGTGATTCAAGATCTGAATCAAAAAAGCAAAACCAAGTTTGTAACCGTTCGTTTCGGAAATGTTCTCGGAAGTCGTGGCAGTGTGATTCCATTATTTAAACAGCAAATCCGAAAAGGGGGGCCGATTACCATTACCCACCCAGATATGATTCGGTATTTCATGACCATCCCGGAAGCTTCTCGACTTGTCATTCAAGCAAGCGCATTGGCAAATGGGGGAGAAATTTTTGTTTTAGATATGGGAGAACCCGTAAAGATTGTAGATTTAGCAACAAACTTAATTCAACTCTCAGGTTATTCTTCGGAGGAAATAGAGATTGCATTTACCGGTATTAGACCCGGGGAAAAGTTATTTGAAGAATTATTAAAAGCAGATGAAATCCACGAGCAACAGGTATACCCGAATATTTATGTTGGGAAGACGGCGAAACTTTATAGTGCAGAAATTGAGGAACTAATTGCAACGTATTCTGGGATGGATCGAGTGGTATTAAAAGAACGTTTAATTGACTTGGCTAATAATAATTTAATTCCAGAAGCTCTGCCATTGATGTCCTATTCAGGTTAAAAAATGGTTGGCATTGATTTATCCCGAATTAACTGGCAGTAATACCCGCACTGAATGAAGTTTCACTTTATAAAATAAAAACTATTGGGTGAGAAATGTGAATAAAAAACTTTGTGTTGTCACAACGACCTCGATTACTGTAAGAAGTTTTTTGATCAGCCAACTAATGTTCCTAAGCCGAAATGGTTATCATATCACGGTTATTTGCGATCCTGATTCAAATTTGGCGAAGGAATTACCAAAATGTATTCAATATCGACCAGTAGCGATGAATCGTGGATTTGAGGGAATTGGGATGATCAAAAGTATTTGGCATTTGTATAAAATTTTCAAAGTGGAGAAATATGATATTGTCCAATATTCAACACCGAACGCCGCATTTTATTCATCCATTGCCGCCAGAATGGCTAATATACCTGTTCGCCTTTATTGTCAATGGGGAATTCGGTATGTCGGGTACCAAGGATGGATGAGGCAATTGTTAAAGAGGATAGAAAAAGTAATCTGTCAGTTTTCAACAGAGATTGAACCAGATAGTCATGGGAACTTACTGTTTGGAAGGAAAGAGGGGTTATATTCATCAACAAAAAGTAGAGTCATTTGGAACGGAAGTGCAAACGGTGTTGATACAAGGAGATTTGATATCCATCAAAAGGAAGTTTGGAAAGCTGAGATTAGAGAGCGCTATGGAATCCTTGAGAATGATTTCGTTTATGGATTTATTGGCAGAATAAATAAAGATAAGGGGATAAATGAGCTTCTTCATGCCTTTAAGAAGATGGATGAAAAAGCTAACAATGTAAAATTACTTATTGCCGGACCGGATGATCAAATAAACTCGATAGAAGCAGATATTTATGAATGGTCAAAGCAATGTAAAAATGTGATTTACTGTGGATATATCCATGAAATTGAAAAATATTATGCGGCAATGGATGTTTTTATTTTACCAAGTTATCGGGAAGGTTTTGGCAGTGTTGTCATTGAAGCTGAAATCATGGGAGTGCCTGTGATCGTGACTAATATACCTGGTCCCACGAATGCCATGAAACAGGATGTGACAGGGTTGGTGGTGACAAAGGGAAAAATTAAACCACTTCAGGAAGCAATGGAAAAGTTATTTTTTGATCAAAAATTATGCGATGAAATGGGAAGGAATGCCCACCTATTCTCTCGCAATCATTTTAATCAAACGAGCTTATGGCACTATATATTATTAGATCGGGATAAGTTAACGAACAGGAGGAGGAACATTCGTAATGCCCAATGATCATCCAAAGGTTTCTGTCATCATGGGGATATACAATTGTGCGGAAACCTTACCACAAAGTATTGAATCCATTCTTCATCAAACCTATACAGATTGGGAATTTATTATTTGCGATGATGGCTCAACAGACCAATCTTATGAAATCGCAGAGCGGTATGCAACATTATATCCGAACAGGATTAAATTACTAAAAAATGAAAAGAATTTAAAACTTGCTGCTACTTTAAACCATTGTCTTAAGGTTGTGCAGGGGGAATATATCGCGAGACAAGATGGTGATGATCTATCAGTGCCTGAAAGATTAGAGAAGCAGGTTGCTTTTCTGGATCAGCATCCTGACTATATGCTCGTTGGTACGGGAATGATTCCTTTTGATGAACATGGAGAAAGAGTGGTTCGAATTGGAAAATTAGAACCTAAGAAGGAAGATCTCCCGATGAATCAGAGCTTTATGCATGCGACGATCATGATGCGGAAAGAGGGCTATGAACAATTAAATGGATATAGCGTAACAAAACGAACGAGAAGAGCAGAGGATTATGAGTTGTGGATCCGATTTTTTGCTGCTGGTTATAGAGGGTACAATTTACAGGAAGCTTTATATAAAGTGAAGGAAGATCGAAACGCATTAAAAAGAAGGAAATTCAACTATTCTTTGGATCACGCTTTTCTCATATTGAGAGGGTGTTATCAATTGAAGCTCCCGCTGAAATATTATGTATATATCTTTAAGCCGATTATTGTAGGGGCTGCCCCAAGGTTTATAGTGAAGAGGTATTATCAGCATCGAGATGAGAAGTATATACGAAGCAGGAATATAAAGGAGCAATTATGACGGTACTTTGGATTAACTTTGCCTTAGTATATTTTTTTTCGCTTTTTTCCAGATATTTTGCAAAACCAGTGCTCGGAACATTATCATCCGTTCCAATTCAATTAAATAAATCATTAATGCTTGGTAGCTTATTTTTATTAGTCATTGTTTCAGGCTTAAGAAGCAATATTGGCGATACGTACGTATATAAATCGATCTATGAAACGAATGAATTTACATGGGAGTATATTTTATCTCAAAAGGATATCGGATTTGGCATTCTACAAATGGTTTTAAAGAAGATTTCAGATGATCCGCAAATGATGATTTTTACAACAGCCCTGTTGACGAATGTTTTAATTGTAGGTGTCTTAGCTAAATATTCGAGATTGTTTGAGATTAGTACGTATGTTTATATTACTGGTGGATTATTTCTTGTGTCCATGAATGGCATCAGACAACTTTTAGCTGCGGCGATCATTTTTACAGGAACAAAATATTTAATGAAAGGAAAGTGGTTAAGGTATTTTCTTATTGTCCTGATTGCTTCCACATTCCATCAGAGTGCACTCATACTAATTCCCATTTACTTTATTGTCAGATATAAGGCATGGTCAAAAGCGACCTATATTTTATTAGTTTTCTCTATCATTATTGTCGTAGGCTATGAACAATTTTCAGCTCTATTATTTACAGCCATTGAAGATAGTCAATATGGACATTATTCGGAGTTTCATGAAGGTGGAGCGAATACTGTTCGTGTTGTGGTTGATGCAGTACCATTATTGATTGCTTTTCTTGGTAGAGATAAGCTTCGGGAAATCTTTCCAAGCAGTGATTATATAGTCAATATGGCCTTAATTGGCTTTGTTTTTATGATTATTTCAACACAAAATTGGATTTTCGCAAGGTTTTCAATTTACTTTTCATTGTATCAACTAATCTTAATTTCCTGGATTGTAAAGCTATTTAGAAAAGAAGACCAAAGAGTTATCTACTTTTCCCTTATTGTTTGCTACTTTTTATATTATTTCTATGAAAATGTCATTAATTTACAAACCCTATATAAAAGTAATTTTTTAAACTTTTTTTAAGGAATTCAAAGTTTTTGAGTATCCCCTAAATTGGAAGGGAGTAGGAGAATGGAAAAGAAAGAGCCAAAAAGAATCCTGCACGTTGTCAGTGCCATGGGGCGCGGAGGGACTGAATCGTTGGTTATGAATATTTATAGAAACATCGATCATGCAAACATTCAATTTGATTTTATTACTCATCGTCAGGCTGACTATGATGAAGAGATTCGTTCCTTGGGAGGTGAATTATTTTATATTCCAAGCCTAGGAGAAATTGGTCCAGTTAAATATATCCAAAAGTTGAAAGAGGTCATGTCCTGCAATCCATATATTGCGATTCATGCACATACAGATTACCAAAGTGGGATCCCAGCACTTGCAGCAAAAATTTGTGGAATCAAAGAAAGGATATGTCACTCACATAGTAATAATTGGCCTAAACAAGGTGGATTAAAGGAGAAACTGATGTTAAAAGTTCTCCAACTACTCATTAAGTTTTTTGCTACAAATTTATGTAGTTGTAGTGAAGAGGCAGCCGCATTTTTATTTGGTCCAAGGAATCATAACAAAGTGAAAATATTAAAGAATGGAATTAACCTGTGGGAATATATAAATAAAGATGGATGGAATAAGAAGAGTGTATTGAAGGAACTTAATTTGGCCAACGATGCCATTCTGCTAGGCCATGTTGGTCGTTTTTCAGAATCAAAGAATCATCTTTTCCTGTTGAAAGTATTGAAAACGTTAGTAGAAGAGGATGATCGTTTTGTTGCTATTTTGGTAGGGGATGGTCCTTTGAAGGCTAGCGTTGAACATGAGGCACAAAGGCAAGGATTGGTCGAACATATTCGCTTTTTAGGTGTAAGAGCTGATATTCCTCGACTTATGGATGCTTTTGATGTCTTTTTCTTTCCCTCCATCTTTGAAGGGTTTGGAATTGTGATGATCGAGGCCCAGAGTGCAGGAACGCCTTGTGTTGCCTCAGCTTCTGTTCCCGAAGAAACCGATATGGGGCTTGGCTTAGTGAAGTATATTCAGCTCGACGAATCCATCGAAATCTGGACGAAAGAGATTCAGTCATCCCTGCTTATGCCTAGATTGAGTAACCTTGAGATTATAGAAAATATAAAGAAATTAGGGTTTCATATTCAAGACAATATTCAAGATTGGTTAGCATTATATGGGATCGAGGTCCAACAAGATGAAGAAAAAAATCTTAATCACTTCGTTTGACCTCGCAATTGGGGGAGTGGAACGAAGCTTAATTGGTTTGCTGCAGCAAATTGACTATGAACAATATGATGTGGACCTGCTTCTATTTCGACATGAAGGGGAGCTTCTCGCCTTTTTGCCAGAGGGGCCCCAGCTTTTGCAAGAGGTTCCAAGCTATGCAACTTTTCGGAAGTCGATTAAGCAGATTGCCCAAGAAGGCTATATTCCGATTGCCATCGCTAGGTTGTTAGCCAAATCCTTTAGCACCCTGTATGGAAAATTGAAAAAAATGGATGAACCAGGCTATTTAACGATTCAGTATGGTTGGGAATGGACGAATGCGTTTTTACCTTGGGTTGAGCACACGTATGATGTGGCGCTCAGTTTTCTTTGGCCCCATCATTTTATTGGGCAAAAGGTGAAAGCGAAGAAAAAGATTGGTTGGATTCATACGGACTACTCTCATATTCATATAAATAAAACATTAGAGAAACGCATGTGGAATCGACTGGACGATATTGTGGCTGTTTCGGAGGAATGTGCGAATACATTTTTACAGCAATATCCTGACTATAAAGCCAACATAACTGTCATCGAAAACATTCTATCACCAGTCATGATTAAGGCCAAAGCTCTGGCGGCGATCCCTGATGAGATTAAGGGAGTTCCAGGGAAAACGATACTCCTAACAGTAGCGCGCCTTTCCCATGCGAAAGGGATCGATCAAGCAATCTATGCCTGCAGGAAATTAATAAATCAGGGATATAAGCTGGAATGGTATGCAGTCGGATACGGACCACTTGCAGAAGAATTACAACAACTGATTCATACATTGGGACTCGAAAAACACTTTTTCTTATTAGGGAAGAAGGTCAATCCATATCCATATATACGAGCATGCGATCTATACGTTCAGCCTTCGCGATATGAAGGAAAGGCGGTCACCATTCGTGAGGCACAAATATTAGAAAAACCGGTTGTGCTAACCGATTTCCCGACAGCAAAAAGTCAAGCTCAGCATGGTATTGATGGATGGGTGACACCACTTTCAATTGAGGGCATTGTTGATGGAATTAAGCGATTGATTGATGATCAGGATCTTAGAGAGCGATTGATCGATAACACCATCCAAACAGATTATGGGAATGAAACAGAAATTGAAAAGCTCTATCAATTGATCGAAGAGTAGGTTAAGAGTGTATTTAAATGGGAGGATAAAAGGGCCAGTTGACTAAAGATGCTGGCATCACATCCTCTCAAAGGAGGTAGGAAAATAAAGTGGCCATACTTGTGACAGGTGGTGCGGGTTATATTGGATGTCATACATGTATTGAATTATTACAAGCAGGCTATGAAGTGGTGGTGCTGGATAACTTCAGTAATAGTCATCCTGAATCATTAAGAAGGGTAATGGACATTACAGGGAAAACCTTTAAGGTCTATCCAGTCGATTTGCTGGATGAAAAAGCCTTAGAAGCTGTGTTTCGGCAAAATGACATTGAGGCTGTGATTCATTTTGCTGGATTAAAAGCTGTAGGAGAGTCTGTTTCATCTCCTTTATCCTACTATCAAACGAATATCATCAGTACAGTCTATTTATGTGAAATGATGAAGACATATGATGTAAAAAATCTAGTTTTTAGCTCTTCGGCAACGGTCTATGGCATGCCTGAGCAAGTCCCAGTTTGTGAGAGTGCTAATTTGTGGGCAATGAATCCCTATGGACGGACAAAATTGCTCATTGAAGGAATGTTAAGGGACGTTTATCAATCAGATTCAAACTGGAGCATCGCCCTTTTACGCTATTTTAACCCAATTGGCGCCCATGAAAGTGGAGAGATTGGGGATAACCCAAAAGGAGTTCCGAACAATCTTATGCCGTATATCACTCAAGTGGCAATTGGAAAACGAAAGGATCTCTCTATTTTTGGTGCTGACTATCCCACTCATGATGGAACAGGAATTCGCGATTATATCCATGTTGTCGATCTTGCTAAAGGTCATGTCAAAGCATTAGAAAAAATGCTGCTAACAACAGGAGTGGAGGCTTATAATCTGGGAACTGGCAAGGGGTATAGTGTATTGGAATTAGTTACAGCATTTGAAAAAGCTTCAGGGGTAAAAATACCGTATAAAATCGTAGAGCGCAGACCAGGTGATGCTGCGGTTTGTTTTGCAGATGTTTCAAAAGCGAAACGTGAACTCGGCTGGATTGCTCAAAAAGACATTCAAGACATGTGTAGAGATGCTTGGCATTGGCAAATACGAAATCCGAATGGTTATGAGAAAAAAGCCATTGATATGAAGTGAATTTTTGAAGGAGAAGTGGAGGAAATGGAAAGTCTTTCATCACAGCAATTTAAACAATTATTAAAGGAGATCTATCGAGCAGGAGAAGAGTGTGAAACCATTAAATTAGAGGATATTATTAAGCTAATTCAATTAAAATGGCTACTCATAACGGTTAAAGAAAAAGGAGAATTAGGTGTGAAAACCAAATGAAAAGACTGATTGATTTCATTTGTGCTCTGCTCTTATTTCTCTTTTTTTTACCCCTTATGTTGCTGATTGGTCTAGCCATTAAGCTAACAGAAGGCGGTTCTATTTTTTTCATTCAAATCAGACCAGGATTAAATGGGGAACCATTTTGTCTATACAAATTTCGTACTATGGCAGATAAAAGGGATGAGCAGGGAAGCTTATTAGCTGATGAAGATAGGCTTACTCGTTTCGGCTTACTTTTGCGCCAATTTAGCTTAGATGAATTGCCACAATTATGGAATGTATTAAAAGGAGAATTAAGTTTGGTCGGCCCACGTCCGTTATTAATGGAATATTTACCTTTATACACAAAAGAGCAAGCCCAGCGGCATCTTGTGCGGCCAGGAATGACAGGGTGGGCGCAAATCAATGGGAGAAATGCCATTAGCTGGGAAGAGAAATTTAAATTAGATGTTTGGTATGTTCAGAATCAATCCTTCTTACTAGATATCAAGATTCTTATGTTGACTTTAAAGAAGGTGATCCAATCAGAGGGGGTCAGACAACCGGGGAATGTCACAGTGGAGACATTTAAAGGTTCAAAGTCTACTTTGAAAGAGGGACATGGATGAAAATAGTGATGATTGGTCAAGGTGGTCATAGTAAGGTGATTTATGATCTCGTAGCTTCTCAGCCAGATCATGAAATCATTGCTTCGTTAGATGATAAAAATCAAGTATTGGAGCGAAAACATAGTCAATACATTGGCCCCATTTTTGCCTTTAAAAGAATGCTAGAGATGTACCCTGAAGCTCAACTTCTTATTGCAATTGGCAATAACAAGATTAGACAATTAATCACAAATAGACTGCAATTACCACAAAACAAATATGTCACACTGATCCACTCTACAGCAACGGTGAGTTCAACAGCCAGAATAGGATATGGATCTGTTATTATGGCACATGCTGTTGTGCAAGCTGATGCACGCATCGGCAATCATACGATTATTAATACAAATGCAGTGATCGAGCATGATAGTCAGGTGGGTGACTATGTTCATATTTCTCCATCTTCAACCCTAACAGGAAATGTCACAGTAGGAGAAGGGGCACAAGTAGGGGCTGGCGCTACGATTATTCCTGCGATTAAAATCGGTGAATGGTCTGTGATTGGTGCAGGAGCGACTGTCATCCACGCTATTCCTTCCTTTAGTAAAGCAGTGGGAGTACCAGCAATGATTAAAAAGGATGTTAAAAAAGTCCGGTAAAAATGACACTACGAGATGGATGAGCTTCGACTAAGTAGCGACATGTTCTGTGTCGAACGTCGAAGTCAGTACATCCTGTACAAGTCCGCTACTCAAGCTACGCCGCCTCGAACTTTCGACGTATAGGATGTACTAATGTCGGACGTTTGCGATTGACGTCAGCGTCTTTAACCGACTTGGCCCTTTTTTAACACATATTAATAGTGAATGGAGGTGCGTAAATGATTCAATCGAAAGTGAGTGAAAGAATTTTCCTTTCTCCTCCCCATTTATCTGGTAAGGAGTTAGGGTATATTCAGGAGGCGATTACATCTAATTGGATAGCGCCGCTTGGACCAAATGTCGATGCTTTTGAAAAGGAAATGGCTCAATATCTAGATGTAAAAGGGGCAGTTGCCGTCAGTTCAGGAACAGCGGCAATTCATCTAGCGCTAGCCTTGTTAGAAGTGGAAAGAGGAGATACGGTGTTTTGTTCTTCTCTCACCTTTGTTGCCAGTGCGAATCCCATTCTATATCAAGGCGCACAGCCAATCTTTATCGATTCTGAACCGGAATCCTGGAATATGTCACCACATGCCCTTCGAGTCGCGTTTGAACAGGCTTCTCATACTGGAAAGCTTCCAAAAGCTGTGATTGTCGTCAATCTGTACGGGCAAAACGCAAAAATGGATGAAATCACCTCAATCTGTCAGGAATATGAGGTGCCGATGATTGAGGATGCAGCTGAATCACTTGGTTCAAGTTATCGAGGGAAACCTAGTGGCACCTTTGGGAAATTCGGGATTTTTTCGTTTAATGGGAATAAGATTATTACGACATCGGGTGGAGGGATGCTTGTATCCAATGATTTGGCAGCTCTAAAAAAGGCTCGCTATTTAGCCGCACAAGCACGAGACCCTGCTCTTCATTATCAACACAGTAAGGTTGGTTATAATTATCGAATGAGTAATATTTTAGCTGGAATCGGCCTAGCGCAAATGGAAGTCTTAGAGGAAAGGATTCAAGCCAAAAGATGGGTTTTCTCACGATATGAACAGGAATTATCGAAGATGCCAGGGATTCAATTGATGCCTGAATTGGCCTATTCTCGTTCCAATCGTTGGCTTACAACCTTTACAGTAAACGAAAAAGAAACAGGTATTGCTTCAAAGGCTCTCCTTTTATCACTTGCTAGAGAAAATATTGAGGCACGTCCAGTATGGAAACCCCTTCACCTCCAACCATTATTTGAAGGAGTCCCTTACTATCCACATCAAAATCTGAGCGTATCTGAACAGTTATTTTTGACAGGTATTTGCTTACCTTCAGGGACCAATTTATCTGAAGAAGAAATACGAAGAGTGGTAAATTGTCTTAATTATACATTGAAACATGCCTAGAATCATTCAGGTAAATGGGGTACGAATATGATAGGGAAAAAGATCAAGCAGATTCGCAGACAAAAGGGACTCACACTAACGGAGCTAGCAGAACGCGCTGGAATAGCCAAATCAAATTTGAGTAATATTGAAAGAAATGTTAATCAGAACCCCTCCATTCAAGTGATGGAAAAAATTGCAGAAGTATTGGGGGTGGATGTACGTACGTTATTATCATCTTCAAAAAGAGTAAAATCACAAGAATTGGATGAAGAATGGGTCAAATTTATTTACGAGTTGCAAGAAACCGGCATTGAAAAGGAAGAAATTAAAAAATATAAAACCTTGATCGAATTTATAAAATGGAAGAACGAACAATCAGAGGAATGAAGGCTTCAGGAAATTCAATGAATAAATTAAAAATGAAATAGAGGAGTCGATATGTCAGCAAAAGTAAGTGTGGTTGTCCCGATTTATAAGGTAGAAGAATATCTTCATCGCTGTATTGATAGTATTTGCGAGCAAACCTATCCAAACTTAGAAATCATTTTAGTCAATGATGGCTCCCCAGATCGATCCGGAAAAATTATTGATGAATATGCTGCGAAGGACCCACGCATTATCTCTATTCATAAAGAAAATGGCGGGTTATCAGATGCAAGAAATGCTGGGATGGAATATGTTAGCGGGGAATTTATCCTCTTTGTCGATAGTGATGATTGGTTGCAAAGACATATGATTCGTACACTAGTCAATACTGCTTCCTTGTATAAAGCTGATATTGTTCAATCGGCTTTTTATTATGCCTATAAAGACCATTTATTGTCTGACTCTCGCTTTTATTCAAAGGATGACGCTCCAACCATACTAACGAATAAACAATTAATGGCGGAGTTAGTTAGAAACGACAAGGTCAAAAACTTCGCTTGGGGAAAGCTTTATAAGCGGCAACTGATTCAGAATATCCCATTCAAAAAAGGCGTACTATTTGAAGATGTATTCTGGGCCCATCACGTCATGCAACAAGTCGAGACCTATGTGATGGTTCACGAACCTCTATGTTATTACTACCAAAGAGAAAATAGCATTGTTTCCAATTATACGCCAAAAAATCTTGATATCTTGGACGGTTTGAAAGAAAGGCATCAATTTGTTGAACAATATTATCCGGAACTACAAGCAGAATCGTATAAACTGATCTTACAAACAGCTCTCATTCACTATAATCTATTAGTGATGAAGGGGAGAAAAGACAAAGCAGATATACGAAAGAAAGAAATTTACGCTTATATTAAGGAAAACATTCCTCAGTTTAAAAAGGCGGTAAATTTGGATGTTGCCTTAAAAAGGCAATTAACTTTATTCACCATTCATCCTTATCTAAATATCTGTTTTCTCGTTATAAGGAAGATTTTAGGGAAAGTAAGAATATTACAGCAGCCACCTAGGATGGAACGAATGAACACACGCTCTCACTTTAAAGAAGGGGATGAAGTCAATGAGTCAATTGGTTGAGAGTGTAAAAAAACACATCATTCTTGCGATTCAATATTTTTTCCAGTTCCTTCCTATTAAAAAGAATAAACTCTTCTTTTTTAGTTATTATGGAAATCAATATGGGTGTAATCCTAAATATATTACGGAATATATAATCGAACATATTCCCAAAGACAAGTTTGACATTGTCTGGGCCTTTTCGGAACCAACGAAAATAAAGGATACAAAGGGGATAAGAAAGGTTAAGATGATGTCCATTTCTTACTTTTATGAAATATGTACATCCAAAGTGATCATTACGAATTTCCGTACAACAGATTTATTTAGGAAGAGAAAAGGTCAGTACTACATCCAAACATGGCATAGCTCCCTGCGTTTAAAGCAAATTGAGAAGGATGCAATCGCAAGCTTACCTGCCCATTATGTGAAAATGGCAAAAAAGGATTCACAAAAATGTGATCTCTTATTATCGGGTTGCCAGTACAGCACCGCGATTTTAAAGAGATCTTTTTGGTATAGGGGAGAAATCTTCGAACAAGGAACACCAAGAAATGATGTACTGTTTAAAGAGGACCCTATCAAACAAGTGAACGTACGATCTGTTTTGGGAATCCCTACAAATTATAAAATTGTATTATATGCCCCAACCTTTCGAAAAAACCAGGATTTGCCAATTTATGATTTAAATTATGCTAGTGTATTACAATCACTTCGTAGAAAATTTGGAGGCGAGTGGATGGCTCTAGTGAAACTACATCCTCATTTACTTTTGGAATCCTCCAAACTTGAGTCTCATGAAAATGTGCTGAATGTAACCCAATATGATGACACCCAGGAATTGTTAAGTATTGTGGATGTTTTAATTACAGACTATTCATCCTTAATGTTTGATTACGCAATAACTCAGAAACCTTGCTTTTTATATGTTCCGGATTTGGAAGAGTATATCCGACACGATCGTTCACTATATTTCAATCTAAAAGCACTACCATTCCGAATTGCCAAGAACCAAGAACAATTACTGAAAGCAATCGCTTCATTTGACGGAGAAAATTATCATGTTGATCTTCATACCTTTTTTAAGAAAGTGGGCTCATTTGAGGAAGGAAAAGCAAGTGAAAGAGTAGTAGCGCGAATCACTGAAATTTGTTTTGCAGGGGGGAGGAAGAGAAATGAAGCCGTATAAAATTGGCTATACGACTGGGGTATTTGATCTATTTCATGTCGGACACTTAAATATTCTCAGAAAGGCAAAGGATCAGTGTGACTACCTAATTGTTGGGGTCAGTACAGATGAGCTTGTTAAGGAATATAAACAGAAATCACCGGTAATCCCCTATCATGAAAGGTTGGAGATTATTGAAGGTATTAAATATGTTGACAAAGTTGTTCCGCAATTGGATCGGAATAAGCTTTCAGCATGGGAACAGATCCAATTTGATATCATGTTTGTTGGCGATGACTGGAAGGGGAGCCCTCTTTTTAGTGAAGTCGAAAGGAAACTTTCTCAAGTAGGGGTGGAAATTGTCTATTTTCCCTATACGAAAGGAGTGTCGTCGACATTAGTGAAGGAAAAAATGAAAGTGTAAAGGGCCCATTCTTAAAAAGAAGAGGAATAAGCAGATGCTGAAGCTAAAATATTATTTTTCATTAATCGTATGGAATTTGTTCGTCAATACGCTTGGAAAATCAATGTTCATTCCTCAATCCATCCGGTTTTTATTATATAAAATGGCTGGGATGAGAACTGCTTCGGCTAATATTAGATCTGGCTGCAGTTTCAGAGGGAAAAATCTCGTCATTGAACAAGGTGTTTTTCTAAATCATAATGTCTTCATAGATAGTTGGGAGAAGGTATTGATCCAAGAAAATACAGCGATCGCCTTTGATGTGTTAATCTGCACATCAAGTCATAAAATTGGAGGGCCGTTCAAGAGAGCGGGGGATTCGGACAGGAAACCAGTTGTGATTGGCCAAGGATGTTGGATTGGAGCAAGGGCAACCATCCTCCCAGGGGTGATGATCGGAGATGGGTGTATTATTGCAGCTGGTTCAGTGGTAAACAAGGATTGTAAGGCCCATACCTTATACGCCGGGGTACCAGCAAAAGAAATTCGTCCACTAGAAAGTAGGGAAGTCAATGCAAACATAAAGTAACCGATTGGGAAATTAAGATGGTTTATCCCGCATTAACTGGCTGTAAAACCCCCACTTCAAGAATTCGTGGAAAAACCTAGAATTGTAAGTGGGGGATCAAGGAAAACCCCCACTGATTGAAGTTTCACTTTATTAGAAAATGAATATATGATAAAGGAAAGTATAAAAATGAAAAAAAGCCTTTTATTTGTGATCGATTCCCTCGAATGTGCTGGAGCGGAGAAAAGCTTAGTTACTTTACTATCACTATTGGATTATTCCAGATACTCTGTTGACCTTTTATTATTTAGCCAAGGGGGAGCATTAGAGGAAATAGTACCAAAGGATGTCAATCTCCTCCCACCCTTAAAATATACGCTTTTTTCAAAGACTCCTTTAAAGAGGGCATTCATTCAATCAATGAAACATTCAAATGGAAGGATGCTCGTTTCCAGGATCAAGTATTCAGTTAGAATTCGTGGAAAGAAATATACGAACCCACAAAAGGCAAGGATATTCTGGCAAGCTATCTCCAAAGTCATTGAAGATCAACCAAAAAAATATGATATTGCAATTAGTTATGCACAAGGGATTCCAACCTTTTATGTGGCAGAGAAAGTAGCAGCAAAGAAAAAATATGCTTGGGTTAATGCCAGTTATTCCTTGGAAGCAACAGACAAGGAATTCCAAAAAAAACGTTATCAACAATTTAATAATATTGTGGCTGTTTCTGATTATGCTAGGGACATTCTAGCTGAAACCTTTCCTGAATTTAGAAACCAAATGAAGGTCATTTATGATATAATCGATCCTTTATTTATTTCGAATATGATAAAAATTGGAGATAGCTATAATGATGATTTTACAGGAATTAAAATCTTAACAATTGGTCGTTTTTCGGCACAGAAGGGCTATGAATTAGCGATCGAGGCATGTGCAAGACTGAGAGATACAGGCGTTCATTTTAAGTGGTATGCCCTTGGGAAGGGGCCATTAGAAAAAGAGATAAGGCAGATGATAATCGAAAAGGGATTATCGGAGCATTTTATTTTACTTGGGGTGAAAGCCAATCCCTATCCATATATAAAGGATGCAGATATCTATGTACAAACATCAAGAGTAGAAGGATTTGGTTTAGCGATTACAGAAGCGAGGATACTCAATATCCCGGTTGTGACCACAAGGTTTGCCGCTGCTTCCAACCAAATGATTGACAGGAAAAATGGATTGGTAGTCGATATCGATGCGAAAGCGATATGTCAAGGAATCTTGAACCTGATAACAGATAAATCATTGCAAAAGGATATCATTGCATATCTTGAAACGGAGAAAAAAGGAAATATAGAAGAAATAGAGAAGTTCTACCAATTGATTAATGGAGATTAAATATGAAGAAAAAAGTCCTTTTTATGTTGATTAATATGAATGTAGGCGGTACCGAAAAAGCTTGGCTCAATATGGTGACGCAAATGCCTAGGGAGCAATACGAGATTACGGTTTTACTGTTGGAGGAATATGGAGGGTTTCTTAAATCAATACCAAAGGATATCAAGGTGACATATATAGCAGACTATCAACAAATCAAACAGATCGTCCATCATCCATTACATGTAACTGCATGGCATTCTCTTAAAAAGGGAAAAATCATCCAATCCCTCATCTTGGCAGGCTTTTCTATCATAAGTAAACTGACAAAGGATACCACTTTATTATATCAATATCTTTTAAGGAATGAACCATTAGCTGAAAAAGAGTATGATATTGCGATCGCTTATGCAGGTCCTATGGACTTGATAAGCTTTTTTATTGCCCGAAAGATCGAAGCGAAAAGGAAATTACAATGGATTCATTTTGATGTAACAAAAATTGGATTTAATCGCTTTTTTGCAGCAAAGGTATATAAAGAATTTGAAAGAATTTATGTTGTTTCACATGAAGGAAAAGCTCGATTAGGTCAACTAATGCCTACACTCCGATACAAAACAGAGGTATTTCCCAATGTTGTTTCACAAGAAGTAGTAAGAGAGATGGCGATTCAAGGAACTGGTTTTGTCGATCCATATGATGGGTTGAGGATCTTGACTGTTGGACGGCTTAGTAAAGAAAAGGGTCAAGATTTAGCGATTCGAGTGTTGACGCAATTAAAAATGGCTGGTTTTAAAGTCAGATGGTATTGCATCGGGGATGGTAAGGAAAGACATGAATACGAAAAGCTAATTGAAGCCCGCCAGCTTGAGGATGACTTTATTTTATTAGGTACAAAGATTAATCCTTACCCATTTATGAAGCAATGTGACATCTATGTTCAGCCATCCAGACATGAAGGCTCTTGTATTACCTTGACGGAAGCACGGTGTTTGTCAAAACCAATTATTAGTACGAAGTTTACCGGGGCATGTGAACAAATAAAACAGGAAGAAACAGGACTCTTAACGGATTTTGATGAGGATCAGATCTACCAGGCGATTATCCGCTTAATTACAGATGAAGGATTACAAAGAAAGCTGATTAAGAATTTACAGCTAGAATGCGTTGGATGCTCGATTAAACGTAATATAGAGGTGTGAATAGCTTGAGAACGACAATTGATAAGTTGCTAATGCTGTTTAATAAAAGGGCAAAGAAGAAATTGGTTATCTTATTTTTTATGATGATAATGGCTGCGGTCTTTGAAACAGTCGGAATTGGTTTGATTGTGCCTTTTGTAGGAATGATGACCAATCCGTCTGTTATTCAGGAAAATGCTTTGTTATCTTTCCTTTACCATATGCTTCACTTTCAATCGACGAGTGCTTTTATGATCTTTGCCACTGTGGTACTGTTATCGATTTTTATGCTTAAAAATAGCTATCTTTTATTCTTTCATTATATTCAGTATCGAATTGTTCTCAATGAACAGGTACGACTTTCACAAAGACTGCTGCAGAGATATTTGACAAAACCCTATACGTTCCATTTGCAACGTAATTCAGCGGAATTGCTGAGAAATGTAAATGAGGAAGTGCCGCGAGTATTTCAAGGGATCGTATTATCGACCTTCCAGTTATTGGCAGAAGCTCTTGTGATTATTTGTATTTTTGTTTTACTTTTAGTGACAGCTTTTCAAGCAACAGTGATAGCTTCTATTCTATTAGGCGGAAGTGTGTGTTTGTTTTTTAAAGTCTTTCGTAAGAAGATCAGTACTCTCGGTAAAGAACAACAAGTCGTGAGTGGATCGGTGATTAAATGGGTGAATCAAGGATTGGGAGCTAGTAAAGAAGTGAAGGTCTCTGGCAAAGAAGCATTTTTTGTGCAATCCTATACGAAACAAAGCCAAATAAAGGCCAATAATAGTCGTTATATGAAAGTGTTGGAACAGATTCCAAGACTATTTATTGAGACATTACTCGTATCAGTTATTTTGATCACGATGTTAATGATTATTTTTCAAGGAACAGACACATCACAACTAGTCTCCACAATGGCTTTATTTTCAATGGCTGCCTTCCGCTTAATGCCTTCGATTAATCGTGTTGTTGCGATGATTACAACCATTAAGTATAGTCAACCTGCTTTAAACGTTATCTATGAAGATTTATTAAAAGAAGAGAATTCTTTCCAAGAAACTAATCTTAATCAAGTGTCAAGATCATCATTTAAGGGCAAAGGATATTTTCAAGACAGTATTGATTTAAAAGAAGTATTTTTCCGTTACCCAAATCAAAAGGAATTTTCTATTGAAAATGTCTCACTTACGATCCCTATTGGTGAATCGGTTGCCTTTATTGGCGAATCAGGAGCTGGAAAAACAACGATCGTTGATATTATTCTAGGATTATTTCAGCCAGAAAAAGGAGAGGTATTAGTGGATGGAAAGCCGCTTTTTCAACAAATCGAAAGATGGCAACAAAAAATTGGCTATGTTCCGCAATCGATCTTTCTATCGGATGATTCAATTCGTAATAATGTGGCATTTGGGATAGATCCTGCATGTATCGATGATACAGAAGTATGGAGAGCCATTGAACAAGCACAATTAAGAGAATATGTGGAAAATCTGACTGATGGAATTAATACAACCGTTGGAGAGCGAGGGATTCAGCTATCTGGAGGGCAAAGACAAAGAATTGGCATTGCACGTGCTCTATATCATAATCCTGAAATTCTCTTTATGGATGAGGCAACCTCGGCATTAGACAATCAAACGGAACAGGAAATGATGAAAGCGATCGATTGTTTGAAAGGAGAAAAAACAATCATCATCATTGCTCATCGATTAAGTACCATTGAAAATTGTGATCGGATTTTTAAAGTAAAGCGTGGCCGTATTGAGGCCATTCAATACGGAATCGAAAGGTCTGTAATTTAAAAAGAGGGTACGGATGACCAGTGAGAAGCAATATGAGTATAGCAAAACTAATGGTCTATACGTTCATTTGGAGTAAAATAACAGGAAAGGAGAGAACTCTCCTTTCGGCAAAATCAGTGGTTAGGCCAGATCACGGTTGAAGTTTTGTATTGTTCATATTCCCGGCAGAGATGTGATTACTATTTAAATTGGCGGGTGCATTTTTTAATATATTTTCTTTGAAAAATAAAGGGATATTTGGTGATTTATCGGCACTTACACTTGTCATACCTTGCCTTGACTGAAAAATATTATCTGTAAAATAGATGGTTTCCGCAACCGCGGACGGACGAATATCGATCATGTAGCGAGTGTCTCCCTCTGGAAAATAGAAGGTATTTTGTGAAAAACGGAGAGTTCCCCATTTTCCATCAATAAAAAAGGCGGGATTTACGTCTTTTGGATTAAGAAAATAGCAGTTATGGACTTGGAAAAAATCAATAGATTGTTCTGGTCTCATATAGAATAACTGGGTGGATTCCCACTCAAAATAACAGTGATTAAATTCGTATTTACTTACATCGTCATAACTGGCATTTTCTCGTAGTCTTCCACTATTAATAAACCGACATCCATGATAAGTGCCAGGGGGCAAGGGGGTAATTCGATTTTCTTTGTGTTTAATATTGAGAAACGAGACATTCGTTAAAACCCAATCATGTGATCGATTGGATACTACTGTGAAGGCTTGCTGACCACTTCCCTCAAAGGTAGAATTCGTGATGCTTTGAGGTTCTGTACTAAAGATCAAAGGAGCACCTGAGTTACTCGATTCCGTGGCAAAATCTTGATCGAATAAAAACCGACTATTATTAACTTGAGCAATATAGGCTTCCTGTTTATCAAAATTCAATGGACTATTATGAAAGAAACAACTGTCAACCAACACTTTCCCATTTCCATTTAAAAGTGTTCGAGTGTGATAGAGGTGATTATTGGCAAATATAATTTCTCCTGTAAGACGGGTACTGCAATGCAGAAAGTGATTATCTACAACAATTGCTTTGTCAACTCCATTATTAAGTGTAAAAATTTGGTCGCGAATTTTATTGTTTGTAATATTGATATGCTTTCCTGCAACGACGATAATATTGTAACTCTTATTATTGTAAATATTGTTGCCATCTATATAGATAAATTGGTTGATATCATAGCCATCTTCAATATCGATTGCCCCTTGGGGAGAAGTTCCACTGATATGATGAATTTCACACCCACGTACATAGCAATGTTTCATGCCACAAATGGCAATCCCTAATCTACGACAATGGTGGAGATTACACTTTTCAATGTAAATATGTTTTGGAAATTGGGGTGTCCGGATGGTAATGGTGTTCCCAGTAGTGGAAGGGACTGTGGATTGATGGAGCACGATCTTAGCATAGTTAGCATCTGTAGGGATTTCGACTTCATCAAAGAAATGAAGATCTTGAATAGAGGTTAAGAACGTATCATCACTCTTGTAAAAGATTACATCATAGGTGTTGGTGGTAATGTCTTTGCCGATCCCGCCATAACTGTCACCATAAAGGCCAAAGTAACCGGCATTCACAATTTGTGAGATCATAGGAATACTTACTTTTGAACGAATTCGATTTGTGTCTGCAGTTAAGGCCCCAGTTGAGGTATTGATTCCACCACTTTCCATATTCCCAGCTAGTTTCGGAAAGTTTCCACCAATGCCACCGAAAGAGGTTATCCCCAAAATGGCATCACCTGTTGTATCGGAAATCTCGAGATTATCAATTGTAATATATTCAACATCATGTCTTAGCTCGATACCAACACCAAACTCATGAGTTCCACCACTTGAGAAGTCATGGTTATGGCGGTCACCGACGATTTTTCCATTTGTGATCCGCGTGTATCGATTATTTTGAAACAACACGATCGAATACTTCGATTGGTTATTATTTGTTATTCTTAATGTTGCTCCTCCAAGGTTGAAAGTCATATAGCTTTGTGGCTGAATCGGGATATTTTCATCAATTAAATAGGTACCCTTTGGTAAAATAACTTCCGTATTTCCCTGCTTGGCTGCCCATAGTAATGCTTCATTAATGCCTTTTGCAGTTTGGCTAGCTTCGGTTCCATCATTCTTTATTTTCCAACGATCTAACTCAATTAAATACAGCCCCTCAGGCATATTGGTTCACATTCCATATGTTCATCTTATAACCTCCGTTTGGTTTGCGAGGGACTCAAAATAACTCCCTCTTTAGTAAGGTATTCGGAGACGGCATGAATGTAACGGCTTGTGCAAAGTAGAAAAATTCACTAAATAACTGTTGACTACTGCAGCGGGAGGGGATATAGTAATGATATAGTGTTCACTATTAAGAACAAAAAATAAGAGATATGGTATTTATATAGAAAAAAAATAGGTTAATGTTCTTTATATGGAATTTTTGATAGGAAATAAGAAGGGAGGAAAGAAGTATATATGAGCGATCTATTGTATTTTTTAAAGCAAATTCATCTGTTTTCAGGAAAGATTCTCTATATAAATTTAATTGCGATGTCTGTCATTGGATTATTGGATGGTATTGGCATCTTATTACTTATTCCCATGATTCGCTTGAGTGGCCTGATCGAACTTGATATAGGGGACTCTTCCATTGGAAATTTATTTCAGTTTTTTCAAAATGACTCGATTATTATCGGTTTACCACTTATTTTAGGAATCTATCTATTCATTGTGATTGTACATAATTTAATAGAGAAACAAATTATGATTCGAAATGCGATTATTCAAAATCGATTTCTCCGCCATATGCGAATCCAGACATACACAGCTGTAATCCAATCGAATTGGAATTTTTTTATTCAAAAGAGAAAATCAGATCTCGTGAATCTTTTGCTGACAGAAGTTACTCGTACGAGTGGAGGCACATATGCCTTTTTACAATTTATGGCTTCCCTGATTTTTACGATCGTTCAAATCATTCTTGCTTTTTTCTTATCTGCAAAAATTACGACCTTTGTTTTATTATCAGGGGTTCTGATTGTTTTTTTGAATCGAAAGTTTCTCAAAAGATCCATGGCATTAGGACAGAAAAATTATGAGCTTGGGAAAACCTTTCTTGCTGGGATGACGGACCAAATCAATGGTATTAAAGATATTAAAAGTAATACATTGGAGAAATCTCGATTGCAATGGTTTTTATCTGTAACCAAACAAATGGAGCAAGAACAGGTAGAATATACGAAATTAAGAATGACCTCTCAGCAATATTATAAAATTGCTGCGGCCGTATTTATGGTCTTGTTTCTCTTTTTCACTGTGCAAATGTTCCACTCCCAGGTTGGTCAGTTAATGCTTATTATCATTATCTTTTCGCGACTATGGCCAAGGGTAGCAGGTATTCAATCATCTTTAGAACAAATTGCAAAAACGATACCATCCTTTAAGGCAGTAAAATCCTTACAGTTGGAGTGTTTACAATCCGTAGAATGTGTAGAAGGGGAAAGGGGAACTCCTCTTAGATTAGAAAAGGGAATTGAGCTAAAGGGGATTGACTTTCGCTATAACCAAGCGTGCTTTGCCTTAAAAAATATTTCTCTGTTTCTTCCTGCCAAACAGATGACTGCTTTTGTAGGAAAATCAGGTGCAGGGAAAAGCACTTTAATTGACATCGTTATGGGACTTAATCAACCAGAACGGGGTGAATTTTTTATAGATGACAAACCCTTAATGACTGAAAATATATCGTCGCTGCGGCAAATGATTGGCTATGTGCCGCAAGATCCATTTTTGTTTAATACGAGCATTCGTGAAAATTTACAAATGGTTATGCCTGAGGCAAGTGAGCGGGAGATTTGGCAGGCATTAGAATTTGCCTCTGCTGCTGCATTTGTACAAAAACTACCGGAAGGCTTAGATACGTTAATAGGAGATCGAGGGATTAAGCTTTCGGGTGGGGAAAGGCAACGGATTGTGTTGGCGCGAGCGATTTTAAAGAAACCTTCTATCCTTGTGTTAGATGAGGCGACAAGTGCCCTTGATACTGAAAGTGAAAGGGAAATTCAAGTAGCTTTAGAAAAATTGCAGGGGAAAATGACGATTCTGGTGATTGCCCATCGACTTTCCACCATCCGGAACGCGGATCAAGTTATTGTCCTAGAACATGGAGAAATGATTCAACAAGGTGGGTTCAGACAACTATCACAAGAAAAAAACAATGTGTTTCACAAACTATTAGTAGGACAGATGGAGGTTATTTCATAGTGTGAGGTTTTCCAGAAAAAGCATTTAAGGGGGTGAGTCATTTCAAATATTAGGATTTCCCATAGAGAGCTAGTAATAGTCCTATATAAGAAAAAGAAAGGGTGAAAAGAATGAAGAAAACATGGCAGAAACCAGATCTAGAAATTCTAGATGTAAGCATGACGATGAAGTGGCATAATCCTCCAGAAGGCGGAGGGAAAGATCCTGATCCGGGTGATCCAACAGATCCATCGACTCCAGGTCTTGATAGTTAAATAGCACAGGAAAATATATACTCCCATACACTTATCTATCAATAGCTTAGTATAGGGAAAGAGTATGGGAGGCTTATTTTAAAAAAATAAAGTAGGTGAAATGAATGTTTGAGATCGTCAAAACCGCCCGTCAGCAAAGACGATTTGCTGAGACATGGGAATATTTTTGTGCATTATATGGCTGGTATAATGACCCCTATGCTAAAAATGGCATCCGTTATAATTTATTAAATCCCAACAAAAGGAAAATTGTTATTGGGACAGTCGAATTTATACCATATGATCCGAAAAACCCTAATAGCACTGTGGAAGGACGATGGGCATTTTCACAATACGCAGATATTCGTGACGATCAAGAGCGTGTATGGGAGATTGACAAGCTTTGTCTACATAAGGATTATCAACGGAAAGGATATTTTAAGCATTTTTGGCCCGTGTTTTATCATCATATGAGTCAACATCAGCCCAAATATTATATTGGGTTAATGGAAAAACGCTTTTTTCGCATGATGCGTATTTGCTTTGGATTAGCCGTGGAACAAAGGGGAAAATCATTGCCTGGCAAAAGTACAGAACTTGTTCCTGTTATTTTTGATATTGAGCAAATTATGCAGAATCAGGAAGCCGTAAATCGATTTTTTGGAATGTCTCCCTATAAGTCTCCCCGTCTCAATCGAATCTTTCTTATCCTACAACCCGTATTAAAAAAAATCGCCCGTCGCTAAGGTGAATGTTCAATTGGAATTGGATGATTCATCTTTCTTCTTTTCATGTAACTCATATAAAATTTCGATGAGTAACACAATCATCGTAGCTCCCGTTGCAATTGCAAAGTTGTTTAGTTGATTTAAACCGATGAAGAGGCCAATAGTATAAGCTGCAAAAATCCGTATGCACAGTAGCAGTATATAATAGAAGGGATTTTTGCCGACTATATGCTTCACTATTATTTCGATTAAACTATCAAGTGAGAACCAATAGATAATGAAGGAAATTACAAGTATAATCAGCTGTTTTGTGCTTATTTGTAGTGAAAATAGCATATTAACAGCACTTGTTGAGCTGAGCAAAACAAAGAGAACAAGTGCAATTACGGCTGTAGGTGCTAATGCAAGTAAGCATGCTACGAACAGGAGGCCAAATCCATTCAGCTTTTTCTCTCTATCCTCTTTTTTATTTTCTTTATAAACAATTGTATAGATCAGCAAAAATGAAATGCTGAATACAATCATCAGTAATACTAATATTTTCAAAAAAACACATCCAGTGTATCGAGAGTTTCATCCTCCGTATGTTACCCGTTTTAACACTTTGTTGGACCCACTTCCGCATGCAAATAATATCAGAGCCGCAAGGATGAACTTTACAATTATTTTCATAGATGGAATGCAATAAAATTGGCCAGCCAATTCACACCATAATAACGATGTCGATCACCACAAGAAGTCCATGACACTCCTTTTGTCTTTATTAATACATACGATTTATATGAGGAAAAGTTCCATCCAGTAGGAACCAAGTGTTTCGTAATTGAATCATCGGATTAAATAGGATAAGCTTTTTAAAAAGATACAGGAGGGGATGTTGAAATGAAAGTCGCGTTTCTTTCCGATATACATGGGAATGCAACCGCTCTAGAAGCCGTGATAGAGGATATAAAGGATAAAAGAGTAGACCAAATTTTTGTATTAGGAGATATATGCTTTCGTGGACCAGAGCCAAAGCGCTCGCTGGAACTTGTTCAATCACTCGGATGTGATGTGATTAAGGGCAATGCCGATGAATGGGTTGTGAGAGGAGTCCAAGAAGGGGAAGTTCCTAGTCAAGCTTTGGAAATCATGCAACAAGAACGGGAATGGACGCATGCTCAACTGGGTGAAGCAGATGTGGCTTATTTACAGAATTTACCAACTGAGATTAACACAACGTTAAAAGGCATAAATATCCATGCTTTTCATGCAACACCGAATAGTTTGTTTGACGTTGTGCCAGCCTTTGCAAGTAATGAGCAATTACAGGATCGTTTAATGATCCAGGAAGCTGATGTCTATCTTTATGGTCATATCCATACAGCTTATATTCGCTTTATTAATGGAAAAACAGTTGTGAATTTAGGGAGTGTGGGCTTACCATTTGATGGAGTCAATAAAGCATCCTATTGTCTCATCGATTTGGAAGATGGGCGTGCGCAATCGTCGATAGTACGAGTGAATTATAATATTGATGAAACCATTCATAAATTGCAGCAATCGGATTATCCTAATAAAGATTTTCTTATAAATATTTGGAGTAGTGGCAGAGTTTAATTGACTGGAACAGGGGGACAAGCAGTTGACGCAAAAAAGCTATGTGAACAAAATCAAATTTGTTATCTTTATTGCTTTGTTTAGCTTGCCCCTTGTTATTATGACAAGCCAATTGCTTCCTATCCAAGCTCAAACCACAGTGGTTGGGAAGTTACCGCTGTTAAGAACGATCATCTTAGAAAAGGAATATGTTTATCCTGCGTTTAGTCAACAACAAATAGAGCCTGTTTACGAATCCACCTCCTTAGCCGAAAAAATCAATTCGATTTTACAAAAACCGCTACTTAATGGAGTCGTGACAGGTGTTAGTGTGCGAAAAGCAGAGGACGGGGAATTGATCTATTCCCATCATGGAGATACACAATTGCGTCCAGCATCTAATCTAAAATTACTGACCGCCGCAGTAGCGATGGAAGTGTTGGGACCAGAGTATCGTTTTTCTACAGAACTTTTAACAGATGGGAAAATAAAAAAAGGTGTACTGCAAGGGAACTTGTATATGAAGGGGAAAGGCGATCCAACCCTTTTGCAAAAGGACCTAGATACATTGGCTCTCCTATTAAAGAAAAAGGGGATTAAAAAAATTCAAGGCGATATGATTGGGGACGACAGCTGGTATGATAATGCCCGCTACTCCCAAGATTTAATCTGGTCTGATGAACAACAGTTCTATGGTGGGCAAATTTCTGCCCTTACGATTTCCCCTGATGAGGATTATGATGCAGGCAGTATACTACTGGATATACAGCCTGGGAAAAAGTCAGGATCTCCTGTCATAATTAAAATGAAGTCGAAGACAAACTATGTAAAGATTGTGAACAAGGCAAAAACAGCCGAAAATGCAAAGCCTGATAAGCTGTCGGTTGAAAGAGAACATGGCAGCAATCGAATTATTATTCAAGGAGAAGTCTCACTTGAAACAGACCATACAAGAGTAAAGATTGCGCTTTGGGAACCGACTGATTTTGCTGTCGATTTAATGGGGGGAGCTTTGAAAAAGAATGGCATCACTTGGAATGGAGAAGCGAAGACAGGAGTCACACCAGAGTCTGCCACTGTTTTAGTGACGATCAAATCGATGCCATTGAAAGAGTTACTCATCCCCTTTATGAAACTGAGCAATAATATTCATGCTGAAACATTGGTAAAAGAAATGGGGAAAGTGATCCATGATGATGGAAGTTGGCCGAGTGGACTGGATGTTATGAAGGTAACGCTTGCTGACTTCGGATTGAATCAAAAGCATATTTTAATACGGGACGGCTCCGGGATTTCTGACAAAAATCTAATCCCGCCAAATGAATTAACAAAATTACTGTTTGAAGTCCAGAAAAAAAGCTGGTATCCTGCTTTTGAACAAGCACAACCTGTTGCAGGTGAACCAGATCGGATGATCGGAGGAACTTTGCGCTCCCGTATGACTGCGGAAGACTTAAAAGGCAAGGTAAAAGCGAAGACAGGTACTCTCACGGGGGTAAGCACCCTTTCTGGTTATGTAACAAATGCAAACGGGGAAAAGCTAATTTTTTCCATTATGATGAATAATTACATACAAGGATCGATGAGGAAAATACAGGATGAAATCTGTCAGGTGCTGATAGAGGATGGTTAGTGCAATCTAGACGCTACCGCTACTTATCCATAGCCGGAAAATTGTCTATAATATTATGTCCGTTTTTCAAACATATTTGAAGAGCGGGCTTTTTGTATTATACAATTATATTGAAATTACCTTATAAATAATATAAAATATAATATATATAGTTTATATATATTGTGAGTAGGTGGGACTTTAATGGATATGGATGAGTTTAAACAATGTCTGTGGAATTATTCACGGGAAATAAACGAAAATACAAATAGAATTTTTAATCCGATCATTGAACAATTTGGCTTGACAACACTTCAGTTTCGCATCCTTATGGGGATTCGCCAGAGTGGTTCCCACACTATCGGAAGTTTGGCGAATGAAATCAAAATGGCTGGCACCAATATCTCAACAATGTGTAAAAAGTTGGAAAAAATGGCGCTATTAGAGCGTATTAGAAAACCTGAGGATGAACGAGTTGTCTTGGTTATCCTTACTCAAAAAGGACAAGATATTGTCTCAGAAATTGATCAGATTATTATTAAAAAAATAACTTTATATACAAAAGCAGAATCTGAGCAAACTATGCATGAGATTATTATTGGCTTAAAACAATTAAATAAGCTATTGCAAAAGATGGGGCAAACTGAAAAGTATTAATCAGAATGAGGAGTAAACATTTATGAAAATACAAAAAAATCCAAAGAAACCACTCATCTATTATATTTTAATCTCCGTGATGGTGGTATTAGTCCTAAATGCTTTTGTCTTTCCTTCTCTTATTCAGCAAAAAGTATCAGAAGTGGATTATGGGACCTTCTTAAACCAAATTGAACAAGGGAATATTAGTACAGTTGAAATCCAAGATAACCAAATTGGTTATACCACTGTAGATGGAAGTGGCAGGGAAAAGGTCTATGTGACTGGAAGAATGGATGACCCAGAGCTCGTAAATCGCCTTTATGACGCAAATGTAGAGTTTACAAAGGTTGCCCCTAAGGAAGTCTCTCCGTTTTTGAAGTTTATCATAGCCTGGATTTTACCATTAGTCATTTTTATTGCAGTCGGACAATTTCTTATGCGTAAATTGTCTGGAAAAATGGGTGGCGGCGGAAATGCAATGACTTTTGGAAAAAGCAAAGCAAAGGTCTATGTAGAAGCACAAACTGGCAAAACATTTGCAGATGTAGCAGGACAAGAGGAAGCGAAGGAAGCTTTACAAGAAATTGTCGATTTTCTTCATAATCCTAAAAGATACCAAGAAATTGGCGCCATTATCCCTAAAGGCGCGTTACTAGTAGGACCTCCTGGTACAGGAAAAACCTTATTAGCCAAGGCTGTAGCTGGAGAATCAAAAGTTCCGTTTTTCTCAATTTCCGGTTCAGAGTTTGTAGAAATGTTTGTTGGGATGGGAGCTGCAAGAGTAAGAGACCTATTTAAACAAGCTCAAGAAAAGGCGCCTTGTATTGTGTTTATTGATGAAATCGACACAATCGGAAAAAGCAGGACCTCAGGTGGACCGAGCGGAAATGATGAAAGAGAGCAAACTCTGAATCAGCTATTAACTGAGATGGATGGCTTTGATGCTGACAAAGGAGTCGTCATCTTGGCAGCAACAAACAGACCGGAAACATTAGATAAAGCATTGCTGCGGCCTGGAAGATTTGACCGGCGTGTACCTGTCGAATTACCTGATCTTTTAGGCAGGGAAGAAGTTTTAAAAGTCCATGCACACAAAGTGAAAATGGCGGAAGATGTTGACTTTAATGCAATTGCAAGAGCGACATCAGGAGCCTCTGGTGCTGACTTAGCCAATATGGTAAATGAAGGCGCGCTTCGTGCAGTGAAAATGGACCGAAAAGAAGTGAACCAAAGTGATCTAGAGGAATCGGTTGAAGTGGTATTAGCTGGATATCAAAGGAAAAATTCCGTTATTTCCATGAAGGATAAATTAACGATTTCTTACCATGAAATTGGTCATGCACTTGTAGCTGCAAAACAAAGTCATTCTGCTCCTGTTCATAAGATCACGATTATCCCAAGGACATCTGGTGCTTTAGGGTATACGATGCAAGTAGAAGAAGGTGAGAAGGTCCTTATGAGCAAGGAAGAGGCCTTGGATAAAATTACTACCTTTATGGGCGGACGTGCGGCAGAAGAAGTTATTTTTAATCGAGTCACTTCAGGAGCCTCCAATGATATTGAACAAGCGACAAAAATTGCGCGGTCAATGGTAACGCGATTTGGAATGAGTGAAGAATTTGATATGATGGCCCTCGAAACTGTCAATAATCCTTATCTAGGTGGAGACACATCACTCTTAGTTTCATCCGAAACAGCTGCCAAAATTGATAAAGAAGTTTTAAATATCATCAAAAGCTGCCATCAAAAGGCCATTCAAATTCTGGAAGACAATAAGCCAAAACTACATGAACTGACGAAGTATTTATTAGAAAGAGAAACGATTACCGGTGAAGAGTTTATGACCATCCTAGAAACAAAAGAATCAAATCTATAAGCAAAGAAGATCCAACTGGCCGTTGGATCTTCTTTTCGGCATGGGAAATGGGAAAGACATTGCCGTGACGCCGTCCCTATTTTTGAGGAAGTAGATGCAAAGGGGAAGGGCGAGAGGGTTGGTCGTTCCCGTTTTGGAGAAAGTAGAGGAAAAAGGGAAGGGCGAGAAGGTTGGCCGTCCCCGTTTTGGCGAAAGTAGAAGAAAAAGGGAAGGGCGAGAGGGTTTGCCGTCCCCGTTTTGGAGAAAGTAGAAGAAAAGGGGAAGGGCGAGAGGGTTTGCCGTTCCCGTTTTGGCGAAAGTAGAAGAAAAGGGGAAGGGCGAGAGGGTTTGCCGTCCCCGTTTTGGAGAAAGTAGGAGAAAAGGGGAAGGACGAGAGGGTTTGCCGTCCCCGTTTTGGCGAAAGTAGGAGAAAAGGGGAAGAGCGAGAGGGTTTGCCGTCCCCGTTTTGGCGAAAGTAGAGGAAAAAGGGAAGGGCGAGAAGGTTGGCCGTTCCCGTTTTGGAGAAAGTAGAAGAAAAAGGGAAGGGCGAGAGGGTTTGCCGTTCCCGTTTTGGCGAAAGTAGGAGAAAAAGGGAAGGGCAAGTAAGTGTCACCCTCCATGGAAGAAGCTGAAGTATCGTAGTTATGTAAGGAAGTCATTCTGTGGTAATATCTAACTAATGCAACCAGTGAAATGAAGGGAGAAATGAGAAATGGCCGAGATTAAATTTGAAATAACTGAGCAAATTGCCGTTCTTTCAGAATCACCAAAGGGTTGGACAAAGGAGCTAAATTTAATTAGTTGGAACGGACGAGAACCGAAATACGATATTCGTGATTGGGCTCCTAACTATGAAAAAATGGGAAAAGGTGTCACATTAACGGAGGAAGAACTTGAAAAGATAAAAGCTGCATTAAAATAGGATAAGGTCTCTAAAATATATTATTCGGGGAATGTGTAGAGACAACGAAGACAACTTGAAAAGGACGACAATAATGGGGAAAGTACAATTACCAGTTCAAAAAAATCAAATCATCGATGTGACCTTTGAGGATCTAACCCATGATGGCAATGGTGTAGCAAAAGTGGAAGGATATCCACTTTTTATCGCCAATGGGCTGCCAGGCGAAAAGGCAAAAGTGAAGGTAACTAAGCTGAATAAAGGCTACGGTTTTGCAAAAGTTATTGATATTTATGAAAAAAGTCGCTATCGAGTGATTCCTGAATGCCCGATTTATGAGGAATGTGGAGGTTGCCAGCTTCAGCATTTAAGCTATGAAGGACAATTAATTGCCAAGGAAAAGCAAGTTCGTGATGTGATGCAGCGGATTGGAAAAATAGAAGATGTTCCCATCCACCCAGTTCTAGGAATGGAGAATCCTTGGCGCTATCGAAATAAATCGCAAGTCCCGATCGGTGAACGAGAAGGCGGCTTAATTGGTGGATTTTATCGACAACGAACCCATGACATTATTGATATGAAGGAATGTTTGATTCAGGTCGAGGAAAATGATCTTGTTTTGAAAAAAGTAAAAGAGATATGTGGAAAGTATGGAATCAAGCCTTATGAAGAAAAAACACATAAAGGTTTGCTTCGCCATGTGATGGCACGCTATGGAAAAGTTTTTGGTGAAACGATGATTGTTTTGATCACAAGAACAGCCGAATTGCCGAATCGGAAAAAGCTTGTCGCAGAATTGGTAGAAACTATTCCAAATCTCAAATCAATCGTGCAAAACGTCAATTCAAAACGAACGAACGTCATTTTCGGAAATGAGACAAAGGTTTTATGGGGAAGGGAAACAATCACAGACTATATCGGGAATATCCAATTCGCAATTTCAGCTCGCTCTTTTTACCAAGTAAATCCAGAGCAAACGGAGGTCCTCTATGATCAAGCCCTTCAGTATGCAGAATTAACAGGCGAAGAGACTGTAATTGATGCCTATTGCGGAATTGGTACCATTTCGTTATTTTTAGCCCAAAAGGCAAAAAAAGTATACGGAGTCGAGATCGTTCCAGAAGCCATTGAAGACGCCAAGAGAAATGCTCAACTTAATCGATTGGAAAATGTAGAATTTGCTGTTGGGGAAGCAGAAACAGTTATCCCAAACTGGTACAAGCAAGGAATCGAAGCCGATGTTCTAGTTGTGGATCCGCCTCGCAAAGGCTGTGATCAAGCACTGCTGGATACGATTATTCAAATGAATCCGAAGAAGGTTGTGTATGTCTCTTGCAATCCTGCCACCTTAGCCCGAGATTTACGCATTCTGGAGGATGGCGGGTATAAAGCAATTGAAGTGCAGCCAGTGGATATGTTTTCGATGACTGCACATGTGGAGTCCGTTGCAAAGCTGGAATTAAGAAAATAAACTCTCCGATTTCTGTCTATTTCATAATAAAAATCTCAGAACAATATTTTTCTGAGATTTTTACTATATTACGTACCATAATGGCGGACGGTCGATGAATCAGAAAGCCCCAATCATGTGAGCTGAAAGTTTGGTAAATGACGCCTCCATTCGTGAATGAAAGTTGAGTTTTTGTGGATACTAGAACATACATTTTATACTTTTATTGAACGATTATTAGAACGAGGAATTAAATAATAAGGAGACGTTTTATGAGTTGGTATAATAAATTAAACGACTACTTTCCTGCAGAGGAAATGAAATCAAAAAAGCATATGGATAAATTATTAAGTGAAAAAGGGGATATTTATTATAAGGATGAGGGTCCATATCATGTGATGATGTACGCAGAGTTCGATTCATTTATTTTTATTGATTATATATGGGTATCCTCGAAATCTAGAGGGCAAGGAATTGGGCATACATTAATTGAAAAAATGAAAAAGAAAAATAAGCCCATTTTATTAGAGGTGGAGCCGATTGATTACGATGATTCTGATACGGAAAAAAGATTGCGTTTTTATAATCGTGAGGGATTTATTCATGCCCAATCGATTGGCTATCAAGCCCGTTCTTTAGTGACGGATGAACCGTTCGCTTTAGAAATTTTATATTGGTCACCAAATAAAAACGAGACAGAAGAAGATATTTTTAAACAAGTTCAAATGATGTATGAAACTATTCATTCTTATAAAGCGAAAGAAATTTACGGAAAGCCTGAACAAAAGGTGGAAGAAGTGCTAACATTTGATGAACAACGTGGCGGCGATCTAATGGAGAAGAAAGAGAGTTAAGCGAAAATCTTTCGAAAAAGGTTAAACATTGAATTTTTTGATGCTATCATATAGGTATAAACGATTTAGAGTTAGGTGTACAACAGGAGAAAAGATATATATCCGGCACCTAGCTCTTTAAAGATTTTGATTGAACCATACTCCCACTCCCTTCAAAAAGAAGGATAGAATCATAAAAAATAAATATAACTATAAAGGAAGGGGGAAACACATGTATGATCCAAGCAAAAATAGATCCCACCTCAATCACTAGGATAAAAGAAAAAGACGTGGAATCCATCTTTGATTGGTTTGAGCAGCATCAACGATTGTTCTATACACTTGGTCGGTGCTATCATAGACATCGGCAGCAATTGGAAGAGGGTTTTTACCGGTCGATTATAAAAGTACATAAGGAATTACCTCGTTTTAACGGGGAAACATCATTCGAAATGTGGGTAACATCAATTTTCATACATATATGCAGGGAACTTTCTGATAATAGTAGTTTACAAGTTTCTGAGGAAGGGGAATCGAGTCAGGATTTATTTAGAGCACTCGATCGGTTGAAAGCGGATGAGAAAGAAGCGGTGGTCCTTACATATGTAAAAGGAATCCCGCGGGAGGAATTGGCACATCTTCTCCACACATCAGTTGAAAAGGTGAAAGAGCCTTTGTTTTCCGGAATACAGTCACTTCGAAAAGAAATGGGGTTTGGCTTATCCTTTAATGGCTGTAAGGAGTATCATAAGTATTACATCGATTACTTGGAAAGAGACCTGGATCGGCCTAAAAAGATTGAGTTCGAGATGCATCTTTATCATTGTCAAAATTGTCAAGAGGATTTGGGGACCTTTCAGGATGTCCTGGTAAGTCTTGCTGGAAAAATTGAGGATTTCCATATGCCGGCTGGTTTCATGGAGAACGTCAAAGATAGGTTGAAAGCAAAGGAGAAGCACAGACAAAAGAAGAGCAAGAAGCGCAAAAAAATGGTGCTTATTTTTGCAAGCGTTTGCGCATTGTTAATAGCTATAGAAGTGTTTACAGGGTCATTTACGAACCTATACTATACATGGACAGAAGAAGACGAGCAATTACGCACCTTTCTACAACAGGGACTGGGTAAAAGGTTGAACCTGGAAGCGGAAAGCAATGGGGTGAAAATTAAGATTAAAAGTGTGATTGCTGATGATATTCAAACACTTGTTTTTTATGAAATAGAAGATACAGCTAGAGACAACCAATATATAATGAATGATAGTGGGGGCTTTTATGTGGAGAATGAACATGAAATCATGAGTCGTAAAGCATACCCTAGGTACTATCCCCCTGACCTTACATCGGATATAAATAATAAAGAAAAGAACGTGTATCAAGGAAAGATTAGTCTACTGCCACTAACAAAGGATGAAGGAACCGTTAAGCTTAAAATCAAAACACTTCAGAGATTGATTCGTGATTCCTCTGACCAGAATAATATTACAGTTTACGAGCATGGGGCACCTGAAACAGGAGAGTGGAACTTTGAGATTCCTGTAACAAAACAGCCCTCTATTGAATATGAATTGGATCAAGAAACAGAAGTTGAAGGGATACCGATTCGATTTGATAAATTAATGATTGCTCCAACAGCGACGATTTTGAATTCTTCTATTCATAACGAACTGCCAGTGAAGCGGATAGAATTTCTGAATCTTGATCATATAACAATAAATAATAAAATGTTGAAAACGGATCCATATAGCAGTTATCTTCTTTCATTTCAAAAAAATAATGGGTTTACTTTTCAAACATCCTTTGCTCCATTTTTTGGAGAAAAACCAAAAGATATTAATGTGCAATTCCAATCTATTCAATTAACAGTTGAAGACCATAAAATGATCGAACTGGATGATACTAAAGAATATCCTCAGACCTTTGAATATGCAGGCAGTACAATCTCAATTGACAATGTTGAAGTGGGCGATCCTACCGAAGTCGTCATAAGCAATCACGAAATTGAGAACCGGGGATATGAGTGGATTCAATTCAATATTATGGATAAGGATGAAAAAGAAATTAATTCAATGGAGATGAATGCTGAAGGTGTACTAGTTGATATAAATGGTATCGAATATGATATGGATAAGGATCCTGTCCCATATGAAGAAATCGAGCAGCCTCGTTATTTCTTTACCGTTCAAACCTTAAAGTTACACAGTAACAGTGCTGATAAGAATGTGATTCCTAAAAAGCTTGAAATTTATGAATATAGTACAACAAAATATTTGGATAAGAATGTGGAGATTTCGTTGGAGTAATATTTATCGCTTACATAATGTGGGAAGATGAATAGATAAGAAATACGGAAAATGAAAAACAATCTATCATGCAATGAAATAGTTGCTTATTTCATTGCATGTAGGAAGAAGTAGGCAATCATATTAGGAAGTGCCAATTTTTAAATTTGCCATTTACATTCCTCCCAAAATGTATTATAATGTTTTTAATTATTAAAGTTGAGTAAATTTATAGGAATTAGAGGGGATTAGAATGGCACAAGTTGCGAGAACCTTACATGTACGAAATCTTGAGCAACCAACTACGATCGTGACGAAGCTTAATCCTATTCAAAAGCCGTTTGTATGGATTGGGGCGATTGCGGCTGCTATATTATTTGTAATGATCTTGGTTACTTCAGGTTCCATACAGGCGATTTTATATTTATTGGGTATTGCTTTAGGTGTAACGTTGCTACATGCACGCTTTGGGTTTACATCTGCATTCAGACGATTGGTATCGGTTGGGAATGTGCAAGGAATACAGGCCCACATGATTATGTTAGCTGTTGCGACAACGCTATTTGCCATTATATTGGGTACTGGCTTCAGTTTTACAGGAACAACGCCATCAGCATCTGTTGCTCCGGTGGGTATCAGTATTCTTGTTGGTTCATTTGTATTCGGTATTGGCATGCAAATGGGAAATGGCTGTGCGTCCGGTACACTGTATAATTTAGGGGGCGGTAAATCCTCGATGATTTTAACCTTACTTGCATTCATTGTAGGGTCTGTCATAGGTGCTTATCATCTTGGATTTTGGTTGGATCTGCCATCACTTCCGCCAATTTCTTTAGCAGAATCAACAGGTTTCGGTTATTTTGGTGGATGGATTGTGCAGCTGCTTATTTTCTTTGGCATCTATGGTGTGACTGTAAAAATTGCTAAAAAGAAAAAACCCCCACAAATGAAGCCACTCGCTACAACAAATGGTTTCAAGAAAATATGGCGAGGAGCATGGCCATTAGTGACGGCTGGTGTTGTGCTTGCTGTCCTCAATGCACTGGTACTGTCAGTGAGAGGTACACCTTGGGGCGTTACATCAGCTTTTGTACTTTGGGGATCTAAATTTCTACAATTTTTTGGAATGGATGTAGCAAGCTGGTCGTATTGGCAAGGAAATGCACAAGCATTACAACAAACAGTGTTGGCAGATTCTACAAGTGTATTGAACTTTGGTATTATCCTTGGTGCGTTTATTGCTGCTGCGTTTCAAGGTAATTTCAAACCGGGAAAAATTAAGCCAGGTGTAGCTGCTTCATCGATTATTGGTGGGCTTCTAATGGGTTATGGTGCTAGACTTGCATTTGGCTGTAATATTGGTGCATATTTTAGTGGAATTGCTTCATTTAGTTTACATGGATGGGTCTGGATGGTCATGGCACTTGCTGGCTCTTTCTTCGGCCTATATTGCAGGAAAATCTTTGGTTTGAGTAATCCAAGTAAGAATGATTCTTTCTGTTGATTAAATTTTGCTTCTTTTTAAATCATGCGACAGTGCTCTGATTAGAGCACTGTCGTATTTTTTAGAAGATAAGAAAGTATAAAGTTTTTCTTAAGATTGCTTCAAGGCTGGTCAGTTGTTGTCCAGCTCTAGCGCCTAGCCCCTCGAGGTCAAATAACCCTGATCTATGAAGGGAAAAAGCCCCTTCCTAGGTTCAGGAACATTTGCTTGTCGGGGCTGATCAAGGCGCTTGCGCTTTTCTTATTTGAAGAAAACAACAGAAGCTTTGAATGTTGAATAGTGTTAGAAAATAAATAACATTCTTGTAAAATCATTCAGATTGACATGCGATCATGCTTATCTTTAAAATACCGATGATAGTAAAAATAGATGAAATGGAGTTTGAAAATGAAGAAATTAATAATAATGCTAAGTATGTTGTTGCTATTGACTGCATGTGCTAATAATACTAATGAATCTACAACGGAGCAAAAACAAGCCGTAAGTACAGAAACAGAAGAAAATCAAACAGTTTCCGATGCAGAAGAGGCAAAAGAAGACTCTAAAGAAGAGTTAACTAGCTTTTTAGAGTATGACACATTAGTAGTTGAAATTAATATCAAAGATCTGAAGGCTGATGTTAAAACAGATAATGCGAATAAGCGGGTCATAATTTTTAAGGACGAGAGCGGAGAAAAGAAATATAAAAGCATATATATCAAAAAGGAAGAACGATTAAAAATAATTAGTTTAGACGACGAAGGACAGATTTATAATGAAATTATTTAACAATGAAGTTTCGCTTTATCTTCAATTCAGCTTGGTGACAGAGAAATAAGGCAACCGCAATAGTGTTGAATTTTGTAGTATAATGGATTGGGAAATTTTCAAAATTAAAAATGCATAATGGGAAGAAATGTCATTCGGAAGGTTCGGGTATTTTTAACGCCCGAACCTTGCTTTCACACAGATTCCTCAAATTATTCGTCCGCTATTAGTCTTCAATGAGATCTAATTGTTATGCTAATCCCAAAAATCTCAGTTTTATTTATCCCAACGCCACATCCAGAATCATCATTAAAACGAATCCAACCATTAAACTTATTGAAGCCAAATCTTTATTTCCTTTTTCTTGTGAACTTGGAATTACTTCTTCAGCTACAACAAAAATCATGGCCCCAGCCGCAAAGCTCAGAGCGTAGGGCAATATAGGTTCAATAAATGCGACAGCGATTGCACCGAAAATCGCAGCAATTGGCTCGACCATACCTGAAAATTGCCCATAGAAGAAGCTTTTCCTTCGAGACATTCCCTCTCCTCTTAAGGGCATGGAAACCGCAACACCTTCGGGAAAATTCTGAATACCAATTCCAACTGCTAGCGTCAAGGCACCTGCTAGGGACGCCTCTGTTCCTCCATTTGCAAGGGCACCAAAAGCAATTCCGACTGCTAAGCCTTCAGGGATATTATGTAGTGTGATGGCGAGTACTAATAATGTACTTCTTTTTCTTTGTTTTGGATAATATCCTTCCGCTTTTCCAATGGGGGTATTTGGGTGTAGATGGGGTAAAATTTTATCAATTCCCCATAGAAAAACTCCACCTAATAAAAACCCCGATGCTGCTGGAAACCAACTCCCAATTGCATGGTCATCTGACATTTCGATAGCTGGTGCTAGTAAGGACCAATAACTAGCCGCAATCATCACACCACCAGCAAAGCCTAACATACTATCCAATAGGCGTTGGTTTAAAGTTTTTGTGGCAAAAACGACACTAGCACCAAGAGCCGTCATTCCCCATGTAAATAAAGTAGCGATCAACGCTTGCGTAATGGGATCAAAATTTTGAAAAAACTCAACCATATGAGACGAACTCCTCTAAAAATAATGGTAAAAATCAAGTGGAGTTGACTTACACAAGCAGGCCCTGAAAGCTTGCTAGCCACTGGCTGCTGAACCTAATAACATCAACACTCAGTTTTAAATCAATTCCAAGGGAATTTCATACTTTCTCATCTTTTTGAAATTCCTCCCTCTGCTATATTGACAAGGATTCATAAGCCAATTGCAAGGCAGAGGAGGTGCATCCATAATAGATACATTCAAGTTTATCATATGCAAAATGGAATTGCATGCACCGCCTTTTCAGATCTTTCTTTAGTTGGAAATTTATAGTTGATGAAGGCATTTTAAGTTTCATTTTTTTAGAGGATAATATCTTTATTTGTCGAATAGACACATATAGAATAAAAATAGCAGAGCCATTTTATTACCAAATGACCGAAAGAATAGGACTGATTGCCTTGCTAAAAATGAAGAGGGAGTGATTTTCATGAAAGTGGAAGATGGTCTTTGGGATCGTATTCTAAGTTCAATTAGTAAGCAAATAAATGAAGTATCCTTTGAAACATGGTTTAAACATACAGGAGCATTTCGAGATGGAAATAAATGGATCATTACAACGAATAATGATTTTGCACAACTTTGGCTTGAAGAAAATTATCGCTCAATTATTGAAGATACGATCGAAAACATTACGAACGAAAAAACCGAACTTACTTTTGAAAATAATGAAAAACCTCAACCTCCTTTTGCAAATACTAAAAATAAGGTTTTGGACATTTGGCTCCAAATTGCCCCCTTGAATATGGCAGAAAAAAGGAAACTTTATGGTTTACTCAAAAACCATTTGTTTGACGAAACCACCTCAGTAGACGACATTGACCTTATCTCAAATATCAATCCCTCTTTCACCTTTGAAAATTTCACAATAGATTCCAGTAATCAATTCACAGTTGCGGCGGCCGAAGCTGTAATCAGCGATCTGGGAAAAGCATATAATCCACTGTTTATCTACGGTCCAACGGGATCGGGAAAAACACATCTATTGCATGCAATCGGCAATAAGATATTAGAAAACAAGAAAAATGCTAAGATTATTTGTTTCAATTCTACACAATTCACGAATGCCTTTATGGATAGTATTACAAGAAATAAGCATAAGGAATTTAAGGGTCAAATTCATCAAGCAGATGTTTTGTTGTTGGATGATGCCGATCTATTAGCTGGAAAAGACCAATCACAGGAAGAATTCTTTCATCTTTTTAATAATTTTTATGAAGAATCAAAACAGATTATTATGACTTCTACACGATCCCCAAAAGAAATTCCTGCTATATCAGAGCGATTGACAAGCAGGTTTGAATGGGGATTAGTTACGAGTATCGATAAAGTGAAAGCACAACAAGCAGAGAGATCAGCCGATGTTGATCCAAGTATATCTGATATATTGAGGCGGGTTAGACATCTAGAATTAGAAATGGAAAAATTAAGTAGTCTTATTGAATCGTCAATCGATACGGTTTGAGTAACATCTGATTATATTTTGAGTGATATTTCCGTCAGTAGTCCATACTATATATGGGTGATGATGATGCCATGTCAATCGAATGATGAATTATTCGAATTAGTAAGAGAAGCTAAAAAATATACAAAGGACGGTAAAGTGGCGGATTATATTCCTGCTCTAGGAAAAGCTAATCCGCACGATTTATCGATTGCGATTCAATATCCAGATGGACAATGTACATCTGCCGGTGATATTGAACGAAAAATATCCCTTCAAAGTATATCAAAGGTCATTAGCTTGGCCTTAGTTTTAATGGATAGAGGAACAGATTATGTGTTTGAACGTGTTGGGATGGAACCGACGGGGGATCCATTCAATTCTATTGCCAAGCTAGAAAATTTAACGCCTGCAAAACCATTGAATCCAATGATTAATGCGGGAGCACTTGTTGTTACAAGTATGATAAAAGGAAGCAGTATGGAGGAGCGATTTGACAGGCTTTTATTGTTAGTAAGAGAAATGGCCAATGATCCGATCCTTGATTATTGCGAGGAAGTAGCAAAATCCGAATTTGAAACCGCCTTTTTAAATAGGGCGCTTTGTTATTTTTTAAAACAACATCAGATGATTCAGGAAGATGTTGATGTGTTAATGGATTTATATACGAAACAATGTGCGATTGAAATGAACTGTTTAGAACTAGCACGCATTGGCATGATATTTGCGATGGATGGGGTAGACCCCGATAGCGGTAAGCAAATTATCCCCACCGATATTGCTCGTATCTGTAAAACGTTCATGGTGACTTGTGGAATGTATAATGCCTCTGGTGAATTTGCGATAAAAATTGGTATACCGGCAAAAAGCGGTGTGTCTGGAGGAATTATGGGGGCCGTTCCGGGGAAATTCGGCATTGGCATTTTCGGTCCTGCCTTAGATGAGAAAGGGAATAGTATAGCGGGAATCAAATTATTGGAGTTACTTTCTAAACGGTATGAGTTGAGTATGTTTTAATTTTTATTTCAAATAAAAGACAAAGACACCATTGAAAAAGGGAGCAATATGATAAAATTTTTGCTTTTTTTTAAAAGCCAAGCTTAACATGAGTATTAAAAGAGGGTTGAAAAATGGAGGGAAAGATTAAAGAGCTTACTTTGTTATTGCTATACTTAACATCATGGAAAGAGGACGAACTGCCTCAGGAAATGAGCAGAAGCTGGAAAGGCTATCCATTTGATATTTTAAATGAACTTACTGATGAGGATTTAATCCGTGGGAGTATTCGCTCTAAATCTGTTTATTTAACAAGTTACGGATTAAAGAGGCCGAAGAATTAATGAAAAAGCACTTTGGTGCAAGTTAATGGGAATGCCCAAAAAAGAACGCCGAATGAAAGCGAAGGAATGGATTGAAAGATTTGATGGAGATCATATCGTAAAGGCTATTCAAAAAGTTCCGGGCTCAATTTGAAAAACGCCATGAATGAACTTAAACGATTAGGCGTGAAGATTACTCCTGAAGAAAAACAAAAAGTGGAACGATGGGTTGAACAAAAAAAGGAAAAAAGCATGAGACGAAAAGAAAAAAGGAAAACATGGAATTCATGATGGAATATGATTCAGATGAAACATTTGCCTTTATTGCAGGATATACAAGTGGTGGTGCTCCTTTTGGAATTACTCATGAGGAGATGGAGGAAATAGAAAGAAGGGAAAGTTTGGAAAAGGGATGAAGAGGGTGCAATTCATTTTAAAGAATAGAGTTTCCTAATTGTAAAGACGATTTTTTCTATTTGTCTAAAATAGGTTTTCTCTCTACTAAGGAATAAACGAAAATCTTTACTTTTCATTTTCACCTTTCAGGTTTATACTTTACGTATACTTTTTTACTTTAATATGCTAACAAGGTAGTAAATAAACGTACAGATTTTTATTTTTAGAGAGGGGAAAGCACCCGTGAAAAATATAGCGATTTTAGGGAGTAGTGGAGGAAACTTATACAATTTAGGTGGGAAGGATCCCGAGAAGCTTCTATCGGAAATATTCATTCAGTGTGATTCGGCTGGTATTCATATAAGAGCAATCCAATTTATTGGAGCCGAGGTTTCGATGGATGCAGCGAAGAAACACTCAAAAGCCGGCCTATATACCCTTCAAGCAACAAAACCAACTAAAATATTCGAAGGGACCCTGAAAGAGGTAAATGACAAGGCCGCTTCAATCGATAGTGGGATTGCCAAAGACATTCGAAATGGAAAAATTGATGGGTTGATTACGATGAGTATTGATCCTGAAGGGAGCAATAAGGAGGCGATTTTAGCCGCTGCCGAAAAAAGGATTCCTGTTGTTGGGACGGGTGGTACGTCGATGGCTATCACGGCATCAAAAGGGGCAAATGTAATCTCAACATCTGGTACAACGGGAACAACAAGTCGCACAAGGGCGGTCTCTTTTGTATCTTCTTTAAGTAAATTTTGGGGAAACAAATACCAACCGGTCATCGGGGGCCCTTTAGAGGAAAAGTCGGGGAATCCATTCAAAAGAATCAATATTAGAGGGATTATGATGGCTTCTTTGCCAGCCTTTATCGCATTAGCACTGATTCTTGCATTAAGTAAAATTCCTGGATTGTCAGGCTTAGGCGAAATTTTTGATCTACTATTGCAAGCATTGCCTGTTGTGATTGCGGCAATTGCAGCAAAGCAAGTTTCTGATTTGGATGAAGTGTCCATCGTTGCGGGGATTATTGCCGGAGTATTATCGATTGATGGAGGCATTATCGGTGGAATGATTGGTGGAATTGGAGCGGGATTACTCGTACAATTCTTATTTCTTAAATGTGTGCAATGGCGCTTTCCAATGACGACCGTTAATATTGTTGCAGGGGGATTTTCTGGAATATTATCAGGACTACTTGTATTCTATTTAATCGGACCATTAGCCTTAATGCTCGGCGATTACATAAAATTCATGATTGAACAGGCTGTAGCCTTTAGTTCCATTCTTGCTGGTGCAGTAGCAGGATTATTAATTTGGCCGGCGATCCTTGGCGGAATCTATCATGCTGCGATTTTACCCATCGTATTACTTGAAATGGAAAAGAGCGGAAATAGCTTCTTAGGTGCTGTCGATATGGTTTCATTAGTCATTGTTGCTGCAGGGATTAACCTTGCGAACATTATCGCTCCCCGTGATAAGGGAGAGGCTGCCATCGCAGCTCCTGGCTTTATGATCAATCTAGGTTTCGGAACTTTCGTAGAGTCTGCCTATCCTTTTATGTTTTCCAATAAACTCGTTTTTGGTGGAGCTCTATTTTCTGCCGGAATTGGCGGAGCACTAGTTGGCCTCTTTAATGTAAGAGGAACAGCTTATCTCCCTTCCTTTGTTGCCCCATTTGCATCTGATAATGTGGTAGGCTTTATCATTTCCATGCTCGTCACTTTTTCTTGTTCGTTACTGATTACCCTGTTTGCGAATAAAGTGGTGAGGAGAAAGAAGCAGGAGATTGTAGACAATAGTGGGATTGTTGAGGTAGAGTAAGAGTGTGTTAGATTGATCATTTTTTAGTGAAAAGTTAAAGAGATTGGCTACTGCCCCAATTGAAAAAGTTTATGTTTTAGTATGCTAATGTAGAAAGGTATAGTATTAGATAAAAAGGATTGAGCAAAAAGAACTCAATTTTGATAGACCAGTGCGAACCCCAAGTGCACATGAATATCCCGGGAGACTCGCACCAGATTTTTTCACTTTTTTATTCTTTTTATCACTTTTGCCGTAAAGTTTTCTCTAAAACTTTATAAAATAAGTATATTTTGGGTAAAAAACTCATTTTAAGAGCTATATTTTGCCTAAAATCGCAGTCGCACTCTTCATGAGTGCGTGGATTGAAATGCCTTTGAAAGATAAAATATATTTTGTCCTAGTGTCGCACTCTTCATGAGTGCGTGGATTGAAATTGATATTCACAGCAGATACAAAAATCGGCTAGATGTCGCACTCTTCATGAGTGCGTGGATTGAAATATCTTTGATCTGCTCAACTAAAGGCTTGGCGGTTAAGTCGCACTCTTCATGAGTGCGTGGATTGAAATCTCTGTTTTGTATTCAAGTAGCATGACCGTTGACGTCGCACTCTTCATGAGTGCGTGGATTGAAATCTCTTAATCTAGTAACATATTCAATACCAAAAGGTGTCGCACTCTTCATGAGTGCGTGGATTGAAATCATGCAAGTTATGGATAGAATCTTATACAACATTGTCGCACTCTTCATGAGTGCGTGGATTGAAATTTTTAGACCTAACTCTTCATTGAGAAAAATCCAAAAGTCGCACTCTTCATGAGTGCGTGGATTGAAATTCGTAAAATCTCAATCTCTTACTTTGACTGTATTGTCGCACTCTTCATGAGTGCGTGGATTGAAATCCCTACACTCATGGTTCTCACCTCCCTAAAACAAGTGTCGCACTCTTCATGAGTGCGTGGATTGAAATAGCTATAGGGATTTCAGGTCTTTCAGTCAATGAAGTCGCACTCTTCATGAGTGTGTGGATTGAAATTATGTGTCCGCAGCATCGAAAAGATATTTTAGATGTCGCACTCTTCATGAGTGCGACGGATTGAAATAAAGCTAACGGCTCATTTAGACCAGTATGCATCGTTGTACCTCCTTTCTTAGGGAAATAGCCTGAAATAATCGATGATCCCTCGGACATGCGTCGAATCTTCCCTTCCCTAATAAAAATACATAAGCTTTTACTTTCTCGCGAGTATGCAAATTGAAAAAAATTCCGTTCCCACATTTCTGTAAAAAGTTTGAAATTAATCCTGAGAGAAACTAGCTTGCTAGCTAGTAACTTAGGATCTATTTGTTTTGTTTTTATAATCGAGTTAATTTCATAATTACGGATTAAAAGATAAAACACGAACATTGTGGTAATTCAAATATTTATCGTAGCCTTCACACCGGTTGATTGGAGCGGAAATCAACATTGTTCAGATTTTTAACATAAAATTTGTATTATGAAATTGACTCAATCGTTTAAAGAATCGATATTAGGTCTTGTTATGTAGAAAAACTTCCAATTATTTGAAGGATTTTGCAGAAAAATACAGAAGTATAACTATAGGAGTGGTATAATATTCCTATATATATTGGTGAGGTGAGGAAGTAAATGAGTTATATTGCACATATTCGGGAGTTTGATAAGCACATACAAACTGTTGAAGAGCATCTATTAGGTGTAAAAAAATTATCGGAAGATTATGGAGAAAAAATAGGTGTGAAACATCTTGCGGGTCTTGCGGGTATGCTCCATGATCTAGGTAAATATACGGATGAATTTCGAGACTATATTTTGAAAGCGGTTTACGATCCGGTAAATGCTCCAAAGCGAGGGAGTGTCGATCATTCGACAGCAGGTGGAAAATTGCTATATAAGTTACTTCATACAAATGAAAAGATTACTCCAACTAAGGGACTTGTGGCGGAGATTGTCGGGAATGCAATAATTTCACACCATTCTTATTTACAGGATTTTTTAAATTCAGATTTAGAGTCCCCTTATCTAAAGAGAGTACGAGACAAGGAATTGGGGGATTTTGGTAAAACTAAAAAGATTTTCTTTGGAGAAGTTATCTCTGAAAAGGATTTTCATGCTTATGTTGATCAGGCGGCTATGGAATTAGAAAAATTTATTTCTAAAGATTTACCAGAAAATAGTGAGAAACAATTAATGTTCTTAACAAAGTTTATTTTTAGTATGTTGATTGATGCAGATCGAACGAATACAAGATTATTTGAAGAAAATCAATCAACAGAATCTTTTCAGCATGATCAGTTATTTGAAACCTATTATAAAAGACTAATGAATAAGCTTTCAGCATTCAAAGACGATGGAAGTGCAAACAACCCTATCAATCGTCTAAGAACAGAAATGTCGGAACAATGTGATGCTTTTGCCGAGAAGCCATCCGGGATTTATACGCTATCAATTCCAACTGGCGGAGGAAAAACGTTGGCTAGTCTTCGTTATGCTTTAAAGCACGCCATGCTTCATAAGAAGAAAAGAATTATTTATGTAATTCCTTATACCTCGATTATTGAACAAAATGCCGCTGAAGTAAGAAGGATTTTAAAGGATTCAGAAAACATCTTAGAACATCACTCTAATGTTATAGAAGATGTAAATGATAATGATGAATTTCAAGATGGACTTATAAACGAACAGCAAAAACTAAAACTGGCAAAAGATAATTGGGATGCTCCCATCATTTTTACTACAATGGTCCAATTTTTAAATGTATTTTATGCGAAGGGCAGTCGGAATATTCGAAGGCTCCATAATATTAGTGATTCTGTCATTATTTTTGACGAAGTACAAAAAGTTCCTACAAAATGTGTTTCTTTATTTAATTATGCTGTAAACTTTTTGAAAATTTATGGGAATAGCAGCATGTTGCTTTGCACAGCGACTCAACCAGCATTAGATTATGTTGAGAAAAAATTAGAAATAAATTCTGACGCAGAAATGATCAATCAATTGGATCAGGTTATCGATGCATTTAAAAGGATCGAAATAATAGATCAAGCTACGACTAAAACGTATAACAACGAATCTCTTGTCCAGTTTGTAAATGAAAAAATGAACGAGGTTCAAAGCATTCTGATTATCTTAAATACGAAAACGGTTGTAAAAAATTTATATACAAAATTAAAAGAAGAGATATCAGGTGTGCCGATTTATCATTTAAGTACTTCTATGTGTTCCGCCCATCGTAGTCAAATTTTAGAAGAAGTAAAACAACATTTAAAAGCCAAAAAACCTGTTATTTGTGTCAGCACTCAATTAATTGAAGCTGGGGTTGACGTGAGTTTTCAGTGTGTCATACGTTCTTTAGCTGGACTTGATTCAATAGCGCAAGCTGCTGGAAGATGCAATCGTCATGGGGAAACAGGACTGCAAAATGTGTATGTGATCGATCACGAGGAAGAAGCATTGCAGCATCTAAAAGAAATTGAAGTTGGCAAAAGAATTTCTAAACGGCTTCTTATTGATATTAATAAGGATAAAAGAAATCATGGAGGAAATGTCCTCTCCAATCAAGCGATGGAAAGATATTTTCAAGAATTTTATACAGATCTAAGAACTGATTTAGATTATTTAATTCCGAAATTCAATAAGAATATGACAGAAATTCTGACCGCTTCCAGAGAAAATTGTAGTTTTCATCGAGCATATATTAGTAAAAATAGAGAACCTGTTCCACTTTTTCTTGTTAATGGATATCTTACTGCAGCAGAGAATTTCCATGTGATTGAAAATAACACTACGTCCGTATTGGTCCCATTTGGAAAAGGAAAAGAAATCATTGCTGAGCTGGCCGGTGCGCAAAAAATAGATGACCTAACGCAATTACTAAGAAAGGCGCAACAATATACAATTAATCTTTATACCTATGAAAAAGAGCTAATCAATAAAAATGCAGGACTGGTTTCCTTATTTGATGGAAAAATAATGGCTCTAAAGGAGGGAGCATACAATGAAGAATTCGGTTTGGAAATACAAAATGATAGTCAGTTTGACTTTATGGCATGGTAAAAACCTATCTGAAAGTTAGATAGGTTTCCATATAATGTATAATACTATACTTTTCAATCCACGCTATAAAGCGACACCTTAGCTTAGAACTTGAAGGGAGGTGAGCATGTGAGAAATTCAATAGAATTTGAAGTGTATGGAGATTATGCTCTTTTCACGGATCCATTAACAAAATTAGGTGGAGAAAAGTTATCTTATCAGGTGCCAACCTATCAAGCATTAAAGGGGATTGTTGAGAGCGTATACTGGAAACCCACGTTAGTGATGGTTGTGGATAAAATACGAGTGATGAATCCAATTAAAATGGAATCCAAAGGAATCCGTCCCATTGAATATGGGGGTGGGAACACACTTGCGAATTATACGTATTTGCGGGATGTTCGGTATCAAGTCCTGGCTCATTTTGAATTTAATTATCACCGACCAGATATGGCTTTTGATCGTAATGAACATAAGCACCACAACATAATGAAGCGCGCATTAAAAGCGGGCGGACGGAGAGATATTTTTCTAGGAACCCGCGAATGCCAAGCCTATGTAGAGCCTTGTGTTTTTGGGGAAGGAGATGGCTTTTATGATAAGTATGATGGAGAAATTCATTTAGGGACGATGGTTCATGGTATTAATTACCCCGATGAAACAGGGAGAAATCAAATGGAAGTGCGCTTATGGAAACCAATCATGAGGAATGGTTTGATTGAATTTATAAGACCAGATGAGTGTACACACATACGAGAAATTCGGGAAATGAAACCCAAACAGTTCGATCAAGCAAATGTGGAATCAGTTGACGCTCTATTAAAAAGTTTAGATTAAGGGGGTGAACAAGTGAGTTGGTTATTAAATTTATATGAAACATACCAGGCAAGTATTGATCATGTCGGGGAGATAAAAAAGAGAAAGAATGGTCAAGAATATACTCTTCTTCCGATCTCCCATACAACACAGAATGCTCATATAGAAGTTACTATCACTGGGGATGGAGAATATCATTCTGCAGTAGTGGTAGAAAAAGATAATGCGAGTACTCTTATCCCCTGCACAGATGAATCTGCAAGTCGAGCGGGTTCAAAGATAGCCCCTTATCCATTACATGATAAGTTAAGTTATGTAGCCGGGGACTTTGTTACTTACGGTGGAAAAATAAAGAAAGAAGAACCCTTTACTTTCTATATTGCCCAATTAAAAGAATGGGCAAATTCTTTATATGCAAACGATAAAGTAAAGACAATTTATCAATATTTAAGCAAAGGCAAGTTAATTCAAGACTTGGTGAGAGATAAAGTTTTGTATTTGGATGAGAATGACCAATTAATTAAAAAGTGGGATAAAAAGTATGAAGATCTTCATGGAGAAAAACCTAAAATATTCACAGTCATTGCTGGGGAGCAGGAAAGTGCGTTTGTCAGATTTAATATACATTCCCCCAACCAAATTTTAACCAAAGTTTGGGAAGATAAAGAGATGTTTGATTCGTTTATCCGCTTCTATCAAGATATGTTAGGTGAGAAAGATCTTTGTTTTGTCACGGGTGAGAGTCGGCCGAGTACAGAAAGGCATGCGAATAAAATTAGAAATGCGGCAGATAAAGCTAAATTGATTTCAGCTAATGATGTGAGCGGTTTTACATTTAGAGGTCGTTTTAGTAGAGGGAGCGAAGCCGCAAGCATCAGTTACGAAGTATCGCAAAAAGCACATAATGCATTAAAATGGCTGATTAATAAGCAAGGGAAAGTGGTTGATCAACGAGTTTTTCTTGTTTGGGGAAATGATGCTTCCATTGTCCCTGATCTAACTGCTGATAGCTTTTCGATTCATCCGAATATTCAACGAAATAAAAAAGAATCCAATACACTTGAAGAATATGCTAATGAAATTGCAAAGGCAATTGATGGCTATAAAAATGATCTTAAACAGCTCTCCAAGGTCAATATATTGGTACTAGATTCAGCAACGACTGGTCGGATGGCTGTGCTTTATTACAGAGATATAGATAAAGAACTTTATTTAGATCGTTTAAAAGAGTGGCATTCCACTTGTGCATGGCTCCATCGTTATAGGAAAAATGATCTAAATGAATTTGTTCAATTTTATGGGGCCCCGGCAACTAAAGATATAGCATTTGCTGCGTATGGACCTAGGGGTAATGATAAAGTGATCAAAGGCTTGATGGAAAGAATGTTGCCCTGCATCGTGGACGGCCAAAAAGTTCCTAAGGATATTATTAGAAGTGCTTATCAAAGAGCTTCTAATCCGATTTCAATGGAGAATTGGGAGTGGGAAAAGACGTTAAGCATTGCTTGTGCATTAATCAATAAATCTCTAATTGAGAAAAAGGAGGGATATCCCATGGCATTGGATATTGAGAATGAGGATCGTGATTATTTATTTGGCCGCCTTCTTGCTGTCGCGGATGTACTAGAAAGAAACGCACTAGATTCAAGTGATAAACGGGCCACAAATGCAAGAAGATATATGAACTCTTTTTCACAACATCCGGAAAGAACGTGGAAGACAATTCAAACAGCTTTACAACCATATCAGGCACGTTTAGGAGAGCGAGTTTGGTTTTATAATAGATTAATTGATGAAGTGGGAGCAAAAATTAAAATGGAGGATTTTAACAATAGACCTCTATCTGGAAAGTATTTATTAGGTTTTTATAGTCAAAGAGAAGCGTTGTATCAGAAAAGGGATAAGAATGGAACAGCAACAGAAGAAGTGAAAAATGGGGAGGAGAACTAAATATGGCAGTTTTAGATCATAAAATCGATTTTTCAGTTGTTTTATCTGTAACAAAGGCAAATGCAAATGGAGACCCTTTGAATGGGAATCGACCACGTCAAAATTATGATGGGTATGGAGAAATTTCCGACGTAGCTCTTAAAAGAAAAATTAGAAATCGTTTGCTTGATATGGGAGAACCTATTTTTGTTCAGTCCAATGACAAGAGAGCCGATCAATTTAGTAGCCTAAGAGAACGGGCCGAGGCAAAGGAAGAGCTGATAAAAGCACTAAAATCAAAAGATAATGCTGCGGAACAGTATGCAACAATTGCTTGTAACGAATGGATTGATGTAAGAAGCTTCGGACAAGTATTTGCATTTAAAGGTGGAGCAGGCAAAGGTGTTTCCGTTGGTGTGCGTGGCCCTGTTTCTATACAAACAGCTACGAGTGTTGATCCTATTGACATTACAAGTATGCAAATAACGAAAAGCGTTAATTCAGAGCCAGGAAAGGATCGAGGATCAGACACAATGGGAATGAAGCATCGGGTAGATTTTGGTGTATATGTCTTTCATGGTAGCATCAATACACAATTAGCTGAAAAAACTGGATTTACGAATTTGGATGCAGACAAAATTAAGCAGGCACTTGTTACATTATTTGAAAACGATTCATCTTCAGCACGCCCAGAAGGGAGTATGGAAGTCAATAAGGTATATTGGTGGGAGCACTCTTCCAAATTGGGCCAATATTCATCAGCTAAAGTTCACCGTTCACTTAATGTAAAGGCGAATGTTGATGAACCGAAGAAATTTGAGGATTACACTGTTACTTTAAGTGATTTAGAAGGTTTAAAAGTTGAGGTAATAGATGGTCTATAATAATGAAGATCAGTACCTTATGTTATCAGGTATTCAACACTTTGAATTTTGTAGGAGGCAATGGGCTCTTATTCATATTGAACAACAATGGGAAGAAAATGTAAAAACAGTAGAGGGCCAACACTTACATAAAAAAGCGGATCAACCTTTTATTAGAGAGAAACGGGGGAATCTATTAATTGTTAGGGCGATGCCGGTAAAATCAAAGGAGCTTGGAATAACGGGTATTTGTGATATAGTCGAGTTTATAAAAGACCAAAATGGGATAGAGCTCAATGGCGTTGAGGGGAAGTTTTCCCCTTATCCCGTTGAATATAAGCGAGGTAAGCCCAAAAAGAATGAATCAGATATTTTCCAACTGACCGCCCAGGCGATGTGTTTGGAAGAAATGCTACTTTGTGAAATAAACACTGGGTACCTCTACTATAATGAAATCAAGCATCGGGTAGAAATTTCTTTAACAAGGGAAACAAAGGATAAAGTTAAAAGAATAACAGCGGAAATGCATGATTATTATAAACGAAGACATACACCAAAAGTGAAAACAGGAGTGTTTTGTAAAAGTTGTTCTCTTCAAAATATATGTTTGCCAAATCTAATGAATAAGCGCTCTGTAAGAAGCTATATTGAAGGGAAAATAAAAGAATGAGAAAACTGCTTAATACATTATTTGTGATGCAACCAGATATTTATTTATCTTTGGATGGAGATAATATTGTTCTTTTAAAAGAGAATGATCGACTAGGTAGATTACCCCTTCATAATTTAGAATCGATTGTCTCGTTTGGCTATACTGGGGCTAGCCCAGCATTAATGGGGTATTGTGCCGATAGAAATATTTCATTAGTTTTTATGACAATGAATGGTCGGTTTCTTGCTCGAGTGATAGGGGAAAGTCGAGGGAATGTGGTATTAAGAAAGAAACAATATCGCATTTCAGATGATGAAACGTCATCTGCGTTGATCGCCCGTAATTTTATTATAGGAAAAATATATAATAATAAATGGATATTGGAAAGAATGACTAGGGACTATCCTATGAGAGTGGATGTAGCTCAATTTAAGCAAACCTCCCAATCACTATCATCTATTATTCAGTCTGTCAGGGAATGTGAAGACCTTGAAAGTTTAAGAGGATGGGAAGGACAGGCAGCGATTAGTTACAATAAAATGTTTGATCAGATGATATTGCAACAAAAAGATGATTTTTATTTTAAATTTCGTTCCCGTCGACCTCCCTTAGATAACGTCAACGCTATGCTGTCTTTTGCCTATACTCTCTTAGCGAATGATGTAGCCTCCGCTTTAGAAGGGGTGGGGTTGGATGCTTATGTTGGTTTTTTGCATAGGGATCGGCCTGGAAGAGTATCTTTAGCCTTGGACGTCATGGAGGAGCTCCGTGGCGTCTATGCGGATCGGTTCGTATTATCATTAATTAATAAAAAAGTGATCAATAAAAGTGATTTTATAAAGAAGGAAAATGGAGCTATGATTATGACGGATGATGGGAGAAAGAAATTTTTAGCATCATGGCAAAATAAAAAACAGGAAAAGATTACCCATCCTTATTTAGGTGAAAAAATTACATGGGGTTTAGTCCCCCATGCACAGGCTATATTATTATCACGATTTTTACGCAATGATTTGGACGAGTATCCTCCATTTCTATGGAAGTAGGTGAAAGAGATCTTAGTATTAATTACATATGATGTGAGCACAACAAGTGGTGAAGGAAGAAAGAGATTGCGCAAAGTCTCGAAGATTTGTCAAAATTATGGGCAAAGAGTCCAAAATTCAGTGTTTGAATGTGTCGTCGATGCAACACAATATACAACTTTAAAATTTGAACTAGTCAATATTATTGATGAAAATCAGGATAGTCTTCGCTTTTATCGGTTAGGACATAATTATAAGACGAAAGTTGAACATATTGGAATCAAGGAATCAATTGATATAGAAGGACCTTTGTTTTTTTAGTGCGAATGCCATGTGCCCATGAATTCCTTGGAGGATTCGCACCTGTTTTTAAAACTTTAGAGGTGCATTATTACATGTTTTGATTGAATTGTACTTAATTCATATTTAAATACAATGAGATTTCGACGAAATTAGACTTTTTTAGGACCGTTTTCTAAAAAAATCGCTGTCGCACCTTACTTAGGTGCGTGGATTGAAATAGTAATTCTTTAAAATCTCCATTCCCGCGCACAGTGTCGCACCTTACTTAGGTGCGTGGATTGAAATAATTAGATTTTTTACTCTTTTTAAACTAATGCCGGTCGCACCTTACTTAGGTGCGTGGATTGAAATATCAAAACCAAATGTTAATACAAACCAATAGGGGATGTCGCACCTTACTTAGGTGCGTGGATTGAAATCTCTAAGCACTACTGTATACTTTTGACCAACAAGTCGCACCTTACTTAGGTGCGTGGATTGAAATACCATAATCTATCATCCTTTCAGTTTTTTAAAATGTCGCACCTTACTTGGGTGCGTGGATTGAAATTCTAACGTCATCTGCACGTCAAGGTGAAATAGCTGGTCGCACCTTACTTAGGTGCGTGGATTGAAATAAAGCTAATGGGTCTTTTAGACCGGTATGCACCGTCGCACCTTTTTTAGGTGCGTGGATTGAAATTTTATCATATGCTCAATATATGGGATTAGAGGATGATATCCAATATGAGGTGATTGATGGACAAATTTATAATATGTCCCCTTCCCCGAATGTAAAACATCAAGCAATTGCGATGGAGCTTGCTACTGAATTTAGAAATCAAAAATGTATGGTTCTTGGAGAAATGGATGTTTGTCTCTGTGGAAAAAGGGATGTAACGCAAGAAAATGAATGGGTCAAACCAGATATTATGATTGTATGTGATAAAACTAAGATACAAGAAAATTACATTTCAGGTGCTCCAGATTTAATTGTTGAAATCCTATCAAAGTCCACTGCTAAAATAGATAAAATGATTAAATTTAACCGATATCAAAGAGCGGGTGTGAAAGAATATTGGATTGTTGATCCCGCACATGAAATAATTGATATTTATAAACTCGAGAATAACCTTTATAAACATGGTGGTACATATGCCAATAATGAGGTTATTAACGTAGGGATCGTTGATGATTTATCAATAAATCTGAAAGATGTTTTTAGAGATAATGGAATCTAGAATATTTCATAAATTTCCGCATATTTTGGAACCTTATATAGAAAATTGTAAGCCTATAAAATTCCCCCGAGTGCGATATATTATCACTCGGTTTTTTTGTAAAATCGATTGAGTAGACCTAGCTAACAAATTACTTTAGAAAAAATTACCCCGCAGTGTAGAGAGAGCGTGGAAATCATTAAATATCGAGTTAACCAGTGCTGCTATAAGATGAGATAGCTATGGCCATCAAGTGGCAAGAGTAAGTTTGAGGTGGAATGAATGGTCACAACTACGGAGTACAGCGTAATCGTTTATTGGCTATTGTCTACTTTATTTTGTTAAAATTAAAGTGGAGGAATGGTTTGAAATATAGAGGGAGAGCATATAGAAAAAGCCTGTTTAAAAAATTCCGATCACTCCTCATGAAAAATAAGATTTATTGAAAGTGGCCTGCAATTTAGTTCTATTAAACCACCCCTTACACTATTTATTGCTTGCGGACATATCTTATTCACTGTCATACTCGATCTATTTAAAGGAGGAGAGTTCGTTGGTCTCGAAGATCATTCTAAATCATACCATCATTAATGTAGATCAATATAAAGAGAATTGGCAAGATGGTTTGTTAAACATTAAAATTAATTTTAAAGTCACAAGTGAAAATTATCACGATATCGCTACGCTACTATATGAAAGGATTTTTGATATAGAAGTTCCTGAAAAAGGGATTACATTTAGAGGAGCCATTCAAGAATATTATACTTCAATGGATAATTTATATAAAGAAGGAGAAGTTGGCGACTATTATGTAAGCTTGTTTGAAGTGAAAAATGAAGAGAGGAGGAGGCAGTGATGAGAATCAGCATATTAGATCAGTCCCCGATTTCATCCAATCAATCTGCAAAGGATGCGTTGTATGAATCGATGAATTTAGCGAAGGCTGGAGAGAAATTCGGTTATACCCGATATTGGATGGCTGAACATCACGATCTTCCTGGGCTTGCTTGTCCTGTACCTGAAGTGATGCTAAGTTTCATTGGAGCTCATACTAGCAAGATTCGAATTGGTTCAGGTGCAACCTTATTACCTCATTATAAACCTTATAAAGTAGCGGAGACTTTTAATTTATTGGCTACCTTATTTCCGAATCGAATTGACATTGGCATTGGCCGTGCACCAGGTGGATCAGCTGAGGCAACGAATGCTTTATCTGATAATTTTTTACAACAGGTCTATAAAATGCCAGATCTCCTTGATGATTTACTTCATTTTCTCCATCATGATTTCCCAAAAGACCATGAATTTTCAAAAGTGACGGCAACACCTGTGCCACAAGTTCCACCAGAGACTTGGCTGCTTGGAACAAGTCAAAAGAGTGCGGTTCTTGCAGCCAAAAATGGTTTGGCTTATGCATTTGGTCAATTTATGAGTGAGGAAGATGGCAGCAAGATTATCGAGCAATACATAAATTTATTTAAACCTAAGGAGAGCGGTTCGTTACCAGAAGTTCTGCTAACTATTTCGGTGGTTTGCGCAGAAACGACCGAAAAGGCAGAGGAAGTGGCTATGAGTTGGTTGATTTGGCAAATACAAGCAGATAGTGGAAAGCGTCAATTGATCCCATCTATTGAGGAAGCCAAAAATTACGAATTAACGGAGACGGAAAAGGAAAAACTGAATAGCATGAAGCAAAATATGATCATTGGAAATCCGCAAGAGGTTGCAGAATCCCTTCGTCAGTTAGAAACAGCCTATAAAACAAATGAAATGATGATTTTAACGATCACTCACTCCCCAGAAGATCGGATTCATTCTTATCGATTAATAGCAGAAGAAGTTCTATGAAATCAGTTTGAAAGATGAAATTAAATCTCATCTTTTGTCTGCCTATCAACCTTGATTTCCAAAAAATTCTAGACTGTTTCATATGTTTTCCCTAAAACGAGGTGGAAGAAATTCAAAACTCTGTTAAAATAACAGGATAGTCATTTGTTAGTGACGCGAAATATATTTATTAGGTTATTTTATGAAAGAAGGGAAACTATGACATCTGAACAACCAGTGCAGATAAAAAAGACACCGATTATGATTGTCCTCATTTCCGGTGCGTTTGTCGCTATCTTAAATCAGACATTGTTGGCGACGGCATTGCCACATATTATGGCGGATTTACAAATTGAATATAGTACGGTTCAATGGTTGCAGTCCGCGTTTATGCTAGTGAACGGGATTATGATTCCGATCACAGCTTTTTTAATTGGTCGGTTTACGACCCGAAAATTGTTTCTTATTGCTATGGGGTTATTTGCATTAGGGACCGCCGTATGTGCGGTGGCAACCAATTTTCCTATATTGTTAACAGGGAGGATTTTGCAGGCATCTGGAGCAGGGATTATTATGCCTTTAATGCAGACGATTTTATTTCTAATTTTTCCTAAAGAAAAACGAGGTACTGCGATGGGCATGTTCGGAATGGTGATCGCGTTTGCTCCAGCGATTGGTCCAACCTTGTCAGGCTGGATGGTGGAACAATTCCCGTGGAGAAGTCTTTTCTATGTCGTGCTACCGATTGCTTTGATTGACATTTTGATTGCTTTTATGGTACTAAAAAATGTAACGAAACGAACCTTCCCAAAAGTGGATATTATTTCGATTATCTTATCTACTCTTGGTTTTGGTGGATTATTATATGGGTTTAGTTCCGCAGGTAGCGGAGGATGGACAAGTATGCATGTGATCGTTGCTATGATCATTGGTGCTATCGCCTTAGTATGGTTTATTTTGAGACAATTGAAGTTAGAACAGCCGATGCTGGAATTCCGCGTTTTTAAAAATAAAACGTTCGCGCTCACGACAGCACTTGGAATGGTGACATTTCTTTCCATGATTGGTGCAGCTGTAGTTCTTCCACTTTTTATGCAAGATATGCTTGGCTTTGATGCGCTTCATTCCGGTTTAATGCTTCTACCTGGAGCCATTATTATGGGGATTGCTAATCCCATAACGGGAAGGTTATTTGATAAATTTGGTGCACGATACTTAGCGATTACGGGTCTCTCGATTCTTATTATCACGACCTTTATGTTCACCATTTTTAATGACCAGACAACCTTTGCGTACCTGGCGATTGTAAATGCCTTTCGGATGGCTGGTATTGCGATGGTGATGATGCCTGTGACAACAGCGGGACTGAATCAGCTCCCCAAAGATCTAATCCCCCACGGTACAGCGATGAATAATACGATGCGCCAGGTCGCCGGTGCAGTAGGCACGGCCCTATTAGTTACAATTATGTCGACAGCAGCCCGCCCTGATGAAGGTATAAATGGTGTTATTCATGGGGTAAATATGTCCTTTGTAGTAGCTGGGATTTTCGCCGTTGTGGGCTTTGTACTTGCATTCTTTATTAAAAAGCCGCAGCAAAATCTTGATACGCAAACAAGGCAGCATTAGGGAAAAGCTTGATAAAATCTATAGAATTTTTAGTATAATGAAATTGTCTAACGACAGATAAAGTGAGACGGTTGTATAGGTACAAACGTTTAAAGTCGGGGGAGAAAATCAGATGGATATTAGAGAGAAGATGCACAATGGCAAGATATATTGCTGCAATGATGAAGGTTTATTAAAAGAACAAACGGAATGTATGGAGGTGCTCTATGATTTTAATCAAACGAGACCTTCAGAAGTTGAAAAAAGAAAAGAGTTCTTACAGAAAGTCTTCGCTGAAGTAGGAGACAATGTGCATATCGAGCCACCCCTTCATGCAAACTGGGAACGATTCACACATGTCGGCAATGATGTTTATGCAAATTTCAATTTAACCTTGGTAGACGATACAGACATCCATATCGGTAACAGTGTTTTAATCGGTCCGAATGTGATAATTGATGCTGGAACCCATCCGGTTCATCCGGAATTGCGACGGAAGGCGGCACAATACAATTTGCCAGTCGCCATCGAGGATAATGTCTGGATTGGTGCAGGTGCTATTATCCTCCCTGGAGTTCGAATTGGGGAGAATACAGTAATCGGTGCTGGGAGTGTCGTCACAAAAGATATTCCAGCTAATGTCATTGCAGTAGGAAGTCCTTGCAGGGTAGTGCGAGAAATCAATGAGCATGATCTGAAATTTTATCACAGGAATATGAAAATTGAGGCTGAAGAGCTCTAAATTAAAAAATAAAGATAGAGAAAGGGAAGGGTAAAAAACATCCTTTCTCTCTTCTTTTTTATTTTATTGTGTGTAAGTTTGCCTATATTGAGGGAGCAAACCAAAGTACTATTGTTCTGTTTTCTGATTGCTTATACAATTAATACTAACTTATACTTTTGAAATATTTTAAAAATTTGACAAAAAGAATTTGCATTAAATAATATTTCATACTCTCCTATTATAAACACAAGTGTAAAAGTCAGTTTTTCAAAAACCGGGGAGATAGTATAACTAATGTGCGAAACAGAAATTGTTGTGATTGCGTTATTAGTTCTGCAATTAGATTCTTATTTTATAAAGCGTTTTCATTGAACTAGTAGAGGATGCAGGTGTTGTGCCAAAAGATATGGCCAATGAACGAGGAATCCAAATTGGCGATTCTCTACCATTGATTGTCGATGAGCAATCTACTTCTGTTACAATCGTTGAAATTATTGACGAGATGGATCAATTCCAACTGAACCATTTATTAATTACTGAAAGCCATCCTGATATTCAACCTGGTAATTTAGAGCGAATTTTAGTGGAGATTCAGGATGGGTATGAAAAACAAATGATTGAACAGCTTCAGCTTTTGCAACGAGAATATCCGGAGATGGGCTGGATCCAGGCGACAGACTCGCTTCGGACGTTTGATACTACACATCAACAGGCCCTAGCTATGCTACAAGGAATTACGTTTATCATAACAGTTGCTGGTATAGGTGGTGTACTGAACGCACTTAATGCAGGAATCCATGCAAGGAGACGTGAATATGCCGTTTTGCGTTCCATTTATTTAACCCCCTTGCAAATGATGAAGTTGATTGCCTGGCAAGGGGTTACCCTGTCACTTCTATCTTTATTCATCGGTACGATAACGGCAACTATTTTACTCTTTTCTATCTATATTAGTTCAAGTGGATTTAAGGGGATCTTTGAACATATCCCTCTTGGAAACGTGGGTGTGTTGTACATCATATTGTTTGGATTGTCTGTGTTATCAACAATACCTACGGCAGGGAAAATAGCGCGAATGCATATTATGGATGTATTTAAAACAGCTGATTAGCACGTTTTGTAGTATGGGGTTGCACTATGAAGTCTATGAGGCAGGGAGGTTTTTATATTGACAGAAGCATTCTTAGAAATTAGTAATCTTTCCAAAACGTTTGAGCTAGGGAAGAATCGTGTTGTGGCGTTGCATTCCGTCGATTTCCAAGTTGAAAAAGGGGAGTTTGTCGCCATCATGGGCCCGAGCGGGTCTGGTAAATCGACACTGATGCATATATTAGGGGGGATGGAACGCTCTTCCGAAGGGGATATCTATTTTGAAGGAAAAAATGTCAACCACTTACTATTCAATGAACCACACTCCACTCGATTTCGCAGAGAAAAAATGGGGTTTATTTTTCAATCCTTTAATTTGTTACATGGGATTACGGCATGGGATAATGTTTCCCTTTCTCTTGTCCTTGCTGGTTTGAAAAAGCAAGAGATTTTGCAACGAACAAAACAATTACTAGAGTTTGTTGGTCTATTTGAGCGACGGAAGCATTTTCCCAGCCAGCTTTCCGGCGGGCAACAGCAAAGAGTAGCCATTGCTCGGGCTCTGATTCATCGTCCCGCTCTTCTCATTGCAGATGAGCCCACAGGGAATTTAGATTCGACTACGACAGAGGAAGTCTTACAGCTTTTCAAGCAAATGAGGGAGAGTTATGGGCAAACGATTCTGTTTGTTACGCACGAACCAACTGTAGCAGCACATGCGGATCGCATTATTTATATAAAAGATGGAAGTATTGAGCAGGAATGGCGTCAGCATGCCCAGTTCGAGGATGAACAGGAACGACTCAAATGTGTACTCGATCAGCTTGCAGTAAAGTGATAGTAAGGTAAAATTATTGAAGGGCGAAGAATTTAGCCTAAGCTCATCTGTACCAGTGGGTTCACTGATTAAGTTTCACTTTGAGGAGAGAGGGGATGTATATGTTTGTAAAAGAGGCGGGGGATCAAACAGGGCCCTTACTTGTTTTCATACATGGCGGTGGGGTGAGCGGTTGGATGTGGAATCAACAATTAGACTATTTTAATGAATACCATCTGCTTATTCCTGATTTACCAGGACATGGTGGAAGCAGAGAAGAGAGTGTTTTTTCGATTAAGGATTCTGCTGAAGAATTGATTAGATGGATAGAAATGAGAGGATCGGATAAAAAAGTGATCGTCGTGGGTTTTTCACTAGGGGCACAAATACTAGTGGAAATGTTGCATCAAGAGCCAGAACTGATTGATTATGCTGTTATAAATAGTGCGCTCGTTCGACCGAATTCACTATTACGTGGTTTTATTCGGCCAATGGTTAAATTTACTGCATTTCTGGTGAAAAACCGCGCCTTTGCGCAGCTTCAGTCCAAAGAGTTATATATCGATGAGGAGAATTTTGAGACATATTTTCAAGAAAGTAAGGAAATGAAAACGGAAATGCTGATCCAGGTATTGCAAGAAAATATGAACTATGCAATTCCACAGAATTATCCCCAAGCAAGAGTAGAAATTTTAGTGACCATCGGGGAAAAAGAAAAGAACATGATGCGAAAATCTGCTGAAGACCTTGTGTCTGCTCATCCTAAAAGCAAAGGAATTATCTTTCCACAAGTAGGCCATGGCATCCCTCTAGCGAATCCTGATTTATTTAATCAAACATTGACTGCATGGATAAATCAACAACCACTCCCAAAAGAATTACAAAGGCTTCATTTGCATGAAATTAATTAGGGAATGACAAAACGGTGGGAGTGCCTAGGAGCACTCTCACCAAATTATAATTTTTCAACCTAATGGGATGGTTGTTTCCACACTTATTCCTTGATAGCTGTTAAAAGTTTAAATCCCCTTTTCAACACAATACTCCTCTACAAGCTCCTCAATTTGGCTAAGTTCCGGATATTTCCCAGAAAAGGAAAATTTAATTTCTTCCACAAATTCTCCATCTTTATAAACATGAACGGCGCCATTTTGAGCGATCACACTGTGTTCTGGTTCAAAAAAATACCCACCTCGTTCAATTGCTCCCATAAAAAGACACACTCCCTTAAAACCTTGTCTTACATACTATCCCCTAAATCTCTTTGTTCAAACAAATCGCGACACAGTGTTAATCTATTTCCAATTTATACAAAACAATTAGTAAAACAAGCACCGTAATATCGAGTCGTGCTTCAAAAAGGAATTTCATAAAGTCTGTTGAGAGGATCGGGATTTTCGTGATGACAATGGCCGTGAGCATAATTGCCATTAATGGAATGGTCGCAAGCTTTGGAACGATCTTTAATAAGAGACAAACACCTGCAATTATTTCGATAAATGCAACGATATACAATGTGATTTCGGGAAAAGGCAATCCTAATTGAACAAAATAGCTCCCAAGCTCCGAACTTACTATTTTCATTAAACCTGAGACGATAAAAATATAGGCAACCACATAACGAAGATATTTTAACGGTAAATGAGTCATTTCCGCTCCCCTTTTTTACATATTTCTTTCGTATATCTCCATTATATGCAGCCGTTTGGACAAACAGGACCTGAAAATTTGTAACCCCATTTATAAACCTGAATTTCAGCGAGCTAGGTTTTATTGTAAATTTCTCCTCTTTTTATGCGTAAATTCCCTGATATTGTAAATAATACTTTTTAACATTCACTGAAAGGAGTATGCAAATGAGTGATCAACAAGATAAAAAGGGCATGACAAGGCGAGAGTTTATTCGTAAAGGTGGATATGTTGCTGGAGGTGTTGTTGGAGGGGGCGTCCTAGGGGGTCTCATTACCCAACAAACGCTTAAAACAAATCAAAAAGGACAAACTTCACCAGAGCAAGATTCAGGTAAAGGTCCTGAGGTAAGTTATCAACGTGCCATGATGTATTTTTCAAATCCAGAAGAATTTACCGTTCTTTCACAAGCGGCGGAGCGTATTTTCCCGGAAGATGATCTTGGCCCAGGGGCGATTGATCTAGATGTACCTTACTATATTGATCACCAATTAGCGGGAACATGGGGAAATAATGCACGCGATTACATGATGGGTCCATTCTATCCAGGAATCGAAACACAAGGATTCCAATCCCATTTAAGAAGAAATGAGATTTTTAGCCAAGGAATTTCAAAAATCCAATCCCATAGTCAAGAAAAGTATAAGAAAAAGTTCACAGAATTAAGTGACGACGAACAAGATAAGATTTTAACCGATTTTGAAGAAGGCAAGGTCAAAATGAAGGGAGTAACTTCAAATGATTTCTTTACCTTATTTCGAATGGCTGTGTTAGAAGGTGTATATGCGGATCCTCTTTATGGTGGCAACCGTGATATGGCAGGGTGGAAAATGAAAGGTTTCCCAGGAAATCAAATGAGTTATTTAGATAAAATCGAAGCGACTGATTTTTTAGAAATAGAACCAGTTAGTTTAACGTCTCATATGCCGGCTCCGAAAAAGAAAGAATCGAATGGCTAAGAAAGGATGATCGATATGGCAAAAACTTTACCGAAAACAGATGTAGTAACCGTTGGAGTAGGCTGGACAGGCGGAATTATCGCCGCTGAATGTGCCAAAGAAGGCTTAAATGTGATTGGGCTAGAAAGGGGTGGCGATAAGCGGAACGCTGAAGACTTCTCTATGGTCCATGATGAATTACGGTATGCTATGCGCTATGACCTGATGCAGGATATGTCAAAGGAAACCATTACCTTTCGAAATAAACAGGATCAGCGGGCATTGCCAATGCGTCAATTAGGGTCGTTCCTCCTTGGTGAAGGTGTGGGAGGATCAGGAATTCATTGGAATGGACATACCTTTCGCTTTTTGCCTTATGATTTTGAAATAAAATCGAAAACAATCGAAAAATACGGGAAAAATAAGATTAAAAAGGATTACCTCATTCAAGATTGGGGGATCACGTATGATGAATTAGAACCCTATTATGATAAATTTGAAAAAACATGTGGTTTATCTGGTGAGCCGAATCCTTTAGGCGGGAAACGAAGTGCAGATTATCCTACTCCGCCAATGAAAAAGACCGTTATCACGAAGAAATTTAAAGATACAGCGGAAAAAATGGGACTTCATCCTTTTTCCATGCCTTCTGCCAATTTGTCGGAGGATTACACGAATCCGGATGGTGAAAAAATAAATGCTTGTCAATATTGTGCATTCTGTGAACGATTTGGCTGTGAGTATGGGGCCAAGACAAGTCCGAATATCACTGTTATTCCGACAGCGAAAAAGACGGGGAACTTTGAACTAAGAACATATGCCAATGTATTGGAGATTATTCATGAAGGCGGCAAAGCAACAGGGGTTAGATATATCGATGTTTTAAAAGGAGAGGAATATATTCAGCCTGCTGATGTTGTCGTTCTAACAAGTTATGTAATGAATAATAATAAACTTTTACTCGTATCCAATCTCGGCCAACCATATGATCCTGATACAGGAAAAGGGGTAATTGGAAGAAATTATTGTTACCAAATGGTGCCAGGCACAACCGGATTTTTTGAGAAAGAACGCTTTAATTCTTATATGGGTGCTGGGTCCCTTGGTGAAGTGGTCGATGATTTTAATGGTGATAATTTTGATCATAGTGATCTTGATTTTATCCATGGTGGTTCTCTTGCGGTCACTCAAGCTGGTTATCGACCAATTGGAAATAATCCTGTCCCACCCGGAACGCCTTTATGGGGGAAGGAATTTAAACAAAAATCGATTAAGTATTACACAAGAACGATTTCGGCGAGCTATGAGGGAGCATCCATGCCATATCGTTATAATTATTTGGATTTAGATCCTACCTATAAAGATGTGTATGGGGTGCCGCTACTCCGAATGACATATAATTTCACAGACCAGGATCGAAATCTATATGAGTATCTCAATAAACAAAGTGATAAAGTGATGAAAGAAATGGGGGCAGATACGATTCAGAGCTCCGGAAAATTGGCAGATTATGATATTGTTCCTTATCAGACTACACACAACGTTGGGGGCGTTGTCATGGGGGATGACCCATCGATTTCCGCGGTGAATAATTATTCGCAAATGTGGGACGCTGATAATGTATTTGTTGTTGGAGCATCTTCCTTTGCTCACAATAGTGGATACAATCCAACTGGTACTGTTGGGGCCTTAGCCTACCGTGCTGCAGAAGGGATTATCGAATATAGTAAAAAAGGTGGTCAATTAGCCTAGAAAGGAGTGCGACTATGTTTTTTCAACAGATAGGGATCCCAGGATTAATTCTCATCCTCATCATTACCTTAATTGTATTTGGACCGAAAAAGTTGCCTGAAATCGGTGCGGCCTTTGGCAAAACCTTATCAGAATTTAAAAAATCAGCGAATGAAATTATGGGCTCGGAAGGAACAGAAAAACAGGAGAAACTTCCTTCAGTAGAACAGGCGGCATCTGAGCCAACGAAAGAATAGAGGTTTCTTATATGGATGAAGAAAGAGCATTAACAGATCACCTTGGCGAACTACGCAAGGTGATTATATACTCCCTTCTTTTTATTACTGTTTGTTTTATTGCCTTTTTGATTTTTACACAGAAAATGATTCCCATCATTACTAGAGAACAAAAACTAACGATGTTGGGGCCATTAGATGTGATTCGATTTTACACAGGGATAGCAGGCAGTCTGAGTTTAGGGGTGTCTGCTCCCTTTATTGGCCTGTTACTATGGAAATTTATTCGTCCTGCTTTAACAGATGTAGAGAGTGCAAAGGCATTAAAGTTTATTCCGGCAATGCTTTTAAGTTTTGTTGGTGGGTTGTTATTCGGTTTCTATGTGGTTTTCCCTTTTTCGTATCAATTTTTACTGAACCTAGGGACAACCAATTTTGAGATGATGATTACGACTCAGAGTTATTTTTCCTTTTTGCTAATGACGACGATCCCGATGGGTTTTTTGTTTGAGGTTCCCTTTGTGTTAATGTTTTTAACTGCTGTTGAAATTTTAACACCGGAACAATTAGCAAAATCTCGGAAATATGCTTATGTTGTCTTAGCGATCGTATCCGCAATCATTACACCACCGGATTTCGTATCCCAATTGATTGTCTTAATCCCCCTGTTTATCTTATATGAACTTGGAATAGGTTTATCGAAAATCGTCTTTCAAAAGCAACAAAAAGCGATACATGCGGATCGATTGCCACAAACATAAAAGAAGAATCCCTCGTGCTCTGTATGAGGGATTCTTTGAATACAAAACCATAAGTTCAATTTTACAAACCCTTCTTTTGGGGAATAGAGGAAATAATAATGTAGTTAGGGTGAGTAGAATGTTGAAGGTAATTAAAAGGAATTTTAAACAGCCCAAAGGTTTGATTGGAAAGTTTATTGGAAAAGTAATGGCGACAGAAAATAAGACATTGAACGAATGGACAATTGAACAATTAAAAGTTCGCCAAGGGGATCGTATTCTTGAAATAGGCTATGGACCCGGATATAGCATGGAGTATTTAGTGAATCAATATCGAAACATTCAAATTGATGGTATCGATATTTCGAAAGCGATGAAGGATGAGGCGACCCGTCGACTGAAAACTCAGGTGGATAAAGGGCAGATTAGATTGGTTATAAGTGATATTTCAGAAGCAGACCTTCAACGAAATAGCTATCAAAGGGTATTGGCAGTGAATACCTATACGTTATGGCAAGATAAACAGGCAAGTCTTGAAAACATCTATCGAGCATTGCAGCCAGGTGGAAAAATAGCGATTACGATGCAACCACGCCAAGAAGATGCACGACTCCATAAAACGAAACAGTTCGGAAGACAGATTCGAACGAATATGAGAATGAGTGGATTCCGTCAAATTAAGGTTCGATATAAAGAGATCTCACCAGCCCTAGTAGTTTGTGTCACTGCTACAAAACCAAAATAGGAATGATCATGGTGTCAAGTACTGGTGGGTAATTAGCCATTGAGCATTATTACTTGGTTATAAAAATGCCGCACAACGACTCCTGGAAGATAAAAATATTTTGTCATTTTTCTTCACATCTTGACCAATTAAAAAGTAATATAGTATGATAGATTTTGTTTTCTACTTAAGGATTGAGAGGAGCGTAGGGGTTTCCAAAAATAAAGCGCCAGAACTAATCACGATCGAAATCTAAAGTGTGTGTTCAAAAGGAGGATAGGACCAAGTCGGCTAAAAGGCGCCGACATCCTGTCAGTAACATCGACACTGTAAAAGTTTGAGACGGCGAAGCCTTCGAGCATTAGTGTCATTTTCTCCGGACTTTTTGAACATCATCTTAAAGGATTAGTTGACGAGGTGGAGGTTATCGAATCTTCGGCGGATGCCTCCCGGCTGGGACACACAGTCGAATGATCTTTCTTAAAACATCGAGGTGACTCAGGTGGACAAAGGAAGGATTATGTGCACATACAGATAAACATCAGAGAGAAGGGGGTAAGTATGCCCCCCATGCTGCTTGCCTCCTTCTATGAGGAGGAACTGAAAATGTGCGGAATTACCGGCTATATTGGAAGTAAACAGGCGAAAGAAATTTTATTAAAAGGATTGGAAAAACTTGAATATCGCGGTTATGATTCTGCAGGAATCGCTGTAATGAATGAGACGGGTGTTCAAGTTGTTAAAGAAAAGGGACGAATCGCGAAATTACGTGAAATTGTGGATGAAAGTATCGAAGCCCAAGTGGGAATCGGTCATACACGGTGGGCGACACATGGAGTACCAAGCCAGGAGAATGCTCATCCTCACCAAAGTGCTTCAGGACGATTCACCTTGGTCCATAATGGTGTGATTGAAAATGATACAGAGCTTCAGGAGAATTACCTTTCAGGAGGGACTTTTAAAAGTGATACAGATACAGAAGTGATTGTTCAGCTTGTGGATAAATTTTCAGCAGAAGGACTTACAACAATCGAGGCTTTTCGTAAAACCTTATCTTTATTAAAAGGATCTTATGCGATTGCCATGCTTGATCAAGAGACACCGGATACTGTCTTTGTCGCGAAAAACAAAAGCCCACTTTTATTAGGTGTCGGGGAAGGTTTTCACGTTGTAGCAAGTGATGCGATGGCGATGCTTCATGTCACCGATTCTTTTATTGAATTAATGGATCAAGAGATTGTCATGGTGAAAGAAGATCAGCGAATTATCCAGACATTTGATGGGACAACAGTGACACGCCAGCCATATCAAGCAGCCTTCGATGCAAATGATATTGAAAAGGGAACCTATCCGCATTATATGCTAAAAGAAATCGATGAACAGCCAGCTGTTATTAGAAAGATCATTCAATCATATCAAAATGAACAAGGCGATTTGTCCATCGCGAGCGGTATCGTCTCAGCACTCCATGAAGCGGATCGATTGTATATCATTGCTTCAGGCACAAGTTATCACGCTGGATTAGTAGGAAAACAATTAATAGAGAAAATGGCGAAAATCCCTGTGGAAGTTCATATTGGTAGTGAATTTGCCTACAATCCACCTCTTCTTTCTGAAAGACCATTCTTTATCTTTATCTCGCAAAGTGGTGAGACAGCTGATAGTCGTGCAGTGCTCGTGAAAATAAAGGAATGGAATTATCCTTCTTTGGCAATTACAAACGTAGCAGGCTCTACACTCTCTCGAGAATCGGATTACACATTGCTTTTACATGCGGGTCCAGAAATCGCTGTTGCCTCTACAAAGGCCTATACAGCTCAGCTTGCTGTTTTATCCATTCTCTCTTATGTAATAGCACAAACAAACCTGCTTCAAGTCGAGTTTGATTTGGTAGAGGAACTTGCACTTGTCGCTACCGCGATGGAAACTTTATGTGACGCAAAAGAAGAATTTGAAAAAATCACCACGGAATTTCTTTATGCAACAAGAAATGCCTTTTTCATTGGCCGTGGGCTTGATTATTTCGTCTGTCTTGAAGGTGCCCTTAAATTAAAGGAAATCTCCTATATTCAGGCAGAAGGCTTTGCCGGTGGAGAACTCAAGCACGGAACCATTGCCCTTATTGAAGAAGGGACACCAGTCATCGCTCTTGACACACAGAAAAACGTCAGCGGAAGCATTCGTGGCAATGTAAAAGAAGTGGCTTCCCGTGGCGCCAACACCTGCCTAATTGCAATGGAGGGACTTCATAACGCTGGAGACCATCATGTCCTTCCGGAAGTACATCAATGGCTAACACCATTTATATCTGTGATCCCACTTCAACTTATTGCTTATTACGCCTCCCTTCACAGAGGCTGTGACATCGACAAACCACGGAATTTGGCGAAGAGTGTGACAGTGGAGTAGGGTGTGGTTGTTTGTAGATTGTGTTGTGGCTTTGAAATAAGGTTTGATAATTTATATTAAAGATTGATCATTTGAAATAAAGTTTGATAATTTATAATAAAGTTTGATAAAAACAATCCTTTAAGATAATATGTTCTTGAAGGGTTGTTTTTTTATTCTGATATTTGGGAGTGTATTCTTTATGAAACTTAAAATGCCGTTTCGTGATTTCTATTATTTAGATTCTGAATATGTAGATAATTTACTGGGAATTGTAGAAGGATTTATTCAAGAAGAGTATTCGGAGGTAAAGCGTGAGGAAAGAACTAATCAGGGTAAAGGAAAATTCGCACTTGCTGATATTGGAAGAGAAAGTAGGAAAGGGGAAGAAACCGTTAGAACAGGTCGGGTAAGCGCAGAACTAAAGTATAATAAGCTTTTTGATTACTTGGTAGATAAGGGTTTAGAACAAATAGATGCTTTTGATGAAACCCTTTGGGATATGATATTAGATGAGGAAGAAATACTAGAACTTAGAGGCGCTTTACATTTTACCCAAATATATAACTTAGAAAAAACTACACAGTATTTGGGTGGGTTTATGAGAGGGCTAGATATGGTTCAAGACTCAGAGATTGATATGGTTGCAGGACAAGCATCTAAGATACGGCATTTACAAGAGAAGAATGGAATACCAATTAGGCTTGTAACTTCTGACGGCCAATATACATTTATAGCATATTTAAATGAGAGGTACTTACAAAAACAGCAGAATGAGATTATGGGAAATGATTACAAAATGCTTTGCAAAGTTGAAAGAGTCATTGAAAGAGGGGAGGATTATAATATCTTTGATCCTAAAGAAATAGAACATACTATCTTAAATAGAGAGCAGAGAAGACAAAATAAAAAATTACCGGATGAATTTATGGAAAAAGTTAAGGGTCCGGCAGCTGTGGTTCTACCAATTGCAATTTATAGGTAAGTATATATTGATGACTTATTGGGGTGAATTGAGTGGCAAAGCGTAAGCGAGTTAATTCAGATGATAAGAAGCTTAAAAACGGAAGAGGTCAAGGAATTGGAATTAATTATAAACCATGGCTAAACATTCAAGAAGTATCCTCACTTGGACGATCTACTCGTTTGAAGGGAAATAAAATTCCAAGGCAATATGAGTTTCTTTCAGATTTAGAACGAAATTACTTTTATTTATTGGAATATTCCGATTCAGTTGTTGATATCCGTGAACAATTTCCACTTCTTCCAATTGAAGAAACGTTATTAATTTCTGATGAGCTAGGTATTAAGCACCCTAGAGACCCTAAAACACAAGAACCTATTGTTATGACAACTGATTTCGTTGTTACAACCAAAGGACAGAAGAATACCGATGTAGCACGGACAATCAAGTATAAAAATGATTTAGCAGATGAACGCGTACTAGAAAAATTTGAGATTGAGCGTGTTTATTGGGAACGTAAGGGAATTGACTGGGGGATTGTAACAGAAAATGAAATTTCCAAAACAATGGCAACTAATATAGCATTTGTTCACGGTTATGCTGATTTAGGATATATTGATGGTTTTCAAGAAATAGAGCAATCTGAACTAGATGAGTTCAGTATATTTCTAATAAATAAGCTTTTACGTGAAGAATTTTCATTAAGAGAAATTACGCAGCATCTAGAAGAAAGCTATGGGTTAACAGCAGGGGGTGGGATTACGCTATTCAAGCATCTTGTCATTACTAAAGCAATAGAAATAGACTTATCCGAGAGACTCGATGTCGGTCAAATTATCCCAATAAAGACAGTTAGGACAGACTTTTCGGAAAAGGTGAAGGCAATATGATTTATTACAACCAAGTGTATCAATATATTAATAAAGAAGCTAAGAATCGCTTACGAGTGATAGATATTGATGATCCAATTGCTTACTATGTAGAACTACATGGAGATACATCAATGCCGAAAAAAATAGATATTGCTATACTCGATGCCGAAGTACAAGCCGAGGTTTTGTTGGCTATTCCAGATCCCTATGCTAAAAGCTACTCGGATAGTGATTTAACTGATAACCAACTGCGGAAACGTGATGAAGATTGGCATGTTGTTTCAGATGCGTGGAATGTATATAAAGAAAGATTATTAGAAAAGAAAACCAGAGAAGCAGCATTGGCAGAAATTGCTTCAAAATCAGGAATGAGTAAATTAAAGATAAAACGTGCATTTACCCGCTTTTGGCAACGAGGATTAAATAAGAATGCGCTTTTACCTGACTATATGTATTCAGGAGGAAAGGGAAAAGAGAGAGATCTTTCGGAATCAAAAGTAGGTAGACCAAGAAAGTATGCTCTATCTGATGACGGTCAGCAAGGGATTAATATTACAGAAGAGGTGAAAAGGCAATTTGCCTTTGTTATCAAGAAATACTACCGAAAGAAAGAACAGATTTCCTTAGCAGAAACATATGATTATCTTCTACGGGAATTTTATTCAGATGAATATGTTGAGAATACCATAGTGAAATACAAAGTGTGGGATGCCTCGAGAATACCCACATACAATCAATTTTATTATTGGTTTAAGAAATACGAAGATCCACAACTGGACATTGCTTTACGTATAAGTGAAAAAGAGTTTAATTTGAAACATCGCCCAATTTTAAATAACTCTACTATGGAGACAGATGGACCTGGTACACGTTTCCAAATAGATGCTACGATTGGAGATATTTATTTAGTTAGTTCTTTTGATAGATCCTTGGTTATTGGTCGTCCAGTTATATATGGAATAATTGACGTCTATTCACGGATGGTTACGGGTATATACGTTGGACTTGAAGGCCCTTCGTGGATTGGAGCTATGATGGCTTTAGATAATATGGTGACTGATAAAGTTGAGTACTGTCAGCAATTCAACATTAATATTGATGAAAGTCAGTGGCCAGCAAAGCATTTACCCGAGATCATTATTGCTGACCGAGGTGAATTCGAAGGCTATTCGGTAGAGAATCTTATTAATAATTTAAATATCAAAATTGAAAATACATCTGCATATCGTGGGGATTTAAAAGGAATTATTGAGCGCCAATTCCGAACGATTAATGGAAGAATTAAGCATAAAACACCAGGCGCCATTCAAAAAGAATTTCGAGAACGGGGAGATCGTGATTATCGTCTAGATGCTAGTTTGAATCTGGAGGAATTCATCAAGATAGTTATTCATTTAGTGTTGAAGCATAATCAGAAAATCATAGAAAAATATCCACTTGAAAAAGGGATGATTACAAGTGGATTAACAGCAACACCGGTTAATTTATGGAATTGGGGTATTGCGAATAAAAAAGGACGTTTACAAACTGTAATGGATAAAAATGTACTCAGAATGAACTTATTACCGAAAGGCAGAGCACGAATTAGCCGAGCTGGACTTAAATTTAAAGGTTTATTTTATGGGGCAGAAAAAGCGATTAATGAGCAGTGGTATGTAAAACTTAAAAATACAAGTATTGAAGTTTTATATGATCCCCGAGAAATGAATCAAATTTATATACCTTACCCTGACGGGAGAGATTTCGATACTTGTTATTTATTAGACACTAGCTTGGAGTACAAAGGCAATACGCTAGAAGAAGTTGAATTTTACCAGAATCTTTTGCAAGAAGCGAAAGCCGAAGAACAAGTTAGGCAAAGAGAAAACACAATCAATGCAGATCTAGCGATTGAAAAAATTGTTAAAGAGGCAATGAACGATAAAAAGCAATCTGTACCACAGTCAAACAACAAGTCTGAAAAATTGCGAGATATAAGAGTAAACCGACAAGTAGAAAAAGGATTAAATCGGGAAGATGAAAAGTTTAATTTAATTGATAAACCAGATGAAGTACAAGTAGATATCATAGATTTTGAAACAAAAGAAAAGATAAATAACTCTTCACCTAAGAAATCACCCTCACGTCTGATGCAAAAATTAAAGAAGAAACGAGATGAGGAATTTGGGAAAAACAAATGACATGGTTGTCTTAAAAGGAGAATTTGAGAAAGGCGGATATAAGGAACAACCTTTAAGTGAGTATACCAATAATCCCTTCATCGAAGCCCTTCCACCAATTTTCAGTGAGGATGATGTGTTGGAAAGATTTATGGTGACTCCACGAATTAGTAAACAAGATAAATTAAGTGCAACGAATATTCGATATCACGTGTTAAAGCGTGTGAGAAACTTTATTCAGCCATTACCGATTCACTTCGAGGTAGAACGTCGTTTGTCCACATTGATTAGAAGAAGTTATTTGGCCCGCAATCCACTAGATCCAACATTTTTAGAGCGTATTCGTGTATTGCATGAATTACGTGAAGAAGAGACGACGCATAAATATATCGATGAAAGACTAAATTATATTCGCTCGACCGCCGATAGTTTATCCATTATCGGCATTTCTGGGATTGGCAAAACCACTGCAATTGAACGTCTTTTGCTTATGTACCCACAGGTAATCAAGCATGAAGAATATAAGGGACAACCTTTTAACCGTACACAAATTGTATGGCTCAAAATTGACTGCCCTTATGATGGAAGCCTATCCACCCTTTGTAAAAGTTTCTTTAAAGCAATTGATGATTTACTAGGCACTCGATATTTAGAAAAGTACGGTTATTTGAACCGTGTGACATCAACCATGTTATTGCACATGACATCATTAGCAAGTATGTATGGCATTGGCGTTCTGGTAATTGATGAAATTCAACACCTACTACACTCTAAAAATGATCAGGAAGAAATGCTGAATTTCTTTGTTACCTTGTCTAACACGGTGGGTATACCAACTGTTCTTATCGGAACTTCCAAAGCGCAAAAATTATTCAAAGGGAATTTCAGGCAGGCAAGACGAGCTGCAAGTGATGGAGCTATTATTTGGGATCGTATGGCGGAAGATAGTGAAGAGTGGGAGTTTTTCCTAGAAACCCTTTGGGAATTACAGTGTTTAAAAACCTATTCTAAACTTACTGAGGAATTAAAAAAATCATTTTATTACGAATGCCAAGGGATTACTGCTGTTGCTGTAAACTTATTTATTCTAGCACAAGAACGAGCATTATTTGATGAGGGCAACCCGAATGAAATCATTACGCCACAAGTACTAAAAAAGACTGCGAAAGAAGATATGCAAACGATTCAACCAATGATGACAGCTATTCGGACGAACAATATTGCCGATATGATGAAATATGAAGATATCATGATCAATCTGGATGAAGTCATGCTGAACCATAAGCGAAATACAGAAATCGCAGGACGTATTCAGGAGGCGTTTAAGGAACGCCAAAATAGAATCGAGTATAAACGTCAAGACATGATTGAAAACTTAAGTGTTGAAGTGGCAGCCCTTGGTATTTTTGATAGTTTGAAAGAAAATGATATTAAAAAGCTCGCACAAAAAATAGTTGAGGAAAATCCACTTGATACTGAATTTAATCAACTTAAATCAGATGTAATTCAGCAGGCGATTGCCTTAAATCAACAAAAGAAAGATCAAAAAGCAAAGGCAAAAGTAAAAAATGTAGAGATTCTACCATTGCTAAAGCTAAGAAAGCAAGCGTTAGACAAAAAGCAACACCCCTATGAATTATTAAAAGCAAATGAATACATTAAAAATCCTCTGGAGGAGTTCTATTAGGAGGGAAGCAAATGCTGCCATTCTTTACAGATCCATATCCTGATGAATTAATTTATTCAACGATTGCACGTTATCACTTTTACAGTGGAAATATAGATTACAAAGATACGTTGGAAGAAGTATTTCAAAGTCGTTCTGTGATACCGAGTTTAGAGATTGGTAGCCATTTTGATGCTTTAGCTCAACAAATAGGAAATTATTCGGTAGAGAGTCTGTTATCGAAACATACTATTTATCCGTATTATGCTCCATTCCTTTCTAAACAGCGACAGCAAGAGATTCTACGGGACGTTCAAGGTGATGGAAAAGGTCTTTATACGAGGCTGGGCATGATTGCAGGAGGCATTTGCAAGAAAGACGGATTATACTACTGCCCGCAATGCGCCAAGGGTGATATTGATAGATACGGAGAACCATATATTCATAGGGAACATCAGCTACAGGGTATAGACTTGTGTGCGCATCATTATTTACAACTAAAGAAATATCCAGATGGCTTTACCGAGCAAAGTCGTATCAAGTTTATTCGGTTTGAGGTACAAAAAATGGATTTATCTGTTATACAGGAGGTGGAGTCCCCTGAACGATTTGATATCCAAGTAAATTTAGCGACAATGGCATATCAACTGTTAAATGTTGATATAGCAGCGTTCTCTCGTGAGGAAATCTTTAAAAGGTATCGAATGCTTCTTAGAGAGAAAAATTTAATTACTACATCAAACCAAGTAAGGCAAAAAGAGTTATTCGATGCATTTCAAGCGAATTTCCCAAAAGGATTTCTAGAAAAGTACGAATCGAATTTTAACGGGGAAGATGAACACAATTGGCTCAAGGTATTAACTCGTAATGAAAAGCGTCATGTCCATCCTTTGCGCCACCTATTCTTTCTGTACTTCTTAGGAAAAGACGTAGAAGAACTTTTTCGTGTTAGTGAGGATTTAGGTCCTTTCGGAAAAGGTCCTTGGCCATGCTTAAATAAGGCTGCCGATCATTATAAGCAATTGGTAATCAGTAATGTAAAGGTTACAAGAGACTTTAAATCAACAGCTCCTATCGGTACATTCGAATGTTCCTGTGGCTATATTTATGCAAGAAAGGGTCCTGATAAATCGAGCGAAGATAAATATCACATTGGTCGTGTAAAAGTATTTGGAGACACTTGGATGGCTAAATTACGAGTCCTTGCAAATAAGAATTTAAGTATAAGAGTAACGGCTAAAATGCTTGGAGTTGATTCCAAGACCGTGAAAAAATATTTATCCTTGGATGAGCAAAAAGGGAAATTAGAAAGTCAAGACAATTCTACAATGGTACAGCATCATCGGCAACAATTACTTGCGGGAATACGGCAATATTCTAATGATTCAAGAACACAAATTAGACAACGTTTTCAAAAGGAATATATCTACTTGTATCGCTACGACAAGGAATGGTTATTTAATCACTTACCTATCAATCAGACGAAGGTAAAACCGAAAGCAACTGTGGATTGGGAAGCTCGTGATCGTGAATACTGTTCAAAAATTGAAAAGCTCTATAAAGAACTCATTATGCTAGATAAGTCTGTTCGAATCACCATTTCAGTTATTGGAAAACGTCTTGGAATACTATCAAATTTGGAGAAACATCTGGATAAACTAACACGAACTAAAAAGTTATTAAATGAAATGACAGAAACTATCCAGCAATTCCAAATCAGACGTTGCTGTAAAATTATTGATCAAATGCTACAGGAGGAAGAACCTGTAATCTTATGGAAAGTACAGCGCAAGGGTGCTGTGAAATCACATCATTTTCATGAAATAAAACCGCATTTAGAAGCGTATATAGACATGAAACGGGAAGTGGATAATTATGGGCGCACAACAAGTTAAAATTAAATGGCCATTTAAGAAAGGGGAAAAGGCAAGACTAATTTGGATTGGTGATCCTTTTCGTCATGATAACAAAATAATGTTGTATGCATACTTTCGTGCAAGGGGAGTTACAGAGAAGATACTAATGGACTGGGGTACGTTGCCGTGTCTGGCAATTCAACATTATTATAATGATGGTATAATTACCTCAAGTCAGCCTCCTAATGGCGTGCAGGAAGTAGATATTACTATTTATCCCAATAGTGCCAAGTATTACGAGAAGCCTTGGAGGATACTAGGGAGCGAAGACCCTGCAACATCACGCAGTTTCATATTTACCTTTGATGGCAAGAATGTCATTCTGCCAGTCATCGAAGTGCTGAGAAGTATATTGGCGCCTAATGGTTTTCTTTTATATCGCTTGTTTGAATCGAATTCATTTCCTCAATTTTTCACAGAAAAATACGAACCAAATAAAATACATCTTAGTTTTTCATCACTGTATGAATTGAAATACACCAGAACAGTATTTATTTATCAATTGGTATGGCTATTAACGAACCGTGATTTAAGGCAAGTCTATGAAAGTATTGCCTTTACATGGCTGCAGGAACAAACAGTGAAGTTTGATTGGAAATTTACGCAGCCAATTACTGTCACTGCGAGAGTTAAGGAAGATAATAATACATGGACTATACTACAAATTGTAAATATGAAGAATAAGCATATTCCCTGTGAAAATATTTCAATTTCACATCCGGAAATACAGGATAAAGAGAAGTCGAAAGAAGCGAAGAAGTTTACATATCGTTCTTTAAATAAAAGAGATGGTGGAGAAGGATTTACATTAGATGAACAAGTCGATGGGGCTACGGAAGATTTTGATCTTGTACAGATGAATCAATTAAGACATGAATATATTTCGGTGCCTAAGGTCAAACGGATCAAACGTAGTTCTTCCAAGCAACGTTTGGAAGAAGACGAAAATACAAAGAGATACTATGGTGAAAATGATTCCATCCGTTCTGCAGCAGATAGTGGTGGTCAGCAATTGGCAAGAGGATTAGAACAACAAATGCTGCATGAAATTAAAGCTCGGGGGGAACTACAAGATTTTATTAATGTATTGAAGGTGCTGGAGCAATATCCAGAAGTAAAAGCAATTCGGGCATTTACTGATGTATTGCCGGAGGGACTATGGGAACGCAGATTTACAAAGCTTAGCGATGGTATTACTAAAAGACGTTATGTGATTGCTGAGGTATTTATGATGAATGGTAATCGTTTCAACATTATTGAGGTTGAACGTGAAAATCGCCCATTATCAACACTTATTATATATTCAAATTCCGAACAGGTCTGGGAATCAATTTATAACTATTTACTTGTGGGTCTTGTTAATACCAGTGGAACATGGATTAGTAGTTTGCTAAAGTCTATGACACATCAGAGCATTTACATTTTCAGATTGAAACATAGTCGTAAAGGAGTTTCCCACAGAGCAAAATTACTATTTAAAAAACTGTCATAATAAGAAACCTCAAGCATTATCAGTTGACATAATTTAAATAGTAAACCCAAAAAATAATTTTCATTCTTATCCTAGTAGGTAAATATTTAATTGGGTTGATATAATTAAGACTATATTGGAGGTTATGATAAAGGAGGTAAGAGTTTGAATGATACGAAATGGCAATTTGATCAGGTTGCTGAAGAATATGACTTCGTGAACGCACTTTTAAGTGACTATTCATTCTTTGTGTCTAATATGTCTTCAATCAAAAGAAAAGCATTAGATATTGGATGTGGTTCGGGATTATTAGTGGATCAATTGTCAAGTTATTATGATGAAGTAGTGGGGATTGATATTTCTAATCAAATGCTTGATCTTGCCAAATCGAGGCGTCAACGGTCAAATACAATCTATTTGAATATGAATGCAGAACATCTAAATTTTAACGAGAAGTTTGATTTTATTGTAAGCCGAACAACATTCCATCATTTGAATGATATACCAAGTGTGATAAAGCAAATGAAAGGGTTGTTAAATGGGGGAGGAAAAATAGTTATCCTTGATGATGTATCTAAAGTTGAGACCCCTCCTACCTACGTTTATATATTAGGAGCATTACAAGAGTTTATTCCTCATTTTTTTAAATTTGGAATAAAAAATGCTGTTAGAATCTTTAAGCATAACACTTCTAAACCTTGGCTTGAACATTTAGCTTTAGATAAGTACTTATCAGAATTTATACGAAAAACTGTTGCCGGGATGTAATTTTTATAGAATGGGGTGGGCCATGGGAATCATATGGACAAAGCCTTAGGCAACTGGATTAATCTATCCAAGGATGAGGACTATTAGATTCGGTTATGTTGAGATTAGTTATCCTTATAATATAGGCAAGTTCTATGTGATTTTATCCTTTTTACTCAGAATAGCTTTATTCAAGAACAAATGTTTGGTATAATTTGATAGCAACCATTTAAGAGGGAGTATTTTAAATAGTTAACTATCAAAAAGAGTTTAGTCTTTGGCTGGTCAATTAAAATAGGAACTCTGATTTTACAGGGCAAAACTATTATTAATAAATTGGTATGAAGGAGATTTCCTAAAATGAAGATTGAATGGATAAAGATAAAAGGATTTAGAAATTTTGATAATGAAAAAATTAATTTTGCGGATCAAACTTTAATCATAGGAGCAAATGATATTGGGAAAACGAATTTAATATTCGCGTTACGGCTTCTATTTGATCGAAGTTTAAGTGATAGAGATTTAGATTTATTTAACAGTGATTACAACGTGTATACAAAGTCCGAATCGATTGAAATTACAGTTAAAATCACGCGTGTAAAAGAAGATTGTTTATTAACTGTATTTAAAGGTGATTTGAACGAAGGAACAGTATATATCCAATATAAAAATTCAAAAAATGGAGAGTATAGTATTTTCTCAGGTCCTTCTGAGGAACTATTGGAACCAAAAAATTCGCGTTTTTACATTAAACGATTAAATATGGAATACGTAAATACAAATCGTAATTTAGAATCTTTTATAAAACGAGAAAAAAACCAAATTCTTGAGGACGCTAAATTACAATTGACAGAGGAACAAGCTCAGAATGACCAAAAGTCCATACTTAAAATAAAGAGAAGTTTAGATGTTGTAAATAAAAGAGTTGATCATTTGAATTATATTCAGCAGTCTCTGGGTAAAGTAAACGAAGAGTTAAGCTCGCTTGCTATACATAATGAAGGGCAAACGTTGACTTTTAAAAATGCTAATTCAGATGCCAATAAAATGTTAGATAATCTTGAACTGACTTACAATACAGATGAAGGTGCTTTAACTTTAGGGGGGGATGGTAGAAATAATCAAATATTTTTAGCTACATGGATTTCTAAACAAAAAAATATTAATCCCTTAGAAAAAGTAACTTTCTATGCTATAGAAGAACCAGAGGCACATTTACATCCACAGCAACAACGCAAGCTTTCAAGCTATTTGTTAGATAAATTTGAAGAGCAAGTTTTTATTACTACACATTCTCCATATATTGCAACAGAGTTTAAACCAGACAGGATTGTTAAACTACATTCCAAAAATAAATCAACCAAAGCAGCAAAAGGTGGATGTAGCGAAGAATTAAAAGTGAATTTTGATGACTTTGGTTATAGGTTAGATGCAATTACATCCGATGTATTTTTCGTAAATGCAGTATTTCTAGTAGAAGGTCCTTCAGAAAAGCTATTCTATACTGCCCTGGCGAAACAATTAGATATCGATTTAGATAGATTGAATGTCTCGATTATATCTGTCAATGGTGTAGGGTTTAAACCGTATATAAAGATCTGTTTAGCTTTAGATATTCCTTTTGTATTAAGAACGGATAATGATATTTTCAATAAAACAAGAAAAATTCAAGAGAAGGACTTTGAGTTTTCTTTTCAAGCGGGTATATCTCGTGTGATGGGAATATACACAGAACTTTTACAAACGGGTAATAATCAATATTTAATAAAGTATTGGGAAGAACACGAGCTAGAAAATGAATGGTTAAAGACCGAAGAGCGTCCACAGAAAGCTTTTAATCTCGCAAATTATATCATTCAAGAGGTAGAAAAAAACAATATATATTTGTCGGAAATTGATCTTGAGAATGACTTAGTTAATAGCAGTTTATTTAGCTCGTTAAAAAAATTCTATAATACTAGAGCAATAAAAAGTACAGTAGATAAGATGCAAAAAGCAAAGGCTGAAAACATGCTGAAATTCTTAAAAACTCATTTCGATGATTTGGAATGTTTAAGAGATGATAAAATTTCTGATCCACTTAAACAAATAAAAACATTAGCTGAAAAGGTTGTTAGCGAGAATGAAGAAAGTAACTAAGCCTACAAATGAACAATTAAAGATTATTGAAGAACCAGGAAATTTAGTTGTGACTGCTAAACCAGGTAGTGGTAAAACATATACAATAGTAGAAAAAATTATAGATATATCTAAAAATTTGTTGAGCTATCAAGGTATTATAGCTATTTCATTTACTAGAAAAGCTAGTAAAGAGTTGGAATTCCGATATAAGAGGAAAAACATAGAAAATAGTAATCACTTTTTTGGGACCATAGATAAGTTTTATATTTCTGAAATTATCATACCTTTTGCAAAGTTATTATGCGGTAAGGGTGAGCCATTGGAAGTAAAGGATTCTATCGATGAGCACCCTAAATATAAGGGGTTAAAAAACCTAAGTGAAAATAAAGCTGGTGAAGGATTATTTGAATTACTTAAGGAGTCATTACGAGAAGGTTTAATATTCTTAGAAATTTGTGGTGAAACAGCATTATATATACTAAACGAAGTTCCACAATGCTTACTTTATCTTAAGGCAAGATATACTCATATTTTTATTGATGAGTATCAAGACTGTGGTGAAATTCAACATGAAATATTCTTAAAGTTAGTTAATCAAGGAATTAAAGGTATAGCGGTAGGAGATTTAGATCAGGCCATCTATGCATTTAGTAAAAGATATTCAAGGTATTTATTATCATTAATAGGGGAAGATGATTTTACTCATTTAGAAATTACCCGCAATCATAGGTGTCATAAATCGATCTCGGATTATTCTTTAGAACTAATGGGAATCAAGAGAGAAAATATTGAAAAAGAGAAGAGAGTATTTAAGGTTAACATCTTAGGAACAGATGAAGATATTATTCATGCTATAGAAGAAAATTTTGAGGAATTAAAAGAAAAATATAATCTAAGTAAAAATAGTGATTTTGCAATTCTATGTAGAAGTAACGGCACAGCTAGAAGAGCCGCTGAGTTTTTAACAATAGATAATAAGTTATTTGTTGATACAGTTTTAGATAACATTAGTGGTAACTGGGCAATTCTGTACAACGATCTTTTATCTTCCTTCTATTTATATCAAATGAATGAGATTACTGTTCTTGATTTTGTAAACAGATATATAAATGAAGAATTAAACTATAAGGAATTTCGAAAAGGATTAGAACTGGTTGACAAAATATTTAGGTTAAATGAAAGTGAACTTAAATCTAACATTAAAGATTTTTACAGTATCGCCCAGCTGGTATATCCAGAGCAAAAAGATGAGCGAATTTTCAAGATGCTAAAAGAGGTTCTGAATAATGAAGAGGCGTTATACAGTTTCAAACCGGCATCAGAGAATGAAATTAACATTATGACTTTGCACAAATCAAAAGGGTTAGAATTTAAGTGTGTGTTTTTATTAGATTTATATAAATGGATTTTACCACCAGAAGGGGATTGGGTATCTGAGGAAGATTATGTTCAAGCATTAAATTTACATTATGTCGGGATTACAAGAGCTATTGAATCCTGTTTTATCATGGTGGGAAGCCAAAGGTATAGAGTGAGACAACAAGATTTTATTATGGCTCAAGAATCGCCATTTCTATATTTGAATGGTACACCTAATTTAAGAGTAGATTTAAATTGGTAATATATATAAATAACCTAATTTTGATAGCGATGTTTTGTGATGGAAAAAGTTAAAAGTAATCAATCTTTTTTTCAAAATGGGTGGATTTGTTTTACTATAAAATCAGCTTTTGTGCAAGTATCATCAAAACCATGGAGCATCTAAAATCAGATGATCCCATGGTTTTTAATATGATTAGATGTTAATCAATCGGGTTCGATTGTGGAAGTGGATAGAAAATGATCAAACTTTATTATAAAAAATGTATAATAATTTACAAGAGAAGAACCCATTTTGATCAATCCTTTTTTAAAACGTATTCCTTTTATTTACCCTAAAATTAGGTTTTGTGGGATACTTTTGATCAAACTTTATTCCAAAGCTACATGTGTTGTAGCTTTAAAATAAAGTTTTAACCGTTTATAAAAAAGTAAGACCGTTTTACCCCTTTGGATTTTATTGTCTAAAGGGGTGTTTTTGAAAAGGAATATCTAAAGTAAATGGCTTAAAGAAGGTAGAGAAGCCGGAAGTGGAGTATGGCTGAATATTCTGGGTGCTTCATCCTGTGGCTTTGAAATAAAAGAAGAAGTAAAAGAAATGAAAACAAAATTTGTTAACGAAATCTTGGAAACCTTATTTCAAGGATTAGCGTTCCATAAAGACAACTGATGGAATGTGGATAAATTACCAGGTAATAATAATTAAAGATTGATAAATGTTACTTTTGCTTGTTCTAGAGTGGGACGCGATTCTAGAAATCAGCAACATTGACAATATAGTTTGAATATTATATTATCATTATATAAAATGATAATATAAAGGGAGGAATTCATTGGAAGGATAAGCTGATTTACTTCTTTATCCTGTGCGTAAAGCAATTGTTGCTAAACAAACAACTGACGATAGCTCAACTTGGAGAAATACTTGAAGATGTTCCTCAAGCTACGGCCATTTAATAGAGTAGCATCAGGTTTAAACGAAGGAAAGTGAGATGGAAGATCTAATAAAGGAGGAATTATTATGGGACAGGTAAATCAAATGATGACTGAATGGTTACAACACCGTAATGTGTTGGAGGAATTGTTAGAATCCATCGATGACGAACATATTGATTTCAGACCATGGGAAGATGCTATGACACTTGGTGAACTGGCGTTACATATTGCTGGGTGGAACGATGTGTTCGTTTCAATGGTCACAACAGAGGATTTTGTTCCACCGGACATTCCTGAATGTAAGACGATGGGAGATGTACGCAAAGCTGTAAAGGACTTCACGAAAAAGACAAAGGCTACATATGAATCATTGACTGATGCAGATTTGGAAGCAGAAAACAATTCATCACACCCGAAACTTCAAGGGGCAAAGAAAAGATATCTTATTGCAATGTATGATCACGAAATTCATCATAAGGGTCAACTTTTTGTTTACGTACGTATGATAGGAGCCAAGGAAGTCCCGTTTTTTCGCTAATTATTGTTCTATGAAGAGAAAAAGCCCCTTTCCAAAGCTCAAGAACATTTGCTTGTCAAAGGCTTATAATTATATTTAAACGGGAAAACATGCCTGTAAAAAATAAAGTTGAGCGGCAAAGGGGAGGGAAATGGATGGGCAATATGATACTTCGGAATGTGATTGAGGACGATCTTCCTGTTTTTTTAAACACCAGCAGGATAGTGAAGCAAACGAGATGGCTGCATTTACTAGTAAGAATTCAAATGATTGGAATAGCTTCGCTGAACACTGGAACAAAATACTTACGAATAAGGATATTATTAATCAAACGATCATTGTTGAGAACACCGTGGTCGGCTATGTCGCATATTTCGAGCAGTTCGGAGAACCAGAAATTAGCTATTGGATTGGAAAAGAACATTGGGGAAAGGGAATCGCAACAAACGCATTACGGGAATTTTTAAAACAGATTAGAGTTCGCCCACTTTATGCCCGTGCCGCAAAAGACAATGTTGGATCATTAAAGGTTTTAAAGAGATGCGGATTTACGATTACAGGTGAAGACAGCGGGTATGCAAATGCACGTGGTAAAGAAGTTGAGGAGTTTGTTCTTACTCTTAACTAAAGAAATTAAATCGCAATACACGATTGCTGAAGGTCACAGCTATAAAAGGTTATTTTTATGGTAAAACAATATACGACAATCGCTAGACTGTGAGCATGTCAAACTATTAAATAAAACAGCGTTTAAGAAAGGAATGAGAAAAATTGAAAAGGTCCTTTCTCAAAGATACCATAGCGGCGGGGCCTCGTCATAGCCTTGGCCTTAAATCTGATGGAACGGTGATGGCTGTGGGTGATAATAAATATGGCCAATGTGATGTGAGCGATTGGCGCGGCATCCAACTGCCTAGTAATTAGTTTTCAATGAATTGAAAAGCTTAGATTCCGTCGTTACAAATAAGAACACTTTCTAGCTTGTCAGGTATATCAAACCAAGCTAGAAAATGTTCTTCTTACATATCCTATAAAAGGAAACAAAGGATTTTCTCTTTAATTTCCTACAAAAGGGTTGGAAGATAAATATTAAATACAACTTTATCATCTGAGCTCGAAACAGAAATGGTTCCCTGATGGAGTTCCACAATTTCCTTTGCAATAGCTAGTCCTAGGCCAGCACCGCCTGTATTGGTGCCCCGTGAGGAATCTAAGCGATAAAATTGCTCAAAAATGCGGTTTACTTTTTCTTCAGGGATGGTATATCCTTCATTTTCGAACCGAATGCTAATGCCCTTGCTTTCCTCTTTAATTTCAATGGTGATCGTACTATCAGGAAAACTATAGCTGACTGCATTGCGGATAATATTATCAAATACACGCTCCATTTTGCCCACATCACATTTTATATCAAGCTTGTCAGGAGAGATGAGCTGAAATGCTAGTTTTTTTTCATTAAGCAGTGGTTGAAACTCAAAGGTTAATTGCTCAAACATTCTAATGACATTCACATGACTTAGCTCAAGGGTTAGTTTGCTTAAGTTAAAACGAGTGATTTCGAAAAATTCATTAATTAAATCTTCTAAACGAATGGCTTTATCTAATGAAATGGATGTGTATTTTTGGCGTAGCTCATTTGAAATCTCCTGTTCATCACGAAGTAAGGTTAAATAGCCAATAACTGAGGTAAGCGGTGTTTTTAGATCATGGGCAAGATAAACGATTAAGTCATTTTTTCTTTGTTCAGCTTCCTTCGCTAATCTATGATTTTGAATAGAGCTTTGTTTAATTTGATTCATTTGATCTTCCACCTGTTTAAGTTCCCGCGGTAATCTAATGAGATCCTCATTTGAGGAAGCCAATTCATTACTTGCTTCTATAATGGTATCAAAATAATAAATAATCCTTTTCCAACTGATTAAAACAATGATGATAAACCCGATAATCCAACAAAAAGCAAGAAACAAAATAGGATTTTTATTAATCGGACTAAGCAGAACATTGTATACAAAATTGTCAGCATACCAGGTGAACAGTGATAGAACGAATTTTACAAATAAAAAAGTTAACACTAAGCCGCCTGTGAACAAAACCACCATTAAAGAGAATTTATCAATGATGGCTCTTTTTAAGTCTTTTCCTGAATAACTTGGATTTTGATTATTCAATGGTGTAGCCAACTCCCCACACTGTCTTAATAAATTTCGGGTTTCTAGCCTTCTCTTTCATCTTTTCTCGTAAACGACCAATATGGGCCATCACCGTGTTATTGTTATCTAAGTAATTTTCTCCCCAAACGGCTTCGAATAGCTCTTCAGATGAAACGACCTTTCCTTTATTCTCACACAGGTACCATAAGATAGAAAATTCAAGAGGTGTGAGGGGCAGTTCTTTGCCGTATAGGTGACATTTATGATTGACTTTGTTAATGTACAATCCGGCAAAATCATATATTTCTGGATTGGCTGACTCTATGTTTTTGTTTGCTTCTGTATGGTTATATCGCTTGTACCTTCTTAATTGCGCTTTTACCCGAGCGACCATTTCCAACGGGTTAAAAGGTTTCGTAATGTAATCATCTGCACCAAGCGTTAGACCGGTAATTTTATCGATATCCTCTATTTTTGCGGTAAGCATAATAACAGGGTAATGATAGTTTTCTCTAATACGCTGGCAGAGAGTAAAACCATCTATTTCTGGTAACATAATATCTAGTAAAGCTAAATCAAAAGCAGTAGTTTGGATACATTTTAATGCATCTTTTCCGTTAGAGTATCTATGAACATTAAAGCCCTCATTAGTAAGGTATACTTCAATTAAATTTGCAATTTCCGTTTCATCCTCTACAACCAAAACTTTTGTTGGCATTCTCTCACCCTTCTTTTTTAAGCTCAAACCACTTTCTATTTATAATATTTTATCGAGGTTTGACAGGAACCTATAGTATTTATTTCTTCATTTTAGCAATTTTATCAGCTATTACTAGTATTGCCAATCTCGTATATAAACTTAACTAAGCTATGTTCATGAAATTATACTAGCACCGCCAGTTAATTGTAGTCAACAGTACGTTACCAAGTGCTTCGTAGGAATTCCGTAAGATTTTATTAATAAAATCGTATAAGTTCCTTAAAGAAAAACAAATAACCGAAACACTTTGTTTTAGTACGATTGAAGTGCAAACAAAGAGTTTTTTTATTTTCCCTTTTCATTAATTTCGACACAGAGGTGACAACGAGAAAATCCAACAGACAAATAGCAATATAAGAAGGTAGAAATAAATTAGACATTATATATAATTATGTGAATTAGTTAGTGAAAGGAAGAGCCGATATGAGAAGGTTTTTAGCGATATTATTGATCATTACTGTTGTAGTGTTCATGTTATTTAGAGTGGCAGATAAAGTGAACTTAGATGTGAAAAAGGACTTTCCCTTTTTTAATACAGAAGAATACGCCAGTCAATATATTTATGTGTTTGATAGAGAAACAGGAGCTATAATGTATGAAAAGAATGCACAATCTAAGACATTTCCAGCATCGCTCACAAAGATCATGACAACGATTGTAGCACTTGAGCATATTGACGACTTAACGGCAATTGCTCCAATAGATACAGAAACGCAAAGTGAAATGTTTTCAAACAACGCTATGATGGCGGGTTTTAATGCTGGGGAATCAGTAACGTATCGAGATCTTTTATATGGAACAATGTTACCCTCTGGTGCCGAAGCGGCTAACTCCCTTGCTGTTCATGTGGCAGGAAGTGTTGAAAATTTTGTTCAAATGATGAATGACAAGGCTATTGAACTAGGATTGAATAGCACACATTATACTAGTCCAGAAGGTCTCCATAATAAAGATCAGTATACGACAGCTTCTGACATGGGCAAGCTTTTAGATTATGCATTAGATAATGAAGATTTTAAAGCGGTTTTTACAAAAGAGACATTTCAGACAACGTCAACTACACACCATCCTGATGGAATTTTCTTAGAATCCACTGTTCTCGCGTCCCTGAATAAAGAAAAGCAAAATGGCTTTAAAATTATTGGTGGAAAGTCAGGTACAACGGATGAAGCTGGACAATGTTGGGCAACACTTGGGTTGGTAGATGACCGTGAATATATAAGTATTGTCATGGGAGCTCCTTTAGAAGACATTAGTCATCCAGATAATAAGCAAATAGTGGATACGCTGAAGTTGTATAAAAAAATTAAGGCTGGTGAGCTGTAAAAATATATACGTGTTACTTTTATAGAATAGAAAGAAGGGATAACCATGAAAAAAAAGATAGTATTTATTATATTGTCCTTATTACTAATCCTAATATTAGTGGTTAACATAAGCAAACACAGCAATAATAATGATAACGATAAAAGTTATACTGATTTAAAGGTTGTTATTGACCCGGGGCATGGTGGTGAAGATAACGGAGCAACAGGTGTCAGCGGTCAGTTTGAAAAAGATTTCACTTTGAGTTTGTCGAAAAAAGTGGAAAAACTATTGAAGCAGGAATCTGGAATTGAAGTTTTTATGACAAGAACGGATGATAGCTATATTTCACAGGAAAGTAGATACAGACCTAAATATGCCAATAAACTAAATGCGGATCTATTTATATCTATTCACGGAAATACTTTTTCAGATCCCGATGTTTCGGGTACGGAAACATTTTATTATCATAAGAATTCACGCCTTCTGGCTGAGGTTATACAGAAGCATGTGGTAGAAGCAACTGGATTTAAGGATAGAGGAGTACAGAAGCAAAATTTATTTGTTGTAAAAGATACGAAAATGCCGGCCGCTCTTATAGAAGTAGGGTATCTGACAAATCCTCAAAATGAGTCCAAAATGTGGACAGACGATTTTCAATCAGGCATTGCCACTTCAATTGTTGAAGGGATTAAAGAGTATGAAGAAAGTTCCAAAAAGCAAATCTTTTAAGGGGATGTACAGAATACTTAAAATAAATTTTAAACGTTTGTATAAAAGCTAATGTCATAAGGGTTAGAGAATAATGCGATTTGCTCAAACTTTTTGAAAATATGTTCCTTCCGTTTTGTATTGATTTTTTTCAATTGTTAATCAAATGATTGTTTCGATAAGTACATATCCTTTACCACTGCTAATATATTCTGAGCAAACCTTAATGCCAAATTCTACCCTGTCCCAATAAAAAAATTAACGGCCAATAATCGAACTAGCGCTTTTATGGAGTTATTTAAATCCTATAAAACAGTTTTTCATAAAATAGCTGATGATATATAACTAAACAGTGCCAGATTGTTGAATAAGGCAGAAATAAATGAACTTCCCTGACAGAGTTTGTCAGGGAAGAGATTGTATAATGGGATAAAGCCATAAAAAGATAAAATAAGGAGGAGCCTTAAATGAAGCACCATGCCTTACAGCTGTATGACTATCATATCTGGGCGAATAATAGATTTTTCGAAAGGTTAAAGGATCTGCCAAATAGCGTTTACACCCGGGAAGTCCAAAGCGTCTTCCCCTCAATTGCAGAGACATTTGTTCATATGTATACGACGGATACAATATACCTTGGTGTAATGCGGGAGAATAGTATGGATGAGATTCAATCTTCCATAATACTGGAGCATGAAAAGGCAAAGGATAAGGGTCTCGAAGAAATGGAAGCCTTGTATGCAGAACAAGTTAAACTGTATAGAGCCCTTTTCAGTAGTCAAGAAGATATGGACAAACCTATAACTACGGAACATCCGACATACGGACGATTGGAAACCAATCTTTCAGAAATTGTGCAGCATCTCGTCAATCATGGTACATACCACCGCGGGAACCTTACCGCTATGATTCGGCAGCAGGGGTATCCTAGTGTACCGACGGATTATATTATGTATCTTTATGAGATTCAAGCGAAGAACTAATTTATTACGATAAAGGGAACTATTTTTAAAATAAAACTTAAGATTATAAGCCATTTTATTGTTATATTTTTTAGGTAGTGAAGTATTTTACAATGGAGGATCTAGTCATGGGCATGAGGAATTATCTGATTGAAGGTGTTTCCCGCACCGATAAAACCTTGATGCACGGATCGCGAGAATAATTTGCAAAGATGATATAATTAGCTATATAAAAACAAGTCATGGAGGGTTAAACATGTGTGCTTGCATAGCGGTTGTAGATTTTACTTTATCTCTTTCATAATGAAAATATTGGAAAGGAGATAAACTATGGGGATATTTTCTATATGTGTTGTTAAAAGAGTTCATTATCAACCAGATCAAAAATAATTGGTTATAATGAACTCTTAAGATCAGTTCGTTATAACCAGCAAGGAGAAGGTTATAATGAACGGAAAAAATCCAAAAGACACACAAAATTTTATTACTTCCAAAAATTATGTAAAAGAAATATTAGATTGTACAAATATTTGTAAACGAGACAATGTGATAGAAATCGGATCTGGAAAAGGACATTTTACGAAAGAACTAGTTAAAATGAGTCGATCCGTGACTGCTATAGAAATTGACGATGATTTATATAGAATCGCTCAAACTGCGTTGAATCCTTTTGTGAACATAAAGGTGGTTCATACGAACATTTTAAAGTACGCCTTTCCGAAAAATACAGACTATACAATATTTGGAAATATCCCATTTAATATAAGTACGGATATTGTTAAAAAAATTAATTTTGAAAGTCAGGCAAAATATAGCTACCTTATCGTTGAGAAAGGTTTTGCGATAAGACTACAAAATTTGCAACGGGCTTTGGGGTTGTTATTGATGGTGGAAATGGATGTAAATATCCTAAAAAAAGTACCACGAGCGTATTTTCATCCTAAGCCGGGTGTGGATTCTGTATTAATTCTTCTTGAACGACACGATCCATTGATTTTGAAGAAAGACTATAAAAAGTACCAAACTTTTGTATATAGGTGGGTAAATAAAGAATATCACACTCTTTTTACTAAAAATCAATTCAGAAAAGCCTTGAAGCATGCAAATGTCACGAATCTTAATAAACTTTCAAAGGAACAATTTATCTCAATTTTCAATAGCTACAAGTTGTTTCACTAAGTGAAACATCACAATACGTCCTCTAAGCTTTAAAGGACGAGAAATTCAACAATAAAAAAACTTGAAACTCCATTAATAAGTTTGATAAAAAACAACCTCTTTTGGTATTCTTTACTAAAGAGGTTGTTTTTTGTCTTTTCAGAAAAGGAAAAAATGTGTGAACAAGCTCTAACACAGATGTTATATTTCAGGGGAGGAATTTGATAGGCATATTTGGATGGAGGGACAAGCCATGGGCATGAAGAATTATCTGATTGAAGGCGTTTCCTGCACGGGCAAAACGTCGGTTTGCAATGAATTGCAGCGGCGCGGCTACCATGCCATTCATGGTGATCGTGAATTAGCTTATCAAGGCGATCCGGAAACTGGTACGCCTACTAATGGTTTGACGCACGAGCATCACATTTGGCATGTAGATAAAGTAAAAGCTTTGGTCGCTAACCAGGATGAGGTGGTTACATTTTTCTGTGGTGGTTCAAGGAACTTTTCGAAATTTATCCCGCATTAACGGGCAGTAATACCCCCACCTCAAGGCTTAGAGAATACGGAGAAGCATAGGTGGGGGATACACTGCCCGTAAAAGCCCGATTGGTTCAACTAACAATCAGTGGGGGATGAAAGAAAACCCCCACTGATTGAAGGTTCACTTTATAGAGCAATTTGACGGAGTGTTTGTTCTCGAGGTCGATCTTGACACATTGAACCGACGACTTGACGAACGACCGGAAAATGAGTGGGGTCGAAAGAAATCGGAACGGGAACTTATTGTACGATTACACCAAATAAAAGAAGACATTCCGCAAAACGGAATTATAATCGATGCCACTGCACCGATCAAACATGTCGTTGACGAGATCGTTCGCCAAAGCGGAGAAGATAAAGCTAACAACAGTAAGAATTGATCAAGATCTATTCTAAAGCTATACAGGTATTTCGTGATAATAGAGTTATATACGCATGTATGGCAGGGGGAAGGAAATTCCCTTTTTCTATTTCCTCTAGTTACTAATTGAAAAGTCAGTGTGCCTTATCTTTAAATGGCTCATTTACTGGAATAAGATTATCGGAAAAATACTAATATCTAAAGAAGCAGTAGATTGGTGCGAGGGAGATACGCAAATGAAAAATATTTTTAATCAGTTGCATACAGAGGAAATTTTAAACCGGATTGACAAGTTAAGCCCAAATTCAAAACCCCAATGGGGAAAAATGGATGTTGCCCAAATGTTAGCCCATTGCTCATCGTTCCAAGATATTGCAATGGGAATTTCTTTTCCGAAGAGAGGATGGTTAGGAATAGTAATAGGACAGTTTGTCAAACCCATTTTTTATAGTGACAAGCCGTTAGCCCATAATATGTCCACCATTCCGACCATTTTGATTACAGATGAAAAGGATTTTGAAACAGAAAGAGGAAAACTGAAACAGAAAATTATAACGTTCCAAAAGAATGGGCCAGAGAAATGTACCACTCATCCTCATGCTTTTTTCGGCAAACTTACTTCCGAGCAATGGGGGAAGGGGATTTACAAGCATCTTGATCATCATTTAAACCAGTTTGGAGTTTAGTTCTTTTTTAGAAATATAAATAAAAGTTGTCCAATGAGGAGTAATAAAACATCTCGTTTTTATTTCATGATTATATATATAATGCACTTTTAACCTTGCTCACATATTCGTTTTCCTTTAATGGAAAGCAATTGAAACTGCGCTATAATCCAATATTTATAAGGATTAAAGGTTGCTTTTTAGTTATGCTAACTTCCGAAGTCAGAGGGATAGTTTTTCAAGTATGGGATTGCTGAAATAAGGAACGGTGAGATCAAGTAATTAGTAAACTTGAATAGTTTTTAAAGAAAATGAACTTCACTGACAGGGTTTGTCAGGGGAACTGTTATACAATCTAAGTATACCTAGCCTAAAATATCCCTTGTAAACATCGGGAAAGGCGTCTACTTACTTATATAGCAGAGGAGAGATTAAAATGGCGATTTCAAAGGAAGAGTTTATGGAAATTTTGGAGGGCAATCGAAGGTTGACGACCCGAATCATCGAAGCCTTTCCGGAAGATCGATTATTTCAGTACAAGCCTGTCGAACCACTTCGGTCTTTTTCAGAAATGGTTATTGAGGTACTGAATATCGAAAAGGCGTACATGAGAGGGATTGCACTGGATGAATGGGAGTATTCCAACCCTTACGAGAAAGTTGCGACAAAAGAGGAGTTGCTCACGGCCTGCAAGGATGTGCGTAAACAAACTCAGGAATTGTGGCCATCTGTAACAGAAGAAACTCTTTCAATAAAGATAGAAGATCCATTATTTGGGGGACGACAAAGCCATATTGAACGCCTTCAATACGCGCTGGAAAATGAAATACATCATCGTGGCCAGGGGTATATATACTTGCGGATGCTAGGAATTGAACCACCTGCATTTTATGACAGATAATTCCCGAGATGAATGGAATAAAGATGACAGCTCTTTTATTAGAGCTGTTTTTTTCCAAGGATTAAATTGGGATAGATACATATTATTCAATTATGTTTCAATAGAGTATATATTATTGATATCAATAAAGTAGACTGATAAAATCAAATTGTTGACAGTGTCTCACAAAACTTTTCTCGAAAATAATTTTTATGTAATAGAGCAAGGCAACAAATAATCATTTCCAAAGGTGGATTGATATGCCTAAAATTGACAATATATTAGCAATTTTGTGGATGCTTAGTTCAGGTGAAAAAATTACTGCAAAACAAATTTCAGAGAAGCTAGAGATGAATATAAGGACTGTGTATCGTTATATAGATACACTTTCGACTAGTGGTGTACCTATCATTTCAGACTCAGGGCATAATGGTGGATATACTTTATTGAACAATTTTATTGAAGCTCCTCTTTTTTTTGATTCTGAGGAGCAAACCTCATTATTTCACGCTGCTGTTTTTGCAGAAGAAGCTGGATATTATGGAGGTGAAGCACTAAATAGGGCAATTTCAAAGTTAAGTAATTATTCAAATCATGAACAGGAAACAAAGGTAAACCAGCATATAACCAGTCTTGAAGTAATAAATCGATTGAGTTCTCTTTCTATGGAACCATTCTTAAAAGAGTTGGAGCAAGCCGTAACCGACGGATACTCTGTACAAATTCTATACCATAAAAGTTTCGAGGAGCCCTCAAAGTATAGAATGCTTGACCCGTATAAAATTATTTATTGGAATAATAAATGGTATGTGATCGGATTTTGTCATCTTAGGGACGATGTTCGCAGTTTTAGAATAGATCGAATTGAAAGTCTAATACTAACCGAAAATAAGTTTAACCTGCCAGAAAAATTTTCAGCACGTGACTTTTTTATGAAAAATCTTCTGCCGAATATAGAGGACAAGGAAGAGGGGATTTCATTGGTTATTACAGGCAATGCAAGGGTGTTGAGTGATATTTGTCAACATTGGTTTTTAGGGCATTATATACAACAACGGACCTCAAATCAAGCAGTGTTCCTCATCGGAAAAAAGATGATGCATACATATGTGCCTTATTTACTTTTATCTTATGGTAAATCTATTCAGGTTATTGAGCCAATAAGTCTTAAGGAAAGACTAATTGAAATTTTGTCGGAGTTAATAAAGTTTCATCAAGTATAATAACTTTCCTGAAGATAGCTGACGGGGAATTTTCTAATAGTTTTATAAACGAATATGGATATAAATGTAACAGGGTAGAGAAGAAGGGTTAAGTGTTTTTTTGGAATTTTCAACATCCGCTTTTTCAGGATTTTGTTAAAATAGTATGTATCGTGTAAAAACTGTGTATTTCTTGGAGGTTGTTAGAATGTATATAGCATGGGAGGATTCGTATTTAGGTGGTCTTAGGAAAAAGATCGGTCATCAAATGATAATAGCTCCTGCTGCAAGAGCTATTATTCAAAATGAAGAGGGAAAAATACTGTTTGTGAAAAGAAGAGATAATGGTAAATGGGTGATGCCAGCAGGTGGACTTGAACTGCACGAATCAATATATGATTGTTTAAAGCGGGAAGTAAAAGAAGAGGCAGGGATTGAATTAATCTCGGCTAAACCTATTGCAATGTATACAGGACCTGACTATGAATATACCAATGGATACGGCGATGATAATAAGATGTTTGCTATTGTATTTTTAGTTGAAGAATGGTCAGGAAAGATTCTCAAAGAAACTGATGAAACATTGGATGCTCAGTTTTTCTCTTTGGATGATTTACCAGAGATCCCCAGTCTGTACCGTGAAACGATTGAAGACTTAAGAAATTTTAATCTTAACGGGCAAATAATATTAAAATAGTAATTACTGTAAAAGGGTCTAATGCTGGTCCAGGTGACAGGTTTTCAAACTGTAATTTGTAAACGGTGTAAATATAACTTATATAACTGAATACACTTAAAGTACGAGTGCGTTTCTTCAATAAGGATTCGCGCTTTTTGTGGTCAAAGAAACTATAAAATTCTTGGCTTGTGGATAAGTTGCATAATGTTAGTTATTTTGTATTTGACATGATACTAAAAAAGAGTATACACTTAATGTAACTACTTTGTAATACAAAGTAGCATTTTATTCATTTGCTATCTTGTATAATCAAGTAGCTGATTTTTATCTTACTATCATGCATAACAAGTTAGGTGGAGAGGGGGGGCGTATATGTCGGCAAGAAGTCAGCTATTAAAGGGAATTCTTGATGGATGTGTATTGGCAGTCATCGAAAAGGGGCCTGTTTATGGATATGAACTATCGAAAAAACTACAGGAGACTGGTCTCAATGATGTAAGCGAAGGGACGATTTATCCCGTTTTATTAAGACTGCAGAAAAATGGATTCATTCGTGGCGAAATGAGACCATCAGATTTTGGACCGAATCGCAAATATTACTTTTTGACAGATGATGGGAAGGGGGCATTACAAACAATTATTGAGGAATGGCAACAGATATCAGCCCCTGTCAATGAATTATTAAAAGGGAGGAACTAAAATTGGATGCAAAATTATTAATAGAAGAAAACAATAAAAAAAGAAAGTTATTAACGAAAGAAAATGAAGCATACTACGATGATTTGCTCGTTTATATTCGTTTACACTTCTCATTATCTGAACAGCAATCTGAAGAAGTGTTGATGGAAATGCTTGACCATTTGATTGAAGGACAAAAAGAGGGAAAAACAGCTAAAGATATATTTGGAGATGATCCTCTTTCCTATACAGATGAAATCATTGAACTATTACCAAAAGAAAAAAAGAGGAATATTATTCCATTTGTTAGTGGGATCGTAGTAAATATAATTAGTTGGGTACTTATTATTCGTGGCATTATCTTAGTTGTATTATCGCAATTTACACAAGTAAATACTGATATTAACTTGCTCGGGGCAACAGTCGTCGCATTGGCTATAGGGATCTTTATTATTATTAATATTTGGTTTATGTTGAAGCTAACAAAAAGCTCTCTGTTTAATGAAAAACGTAGTCTTAAAAAGAACATGCTTAAGGTCGTACTATTTGCTGCTGCAAGTATGGCGGTTGTCCTAGTGATAGCAAAATTCACTCCTGATATTGGGCCATCTTTTACCTTCAATTGGTGGGTCTCAATAATTTTGGGAGCAATCCTGTGGTTATTACATTTTATCGTGAAAAAAGGGAAATCATGATATTACGAGATTCATAAAAGTTTTGATACTAATTAAAGATTAGAGGGAAATATGATTAAAGCGAAGAAAGTAGATATAAAATATGTATACTAATGTTATATGGATTGCGGTATCTCGGGAGCTTGTAAAGCCGTCAAAAGAGACGAATGGTCGTAAAATCATAACTTTAATGTCTGCGGGATCCCTATCAACACTAATAATGACCATTTCATTCTTTCAAAACATTCCGCTTTAACAATAGAGGGATACCTGGTGTGAAGGGAGAGATTTTTTATTGTTATCTGATATAGAATTGATGGAACATCATGTAAACGTGTTGTTTAAAACTGATGATAAAAAACGAATGACAGCTGTGAATGAGCCTCCATACGATACTGCACCATATATTTTCGTTGGCGGCACCCGATTGGGTAATGTAGTAAGGTACTCAAACAGGCTGGACGAAGGCATAATAAAGAAGCTGGAACAAGTTATTGATCCAGACACTGGTGTCGGCCTAGGAGGAGTAATTAGCATTTTAAGCAGGGGCCAACAAATAAGTAATTTTTGGACTGGACCTGCATTCTTATTTCCGGATGTGAGCGGGAGAATAACAAATGCCATACAAATTACCGAATCCAATAAAGGTTGTCTGAAGCTAAATTTTCCCCATATCATCGATGAGCTTGAATATAGACAGCCTTGCTTTGCTATTATTGAAAAGGAAACAGCTGTTTCAATTTGTTGTAGTGCAAGGCAGACTAATGAAGCAGCTGAGGCAAGTCTAGCTACACTTGAAAAGTTTCGTGGAAGAGCATATGCGATAGATGTTGCGAATGCTTGGGCTGCTGAAATACAAAGTCAGGGGCGGATTGCACTATACAGTACCTCATGGAATAATTTTGCATCCCAGTCAGTAGCGAGAAAATTACAGTTAACACAGTATGGAACAGACTTTCACATGAGATAAGGCATGTTTATCAAGGAGGCATTGGTAAACTTTATTTAAACAACAGATGAACTACACTACAACTATATGACAAAATAGAACAGCCAATTGTCCAATATTCATATGGGTTCAAGGCTGTTTTTAGTCATGTGAATTTTCTGTGCGTATTCCAACTCATTTGAGGGAGCTTGCTGCAAGGATGTACGCAAACAAACATAAGAATTATGGTCATCTATAATAGAAGAAACTCAATTCAATAGGGGGGATATCCATTTCCTTAAAACGCCTCCCTATTTTTCAACTTATCTATTTATTGAACTGGAAAGAGTTCAGGTTGATGAGTCTTATTTAGGTTATACTATGAATGTAATATATCTAGTTATGTGTAACTAATTTTTTCAGTATTTCTACCGTACAGTAATTAAATTCCGTATCAGAAGTCCGAAATGTATCAGAGTTGAGAGATATCTGAGCCGGATGGTCACAAAAGAGATGCCTGTATAGAATTTGTATAGAATTTGTGTAGAATTGAGTGGATAGCTAATATTTATTGTCATGTATACTTTAATTAAAAGCATGTTAGGAAAAATAGGCGGGAGATAATCAGGGGGAGATTAGATGCTACATATTTCTATCATTGACGATGAATATTTGGCATTACAATATTTGGATTTACTGTTGGCTAAAATAGATGGGGTGCATGTTACAGGCAAATATTTGAATGCTACTGACTTAATCGATCATGTTCAAGCTCAAAATGTAGATGCCGTATTTATAGATATCCATATGCCTGTTGTAAAAGGCGCTGATTTGGCCGAACAGTTATTAAACATAAATCCCTCCTTACATATTGTTTTTGTTACGGCATATGATGAATATGCAGTCAAAGCTTTTGAATTAAATGCAGTAGATTATATCTTAAAGCCTGTAAAACAGGAGCGTTTAGCAGTAGCCGTACAGCGGATAATGGCAAGAAAGACTATAGAAAGGGAGATTACATCCCCTAAATCAATATCTGTTATTAAGGATTTAGGAATGCTGCAAATATATCAGGATAATAAACGGGTAGATGTGAAATGGCGGACCTCTAAAGCAAAAGAACTATTTGCGTATTTTATCCATAATCATGAACATACAATCCAGAAAAGAGCATTAATCAACTTGCTGTGGGATAACCTTCCATGGGAAAAAGCGAATGCTCAGTTATATACGGCAGTATATCAAATTAGAAAAGTTATTCAACAGACAGGTGTATCGATAAAAATAGCCAGCCAGGGAGAATTTTATAATATTGATATTGATGATAGTATACAGATTCAATCTCATGAATTTAAGCTTTCAGCACAGCGCTTATTAAAAGATGGCGATGTACATAAGGAGCAATATTTTATGTTACTAGAAGTGTATCAAGGCGACTATTTAGCAGGTCTGGACTATCCATGGGCCCTTAAAGAGAGAAAAATATTAAAAGCCCTATGGCTTGAGCTCATTAGCAGATTGTCAGAGTATTTACATCTCTATGAGAAAGCATCGTCCTATTATGTCTCGAAATTGAAAGATCTAACAGCTTTTGATACAGAAGCAGCTAGTATCATAAAAGAAAAATGTGGGGGTTAAACATGTCCTCGGAAGAAGAGTTGATATAGTGAAACGAAATTATATCCGGACGGGGATTTTTGTGATTCTCTTTATTATCAGTTTGTCTGTTTTTCGGTTGATTTGGGTAGGCGTATTTCAAGACAATATAACCCCTAATATTGAAGATGGAGAGCTTGATTTAAGTACATGGGAAATGGAAGACAGTAGAACGTTGCAGCTGGATGGGGAGTGGGATTTTTACCCCTCGCAGTTTATTATGCGTGAGGAGGAAATGCCTAGAGAAGCACCGGAAACGATACAAGTACCCCATGGTTGGAAGGATAAACTGGGCTCTCCTTTTGGTTATGGAACATACCGATTACAGATGAAAGTACGTTCTGATGATGAACGGAATTATAAATTATATATACCAAATATTCGCACATCATCAGAAATCTATGTGAATGGACGAGAAGTTGCGAAAACTGGCCAGCCTGCAGAAGCAGATGCAGATTATGCTGCAGATATTATGTCTAAGACGGTGACCTTTACTGCAGATGAAGAAGGAAATATAGATATTGTCATTGAGGCTGCAAATTTCAAAGACAGTAGAGACGGTGGAATTTACCTCTCGCTGCGGTTCGGTACAGAAGAAACGATTACGAGAGAAGTGCAGCTTACGAACTACTCTCAGGTTGCAATTGCAGCTATCCTGTTGATGCATACTGTATATACATTGATTATTTATTTTATCGGAGGACGGGATAAAAAGGTTCTTTCCTTTTCCTTGCTAACCTTCAGTTTATTTTCAGGTTTCCTATTCTATACAGGCGAGAAATTGTTACAGCAATTTTTTAATATGAGTTATGAATTAGAATATTGGCTGATACATACGGTGTATCTAATCATTTTTTATGCATTGGTTCAATGTACTGATCATCAAAAGCTGCCTTATTGGAATAAAATCTTTCCTTTTTTTAAATGGGGGCTGGCTGCATTAGCTATTGTGACTATATTTATGCCCATGTCGCAAATATTGGCGATTCGCCCCGTGTATAATATATTTGCTTTTGTTACGGTGATTGTTACCATAGCTTCGATTGTCTTAACGTATAAGAATAGCTCAAAAGAAAGATATCTTTTGCTGTGCGGTTTTATTGCTATCGCCAACCATGGGATATGGAATTTTGTATGGACAGGACGAAGTATTTATCTGACTTTTTACCCGTTTGATATGCTAATTGCTTTAACTTGTTATACCATTGTCTGGTTCCAGAGATATTTTCAAAAGCATAAGAAAACAGAGGAATTAGCGGAAAGATTGAAAAGAGTAAATGAAGAAAAGGATCAATTTTTGGCGAATACCTCCCATGAATTCCGTAATCCTTTAAATAGCATGTTATTGCTTTCTGAAGCAATACGTGACAGGGAAGAAGCAACCTTATCACAGCGGAGTTTGAATGAATTAAACACTGTCTTGAATGTAGGGGGGCAAATGAACCTCCTGTTGACAGACTTGTTGGAAGCAAGAAACTTACAGATTAATAAACCAAGATTAAATAAACAGAATATTGTACTAGAGCCAATTGTCACCGGGATTATAGATATATTGCGTTTTTCATCCGATGTGAAGAAGCTCTCAATCGTCAATCTGATTTCCAAGGATTTTCCTTCTGTATATGCAGACGAAAACCGTGTTAAGCAAATTTTGTTTAATCTAATAGGGAATGCCATTAAGTATACCAATCATGGAGAGATTACCCTCTCCGCTTCTGTAAAAGAAAATAATGCAGAAATCCAGGTGACAGATACAGGAATTGGAATTAGCGAGGACATGCAAAAGAGGATATTTCAGCCTTATGAGCAGGGGCATCCAGCAAATAAATTGTCTGAAGGCGGTTTTGGGTTAGGATTAAGTATTACCAAACAGTTAGTAGAGCTCCATGGTGGTACCATACGAGTTTCTTCTAGAAAAGGGGAAAAAACAACATTTGCGTTCACATTAGCATTGGCATCGAAAAAAGTGTTTTCTCCTGAAGAGAATATAGAAAGGATGGTCAAGAAAGAAAAAAGGGAACAAGCCGAGATGCCTTCTTGGAAAAACGGACAAGCACCGTCAGTCTTAATAGTAGATGATAATCCTGCTAGCTTACTAGCTTTAAAGGCTGTCCTTCCAGAGGATGCGTATAATACAGTGTTGGTTTCCTGTGCTGAAAAGGCCGTAGAAGAACTAAAGAAGCGAAAATGGGATATTGTTATTTCTGATATTATGATGCCGGAAATATCAGGATATGAACTGACCAGAATCATTCGGGAACATTTTTCTTTGACAGAACTACCTGTGCTACTGCTTACTGGTGGAAGTACGGATATACAAGCGGCTTTTTTAGCCGGGGCAAATGACTATATTGCAAAACCCGTTGAGGCAATTGAACTGAAAGCACGTATGGATTCACTAATCACGATGAAACGTGTCGCCGATCAGCAATTACAATTGGAAACTTCCTGGCTGCAGGCTCAGATACAGCCGCATTTCTTATTTAATACATTGAACTCCATCATGGCGTTAAGCGAGTGGAATGTAGAAGAAATGAGAAAGCTTTTGAATGAGTTCAGTAATTTGTTGAGAAGTAAATTTCAATTTCAGCACATGAAAGATCTACTCCCTTTGGAGGAAGAATTAAAAATTGTCCGTTCCTACTTGTATATTGAACAGGTTCGTTTTGGAGCAGCTTTGCAGGTGAATTGGGATTTGAAGGATATCAAAGGGGTGCATGTGCCATTTTTATCCATCCAGCCATTGGTGGAAAATGCGGTACTGCATGGTATCAGGAACAGACAGGAACAAGGAACGGTTTCGATCAGGTGCAAAATAGACTTTTTACATTCCAAAGCAATGATTACAGTGGAGGATGATGGAGCGGGAATAGACGAAGCAGAAATTCCAAACATTTTGAATGGAGAATCTGAAAGCAAATCAGGTGTTGGTATTTTTAATGTGAATAAAAGACTGCATCAGCATTTTGGGAGAGGATTGAAGATTGTCAGTTCACCGGATCAGGGGACGAAAGTATTTTTTGAAGCAGATTTGAATGAAATGGAATAAAAGCTGTACCAAATGAAACTTCATTTTGTGGAGAGGAAATGCCTCTTTATAAAATGGAGTATTTTATTGCTTTCAAAATACAAATATTGGCGTGCTTATAGATTATTTGGATGTATAGAATTTGTATATTTATGTGTAGTTCACTGCTACATACCTAGTAAGTTACTATAAGTATGACTACAACATTTCACGCCTAATTATGCGGTGAGCTTGTAGTCCCAAAGGACTTTAAAATATCTTCTAAGCTGAATAAGTATGGTATGCAGAACGTTTAACCTTATTGATAGGAAATCTATTCAACATTTGGGCAACGTTCTTTTCTGCTGTATTCTGCCGAATAGGAAATATTTTAAAGCTATAGATGGGGTTGATATAGGAGGTGGCTAACCGGTTTTTAATTTTCCGGCAGTTATTTACATAAACCAAAAGGAGGAAAGAACTAATTGAAAAGACGAGCAAAAAGAGTAAGCATATTTATGATTTTTCTTCTTGTGATGCAATCTATTGTAGCAGGATTTGTTCCTTTACAAGCAACGTACGCGGAAGAAAACACAAATCATACGTTTTTTGACTTTGAAGGCATTACAGAGAGCTCTTTTTCCCAGGAAGATAGTGATGGGTTTCTAAATATAGATTGGTCACTGGCAGAGTATGATTTAGAAAAAGTGGATCAACCTATAGATTTCCAATCCCCTGTTGCATTAATTAAGCAGAAGGGAACATTATCTTTGGAAGAGGGTGCAGTAGACATTGCTTCCTTTGAAACAACAGAAAATATGATTCGTGTCACGTTTCATGCAGCGGCACTGGAACATCCGGAAGCTAAAGGTACATTGAAGCTGCAAGTGCCTTTGCAAGAAGAAGTTGTTGAGGGAGATGCGGGTGAAGAAGAGTCTCTTGAAGCAGATAATCCAGCTGACGAAGGAGACAAAGAAGCTACAAAGGAAAAAGTAGCTGAAGAAAAGGGAACCGAAGAAGTTGCGGGGGAAGAAGCAGCTGAAGAAGAGGGGAACGAGGAAGCTGTAGAGGAAGAGGCAGCTGAAGAAAAGGGAACTAAAGAAGTTGTAGAGAAAGAAGCAGCTGAAGAAAAAGGAACCGAGGAAGAAGGGACCAAAGAAGCTGAAGAAGACGAAGGAACGGAAAAGAAAGACAACGCAACTTCTGCGGCATCTGATGTTGGCTCACAGGCTGAGTTAGGGAATATCTTTACTTTTGAAAGTTTGACAATTGATGGTCAAACGATTGAAGATGGCGACATTATTTCAATTACTGAAGGTACTATAGCAAATCTTAGATTTAACTGGCATACGCAAGGGCTCAATGCTAAAGCTGGTGACACAGCTGAGATTGGTCTTTCTGATGCTTTTAAGACGGTTACTACACCAGTTCAAGATCTTATGGTTGAAGGAACAAAGGTAGGAACCTACCATGTTGAGGAAGGCGTGTTAAAATTTGTATTTACTGAAGGCATTGAGACTTCAGACGTTCAAAACGGATTTGTCAATCTTGGCCTAGAGTTCAATATCGATAAATTTAGAGAAAATATTGAACAAGAGATTCCATTTAATGATGGTCATGAAAATAACATAACCGTCATTGCACGGCCAAATATAGAACATAGCGGCATTGAAAAAGAAGGACATCCTGATACGGAGCATGATGCAAGAGAAATCACATGGACAATTGATGTGATCAATACCAATGATGACGAAATATCTGAAGCAACATTAGCGGATAACATTCCTGATGGATTAGGTGAAGCTAGAGATTTTGTAATCCATAAGCTAAACATTGGATTTGATGGAGATATAAGTGAAGGTGATGATGTAACATCAACTCTAAATCCATCAGAATTTCCAATTGATTTAGGCAAAATTGCACCTTTTAATGGCTATCGTATTCAATATACGACAACGATTGAAAATTACGCAGCAGGATCATTTACCAATGATGCGACTTTTAAATATGGTGAAGAAAGTCTACCAGCTAAGGCTACCGTTGGAGGATTGACAAGAAGTAATCCGATTGAAAAGGACGGTTGGCAAGTTGGAGACAGTGATGTTATTCATTGGCAAATCGATGTGAATAAAAATGGAAGTTTAATTAGTGAAGCTATAGTGGAAGACAGCCTGCCTGATGGTTTGACCATAGACCCAGCTAGCATCGAAGTGGTTAGAATTACACAAAATGGGGGCAATTGGGTAGAAGGAGATGTTTACGGCGGTTCGTTTACGGAATTCCCGATAAACCTAGGCGCATTAGGGCAAGATGACGCCTATCGTATTAAATTTAAAACAGATGTTGATTGGTCAGAAGTCAACAATAGCGAATATAAAAAAGAAAATGGATTCCAAAATGAAGCAACCCTAAAAGATGGTGAAGATGAATTAAATAGTGATGATGCAACGGTTAACATTGTTAGAGATCCCGTCCTTCGTAAAGAAGGGGTATCCAATGTAGATTATGAAAACAAAACGGTTAGCTGGACGATTCATGTCAATGAAGCAGGACATCCAATTGGAAATGTAGTGCTAACAGATTTAATTCCAGAAGGGTTAGCAATTTCTGAAGGTGATATTAAAATCACGGATGAAGAAGGAAATGCTTATACCCCTGTCGACATCAGTCTCGATCCTGATGCTGAAGGTGGAACAGCAGTTGTTATTAACTTAGGGGATGTAGGTACACACAAGCTTAAAGTAGAATATACAACTGAAATTACCGATTTCACTAAAAATAATTTTAATAATGGTGTTGGCATGACAGGTGATGGTGTTGGAGAGGCTGGAGAAAATAGTAACGCAGAAATCAAGCCAGCAGCTAACACCTATGGTAAGAGTTTTCGGGGAATAGACTATAATGCAAAAACGATTAATTGGCAATTAAATGTTAATCCAAGAAGAGAAGCTATCGATTCATTAGTAATAGAAGATACATTCCCGAATAAAGGGATGATTTTATTGCCGGATTCGGTAAAAGTAAATCATGCTGGAGATGAGCTTGTAGAAGGTACAGATTATACACTTGCACCTAGAATGGAAGATGGTGAAACAGGCTACCACAAAGGATTTACTATTACTCTTTTAGATAATGCATTGCCATTAGATGGCGGCCAGTTGGTTGTTAATTATACAACCTCTTATGATCCTCAGCATGAAGTTGGTGGTCATACACTGGATTCACATGTGCGTGATGGAGAGCAAGATAAGGTATACCGTAATCGTGCTCATTTTGAGGGAGAAACAGTAAATGGGAATCCAATTGATGAAACTCGAAATGCTGATACTACAGTAAGAGAAGATTCCTGGAACAGCGGTAAAAAGGAAGGTCAATTAATACATGTTGATGGTGAAGGTAATCAAGGAAATGGCTGGGCAAGCGGCAGTGAAAGAAAGATCGCCTGGCAGCTGTACACGAACTATCAAGAACAAAATCTTGGAACAGGTGTTACGATAACAGATACATTAGCTTATGCTGGAAATATTGATGAAGGTAGTCTCAAAGTATCGGTTTATAACGTAAAGCCTGATGGTACAACTGTGATTACTGGCCCGGTATTGAATCCAGATAATTATTCAGTAGACGTTGATGGTGATGAATTTACTATTACCTTTAACAATGAGGTAACAGAAAGATACGTGATTGAATTCACCACATCTGTCCCAGACATCTCAAAACAAAGTTATACTAACAATGCAATAGTTAAAGTTGGAGATGTGGAATATCCTTATAGTGCTACCCTTAACTATGGCCAGCACAAGGACTTCTTAAAGAAGGGAGCAATTGGGCTAGACGGTAATCGCGTTTTCACAGGAGATGAAGTTGAGTGGAAAGCTACAATCAATGAAAGTCTATCCATTATTCAAAATGCTGTGATTACAGATACCATTAGTGCGGGACATATTTATAAGGAAGGTAGTCTTGAAGTCTTTAGATCACAAGATCAAGAAAATGCCTTAAAAGAGGGAACCGATTATAAACTTGAGGTTGTAGCAGTAACGGATGAGAATGATGAACCTACTGGTGAAACAAAGCTAGTAATCGATATTGATGAAACTTTAAAAGACACCTTAGTCCTACAGTATACTACAGTTGTTACCGAAACAGATGGTGATATTGGTAACAGAATCTCATTAGATGGAACTGCTATTGATCAACAAGTTGTAGAGTCTAGTAAATTAAATGCTAGGCAATTCTCTGACGCAGGCGGCGAATGGGCACCGAACAGAGGGGCTTTAAAAGTTGCAAAAGTCGATGAGGAAGAAGAGAAAGTTATTGCAAATAACGAAACATCCTTTACACTATGGTACGATTTAAATGGCGAAAGAGTTCAATATACACAAGAAGAGGCATTTACTACAGTAGATGGTGTTCTTGAAATTGGAAACTTACCACTTAGAACGTATTATCTGGTAGAGGAAGAAGCACCAACAGGATATGTTCTTTCAGAAGAAGAAATAGAAATTGTTGTTGATAAAGCATATGGTAACAACGAAGAAAATATTGTATCGATTACTTTTGAAAATACGAAAGAAAAAATCGATATAACAGGAACAAAAGTATGGGAAGGCGGACCAAAACCAACCATTGAATTGCAGCTGCACAGAGATGGCGAACCGTATGGTGACCCAGTAGAGCTGAAAGATGGTGAAACAGAATATACATGGTCTGACTTAGACAAAACAGATATCGATGGCAATGAGTATGTATACACTGTCGATGAAGTGGAAGTACCTGATAATTATGAGAAGACAATATCGGAAGACGGTCTAACGATTACCAATACTTTTGCAGCGGGAGAAACAAGTATTAATGTAGCAAAGGTTTGGAAGGATGCAGAAAACCAGGACGGTATCCGCCCAGAGGCGATCACTGTTATCTTGTTAGAAAACGGGGAAGAAACAGAGCAGTCGTTAGTACTAAATGAAAGTAATAACTGGGAAGGCACGTTTACAGAATTACCGGTAATCGATCAGACCGGTAAAGATATTGCCTATACAGTTAAAGAAGTAGCTGTTGATGGATATGAAACTGAAACGGCTGGCAGCTCTGAAAATGGTTATGTGATTACCAATACGCATGCCCCGGAATTAATTGATTTAGAAGGAACAAAAACATGGGATGATGCCGATAATCAAGATGGTAAACGTCCAGAGTCGATTACTATTCGTTTATTAGCGAATGGTGAGGAAGCAGCTTCCGTTGATGTAACTGAAGAAACGGAATGGAGCTTCGCCTTTACGGATCTTCCGAAATTCGAGAATGGAGAAGAAATTAATTACACCATTCAGGAAGATAACGTAGAAGACTACTCTGCTGAAATCAATGGCTTAGATATTACTAACAGCTACACACCAGAACAAACCAGTATCAATGTAGTCAAGGCATGGGAAGATGCTAATGATCAAGATGGTGCCCGTCCAGACGCGATTACAGTGAAATTACTGGCTGATGGTAAAGAAACAGGTCAGGAATTAATACTAAATGAAGCGAATAACTGGCAAGGAGACTTTGCAGAATTAGCTGTCTATTCGGATGGAGAAGAAATTCAATACAGCATTGAAGAAATAGCTGTAGAAGGATATGAAACCGAAATAGCAGGAACTCCTGCAGATGGCTATGTCATCACCAATACGCATGAACCTGCGCTAATTGATTTAGAAGGAACGAAAACATGGGCTGACGCTGATAATCAAGACGGTAAACGCCCAGAGTCGATTACTGTTCGTTTATTAGCAAATGGTAATGAAATAGATAATGTTGAAGTTTCTGAGGAATCTGATTGGAGCTACTCATTTACTAATCTGCCAAAATTCGAGAATAGGGAAGAAATACATTACACCATTCAAGAAGATAATGTAGAAGACTATTCTGCTGAAATCAATGGCTTAGATATTACTAACAGCTACACACCAGAACAAACCAGTATCAATGTAGTCAAAGCATGGGAAGATGCTAATGATCAAGATGGTGCCCGTCCAGATGCGATTACAGTGAAATTACTGGCTGATGGTGAAGAAACAGGTCGGGAATTAACTTTAAATGAAGCAAATAACTGGCAGGGAGATTTTATTGAATTAGCTGTCTATGCAAATGGAGAAGAAATTCAATACAGCATTGAAGAAGTAGCTGTAGAAGGGTACGAAACCGAAACAGCAGGAACTTCTGCAGATGGCTATGTCATTACCAATACGCATGAACCTGCGCTAATTGATTTAGAAGGAACAAAAACCTGGGATGACGGCGATAATCAAGACGGCAAACGCCCAGAATCCATTACTGTTCGTTTATTAGCAAATGGTAATGAAGTGGAAGTTGTTGAAGTTTCTGAGGAATCTGATTGGAGCTACTCATTTACTAATCTACCAAAATTCGAGAATGGGGAAGAAATACATTACACCATTCAAGAAGATAACGTAGAGGGCTACTCTACTAAGATTAAGGGCCTAGATATTACTAACAGCTATACACCAGAACAAATTAGTATTAATGTTTCTAAAGCATGGGAAGATGCTAATGACCAAGATGGGGTTCGTCCAGACGCAATTACAGTGAAATTACTTGCAGATGGAGAAGAAATTGATTCTGTAGAATTAAATGAATCCAACAATTGGCAAGCAGACTTTACTGAGCTAGATAAATTTAAAAACGGTGAATTAATCGATTATACGGTGGAAGAAGTAGCCGTTGATGGTTATGAAACAGAAACAGCAGGAAATCCTGCGGACGGCTACGTGATTACCAACAGCTATGAGCCAGAGCTAATTGATTTAGAAGGAACGAAAACATGGGAAGATGCCGATAATCAAGATGGCAAACGTCCAGAGTCGATCACTGTTCGTCTATTAGCAAATGGTGAGGAAGTAGCTTCCGTTGATGTAAATGAAGAAACGGAATGGAGCTTCGCCTTTACGGATCTTCCGAAATTCGAGAATGGGGAAGAAGTACATTACACCATTCAAGAAGATAATGTAGAAGATTATTCTACTGAAATTCATGGTCTGGATATTACCAACAGCTATACACCAAAACAAACGAGTATCAATATAGTCAAGGTATGGAAAGATGCGAATAACCAGGACGGTACACGCCCAGACGCGATTACAGTAAAATTACTTGCTGATGGTAAAGAAACAGATCAGGAATTAACTTTAACCGAAGCGAATAATTGGCAGGGAGATTTTATTGAATTAGATGTCTATGCAAATGGAGAAGAAATTCAATACAGCGTTGAAGAAGTAGCTGTAGAAGGGTACGAAACTGAAACCGCAGGAAACTCTGTGGATGGTTACGTGATTACCAATACGCATGAACCAGAGCTAATTGATTTAGAAGGAACAAAAACATGGGATGACGCTGATAATCAAGATGGCAAACGTCCGGAGTCCATTACTGTTCGCTTAATAGCAAATGGTAACGAAGTAAATGCTGTTGAAGCTTCAGAGGAATCTGCTTGGAGCTACTCATTTACTAATCTACCAAAATTCGAGAATGGGGAAGAAATACATTACACCATTCAAGAAGATAACGTAGAAGACTATTCTGCTAAGATTAATGGCCTGGATATTATCAACAGCTATACACCAGAACAAACAAGTATCAATGTAGTCAAAGCATGGGAGGATGCGAACAACCAGGATGGTGCACGCCCAGACGCGATTACAGTAAAATTACTTGCAGATGGTGAAGAAACAGGTCAGGAATTAACTTTAAATGAAGCAAATAACTGGCAGGGAGATTTTACTGAATTAGATGTCTATGCTGGTGGAGAAGAAATTCAATACAGCATTGAAGAAGTAGCTGTAGAAGGGTACGAAACTGAAACAGCAGGAAACTCTGCGGATGGTTATGTCATTACCAATACGCATGAACCAAAGCTAATTAATTTAGAAGGAACGAAAACATGGGAAGATGCCGATAATCAAGACGGCAAACGCCCAGAGTCCATTACGGTTCGCTTATTAGCAAATGGTAATGAAATAGATAATGTTGAAGTTTCTGAGGAATCTGATTGGAACTACTCATTTACTGATCTACCAAAATTCGAGAATGGAGAAGAAATTAACTACACCATTCAAGAAGATAATGTAGAAGGGTACTCTGCCGAAATTGATGGTCTGGATATTACCAACAGCTATACGCCTGATCAAACCTGTATCAATGTTGTAAAAACCTGGAATGATGCAAATAATCAAGGTGGTAACCGCCCAGATTCCATTACAGTGAAGCTATTGGCAAATGGTGAAGAAACAGGTAAGAAAGTTATCCTGAGCGAGAATACTAACTGGCAGGCAGATTTCACCGACTTGGATGTATACGCAGATGGTAACCTAATTGAATATACTCTTGAAGAAGAGGACGTTCCAAATTATGAAAGTAATGTAAGAACCGATGAAAAGAATCCATATAACTTCATAGTGACAAACAATTATGATCCAGCCAAAGTAAGTGTCGGTGACTATGTATGGTTTGACAAAAACAAAGATGGTCTGCAAGACGAAACCGATGTTCCGCTAAAAGGAGTCGTCTTAACGATTGAAGATAAAGAAGGCAACCCAGTAACGGATGTCTACGGAAATCCAGTAGGTCCAACGACAACGGATAAAAATGGATACTATATCTTTGAAAATCTGCCAATCGACAATACGTATACAGTACGAATTGATCGTGAAGCATCCAAAGAAGCATTGAAAGGATATGTACCAACCTTGGAAGAAGTAGGCGATGATAATTCCATAGATTCATCAACATGGGAAGCAACCTCTCGTCACTTAACAAAAGACGGCGATCATGATCCAACATTAGACTTTGGTTTTGTAAAAGCAGAATCAGGAGAAGATCCAGGTAAAGATCCAGGTAAAGATCCAGGTAAAGACCCAGGAGAAGATCCGGGTAAAGACCCAGGAGAAGATCCAGGAAAAGATCCGGGAGAAGATCCGGGTAAAGACCCAGGAAAAGATCCAGGAAAAGATCCAGGTAAAGGGTCGCAAGAAGTACCAGGTAAAACTGATCCAAGTGATTCTGAAGGAACAGATGAAAATAATGGTGGAACATTGCCAGACACTGCAACATCTATGTTTAACATACTGCTTATTGGCTTAGGCATACTGGCAGCTGGTGGAATCTTATTGATTGTCAGTCGCTTCCGTAAACCTTCGTCTAACTAGATAGAACAGATTTATTTAAAAGAGAGGTCATTACCAATAATAGGTAATGGCCTCTCTTTTGTATCTTAAAATATAGATTGGCTGGAAAGCCCTAACTAAAGAACCGTCGATTTTTTTGACAAGGCAGATGTCGGGTCTCTCCAAACTCGCTGCGTAAGCACTTTTCCTATACAATTGGGATATATACAATGCAAACAGGACGGGAAAACAAAATTACCCTATTTCAAAAGAGAAAGATACAATATAGGAGTTTTTGAATGTCAACGTACTTCCAAACGTCCATCCTCAATAAGCCCTTGATAGATGAAGGAAATACTATATATGCTCATGTCTAAGTAGCAAAAACATATTGGAAATAATATATAGAAGAGTAGGTTCTATGTATAATTTTTTAGTTGTCAATTGATTGGCAAGTTGAAGAAGAGGAGGAAATATCAATGTATAAAATTCCAGGACATCATCATATTTCAATGATTACAAAAAACGCAAATCAAAATAATCACTTTTACCGACATGTGCTTGGGTTGCGTCGTGTGAAAGTGACGGTGAACCAAGATGATCCTTCGATGTATCATTTATTTTATGGAGATAAAACAGGAAGCCCAGGTACTGAGCTAACATTTTTTGAAATTCCTTTAGCAGGGAGCACATATCCTGGGACAAATGCAATTACTAGAATCGGATTGCTTGTCCCATCAGAAGATAGTCTTCATTATTGGAAAGCTAGGTTTGAGGAGCTCGGTGTAGCTCATAGTGGAATCACAATGTATGCCGATCGTCCTGCCTTGAAATTTGAGGATCCTGACAGGCTTCGTTTGGTGTTGCTCGTTTCAAACGGAGAAAAAGTAAAGCACTGGGAAACTTGGGAAAAGTCTGACGTTCCAGAAGAGCATCAGATTCAAGGAATGGGTTCTGTGGAAATGACGGTGCGTAGGCTTGAAAAAATGGCAAGCACCCTTAAGGACATGTTTGGTTATATAGAGGTTAGCCGAAGTGAAAGAGAAGCGATTTTCCAGTCAGTTGAAGGAGAAATCTTTGGAGAAATCGTCGTGAAGTATATGGATGGCCCTTCAGAAAAACCTGGTCGTGGCAGTATTCATCATTTAGCTATTCGTGTGAAAAATGATGCAGAGCTTGAGTTTTGGGATGAACAAGTGAAAAAAAGAGGTTTCCATTCTTCAGGGATTGTTGACCGTTTCTACTTCAAGAGTTTGTATTTCCGTGAGTCAAATGGTATTCTGTTTGAAATTGCAACAGATGGACCAGGATTTACCGTTGACGGAAATGTGGACCATTTAGGAGAGAAACTAGACTTACCGCCATTTTTGGAGGAGAAGCGAGTAGAAATTGAAGCCAAGCTCACTCCTATTGAAGAGACGGAATGAAAGATAACAGTAACAAGAACAAAGGATATTCAATATGGTATGGTAGTATTCTCCATCACCTCCCCAATCGGTTTTACCATCCAAATTAAGACTGGATCCAATACAATCCCAGTCTTTTTCTTTGTGCTTGGTGTAGGAACTATTAGCCAAGTGAAAGGGTGTCGGGGTGATGCTAAGATAACTTTTAGCAGAAAAATCACATCGGAAGTATCTCGATTATACTAGCAGGCTGAAATCAATAGGATTCAGTCTTTTTGTATTGATCAATACTCTTGTGATACTATTGTCAATGAAATAATAAAGCGAAGCAGAGGACAGATCTGCTTTTTAATTTACGGATAAGGCTTTTGCCTGTTATCCATAGATGAGAGGATTAGAGTGGGAAGATGAAAGAAAATTTTTGGCGTGATTTACCAAGACCATTTTTTGTGCTGGCACCGATGGAAGATGTGACGGATGTTGTTTTTCGCCATGTAGTAAGCGAAGCAGCTCGTCCTGATGTGTTTTTTACAGAGTTTACAAACTCGGAAAGCTATTGCCATCCAGAGGGGCATCGTAGCGTGCGTGGCCGCTTGACTTTTACAGAGGATGAACAACCAATTGTAGCCCATATTTGGGGAGATAAGCCTGAGTATATTCGGCAAATGAGTAAGGGTGTAGCAAAACAAGGGTTTAAGGGTGTGGACATTAATATGGGATGTCCTGTGCCTAATGTAGCACAGAATGGGAAGGGCTCTGGTCTTATTCGTCGACCGGATGTTGCGGCAGAGCTAATACAGGCAGCTAAAGCTGGAGAAGTGCCCGTAAGTGTAAAGACAAGACTCGGCTATACAGATGTAGAGGAATGGCAAGGATGGCTGACACACATATTGAAACAAGATATTGCGAATCTTTCCATTCACTTACGTACTAGAGCAGAAATGAGCAAAGTTGATGCCCATTGGGAACTGATCCCGGAGATAAAGAAACTTCGTGATCATGTTGCACCAGATACATTGCTAACGATTAATGGAGATATTCCTGACCGTCAAACAGGTTTGAGTCTTGCCCGTCAATACGGTATTGATGGTGTAATGATTGGACGGGGTATTTTTACCAATCCATTTGCGTTTGAAAAAGAAGCGAGAGAGCATAACAGTCAGGAATTGCTTGTTCTCTTAAGGTCCCATCTAAATCTTTATGATAAATACTCCAAAATAGAGCCGCGTTCATTCAAGGCATTGCATCGCTTTTTTAAGATATATGTACGTGGTTTTCGAGGAGCAAGCGAATTAAGAAACCAATTGATGGGCACGGAATCAACTGATGAGGTACGTGTTATGCTCGATAGCTTTGAGGAAAAGAATGATGATAGATAAATGCAAGATAAAAAATAGTAACTCAGGAGTGGAGCCAATTGGTCTTCACTCTTTTTTCTTTAGGAAGGCTAGATTTTTAACGGCAGGGGTAGAAGTCCCTTTCCTCGAAACCTGAGGTATAGGTGGGGGATGAATGCTTGTTTGCCGTCATATCGGCTGGCGTCTAAATGAGATATTCTTTCAAAGGTTATTGACCTTTTAGGTAAATGTAAATATAATGAATTTAACCTGTTAGGTAAATAATGAAAAGGTGATACTATGCATTCAAAAATTATGAACCTGGAATCCAAAAGAAAAGAGGCTATTTTAAATGCGGCATTAAAAGAATTTGCCACAAAAGGGTTTGATAATGCTTCAACAAATGTGATTGCAAAAGAGGCAGGAATTTCAAAGGGTTTAATGTTTCATTATGTAAATAGCAAAAAAGACCTTTTTCTATTCCTTTATGATTACTGTACGAAGTTGATTAACGAAGAATATCTCGATTTAATGAATTTTGATGAACAGGATATTTTTGAAAAACTGCGCCAATCTTATCTGCTCCAGCTTGAATTGATACAAAAGCATCCTTGGATTTTCGAATTTATTAATCTTTCTTCTGCTACGAAGTCTGATGAAGTGAATAGGGAGCTGGATAAAAGGACTAGTGAGAAACTATCTTCATGCCATGAGACATTGTTTGATACTGTGGATAAGTCTAAATTCAGAGAAGGATTAGACATTGAAAAATCGAAGCAGCTTATTTTATGGTCAAATGTTGGTTTTACAAGCCAGATATTAGATGGGATGAGGAATACGAAATCTTCTGAATTAAATTATGATCATATTCTCGCAGAACTGGATGGCTACCTTGATGAACTAAGGAAAGTTTTTTATAAATAACTTTAGCAATCTTGGACTTGTAGTTGTACAGCATGATATTGGAAATTATAGGACAGATTTTGCTAAGTAAAGATACGGTTTAAATAAATCGAAAAACGAGGGTTAATATGAACCGACAATCATTAATCAAAAAGTTTGATAAGCAGGCAGAAAAATATGATAAACGACGAAGACATGATCAATTGTATGCGTTTCGCCAACGAATTTTTCAAGAAGCAGAGGGAAATGTTTTAGAGGTAGCTATTGGTTCTGGACTTAATTTTCCTTGCTATAGTAAAGATATTGAATTGACAGGGGTGGATTTTAGTCATGAAATGTTGAAAACAGCAGAGCGAGCGGCAAAGGATTATCCTTTTCAAACCACACTTGTCCAAAAAGATGTTGAAATGGTTGAATTTGATGAGAACAGCTTTGACACCATTATATCTTCTACTAGTTTTTGTGCTTATCAAGAACCAGTCGCTGTCTTAAATAAATTTCAAAAATGGTGTAAGCCAGAAGGGAAAATTCTCTTGTTGGAGCATGGGATTAGTACTAATAAATTTTTGGCAGGAATGCAGAAAATGGTGGATCCGCTGGCCTTAAGGGTTGCAGGGTGTCATCAGAACAGAAATATATCTGCTATTGTAGCAAAGTCTAATGTAGAGCCTATTAGAGAGGAGCGTTACTTGGCAGGTTCGTTATATTTGATATGGGCAAAACCAGGTTAATAAAGTGTATAAATAAAAAAGAGAAATGGTTTTATAATGAATAAAGGGAGTATGAATGCGGCCTATTGTTCCACTCAATCGGTTTTTTTATTGACTGAATGTTCATTCGATGATAAAATGATCCTCAATATTAAAAGAATATGGAGGAGATTCCAATGGATTTGTATTATGAAATACATGGTAAAGGGAAACCTATCGTTCTTCTTCACAGTGGTGGCGCGGACTTACGGGACTGGACATTTGTAGCACCTCTTTTAGCCAAAGATCATATGGTAGTTAGTTATGATGGGTATGGTGCAGGGAAATCGCCAGATCCAGTAGGAGATGTTAATTGTGTAGAAGATTTGAAGGAGCTCCTTGATCATCTGAATATTCACAAGGCCGTATTGATCGGACATTCTATGGGTGGCCAGGTTGCTATAGACTTTTCATTAGAATATCCTCAATATGTATCGGAATTGGTTTTAATTGCACCGGCATTGACAGGGTTTAACTATTCTCCGGAGTTTGGAGACTACATGAATAAAGTAAATGCTGCTGCGCCCGACATTAATAAAATGATTGAGATTTCACAAAGTGCCCCTTCATATCGTGTTGTTCAGACTAGCCCCCATAAAGAGCTTGCCGAAGAAATGCTTCGACACCATATTAAACGGTCATTTAATTGGCCAGCTTTTGAATTGATTTGGACGAATCCGCCTGCAAGTGAAAGGTTGGGTGATCTGAATTTGAAAACTTTGTATATAATTGGTACAGAGGAATTACCTGATAACCTTCGTGTTGCTGACTGCTTTCGAAAACAGACAGATGCTCATATTGTTGAACTTTCTGATGCGGATCATATGCTTACACTAACGCATCCTGAAGTTTTGTGTCGTCATATAAATGAATTTTTGGAGGAATGATGATTGTCATGCCAAGAACACCACAAGAGAATGAGCGTATTCGACAGTTAGCTAAAGAGAGCATTCTAAAATCCGCGATGGAGTTATTCATTAAACAAGGATATCATGCAACTTCCATTAGCAATATTGCCGAACATGCTAGCATTTCTAAAGGGTTGCTTTACAATTATTTTAAGGGGAAGGAAGCGCTTCTGGCGACAATGGTTGACATGAGAGTGAGAGAAATGGTTGAAGTCATGGATCAAGCAAGCACTATTGAGAATCCAGCGGAACAACTCAAGCAAATCATTGAGGGAGCTATAGATAATGTCTATAAGAAGCCGGAAGTATTCCGTTTCTACCTCCACCTACAAACACAACCTGAAGCTGATCAAGAGCTGATCAAATATAGCCGTTTTCTTATTGAAGAGAACGCCAGACAGTTTGAATTTCAATGTGAGATATTTGAAAAACTGAAAGCAAAAGAAGCACGGAAACGATCCTTATATTTTTCTTCTACGTTGCAAGGGATTATGTTGATGATATCAACTTATCCACAACAGTTCCCCATAGAAGAAATAAAAAAGCAGATCATCCATGAGTTTTGTAACTGAACTAGCCTCCCCGTATATATATATTAGGTCAGAGATCGAACTCGATGAATCCAGTAATAATGTTAAATAGGTAACTTAACAGAATAATGAATATGCGATAGTAAGCATTGGTAGTATGTGGGTGCAATTCCCGGAATGATAGTACTGATACCTGTAAAAATCTGTGCCTAGCATGGTGGGATCTTTTGTACCGTGTGACTACGGCCTCCGCTTCTAGAGGAATACAGGATATAAGGATAATGTTTTAAATCTGAAGATTTATCAGGGGCTTTTCGATAAATTTTCAGATTATTTATGTGAAAATAATAATTTAAAATATAGGCGAAAAATAAAGTTTTCCTTTGTGATACTTGATTAACTGCTCTCAAATATTTAATTCACAATTATGATACTAGAAATTTTTTTGTGAGTTACCTTGACAGTCATAGTAATATGGTTAATAATGTACATAAGGAGGTGAGGGTATATTGCAAGCTAAATTATCCTCTGACCTGCTTCGCGGACATGCCGATACAATGATCCTAAAACTCCTGCTTGATGGAGATAAATATGGTTATGAAATTAGCAAATTAATCCTAGCGAATTCAGGTGAACAGTATGAATTAAAGGAGGCAACCATGTACTCCAGTCTGAAACGTCTTGAAAAAGATGGTAACATTCACTCCTACTGGGGAGATGCGACACAAGGCGGCCGTAGGAAATATTATACGATTACATCAAGTGGTGAACAAACGTATAAACAAAATAAGTCAAATTGGGAACAGGCTAAAAAGATTCTTGAACGCCTGTTATAAGAAGGAGAGTAACATATGATTGAACAATTAAAAGCACATGTTCATAGTATTTTTGCCCCATATCACAATGTGAAATCTGCACAGGAATTAGAAGAAGAACTGACACAAAACTTAAAAGAGAAATTTCAGGACTACAAACAAAATGGATATAGTGACGAAGAAGCATATAATCACACAGTTGCTTCGATCGGTGAAGTTTCTGAACTGTTAGACACAATTAATCTGCAGCATGATGAATTGGAAGAGGCTGTTCGTATGGACTATTCTAGACAAACATTGCATGATATGGATTTTCGTTCAGTATCGGTGCATGACGGTAAATTCAATGGTAGTGACCTAAATGGAGCGGATTTCAGCCACTCTGACCTAACAAATAGTACGTTCAAAAACAGTAACTTGAAAAACTGTATTTTTGAAGATGTGAATTTGACGGGAGCTTTGTTTAAAAATGCTAACTTTACTGCTGTCACCTTTAAAAATGCAATTTATGATCGGACTCAATTTAAAAATTGTTATTTATCTGGGCTTGTTTTTGACGGAGAGATGTTTCGTCAAACCATCTTTTCCGGATCTGCATTGAAAAAGACCTCTTTTCGCCATACAATTTTGAATAATGTTCAATTCCAAAACTGTATTTTGAAAAAGGCAGATTTTGACGGCGCGCAAATGGATAAATTAACCTATAATTTTTTAAAGGTAGCTAAGGTAGATCTTAATAATGTGACTATAATTGAATGAAGGAAGAAATTAAAATGAGCATAGGAACAGCGATTGTTGTATCTGTTTCAATTATTAGTGTAACAGTATTTATTACGGCCGTCGTATTAAAGGGTATGAGTATGGGGGATAACTAAAAGATAATTATTATTAAATGCAACAAATGAAAATACATTGGTCCTTCTGCTTTCTGTACCATAATTATGCTAGCAATTGATGTTGTTTCATCTTGCTACACAAATAGCAGGGGCGTGGAGGAACTGATCAATGACTACAACCAAAAATTATTTGAAAAAGACTGAGACAAAAGTGTTTTCACCAAAGAAAAAAGCGAACTAGTATGGTGTATATACTCGCTTCGGAAATATACTTCGCTAAGTTAATACATTGTTCGGCTTTGGAGCTTAACATTCTAGTTATGTCCCAGCTTTTTTTGTTGCAAAATAAGCTTGAAATTTAAAGTTGATACTATTTAGAGACGAGGGCTGAATATTATATAAACAGAACGAAGAGTTACGGTCTTTGAGCAATTCTACGTGAGATTCTTGAAGGATTCGTTTTAGCAATTGGGAAGAAGTCCTTAGCCAGGGTGTGTGATAAACTGAAGCAAGTATAGAAGTACTGGATATATGAGGTGTTATCGTAATTGACTTCCATCTGCTCAGCGATGAAGGGGGAGGAAAGTGGGGGAAAATTTTTATTTAAGATGTAATCACTGGTTCGTTGCTTTGGGGATAGCTTGGACCGTGATCTTTGCAGGAATGAGCTTTTACTGGGCAATGGGTGGTTTGATTGGTGTTAGGTCTCTCGGTGGGGCAATATATGAGATGTCCATCAATCCTGAACCTTCCTTTATCGCAGTTGTATGGTTTACTGGAGTAATAAAATTACTTGGTGGTGTGTGTTACTTTTTGGCCGTTAAAAGATAAATTATTTAGAAGAGCTCAAAAAGGCAGAGAGAATTAAAATTCCCTCTGTCTTTTTGAGGTCAATGTGAAAATACAACTTCTCGAGCGACAAGTAAGAGAAAAAATATTTTAGTCTTCATATTTTTCATGTAGAGTTTTCGGCTTTTCATACATACAGCCTTGCATGTTATGCGATTACTGAACGCAGACACCTGCTTCTTTGCCATAATATATGTGAAAGGAGATGGTGGAAATGCTGACAATCCGTAATGTAACAAAGCACTATGGTAAGACAGAGGCCTTAAAAGATGTTTCCATTACCATTCCTAAAGGAATCTGTTATGGTCTGGTTGGTCCTAATGGAGCAGGGAAATCCACATTAATTAAAATGGTTACATCCATAATTCGTGACTACAAAGGAAACATTACGTTTGACAAAAAACAACTCTCAGACAAAACAAAGCAGAGGTTTGGTTATGTCCCTCAAGATATCATTTTGGAGGAAAACATTTCAGCGGCCAGCAATCTACAACTGTTTGGTGGACTATATGGCTTAAAAGGAAGCCAATTGAATACGCGGGTAACTGAGGTGCTTACATTGATTGGCCTTCAGGAAAGGAGTAAGGATAAAGTAATTACCTTTTCAGGAGGGATGAAACGCAGACTGAATATTGGGTGTGCACTGATGCATAATCCGGATCTGATTATTATGGATGAGCCGACTGTCGGTATAGACCCTCAATCACGAAAATATATTTTTCAAATGATCGAAAACCTAAAAAAAGACGGAAAGACAGTTATCTATGCCAGTCATTATATGGAGGAGGTTGAGAGCCTCTGTGACTATGTTGCTTTTCTTGATCAAGGAAAAATGGTGGAGATTGGTACGATAAATGAATTGCTTCAACAATATGCCGTTTCTTCCATTTGTGTAAAAGCACGTAACCTTACTCGGGAAAAACTGGAACTATACGGTACTGTTTCAATAGAAAAGGATGCTTTCTTCCTTTATACAGAAGAACCGCTCAAAGCAATGGAACTTGTTAGCTCATACTGCCGAAAGAATAATATCGAAGTAGAACGGTTGGAGTTAGTCCGACCACGATTAGAGGATGTATTTTTCAGGTTAACCGGAAGTAGCTTGAGAGACTAAATGGGGAGGTGTTACAATGAATGCAATTATGAAAGTAGAATTAAAGAAACATGTACAGGACAAGGGGCTAGTTTTTTGGATGCTGATTCTGCCTATCCTGTTTACTATTTTATTTATTTCGATATTTACAGCAGGTGCTGACACTGCAACAAAGCATGAAGTGATCCAGTCGATTGTTCCTGGATACATTGTGATGTTTGTATTTTTTATTGTGATTTCGATGGTGCAGGTGTTTATCAAAGACAGGGATAAAGGGATGACAGCTAGACTAGCTAGCACACCACTCAAAAGCTATTATTATTTGCTTGGAAAGTGGCTTCCATTTATGTATATTGTGCTTATTCAGATTGTGGTGTTATTTTTATTTGGAAAATTAGTTTATGATGTTTCACTGGGACAGCCAATTATTCTGTTGATTTTATCATTGTTCATTACGTTTACCGTTACAGCAATTGGATTGGCAATGGCACTTACCGTAAATACGGAAAATATGGGGATCGCTATTACTCAAATAATCGCTCTCGGTGGGGCAATGCTAAGTGGGTTATGGATTCCATTCGAAATGATGCCGAGCTTTATGCAAACAATTGGCCGCTTCTTGCCTCAGTATTGGGCTCATCAGTCTTTTCAGGATGCCATGGCAGGAACCACTCAAGTTTCCGAGTTGCTTCAAACATTGGGAATATTATTTGGAATTGGATTAACTGCCTTTATTATCGCCATCATTCGCTACTCATATTTTCTGAAACGAGCTATAAACTAGCGGAGGATGAAGCGCACTTAGGGGGATGAGAATGAAAATAAACATCGATCTCGATGAAAATCATAAAGAAACGCAGATAACCATCCTAGCAAAGGAATGGACACAGGAACTGGAGGAAATTGTAAGTGTTGTAAAAAAAACGAAACAGCAACGCTTATTTGGTTTTGATGAAGATCAAACTATACTCCTAGAGCCGAAGGAGATTGATTTTATTCATGCCGAAAAAAGAAAAATATATGCTGTGGCCAAAAACTTGCGTTTTGAAGTGAGAATGAAGCTATATGAAGTGGAAGATTTCTTAATCCCCCATGGTTTTATGCGCTTTTCAAAGTCTGTTATTGGAAATATTCACAGTATTGAAAAATTTGAAGCCTCTTTTAATGGAAATCTATGTGTATATTTTCAATCCGGTAACAAGGAATATATTACGCGAAAATATGTCAATGCCATTAAAGAAAAACTGATGCAGGGAGGGCAGTAAAATGATACTTGAAATTTTAAAGCGTTCTATGCTGGGCATCGCTATCGGGGGTATATTGACATTTATTGCCCTCACCATAATGAAATTCAATGCTTTTGAGGCAACTGTCTCGGAAATATGGATGAATATGGGAGCAAGCTTCTTAATAGGTATCTATTTTGGCATATCCTCTCTTATTTTTGGAGATAGCGATAGCAATATCATTAAAAAGTCTATTATTCACTTTATTCTCTCCTATAGTGCTTGGCTCATCATCGCTGGTACCGTCGGTTGGATACCATTTAACGGAACGGTTATTTTATGGAGTAGTTTGCTTTTCATCCTACTGTATTTGCTAAATTGTCTCGGCTGGTACCTTTACTTCAAAAAGATTGAAACGGCATTAAATAAACATTTGCAAAAAAATAAATGATGTAGGATTGGGAGAACATTCAGCCTGGTGCTAATATACTATTAGCACCAGGCTGTTCCACGGCTTCACTTTAACCGAGGATGAACCTGCACAGGGTGTTGCGTGGAACAGTCTAGTATCGCATGATACAGATTTGACAGCGGAAGGCGTTAAAGTACCAGAAGGTATAAACTATATTTTGCTGTCTATTGTTTACCAAGAAGGCGAATTGCCAGAGGAACTACAGATTGAAAAAGGTAACAAAGCAACCGCATATAGACCAGCACCCGAAGAAACAGACGAAGAAATAACCACATTAAAAACAGAATTAGAATTTCAAGCTGGACTGATCGAATCTAAACTTTCTCGGGATGATTTTAACACTTTAAAAGGTACTGTCGATTCTCATACAATCAAAATTACTCAAACGGAAAAGGACATACAGTCTAAGGCAAGTCAAGATAGTGTAAACACTATAACCAAGGAAGTAAAGCACCATGAGTCTTTAATCTCACAAAATGCCAAGGCAATCGAGTCTAAAATGAGCACAACTGATGCCAATGCTAAATTTGCCACGCAATCATAGTTATCACAGACAAGTAGTAGCTTGACAAGTGAGATTGCTAAGGTTCAGACGGGTTTGGATGAACTTGAAGTCGGAGTAAGTAATTTGCTTCCAGACTCTCGTGGGACTGTAACGTCAACTGAAACACAGCATGGTTTTGGAAAAAAATTATCCTTACAACTAGAACCGGAAACGACTTACACATTAATCGTTATGGGGTATAGCGAATATAACGGTAAAGATAAATTAAAATATTTACGTTATTATATCCAACACCCACCAGCTTATGACCGAAGCTGGTCTGTGCCAATTCAAGAGAATACGCCAACAATACGGCATGTTACATTCACTACGCCGAAAGCTAGTGAAATTAATTTTTCTGATAAATTTACCTTTCGATCCTATCACTACCCGCAAAGTGCAGCGGGAGGAAAATCCACCTTTATTTGGGCGGTGTTAACAAAAGGGAATAAACCTGTTGGTTTAACAATTGTAAATGCTCTTAACCTTATCCCCGATCCAACAACCAAGGGGTTAAGTGACAGCAAACAGGCGTTAAGATACATCAAGCCACGAAACGATAAAGAGTATTTGTAAGAGTCCTAACGGGCTCTTTTTTCATTTTAAAAAGGAGGAATTTTAAATGTTTAAATTAGGGCAAAAAAGGACGAAAGCAGAAAGAGCAATTGGAACGAGCAGGGCTTAGATAGCTTTGCTCATTTTTATTTTTTAAAGGTAAATAGCCTGTACGAATACAAATTAATCAGCATTTTATAAATAAAGGAGACGATAAATAATGGTCAAAGTAGCATTAGACGCTGGTCACGGAGGATTTGGAGTCACACCAGGTAAGCGTACCCCAGCTGGTGAATATGAATGGAATTTTAATGATAAGGTGGTCGTGGCGGCCATTAAATATTTAAAGCAATATAAAGGCGTAGAGGTACTGAGGTTAGACGATCCAACAGGCAAGACAGATGTATCCCTAACCGCAAGGACCAACAAGGCTAATAATTGGGGGGCAGACATCCTTATTTCCTGTCACCATAATGCTAATACCGGAAATTGGGGCAGTTGGACTGGAACAGAAGTCTATACCTATGATAAAAACCTCCCCAATGCTGAAAAGCTTGCTTCGATTGTCCTTAAACACATTTTAAAAGCTTATGGACTAGCGAATAGAGGACACAGAAGAGCAGATTTTCACATGCTTCGTGAATCCAAGATGGACGCCATTCTGATTGAAGGCGGCTTTATGGATAGCACGATAGACATTAAAAAACTTCGCAATAACAAGGTATTAGATGCAGCAGGAAAGGCTGTGGCTGAGGGTGTCACTGAATATTTTGGACTCAAGAAAGCCACTACGAAGCCTGTTGAGACGGAAGTCGACGGAGTATCAACGGAAAAGCCTAATTCGAAAACCATCGATCAGCTAGCTAATGAAGTCATTGCTGGTAAACACGGTAGTGGAGCACAGCGCAAGAAGTCATTAGGCAGTCAGTATGATGCTGTACAAAAACGCGTCAATGAAAAGATGGGAGCAAAGCCTAAGCCTGCGGCAAAGTCGATCGATACATTGGTAAAAGAAACTTTAGCCGGTAAACATGGCAATGGCGAAGCACGGAAGAAATCGCTTGGAAAAAATTATCAGGCTGTGCAAGACGCAATTAACGGTAATACATCGACTCCAAAAAAGCCAAGCAAGTCTAAAGGCGATCAGAAGACTAATTCCATTGTCGATTATCTCAAGTCGATCAAGGTTGATTCTTCCTTTGCTAATCGAAAAAAGTTGGCGGCTAAGCATGGGATTAAAAATTATTCTGGTACGGCCGGACAAAATGCTCAGTTGCTGAAGAAAATGCGGGGATAAAAAATGCGACTCACTTATGTGGTGGGTTGCTTTTTCTGTTTGCATAAAAATCCTCTTTATCACCAGACAGTCAGTCCAAACAAATATGGCATTTTTCAATACTATATGTATTAAGGTCGGCCGGCTTTAATATATATTGAGGAGATGCTATGAGCATATGTCTTATTATGAAGATGATTTTTTTGGTGGAGAAAGAGACAGGCGGAGACGGGAAAGATTGATTTGTAGGTGTCGAGAAGTGAGGCATAGGGATGATCGTGACTGCGATCATGACCGTGATCATGACCGTGACCGCGAGAGATTCATTTGCCGATGTAGAGAAGAACGCTGTCGACGTGATGATTGGTAGGTAGCACCTCCCCTTGGGCCAAGCCCCTTTTCAAAAGAGAGGGGGCCTTTTCAAGATGAAAAATAGCCCTCACGTTTGTGGGGGCTTTACTTGAACAGTTTTTTAATCAACTTAAATATATCAAACATAGTACGATTGTACACCTTATTGTAAGCATATTTTTTCGGATCTCGCACCCAACCATAACCCCGCGGCATTTTAATCCCGGCCCGATGGACCACTTGTCTTTTAATGCTAGTACATGCGCTTACTCGCTTTTTCAGACTGGGTTTCCGCATCCCAATTTTAACCTTCATTTTCAACACATCCTTGCGATCTTCCCAAACATCATTCAACTTCAACGCATTATCCAAAGACAATTTTTTTATTTCTATCTCCCCATTTTTTAACCTTGTAATTGTGCTACGAATTGGCTAAAACAAAGCGGAGGTGACATGAATGCCGAATTTAGGAGAGAAAACATTTAATTGTGAAAAAGAATTAACGCTCGCAGTGATTGGCGGGAAGTGGAAAATGTTAATTTTGTGGCATTTAGGCAGGGAAGGAACGAAACGATTCGGGGAATTAAAATCTCTTATGCCGGGAATTACTCAAAGAATGCTTGTCAATCAATTACGGGAACTGGAAGATCATTTAATCGTCCATCGAGAAGTTTATCCCGTCGTGCCGCCCAAAGTAGAGTATTCACTTACCGAGCACGGAGAAGAACTTTTACCAATTATAGATGCGATGTATGAATGGGGTAAAGATTATATTGAGAATGTGTAGAAAAGGAAACAGAGGATCAATCAACAGTGAAGTAGAAAAATATTTAGAGCATGAGACAAAAGTGTTTTCACCAAAGAAAAAAACGAACTAGTATGGTGTATACACTCGCTCCGGAAATATACTCCGCTTTCCGCGGGCGAGTGGCAAGCCTTCTCAGGCTTCGCCTTCCGGGGGCTTGCCGAACTCTCACTTCCCGCAGGAGTCTGCGTATATTTCCTTCGCTAAGGTAATACATTGTTCGTCTTTGGAGCTTAACATTTTAGTTATGTCCCAGCCTCTTAAAGTTTTTTAGATAGTGAGCGGAACTAACAAGTTATCCATAAAAAAAGACAATTCCCCAAAAAGTAAGACTGAAAATAAAGGTTCTCTGACTTGCTCCATATTCATAATTGTCAAGTGAAGCCGCCCATGTTTTAAGCCTGATAGATCTTCCACTTCCCGCCGTCCTTCCTCAATCCTCAAGTAAATGGATGGCAGCCTACGCTCCTACTTCAAAAGCTTTGCCGAATGGGTTCAAACGAATTTGACGCGCCTTGCGATCAAATAAGGGTACACCCAACTCATCTTCCAATCGCCGAATCGTTTTGCTTAAAGCAGGCTGGGCGACGACAGAATCTTTTTTTTGAAAGAATATCCATTGACACCCAAAAGTGTACTAGGTATACTTTCGGTATTAAAATAGTTAAAGGGGTGTTTAGGTGTACAAACCTGGATTCACGCTATGGTACAATGTTAGTAATGTTGAGCGTACATTGAAGTTTTACACGGAGCAGTTAGGTTTTGAAATAGATTCCTATGACAAAGAAAATGGGATGGGAAGTGTCCATACGAATACGAAAGATTGTTTTATTGGATTTTCAGAAGCTGAGCAAGTTGTCCCTTCCACAGCAGCAGCGGTTATTGAAGTAGAAGACATTGAGATTGCAGTCAAAGAACTAAAGGCAAAAGGAATCACGTTTAATGGGGGAATATCCACTATTCCGGAGTATGCTAAGCTGATTACGTTCAAAGACCCAGACGGACACGACTTGGAGTTATCTCAAACATTGATGGTGTCGTAATGAATCAAGTTGTTCAGATCGTACACATCACGAAAGAACTTTCTGGAAGGTGGACTATCCCTATCCTATTATCACTTGAGAAATCGGGTGGACGATTTACACCGTTAAAAAACGAATTGCAAATTGCGCCGTCTAGGCTGAGTGATAATTTGAAAGCGATGGCAGAATCAGGGCTTGTCCAACACTTATCTCCATTTGAGCGAAATCATCCATTACTACCGGAATATCAACTCACCGAAAAAGGGCATTTCATGAAAGAAGCTGCTCTTGTGCTTTCAAGCTCTGAACAACAGTTGAATCACGGCTTTCTTGCTGCTAAAGCATGGAATTGGCCAGTGTTAATCGCTCTTTACCATCACTATCATGAATTTAATTCTATCTGTCAGCTATTGCAAACGGCTACTCCGCGTATAATTTCTACACGGCTCAGTCAACTGTATGAAGGGGACTTAGTGCAGAAAATATTAGTGACAGATCCAAAACCGAAATATACATATGCATTGAGTACGAACACTGAGCCGATTATTCGAGTGGCAAATCATAATTTGTCATCACTAATGTAGCAGTCGTGTTCTCTATTAGAAAATATGGCTTTCACTCCTTGGAAGTAAATCCCTTATTGGGACTAATTAAGAATAGAGTCATACCATTTCCCCTTGGACATTTTTATCTAAGGGGGTTTGTCATCTATAATTTAAACCTGGCTAATGAATTGAAGAAAAGGGGATTTCAACAATATGATTTTTATAGAAGGTCATCTATTTTTTTAAGTTGTTATATGCAGCCATACACCGTTCTACAAACTCTAGCACATCTTCCGAAATCGGATATAGCCCTGTTTCTTCAGCAGGCAGTTTTCTGACTTCCCAGAACTCATCTATTAACTTTGTATCTCCTTGAAAAGTATCATTTGATAATTCTATTAACGCAGAAGCAATCTGCATACCTTCTTCTGATTCAGCTTTAATATTATGTTTTATACACCATTCAATTCGTCGCAGCAAGGAAATATATTGCTGTGTTGTCTCATCACTGTTACTAAGATTTGGAATCGTATTTTCTAAGAACATCTTTTCATCATCTTGAAAATAGTCTACCCATTTTTTAGTGTTGTCTTGTGAATTTTGAACAAGTGTGGAGACTCGTTCCCAAGATAGAGATTCTTCTAGATCAAGCATATTAATTAATGAGGTCGTATTAGCAATATTTGTTTGAAGCTCTGCGAGTTGTTCCTGTAGATAATTATAGTGTGAAATTAGGATTTGTTTATAAGATAGTCTATCTAAGATATCGCGAATATTTTCCAATGGAAGTGAAAGAGATTTTAAAATGATAATTTTCTCTAATCTAAACAAGTCATTTTCTGAATAGAGTCGTCTTCCATTAGCATCTTTATAACTTGGGGTGAGAAGGTTAATTTGATCATAATAGCGAAGTGTACGAACGGATATATTTCGCTGTTTAGATACCTCCCCAGTAGTCCATTGTTTCATTTCATTCCCTCCTCTAAAAAAACTTGCAGGTGACGTTACGTAACCAACTATAGTGGAATTATATCATAGAGAAAGAGGGATAAAGCATGGAGAAGAATTGGAAAGAGAGAGACTGTTGGGGTTTGAAAGAATTTATTTGGTTAATGTTACTTGAATTTGTAATTGTAATTGGATGTATTAAGTTTGTTGTACAGCCCATTTATTCTAATTGGTTTGACGATGAGCTGTATGCTGGAACATTAATGGGGTTAACCATAGCAATGATTCTAATTCTCGGTGTTTATTTTATTGCATTACGTCCCAAAAAGCTTTCTTGGAGTAAAGTTGGGTTAAAAAGATTTGCCGTGAAGGATTGGAAAATCATTATTTTGCTTTCTGCTACTCTAATGGCGGGGGCCATCATCTTCGTAGTGCTTACTAGTTTTATCGGAAACTCATGGGAGAACAGTAAAACAGATGCCATGCAGAAAAACGTAACTTTCTTTACTGTTTTCATTGGCTTTATCTCTGCGGCAGTTATTTCACCAATATATGAAGAGATTTTTTATCGAGGCTTTCTGTATCGTTGGTTACGTACACGTTTAGGGTTTATTGGAGGTATTTTGCTTAGTTCACTCATCTTTACGGTGATTCATATCCCCACATATAATGTCATGCCAGTAAACTTCTTTAGCGGTATTATTTTTGCCTTAGCCTATGAACGAACTAATTCGATCTGGCCAGCAATTATTATTCATGGGGGAACGAATGGAATCATGGTCTTGTTGACAGTCTTAGGATGAAGAAAGGTGTATGAATAGTTAAACAAAGTGTCGGGGATCAATAACGTTATATTTATCGCTATTAAAATTTAGTTGACTTATTTACACTATATGAGCATTGTATTAGATAGAAATTTTTTGACCCTGACGCTACGTTATAGATTATAATATTGCATACTTAGTTGGAACATGGGAGGAAAGGACATGCCAATCTATTTATCATGAATTCATGGATTTAGAGTTCTCTAATCCTGGGTACGGTCGGGTTCATTTCCTTACCGTTGCTTGCTATATGATTCAACATCATGGTTATAGTGATGAGGCACTTGCATGGGTGGAATCGAAATTAAGTGCTTATTTTATGCATAACCTCAATGGACCAGAGATCCGCAAATTAGCTGCAAAAGATACTGATGCGAGTATACGGAAATGGGAGGTCAAAAGGCCGAAGGATGCGCCGCTGTTACCGAAAGTGTCTTGGTCTATGACGATCGCAGATGTGGACCAACAAATGTACGATTCTGAAAGTTATGGTGAGTTAATTACGGAGTGGGGGCGAAGAACATGGAAAGAGATGTCCCCTTTGCTCCAAGGTAAAGATTCTTGAACCGATTTTCTGCTTTTTTGCTTGATTTTAGGTGCATAGAACCTCCTATGAACTGATTTTCTGCTTTTTTGCTTGATTTTAGGTGCATAGAACCTCCTATGAATCGATTTTCTGCTTTTTTGCTTGATTTTAGGTGCATAGAACCTCCTATGAACTGATTTTCTGCTTTTTTGCTTGATTTTAGGTGCATAGAACCTCCTATGAATCGATTTTCTGCTTTTTGGCTTGATTTTAGGTGCATAGAACCTCCTATGAACCGATTTCCTGCTTTTTGGCTTGATTTTAGGTGCATAGAACCTCCTATGAACTGATTTTCTGCTTTTTTGCTTGATTTTAGGTGCATAGAACCTCCTATGAACTGATTTTCTGCTTTTTTGCTTGATTTTAGGTGCATAGAACCTCCTATGAACCATTTTTCCGATTTTTGACTTAATTTTAGGTGCATAGAACCCTCTACGCACACTTTTTCTACCTTTTAATTTAATTTTAGGTGCATAGAATCTTTTCAGGAATTCTTTTCTCCACAATAAGCCATTCTAAATAGCCTGTACGAATACAAATTAATCAGCATTTTATAAATAAAGGAGACGATAAATAATGGTCAAAGTAACAATAATGGAGAATTAGTAGGATACTCTCGATTGAATTGTAATCAGACTGAAATCTGACGGTGTATTTTTATCTAGATGCCTGCCTGTATATAATATATTCCGATATAATTAGAATATTTAAAATAATATGGAGGGAGGGGATGATTTGAAGAAAAGATTAGGATGCTTACATGCACATTATTCAAATATTGAATATATAGACACCTCACTTTCCTCATATGATATTGAATTAATCCATTTTGTTGATCCTGCGCTAATGTATCAAATTACATCAAATGAAAATTTCACAGGAGAAGAGGCCAAAAATAAAGTTAAAGAGCAGATGAAATGGATTGCTCGTTGCAATGTAGATGTCATTCTAATTACTTGAACAAACTATATTGCGCTTTTACAGGAAGAGGATTCTACATATCAATACCAATTATAGAAGTGGATAAACCGTATTTTGAATATATCTGTCATATCCAGCAGCCGCAAATCATTCTATTTACAAACCCTGCAACTGTTAAAGGGACAATGGAGCGGCTTCGTCAATATGCGGATATGCATCAAAAATTATTAGATATAGAAGTAATGGTGATTAACGATGTTTTTGAATTGCTAATGAGGAACCAAAAAAAGCTTATAATCAAGTAATCTTAGATTTTTTGCAAAATATCCTTGCAAAAGATAAGGTTATTTCAGTTGCTCAATTATCGATGGTAGATGCTGTCAGAGAAGCTGAGGCAGCTCCTATGTGAAAAATTACCTCTTTTGGATCATTATATCCACAATTTGCATTCCCAGCCTTTAAATCGACTAGTTAAGTTCATTACAATTGTAACTACTACTGCTAATGAATTCTTGCAATAATAAAACCATCAAAGAAATTCATTGAGGAGGCTATCGTACATGATAATTGCGAATATGAATGACATTGTAAAGAGGTATGGCTCTTTTCGAGCCTTGGATCATGTCGACCTTAAGATAGAAGAAGGTGAAATCCTTGGATTGCTCGGGCCGAATGGGGCAGGTAAGACAACGTTGATTCATTCATTGTCAGGACTGATTAAGGTAGACTCTGGTAATATTTCGTTGTTTGGAAAAAGACTGGATGAAAATATTATGGAGATCAAACGGCAAATTGGATTAGTCACACAGGAGATTACGATATTTGAAGATTTAACAGCTCGTGAAAACCTGGAATTCTTTGGTGGAATCTATGGTTTAAGGGGTGCAGAACTTAAGCAACGGGTAGATGAAACACTTACCTTTGTTGGTTTGACCGATAGAGCAAAAAGCTTGCCAACTAAGTTTTCGGGGGGAATGAAGCGGCGCTTAAACATTGCATGTGCACTTGTTCATAGGCCGAACCTGTTAATTATGGATGAACCAACCGTAGGAATCGATCCACAATCGAGGAATTATATTCTGGAATCGGTGCGCAAGCTGCAAAAACAAGGAACAACCATTTTGTACACGACACATTATATGGAAGAGGTCCAATCGCTTGCTTCTAAAGTAGCTATCATGGATCAAGGCCATGTTATTGCGGAAGGAACATTAGATGAGTTGATTGAAAACATTCAGCATGAAGAGATAATTAATTTGGAAGTAATTGAGGAACCAACCAATGAGTTACTGGACGACCTGCGAAACCTAGGTGGAGTGAAAAAAGTCATGCAAGACAGAAAGAAAATTCAGATCATATCCAGTGGTGGTGCGGAAAATGTGGATAACGTGCTTGCTGTGGTTAAAAAAGCAGGAGGAGTTCGGTCCATTACAGCGGAGAAACCAACGTTAGAAGATGTATTCCTCACTTTGACAGGGAAGACACTGCGCGATGGAGAGGAGGCATAACATGTTGCTCAGATCTGTTTACTTTGCGTTGCGAAGAATGCTCCGCGGTTATATGGGCTACGTCATTTTAATCCTGCTTCCTTTAGCAATTATAACGGTGAACGGCTTTGCAATCGGGGATGAATTTGTTGATGAACATGGCCGATCAGGAATGGAGATGATTGCAGGCGCAATCATTATCGGCTTTCAACTTGTTGGAGGGTTTTATACGATGGAAACAGTAAAATCTGATCTGTTTTCGGAAAATAGGTGGCGTTTGCTTTCCTTGCCTTATCCAATATATATCCATACTTTTTCCATATTGATAAGCAGTGTCTTGTTTAATATCCTGAATGGAACGATTATGGTGTTGTTTACACACTGGGTATTTGCTGTGAATTGGGGAAATATGGCTTGGGTGATTCTTGTCTTGACGCTTGTTTCTTTTGTTTCGCAACTCGTGTTCTTGTTAGCTGTTATGGCAATAAAGAAATATAAAATGGCAGAATTAATTGGATACGCATATCTTTTTCTCTTCATGCTCCTATCAGGTTATTTATTCATTCCAATCCCTGAAATAGCGCTCTTTGATTGGGTTAATCGCTATATCAATCCGCTGACACTTGGTGAGACGGCGATCATCTATAACATGATAGGGGCGGGAATGAGTGATGCATATTTGAGTATGGGAATGCTGCTTTTGCTGTCTGTTGTATTAGCGGTGCTTGTGGTGCTAATTGGAAGGAGACGGCTTGCATGACCATCTTCCTTTTTACAATCAAGCGTTGTTTTAGAAATAAGATGAATATCATATTACTGTGTGTGTTACCTGTTATCGTCATCTTAATGCCTGATGAAGAGTGGACGCTATTACCTTTAGGTTTTCAACTGTATGGAGTTGTATTGTTTTTTGCAGCTGCTAGGCTTGTCAGTATCATAATGGATGATCGAACTAAAGGGGTTTTGATGAGGATTGGAGTTGCCCCTGTCACGCATTTACAGTATCTTTGGCAAAACTTGCTGGCTTATTCACTTATTCTAATTGTACAGATCATACTTGTGATTGTTGGCGGCCTTTTATATGGGCATGATTTAGTTCATCCACTTTTACTTTTTGTGGTATATGCGTTATTTGCAATGACAGCAATTGGATTTTCGCTTGCCTGGTTTTCGCTATTCAGACATAAGGAGACAGCTTTTGTGATTCTGATGAGTTTCATTATGCTGATGTCGATGGGCGGAGGAATGTTATGGTCATTAGAGATGATGCCTGAATTGATGCAGCGCCTTGCGATGTTGCTCCCTACCTACTGGTTGGTGGAATCGATGACGATTGTGGCAAGTCAAGCAAATAAAACTGAACTGCTGGTTCCGTTAATCATCCTGCTTCTGTTTACCGTGACTTTCCTTGTAATTGGTAGCAAACGACGTCTCTCATAGGACACAACAAGACTCATTATTAAGTTTGATGAGCTTTCTTATCATAGATAGTTTCCTTACCCTTTTTCACATGATAAACTGAATAAAATATGAATAGAGATTTATCGCAGTTTAACTGGCAGTAAGCCCCCTAGTCCGAGGAATTCGTAAGTTATGAAAACTGGTAAGTGTGGAATCAACTGCCAGTATAAGCCTGATTGATTCAACTAATATCAGTGGGGAGGCAAGCAAACCCCAGCTGATTGAAGTTTTACAGATTTTATATAGTAGAAGGGAGATCAACATATATGACGCCAAATAAATATGAAGTGTTGACTCCATTGACATGCACGTTTATATGGCGCTCCCTAGCTATCCTATTATTTGGATTATTTTGGCTCTTGAATGATGTTGGAGAAGCAGGGATTCTCCTTCTGCTGTTTTTGACAACGATGGTTTTAGTGAGAGGCAGAGTTGATATGCCTGCTTGGACAACACTAATCGATCAGGCTGCATGTATCATAACGAGTGTCTTCTGGCCTGATGCTTGGTTTGCCCTAGCTTTTCCTTTTTTTGAAGTGATGCTTAAAGGTAAACCCTGGTTTATTATGTTATCTATCACCGTTTTTTTCCTAGTGGAATCACAATTGTCGTTGTTGTTATTGACAATTTTATTTGCCGCCTCGTTTACCGGAATGGCTATCTATCATTGGTCAAAGGGCATAGATGCGTATAAACAGGAAGCTGATCGGGAGCGGAGGCAACGCTATGAATTAGAAAACTTCAAGCGTGAGCTGCTACTGGCAAGTGTACAAAGTGCAAAAGTAGCAGAGATGGCGGAACGAAATCGTATTTCGAAATCATTGCATGATCACGTTGGTCATGAGCTGACAGGGGCTATTCTGGCGTTGCAGGCATTTGAACAGCTTTGGAAGGAAGGTGATCCACAAGCAAATCAGATTTTTTTAAAAGCAAAAGAGAGGTTTTCGGAGAGCTCACGCCATTTGAGAGAGACGGTGCGTAATATGAAGCCAGTAACTGTAATTGGCCTTGAAAGTTTTATAGAAATAAGTGAACAATTTAACACGTGTCCAGTCGATTTAAGGATTTACGGAGATACATCGAGAATTCCCGCCTATTTGTGGGGGGTTTTGGAACCGTCTCTGAAGGAATCTTTAACAAACGTTGTCCGACATACGGAAGCAACACAAGTAAAAGTTTCTTTGGATGTCAGTGAAAGTATTGTCCGTCTTTCTATTTTCAATGATGGCGTTTTGCAAGGTGCTGATGGGCATGGGATCGGGCTGAGGAATTTGCGTCAACGAGCACAATCAGTTGGAGGCAGTTTGGCAGCCTCCTCTGTAAAAGAAGGATTTCAGCTTGTCTGTGTACTGCCGCTGGAAGAGACAGATAAAGACGTATCGCCCTATAAATCTTCCGCAAAATTCCATCTTTAAAATAGAGTTAGGCAGGGCAGCAGATTAGTTAACTACTTCTCATTTACCCCGATTAATAAGTGCTATCCACACAATAATATTGAAGAATATAAGGTTTTTTATGTTTAATGGAAGAAGAGTAGAAATTCTCACTAAATGATTATCATTATATGAAAACGCTATAAGAAGAAAGAGGTTCTTGAAGTGAAGATAATAATTGCCGATGATGATGCGATGGTATACGAAAGTCTTCAACTGCTGTTGTCCCGTGAGAAAGATATCCAAGTAATTGGAACAGCGAATGATGGTGCGCAAGCTATCAAACTGTGTGAAGCTTCGTTACCAGATGTAATTCTTATGGATATACAAATGCCGGGAATGGATGGCATTCAAGCAACTCGTGAAATAAAAAAACGCTGGCCGCAAATACTGGTGATGATGCTGACGACCTTTGAAGATGAACAAAATATAAGGCTGGCGTTTTTAGCAGGAGCAGAAGGATATCTACTTAAAGCTACACAGGTTCAGGATATGGCTCAGCAATTACGAGCATTAGTTTCGGGAAGTTCGGTACTTCATGCAGATGTATTAAGACAGTTGACACAGCCCAAAAAGAATGGACTTGAGGATTTAACAGCACGGGAAAAAGACATTCTTCAGCTTGTTGCACAAGGATGCTCTAATAAAGAAATTGCGAGCCAGCTGTTTATTAGTGAAGGAACTGTACGAAATACACTTTCGATTATTTTAGATAAGCTGGAAGTTCGTGACAGAACCCAATTGGCCCTATATTATTGGCGAAGGGTATAGAAATTGCTTTCTTGCTAAAACTTGGTAGATGTTAGGGAAACGCCGCAGAGCTTGCCATATAAATCAGTTTTGGATTGGATTGAATTATCCGAAAAAGGCTGTCCTGATCCAGTTACTTTATCTGTGGAATTCACAAGAGAAGGTGCCCGTCGTGCGATGTCGGAGTTGGATTTGGAACGTTTTTTGAAGATAAGCGAGGATGGAACGGGTTTGATTAATACGAAAATCCCCAAATCAGAATTGACCTTTTTTGTAGATCTTATTTGGAATTTTGGCTGCGAGGCTATGATAAGGGAACCCTCAGAAGCTATTACATATATGAGACAAAAGTTAAAAATGCTTGTAGAACAATACCGTTGATGCTCTTTTCAAAAAAATTATCATGGAATAATGACATGATTTGTCACTATTCCATGATAGATTGAGGGAAATCATAAATGGAAGGATGAGTGCAATGGATGCAGTAAACATTTTAAGAAATGAACTTTTGGATGAGCTTGAACTAGGTGTCCGTTCTATGGAAGGTTTATTGAGAAAAATACAAGCAAGGGATTGGGGATATCGGCCAGCTGATAATATGCGGAATCTAGAAGAATTAGCTAAACATATTGTAGCCATTCCGGAGGTAGATCTTAATATTTGGCAGGAAAAAGATCAAGCGACGATTCAAAAGTTGGAAGCAAAGTACGATAAATTGGAATCAGCAGATGCTATGATTGAAGCCATGAATAATGGTTTTCAAGGCTACAAAACTTTTATGCAGTCTTTGTCCGACGAAGACTTTTTAACTAAAAAGTCAAAGCCCTTTTATCTAGAAGAAGGTGCTATCCAAGCACATTGGCTTGTTGAAGAAGTTTCCCATTTCTTTCATCATCGAGGACAATTTTTCAATTACCTGAAACAGCTTGGTTATGATGTAAACATGTTTGATTTATATGCCTAAGGAGATTTTTAAAAAAGCAGTGGTCGGAGGTGAGTGTATGTTGAATACGGAAAGAATCATTTGTGAACGGCTTAAAAGGCAAAAGCTAGTGGAGCCGTTAAGGGACATTCATGATACAGAAGCTTATGAACAGCTATTTCGTTTACTACAGCCTGTCGCTCCTATCTCTAATAGTCGGCCCGGCAACCCTCCACAGTTGGTACACAGGACAGCTTTTGATGATTTCTTAATAGCGGGCAATTTACGCAAGAAACATAGGTTAGTAAAAGGGCGTTTCCAAGCTGGGAGAATCGGATATGTTTTGGAAGACGACTTGAGTCTGTATGCTAATATTTATCGAAAACCAATTCAAAAAGTAACACTACTTCATGAAGAAATTTTAGCGATGATTCAACTTTTTGGTGGTGTATCAAAGGACCAATTGAAGGAAGAATTGCCCTATAAAGCAAGGGAAATCACCGCTGCGTTGAAAAGGATGCAAGAAGCTTTTTTGGTATATGAATCACAAGTTGATACTGATTGGAATACGGGCTGGTTTGACTTTAGGACTGAATGGGGAGAAATTGAAATACAGAAAGATACCGTATCTTTAGTTTCCGACATGCTCTTGCGTTTTTTTGATGCGATTGTCTTTGGTACCTTAGAGCAAATTAGAAGCTGGTCGCAGTTAAAACTGAAAACGATTCAAAGTGCTCTAGACCTGCTAATGGAGCATGGACAGATTGTTAAAATGACAATCAATGATCTTGGTGAAGGATTTATACTAAAGAAAGACCTAGGGCTGATTGACGAGGAAATTACTTCATCGGTTTTCATGCTTGATAAATCGGATTTCTTGGTCAGGGTATATATGAATGAGTTAAAAGAGATGTTCAAAGGACGTGAAGTTCTGCAATATCTTTTGATTGATGGAGAGTTTAAGGGGGCAGTCCTTGGGCATTGGCGAATCGGTCCCCATGATATTGATAATGTTGAACTTTGCCTCGCTCGAGAAGAAGCGGAAGATAGGAAAAAAGAAATCATTGCTGCCATCAGGCAATTTTATTCTGAAGACACAACCTCCATTCTTTGCTATAACGGAGAAGCTCTTTAGTGAAATCGTGTGACGAAAAACCGTCTGATGGAATCTCCCCACCAGACGGTTTATTCTGTGTCACCCATGATTAGTCATCCTCTAAGAGACTATATTGAAACTCCCATATTTCGTCTAACTCATCTAAGGAGACTTCTAAGTTGTTTCCCAAAAAGATCGTTTCATCGTTGATGGCGACTACCATCGCTTCAATAGCATGATCAGCATCTTGCTTTTTATATACATCACCAATATTCGGCATTTCACCTTGGCTGCCTTTTGTAGATTGTTCAGAATCGTTGCTCGTTAAATCACTATCTGCCATATCTTTATCGAAATAATCTATCGGGTGGCTATCAGGATCACGGCCTGGGACCATCAGTAAATATTCGATATGCTTGACTCCATTCGACTTCGTTGTGATAACCCCTCGACTCTCAACACTTGATACAATTTCAATTTCGTTCAATGAATAGTGATCCATGTAATCGGGACTTGGATTTGTAATTAAGATATAGTCCCCTTCTTCAGCCTGTTTATCTTTATGGAGTGTATAAGCCTTATGGTTAAAAATAAAGCTGTCAAGATGCTTTGGTCTATATCTTTCAACTTTTGAGGCATTGGTTAAATGCTGTGTTAAATCTTTCAACTTGACAAGATGGACGGACTGTTTATATATAGGCTTCACAGAATATACCCTGTGCAGCTCATTGTTAAAATATACAAATTGTCCTTTTCTTACTTGAAATAGTTTCATGTATAACTCTCCCTTCAGCTTGTTTAGTTTTTTAAAAGCTAAGCAAATTAATTAAATGATTCCAGACATTGATTAACCTTCCCCCGAACTTATATGAATATTACCAGTTCTATTACACCTAAAAAATTAAGTTTATGACCTAAGGATATCTTAAACTTTTCCAAAAGCACAAACATGACGTCTTCTTATTAATACTTATTTTATTTTCACCATATCACAACAAATTATAATCATTCTCCTTTCTGAAACCTGCGATGCTGGGATATTAGGACCAGTAAATTATTAGCCTTCCTCAAAATCCTAAAATAAAGCATAACATAGTCGTAAGGGGATCAGATATAGCTAAGAGCTTTTACTTCAGAAATTTTTTCTTACATCATTTGTAAGTGTTTCTAGTCATTTATACTGGTTATAATGTGTATAGCTCAAATTCGATCGTATTTTTGGAAGATGATAATGAAAAAGGAGCGTTATACATGGTCAGACAAGGAAAATTATTAGAGGTTCAAGATTTACAAAAAAACTATGGAACGAACAACAATCTAACAAAAGCTATACAGGGGATTAGTTTTGACGTTCTTTCAGGAGAATTTTTGGGGATAATGGGGCCAAGCGGATCCGGTAAAACGACATTATTAAACTGTATTGCCACGATTATAAAGCCAACATCAGGGCGTGTGCTTTTAAATGGAAAAAACATCAGTGCCTTTGATGGTAAGGATTTAGCGGATTATCGGGGAAGCCGCATTGGTTATTTGTTTCAGGATTTTGCACTATTAGATAATTTAACTGGACAAGAAAATATACTATTACCCTTATCGATACATGGGATGGATTTTGCTAAAGCACGAGCTAAGTTAAATGATCTAGCCGGTTTTTTAGACATTACAGATATTCTTGATAAATTCCCAGCTCAGATGTCTGGCGGGCAAAAGCAAAGGGTAGCAGCTGCACGGAGTTTGATTTCTGATCCAGATATCGTGCTAGCGGATGAACCGACAGGAGCATTGGACACACGCTCTGCAAAAACTTTAATGAATAAATTGGAAGAGATTCATAGAAATAGTGGAAGAACGATTTTAATGGTTAGCCATGATCCGAATGCAACAAGTTTTTGCTCAAGAATCCTTTTTATTCAAGATGGTGTCATCTTTCATGAATTGCGCCGCAAACACGATGAGTCTCAAGAGAAATTTTATGAAAGAATTTTGCAGTTACTCGCTCAGCTTGGGGGAGGAAGCGCCAATGTTCTCTAAGCTGATTTACCGCAATGCGAAACGAAGCCGTAAGGAAAATGTCATTTACTTTGCAACCTTGGTAACAGCAGTGGCCTCGTTTTATATTATTCTTTCCCTTGGGAGACAAGATATTATTTTATTCTTAAAAGAATTTGAAAGTGATGCAATTGATAAACTTTTAGCTCAGATGCCAATTATCTATCTGTTTGCATTGTTTTTATTATTTTTCTTAACTTTATTTGCTAATCGATATCAATTGAATCGGAGAGGCAAAGAGTTCGGACTTTATCTTATGTTAGGAATGCGTAAAGAACGCCTTGTTCTTCAACTTTTAGCCGAGGGGGTTGTTACCTCTGTTTTGGCCCTCATAGGCGGCATTTTAATAGGCGGGTTTTTAGCAGAAATCATCAGTTTGGCGGTTTCGAAATTAGTCGGACAGGGCATTATCGGTCATCAAATCAGCTTTTCGATCAGTGCGATAATATTGACCATTATTGGCTTTTTATTCATCCAGTCGCTAGCATTAGTTATTCTTGGTAGGAGGTTATTTCATCAAGAGGTCCAGCAGTTACTTTATGAGCAAATGGACAAGATCCAGGATATGGGCCATTTAAAAGGTAATATCTTCAATTTACTCATAGGTGCTTCTTTACTAGGTGTTGCCTATTGGCTTGTTTTATATCGTTTTATGGATTTTGGCGGACTGCCTTTGTTTGTGGCACTTGCTCTCGGGATTCTGGGAACGATCCTTTTTATGAGCGGATTTGGGAAATTACTTGGTCTACTCACAGGCTTGTCAGAGCGTAAATCTACGAAAGCACTGCACACCTTTACATTAAGGCAGTTTCAGGAAAACGTTGCTAATAAGTCTACTTCTGTTGCTGTGACATCTATTCTCATTACCTTGTCTATCATTTTACTAGCAGATGGTGCTTCGACTTTTATAGGTTTAGAAAGTACTTTTACAAGGAGTTCCTCGGTATATGATTTCACAGTTAATGGAAATGATCAAAAAGTTGAGCAATTTCTTACTTCAGAAAAAATGGTATCATATGTAGAGGATTTAAACTACTTGGAAATTGGGCGTATGAAAGGGCAGGGGGAACGTGGGGAGAATGATTTGCCTTTGTCGTTGGTAGATTGGTCTGAATTAAGGGAGCAACTAATTATGGCCCTGCCAAGCAAGTATCAAGAGCAAGTTTTATCCGGAGAAATGCAGGGGTATACAATCAGTTCGGAAAACCCTGAAGCACTAAATCTGTTCGGAATCCTAGAAATTGATGCAACAACACCTTACCTCATTCCTGCATCATCTTATAATGGACTGTTAGAAACAATCGGTGCAAAACCATTAAACCTTCAGGCAGATGAAATGGCTTTATACTTTAATCCTGATTTTATACCTATGGAAAATTTAGATAGCTTTCCTGTATTAGATCATATACTAGAAAAGGCTGAAAATAACGGACAAAGTTTGCTGAGTATTAATGATCAGGCAATATATATACGTCCATCCATTCCAATGAAAGGATTAGTGGCTGATCGTTCCGTAGAAATTACCTCAGCATTTATTGTCCCTGATCCTATGTTTGAACAATACTTAAATGCGGAAACCTATGCATCATATTGGAATTTTCGCATTCCTCAAAGGTTACAAGACCAGCAAGGATTAATGATTCCAATGATGGAAGCTAGAGATATATTAAGGTCTTCTGGCTTTGAGTTTGAAAGTTATTTACAAAATTTCGGACGAAAACTTTTTTATGTTGTTGCTGGGAGTTATGCAACACTCTATGTCGGTTTCTTATTCCTGATCATTGCTTGCACTGTGTTAGCTTTACAATTTTTGACACAGATGAAGCAGACAGGTAGGCGCTATGTAACACTTTCCATGTTAGGGGCAAAGCGTAAGCAAATGAAAAAATCGATGCATAAACAGGTAATGTTGACCTTTCTATTGCCTATATCTGTTGCAGCTGTCAGTGGAGCTGTTGGCATAAGGGCAATGATTTCCTTTGTTATGATTAACGTTGATGACGAAGTGTTACTTTATCCTATTGCCCTTGCCTTTGCAGCTATTGTCATCACCATTTTAGCGATTTATGGAGTAGCAGTTGCCCGCTCAGCAGATCATGAGATTGATAAATTACGTTGGAAACCGAATATAGATTAAAATGTCACATCAAAAGGGGGTGCTGAAGTGACGAGGATTACAATTGTTGAAGATGATTCATTAATGAGAGAGGAGTTAATGGATATATTACAAAAAGCCGGGTTTGAAGTGACGGCAATTGTAGATTTTCATGATGTAGTTGCTCAAATTGCCGCTTCGGCATCTGGTTTAGTCTTATTAGACATCAATTTACCAGAACAATCAGGTTTTGAAATATGCAAAAGTCTAAAAGCAAAAGGGATTGGCCCGATATTGATTCTTACATCAAGAGATAAGTTACAAGATGAATTACATGGTCTTGATTTAGGGGCAGATGATTATCTCACAAAACCATGTAATCGTGATCGATTATTAGCGCGTATTCACAACCTGCTCAGAAGATTTGAAGGGCAGCCAGGCTTGGTTGATGGTGGCAGCTTTTCGCTAGACCCAAATACCTTTACTTTGTATAAGGGATCCAAGTCGATACTATTATCAGCTAATGAAGGGAAAATATTATTAGCTTTAGTGCAGAATAGATCTGAGATTGTATCTAAGTCCATGCTGAGTAAGCATTTGTGGGGAACAGACCAATATATAGACGAAAATGCACTACAAGTAAACCTGACTCGTTTACGAAAAACACTGCGACAATGTAACTTAGAAGATCAAATTGAAACAATAAGGGGACAGGGGTATCGGCTTAGAGGAGAGAGGAAGCCATGAAATGGATAAAACAAATCTATGATTGTTTTCATGCTTATAAACAATGGTTTCTTATATTAATTTCAACAAATCTCCTATTCAGTTTTTTAGCTTGGCTGGCCTACCCAGAAACATTTAAAGTGTTAGTAGGACTTATGATCGCTTTTACTCTAGCCATGATAACGTTAGCCATGTTCCTGATCATTAGAAGGCAAAAAATAATCGAGGCTGCCTTTCAGGATTTTTTATTAGAAGCAAATGAGACAAATGAAGAAAGATTATGTCAGGTATCTCCGAAGACATATTGGTCATATATCCACAGGACAGGAAGTGTTATAAGGTCCTATCGGTCGGAACGTAATGAGCAAGTCACGCAGTTGAACGATTATGAAAACTATATAGAAGGATGGGTTCACGAAATTAAAAAGCCATTGTCATTGATGACATTGGTATTAGATAACCGTAGTGACGAAATGTCTCCGCTTGTGAGGCAGCGTATGCTTCATGTCAGAGATCAGGTGCTTGGTGATGTGGAGCGAATTTTGTATTTTGCAAGACTTGAGGCTACTCATAAAGATTATATTTTTGAGTCCATAAACATACTGGCATTTTGTAAGCAGACAATTGAAGACCATCAATCACTACTAGATGAATCCGGTTTTCAAATACAGTTCATAGGAGAAGAAAGAGAAATTTTGTCTGACCGCAAAGGATTAGCTTTTATATTAGAACAAATAATTGCTAATAGTACGAAATATGTCCAGCAGAATCAGGATCGTCCAATATTGGTATTTGAAACGATCTTTGATGAGGTGGGAAATCAAACCATTTTACATATTCATGATAATGGTCCTGGAGTATCCGAAGAGGATATACCATTTATTTTTGAGAAGGGATTTACTGGAGGGCGAGGTACTTATACAAGGCAAGCAACAGGGATGGGCCTCTTCTTAGTAAGCAAGATGGCTTATGATTTGGCTATTCAGTTGGATGCGAAATCAGAGTGTGATTCGGGCCTGACCATATCCCTACTATTTCCAAATGTGAAACAATAAGCTGTCAACTTATTGATTTGAATTGATCAGCATCTACTTGATGAACGGACTACAGATAAAATCGTATACATGAATGTAGTGTCAAAAATTCTATGAAAATATAGTGGTAAGCTGTCGCAATCGCTCTTGAGCAAATAAGCCAATGGCTTGAATTTAGAGTAAGAAGGACGAGAGAGACAGAGCTGTCTCGGGATTTTCCAATCTTCATTTAATCGATTATATCAATCAAAAAAATCAATACAAATTCAGACTGGATCCAATATTGATTCAGTCTCTTTTTACTGTTTTCGATTTTCTTTATATCCTATTCAATGAATTAACCCTCGCCATAGTATCACGAAATAAAGGCCAGATTTCTTACAATAAAAAGAAGCATGTATAATTTACAATAAAGTTATCAAAAAAGCTATATTTTCAACGAAATAGATAGTAATCTTAATACAAAATGATTATGCAACATAATGAAGCAGTTTAGTCTAAGCAGAATAAGGGGATGATAAAATGCTAACAGAAAAAGTTCATATCGCCGTACCTACAGCTTTTTTTGAAGATGAATCCTTAAATATTCAAGGGACAATAAGTCATATACGCAACCTGTATAAACAAGGAGTAAAATCTGTTCTTGTTTCTGGGACTACTGGAGAACAGCATAGCTTAAATTTACAAGAGAAAATGGAGCTAATAGACAGTCTAGAGCAGGAAGAAGAACTTATTCGTAATATGGAAATTATTTTTGGAGTAGCTTCCATTAGACAGAAAGAGACAGAAGAGTTAGCTGAAAAAATTCGTCAATCAAAAATATCAGGTATCATGCTTGGGTATCCGCCGTATATTATACCGTCACAAGAAGAAGCGGTTGTTTATACAAAAAGGATAATACAGCTTAGTAATAAACCTACAATTTTATATAATAATCCGAGAAGAACTGGATTTGATTTATCAGAAAAAAGTATTATTCAATTAAGTAAGATAGATTTAGTGGTTGGAATAAAAGATGCTGGCGATAAAGAAAAAATTGAACGAATAAAAAAGGGTATACATAGACAAGGCTTCTATTTTTATGCTGGTGGAGAAGTGGGGTTAGCCGAAAAAGTTTCATATGGGTATGATCGTCTGTCTTCTATTGCTGGAAATATCTCACCAATAGAAATTAGTCAGTGGTTTGCAAAAATACTTAAGAGGCAAAAGATAAGTAAGCAAGAAAGCAAAACAATAGAAAATATTCTAGAACAAGTTTATCAAGGAAATGCTATTGTGAATTTGAAAAAAGTCATAAATAATAATGGACTTCCATTAGGAATTTGCAGAAGTCCAATAGGAAATAATTAATTAGCTAGTATATTTTTAGACAGATGATTAAGCTATCTATAGCAACTAGTAAAATGTAGGAGAGTTATAATTAACAGAGGTGCAGCTATGAATGAACTAGATAAAGAAATCAATAGAGTAGAAAATCTCACGACATTTTATCAGGGAGTAAAAGATTGTGTCCCAACTTTAATTGGTTACATCAGTATCGGAATTGCGATGGGAATTGTGGGAGCTTCATCCAATCTAAGTATATTAGAAGTTGCTCTTTTGTCGGCAATTGTATACGCAGGTGCAGCTCAATTTATCATTTGTGCCTTGTTAGTAGGAGGGAGTCCTATTTCAGTTATAGTATTTACAACTTTTATTGTAAATTTACGGCACTTTTTATTAAGCATGACACTGGCTCCCTACTTTACAAAGTATTCTTTGATGAAAAATATTGCAATAGGGACCCTTTTAACAGATGAGTCATTTGGTGTGGCGATTAATAAAATTGTTAAAAAGGCAACCTTTAATGACAAATGGATGAATGGGTTAAATGTTACAGCTTATACATTTTGGATATTATCTTGTGTGCTGGGAGCGATCTTTGGTAAATGGATTTCAAATCCAGAAATATTAGGATTAGATTTTTCTTTAACAGCGATGTTTTTGGCATTGCTTGTGTTGCAATTACAAAACATGAATCGTGGTAAATTGAAGCTTTATCTATCTTTAATTGTGTATGTAATTTTATTAATGCTCATTCTTTGTATGTTTGTTCCTTCTTATCTAGCCATTCTCTTATCAACAATAATTGTGGCAACGATTGGGGTGGTAAAAGACAAATGAGTATTCAATTATCGATATTATTAATCATTTTAGGCTGTGCAATTGTAACTTTTATACCGAGAATTATTCCGTTTATCGTTATAAGGAATATTCAACTTCCAGAAATAGTAATCAAATGGTTATCCTATATTCCTATTTGTATTTTTACTGCACTTATCATTGATAGTTTTATCATCCAAGACAATGAGTCTTTGCTATCCATTGATTGGAGGATATTCGCGGCTATTATCCCGACACTAATTATAGCTTTATGGACAAAGAGCTTGTCCGTTACGGTTATAGTTGGAATAGTGTGTATGGCTATTGTTAGGTTTTTGTTTTAACAGGATCATCGATTGAAAGAAGGGGAAGGGATTTTGAGCTACATAAAGGAGGGAACCTATTAAATGACTGTAAGAATAAAAAAATGTAATCTTGAAGATTTAAAAACACTTCAAGGCATCAGTATAGAAACATTCAATGATACATTTAAGGATCAGAATTCACCAGAAAATATGAAAACTTATTTAGAAATGGCATTTACCTTAAAGCAATTAGCAATAGAATTATCCAATGTTTCCTCGCAATTCTTCTTTGCATATTTGAATAAGGATCTTACAGGCTATCTAAAGATCAATATCAGCGATGCGCAAACGGAGAAAATGGACGATAAATCCTTGGAAATTGAGAGAATTTATATAAGAAAGGAATTTCAAAAATATGGGATCGGTAAATTTCTATTAAATAAAGCTATTGAAATGGCAATGGAACACGATAAACAGAAAATTTGGCTAGGTGTATGGGAAAAAAATGATAATGCTATTGCTTTCTATAAAAAAATGGGGTTCGTTCAAACGGGGGCTCATTCTTTTTATATGGGAAATGAAGAACAAATCGATTTAATAATGACCAAAACATTAGTATAGAACGGTGGGGTGCTTCAAAGCGCTTATATGACCTATAAGCATCTAGGTCGTATAAGCGCCACAAACATCAAATTGCAATAGAAAGAGTGGAAGAGGGTCAAGAGACGAGCTTGAGCCCTACTGCCGCACCCAATACCATTCCTATGAAAACAAGCCTTCTCCAATCTTTGGATTCCCCATATAAAACCATGCCTAATATGGCTCCACCAGAAGCACCAATTCCAGTCCAAATGGCATAAGCTGTACCCATAGGAAGTGTTTCCATTGAATAAGCAAGAAATATAAAACTTGCTCCAAATCCAAGGACTAAAAGCACCAATGATTGCCAATTACGGTCTTTGTGCAATTTATTAATCATAGTAACTCCGAACATTTCACATAGACCTGCTAAGACTAAAGAAATCCAAGCCATTAAACTTCCTCCCCTTCCTGGACTTTGTCTTTCGTAACTAATTTCAAGCCAACGACTCCTGCTAATAAAACTAGAATTAGCAGTACTTTTTCAGGTTTAAAAGGTTCACCAAAGAAGAGAATCTCAGAAAAGACTGTTCCAGCTGTTCCTAAACCAACAAAAACCGCATATACGGTACCGACAGGAAGTTTTTTCCCAGCCATGATCATCACATAAAAGCTAATGATAATCGCAATAATGGTTCCAGTCCAAGTCCAAAAGTCATTAGCATGCTTTAACCCAATAACCCACATCACTTCAAAAAAAGCAGCAATCAATACTTTAATCCAATCTTTATTCATCTAACAACACCTCCGTTTTTTTCTTTCTGTTAAGAAAGCTATAAAATTCTTGCTTGTGGATAAGTTATAATTTTGAGTTTCGTTGTCTAGCTCCAGGCGCCATCGGCTCGAGGTCAAATAACCTGAGCCAACGAAAAGGCAAAGAGCGCCTTTCTTTGGCTCAGAACATTTGCTTGTCGCCGATAGGCGGGCGCCTTGCGCTTTTCTTGTTGTTAAGGAAATTATAAAATTGTCGCTTGTGGATAACTGTTTGCGTTGCGGTTTGACATCCAGCTCCAGCGCCCAGCGACTAGCAAACTTTCGGTTTCTTCCTACGATAAGTCAACATCCATTCGCTTTCCAAGCTCATGGTGTTTCCTTTATCTCGTCAGAACCCTAAAAAGTTTGTACGTCGCTAAACGGGCGCTTGCGCTTTTGTTCCTAAAAAACAAAAAGCCCGAGAGAAAACTGTAAACAGTTTCTCCCAGGCTTTTATCCTTCCGTGACACGCCGAGCGTGAGTTTTCTCTCGGACCAGACCAATAATAAATATTGCGGAACCCTAGAAAACAATTTTACTTATGCGATTACCTTGTATTATACACAATTTTATATGCAAATCAAGGTGAGTGTATCATCCTTTAGGGTGAAGAACTTGTCAAGATACTAGTATCTAATACAAACCAAAAGCTGAACGTGTTGAGAAGGTGAATTTCGTTTGCTATAATTACCTTACTAGGAAAAATTATACAGGCAATTTCAGAAAAAATGGGTTGGAAATTAAAGGAGTGATACTACTTGAAAACGATAATTCTAGGAATTTTAGTTATCGGAATTAATCTGTTTGCAATTGTTCCCCTTATACCCAGAGTCAATGAAGAGGACATTGGAGAAAATATCAAACATTTAAAAAGACATCAATGGTTTCAAGATTTGCTAAGGAATGGAACGTACAGAGAATTAATCATTCATGATCAGCAGGTAAGAAAAACGATTGGAAAATTCAATAGTAAAAAACTTAAGAAAAAGTTTTTTACCAACAGATTTGAGAAAAAACTACAAAGTATTTTACAGCAAAAAACAGGTCAATTGACTTAAATAAACGAGCGTAAGATGGGATGATCAGCTTCGTATATACTTCCACAAAGAAAAAGTCCATTTTTTCTTTGTGGATTTTTTCTAGTTGCGATATAAGGCTGTTTAGGGAAAGAAGTGGGAAAATAGAGGAGGAATATCGTGAATATTGAGGCTGTGTTTATTGACCGTGATGGAACCTTCGGTAGTACGGGGCATTTTATCCCGCGTTAACTGGCTGTAAGACCCCACTTCAAGAATTGGTGGAACACCTGGAATTGTAAGTGGGGCATCAACAGCCAGTAAAAGCCCGATTTGTTCAACTACCAATCAGTGGGGGATGAAAGAAAACCTCCACTGATTGAAGTTTCACTTTATCCATCCAAAAGATTTCACTCCATATCCTTATAGCAAAACGGCATTACAACAGCTAAAAGATAGAAACATTAAAGTTTTTGCCTGCACGAATCAGCATAGAATTAGTAGAGGAGAAGCTACGGTTGATGATTTTTATCATGAATTTAAGGAATTCGGGTTCGATGATGCCTTCATTTGTCCGCATAGTCCAAAGGATCAGTGCGATTGTCATAAACCGAAACCTGGGATGCTGATAGAAGCAGCGAAAAAATATAATTTAGATTTATCGAAAACAGTTTTTATTGGAGATACAGGTTCATCAGATATGTTGGCTGCCAATTCAGTTGGCGTCATCAAGGTTTTAGTGCTTACAGGTTGGGGGCATGATTCCCTTAATAAGTACAGGAGTAAATGGGCAGAAACAGAAGCAGATTATATTGCTGATAACTTATTAGAAGCTGTTAAGTGGGTGATAGGTAAAGAATAAATTGTTATGGAACTAGCAGTCCAGAGTATTGAATAAAAATATTGCTGATTCTAGGAGGTTAAGAAATGAAGGTTAAACGAATTGTTGCTAATATTGAGACACAGGACGTTGAGAAAGCATCATATTTTTATGGGGAAGTACTCGGGCTGGAACAATTGATGGATATGAGGTTTATTTCCACTGATGGCTCGCATGAGAAAATGGATACTCAAATTAGTTTTCTTTCAGAGGGAGGTTCTGGTACACCTGTGCCTGATTTGTCCATTGAAGTGGATGATCTTGATGAGGTATTAATGCGTGTAAAAGAAGCGGCGATTCCAATGGAGTATGGACCAACTGAGGAGCCATGGGGAGTTCGGCGATTTTTTGTAAGGGATCCATTCGGGAAGCTTATCAATATCCTTACCCATCTAGAATAATCTTGCATATTGTATTTTGAAATGTTAAAATTTTATTTATATTAAACGAAAGGAATGATGGGTGGACAATGGCTAACTAACCTAATGTTTACATTTGAAATTTAATATTTCAGATAATAAAAACTTAGGATTAGTCTGCCCATTTTTCTATATACTAAATAGCTATATATAATGGTGAATAGCTTATTTAATTGTGTAAAAATGTTATGTGACTAATCCTTCCAAATTTATTTGGGAGGATTTTTTATTCTCCCTGAAAAAAGAAGGGATGATTCATTATGTTAGAATTACTGCAATTAGAAAATATAAAAGTTGAAATTCAAGATCAGCTTATTTTTGAAAATATAAATACGAACGTACAGCAAGGGGATAGAATCGGCATCATTGGTAAAAACGGTGCCGGTAAATCAACTTTGTTGCAACTATTGAATGGGGATTTTCCTTTAACAGAAGGCCATGTTAAACACCTCCAGTATGACCTCGTTATTACGATGCTTGAACAAGAAATGGAATCTTATTCTTTTGGTGAGGTTACATCTGGAGAGGGAGCGTTATTAAATAAGTGGGATGTACCAATTCGTGACTTTTTGAGTTTAAGTGGTGGAGAAAAATTAAAAGCGCGCCTAGCTAAGGTTCTAGCTAAAGATGCTGACATTTTATTATTGGATGAGCCAACAAACCATTTGGATGAACAGAGCTCGAACTTCCTAATAAGTCAGCTTAAACGCTATAAAGGTACGATTATCCTTGTATCACATGATCGTTATTTCTTAGACAAGGTTGCCACAAAGATATGGGCAATTGAAAACCGAACCCTGGTTAGTCATAGCGGCGATTACACGGGTTATATGAAGTTTCGTGAAAGAGAAAGGCTAGCACAGCAACATGAATATGAGAAACAACAACAGATGATAGAACGTATTGAAGGTCAGATGGATCAACTTACATCATGGTCAAAATCAGCCCATGCACAATCGACAAAACAGGGAGGATTTAAAGAATATTATCGTGCAAAAGCGAAACGTATGGATTCGCAAGTAAAATCAAAACGAAAACGTCTTGAAAAGGAACTTGAAAAAATAAAAGTTGAGGCGCCCAAGCCGGAATACCAAGTGGATTTTTCGTTAAAAGCAAACGATAAAGTTGGAAAGCGATTTTTAGAAGTGAAAAATCTGGCAAAGTCTTTTGAGAAACAAGCACTTTTTAAAAATACTCATTTTACTATTCAGCACGGGGAAAAGGTTGCTGTTACAGGTCCAAATGGTTGCGGTAAAACGACTTTTTTGAATATGCTAGCTGGAAAAGAAACCATTACTCAAGGGGCGATATGGATTTCGCCATCAGCTAATATTGGCTATTTAACTCAACAGGTATTTGACTTGCCGCTTGATCAAACACCCCAACAATTATTCGATAAAGAGTCATTTGCAGAGAGAGGGCATGTACGCAATCTAATGAAACATTTAGGATTTCATAAATTTCAGTGGACGGAACCTATTGAGAATATGAGCATGGGTGAACGCGTGAAATGTAAGTTAATGAAATACATTTTAGAAGAAAAAGATGTGCTTATTCTAGATGAACCGACAAACCATCTAGACCTGCCTTCTCGTGAACAACTTGAGGAAACATTAGAACAATATAATGGCACTCTATTGGTCGTGTCACATGATCGTTATTTTCTTGAAAGAATTACAAATACTAAGCTGGTCTTTGCAAATAATACGATCTTAAAGCAAATTAATGAAAAAGAAGCGCCAGCAAACAAAGATAATCATGAGGAACTGCGTTTAACACTTGAAACAGAACGACAAGAGGTTTTAGGCAAGCTTAGTTTTATTTCGCCAACTCATAAAGAATATAAGGAGCTTGATCTTAGATTTAAGGAGCTCACACAGTTAATAAAGAAGCTACAATGATTGGACAATTTTTGGCTTTTTATATAAGTAAAAATGAAACTTCATTCCCGCTGAATGAAGTTTCACTTTATGTTATAGACACAATATACAATTCGACGCTGGACATAAGCAGAAATCGGGCTATTTTTTATAAACGGCATGACGCATTAATGATTCGAGTGGTCCATTTATCTTGCAGAAAGTATTCTCATGAACGGAGAAGAATTTGATCTCGAAGGCTACAAAAATGAATTGATAGAGATGGTAACGAAGATGGTGAAATAAATCTGATTATTTGAGTCGAAAGCACAGATACTCTCCGTGGATAAATGCCACAATTTTTAACAAAAGGTGATAAGAGTTGTTGGTAGAATTACCTTATGTCTTCTGTATACTTAACTATATAAGGAGATGAAAAACATGATTGGTATGAATATTCGTGTTTTACGTAAAAAGACCAAACTTAGTCAGGAACAATTGGCTGAGAAGGTAAATGTATCACGACAGACCGTAGCAAAGTGGGAAAATGGGGAGGCTTTGCCTGATATCTATAAATGCAAGATTCTTAGTGATATTTTCCAAGTCACCTTGGACCAATTATCACAGAATATGAGTGAAGAAGAGACAAACCAACTGGCTCCCAAGGGAAAGCATTTTTTTGGTGTTGTGAAGGTAGGAGAACGGGGCCAGATTGTGATTCCCAAACAAGCACGGGATATGTATCAGATTCATGCTGGTGATAAGCTAGTGGTTTTGGGGGAAGATGCAACAAAGGGGATAGCCGTTTTAAAAAGTGAGGGGTTCTTAGAATTTGCGGAGTTAATCCAAAAATCCAAACCGACGGAAGCTGATTCAGAATGAAGAAAATCGTATTTTTTTCGATCCCAGCACACGGTCATACCAATCCCACGATTCCAGTCGTTACTGAATTAGTAAATATGGGACATCAAGTTTGGTATTATTCTTTTCTAGAATTTCAAGAAAAAATAGAATCCGCTGGTGCGACATTTATTACTTGTGATGAATTTTTACCGAAAGTTTCACAAGCAGAATTGGATCGCAAGGCTGGCAAAGACTTTGCCGCATTGATTGAAATGGTTGTCGATACGACGATTGCTTTGGATGAAAAGGTATGTAAGGAATTAAGCGCAAACCAGCCGGATTGTATTGTATCAGATTCGATATGCTTTTGGGGGAAATTAATTGCCAAGAAATTGAGAATCCCCTATATATGTTCAACCACTACCTTTGCTATAAATCAGTACACAGCAAAACGAATGAAGCAAAGTCTGTTGGAAGTTTGCAAGATGATTGTAGGGATGCCTCGGATTAATAGAAAGATTCGCTTACTCAGAGAACATGGTTACGAAGTAAAGAATTTTGCATCACTTGTTCAAAATGATAATGAAACAGACACCATTGTTTACACCTCAAAGGAATTTCAGCCGTTAGCAGATACCTTTTCTGAGCGCTATGCATTTGTGGGACCATCCATCAATCAACCAACGCTGCAACCGAAGGATACAAAAGAAAGAAAGATAGTTTATATTTCCCTTGGGACTATCCTTAATAAAAATGCTGATTTTTACCAAAACTGCATCAAAGCTTTTGCAAAACAAGACTTTGATGTAGTGATGTCGGTTGGTGAAAAAACGAAGATTTCGTCTCTTGGTAACATTCCGGAGAATTTCACCGTGAAACACTCCGTAGATCAAATATCGGTATTACAGTCAGCAGAGGTATTTATTACTCACAGCGGCATGAATAGTGTCAGTGAAAGCTTGTATTTTGGAGTGCCAATGGTTTTATTTCCACAACATAGTGAACAAAGAATGGTCACTGACCGAGTTGTTGAATTGAATGCAGGGATAAAACTCAAAGGGAAGCAGTCAAAGCATTTACTGGCTGCGGTAGCGGAGATACTTTCGAAGCAGACCTACAAGCAGGGGGCGCAAAAGCTGTCAAAAACCCTTCGAGAAGCTGGCGGTGCGCGAGAAGCAGCCAATGCGATTTTGGCGAGAATTTCGGACAAATCTTAATGGTTCTTTATGAAAAATAAATTTTCCAATATAGGTTGAATATGATCAAACTTTGCTTTAAAGAGTTAGTAATAAAAACGTTAAACACCAAGGACGAATAATGCATTATCTTAGTGGATTATATGCAGCCAGCAATTCGTTTCTAGGGGGGAAATGCTTATGTTCGGCTTCTTTAAAGATAGTGCATTTTCAATAAAAACTCCAGTTTTGTTATTCAATAAAGGTGGCTAACAATGGTATTTTAGTGATTCGAGAAGAAATACTTAATGTCCATATGTGATATACTTAAAAAATTAATAGAACATAGATATAAAGCAAGGGATTAATTGCGAGTAAATCAGCTGTTATTCCATACGGCATCCGGAGCAGGTACAAGTGCTGGTTCCACATGAACCGATCCTCTTGCAACTTTTGGTTGGAAATGAGCTGAAACAGGCAGAGTTATTCATGGAGGAGCTTAAAAAGGATCATCGAAGTCAGGTCATAAAGTTATTATCAAATTTAGAAATCGATGATCTCAAACCCGGACAATCTATGGACGTGTTAGCAGAGCTACTGCTCAGTAATTCAACGTACTTTACTGAACATGAAATTCCGGGAATTCTTAACTATACGTTAAACATTAATAGAATAAAAATAGTGTTAGCCTCTGCATCAACACAGATGCTTCCAGCGGGTGGAGCTGCTTCACGGGAGTTTTTTCCATACCGTTGCGCAGTTGCTTTAGCGGAGCAACTGGGGATGGAAATCGTAGAATTTCCTGGAGATCATGGGGGGTACAACTCAACGACACATAAAGAGTTCGCTAACCAGCTGCACAACGTTTTGGTGAATGCCTAGAAGGGAATTCAAATGATCCCACATTAACGGGTAGTAATACCCTTACTGGAAGCAGCCTTGCTCGGAGCCAGTGTTCCGTTTAAAAACCTTGAACTAATGAAGATAAAGTCACCTTCATTGGTTCAAGAACATTAAGAAACAATAATCCCCCAACTCAACGCTTGAAAGAATATGAAGAAGCGTGGGTGGGGGATCACCAGCCAATCCCGATTAAGCGACAAGGATCTTGCTGTCTGATACTGCCAACGAGGTTTTGCTCATCTAAATCAGTGGGGATTAAATTAACTGTATGAGTTTCGCATTATGTTAGCTTTTGAAGTTCGCCATGAATCAATCTACATTATGTCCATATTCAAATATATCGATCATCGCATAAAACATATGAATCATACCGGGGGAGGCAGTTATTTTTTACTTTTTTTGATATATTTATAGTTTTTTCAGAAGTTAATAGATAACAAAAATTAAAGCTTGTTAAAGGGCCGCTTTAAAATTATCCACTCAACAATCGTAATGTTCAAAATAAGCCCTACCCAAATGTTCACCTTTAAAGCTTCTTCGGTCATCTGCATTCTCCCTCCTGGAAGAGTAAAACCATGAAAAATAACATAACTAAACAGAATAACCGGTACTAGTATTCGTGCACTAACAGCTACCAATGTTATAGCAAAGCTGCGGATCATCCATTTCCGATGTTCATCATAATGTCTTTGTATCGCTTTACGGTAGGCTTTCAAGGTCGTAAACAGCCATGCAATAGCCAATACAAGAAAGGCCAACGCTTTTGTGAAATTTTCGTCATAAAAATACAACACAAAAGCCAGAAGTCCACTTATAAAGACACTTACGACATAAGTTCTGCCGATATTGCGATGAAGCCTGGGATTTTTAAGACGAATACGATCGACAAACTGAAGAAAGCCAGCCACCAAGGCGATAAAAGCTAATGCAATATGCGTGACTAGTACCGGATATTGAATAGTGGTGGATGTAATCGCCACACGACTTTTGGCGGGATCAAGAGTCAAGTAAGGATACATAAAAGGCAGCATTACCCCGATTGACACAATAATTAAAATCCACCAGCTCTTTTTGTGTTTTACCATCATTTCAAACTCCTTCGATCCTTAAATTAGCTTAATCATCTAGGTGCAACCGTCCGTAACTCCTGCACTTAAAGACTATGAATCTTTCAAGAAGACCAAGTAGGGAATAACGGACGCTAACACCCCTATCGTTTTATAAAATTCCGCCTCCAGAAGTATCAACAATTTGGCCGGTTACCCAGCGGCTATCGGGAGAAGCGAAAAATGCTACAACATCTGCAATATCCTCCACCTGCCCCAGGCGGTTAAAAACCGAAGATTGTGCTGCATATTTTTTAGCTTCTAGATTTTTTAATCTTTCGGCATTTATTTCAGTTTCAACAACCCCAGGCAAAAGGGCATTGACTGTAATTCCACGAGTACCCAGCTGCTTTGCTAAATTTTGTGTTAATGTGTTCAATCCAGCTTTGCTTAAATTGTAAATGAGGGTCCCCGGAAAATTATTTTGAGTTGAAGCAGAAGAAATATTGATGATTCGACCTTCATTCCGTAACCGATTCAGAGCCAGTTGAGTTAAGAAAAATGGTGATTTTAGATTAACAGCCATTACTTGATCGAACGCTTCTTCTGAAATCTCTTCAATGGTTCCCATATAAGAGATACCGGCGTTGTTGACCAAAATGTCAAAGGTGGTATTCCCAGTTATTGCTTGCAATTTCGAATCCAGTTTCTCAAAAAATGCTCGCATGTTACTCGCTAATTCGAATAAGTACTGAATGGCAAATGCTTGACCACCCATTGCTTCAATTTCTTGCACCGTTTCATTTGCAGCCTCTTCATTCTTGGCGTAATGAACACTTACCAAAGCCCCATCCTTTGCTAAACGCAATGCAATTGCACGACCTATTCCTCTGCTTGCCCCTGTCACTACAGCAATCTTTCCCTTTAATGGTTTCATTTTTCCCCTCCTAATTTTATGAGCTGATTTTGACAACAGTACCTACCCATAACGTCAAATATAAAGAGTTACATTCCAGTTTCCCTCGTAAGTTCTTCAACCAGCCAAGTCACTATTGCTTTATGACCAGAGATTGATGGGTGCAGTCCGTCCACTTCCATCCACTCTGGTGAAGCAGGCATTCCAAATCTCGTTTGTGTATCAATAACAGGATCAGATAGACGATGAATCATATTACTTACAACATGAATATCTTCATTACGACAACATAGCTGTCGAAAGTATGGGAAAGCAGCCATTCTTTCATCATTAATAGGCGTTGGCGTGATCCACACCCACTGGGCAGCGCTATTTACTGTAGAGATCCGTCTAATTTCGGAAATATTCCTAGCGGTTTCCTCTGCACTAACTTGTGTTTTTGTAGGCTCTGGACCAAACCGTAGAACATCATTGCCTCCAATCATACAAATAATCCAATCGGGTTCTTGGGCGAGAATACCGTTAAATCGTCCAAGGAGTTGGGTGGAGGTATCTCCTGAAATCCCTTCGTTAATCATGCGAATATTATCCTGAGGTCTTTGTCTTTCTAACAAACGGCGCAAAATCTCGAACCACGAGAGGAGATCATCCGTTGTGCTTTCGCCAACTCCGATCACGGTTTGCCCTGCTTCGAACGGCAGACGATTGACCCTGTCAGCAAATTCAGGATTTGCAAGTAATTGGTCTGTAGCTTCTTTTGTTTCTTGCTCTAATTGACTCTTTATGTCTATATATGTTTTCAAGTCCATACCGTATAGAGTTGCTAATGTTTCTTCATCAATCTGACGAGCGAACTTTAGCAGCTTTTCTGGATGCTGCATCTGAATCATCTTTTTCCATTGCATTTTCATCTGATCTTTCCCCATATCATCATCTCCTCGTTATGGTCATTCATGAATTAACGTGTTTTAAACCAGTCCAACTGTCCTTAGGGCTAACGATACCAATCTTCTGATAGATCTCACTATTCGAAGAGGTGCAGCTAAATCTTCTTGTGTCAATATCACCTCCGTTTTGTTAAACTTGTGTCAAGAGAGCTCATGTCTTAAGAAACTTGCTCATGGTTACGCTGAAAAGAGAGCCCCCATGAAGCTTGGGCAGTGTTGATCGCTAACACAAACATTCCCATGCCGGTTACCGGATGAATAGCAGCGATATAATTAGTCATATTCACAGTAGCGTATTGAATTATGATCAACACAATTAACCCGATCGGCATCCAACGGAGTCCTCCTTTGATCTGCCCGGTAAATGCCAGAATCAGCAAAATAACCGGGATGTACTGAAAAAAATTGACGAACGCTATGTGTAACTGCCAGTTTGTTGCATTCCAGAAAATTGCCATACCGGATAAAAACACTTGAACCAACAGACAAGCTGCAAAAATCATTGCCAAAATTGTGTAAGCGTAACGTGAAATTTGCACGCCAGTTGCCACATTTCTTTGTTCCATTTTTTTCCGCCTCCAAGTTAATTTGATTTTAAAGCCTCTCATTTGTCTTTACGATTTCGGCCATTCCCCAGTCTAGAAGAACGTTTGCTTGTCGCCGATAGGCGGACGCCTTGCGCTTTGGTTCTAATCGAATCAATCTATCCCGGCTTTAAAGGAAAAACGAGTGGACCCGAAGGTGTCCATCATCCAACTGACAAGGCCATCTCCATACATGGCACGAATGCTCTCCACTTCATCGAGCTTGACAATCCCCCCATCTTTTATGGCGACAACCATATCTAGGGCTGGTTCGATTTCGGATACTTCATGTGTTGTCATCACTACCGTCTGTTCTGAAGGATCAACGAAGGCAACAAGCCCTTTAATGACAGAATCTCGGATCATCGGATCTAACCCGGCCAAAGGCTCATCCAGTAACACAATCGGGGCGCGCCTTGAGAGTACTGCAATCATTTTTAAGCGTGTCTTACCCCCTTTGGACAAGGCATGGACTTTCTGACTTCTATCCAGCTCCATAAAATCAATCATTTCTTCCGCTTTGCTACTGTCAAAATCGCTAAATACGGTATTATAAAAGTTCAAAGTTTCCGCAACCGTATAAAAGGGGTAACTTCCTTCCTGTTCGGACAAATAGGCTACTTCCGCTGATATGCGTCGTTGTGCCGGTTTACCATTTACAATCACTTTTCCAGATGTTGGACGAAGCAGACCGGCAATGAGTTTGAGTAAAGTGGATTTTCCGGCTCCGTTGGGTCCTATGACTCCAATCACTTTCCCTGCTGGAAGTTCAAAGCTGATATCATCGAGCGCCATTTTTCCTGGGAAATTTTTCGACACATGTTCGAATTGAATTATTTTATGATTCATCCATCTTTCCTTCCTTCTTTTTTGCATTGTTTAAATAGAGCTGTATTCCCTTTGCAATTTCGTCGGCGTCAAATCCCATTTCTTTCATATCCGACACAAATGTTTCAATTTTATCCTGTTTGAGTTGTTCGCGAAGTTCATCCAGTCGCTTTTGATTTTCAGTGACAAATGTTCCTTGTCCGCGCCGTACTTTTGATATTTCCATTTGGTCGAGTTCCATATAGACCCTTTTCACCGTATTCGGATTGACTCCATACTGGACAGCCAATTCCCGTACGGAAGGTAGCTTATCACCTGGGTTGATCTCGCCACGAACGATTTGATTACATATTTTTTGTACAATTTGATAGTAAATAGGGGCTTTTCCAGTAAATTCATCTCCCACAGCCTACACCTCTACTTTCCGATCCAATAGCCAGGCCGAAATGAAAAAAACGGCTGTCGCAAACAGAAACTTAAATACGATGTCTCCCAAATAAACTGGGAAAAAACGCTGAAAAATCATGGTTACAGGAGGTCCGGGAACGGAATCAAGGGTAGGAAGTACTGAAAAATCGGAAAGATCCAACTTACCCCAATGGAAGATTAGAGCAAACAGCCCGGTATGACTGAGCCATATAACGACGATGATTCCGGCAAAAAATAACATCAGCCCTATGATCCAACGCCATCCTTTGATGGCATACTTGAGTAAATCGATGAGAAAATAAATCAGCATCCCTAACGCAGCGAGAAAAAGTGCTCGCTGAACAAAAACAATAAGTGACAAAAACCAGTGTTGTTTGATTAGTCCTTCAATCGCTAGCAATGACTGAAAATACTCTCCGCCTTGATATAGACTGCTTTGAAAATCGAGTTTCACAACCCATAACCAGAGTATTAGGTTTAAAATAAGCGACAGTAACATTAAAACAAAGCCGGCTGCAAGCTTTACGGAAAGCAGGAAAGTCCCGGACTGTGGGGACTGCATCCAAATAGGAGTATGACTTTTTTCCATTTGAAAGCTTACAAGCAAATATAAGAGCAAAAAGAAAGACTGAAAAAACATTAGCATAAATAATACCAAACTCGGAATTCCGGAATGAAATTGAAGGGCAAAATACGCTCCGATCATCTCGGCAATGATTACGACCAGAGCAGCTATCGCCCAAAAAGATTGTGTTAACTGAAATTCCTTTTTAAATAAGATCCACCACGCATTCATAAACATGTTCCTTTCTTGTATCGGTGTGATATCCAGATAGTACACTGACTCATTGATAATGTCAAGGCTAATTATCATATTTATGACAACTGCTAGAATACTAGGGTTTTTCTCGCCCAAGGTCTTCAACGGAATGGGCCACTATCATGTTTCTGAAAGTTGCTCATGGTATGCATCTCGATTCAAAGAATGAAGGGGCTAGACGAAATCCTTATTTCATCAGTTGGGATGGATATTCCCACACACTAATGGAGTTTCGCTGTATTGTTGTGATAATTATGATAAAATGGATGAAATGTATTAATACTTATAAGAAAGAAGGAATTGAATGATCTATAAAGCGAATGACGAAGTAAGGAAAAAGATAGCACCGATGTTTGAAAATATTGATAGTGTTATTATTCTTTCATATCTTCAAGGACATATGGGAACAGCTTATGTCGATGACCTTGAGAATCCAACAGTTGCTCAGATAACGGTTGGAATTTTTGTGTATTTTGCTGGAGACGCTCATACAAAGGAAGCTGAAGAGTTACTTAATAATTTACCTGAATTTACGCTCGCCATTGTGAATTCTGATGAATGGAAATCTCGTATAGAATCAGTTCATAGTGGTACGATTAAGAAGTTTCAACGATATAGATTTGAAAAGGATGCAAAGCATTTAAATAGAGCACATATACTGAACCACTTGTCTTCATTGCTAGAGAGCTACGAAATTAAGAAAGTGGATCACCACATAGCAAATGATCCATCTTTCCATGAACTCTCAGAAGACTTTGTCAGTCAATTTGATTCAATTGATGATTTTATTAGTAGAGGCGTAGGGTATGCAATCGTACATGATGGAAAAGTCGTTTCTGCAGCGACATCTTTTAGTGTATACGATGATGGGATAGAGATTGAAATTGCTACACATCCCCAATATAGAAGAAAAGGTTTAGCGACTATAACGGCCTCGGCCCTGATCTTAGATTGTTTGGATAGTGGGAAGTACCCCAATTGGGATGCAGCGAATCTTCAGTCTGTTGAATTAGCCAAAAAGCTGGGGTACATATTTAAAGAATCATATGATACTTATTTTATCGAGTGCAACCGTTCGTAAGAACCTGATACCTTGCTAACCATCAGTGGGGATGAAGAAAATTTTAATCCCCTTTTTTTCTGTTTCCCACCATAATGAATCCTCCGGGTTCTCAATAGCTTCTTTATACTCAAATTTAGAAGCAACAGTTGGGTATGAACCTTTTAATGATTTTCCTGAGGCGTTGTGGAACAAGAGCAATAAGACTAACAATCCGATGATGCTAACAATTGTAAGATAGAAACCAGGCACCAAGTTATTCCCAGTTTGGTGGACCAGTCATGTTGAGACTAATGGTGTTGTTCCGCTAAATATTGAAACCGAGACATTAAAGGTCACTGCTAAATGTTCTATAGCGAATATCTGTGTAAAACATTGTTGGTAATGTTCTAGGCATAGTGCCTTCATAAGTTGATAGCAGCACACCTAAAATGAGAATCCTAAAGAAATCAATACGATAAGGTATTTAATGAAAAAGATTGATTATATTGACAATTATGATAAGTATTGCTATTCTTCTTACAAGTTTGTAATGAAAAAATGGTAAAGGAGAGGATCCTGTGTATCTAATGGTGTGGGATGTATATATCTTACTAGGCAAGCTCCATGCAAAGTCTGCATTATAAACAGAGCTGGTTGTTTGCATGGAGCCTAATAAATAAAAGCCAGCTTTCATTCTAATGTAAGGCTTTGCTCCCTTAAAAGTATTAATTTTAAGGAGCGGAGTTAGAATGAGCTATATTAAAGCTGATGTTATTTTTCCAAAAGAATTATTAAGAGAAATACAGAAGTATGTACATGGTGAAACCATTTATATTCCAAGCCTAGAAGGGGAACGAAAAAAGTGGGGAGAGAATTCCGGAAGTCGGCAATATCTAGATCAAAGAAACAAAGAGATTCGTAAGAATTTTTCTGAGGGAATGACTATTTACCAGCTTTCAGATCTCTTTTGTCTTTCCCCTGATAGTATCAAAAAAATTGTGTACTCTAAAAAATAATGAATCAACTGGCTCGCAGCTGTCTAAAGCTGTGAGCCAGTTTTGTGTATAGTATGGTTGGCAACTGTTCTTTATATATTATTCAAGTGATATCGTCCCTATAATCAGGCCTATAAGGAATAAGAAATGGGATGATTAACATGGGTAACCTGGACATGAAGCGCATTATGGAGAAAACTAATATAAAATGGATCGGTGCGAAAAACGATAAGATTACCGAAATTAAGCGTTTGATAAAGGGAAATTATCCGGATTCTGAAAGGCTTTTTGTGGCTGAGGGGATTTGGGCACATCAAAGGCTGGTGAATACCCAGATTGAGATAAAATCATTTATACTTTGTCCTGAATGTATTTATAGCGATGAAGCCACTCAATTAGTGAAGACATTTACTGAAAAAGATGCAGATGTTTATGCCGTTTCTAGAAATGTCTTTGAGCGACTGAGTGAAAGGGATAAGCCGGACGGTTTGCTATCTGTTGGGATGATTCCTTTTTATAAGAAGGAAGATTTGGAACTAAAAGATGCCGCTGTCATTCTTATACTAGATGGTTTAGAGAATCCAGGAAATATAGGAACCATTTTGCGAACCTGTGATGGTGCTGGAGTGGATGCCATTTTTATATGTAATAAACGGGCGCGAATGACCAATCCCAAACTTATAAAAAGTAGCATGGGGGCAGTTTTCGTCATCCCAATCATTGAATTTTCCAGTACAGCTGCCTGTATTTCATGGTTGAAAAAATATCATTTCAATATCTATCTGGCGGATACCAAGTCAACTAAGACCTTTAAGGAGTTTGAATACAAAGGGAGATCAGCTCTTGTCGTAGGAAGTGAAAAATTTGGCGTTTCAGACAAATGGTATAGTACTGAAACTCAAAAACTGGTTATTCCAATGCTTGGTGTTTGCGACTCGTTAAATGTTGGTACCGCAACGTCAATATGTATCTATGAAATATGTATGAAGCGGTTAACGAATACTCTTGATATGACATAATGCAGCGAAGGCGAAAAGGAAGTTATAAGAATATTTGTTGGTTGGAATCAATTGGGTTCCAACCCTTTTCGTTGTATCAATATCTCTTCCAACTTAAAGTTTATTAAAAGTAGTTGACACCTTAATATTACAAATGTAGTATTAAGGTTGTCGACAAGTTCAATTTATATGGGAGGTTAAATTTTGAAGAAAGAAAACAAGGGTGTGCCTAATAGTATTAGTAAGGGTAAATTTTTGGCATTGGTTTATCTAATTGCATTTGTCACTTTGGTTGGGTGTGCAAAAGCAGATACCCCAAATGAGTCTGCGGTCAAAGCGAGTAATTCAGAATTGAAACAAACGATAGAAGAGGACTTTGCTCAACTGGAGAACAAGTATGACTCCAGGCTTGGTGTCTATGCGATTGACACGGGTTCGAATCAAATTGTTGCTTATCAGTCTGATGAACGATTTGCTTTTGCATCCACGTTCAAACCGTTAGCAGCGGGAGTAGTGCTACAGCAAAACTCAATTGAAAAGTTAAACGAAACAATTATGTATACAGAAGATGACTTGGTTACATATTCCCCAATTACGGAGAAGCATGTAGACACAGGAATGACGTTATTAGAAATTGGTGATGCTGCCATTCGTTATAGTGACAATACGGCAGGAAATCTTTTATTGAAAGCACTGGGAGGACCTGATGGTTTTGAGAAAGCGATGAGAGAGATCGGTGATACCGTTATAAAATCTGATCGGTTTGAGACAGACTTGAATGAAGCAATCCCTGGGGACTCCCGTGATACTAGCACACCGAAAGCCCTTGCTACTAGCCTTCGTGCTTTTGCGATTAATGAGGAGTTACTTTCCGAGGATAAACGTACAATACTTCTGGAATGGTTAAAAGAGAATACTACTGGAGACAATTTGATCCGTGCAGGTGTACCAGAAGGTTGGGAAGTCGGTGATAAGACTGGAGCCGGGAGTTACGGAACACGAAATGACCTTGCCATTGTATGGCCACCTGGTAGAGAACCTATCGTTATGGCTATTCTGTCAAGCCGTGATACAGAAAATGCGGAATATAATGATGAATTAATCAAGCAAGCAGCTGAAATTACAATTCAGGCTTTGCAATAATCTGAACATATAAGAGGTTTTCAAGTTGAAGAGATTGAAGGAGCTTGTACTCTTATGTTTTTTGTACGTGCAAAGGAGACTTAGCCTAACCGGTCTCCTTTTTTTACTTTTTGCTGAGGTTCTATAAGAACAACACCCTGTTCCGAATACACACCCATCACTAAAACTTCTGAACGAAAATCAGCAACTTGCATAGGAGGAAAGTTAATCACTCCTAGAACTTGCTTACCAATTAGTTCATTCAACTCATAGCAGTCAGTTATTTGAGCACTGCTTTGTTTAATTCCGATATCTTCTCCAAAGTCAACCCACAGTTTGTATGCTGGTTTTCTTGCTTTAGGGAATGCTTCTGTTCTAATAATTTCTCCAACACGCATATCTAGTTTTTGAAAATCCTCAAAGGTTGCCATCATAACCCCTCCTTTATTTTTGGCCAGGGTGCGTAAGAATTCATAGTAGCAAATATTTCTTCGAATCGCAATTTCATCAGCAAAGAACTGCTAAGACTTTCCCCTACCCCTTATGCTATATATGGAGTCATCTTCAAGAATAAGTTAATCTCATTCCATAGGCTAACGGTTCACTCTGCAACAAAACGATTAAGACAGCTAGTTTGAAACAACGAACAGTTTATTTACAACTAGAGTTAGTTTAGAATAATAGCAAGGATAATCTAAAAATAAAAGACTGGAGTGTTTTTTTGTATCTATTATATATGCTCAGACAACTCTTCTAGGGGACGAATGCCAATGTCAGTGATTAAGGATGAACACATACTAGTGGAAGATGGAGAAGTCCGTCTTACAGTGGTTGATACAAATTTATAAAATCAATCGTGGTTCGGATCAAGAGATGTAATAGGCTCTTGTGAAGCAGGAACTAGAAGTAATCGTTTTGCAGCACAAAACGGTGAATAGGATCATTCTCCTTAAAAGCCTGAAACAATACCAAATTGGAGAACAAACGGAACCCTTCTTCTTCAGATGAAAAAAATCATCTTGGAGGAAGAGGATGTTGAGCATTAACTGAAAATACGGCTTTTCAATGTGAAAATTGTGGAGCGAATGTACAACCATTAACAAATGGAAGCTATAGAAATCATTGTCCATTCTGTCTATTTTCAAAGCATTTGGATAACAAACCTGGAGATCGGTTAAGCCATTGCAAAGGATTAATGAGACCAATAAGTATCGAATATTCCGGAAAAAAGGGCTATCAGATTGTACATGAATGCAGGAAATGCGGTAAATTGCAGCGTAATAAAGTTGCGGAAAATACAATTCAAGCAGATAATTACTTGAGTTTAATGACTCATTACTCGAACGATTAGATTATCCGATACCTCTCCAATTTCATGTCTTGGAGAGGTATTCTATGTTGACTATTGGGAGTAGATAGATTCTTTAAAAAAGCCGAATCAAATTAAATACGTTATACTATTTATTGACAGGATCTTTTGTCTTGATTTTATGATAGAATGTAAAAAAAATATATAGTAGGAAAAATTACAGTGAATGCTAAAGATATTAGAGGAACTTGAGATTGGATTCACTAATAAGAGCTAGTTGTGACATCGAAGCATATAATTAGCACGACTAATAACCATTATAAATACACATTAAGGGAGGATAGAACATGACAAAAGAGCTGTCACTAGAACAACATGAAGAATTACTCAAAGCGTTGAAGACTCGCTTTGAGAAAAATATGCATCGCCATCAAGAGTTTGAATGGAGTAAAATTGAAGAAAAGCTGGAAACAAATCCTGAAAAACTGTGGTCGCTTAATGAAATGGAAGCAACGGGCGGTGAGCCAGATGTTGTTGAGTATGATGAACAAGCAGACAAGTATATTTTTTATGATTGTTCAGCAGAAAGTCCTAAGGGGCGAAGAAGTGTTTGTTATGACCGCGAAGCGCTTGACGCAAGAAAAAAACATAAACCAGAAAATAGCGTGATCGATATGGCAACAGCCATGGGGATTGAACTATTAACGGAAGAACAATACCGGGCGTTGCAGGAACTGGAACATTTTGATAAGAAGACGTCTAGCTGGGTGCAAACCCCAAAAGATATTAGAGCACTAGGGGGTGCCCTTTTCTGTGATTATCGTTTCGGGCATGTTTTCTTGTATCACAATGGCGCAGACTCTTACTATGGTTCCAGAGGATTCAGGGGATCGCTAAGGCTTTAAAACTCGTATAGAAAATATAAATCGGTATCTCCTAAAATGAAGGGATATCGTTTTTTCTTATTGGATTAGAAAAGCAAAAGTGCATCAATGGGGGATTCCGGAAGTGGTACTGAGATAAAAAAGCATAATATCTCTGTTGAATTAAAATTCGTTTTAATGTATATTAATTCAAAAAAGGAGATAAGAAATGATCCGTACTATTGAAGAATTATCGCTTAATGCTTGGCCCTCATTGTCGTTAATGGTGTATGATGGTTGGCTGTTAAGATTTTCTAATGGTTATACAAAACGTGCTAATTCTGTTAATCCGATATATACGTCAGCTGTCGATATAGATAAGAAAATTCATTACTGTGAGCATATATTTGCGGCTCGCAATTTGAAGCCAGTGTTTAAAATGTCTGAGCTCGTTTATCCAGAAATCTTGGATAAGACTCTAGAAGGCCGAGGCTACACTGTGATTGACCAGACAAGTGTTCAGTTATTATCACTATCGAACCTAAAGGATCCACTAATAGATTCGGTTAAATTGGAAAAGAGAGTAAATGAAGAATGGCTAAATCAGTTCTGCAAATTTAATCAACAAAATGAACGTAATAGAGTTATTATGAAGCAAATGCTTTCAATGATTATTCCCAAAACATGCTTTATTTCACTTTATAATAAAGAGGCGGTCGTTGCATGTGGCCTAGGCGTTTTGGAGAGAGGTTACTTAGGGATTTTTGACATTGTTACAGATCCGCAGTGGAGAAACCGTGGCTTTGGAGAGCAGTTAATGCTGAATTTGCTGAAATGGGGAAAGAAAAACGGTGCGGAATATGCTTATCTCCAAGTAGTCCTAAATAACAGACCTGCATTAAATCTTTATTCAAAATTAGGGTTTCAGGAGAAATATCAATACTGGTACCGTGTAAAAGAGGAATGACGTATGATTGAAGGTAACATAATGTTACAAGATTAAGCAGTTATTCGATGGAACAACGTTTAGGAGGGATGGGACGATGTACGAACTAAAAACGAAAGAAACAGATAGTAGTGTCATTGAGTTTATTGAAAATGTGGATTCACCTCGAAAACGTGAAGATGGCTATAAATTATTAGATATTTTTACAGAGACAACAGGGTATAAAGCGAAAATGTGGGGACCAAGCATTATCGGATTTGGCAAATATCATTATAAATATGCATCTGGGCACGAAGGCGATGCACCGCTCGTTGGCTTTTCACCTCGAAAAGCTAAAATAAGTTTATATTTTGCAACAGGTGACACACAACGAGACGAATTATTAAAGGATTTTGGAAAACATACAATAGGAAAAGCCTGTGTGTATATCAACAAAGTAGCAGATATTCATGTGGATGTCTTAAAGGAATTAATCAAACAATCTGTGGCTTTTTTGCAAGAAACCTACCCGAATGAATGATTTTTCCTGCTGTTAGGGTTGATGGACAGCATTAAAAAATGAATATGCAAGTACGCTGTTAATTGAAAGGAGAGAAGGCGGTTTTTCCCGAATCCGAGGAACTTCGCCGAGTTGGATGAATGTAGAAATGGTAATGGAGGAGCTCGAAGCACTTGGGAAGGAACGAATGAAGAAAATGTACATATCCAATGGTGCACACGAACCGCTTTTTGGTGTTGCAACTGGTGCAATGAAGCCGATCGCGAAGAAAATAAAAATAAATCAAGCTTTAGCAGAAGAACTTTACGCTACAGGAAACTACGATGCAATGTACTTTGCAGGCATTATTGCAGATCCAAAAGCAATGACAGAGTCAGATTTTGATCGTTGGATGGATTCGGCCTATTTTTATATGTTGTCTGACTATGTGGTAGCAGTCACATTATCAGAATCGCCTATAGCACAGGATGTCGCTGATAAATGGATTTCAAGTAAGGAAGAGTTGAAAATGTCGGCAGGATGGAGCTGTTACTGCTGGCTTCTAGGAAGACTCCGTGACAACGAATTTTCTGAAAGTAAGATTTCCAACATGCTTGAAATGGTGAAAGATACTATTCATGACTCCCCTGAGCGAACAAAAGCTTCTATGAATAACTTCCTATACACTGTTGGTATTTCCTATGTGGCGCTTCATGAAAAGGCAATGGACGTTGCAAAAGAAGTTGGAACAGTAGAAGTTATACGGCCCAAAAAGAAAAGCAGTTTTTTAAATGCCTCTGAAAGTATTCAAAAAGATATTGAAAGAGGAAGAGTTGGTTTTAAACGAAAATATGTAAGATGTTAAAAAATTTATATATCGCCAAACGGGAGCTTGCACTTTTATGTAAAGAAACCATTTTGAAAATTCTTTTTCATCCCGAATTAACTGACAGTAAGACCTCCACTTCAAGAATTCGAGGTAAAAACGAGAATTGTAAGTGGAGGACAACTGCCAGTAAATGCCCGATTGGTTCGGGCCGACAGGAAGATGGTCACAAAAGCGTTGCGACGTACAGGACGTACTAGTGCGGGCGAAACGACAGGATGTCGTGCTTTGAGCCTGCCGACAGGACGTCGCGAATTTAGTCTTTGATCTTCTAAAATCAGTGGGCGATGGAAAAAACATTGAATGAAGTTTCACTTTATTAAAAGTCAAGATATTTTATTTGGGAAAAAGAGAGGGATAGATAAAATTCGCTTTATCTCTGTCCTTCTTTGTACTACGATAAAATAAGAAGCTCGGGGATTTATCCGTGAAGAGTAATATAATATCCATCAGGATCTTCTACTGTAAACACCTTTCCAAAGGGACTGTCTGCTAAATCCTTAACAATCTTCACTTTTTTGCCACGCACATCATCATATCGTTTTTCCACGTCAGGAACAGAAAACCAAAGCGCGACTCCCCATCCAAGTTTGCCTGCTTTGTCCAAATCAACCAAAGGTTTTCTAATAGCAAAAGAAGCGCCCTTTTCATTTTTAAAGATATAGGCTCCTGGATTTTCATTTTCAATTTCAAAACCAAAGGTATTCTGATAAAATTCACGTGATCTTTCAAGATCCCTTACCTGAATAGATGAAAAGTCGAGTTGCGGTGTAGCCATGTACTTCATCTCCTTAAATATTGTGTGCTATATTAGCGTTTTGTCATTTGAACGATTTTATTCTATCCTATTTTGTAAATGCACCCAAAGCGCGAAGATAATGGGCCCAGTATCCTTTCCAATTTCCATAATGATTAGCAATCACCTTAACATCCTGATCACCTTTATAAATTTCCGAAAACACCTTGAATAGCATTTTTTCGCTAACAGGTAATCGTTCCATTCTCCCAATCCCTCTGATAAGAATAAACGAGGCTGACCATTCACCGATTCCTTTAATACCTTTTAACCAGTATTCAACTTCATCATAATCTCCGTCGGTGAGGAACTGTTCATCAACGTCGGAAAATGCTTCGGAGACTGACATCAAATATTGGGTCTTTCGCTTATTTTTGACCGTTTCTGCTACCTCTTCCTCGGAAGCTCTAAGGATATTTACAGGCTCGGGAAATGCAGAATAACATTGATGGTCTATTTCGAGTGATTGACCAAAATTTTCACAGAATCTCATCTTGATTTCCTTGGCGATATTCGTGGGCGTCCTTTGGGTAAAGATCGCCCAGCAGGCATTTTCAAAAGGAGTAAGAAATTTAACCTGATGATAGCCATATAGTTTTTTATTAATATGTTGGAACCACGGATCTTCCGATGCCAAAGTATAAAATTCCTTGAGATCATCAGATAAACTTAAAAAATGATCGATTTTCTTTTCAAGTATTTTTAAGCTCTTATCCGAGATATCCTTGTCTGAAAATATGGTGTATATCAATTTTGGGTTTTCAATATCACCTTCTGATTGTAAGTCAAAGACAACTATTTGATCATTCATTAAAGTGGCTTTGGTTAGATGATTTTCATTCAGCGTTTGTTCTTTTTTAGTTGGGGGAAATCCATCTAAAAACCTTATAGTTTTTTCAAAATCAAAAGGGGCTTTAGGGAATAACTCACCAATTTTCTTGTACAACATTAAAAATCACCTTTTTCCATGGGTTTCAAACCCATTAACAGTCACAATCGAATTTTCTTAACCAATACGATTCATTATTTTTCCTTCTTCGATATGGTTGTCCATAACTTTAATAAAATCGATTTGAGTTCCTTTTGCTCCTTGACTGAATCCCTGAAAGAACATCCAAATCAATAGTTTCGAGATAACGCTCCCCAAATCTTAATTTCTCCTTGACTTGTTTCGTGACCTTCAACGAAAAAAATCTCCTATCTTTTGGATTCCTCACTCGTTGCACACACTGAATTTCCTCCAAATAATCAATATGAGATACCATTGTTGTACGATCAATTTGAAGAGCTTCCGTTTGTTTTTGTGAGGCTTTTGAATGTTCTTCTAAATATTAAAGGACCCCAAATTGCCCACGTCGTCGGGGGTGATGTGCACAGAAGCAAAATTCACGAAATACCATCCTTTCTATAATAAACGATACAATTCCGTATCCTATCATCCCTTCAACCGATGTAAGATATACTACTTCGCATTTCTATCACTCCTTTATGCTTACTTACTCCGATTATAAAATAACACTACTGACAACGGTATGTCAGTAGTGTTTTAACATTTTTTCGGCTTCCTCACGAATCCGATTTCGAAACGATTCAGGCTCTAATACTATTACACCCGCTCCCCATCCAAGCACCCATTGCAACACTTCGTCCAGGTGACGAACGCGTATGACCACATCCAATCCATCTTGATGCTCTTCCATATCCTCTATGTAATAATAGTTAGATTCCTTCACCTTATCTGCAATGTCAAGGTTAAATCGGAGACGAACCAGCAAGTGCCGATCATCTGCAGGAGTATAATCCCTAAAGTTAAAGTGCGCCGGTATTTTAAATCGTTCTTCCAGATCGATAAGTTCCGTCATTCTGGATAATCGGAAATGGCGAATGTCTCGGCGCAGCTCACAATGGGCTACGAGCATCCACGATCCTTGAACGAGCACCAATCCATAGGGAGCAACGGTACGAACACTATGGCGATTCCCCTTGGAATCTGCAAGTCTTTTTACATATTGAAAGCCAATCTTTCGCTTGTCTAATATCGCCCGACGGATCTTTTCTAGATATTCCTTTTCTTTTGACGGTATGGACTGTTTATCGGAATTGAGCAAACGCATAGCGTTGCGTACACGAGCTGTTTCATTGCGAACGCTTTCCGGTAGAATGGTCTCGATTTTGCCGCGAGCGGCTTGTGCCTTGATACGATAATCCTCATCAAATCGCTGTTCGATAAAGTCTGTTCCAATCAGCAAGCTCACTGCTTCCGGTACCGTGAAACTGATCGGCGACAGGAAATAGCCTTCCATCAGGGAATATCCCGTACCAGGAGCTCCTATGATCGGCACGCCCGCTTCACTCAGCGCCTCAATGTCACGATAAATGGTCCGCACGCTAGTTTCAAATAGGGTTGACAAATCTTCGGCCCGTACAACTTCTTTACGTTGCAGTTCCAGCACGATGGCAAATAATCGGTCTGTTTTGTTCATTGGTTACCCACCTTGTTGTTTATTGCAAAATAATAGTACCACATCTTAATGGAGAAGATGATTTAGTGAATCTGGGGCTAGCATCTATCGGGAATTCATACAAAATAAGGGCAATATGTTTTTTCTTCATATTCTTTTTGTGTAAAGTCAGACAATCACATACTTTCTTCTTTGGTAATTTAACAGAGGTAGAAGATGGACTCCAGTTTTTATTCCTTCAACACTTATACAACTTTTAAAGAATGTATATCCACAGAAGTGATATCAACTGTTACATCTAATCCGTTCATTCCAGCGCGGATAATATCGTGATTTTTTCCTAATTCTTTGGTAATCGCTTGTCCAATCGTCCCACTTGCTCCAACAAGAATGATCTTCATTGTTATTCTCCTTCCGATCAACGAATTCTGTTACATCTCTTATTTTAATCTAACAATCGCTTTGATGTTGTAATCTGCTTCCAATCAATCTGTTTAGAATGAATGAAAAGGAAATAAAGGATTTGACCATCGAAAACAAGAAGTAGTATGGGTGAGTAGAAAAAATCGATGTGAGGAGAGAGCTTTGATGAAAAAACACCATTCTTTACAGTTGTATGATTAATAATTTCTCGTAATGAGAGTGAAGCCTGTAGTAGAAGGGGGTTATGTTGAATATACATCAAGGATATGTGCTTTCAACTTTCTATTTGTTTCGTTCCTCAGCCGAAATGATAACACTTTTGCCTTCTCCAACATCGATCCTATCTTTGTCCACATACCTATACGTGCGTTTGATAGTCTATATCTGTATGGATACTTTTGCATACCTCCAGCTAAAAAAGGGAATGGAAAAAATACGTCTTGAATCAAGTTTTTCATCCATGTACCATAGTATGAGCTAGGCGAAAGTATTTGTTACAGACCTTTCCTCCCTTTCATCCCACTTCTTCAGAGGTGGGATGAAAGGGAGGAGGTAAGGCTTTAGAATGTAAATAAATTGAATAATTGGGTTGAGGGGAAACGAATGTTCCGGTATAATGGAACTATAGAGTATATAGAAAGGAGGTTAGCCAATATGATCGTCACTCACTCTTTTCTCATTCCTTATGATGAAAGCCTATACAATGAACTCAGAATGATGCAACGGGAAGCGGCCTCTGTTTGGAATGATATTGTCAGGGAAGCAACGTCCTATTTTTTCATGTTTAAGAAATGGCTAAGTAAAAAGGAGATCCAGTCTGTTCGTAAACAAACCTATAACTTGCACTCTCAGACGGTGCAAGCGATTGCAGATAAATATGAGGCAAATCGTGAAACAATCCGGAAGTTAAGGAAGACCGATAAAAAGGCGAAATATCCGTGGCGAAGAAAATATTATTATTGCGTTCCCCTAAAGAAAGCATCGATGTCGATCACGGACGATGAAATTGTGATTAAAAGATCGGAATATGAACTCAGATTATCCGAACTTTTAACAAAAGAGCAAAAGAAGAACGGGAAGGAGAAGTTTCCGAAACAGAATAAAAAGCTCTATATTCCGAATCTTGCCACAGAAGATCTTGAATCATGTAACTACGCTGAAATCGTATGGCGGAATGGACAATATCACTTTTGTTATACGATTCATGTACTTGAGAAAGATATTTCTTCATATGACTTTAAAGTCGCAGGCGGCGATTTAGGCGAAATCCATGCGGTGGCAGCTGCTACAGAGGATAAAGCCTTATTGGTATCAGGACGAGCGATGAGGAGCATTGCCCAATTCCGCTCAAAAGTACTAGCCGATTTAAGTAAGAAGATGTCTCGTTGTCAAAAAGGTTCCCGGCAGTGGAAGAAATATAAGCAAGCGCGAAGTCGTATCCGCCAAAAAAGTAAAAATCAGCTCGAAGCATTGGAACATAAAACTACCAAAGAAATTGTCTCCTTTCTGGAGGAAGAAAAAGTCACTCATTTTGTGATTGGCAATGTATCCGGCATAGAGAAAAAGACCAAAAAGGATCCAAAGAAAAAACGAAAACATAACAAAACAAGAAGACAACAGCTTTCCCTGTGGAATCAAGGGAAAATCAAACAGAAACTAACGTATAAAGCCCAACAAAAAGGGATCAAAGTCGAAGAAACGGAGGAGCGTTATACTTCGCAATCCTGTCCATTTTGCGGCGGGAAACATCAAGCAAAAGGAAGGAAGTTTATTTGTTCTGTTCATCAAACAGAAATCCATCGTGATGTCAATGGTGCACAAAACATTGCCCGTAAAAAGCATCCAATGGCAGTTCACACGCTTATCACGGTTGTCTATAAACAACCGATTTGGTACAAACGCTTTCTCTCTTTAGAGGAAAAGTAAGAAATCCAGAGAATAAGCTAAAAAGGATAAAAGTATCGCCATACGGATGGCGTAGTAGGCACAGACCTTGCCCACTGGAAAGAATCATCCAGTGTTGTTTGCCCAAGTTTCCTCTCTGCACCCTCCTTGGAGGTTTGTAAGGGAAATGTTTGCGAAAAAGAATCCCATGTTCTTTAGACATGGGAGTGGTCAATAAAACGGGAAAATATTGATTATGTTTATTCTAGTCCATATAAGCGTGCTGTACAGACAATAGAAGGCCTGGCTAAATATATAGATAAAGAAATTCAAATTAAAAATGATTTTAAAGAACGAATATTAGCCGGAAAATCTGTAGAAGATTTCACAGCCGCAATTTCAAAAGTTTGGGAAGATGATGATTTTTCATGGGAAGGTGGAGAATCAAATCGGGCTGCTCAAAAAAGAGGAGCAGATGCACTTTTGCAAGTTTTAGAAACTCACAAAGGCAAAAATATTGTGATCGGTACTCATGGAAATATTATGGTGTTAATGATGAATTATTTCGATCCTACCTACGGATTCGAGTTTTGGAAGACACTTGAAATGCCTGATATCTATAAATGCTCTTTTAACGGAAATAAGCTTAAAGAAGTGCTTAGAGTATGGAGGGATCGAACTTTTTAAGGTCTGAGACAACCGAATAACAATTATGCCTGTTAAGTGAGGAGGGGTCTGAGTGAAAAAAATTGCTATTATTGGATCAGGTGGTTCTGGAAAATCTACTTTAGCAAGGAAGTTAGGGGAATTAATAAAGATTGAAGTATTTCATCTTGATGCATTATTTTGGAACCCCGGATGGGTTGGAACCTCTAAACAAGAACAGCAACTTGTTCAAAATGAATTGGTAGAACAAGAAAGTTGGATTGTGGATGGGAATTATAGTGGAACAATCGATATTCGCTTGAACAAAGCGGATACGATTATTTTTCTAGATATTCCCCGAACAATTTGTGCATATCGTGTTATAAAACGCTGGATTCAATACAGAAATAAGACCCGACCTGATATGGGAGAAGGATGTGAAGAAAGGGTTTCAGTTGAATTCTTGAAATGGGTATGGGAATATCCAAAATCTAAAAAACCGCTAATCTTGAAAAAGCTGGCGTCGTTTTCTAATAAAAAGGAAATTGTGATCTTACGTTCTCCAACGGAGGTAGAGCAATTTTTAAATATGCTAAAAAAATTGAATAGCTAATAAAGCCTTTTTTAGATGGAGGAGTATGGATGAAGCAGGAAGAAGCAGTTCACGACATTTCGCAAAGTTTAATGAAAGATAATCGGGTGAAGGCCATATTTCTGAAAGGATCAATGGGAAGAAGAGAATATGACGAGTATTCAGATGTCGATCTTTATTGTTTGATAGATGAAAAAGATGAAGAGAGTTTTTTGGCCCAGAGATTAAAGCATTTAGAATCTTATCGGAAAATATTGTTTTATGAAGACTTTTTTATTATTGCACCGCAAATAATAGCTGTTTATGATAATCTGCTTCATGTTGATTTATTTACTGTTACGGAAAGGAATTTTAAAGAAAAGGATTTTTTTCATGTGTTGTATGATCCTGAAAGTCGGTTAGCTAAATTTCAATCAACCCAAAACTTGTTGCTTTCTAAAGAAGAATTTAATGATTGTGCTTATGATGTGGCTTGGTTTTTATTTCAATATCATAAGGCAAACCAAAGAGGCAATGATTTATGGGCTGTCGAAATGTTACAACATGTGATGGTCAATCTTTCAAAAGTATTGCTACATAGATATAAACCTGAACGGGCTCAATTAGGATTAAAGGCACTTGAAGCCTTTTTGCCTTCTACTCCTCTTGATAAGATAAGGATGATTTTTAACTATATTACACCAGCTTCTCATAATAAAGCGGTTTGTTATTTAACGAACTTGTTAGGCGACGAAATCGATTGGATCGAATCTAATATGGAAAAAAATGCACAAGCCGGCGCATTTTTGCGGATGATGATAAAATTACTTACATCGTCTAGTGGGGGGAAGTATGAATAAAAACATATACATTATTCGGCATTGTGAAGCGAAAGGACAATCTCCTGATTCATTGTTAACAGAAAAGGGGTTCATGCAAGCAAAAGCATTAGCTGATTTTCTGTCTGATATGAAAGTGGATAGGATCATTTCTAGTCCTTTTTTAAGGGCTATTCAAACAATAAAGCCTTTTGCAGAAAAAATGGATTTAGACATTGAGACGGACAGCCGCTTAACCGAACGTGTGCTAAGTTCTATGTCTTTTCCAGATTGGCAGGAAAAACTGGAAACGACATTCGAGGATATGGATTTAAAGTATGAAGGTGGAGAATCAAGTAACGAGGCTCAAAATCGAATTGTCGAGGTTCTAAATGATATTTTGGCAAGTGATTCCGAACACATACTGATCGTGGCCCATGGAGGGATTATATCCTTATTATTGCGCCAGTATGATCAAAACTTTGGTTTCGAGCAATGGAAAAAGCTAAGTAATCCAGACGTGTATCTAGTAAGAATTTTACAGAAGGATTGTTATATTAAACGTTTATGGGCGGATTGATCCTTTTGAAGGCGACGATGTTGTAATTGCATCTGGTGCTGTTGTGACGAAAGATATTCCAGACAATGTAGTTGTTGGCGGTAATCCAGCGAAAGTAATCAAACAAATTGATATGGTCCCAAATACAGCTTAAAACGAAATGGGAGTTTAAGTAGATTTTGTCCAACACACTAAAGATAAACACTCAGTTCAATGATCAATGAACTGAGATGTTTTTTATTGTTACAGAGGTTTTTATATGAATCTAGGTATTTCTTTTGAGCCGTTTTAGTGCACCCTTATTTTCTTTTGTAATCGGAATATGCTTCATGGCTTTTCCTAAACCATATAAAGGCATATTTCCATAGACTGATTCATAGTGGCCACTCTTTAGTTCATAGGTTTCATGATATATACCAACGGCCGCATTATTGCCGACTTTTTGGTTGAAATTTTTCCATGCACTTAAATGTTTTTGTCCTTTGGCGTAGGCTAATAAATCTTCGGTAGAGCGCCAATATTGAATCATAACAGTGGTTTTCAGGCCAAAATAGCTTTCCATCGAGAGAAATCCTAATTCTTCTTTATGCGAATACAGCTCTTTAATCATGCCGGGCATAGAGGTAAATACTGGTCCCCATTTATGAATGGCGAAGGGGGTGTTTACACGCATTCCAATAAGAAAAACCACTACATCCTTGTCATTTTCAGTTGTATAACGTCCGGTATAAACTTTCTTTGTCATGTTAACCCTCCTTTTATAAAATGCTCTTTTGTTGCATCACACCAGTCAATGGCTGCATTTGTTACTCGTTTTCCGTAATCCAAAGTAAATAACCAATAGGTCACATCTTCTGTGTTATGAGGGGTGGAAGTAATCATTTTTTCTATATTTTGATAAAGTTGGTAGCGTTCTACTAACTTTTGTTGGTAATCTTCAAGTTGTAATAAAGTGTTTTCCTTGGATTGGTGACGTCCAAAAAATAATTTTAATAAAACTTCGTTTCGTTCAACTGGTATTTGTTCAATCGGTGTTTCCAGCCAGTTTTTTAAAACAGCTTTTCCTTTATCAGTCAGAAAATATTCATTTCGTTCAGGCTTCCCTCTTTCTGATAAGGTTTGAACGACTGCTAATTCCTCCTCAACAATTAACTTTAAAGTAGGATAAATTTGACCATAGCTGATTTTCCAAAAATGATTTAAGCTCTGATCAATCAGCTGTTTAATCGCATACCCCGATCTGCATCCAGTCGTTAAAATGCCTAGAATCGCGTAAGTTGTATGATTGTACTTTTTCATTTTATGCCACCTATCTAATTGATATGTATCATTTAGATATATAATACAATATATGTAAGTCGGGTGTCAAAGAGTGTGTGCAAATATATAATTAGTCTGAGTTTTTCTTTATATAGCAATAGCAAGGTTAACAATAAAAAAAACATAAATAATAATAAAAATTTATTGTAAAACGATAAATCAGATGTTAAAATCAATTTGAGATTGAATAAGTGAGGTGCTTTTTTATGAAACGAGGCTCAACGCTTTTTTTGAGAATAGCTGTTTTTCTGATTGGGACTCCTATTCTTGCTTTATGTCTATTTGGATTACCAATAGTCGCCAAAGAGGCAGTGGACAGTTATTCTGAATTTGCATATGTACTGTATGGCATTTTAATTGTGATGTATATATCAGCGATCCCGTTTTTCATTGCATTGTACCAGGCATTTAAACTTTTAAGTTATATTGACAAAAACAAGGCGTTCGCATACATCTCTGTAAAAGCATTAAAAAATATAAAATATTGTGCAATCACAATCAGTGGCTTTTATATCGTGGGCATGCCACTCTTTTATCTTATCGCGGAGGTAGATGATGCTCCAGGGATCATTGTCATTGGCTTGATCATTATTTTTGCTTCTTTGGTCATCGCCGTCTTTGCGGCCGTTCTTCAAAGACTTTTAAAAGAGGCGATCGATATAAAATCAGAAAATGACTTAACGGTCTGAGGTGAATAAAGATGGCAATTATCATCAATATCGATGTTATGTTGGCTAAAAGGAAGATGAGTGTGACAGAACTTTCAGAGAAGGTTGGAATCACGATGGCGAATCTTTCGATATTGAAAAATGGAAAAGCAAAAGCGATTCGCTTATCAACGCTAGAGGGAATTTGTAAGGCTTTAGAATGCCAACCTGGAGATATTTTAGAATACCAAAATAATGAGGGCATTCAGGATGAATAGGAGAAATATGTGAAAGAAATTGGCAAGTTCCATTCAAATACATTCCAAAAAGAGGGGTTAGCGATGAATTTAGCCATTGAAAATAAGTCACAGAAAAAAACTTTGAAGGCGCAAGTTATAAGAGCGGGTAAACAGCTTATTCATTTTGGTTGGGAGCAGGCGCTGTCCTGCTTGTTTCCTGTTGTTATTTTTTCCGCCTTAGCTTTGACGAAAATCTTACCACTCCCATTCCTTGGACGATACGACTGGATGCTGATCATCTGCCTGCTAATGCAGTGGTGGATGGTACGTTCCGGGCTTGAAACAAAAGACGAATTAAAGGTAATCACAATGTTTCACCTGATTGGGCTTGCTCTCGAGCTTTTTAAAGTACATATGGGTTCATGGTCATATCCAGAGGAAGGCTATTTTAAAATTTTCGGTGTCCCACTCTATAGCGGATTTATGTATGCAAGTGTCGCGAGTTATCTTTGCCAGGCATGGAGGAGGTTGAAGGTTGATCTAATTAAGTGGCCACCATTTCTGATTGTTGCGTTGCTTGCTGCTGCTATTTATCTAAACTTTTTTGCCCATCATTATTGGATCGATATCCGGTGGTGGTTAGCTGGACTTGTCATCATTGTCTTCTGGAAAACATGGGTGACATACGAAGTAAATGGAACACGTTACCGGATGCCACTTGCCTTTTCTTTTATGCTAATCGGCTTTTTCATCTGGATCGCCGAAAATATTGCCACATTCTTCGGTGCTTGGACATATCCAAATCAGGCAGAGGCATGGAGCCTCGTTCATCTAGGAAAAGTCAGTTCTTGGGTTTTACTAGTGATTGTTAGTTTTTTAATTGTCGCGATGCTAAAGCGAGTAAAAAGTAATTCCCGTTAAGAAAGTTCGCAATTCAACTATAAAAATGATCTGTTAGTTTTTCTGTATGTTATATTGATAATTTCTTCTGTTTTATTATCAAATTTTATATTAACAAAAACGCCGAACTCTTTATGATCACTTTTTAGCCATAGCTTAAATTTTTCTGTGGAGTATTTTGAACCATTTTCTCTGCCGATATGAAGGTAATCAACGATATCTGCTTGGGGATATTTCTCTTTCGTCTTTTCCATAACTATTTTCCCCCATTTAGCATAGGAAGGTTGGTTTTCTGCAATTTTTATAGTATTTTGCTGTTCAAGGGGTACCAAATTTCCAAGGAAGAATAAGCTCATTACCAACGGAATGAATAGAGTTTTCATTGTCTTTTTAACCTCCTTTTATTTTATTCTTGTCTTGTTAGTTTAGTCTATACATCAAATGAATAATAAAATTCATGGTAGCAATTAAAGCATTGACAGTTAGATGTCCCGGAGGCTTGTAAGGGAGATTAAAAGCAAGGAGCTTCCTTAGGTAAAATTGTTGAACCTTTAGAAGTTAGAATGAAAGACGGAGAAACCATTCAACCTAAATAGCTAAAAGGGTTAAACCCAAGAATGCTGTTATATTAGCATTCTTTGGTTTGATTTTCTGCGAAGTTTATCCACTATGCTTTTAAGCAGTTTTACCCTCACTCCTTAGTGTTACAGCTAAGCCTTCTCAGTTAGTGAATACGAATAGGAATTTCCCATTTTATAATTCCATCTTTTCTATGGCGGATCCAATACAGCAAAACGTTTGGGCATAGAGAGAAACAGAAAAAGAATTGGTCCTGTCCACCGCTAAATATTTCCATGTCTTTTCAAATCTATCCTATATATTCGAACTAGAAAATAATTAGATCACTTTTTGTTAAAAGATTACTTGACTTTATCAGGTTGTATTATTATACTTACTTACATAAAGTAACTTATTGGAAGTAAATTAGGGTTATGCTTATTCAAATTAATAAAAGGGGGGTGAGTTGATTGAGTTTTCATCGGGAGCCATATACATTTGTGGGGCAAGTGAACATAAAGGTACACAGTTTAGAACGCTCTCTAGCCTTTTATCAAGAGATAATTGGATTCAAGGTATTAGAACAATCTGAAGGATTCGCAAGCTTAACAGCAGATGGAAATACGGTTTTATTAACGATTGAACAACCGAAGCAAGTTGTTCCGATATCGGGAAAAACAACGGGGTTATATCATTTTGCTATTTTGCTCCCAGAACGAATCGATTTAGCGCGAATGGTTTTCCATCTTTCCGAGTTGGGGATTTCATTTGGTTCATCAGACCATCTGGTGAGTGAAGCCCTCTATTTATCTGACCCAGACGGAAATGGAATTGAGATATACATAGATCGCTCCCCTTCCCGGTGGAACTGGCATAATGGAGAAGTGGAAATGACTGTAGATCCATTAAATTTTCCCGACCTTCTCTCGATTTATGACCACCAAACATGGACTGAGCTTCCGACCAAGACGGTTATGGGACATATTCATCTACACGTTTCTGAATTGGAAAAAACAGAAGAGTTCTATGTCGAGGGATTAGGGTTTGAAGTAGTCAACCGATTTGCTGATCAAGCGCTCTTTATTTCTGATGGAAAATACCATCATCATATTGGCTTAAATACTTGGAATGGAATTGGTGCACCACAGCCGTCTCTGAATAGTGTTGGCTTGAAATCATTTACTATAATGGTTGCAAATGAAGAGAAAATAAAGAAAATTATAGATCAGTTAAATAAAATTGGGGCTTCCATTTTAAAAGAAAATGGTACCTTTATTACTGAAGACCCTTCAGGTAATCGCATCATCTTGAGGGTTGCAAAGGAATGAAAAGCAAGCTGTTATTAGTTTGAAAGTATACTAGTGTTAATTGCTTTGTTAGCTGTACTGAGTATGCAGCACTGAAATTTGTTCCGTTTTAGATAAATTTTAATGGTATCAACAATGGGTTATTTTGAAAAAACATTTGGAAAACCAGGAGGAAGACATAATGACAACTGAAAAATTAAATATTGGAATTATTTTAGGGAGTACACGCCAAGGACGTGTAAGTCCACAAGTAGGAGAATGGGTAAAAAAACTTGCAACTCAGCGCGAAGATGCTAGCTATGAAATCGTCGATATTTTAGATTACAATCTCCCGCTTTTTGGAACAACTGATGGAACAGAACCAGGAATTGTCGCATGGAATGAAAAACTTGCTAGCTTCGATGGCTTTGTATTTATTGTTCAAGAATATAACCATAGTATTACCAGCGCTCTAAAAAATGCGATTGATTTCGCTCGGGAAGCTTGGTATGACAAAGCAGCTGGGATTGTAAGTTATGGTTCAACTGGTGGAGCACGCGCTGCCGAACATTTACGAGGTATTTTGGCAGAACAAAAAGTTGCAGATGTTCGTACACACCCAACTTTAAGCTTATTTACAGATTTCGTGAATGCAATAGAATTTCAACCACAAGAATTACATTTTGTAAATGTTAATACGATGTTGGATGAGGTGCTTGCCTGGAGCGGAGCATTAAAAACTATAAGATAAGCGAATGAATTTGAACCGACCTTCTTTTTTATAAAATAGGTCGGTTTTTTGTGTGGGTTAGAAGGTGATAATACACATTTACTTGAATTATATAAGAGAGACAGTATTGCTAAATGAAAGTAGGTGAGATATAACGATAGGCTAGTGTATAAAACGAACTTTTTAATAAATAATAAGGTGATCACCTTACTATATCAAAAAAATAAGGAGTGAAAGAAAATGACAAGAGTTGGTATCTTAGTTGGAAGTCTTCGGAAAGAATCTTTTTCTAAAAAAATCGCAAAAAATGTTGCAACCCTTTTTCCTGAAGGATACGAAACAGAAATGGTGGAAATTGGGAATCTGCCCTTATACAATCAGGATTACGATGATGAAAACAATGTACCAGAGGCATATACTACATTTCGTACAACAATGCAGGAAATAGACGCAGTATTATTCGTCACTCCTGAATACAATCGTTCAGTGCCCTCCGTATTAAAAAATGCTTTGGACGTAGGGTCAAGACCTTATGGCTCAAGTGTGTGGGATGGTAAGGCTGCCGCGATTATTAGTCAATCTCCTGGGAATTTAAGCGCATTTGGCGCAAACCATCATTTGCGGCAATCCCTTGTCTTTTTAAATATGCCAACACTTCAGCAGCCAGAAGCCTATCTGGCAAATGTTGCTGAATTATTAGATGAAAATGGACACTTACAGAATGAAGGAACAAGAGAGTTTTTACAAACCTTTGTGGATGCGTTTATTGAGTTAATAAAGAAGCAGTAGCAAAATAATGTGGCTGAGGCAAAAGTGCTTTCGCAAAAGGAAAAAACGAATTACTAGGGTGTTTATACATCTCGCTTTGGAAATATACTTTACACTCCCGGATCTCACCGATGCCTTTTTCCCACGGGAGTCTACGTACATTTCCTCCTCTCAGGTAATGAGTTATTCTTCTTTGGGGCTTAGCATTTTAGTTATGACTCAGCCACTTTTTCAAAAAGAAACTCTCTTCCATCTGGGTAAATCTTTTCTGAACAACGATCGTTCTATCAACTGATAACAATGATAAATCAATTATTTACTAGATTATTCAATGAATATTTTCTTTAATGGCTACCCCTTGTTGTAAACGCAATCAAAGGTTTTATTAAAATATAAGTATGTGATTAGTTAAACCAATTAACAACTTGGGCAAATGAAGAAGAGGGAAAGTGTTAAAATATGGATTAAACATTTTGATTTTATCAAAAGATAGGAGGTAAGTATTTTGCTATTAAAAGAGATTGCAAGCCTTTTCCTAGTGAAAAGTACAAGCGGAAACCTTGATATCGAAATAACTGGTTTACAAATGGATTCAAGAAAAGTAGAAAAGGGAAATTTGTTTATATGTGTGCCAGGGCTCAAAGGATTTCTTGAGGATAGGCATCTATACGCACAGGAAGCTATAGAGAATGGTGCGGCAGCCCTTGTAGTTGAACGAGATGTTGATATTATTGTTCCCAAAATTTTTGTTAAAGATGCAAGACATGCAATGGCGATTATTGCTGCTCATTTTTATAATCATCCATCACATGAAATGAAACTTATTGGTATTACAGGGACGAACGGCAAAACTACAACATCGTACATGATAGAAAGTATTTTTTCTGATTATGGGCTTACTATGGGCCTTATGGGGAATAACGGCATAAAGATGAATGGAAATATGTATTCGACAGATATAAATACACAGGAATCTCCAATTTTGCAAAGAAATCTCCGGCAGATGAGTGATTACAAAACGGAATATTGTGTAATGGAGGTGACATCTCAAGGGATAGACATGAAACGTGTAATGGGATGTAATTTTCGTACAGCCATATTTACTAATCTTACACAAGACCACCTAGATTATCACGGTACGTTTGAAAATTATAGGCATACTAAAGGTCTGCTATTCTCTAGTCTTGGAAATTCATTTAATTATCAAGATAAAAAATATGCTGTTCTAAATGCGGATGATCCATGTTTTAAGTATTTTAGTAAAGTGACATCTGCTGAGGTCATTACATATGGAATTAGCAATAAATCTGATGTTTCAGCAGAAAATATAACCATGAGCTCACAAGGAATTCGATTTTTATTAACTTCCTTTATGGGGAACATTGAAATCGACATGCAATTAGTCGGTCGGTTTAATATATATAATGCATTGGCTGCTGTCACAGCGGCGTTACTAGAAGGAATTCCCCTTGAAAATATTAGTAATAGTTTAGCTCAGATAACTAGTATTAATGGTAGAGTGGAAATAGTGAATGAAGGACAGAATTTTCTAGTTTTAGTTGATTATGCTCATACGCCCGATGCTTTAGAAAATGTGTTGAAAACGATTAAGGAATTTACAATTGGTAGAATCATTACTGTTTTCGGTTGTGGTGGAGATAGGGATGCGACAAAGCGCCCAATAATGGGAAGGATTGCAAGCGAATACAGTGATATTGTTTATATTACTTCTGATAATCCGCGTTCCGAAGACCCAAATATAATTATGAATGATATTGAGGAAGGATTAAAAAGAGGAAGTACATTACAATATAAATTATTGATTGATCGGGAAGAGGCCATTTATAAAGCAATTAAAACAGCAAAGAAAAATGATGTTGTCATTATTGCTGGTAAAGGGCATGAAACGTATCAAATATTTCAAGATAAAACGATCGAATTCAATGATAAGGAAATAGCCCGAAAGTTCATCCAGAAGATACAAATAATTTAATTTAAGCATAGGAGGAAAAGATGAATGTACCAAAGAATCTGTTTTATTCCTGTATTTTTAATCTTTTATTGACTCCGTTTTTATTTGCTGAGATGAAAATGAGGGACAGTAATTTATCAGTTGTTCATCTTGTTATTGCGTTAGGGAAGGGTTAGATGGATATTATGCTAGAAGATATCACCTAATTATCCTTTTGTATATTTGGGAATTCCATTGAATGTTCTATATTATTGACCGCAATGCTTACCACTTTATTTTCGGGTTTAAATAGAATAAACATATTGTTTCACAAAGTATTTAAAAACGAAGTACTGTATTAACAACAAAGGACTGTTTGAAAAAGCTTAACGTGAGAGGAAGATTGCAGTGGATTATATCCAACATGTAAGGTCAATGGTTGGAAATGAGAAAGTCATTATGGTTGTGGCGGGTGCCTTTGTTTTTGATAAAGAGAATGCTATACTCATGCAAAAACGTGCTGATAATGGTCAGTGGGGGTTTCCTGGTGGTTTTATGGAATTAGGTGAAAGCGTTCAGGATACAGCTAAGAGAGAAGTGTATGAAGAAACAGGACTTTTGTTAGAAGAACTAGAGTTATTTGGGATTTATTCTGGTCCCCAATATGATAAGACATTTGCTAATGGCGACCAAGTATCGTTGGTTCAAATCTCATTTGTTTGTAAACGTTACAGTGGCGAGCTAGTGGAAAGTAACGAGGAATCCATTCAGAATAAGTTTTTCCCCATTGAAGAGCTGCCAGAAAATATTTTTACAGATCATCAAGTGTTTGTTGAGGATCTATTATCAGAAAAACAGCTACCAATTATTAAGTAACTTTTGGTAGCTATTTTTGGAGGGATCTATCATTCCACTGCACCTGGTAAGAGTAATTTAAGAATGGACATTTTTCACCATTTCCGAGGAAATGACCAACGATTATACGTAAGCTGGGTGGGAAGGCGATAACAATTTTCTCCTTAACAAAACCTTCTCCTTAATAAATCAACAAAATTTTGAGCGGTTCTAGATAAGTAGTGATTCTTTAACCATACAAGACCGACAGGAGCCGAAAAATCATTAATATTGGAAATCTTGTGACTGTGAATAGGGTATCCTCTATAACGATTAAGTAATGATTCGGGAACGATTGCTGTTCCAAAATCAGTCGAGATTAAATCAAGTAATAGAGCAATATCAGAGCATTCCCCGATAATATTAGGTTCTAGCTGTAAACGCGAAAATGCTTCTACTATTGAATAATATACGCCTAATCCTTCTGTACTTGGTAAAAGTAGTGGTAAGTCTTTTATATCCTCAAGTGTAACGTCACCATCGAATCGTTTCTGTTTTTTGGAAGTGATAAAGTAAAATGGTTCTGTGTAAAGATAGAGAATGGAGAAATCATCTAATTCAAGTGGTAAACGAATAATAGCTAGTTCTATTTCACGATCACGAACCATTTTGCAGAGATGTGCAGATTCACTCTGTTGGATTTTATAATGAACTTTAGGAAATTTTTCTTTAAATTGCTTGAGTAATTCTGGCAATTCATCTGAAGAAAGGGTATTAACACCTAAGGATAGTGATCCATTAACACCGTTACCGATTTCCTTTACCTCCATCTTAGCTTCTTCCATCAGTTGAGTCATTCGTAAGGCATATTGATATAAGGCCTTTCCGGCATCTGTTACTTCAAAATGCTTCCCATTTCTAACAATTAATTTTGATCCAAGCTCATCTTCCATATTTTTAAGTTGTTGACTTAATGGAGGTTGGGAAATATGAAGTCGTTCAGCAGCGGCAGAGATCTTTCTCTCTTGTACAATGGCTATAAAATAGCGAAGTTGTCTTATATCCACTTGAAAATACCTCTTTTCCTATTATATGTAAACCCTAAGTGAAAGTTACTTTTTTAATATTTTTCATATAACTATCATCATGATAACATAATTACATAACAGAAAATAACTGTGAGACTCGCTTAATTATTTGCCCCAGGTATATAGGGAAGGAGGAGATAGACATGCGTATAACGAATCATATATGGATTGTTATAGTGATGATTTTACTTGCTGCATGCCAATCCGATTCAGAGTATTCAGATCCCTTAACGAAAAAAGTAGAACCGAATACAGAGGAGGATATACCAGTGAATCAAAATCGATTTATCTTAGCTGCAGGAAAAGGAGATGTAGAAGAGGTTTTGCGCCTTTTTGAAAAAGGTGTTGATATTGATGGGACCGATGAAGAAGGAAAAACAGCGGTTGTGGCAGCTACTTATGGTAACCATATAGACGTGGTAGAAGTGCTAATCGATAAAGGAGCGGATATTAATATTCGCGATAACCAATTAAATAATGTGTTTTTATATGCTGGAGCATCAGGATATCTTGAGATTGTCAAATTAGCGATTACGGCAGAGGCTGATACAACGTTGACAAACAGATTTGGAGGAACAGCACTAATTCCAGCAGCAGAACGTGGGCATGTAAAGGTTGTGAAAGAACTACTGAAAAATTCTGATGTCGATGTAAATCATATCAATGCTTTACAATGGACTGCATTAATAGAAGCGGTCATTCTAGGGGATGGAGGAAAGAATCATCAAGATATTGTGCAATTGTTAGTGGATCATGGGGCAGATATACAAATTGGTGATGGTGATGGGGTTACGCCTTTGGAACATGCACAAAGGCTTGGATTTCAAGAAATCGAACAAATTTTAAAAAATGCAGCGCACTGATCCACACAAATTCAAGCATTTGTGAGTAGAGATTTTTTAACTATCAATGGAGAATGCCAGGATAAATATTCTATAGTCCTATTCAGGCAATGTGTGCTTGAATGAAGGATTTATTATATTGGGAGGAGAAATGGTTACTTCAGCATATTGGTTAACAAATGTCCGTTTAGAGACTGGTTATGAGTTTGAAAATGAGACAGTTACAGGAACAAAGACAGAACGTTTTCATATCAAGGTTGAAAATGAAAAAATAAGTGAAATTGTTGTGGCAGAAAAACCATTGATGCCAATAATTACTTAATGTTGCCGTCATTTAGAGATATGCATATCCATCTTGATAAAACGTATTATGGAGGATCTTGGCAAGCACCAACGATTCCAACGAAAGGTTTGCTCACTCGTTTGGAAGAAGAGGAAGAACTGCTTCCACGTTTATTGCCATTTACTGAAGAAAGAGCCAAAAAGCTAGTAGATTTGCTGTTAAGCGCTGGCTCAACTCATATTCGTTCACATTGTAATGTTGATCCATATATTGGCTTAAAAAATATTGAAGCGACATTACGGGCAGTGGAAGCATATAAAGACAAGGCTTTAGTTGAAATTGTTGCATTCCCTCAGCATGGTTTATTACGCAGTGATTCAGTTCCATTAATGCGAGAAGCGTTGCGGAATGGCGCTTCCTTTGTCGGGGGTGTAGACCCAGCGTCTATCGATGGAGATATTGAAAAATCATTATATACAGTCATGGAGCTAGCAGTAGAAGCGAACGCGAACATTGATCTGCATATCCATGATCCAGGGCATCTGGGGATTTTTACCTTTAAGCGATTAGCTGCTTTAACAGAAGAAGCCAACTGGCAGAATAGAGTGACGATTAGCCATGCTTTGGCATTAGCAGACATCTCTTCTCAAGAAGCGAGTGAGGTTGCCGAGCTACTGGCCCTGCAAGGAATATCGATTACTTCATCCGTTCCTCTTGGTAGAACGATTCCAATCCCGCTCTTGCATGAAAAAGGAGTAGATGTATCTTTAGGTGATGACAGTATTACCGATCACTGGTCACCATTTGGAAAAGGAGATAGTTTGGAGAAAGCGGGAACGTTGGCACAACGTTTCGGATTAAGTGATGAGCGTTCGCTAGGACAAGCCATAGGATATATTACAGGAGGGATCACCCCTTTAAATAAAGATGGTGAACGTGTTTGGCCATATAGTGGAGATAATGCTGATTTTGTCCTTGTTGATGCCAGTTGCTCTGGTGAAGCAGTGGCAAGAAGAGCTGAAAGAAAAGCTGTCATCTTTAAAGGAAATGTTGTTTCTGGTGAGCTTTTATAATGGATAACGAAAGGATAGAGTGCAATGAGTAATAACTTTTGGTTAACCAATGCCCGATTAGAGACTGGCTACCGAATCGAAAAAGGTACTGTGTTGGAAACAAAGACAGATTGTTTCCATTTATTCATTGAGGAAGGGAAGATAGCAAAGATCTTTTCCTCTACGGAAACTATTTTAGATGATTTTCCAAAAAAAGATGCCAAGCAATTATTGGTTCTTCCTTCTTTTGCAGAAATGCATTGTCATTTGGATAAAACTTTACTTGGCGATAAGTGGCGTGCAGTCACACCTGTAAAAAATATCTTTGCCCGACTTGATATAGAAAAAGAAACGCTGCCAGCGTTGGAGACCACTACACAGGATCGTGCGGAAAAGCTATTGGATATCTATTTGAAATCAGGAGTGACCCATGTGCGCACACATGTCGATATATACCCTGAGGTTGGTTTAAAGAATTTAGAAGAAGTTCAAAAAGCATTGCACACTTTTTCCGGAAAATTAACATCTGAAATCGTTGCATTTCCTCAACATGGTTTATTGCGGACAAAATCAAAAGATTTAGTAAAACAGGCTCTTCGTCAAGGAGCTAATTTGGTAGGTGGTGTGGACCCTGCTACAGTAGATGGTAATATTGAGGCTTCTTTGCAAGAAATGGTTGAACTTGCTGTCTGGGGAAATGCAGGAATTGATTTGCATTTGCATGATCCAGATCAACTAGGAATTTTTACCATAAAAAGATTAGCTCAGTTAACAAAAGAAGCTGGTCTCCAAGGAAAGGTTGCGATCAGCCATGCGTTTGGTCTTGGAGACGTGTCTGAAGCAGAGGCGGAAATGGTAGCAGAACAATTAAAAGATGCAGGGATTGCGATTATGACGAGTGTTCCTCTTGGAAGAAAATTTCCACCTGTTGCATTATTGCGTAAGAAAGGGATTCCTGTTGCAGTTGCGTGTGATAATATTTTTGATGTTTGGTCACCCTTTGGAAATGGAGATATTCTAGAACGAGCTGGGCGCTTAGCAGAAATTTCAAATTGGGTAGATGAACGATCATTAGCACAAACCCTTCATTTTATTACAGCTGGCAAAACACCACTTGATTCCAATGGAAAACAAATTTGGCCCAAAGTAGGAGATGAAGCCAACCTCGTATTAATTGATGCAACTTGTTCCGCAGAAACGATTGCAAGAAGAGCTAGGCGGGTAGCGACCATGTTTGAGGGAAAGATTGTCTCAGGAGCATTGAACAATAAATAAACAGATATGTGTAGAAATGTGTCTATAAGAATGGCCTTAAGTAAATGGAAGTTAGGCCATAATGGGTTAGCTGCTATTTCAAATGGCCAAATAGAAAATGGAAACAGAATCGAGCGCAAGCGTCTCGGTTCTTTTCTATTTCGCCATAATGTAGGAGAAAAGCTTAAAAACTAGTTTTTTTCAACTTAATACCCTAAAGGCCTACCTCACTCCCACCTCTTTCTTCCTACTCTATTAATTCATTCAATTGACAAAAAGTGTCTATTCCTTTTCCTATGTAATACATAGCGTGTCAACCAATCTTGCTTAACAACATTCATTCTTTCTAAAAAAACCATTCGAAAGGCCTTTGTTTGCGAGAGAATGATTATGTTACTCTATATATATGACCGTGTGGTCAATAATGAAACTGATAGGTCAAATTCTATTCTTTTAAACAAAAAACAGAGACTTTGAAACAGGAGATGGAAAAGAAGAAAGGTTGGTTTTACAATGGCAAAATACGCGATTATTAACCAAGAAACATGTATTTGCTGTGGAAATTGCGAGGGATTGGCTCCAGAAATCTTCGACCTTGATCAAGATGGGGTCGCGTTTGTGAAATTAGACCAGAATCGAGGATCTACCCCTGTACCAGAAGATCAAATTGATAGCTTGATAGACGCCATGGAAGAATGCCCTACGGATTCAGTCAAGATAGCGGACCAGCCATTTGACAATGAATAAGATGAAACGAATGTTAAAATTTTGAAGGGAGCTATTCTGATGTCAAAAGAAATCATTTCATTAGAAGATATTAAAAAGTTTCAGACACGTGCAGAAGAATTTTTTCCATTACAATGGTATAAAGAGATGCTTAACTCTCAACCTGTTTATTTTGATGAGGAAACAAATACATGGAACGTTTTTAAGTATGATGATGTGAAGCAAGTATTAAATAACTATGAATACTTTTCAATTGAAGGACCAAAAACAACTATTTCTGTAGGAGCAAGCAGCAAAGAAGGATCAATTCCAGATAATGTCAACATCATGGTGGACCCTCCGGAACACCGTAAGAGAAGATCCTTGTTGTCCGCAGCATTTACACCGCGCAGTTTAAAAAATTGGGAACCTCGTATCGAGCGGATCGTAGCTGAACTTATCGAAGACATCGAAGGAAATTCTACTGTTGATATCGTGCAAGCATTTGCAGCCCCTTTGCCTGGTATGGTTATCGCAGAATTATTTGGTGTCCCAATAGATGATCGATCACAGTTTAAAAATTGGGTGGACATCCTTTTCCAACCTTATGAAAAAGAGAACTATGAGGAAATTGAGCTTAGAAAACAAGCTGCAGCCAAAGAATATTACCAATATCTCTACCCGATTGTTGTTGAGAAACGATTAAATCCAGCAGAGGATATTCTTTCTGACCTAATTAAAGTTGAAGTAGATGATGAGAAGCTTACCGATGATGAAATTATACGGGTATCAATGTTTATTTTAGGTGCAGGTGTTGAAACCACGAGTCATGCGTTGGCAAATACCTTTTATTCATTGTTATATGATGATCAGTCTCTATATGAAGAACTCCGAAATGACATAGAATTAGTTCCAAAAGCTGTTGAAGAAATGCTTCGCTATCGTTTTCATAACGCGAAGAGAGATCGCACCGTGAAACAAGACAATGATTTACTAGGTCCCGAAATGAAGAAAGGGGATACGGTCATTGCCTGGATGAGTGCAGCTAATATGGATGAAGCAATGTTTGAAGATCCTTTTACGCTCAATATTCACCGTTCAAATAATAAAAAGCATTTAACATTTGGAAAAGGTCCACATTTTTGCCTAGGTGCTCCTCTTGCCCGATTGGAACTGACACTAGCATTGCAGGCATTTTTACAGAAATTTTCTCGTATCGCACCTGTGGAATCTTTTGATTTGGAGAATAATTTAACAGATTCAGCTACAGGGCAGTCCTTAACACATCTTCCAATGAAGGTGTTTAAATAATTCTTGCAAAGGAAAGCGTATGCATTTAACCCACATACACAACGGCTGTTGTAGTCCTAGCTTTTAACCCTCTGAGATCAATGGGGACGGAGGAAAATCACGCCGATTGAAGAGGAAGGGGATCGACTCAGTGAAGAGGAATTGCTTTCGATGATTACGCTGTTAATTTTTGCAGGACATGAAACAACCTCTAATCTGATCGGCACGGGTACTTTGATGTTGTTAGATCGTCCCGATCAGCTTGAGAAACTTAAAGCGGATCTCAGTCTTGCTCCTTCGGCTGTGGATGAATTGCTTCGCTTCAATGGGCCAGCTACCATAGCGGGGCCGCGGTTTGCTACGGAAGAGATCGAGATCGCTGGTCAGAAAATTAAGCAAGGGGATATGGTCCTTCTCGTTCTGAGCTCTGCGAACCGGGATGAATCTCAGTTTACGGAGCCGGAGGAGCTGGATATTGCGCGTAAGGTCAATCGCCACCTCGCCTTTGGACATGGCATCCACGCTTGTTTGGGAAAGCCACTGGCCCGATTGGAAGGAGACATCGCCTTTACCACTTTGCTCAAGCGTATGCCCAATCTGCGCCTTAGTGTTCCAAGAGAAAGCATTACCTGGAGCTTCAGTCTTAACTCGCGAAGTTTGACTGCTCTGCCTGTGTCTTTTTAGCCTAAGAGAACCGAGCTATTTTCTGTATGTGATGGAGAAAATGAATATATTCCCCTTTTAGTAGATATCTGTTTGCTTGGAGGGGAATATATACGGAGAACTTACTACCTGGATAGTATATTACGTGTAGCCAGAGCAACTTCTATTCCGGTATTTGCTGCATTTGATGGAGCAGTAGACTGTCGGCAAGCTTCAATCTCGTCTCCTCAAGCGACTGAAGCTGTTCAAGATTGTGAAGCATCCCCTTAAGAATAACCGTTCTTGGCTGCATGTTCATCAGTTCATGCTCCATAATCGTTAGCGATTGAATCGCTTCTGCTTTGAGAGCATCAGGGATCGACTGGGTTTTTAATTGATTTTTCATTTGTTTAATCAATTCAAAAGGATGAACTTTTTCTTCCTCAGCTTCTTCTAAATATAAAGACCACAAATTTTTGTTCATTAGCGGTTCGATCTTGCTATCCAATAGTCCTTTGATCATAAAGTCTATTTGCGCCATTAAAAACCGTACAATTTTTTTCACTTGTAAAGGGAACTGTTTCAAGATGATCAGTTCCATGTATTGTTTTGTCATCCCCATCAACAAGAAAGCCCCATCCGAGGCATACGGAACCATTTCGTTTCCATAGATCTTGATTAAAGAATGCTCAACCCATTTAACCTCAGCGATATTTTGCTGATGCAAGTAACGATAAATGTTTTTATCTGCTAGCCCCGAAAGTTCCTGTCCTTGCAGCCTGTAAAATTCTTGATGTTCAATATAATGACTTAATTTGATTTCAAATTCCTTTATAAATTTCTCCGCTGTAGACAAGGAAGCATCCTCTTCAATTCGCATAATTTGATCATCCATATACTGAAAGTAATATTGTAAAATATTTAAAAGTAAATCTTCCTTTGACTTAAAGTAAAGATATAGACTCCCTTTTGAAATTCCACAAATATCGGCAACTTCCTGCATGGATGTGCGATTGTAACTTTTTGATGAGAATAGTTTCATTGCAGTTATTAAAATATGTTTTTCCTTATCAGAATTTTTCTTTCCCATCGGAACCCCCCTTTTTTAAGAATTTCAACAGAATTATATATTTTTGCAGCAAAGGCAATAGTCCAGCAAGTTGCATTCTTTAATTGAAAGTTAATTTTAGTATTAGATAGGTTTATGAGAAACTTGACCTTGTTTTTTGTTTAGTACAAACTCAATTATACCAAAGGTGGGAGACTTTCTTAAAAATTACTAGTTTTTACTTTCAGAATTCAGGTAAACTTGGGGAGAGGTTGGTTATCCTTAGAGCTCCTAATCCAAAATTGCCTTTATTTTTTCTAGAAATAGAATGGAGGAAGTAAAATGGACGTCACGTTTGAGTCTGCCGCCAGGATGTCGCGTTTTTAGCTGTTCCATCCTTACTATGAAAGTTTGTACGTCGCTAAACGGGCGCTTGCGCTTTTCTTGTTGTTAAGGAAACT
>NZ_JADIJK010000050.1 GCF_017355205.1 Bacillus sp. SD088
ATTCCATTGACCGGGGCTTTCAGTATTTCTTCTGTTGGTTTTTCTTTCCCAAATAATTTTCGTAACATTTTTCAAACCTCCATGTAAAGGGTATTTTGATGGGGTGCATTCTTAGATGTAATCAGCTAGGCCAGCACTGCTTTTCCTGATTCAAGTAACATTTCTCGAAGCTTTTCTTGTTTAGCATTACCAAATTGTAATATATTGACTAGATAATTATCTATATTATTGTATCTATTCTCAATCGCCTCAAATGATTTTTGTAAATATGCTTGATCCACACCAAGTACTTTTTTTAATGCCTTCGTTTTCTCGCTATTCGCATCATCGGTTTTGACTTCTTGTAAGAAATGTTTATTTGCTTCTTGTCGCTGAATATTGGTTTGAAGATAGTCATTCATAATGGCTGTTCTATCAACATTTAGAATGGTTAATAGGAGGGCTGCTGCAATTCCCGTGCGATCTTTCCCCGCAAAACAATGAAATAAGATTGAGCCGTTATCTTGCTCCAAAACTTTATTCAAAAATAATATGTAACCCTTTGGGCACTTGGATCAAGAACAAGTTGTTCATAAACGGAAAACATCAAACGGTCCGCGTCTTCAATCGAATTGACTTTTTCAAAGTCTTCCCTACCTATTGAGTTTGTGCTTTCGCTTTTTAAAACATCAATATGAACATATTCAACTCCTTCTATTTTATCAACTGGTTCCTTATCAACCTCTGATTGTTCTCTAAAATCGATGATTAATTTCAAATCGTGCCCTTGAACTAATTCCCTTTTGTCAGAATCACTTACATTCACTGGCTGCCCTGCCCGTAATAATTTATTCCTTTTTACTTTCTTACCCTCTTTCGTAACAATTCCACCAAGATCTCTAAAATTAACTAGTGTTTCCATTTTTTTTCACCTCAAATAATTATAAAAACAAACACAGACGGTTTTTACAGAAGGAACTTTACCCTATGGACCGGTGCATGCCCTTCGATTCTTATGTTCTTCTTTATTTTAACGTAAAAATAGATTAGAGTGTGCCATAGCAGTCCGTTTTTAAAAGATAAAAAAGTATAAAATTTTCCTTAAGATTGCTTTAAGGCTGGGCAGTTGTTGTCCAGCTCCAGGTGCCATCGGCTCGAGGCTCGCAGGAGCGAGTCCATCGGCGTTGCGCCAGGACGGCGCGAACTTAGCCGATGTTCTGCATAATAACCTGAGCCAATGAAAGGCAAAGAACGCCTTTCTCTGTCTCAGAACATTTGCTTGTCGCCGATAGGCGGGTGCCTTGCGCTTTTCTTATTTCTCTGCAGCTTCTTGTGAAGGAGGAACATCTTTAAAACCAATGACTAGTGTTGCAACAAAGGTGACGACCGCCGCGATCCCCATTGCTATAATGGCATTCCATAAATTAGATAAGTCTCCTGAGTTCGCAGGATCAATCCACATTGGTAACGTAAAAAGACCAGGAGTCAAGAACACATAAGCTTTCAACCCGGCAATTCCGGCATACAGACCACCCGCAAATCCACCAATCATACATGCGTACATAGGCTTTTTCAATTTAAGTGTAACACCATACAAACAAGGCTCGGTAATGCCGGCAAAAAATGCCGTTAAACTGGCTGAAATTGCTGTACCTCTGAACTCTTTATTTTTTGTTCTCAGGGCAATCGCTAAGGTAGCGGATGCCTGAGTGATATTGTGAAGTAATGTTAATGCTCTTGTAAATGGGTCCACTCCCTTTTTATTAATGGCTTCCAATCCTGCAATTACTAAGGCAGAATGCATCCCTGTCGTAACAATCCATGGATAGTTTAAAGCAAATATAGCCAAAGAGAAGAATCCTAATTTATCACTTAGGAAGAAAACCACGTTGGTTAATTGAGTAGAAACTGCAACCATTGCTGGTCCAATCAGTACAAACGTCAAAGGAGCAACAAACAAAATACTCAATAGCGGGCTCATAAATCCACGAATTGCACTCCATAAATGTTTATCAAAAAACTTTTCAACATAAGACAAAATCCATACTGCTACAATAGCCGGAATAATGGTACTTGAATACGAGAATGGTACGACCGGAATCCCAAGGAATGCGATAGCTTGTCCACTTTGTATCATTTCGATAAAAGTTGGATTTAATAGTGCAGCTCCTAGTAAAGCCGCCAAATAAGGATTGCTTTTAAACTGTTTTGCGGCAGAAATTGCAACAAAAACAGGTAGGAAGAAGAAAGCAGAATCAAAAATCAAAAATAAAATTTGATATGTTTGCGATTGATCGCTAAGTACGCCTAACATATTTAGTAATAAGATTAGACATTTTCCCCAAATAATTCCTTTTTGGAAACGCCGATCTGTTGGACCGTTACTCTAAGGTCTTCATTGAAGCGGATAGGATCAGGTATATGCCAGCGATAGAAGCCTCTCATAGGAGGGACATCATCATTATTGTTTTGAATAGTATGGATAGCCCATAAATGGAGTGCAGAAAGTGTTCTCGACTGTCTTCCCATCCTGTTGACTCGCAAAGCTCCAAGCACCCCCAACATAGTCTTCCAAACCTGTACCGCAAATTCGTGAAGGTCCTAGAGGACTTGCGACCATCCCTCCCTTTCCTTTTTCACCATGTGGATTTTCTGCTGTGATGGCATGACTTCTCCCATTAATGGATTAAAAATCATCATATTATTCTCCTCTCGGTTTTTTATTAGCCTTTCACACCTTCTATACCTTCACTCATTATTCCTTCATCTTCTCACTTCTGAAATAGCACTTTTCATGTTTATGAAATATGCATTTTTCTATATTCTGATGGTAGATACCCCGTTACCTTGTCAGGTTAAAATAGTGCTTCCTCCCCTTCGTGTTATATGAATAGACTTGGTATTCATTGCGAATACTTCTATTAACATAATAGGAAGTTGAGTGAAGCAATGGCTATGTCTTTTTTTAAGAAAAAGGGGAAGCCCTTAAAAACGAATTCAAAAGCAAATACGAACAAGGTCTTTTCCACTATCGAGAAAAATCAACATTATCTATGCGAAGCTTTATTCAATACAGACGATTTAAAATTTCGGGAAGTGAAGTATAGAGAAGTATCTGGCATCATTATTTACTTGGAAACATTGGTGGACAGGGAAGTATTCCAACAAAGTTTTCTAATTCCCTTGTCGGAAGCCGTTGATCGACAAAATGTTGAGGAACTGATAACAAGCCCGGAATTTAGTAAGACGAATGACCTCAATAAGATTGTATCCGCCTTGCTAAGAGGCGATTGTGCCCTTTTTTTCGAAGGGCGTACGGAATGTTTTCTATTTAACTGCATTCAAGCTAATCCTAGAACACCTGAAGAACCTGATAATGAAAAGGTCGTCCGGGGAACACACATGGGATTTATAGAAAATCTCGATGTTAATTTAAACTTGGTCAGGGAGCGTATCCATAATCGTCAGCTAACAATCAAATATTTTGAACTGGGCCAGGAATCGAACACAAACGTAGCAATGATTTATATGGGTGGACTTGCAAACCCATCGATCGTTGAGGAAGTTCAAAAACGGCTTGAATCAATTTCAACCGATATGGTTTTCAGTCCGGGTTATATTGAGGAATGTATTGAAGGTCATCCGTTATCCCCGTTTCAAGAAATTCTGTTTACTGAAAGACCTGATCGGTTAGAGGCTCATTTAATGGAGGGAAGGGTGGCCATTATCAGTGAAGGCTCGTCTGATGTATCAATTGTGCCAGTCACATTTTTTTCCTTCTTCCAGACGCCTGATGACTTCAACATCAGATTTTACGGGGGATCCTTTTTCCGTTTGCTACGGTTATTCAGTTTTTGGGGCGCCCTCACGCTTCCAGCGATATACATTGCTATTGTCGGATTCCACTTTGAAATTATTCCATATGATATGGTAACGATTGTAAAAGGCTCGATCGAAAATATTCCATTCTCACCATTTTTTGAAGCACTCATTATGGCAATCACCATTGAATTAATACGGGAGGCAGGAATCAGACTTCCATCGCCAATTGGTCAGACGATCGGCATTGTCGGAGGACTGATTATCGGGGATGCAGTCGTCAATGCAGGCTTGGTGTCAAACATTATGGTGATTGTTATTGCCTTAACTGCAATCATGTCATTTTGTATCCCTTCATACGAAATGGGAAACACAGTCCGTATCCTTTCTCTACCAGTCATGATTGCCGCAGCCACTCTTGGATTTGTCGGTATTGTATTTTCGCTTATGCTAATTCTCATCCATATGTGTAAATTGGAATCCTTCGGGACACCGTATATCGCACCTTTAGCCCCCTTGCATGTTAAAAATTTAAAGGATTCTATTATCCGGTTTCCAATCTGGACACTGAATCATCGTCCAATAAGTGTACAACCGCAAAAGACGGTTAAACAAGGAACATCGAGGGAATGGCAGAAAAATGATCAATAAAAAAGAAATCACTCAATTCCAGTTGATCTTTTTATTAATTCACAGCCAAGTAGGAGTAGGTGTTATTACTTTGCCTTTCGATGTTTTTATGAAGGCAAAGGGAGATGGTTGGATCTCTGTTTTGTTAACGGGGGCCCTCATTCAAATTATGATCTTTTTATTCGGAGCATTAATGGTCCGATTTCCTTCCAGTAATTTGTATGGCATTGTCCAATCTCTCTTCGGAAAATGGATCGGAAAGGTAATCGTCCTATTATATAGCATATATTTTATTACCATTGGAGGACTGATTCTAACAAAATTCGCCTATATCCTCAAGGCTTGGATGATGCCACTGACACCCAAATGGTTAATACTTGCCATTATGACCTTCACAGCAGTTTATATCGTAAAAGAAAATCTTCAACTTATGGCTCGTTTCTTTGTCCTCGTCTCCGTTGTTTTAATTGGATTTATCGGCTTGGCTGCTTACGCCTTAAAAGATGCAAACCTTACATTTATTTTACCCATTGGCACAAATGGAATCCTGCCGATTATTCAGGGAATGGAACGCGGTCTGTATGCATTTCAGGGATTTGAGATATTGCTAGTCATCTACCCTTTTGTTCAAGCAAACAAAAAGGGAGTGCTCAAAGCGGCAACAATTGCCAATATCTTTATAACACTTTTTTATTTGTTTTTGGTCTTAACCAGTTTGCTCTTTTTTAGCGCGGGAGAATTTAAGCTTGTACCTGAACCTGTTTTATATTTAATCAAGGCATTTTCTTTTAAAATTGTTGAAAGGCCAGATTTGCTATTTACGTCCATGTGGATTGTGTTGGCAGCCACCGCTCTCATGAATGCGATCTATGCCTCCTCCTTGGGACTGTCAATGGTCATGAATTCAAACCAATTAAAAAAATATGTCATCATAGCTGCGGGCATCTGCTTTTTGTTGGCGATGACTTTTCGTGAAGCGTATAACATAGGAATCATATCTAGGATTTATAATAAATTTGTTGTTTTTCCTTTTACTTTAGGCTTACCGATTTTATTTTTACTTATATCCATTATTTTCAACAAGAAGGAGCGGGAGAATGACGAATGAATAATCGATTACTTTTTATTTGGACAGTCATCTTGGCAACCATTCTTGCCGGCTGCTGGGATCAACGATTATTAAAGGATCACAGTTTAGTATTGGCTATTGGATATGACAGGGAAAATGATGAAAATCTAATCAAGACCGTTACCTTTCCAACAAACAGTAGTGATATGACTCAGCAAAATAAACATTCAGATGAAAGTATAGTTTTATCAATGACCGGGGATACAGTCAAAGATGCTGAGAAAAAAATGGATCAAAGCATTCCTGAAAAATTTGACAGGTCCAAAGCAAAGGTCATCCTTATGGGGGAACAATTGGCCTTCCAAGGCATCTTTTCAACTTTGGATTCCATCTATCGGGATTTGAGAGGCCCATTAAATGCCAAAACGGCGATCTTTGATGGAAAAGCAAAGGATGCATTATCTGTCAAGACGGACGAGTCTATGCTTGTCAGTGATGTTTATTCAGAGCTTCTTGACAGTGCAGCAGAACAGGGAATTACCAAAAATGAAAACGTGCAAACCGCTTGTCCCATTATTTTATCGGAAGGAAAAGACCTCGTGTTGCCTTATGTTGGTTTAAAGGATGATAAAGAAGTAAGAGTAAAAGGGGTGGCTTTGTTCCATGGTGATCAATTGACAGGCCATTTGAATATAAAGGAAACGAGCATGTTCCTGATTTTGTCTAATCACAATCCAAACGGCCTAACATTAAACCTAAAGGTCAGAAATGATCAAAAAAAGCATGAAAAAAACTTTGTGAATATCGCCATACGCGATATCAAAAGAAGAATAAAGATGAACACAAAAAACGGGCATATTGGCGCAATGGTCAATGTGAAGCTCAAAGTGGAAATTGATGAGTATCCATTAGATCATTTAAAGAAAGAAAAAAAAGTGAAAGCCCTGTCTAACAATATAGAAACTCAGTTAAATAAATTGGCAAAAAAAACACTCTCCAAAATGAAAGAGGCTAATAATGACTCTTTGGGGCTGGGCGAAAAAGTGAAAGCCTACCATCATTCCACATGGGAAAAAATCGATTGGGATAAAGAATACCCTGAAGTTCCGATTGAAACAACCTTCCATGTAGAAATCATTCGCCATGGAATTATTAATTAGTATATCGAGCATGAAAAAAGGGGAATTCAGTCCGAAGAATCAACTTATTGAACAGCCCCTTCTTACCTTAAGTCAAGTAGTTTTTTTAGACTTCTGATCAAATGTTTTTTGTTTGATTCTTTTGGAAAAAAACGGATAGCGATAATTCAAATCAATTCTTCAATATTCGATAAAATTAAACACACCTCTGTAAGGGGTGATTAGGGACGATTCGTTATCAGTTTCGTGAATATATTCCTTTTATTGATACAATAAAAGGAGAGGTACAGATACCCTCTCCCGCTCAACAAGACCAGCTATTCTTGATTTTTTGCATCCAGAATTTTCGTTTCTGATTCTTCTGTTACAACTCGAAGAAATTCGTTCGCATCCATGCCTGATTCATAGAATTCTTGCAGATTGATATCGACATATTGATCCCAACGGCTAATTCGTTCAGGTGGTGGAGCTGTTTCATTTTTAAAGATCGCTTCAATATTTTTCCCCTCGACGCTTTCATAATCGGAATAAAAGTTCTCTTGTAATTCTTTTTTATCGGAGACAATACCGATACCATTTTTAGCCATCCACTGCTGATATTCATCAGAGGAAAGGTAGCCAAAGATCTTCACAACATCGTCCGCATGTTCACTCCCTGGATTTAAGGTCAATGTGTGTAAAAACCCTCTTGGTGCTACTCCCGGAAGTTCTGGCCATGTAGGAATGGTGGCAATATCATAATTCAAACCAGAATCTTTCCGCCAATTTAACGCTTGAGCATTGCTCACAACCATTGCTGTTCTTTGATCGATAAACCGATGATCCGTGATTAATCCCTCTTCTTCGTCAGCACTAAGAGGAACCCTTTCAAAATAGCGCTTATACATATTTAAAAATTTCGAAAACTCATCCTGACTTGAGATCAATACTTCACCCGTTTCTGGATCTGTCTTATTGACAGAAAACTGAGAAAGGGCTACTTCATCTTGAAAGTCAAGGCCTCGATAGGCAGTGCCATCCCGCTCCTGTGTTAATCGACCAGCTAATTCAATTAATTCATCCCAAGTCATATCATCACTTGGATAATCTTCTCCGAACTTATCAAATATATCCTTATTATACATAATCACATAGTACGTATCTTCATATGGCCACGCTAATAGGCGCCCCTCTGGATCTCTTGCCCGAATTGTGTCAAGCAATGTTTGATTTAAGTGACTGGTGTCAATCTGATTGGCTTCAAGTAAATCGGTTAAATCCTGATCAAGCTCGAAATATTCCATATCGTCTTGTGATAGGGTAAAAAAGAAATCAGGATTTTCACCACTACTGAACACTTCCTCTTCAAGAGATTGGCGATCAAAGTTATTGCCAGCTTGGTGTTCAATGGTAATATAAGGGAATTCCTTTTCAATTGGTTCTTTTAAACGCTCATTAAACATTTCCTCATCCCAAAGGGCGACTACCTTTAATGTAATTGGTTCATGCTCTTCTTCCCCACCAGCATCAGATGTTTTAGGTTCCGAATCGGTCTTTTGATTGGAGCATGCAACAAGCAATAAGATAAGCAAAACAGCAAGCATTGAAAATAAACGTTTATGAACATTCATCTTTTTCTCCCCCTCATGTACATTTCAACTTAACAACTGATAATTGGCCAATAAGGCATATATTTCAACCATCGGTGCCTGATCTAATAACCATTTATGTTTCTGCTCCAGACCGGTCTTTCCCGACCAATCTGCACTAAAAAGGCCAAGATGATCACGAGCATGTGTCCATGCAAAATCTACATTGTCCTGGATGATCTCAATAAAGGTACGGTCTTTCTCTGGATCAACCTCAAACAAAGCTAAATACCCTTTAAATAAGATCGCATTAAACCAAGGTGTTGTTGGAAATAAGTGAATAGAGAGATCTGGATGCTTAGTGGTAAAATGAGACAAACTTTTTTGTGCGAGATCTCGGGCCACTTTTAAATAATCAGGATTGTTGGTTGCTCTATACAACAAAGCATTGGCATGGATAATCGTTCCCGTATTATATGTGTAGGTGGTTCCATCAATGGATCCATCCAATTTCATATTGTCTCCATATACCCCGGTTTCAGCTTGCCAAAGAGCATTTGTCCATTCTAAAATTTTTTCCGTCCAAACGATATATTCATCCTTACCTGTTTCTTCAAATAATTTCATAGCCAATACCGCGGCTGGACCATTGGAGCAAGTATTCTTGGACGTTTTTTGATCCTCTTGCCAATAAATCCCTCCACCAAGCCCAGTTGACCAACCACTAATTGAAAAATCAAACATCTCTTTTGCCATTTCTAAATAATCTGGATTACCTAATGTTCTGTACGCTTCTACAAAATCTAATCCCAACCATTGGTTATCATCATAAAACTTTGAACCTCCCCCTTGTTTGATGACATAGGAATCATAGGCAGCTGGATCAGCATTTATATCTCTATATTGTTCAAGATTTTCTAAGATACTAACCAGTTCCTTACGATATGTTCCTTCTTTGCCTTCCATACTTGCAAGAGCATTTACAGCAGAAAGAACCCCGGAAAATGGCCAAAGATAGGAAACATCACGATCATCCGACTTTTTTTCATAGTGTTCGAGAAATAGCTGCTGCTCCTTTACAAAATAATAGTTTACTAACGTCGCATACGACTGCTCTGCTTTTTCCTTATACGTTTTTGCCAATTTCAAACTCAAACAATCAGCCCCCCCAATGAATTTTAAACTAACCTTGAGTACATTTTATTAATAAAATCGCTTTCATATATTATAATAGCATACTAGTATAAATATCAATATACATTTTAAATATTGATATGCCATTTTGTGACTTTTTTATAAAAATGCTTCAGTTTCACTCCCCCCTCCTAGCTACAAGGGGTTTTAGACACCAAAAAAGAAGAACCTCTTCAAATGCCGAATTGAGTATGCAAAAAGATTCTCTATAAAAAAGACCTGTCCCAACAGAGGAGACAGATCCTTGAATACCATTATATTAAGTGCAACCTTTATCACATTAACACTGTAACCCGTTGGGGGCCTGTCCCTCAACCTGGTAAAGCATTAACACACTGGGGGACAGTCCCCAATTTGTCCTAATTTAAAAGCTTTCTTTTACTCGTTCGGCGACTGTATCCAATTCTTTCCCCATGCTTGCTTCTACAGCGGCTACATAGGCTCCTTCTACGATTGGTGCTTCAATCAAGTGAACATGTTCTGAGCCGCTCATTTCGATTGCCATTTCTGCGTTCATTTTGGCACTGCCAAGGTCGTAGAATAGCAGTACGCCTTTCCCTTGGTCAACTTCGCTGATGGCGGCTTGTATTTTATCGATACTTGTGCCAATCTCATTCTCTTCCGTACCGCCTGCTGTTTCAATCGGAACATCCTTCACGACCTGTCGAATAAGCTCTTTCACCCCTTCTGCTATTTTGGAACTATGTGAAATAAGAACCATCCCTACATATGTCATCTATCATTTTCCTCCTAACACTTCTGCCAGTGCAGCAAACACATAATAAGAGGAAGCTGCACCGGCATCGATATGTCCAGCTGATTTTTCTTTAAAATAGGCAGCTCGTCCTTTTGTGGCTGTCATATCTTTTGTAGCATTCATCGCTCTTTCGGCTTCAGCAAGCAGACCCTCAGGTTCAAATCCATTGGCTTGAAGCCATTCCACAACAGGCTGCCAAACATCCAGCATCGTTTTTTCACCGGTTGATGCTTTACCACGCTGTTTAATTCCGTCCACAGCTGCTTCGAGGCCTTTCACAAAGGCACTTTCATTTAGCACTTGCTGACCTGCAGTCGCGACAGACATTTTTAAAAAGGCTGTCCCAAACAATGGCCCAGAGGCTCCTCCCACCTTAGAAACTAAAGTCATGGCTACATCTTTGAAGATATCAGCTGGCATTGAATAATTTCCTGCTTTCACCTTTTCTACCGCTTCCTTGAAGCCACGCGACATATTGAGCCCATGATCTCCATCACCGATTGGTCGATCGAGCGAAGTAAGATATTCCTTGTTTTCCTGGAATTTTTCATTTGCTTTTTCAATCCATTGAACCGCTTGAGTTACATTGATTTCCATCATAACGAACACTCCTTTCAAGTCACAACACTAACTAGATTTCCTCACTGACGAAAAGCAATCGTGTTAGCTGCTGCATCGAGTAGTGACTTTAATTCCTCATCCAATTGCAATAATGTCAGCGAGCATCCTGCCATTTCAAGCGAAGTCATATATTCGCCAACATATGTCCGGTAGACATGTATCCCTTTCTCACTTAGGATTTTTTGAACATTTTTGTTAAGAATATAAAGTTCCATTTCTGGTGTGGCTCCGAGTCCATTGATCATAACAGCAACATCGCCAAAGAATGCTCGATCCTTTAGAATCTTTTCCGTTAATTCATCCGCAATTTCCATTGCCGTACCAATCCTTTTTCTTTCGATACCCGGTTCCCCGTGAATACCAATCCCAATTTCCATTTCATTCTCTTCCAATTGAAAACTCGGTTTTCCCGATGCTGGAACGATACAAGGTGTAAGCGCCATTCCCATGGAGCGAACATTGGCTACGGCTTTTTCAGCAACTCGCTTCACTTCGGAGAGCTCGGCTCCCTCTTCTGCTTTGGCGCCGGCAATTTTATGGACGAATACTGTGCCAGCAATCCCGCGACGTCCTGTTGTGAACAAACTATCTTCTACCGCCACATCATCATTCACAATCACCTTTTCCACTTGGATACCTTCTGCTTCCGCCAACTCTGCTGCCATCTCAAAATTCATCACATCACCGGTATAATTTTTAATCACGAGGAAAACTCCGTTGCCACTATCTACCGCTTTAATCGCTTCCAAAACTTGATCCGGTGTTGGTGAAGTGAAAACTTCTCCGACAACTGCTGCATCCAACATCCCCTTCCCCACATATCCAGCATGTGCTGGCTCGTGACCGCTACCTCCCCCACTAACAAGCCCTACCTTGCCGTTTACTGGTACATCCTTTCTCGTCACAACTGTTGTCTCAGCTAGTCTTTGCAATTTTTGCGGGTAGGCCATCACTAATCCTTCCAGCATTTCCTGTACCGTTTCGTTTGGATCATTTATAATTTTCTTCATAAAAAGAACCCCCCTAAAAAATTGATCTGTCTACCTTAAGTATAACGCATTTTGGAAAGAGTTTAAGTATGAAGTTCATACACACTTCCAGATCATTTAGAGACCTGAAGTTATTGCGATTTGCTTGCTACTGTACCCCTTTTATGAGATAATCAAAACAGAACGAGTGTACGTTTAATAATTAGAGGTGCTGTTATGAAACCCGTAATCTTAGCTGAAAAGCCGAGTCAGGCAAAGGCCTATGCAGATGCATTCTCAACGCGAAAATTTGAAGGCTATATGGAAATTACCCCTTGTGCAATTTTTCCAAATGGGGCATATTTGACCTGGGGTGTTGGCCATCTTGTGGAATTAAAAGAACCGCATACTTACAATCCTGCTTGGAAGCGTTGGTCCCTCGAGAGCTTACCGATTCTACCGGATCGTTATGAATTTCAAGTGGCAAAAGGTAAAGTCAAACAGTTTAATATCGTGAAAAAGCTGATTCGGAGCACAGATACTGTCATAAACGCTTGTGATGTCGATCGCGAAGGCTCAAATATTTTCTATAGTATTTACAATCATGTGGGGGCACATGGAAAGACCATCAAACGGCTATGGATTAATTCGCTGGAAGCAGACGAAGTGCGCAAAGGGTTTGCTCATCTGCACGATAATAAAAAAGACTTGCAATTGTATGAAGAAGCAAAAGCCCGCCAAATTAGTGACTGGCTTGTAGGCATGAATGTCTCACGTTTATATACACTATTGATGAAGAAAAAAGACATTCAACATGTCTTTCCCATCGGGCGAGTGCAATCACCAACGGTTTATCTGATTTACCAGCGTGATCGTGAGATTGAGACATTTGTTTCTGAGCCATTTTTCGAAGTAGAAGCGCAATTCACCGCTCAACACGGTACGTATAAGGGGAAAGCTAAAATAAAAGAACCAAAGCGTGAATTCGTTGTTAACCAATTAAATGATCGACAAATACGGCCCGACACGCCAGGAACCATTACTGAGTTGACCCAGACAGAAAAGCGCATACTCCCGCCACAGTTGCATTCACTCTCCTCCCTGCAAGCCACCGCCAATCGCAGATGGAAAGCAAGCCCGGCTACAGTACTGAAGACGATGCAAACACTATACGAAAAAAAGCTTGTTTCCTATCCACGAACCGATACAAGATACATCACTCCAGCGGAATTCTCCTATCTCGTTGCTTCGGTTGAAGAGCTTCAGAAGCTGATCAAGCAGCCATTTGAAGTGGCATCGCGCACCGCGAAGAAACGTTTTGTTGACAGCTCTAAGGTCCATGAGCACTACGCCATCATTCCGACAAAAAAACGACCGACCTCAAATGCACTTGCCAAACTGTCGTCACTCGAACGAAATTTATATGAAGAAATTGTCCGAACGACACTTGCCATGTTTCATCGTGACTATCTGTACACCGAAACGAAAGTCACAACAACCGTTAACGGATTGCCATTTTTCTCCATTGGCAAAACGGAGCGCGATAAAGGATGGAAAGAGCTTTTTCCTCCTTCCAAAAAGTCCAAGAACTCTGATGAACCAGTCCTTCCACCATTGAATCAGAGGGAAACAGTACAAAGTCAAATTGGGATTAAGGAAGGGAAAACCCAGCCGCCGAAGCCGTACACAGAGGGACAGCTGATCACCATGATGAAAACATGTGGGAAACTCGTCGAGGATCAAATGGAGACAAATGTTTTAAAAGAAACCGAAGGACTTGGAACAGAGGCCACGCGAAGCGGCATTATTGAAACAATTAAAAAGCACGGTTATATAACCGTGACCAAAAATATAGTCACGATTACGGATAAAGGACGTATCCTCTGCCAAGCTATCGAGGGGAATCTACTCGCAAGCCCCTCCATGACAGCGAAATGGGAAACCTATTTGCGGAAAATTGGCAACGGCGAAGGGACAGGCACTCATTTTTTGGACAATATCGGCAAATTCATTCACAAACTCTTACAAGAAGTACCGAAACAGCTGGAAAAACAACAAATGGATATCGTGCTCCCACCTGCCCCTTCTCGCCAAAGCCGTTATCAACCGAAAGAAGTGGCTCTCTGTCCAGCATGCGGAAAAGGCACGATCATAGCCCGAAAATCATTTTACGGTTGTAGCAACTACAAAAATGGTTGCAAGCAGACCTTTCCGGGCACCTTTTTAAAAAAGAAACTAACACCAACGCAAATTAAATTATTATGTACCAAGGGGAAAAGCAATGTAATCAAAGGTTTCACTTCCTCAGCTGGGAAAAAGTTTGACGCTCCACTTGAGCTAAAAAACGGGAAATTGGAGCTGGACTTTAAACGTTAGTATTAAGTTCTAATAGAATTCTTCTATTTTATTGATTTTTCAGCAAATAAAAACAGCTAAGGAATCAGCATCCGTGCGAGTTCCTTAGCTGTTTTTTGCACTGCAAAAAATTAGATAATTCGCTTACAGATCATTATATTTCCTAGATGAGTGCACCCGCTACGGTAAAAGGGAGTCATTAGTTGTTCCTCCATTAGGATTTTACTGCTCCTGCAACTCCCTCAATAAAGTATCTTTGCATCACTATAAAAACTAGCATAACCGGAACTAAAGATATCGTTGCACCTGCTGTCATCCCTGCAAAATCATTACTATAGGTACCTACAAATGACTGCATTCCCACTGCTAACGTTCTTAATTCAGGCTTATTGATGGTTAACACAAGAGGAACCAAGAAAGAGCTCCATGTCCAAATAAATTGCATAATCGCTGTTGTCGCCACCATGGGTGCACTTAGTGGAAGCATGATTCTGGAAAATGTCCTGACAAAGCTCGCTCCATCTATCTCAGCTGCTTCTTCTAATTCCTTTGGTATCGCAGCAAAAAAGGACGTAAACATTAGAATAAATAAAACGTGGGCTCCAGATGACTCTGCTACAATCACACCTAATAAACTATCAGATAGACCGAATTGATTAATCAACTTAAATAGAGGGATAATCGTGTACCCTTTTGGAATGAACATAATAGCTGCTACTCCTATAACCACAATATTTCTCCCCGGAAAGTTCACGCGTCCCAAAGCATACCCGGTTAGTGCACATAGAACGACTACAATCAAAACGGTTGAAACGGTTAAAATAACCGTATTTAGAAAATAACCTGAGAAATTTGCATTATACCAAGCTCTCGAATAATTTTCCCATTGGAAGACCTCAGGTAGTAGTGTTGTTCCTGATACAAGTAATTCTCTATTCGTTTTAAGTGATGAGAAGATCATCCATATAAAAGGATAGATCCAAATCAAACCGATCACGGCCAGAAAAAAGTGAATAGCAATACGTGCCGACTTACTACTTATCATCGTTCCACCGCCCTCTTTTCCGCTCTAGCTTTCCTATAGTTCCTTATTTCTCCTGAAAAACCAGCGCTCCCGAATATAAGACTGATGATAAAGGTAAATATTCCCAATAAAACACCTGCTGCAGAAGCATATCCCATCATAGGCGTACCCCCACCTTCTCCATCAGCAAAGGCATAATTATAAATATAGAGATCTAGTGTTTCTGTGGCACGGTAAGGGCCACCATCAGTCAAGGTTTTTACAAGATCAAAGACCTGCATTCCACTTACTAATGATAGTAAAACTATAACTGCTAACATTGGTTTTATTAATGGCAGTGTAATATGCCTTAACATTTTCCAAAAACCTGCACCGTCCAATTGAGCAGATTCATATAATTCTGTTGGGATTGCTTGTAGGCCAGCCAGCCAATAAATCATATTAATTCCTATACTTTTCCACGCACCCACTAGAATTAATACAAGCATGGCAAGGGCTCCTGTGGATAACCAAGGAATAGGTTTTGTATCAGAACTTATCATTTGTAAAATCTGATTGACTAAACCATCCACGCCAAAGATATTCCCCATGATAATACCTACGATGGCTGTCGTTGTGACAACAGGCAGAAAATAAATCGTCCGATAAAAGGCTTTTCCGCGTAATCGAGCATCATTCAGAATGATAGCTAAAATCAAAGAGAAACCCACACTAAGAATCGTTGTACCAAGCACATAATATAAAGTATTTAGGAGAGCGTTCCAAAAACGTTCTTGTGTCAAGAGTCGCATATAGTTATCAACGCCAACAAAATTTGTTAATGGACCAAACCCAGTCCAATTAAAAAATGAATAGACATAGCTCATTACAATTGGATAAACCGATAAGGCTAAAAATACAACTGCTTGTGGTAATAAAAAAATATAGGCCCACATAAACCGTTGTTTTTCCCGTTTGCTATATTTTGATTTAACTGGTAGCACTTCCAAATTAGTCTTAGACAAATCCTTCTCACTCCTTTGTAATATAGTTTTATATGAAGTCGGCACGGGCAAGTAAGCACCGTGCCTCATTAAAATGCTCTTATTCTAAAGCCTCATAATCTTCCTTTGTGTAGGGTGTAAGTGGTTCCCAATTTGGAAATTGATACAATTCTCTTGTCACATCTGGGGTTTCCTCTAAAAGTTTGTCAAACGTTTCATTTGCTTCCGTATTAACCTTGTTCAACTCACTTTCTAGATCTTTTACTTCTCCAGTCAAATAACCAACCGCTATTTCACCAATATCACTAAAACTTAATTGGGAAGTATACTCCCTTTTAAAATCAATGGTTTCCAAGCTTCTTTCTGTTGGATCTGGAACCGTTATCGCTTGTTCAGTCATTAAATCAGTAATTTCTTTATACTGTGGAAAAGGTGCTTCCCCTTCCACGTCCATTTTTGCTGGCTGTGTACTCCCCGCTTTTAAAATTACATCCCCATAAATATGATCAAAAGCATAGTTAAGGAAAACCTTCACTTCTTCCCAGTGCTCTGTTTCATTATTTACCACAAGGCCATTGGTGCCGTTTGCAGAGTGATACCAAGGCTGTCCGTCCTTCGTAGGCATATTCACGACACCCCAATTTTCAAACTGACTTGTTTCGAGCAAATTGGTGCCTGTCCAATTCCCACCAATATAAAAAGCAGCTTTCCCCGCAGCAAAATTCGCTTCTGCTTGTGGAGGATCAATTTCAAGACTGGTTGGATGCATAATGTTTTCTGTTTGTAGCGTTTTTAAATATTCAATTGACTCGAGCTTTCCAACATTATTGTAATCTGGAGTTCCTTCTTTGTAATTAATATCTTCCGGTGTTTCAGGGAAAATAGCCGTAGATTGATAGTTAATGACACCGGCATTTGCCCAATCTGCGTTATACCACATCAATCCATATGTTTGTCCTCCAGAGCTTTTATAAATTTCCTTCCCTATCTCAATCAATTCGTCCCAAGTCTGAGGAATCTCACTTTCAGAAATATTATTCTCCTCCAAAACATCTTTGTTATAAAACATCATGTTTACACCATGGTTGGGTGAAAACAACGGAAAAACATAAGGAACATTGTCTATGGTTGTCCCATTTTCATACCATGTACCAGGATAATAGTCATTTTGTACTTCCTCTGTGAAGAATTCGCTTAAATCTTTCGCCATATCCATATCTACTAACTCTCTTAATGTAACGGTCGAAGTCGTAAAAATATCTGGAAGGCTCTTCTCTGAAACAGCCGTTTGATATTGGGCTGCTTGAGAACTAACGGGAATATTTTGCAGATCAATTTTTATTTCTGGGTTTTCCTTTTCAAAATCCTCAACAAATGTCTGGAAAGTAGAATTTAATTCTGGATATCTATTCCATACTTTCAGAGTGACAGTATCACCATTTTCACCACTACTTGAGCATGCTCCTGCCACAACAGCAAGCAAAATGATAATACTCAATATCAACGACATTTTTTTCATCAAAACCACTCCTCAACTATTACTATTTTGAACTGTTATTTCTCGTGTTCTCTCTAAAGCTGACGTGATGGGAAACGAGTAAATCAAAACTATTTAATGCCGTGGAACGTTCATTCTACTAAGATACTTTGGTATTTCCCGGCGATGCCTGTGTCTTCATCATATAATAATTTTTGTACTCTAAATAGGATATTAGGAACATATCAATCGTACATTTTGAGTATTGCAGGATGGAGAAATAAAATCTTTGGACACTTTAAAAAAGAAAAACCCCTCCATCATTTCATCAATGAATACTGATTTAGTGGGAATGCATAGATCAATAGACCTTATACCTTCTCAACATTCTCCCCTCCCTCGACATCCAATTCGTCCTATGGAATTGTTCAGATACTCCTACTAGAGGAAATCCGATGTATTGTATGATGTTAAACGACTGAATGTTTTCGTCTTCAGTTTGAAAAGTAAGAAAAGGAGTGAGTTATCATGCTGGGGAATTCGTTCCTAAACGGGAAGAAGATAGATAGAGAAGTATTCAATTTCAATATGGATTGGTTATTTTATAGAGGAGACATCAATAAAGAGCTCCCTATTGATGATAGCTGTTGGGAGAGAGTCATTTTGCCACATACGGTTCGTCTTGAACCGAAAGAGTGGGAAGATGCACCAAGTTATCAGGGAATCAGTTGGTACCGCAGATATTTTACATTAGATCAAACCCTGTTAGGAAAAAAAATCTTCGTGCGATTTGAAGGAGCAATGATAAATGCAGATGTTTGGGTGAATGGTCAACATCTTTTTTCCCATCATGGAGGTTATTTGCCTTTTACCATTGATATTACAGATACAGTGATCCTCGGAAAAGAGAATCTCATTGAAGTCAAGGTGGATTCAAACGATGACTGGGAGACCCCTCCCGGAAAGCCACAAAAAGAACTCGATTTTGTTTATTTTGGTGGTTTATATCGCAATGCGCAGCTTATTGTAACCAACCCACTTCATGTCTCAGATGTACTATCAGCCAATAAGGTTGCAAACGGGGGTGTTTTCATTACTTACCCAGAAATAGATAAACAGAAAGCAAAAATAAGAATCCAAACTCACGTGCAAAACGATGATAATAGAATGAAGGAGGTGTATATTCAAGCAAAAATTCTTGAAAAAGAGAAGCTGACAATTGTTGCCGAAGGAAAAAGTAGTAAGAGATTATTGAGTGCAGGAAGTGATGAAACGTTTGTTCAAACACTCTCCATCGATAGGCCTAAATTATGGAGTATGGATCATCCAAACTTGTATATCGTGCTTATTCAAGTAAAAGAAGGGAATGATCTAAGAGATATTTATCAAGAACAAATCGGGATAAAACATATTATATTTACTGCGGAAAATGGCTTCCATATAAATGGAACACGTGTCCTATTAAATGGCGTAAATTATCATGAAGATTTCCTCTATGTTGGAAACGCAATATCCGATTCCATGCTTTATCGTGATGTAAAAATGATCAAGGAAGCAGGCTTTAATTTTATTCGTACTGGGCATTATCCTCATAATCAAGCCTTTATAAACGCTTGTGATGAATTAGGAATTGCCGTGATTGTCCCTACTCCTGGTTGGCAATATTATACAGGGGAGGGAGATTTCCAGAAAAGATCCTTACAAATGACTCGGGAGATGATTCGACTCTATCGTAATCATCCATCCGTCATTGTCTGGGAACCAGTTTTAAATGAAACTTGGTATCCCGAGGAATTCGCCCAAAGGGCTTATGAGGTTGTCCACGAAGAGTATCCAACGAACCAGGCTTTTGCGGCATCTGATTTCGGGGCTCCTTATGGAATACATTTTGATGTAGTCTATAAAGAAGCCTATAGTGAAACAAAACCACTGATTACAAGGGAATGGGGAGATGCAAACCATAATATTATGGATGGAGAACGCTCCGCTCGCAAGTTTGGTGAAAATAGCCTAATCCAAGCGAGTCTCCATCGGCAAAATTCTCTTAAAGGAAATAAATGGAAGAGCAATGATGAAGAAGATGGCTATTGGGATTGGGCCGGATTGAATGCCAATCAACGAATTTCGGGGTACGCATTATGGAGTTATAATGATTATAACCGAGGCATGTCCCAAGAGATTGCTCATTCTGGAATCGTTGATCGTGATCGTTATCCAAAGTTTAATTATTATTGGTTTCAAAGCCAGCAATCCCCATGCACTAATTATAAACCCATGATTTTTATTGCCAATTATGGATTAGAATCATCGCCAAGGAATCTACATATTTATACAAATACGGATGAAGTCAAGCTGTATAGAAATCAAAAATATATCGGCACAAGAACCCCTCCTACAATTGACCATATTCGCCATCCGATCATCATTTTCCATGACGTCCCTTGGGAGGAAGGAGAACTTCGAGCTGAAGGGTTTATAAATGGTAACATGGTTGCAACACATACCATTGCTACACCAGGAAAACCCGATCATTTATCTGTTGAATTTGTTAGCAATGGAGTAGATGAGCTAGTCGCAAATGGATCAGATATGATAAAGGCTCATGTTTCTATACGAGATCAACATGGGCATGTCGTTCCTACAGGGAGTCATTCTATTTCTTTACATCTATCGGGACCTGGCCAACTGATTGGGAATGAAGATAGTCGGGTGAGAGCAAACCCAGTGAAGACGGAAGCTGGAATTGGACCTGCTCTCATCCGCTCCTCTTTAACACCTGGCATTCTAACCTTAACAGCTACAGCACCAGGTTTACAGTTCGGCGAAGCACAAATCAATAGTATTCCTTATAGGGGAAAATGGTTGCCAGGAAGAGAGTATGACCGAGATGCTTTGCTCCATGAACAAAACATCATAATGCATAGATGTATCACCGTAAGCAGCGAACAAAACGATCATAAAGGATCGAATATCAATAGTGAACATCCTGAAAGCTACTGGTTACCAGATAGAATGGATCTAGCACCATGGCTGATGGTCGATTTAGGAGAAAAGATCAATCTCATAGGGGCAAAAATACTTTGGTCTTCCAACAAAGCTTCAAAGAAATATAAGATAGAAGTAAGTGAGGATCAAAAGGTTTGGATTACAGTAGTCAATCAATCTGAAAATGATAGAACAGAACAGACACAGCGAGAATATTTTGCATCGAATGCACAATTTGTACGATTAAGCCTTTGCGATTCATCTATGATATGCGAAGGAATCGCCGATTTTCAACTTTTTACGGGTGGAGGCACACCAAAAGATCCAATACGCCCAAAGCCAAGAATTAACATCGCAACGGGAAAAACAGCACTAGCAAGCAGTTTTACACCAGGAAATGAACCTAATAAAGCTGTAAATCAGAACGACCTGACCTCGTGGCAAGCAGGTACCTATACGTTGCCGCAATGGTTACAAATTAACTTCGAAAAGAAAGAAAACATTTCTGGAGCGAAAATACTCTGGGGAAAGGATAGCACGCACTATGCTTACAAAATTCAAGTATCCAAGGATGAACAAAGCTGGATAGATGTTGTGAACAAAACCTCCACTGGTTCTTATTACCATCCTATCGATTTTAAGGCACATTCGATTAAGCTTATTCGTATTTACATTTATAACCTTATGGCTGGTGGCGGCGTCGAGAAAGTGGCCATAAAAGAACTAGAAATCTATCGTGATAGCAAATAGAATAAAAGCGCAAGGCGTCTTGATCTAGGAAGAAAGGCTAAATTCGCTCCGTCCTACGCACCACTTTTCCGCGTTCCGGATGGATTTTTGGTGCGTAGAACTCTCTACGTACCATTTTTCTCCGTTTTGACTGGATTTTG
>NZ_JADIJK010000051.1 GCF_017355205.1 Bacillus sp. SD088
CAATTATAAGGTTTTTTTATGGACTTTTATAGTGACAATTGCCATTATTCATAATTTTGGCATAGTTATTCCCTCTTGACTTTTGGCTGGAAATTTAATGCAACGCTAGTGTAATTTCCTAAACGATAAAAAAAGCGGATAGGCTATCACCCATCCACTTTTGCTAATGCTTTGGCAGCTATGTCTTTTCTATAAAAGAACTCATCTTCCGTTATGTTTGCCATTTCTGAATAAACTTGCTTCACAGCAGCTGAGATGGAGTCCGCTTTCGCTGTCATCAATAGTAATCTCCCGCCATTAGAATAATACGGCCCTTCTTTTACAGGTAGAAGAGTTCCTGCATGATAGAGCGATATATTTGGCCCTGCGAAATCGAGTTCTGGCAATGGAACACCTTTTTTATACTCGGCTGGGTAGCCTTTTGCTGCTAATACAACACCGGCAACTGCTGTATCTGACCACACCAATTCAGGTGTTTTTTCATCTAACAAGTCAAGTAAAAGCTGTACGAGGTCTGTTTCCAATCTTTCTAAAACAACTTGTGTTTCAGGATCTCCGAAGCGAGTATTAAATTCAATCACTTTTGTCCCTTTTTGTGTTTGAATTAATCCAGCATATAGAATCCCAGTAAACGGGCGATCTTCTTGAACCATTGCCTTAGCGGTTGGACGGAGAATTTCCTCAACTGCTTTTTCCACTTCTAGTGAAGAGATATGTGGGACAGGTGTATAAGCCCCCATCCCGCCAGTGTTCGGTCCCTGATCACCGTCAAAAGCACGTTTATGATCTTGGGCGATCACCATCGGATAAACAGCTTCACCATTCACAAAAGCCATTAATGAGTATTCTTCTCCCTCTAAAAATTCTTCGATCACCACTTTGGCAGATGATTCCCCAAACTTCGAGTTGATTAACATTTCCTCTAAGGCTTGATTGGCTTCTTCCTCTGTCATCGCCACAACGACACCTTTTCCCGCTGCAAGCCCATCTGCCTTGATAACAATTGGTGTGCCATTCTCATGCACATATGCTTTTGCTGCTTCATAGGAAGTGAAAGTTTCATAAGTAGCAGTAGGAATACTATATTTCTTCATAAGGTTCTTAGCAAAAGTTTTACTTCCCTCAAGAATCGCTGCATTTTTTCTCGGCCCAAATATTCTCAAACCAGCCGCTTCAAATTCATCGACAATTCCAGCAGCCAACGGAACTTCTGGTCCTACAATCGTTAGGTCGATTTTTTCTTCTTGTGCAAATTGAATTAGACTTGAAAAATCCGTCTCTTGAATCGGGACTAAGATTGCATCTTCACTAATTCCACCATTTCCGGGAGCACAATATACTTTAGAAACTAGTTTACTCTCTTTTATCTTTTTACAAATGGCATGCTCCCTGCCACCACTGCCAATAACTAAAATATTCATATTACTCCTCCCTTGCCGCTTTTCTTTGTCCAGCTCCAGCTCCTAGCCCCTCGAGGTCAAATAACCCTGAATCGCAGAAGGGGGAATTCACCCTTCTTCGTTTCAGGAACATTTGCTTGTTGCTCCTAATCAGCCGTCTTTCGCATTTCATGTTTCCTTTATCTCAGGCCAACAGGATGTTGGTCAGAACGGCGTTGCGACGTACAGGATGTACTAGTGCGGACGAAGCGACAGGACGTCGCTGTTTGAGTCTGCCGCCAGGATGGCGCGATTCTAGCCGTTCATCCTTATTAAGAAAGTTTGTACATCGCTAAACGGGCGCTTGCGCTTTTCTTAAAAGATAAGAAATTATAAAATTTTGGCTAGTGTTTTGATCTAGCTCCAGCGCCCAGCGACTAGCAAACTTTCGGTTTCTTCCTATGATAAGTCAACATCCATTCGCTTTCCAAGCTCATGGTGTTTCCTTTATCTCGTCAGAACCCTAAAAAGTTTGTACGTCGCTAAACGGGCGCTTGCGCTTTTCTTGACTTAATGTTTAAAGTGGCGGATTCCTGTGAATACCATGGCGATTCCGTGTTTGTCAGCTTCTTTGATCGAGTCTTCATCGCGAATGGAGCCACCTGGCTGGATAATTGCTGTAATCCCCGCTTTGGCGGCCTCTTCAACTGTATCTCCCATTGGAAAGAAGGCGTCAGAACCCATCACTGCTCCTTTTGCCCGTTCCCCGGCTTGCTCTATCGCAATTTTAGCTGCCCCAACGCGATTCATTTGCCCTGCCCCAATACCAAGTGTCATATTATCCCCAACAACAACAATTGCATTAGATTTGACATGCTTTACCACTTTCCATGCAAGTTTCAAATCCGCTAATTCCTCAGCCGTTGGCTCTCTTTTTGTTGGGATAGAGATATTTCCATCTTCAAATGTAAAGGCGTCTTGATCTTGAACAAGTAATCCTCCCTCTACAGAGGTTAAAACTTTTTCTTCTTTATGGGTCCCATTAAAAGGTATTGTTAAAAGTCGAATATTCTTTTTCGCTTGTAATACCTCCAAAGCTTCCTGTACAAAGCTAGGAGCAATAACAATCTCTAAAAATATTTCATGCAATTGTGCGGCCGTTTCCCGGTCCACCTCACGATTAAAAGCAATGATTCCGCCAAAAATGGAAGTGGAGTCTGCCTCATAAGCCTTTTTAAAGGCGGCAGCAATGGAATTTCCAATCCCAATCCCGCATGGATTCATATGCTTCACAGCCACTGCTGCTGGCTCCGTAAACTCCTTCACGATTTGCAAAGCAGCATCTGCATCGCGAATATTATTGTAAGATAGTTCTTTACCATGTAATTGCGTTGCATTGGCAATAGAAAATTTCGATCCTAGTGGATGCTGATAAAAAGCGGCCTGTTGATGCGGATTTTCTCCATATCGTAAGCTTTGTTTTAATTCATATGTAAAAGTGACACGTTCTGGTTCTTCTTCCTCGGCTAGTTCTGTCATATACTCTGCAATAAGCGCATCATAAGCGGCCGTATGGCGAAAAACTTTAGCGGCCAATTTACGCTTAAATAAGGAAGAAACATCCCCCTTCACCTTTAATTCTCCAATCACCTCATCATAGTCCGCCGCATCTACAACAACGGTTAAATCAGCATGATTTTTAGCAGCTGCTCTTAGCATCGAAGGACCGCCAATATCAATATTTTCGATCGCTTCTTCCGGTGTAACATCGGACTTTTCAATTGTTTTTTGAAAAGGATAGAGATTCACACAAACAAGATCAATCGGCTGGATCCCTTGCGCTGCCAATTGTTTCAAATGATCCTCTGAATCTCTTTTCGCTAGCAATCCTCCATGAATAAGCGGGTGCAGTGTCTTTACTCTTCCTTCTAAAATTTCTGGAAAACCAGTAATCTCCTCTACACCTTTAACAGGAACTTGGTTTTCTTCTAATGCCTTTTTGGTTCCGCCAGTAGATAAGATTTCGAATCCTAGATCTACAAGTCCTTTTGTAAAATCAACAATTCCTGTTTTATCAGAGACACTGATCAAAGCTCGTTTCACTTAAACTCCTCCTCTTATTCTCTCAAACACAGTTTTTGTAAAGTTTGTGGGTAAAAGATATGTTCGACTTGATGAATTTTCCTTTCCACATCTAAAAGCGTTTCCTCATCATCGATAGGCACAGCCTTTTGAGCGATAATGGGACCTGTATCCATCCCTTCATCTACATAGTGAATTGTAATTCCCGTTATTTTCACACCTGCTTGAACCGCTTGCTTAATCGCAGCTTTCCCTGGAAAAGCAGGAAGTAAGGATGGGTGAAGATTAATAATTTTATTCGGATATGCCTGTAATAAAGTGGGGCCTATTAATCTCATATAACCCGCAAGTATAATAAAATCTACCTTTGCATCTTGGAGCTGTTCACATATGATTGATTCAAAAACTGCTTTTGATGCAAAGTCTTTCGGCTTAAACGTAAAAACCGGAACGCTTGCTTTTTTCGCCTTCTCTACCACTGGCGCTTCCGGCTTATCACAAATTAATAAGGCAATCGTTGCATGGAGATTTCCCTTTCGTACAGCTTCGATAATCGCTTGAAAGTTACTACCTGTTCCTGAGGCGAAGATGGCGATTCTCTTCATCATTTCCTCTCCCTGTCAACAAATTGAATGCCTGTTTCCTCTGTAACCACACCAATTTTATACGCCTTTTCCCCCTGCTCCACAAAGGCTTTTATTGCTTGCTCTGCATCTTTCGCACTCACGGCAATGACAAATCCGATTCCCATATTAAAAATATTAAACATTTCCTTTTGCTCTAGCTCACCGTATTTTTCCAAAGCATGAAAAATAGGTAATACTGGCCATGATCCGTTGTGAATAACGGCTCCTAACCCTTCTGGAAGCATGCGCGGGATATTTTCAACAAAGCCCCCGCCCGTAATATGAGACATCCCCTTAATATCTAGCTGCTGTAAGGTAGTTAAAACAGACTGCACATAGATACGGGTCGGAGTCAGTAGCTCTTCCCCTAAAGGACGGGATAACTCAGGTAGCTTTGCCTGTAATGACAATGCATGTTGGTCAAAGAATATTTTCCTCACAAGAGAATAGCCATTGCTATGGATGCCACTGGATGCTAATCCAATTAACACATCCCCCTCTTGAATCGTTTCTCCTGTAATATACTGTGTTTTCTCACATGCTCCAACAGCAAATCCCGCTAAATCGTATTCATTATCTTCATATAGTCCCGGCATTTCGGCTGTTTCCCCGCCAATTATAGCACAGCCAGCTTGCTCACAACCATTGGCAATACCACTGACAATTTGTTCAATCTTTTCTGGGATGTTTTTTCCGACAGCAAGATAATCAAGAAAATAAAGAGGCTCTGCTCCTTGTACTACGATATCATTCACACACATCGCAACACAATCAATCCCAATTGTATCGTGCCGCTCCATCATAAACGCCAGTTTTAATTTTGTGCCAACCCCATCTGTACCTGATACTAATATTGGCTCTTGCAAATGCAACTGCGATAAATCAAACACACCACCAAAACCACCCAATTGGCCGAGCACACCTAATCGGTTTGTCCTTTGAACATGCTTTTTCATTCTTTCAACCGCTTCATATCCGGCTTCAATATCTACTCCGGCTTGCTGGTAGGCATTTGTCATATCATGTGCCCCCTCATATTATTTTCTCTTCAAGATCGACTCATTTCTTTTTCATAAGGTAATAGTGTATCTGGGTATATTTCCGTTGGATATTCCCCAGTAAAACATGCGGCGCACTGCCCACAATTCTTTCCATATTCCTTTCGGCCAATCGCTTCCAACATCCCCTCAACACTTAAAAATGTTAAGGAGTCAGCCCCAATGATGTCACACATTTCATCAACACTATGAGTAGAGGCCATTAATTCCTCATGTGACGATACATCAATCCCATAAAAACAAGGATGTCTCATCGGAGGAGAACTAATACATACATGAACTTCGGTTGCACCGGCCTCTTTTAACATTTTCACAATCCGTTTGCTCGTTGTCCCACGAACAATTGAATCATCGACCATAATCACGCGTTTTCCTTCAACCACTTTTCGAACAGGAGAAAGCTTCATCTTTACGCCCTGTTCTCGAAGTTCTTGAGAAGGCTTAATAAACGTTCTACCAACATAACGGTTTTTAATCAAGCCCATTTCGTAGGGAATGCCCATCGATTCAGCAAAACCAATCGCAGCGGAAATACTAGAATCAGGGACACCTGTCACGACATCAGCGGAAACATTTACTTCTTTGGCTAAAACTTTTCCGAGCTTCTTTCTTGCTGTATGAATATTCATCCCTTGGATATCACTGTCAGGCCTTGAGAAATATACATATTCCATTGAACACATGGCACGTGAAGTAGATAAGGCAAAAGGTTCACTATGTAACCCATCATCATTAATAATAATCAATTCCCCTGGCTCTACATCACGAACAAATTCCGCTCCAATTAAATCAAAGGCACATGTTTCTGATGATACACAGTAAGAATCTCCAACTTTTCCAATCGATAATGGTCGTAGTCCATTTGGATCTTGGGCAATAATCAACTCATTTTCTGTTAAAAGAATAAGCGCATAAGCGCCTTTCACCATGGAAAGAGCATTCTTTACCTTATCTTTCATTGCTAAATAGCCACTGCGTTTAATTAAATGGGCAAGTACTTCTGTATCTGAAGTCGATTGAAAAATACTCCCTTGCATCTCTAGTTGATGTTTTAAATCCAGTGCATTAATCAAGTTTCCATTTTGCGCTAATGCCAGACTTCCACTGGAGGAATGGAAGAGAAGCGGTTGGACGTTTTCCAATCCCCCCTTATCTGCTCCCCCATATTTCACATGGCCGATCGCATTTTCACCTGGTAAACTGGCAAGGTTCGATTTATTAAAAACATCATTTACCAAGCCTTCACCACGAATCCCTTTTAAACTGCTTCCATCTGTCGCAACAATTCCTGCACCTTCTTGTCCTCGATGCTGAAGACTGTGTAGTCCATAATACGTAATTTGGACAGCGTCCGGATGTCTCCAGATTCCAAAAACACCACATTCTTCGTTTAATCCTTTGATGTCAGCAAACATGGAATAGCTCCTCTCCAGGCATCTTCCAATTTTTTTACTTCCGTTTGAATCAGTGATTGACGATCATTTTTTATAACTAGTTCAGATCTCTCGATAACTATTCCGATCTGCTTCGCATCTTCAACAATCTCTTCAAAGGCTGCTTGATCTTTTGCTTTTACAGAGACAATGAAACGAGACTGTGTTTCCGAGAAGAGCGCTGCAACAGGATCACCTGATAATTCCACTTCTACCCCTAAATCCGTTCCAAAGATAGATTCAGCTATTGCAACCGCTGCTCCCCCTTCTGAAATATCATGGGCAGAAGCAACTTTGCCACTGCGAATCGCCTCTAATAATTGCTTTTGTCTTTTTACTTCAACGAGTAGGTCGATTTCTGGGGATTTCCCGAAAAATTCTCCATGCACCAACTTTTGTAACTCGCTTCCACCGAACTCTTCTTTTGTCTCACCGATCATATAAATCAGATCACCAGCAGCTTGAAAGCTTTGTGTTGTAATATGAGCTAGATCTTTAATCAATCCAACCATTCCGATTATGGGTGTTGGATAAATGGCTTTGCCACCTTTTTCATTAAACAAGGACACATTCCCACTAATCACTGGACTTTCTAAAGCCAAGCAAGCCTCACGAATTCCTGCCGCTGACTTTTCAAGTTGCCAAAAAATTTCTGGTTTTTCAGGGCTACCAAAGTTCAAACCATCTGTAATTGCCAGAGGTTCAGCCCCGGAACAAACCACATTTCTTGCCGCTTCTGCCACAGCAATTTTCCCACCTGTTTCCGGATCCAAATAAATATACCGAGCATTACAATCAGTTGTAATTGCAATCGCCTTTTGGGTATCTTTAATTCTCACAACAGCGGCATCCGATCCTGGCTTGACAATCGTTTGATTACCCACTTGTTGATCAAACTGACTGTAAACCCATTCCTTACTTGCAATTGTTGGTTGTTGTAATAATTTTTTAAGCGTGTCAGTATAATCAGATACTTCAGGAATCTCAGAAGCCATTGCTTGGAATTCCTGAAAATAGCCGGGTTCCTTAGATGGTTTATGATATACAGGAGCATCTTCCGCCAAAGCATCTGCTGGAACCTCTGCAACAACTTCTCCTTTATGTAGCAAACGAAGGATTTGATCATCTGTTACCACTCCGCAAGCTACGGCTTCCAAGTCATAGCGAGAAAATAGATCAATCACTTCTTGTTCTCTGCCTTTTTTAACAACAAGAAGCATCCGTTCTTGTGACTCAGATAACATCATTTCATATGGTGTCATATCAGCTTCTCTTTGTGGGATAAGGTCTAAGTTCATTTCCAAACCTGATCCCGCTTTACTAGCCATTTCTGCTGCAGAGCTTGTAAGTCCGGCGGCTCCCATATCCTGAATGCCGATTAAAGCATCGGATTTCACCAATTCTAAGCAAGCATCCATCAGCAGTTTTTCTGTAAATGGATCACCAGCTTGAACAGCTGCCCGTTCCTGCTCATCTGCTTCCTCCGCTAATTCAGAAGAGGAAAAAGTCGCCCCATGAATGCCGTCACGTCCCGTTGGAGATCCAGCATACATCACAGTATTTCCGACACCCTTTGCTTGCCCTTTCTGCATATCTTGATGATCAATTAAGCCAACGACCATCGCATTCACAAGTGGGTTTGCTTCATAAGCAGAATCGAATTGGATTTCTCCTCCAACAGTAGGAACTCCAAGCTTATTCCCATAATCGCCAATCCCTTCAACTGCTTTTTCTAGTAAGTACCGGACTCTTGGTGAATCCAACTCTCCAAATCTTAAAGAATTTAAAGACGCAATCGGCTTGGCCCCCATTGAAAATACGTCACGGATAATGCCGCCAACACCTGTTGCCGCACCTTCATAAGGTTCAATCGCAGAAGGTGAGTTATGACTTTCAATTTTAAATACAACAGCTTGATTGTCACCAATATCTACAATCCCAGCGCCTTCTCCAGGTCCCTGTAACACTTGAGGTCCTTCTGTTGGGAATGTTTTTAAAATGGCTTTTGAATTTTTATAGCTACAATGTTCTGACCACATAACAGAAAACAAGCCTGTCTCTGTATAATTCGGCGTTCTCCCTAGCATCTTTTCAGCTAGAGCAAACTCTTCATCGGTCATACCCATTTCACGATAAATTTTGTTTCCCTTAATTTGTGTTGGTGTTGGTTCATGCGTCATATAACTGCCTCCCATCTCTTGCTATCGATTGAAAAAGTTTGATTCCATCTATACTTCCTAAAATTTCCTCTACCGCTCGTTCAGGATGGGGCATCATGCCAACAACATTACCCGCTTGGTTGGAGATACCTGCAATTGATTCTGTGCTACCATCTGGATTTTCATCCGCGTAAGTAAATACGATCTGGCAGTTGTCTTTTAATATTTGTAATGTTTCGGGATCACAATGATAACGGCCATATCCATGAGCAATTGGAACTGAAATCTTTTCATTCTGTTCATAGTTCTTGGTCCATAACGTATCATTATTCTGAACAACTAGTTTCATAGGTGAACATTTAAATTTCAATCGATCATTTTTTAGTAAAGTACCTGGTAGTATCCTAGCTTCTGTAAGGATTTGAAAACCATTTCCAATCCCAAATACTAGTTTTCCCGCATCTGCTGCTTTCCTTATCGCACTGATCACAGGCTGTAAGGCAGCAATTGCTCCCGGGCGAATGGCATCTCCATAGGAAGCTCCTCCTGGAAGGAATATGGCGTCATACTCATCTAAATTCGTCTCATCATCATGAATGAAATCTGCTTCTAGTTTTAATTGATTAGAACAGATAGTATAAATCTCATCTCCACAGCTTGTTCCTGGAAAAACAATGATCGCAACCTTCACTGAGCTGCCCCCTCTTCGATTTCAAAACTATACTCTTCTACTTCTAGATTCACAAGGAGATTTTTACAAATCTCATCTATCGTTGTAGAAAGAGCTCCCTCTGTTTCTTCTACTTGCAACTCAATTAATTTGCCCACTCTCACTTCTTTTACTGTAGGATAACCTGATTTTTGCAATGCCTTTGTTGCTGCAGATCCTTGGGGATCGATCACACTTTCTTTTAGCGTAACAAATACCTTTACTTTATATGTCATGTTATTTCTCTCCTTTATATTTGGAAGAATATGAATCTATTTTTTAGTAACGATCAATAGATGTTCAATTTATTTGTTAGCGATAAATTATTTTTCTGCTTGTTTGTAGTAGAACTTGTTACTCATTCGTTTCTAGCCAAATGTTTGTCGATTTTAACTCTTGTGTTGTTTCTACAATATTCTCCGTTAACACTGTTATATGACCCATCTTACGGTTTTGTTTAGCTTGATCTTTTCCATAAAGATGAATGGACCAATTTGGTTTTCGAGGGATTTCTTCTATAACAGAATGGACATGTTGGCCTAAAATGTTGATCATAACCGCTGGACGCAACAATTGTATTTCTTGTAGAGGCCAACCACAAATCGCTCTTATATGCTGACCAAATTGTGAAATATTGCAGGCTTCAATTGTATAATGTCCGGAATTATGCGGTCTTGGCGCCAATTCATTTACATAGATTTCTTGGCTTTTCGTTAAAAATAACTCAACAGCTAATGTCCCAACTAAATCTAGATAGTCGGCGATCTGGCTCGCAATTTGATGAACCTTTTGCTCAATCTCTACAGAAATTCCTGCTGGTACAGTAGTTTTATGGAGAATATTTTGAATATGGAGATTCTCTCCTACTGGAAAACAGGCCAGCTCATTCGCTACTCCCTTTGTCATTACAACCGAAATTTCTTTTTCAAAGGGAATCCATGCTTCCAACACACACGGTCCTTGTTCTAGCATCTCGACTGCTTCTTCTATTTCTTCGCGTTTTTTTATCACGAATTGGCCTTTTCCGTCATAGCCACCACGCGTTGTTTTTAAAATGGCAGGATAACCTATAATCTGAATGCCTTGTTCAAGATCCTCCTTCTTCCGAATAACATGATAAGGAGCAACTTCAACACCTGCTTTTGTTAGCGCTTGTTTTTCTAAGATTCGATCTTGAGTAATTCTAATTAAATCGGCCCCTTGCGGAATATAAGCTTTTTGAGATAACCATTTTAGAGACTCGTAATCGATATTTTCAAATTCATATGTAATCACATCGCTGTTTTGTGCCAGTAGGTCTAAGGCATCACGATCATGATAAGCTGCAACAATTTCCTTATCTGCAACCTGACCGGCAGGAGATTGTGAGGAAGGCTCAAGGACAATCACCTTAAAACCAGCCTCCTTCGCTGCTAAGGTCATCATTCTTCCTAATTGGCCTCCACCAATAATTCCAATCGTTTGCCCTGGTTTAATAAATGTACTAGACAAGCTGATCACTGCTTTCTAAAACTTTTTCTTTTAAAGTCTCTCTTCTTTCAATCAGACGCCTTTGGATTTGTTCACATTCCGCCCCTAATATTTGTGCGGCTAGCAGACCGGCATTTGTCGCTCCTGCTTTCCCAATAGCAACTGTAGCAACAGGAACACCACCAGGCATTTGTACAATTGATAATAGAGAATCCATTCCTTTTAAAGCTTTTGATTCTATTGGCACGCCAATAACTGGTAATACCGTTTTAGCTGCAAGCATACCTGGCAGATGAGCTGCCCCACCTGCACCAGCAATCAACACCTTTAGCCCTCTATCAATCGCCGTTTCCGCGTATTCAAACATATAGTCAGGTGTCCTATGTGCAGAAACAACTTTCTTTTCATAGGGAATGGCTAACTCATCCAATACAGCACATGCATGTCTCATCGTTTCCCAATCAGATGTACTCCCCATCACTATCCCAATTTCCACATCCATGTTGATCCCTCCATCGTTTTCTAAAGGATTATACTGTATTACTAGCACTTAGTGATGCTACCTAGTTGGTAAACACTTAGCACTAACCAACTTTTTCAAAACACAAAAAGGACAGTCTGCATTCTATGACAGAAAGCAGACTATCCAGGAGTAAAAAATATGTATAAGCTCCCAAAGTTCCACTTCCTCATAGTCTGATCATTTACGGTGATCAGGTAGAAACGTATGGGCCATATCCCCATTATATATGAGGCCTTGCTTGTTGCTTAGGATTTTATAGAATTCTAGCTTGTAGATAAGTTCTAACTTAATGTTTCAACATCCAGCTTCAGCGACTAGCAAAACTTTCAACTTTTTTCCTACGATAAGCCAACAAGATGTTAGTCGGTACAGCATTGCGATGTACAGTAGCGACAGGACATCGCGGCTTGAGTCTAATTTAGTTGTTATCCCATTACGTCACCTTTGCTCTTACGTTAATCTTACCAAACCTAGGAAGAGAATGTCAATTAAAAATCGAACATTTTATAAACACCTTCATGCATTGTTCGTGTTTTACTCATTCTTCACTCCTTTGAAAACGATTTTTCTTGAAACCGGGATGTATTCAACTTTTCCATTTCGTTTTTCTTCTTTAAAGATTGGTTTTTCGCTTCGTTTAATCGGATTGTAGCCTTCTTTTTCCATTCTTTTTAAACACTCTTCAATACTCTCATTGTCTATTACTTCAAAATCTTTTTTCATCGTTGCAATCTACCTTTCTTTACTGCTTTTACCCAAAATCCACCATAAATAGTTTTCGGTTCATAGGCAATGATAAAGGCCTTTGGATCAAGCTCTTTAATGGTTTGATATAGTTTTAATTCCATTTTACGTGGTGTTAATACTTGAAGTGCCATTCGGTCTCCTTCTAGTCCTTGAGCTGCCCAACTTGTCACACCATAACCTGCTCCCCGTAATTGTTTAGGCAGATCTCGGTCATATTCTTTTGTGATAACATTGACCGTAATATAACCAAGCGCCATTTTTTCTTCTATTTTAGTTCCAACTATTACTCCAATCCCATAGCCAACCGCATAGGCTATTACGTTCTGAATTTGGTTTAGATTATCCAAAACAAGACCTAGACCCACAACATAAATCACAATTTCGACCATACTAATTAATGCGGCCATATAGCGATACCCTTTTAACGTCATAATCATCCGAATCGTAAAAAAGGAAACATATACAATATTAATGACCAAAATAATAACAACCATAATAAGACTATTTTGCAGCATAAATACCCTCCATCTAGATTTGCTCTTATTAGAACATTGTAATTCCACGATCCTATCTCTATACATGTACCCCTTACAAAAGACATCCATTCTTATTTGAGCATAAAAATCAAGAAAAGTGCAAGGCGCCCGCCACCTTCGACAAGCAAATGTTTTGAGGCAAAGAAAGGCGTTTTTACTTTATCATCTATTAAACCATAAAGAAAATCCTATCCTAATATCTTTATTAGGTATAGGATTTCATTATTACTAAGAGATTTGATTGATTCGATTCAGCACACCAGCTCTTCGCAAGCGTGTAGCCAATATGATACCAATCAGCATACCACTTGCACTAGAGACAAAAAACGAAGGAAAGAAAAAGAAAGCCGTTATTGTAGTTCCCATCAATACTTTTGCATAGGGAACTGCGATAAGAGAAGCAATCAGCCCCGATCCAATCAGTTCCCCCAGCCCGGATAACCAAACTTTCCCAAAGCGTTTAAATAATACACCAGCTATGCATGCACCAATCATCCCTCCAGGAAATGCTAGTAGAGAACCTGTCCCTGTTAAGATACGGATCAGCGCAGTTAACATGGCAATGATGATAGCACCTACTGGTCCAAGGGTAACAGCAGCCACAACATTAACAGCATGTTGGATCGGATAAGCTCGTGCAATTCCCGCAGGAAAAGAGATAAAGCTAGACCCAGCAACAGCAATTGCTACAAACATTGCCATAATAATCATTTTACGGGTGTTCACTTGGAGTTCTCTCCTTTTTTAAGATTTCCTCAATCTTTTCCCGTAAAACTTTTGCCTGACTCCGTGGATTTTGTGATGAAGCAATCGCTGATATTAGAGCAACACCAGACCCTCCAGCCTTTAACACAGGTACTAGGTTCTTCTCTGTAAGACCGCCAATTCCTACTATTGGCAGATTAGGATACTGAGATGCAACCTGTTTAATCATTGTAGTTCCAGCTGGAATTCTTGCATCCTCTTTGGTTGAAGTCGCATAAACAGGTCCGATCCCTACATAATCTGCACCCGCTTTTTGAGCTAACGCAGCTTCCTCTATAGTATGTACGGAAACACCTAAGATTTTATCTTTGCCTATTTTTTCGCGTGCCAACGAGGCAGTTTCATCCTCCTGACCTATATGGACCCCATCTGCTTGAAGAGCTATCGCTAAATCCACATCATCATTTATAATAAAAGGCACATTATACTTTTTACATAGCTTCATACATTTTTCAGCGAATAGATATTTATCCCGCCCTTGTAATGAGGAAACACCTTTTTCTCTCAACTGAAAACAGGTAATACCACCTTGTAAAGCCAATTCTAATACTTCAAATGGGGCACACTGCGCATTCACACTTCCCATTATGAAGTACAAGCGCAAATTATTTTTAATCAAGCAAGACCACTTCCTTTGTCGCTTCTTTGTAGGATCGGTATGCCCAATGATTTGTTGGTCCATGTCCCTTTCCTAAATGTAAACCTTCTTTAATAGCGAGATGGATATACTCTTTTGCCTCCATGACCGCTTCTTCTAAATTCATTCCCTTTGCTACGAATGCTGCAATCGCTGCTGAAAACGTACAACCTGTTCCATGCGTATCTTTTGTATGAATACGCTCAGAACGCAATCGAAACTTTTTTCCACATGAAGACATAAATAAATCTTCAGCATATTCTTTATTATCAAGATGTCCCCCCTTCATTACCACAGAGTATGCTCCAGCCTCCAATAAAACTTCAGCTGCCTTTTCAATATCTATTGCTGTCACAACTTTTATTCCTGTTAGCAACTCAGCTTCAGGGATATTGGGAGTAATAATAGAAGCCATAGGCAAGAGTACTTCCTTTAAAGCTTCTACCGCTTCATTTTGCAATAATGAAGTACCCCCTTTGGCAATCATGACTGGATCAATGATTAAATTCCGTACTTGATAAAACTGCAATGTATTAACAACCTCATGAATAATTTCTGCCGAGAATAGCATGCCAGTTTTTACAGCGGTTACTGGAAAATCATCCATGACTGCACAAATTTGCTTTTTGACCTCGTTTGCATTCATCGGATATACCCCGTGAACACCAAGCGTATTTTGAGCAGTAACAGCCGTCAAAGCAGAAGTACCAAACACTCCCAATTCTTGAAAAGTCTTCAGATCAGCCTGAATCCCTGCTCCTCCACCACTATCCGATCCGGCAATCGTTAATGCTACATACGTCATATGATTCTCCCCCTTCAAGATTACTAGATTATGAATAGAGCTCATCTAAAAAGTGAACAGCAAAATGACCTGGTTGCTGGGACTTTTGCGCAGCTTTTTCCCCAGCTTTTTTATAAAAATGTAAAGCTTCAAAAGCCGCATCAAAATGTTTTCCAGCACTTACTGCCAGAAAAGCACCAACGACCGCACTTAATAAACAACCGGTCCCCGTTATTTTCGTCATGAGTGAATGGCCACCAGCAATCTCACTTACCTTTTTCCCATCACTCATAATATCAACTGCGCCTGTGACAGCCACGGTACAATCAAAACGTTGGGCTGTTTCCTTAGCAAGCATGCGAAAATCACTCTCTCCTTCACCAGCATCCACACCACGTGCATGCCATTCGATCCCAGCAATGGTAGCTAATTCTCCGGCATTACAACGGATCAGTGAAATATTTACCTCATTTAAAATGCGAAATACCATTTCCTTTCGAAATCCAGTCGCTCCTGCACCAACTGGATCAAGTACAACAGGAACTCCATTCTGATTAGCACTCTTTCCCGCTAATATCATTGCCTCAATTGTGCCTTTTTTTAAAGTGCCTATATTCAAGACCGTGCAATCTGCAGCTGCAGCTATTTCAGCTACCTCTTCTACTGCATCCGCCATAACAGGGGAAGCGCCTAAAGCTAATAAACCATTCGCTTGAAAATTAGCCACGACAATATTGGTAATACAATGAATTAAAGGTGTTTCTGTCCTCACCTTATGAAGAAAAGAATATTCCTCCATCCTTTCTCCCTCCTCACCTAAAAAAGTATTATGATAGCCTCACTTACTATCAACGGGGATTAAGCCTACAGGATGTAGTTACATGCAAATAAAAACATGCAGACGTGGTGATCTTAGTCTACGTAGCACTTCCCCACTGAAGTAACAAGACTTATGGGGTGTTAGCATCCGTTGTCCCCTCACTCAGACTTACTTGACTCCTCATCTCCTTGTAGTAGGAAGCTTACGGACAATCACAATAGATAAATAAAAAAATCCGCTCCCTGAAATAAATAAGGAAGCGGATTGCTTTTATAAAAGTATACAAAAAAAGCAGGCCCCACTTCCCTACGCTGGTACCAACCAGATCAGGTTCCAAGGGTCCACACCTTAATTGCATGTGTCTCAGTCTCCTTAAGACTCCCCTAGTGGTAGTAAACGGTATTTTATTTTCAACTATACTATATCATATTCAGAAAATGCTGCAAGTTTTCATTTTTTCTTCACGTTTTTCATCCCTAGAATCGGTATTTAACTATCACAAAAAAATACACCTTCTTCACGAAGATGTA
>NZ_JADIJK010000052.1 GCF_017355205.1 Bacillus sp. SD088
ATCAAACTTTCTTAACAGCAACTTTACTAGTATAGCATTTGTAATTCTCACTGTCAAGAACTTTTTTTGGAGCGGGTGATGGGAATCGAACCCACGACAACAGCTTGGAAGGCTGTAGTTTTACCACTAAACTACACCCGCATTAAAATGGCGCGCCCGAGAGGAGTCGAACCCCTAACCTTTTGATCCGTAGTCAAACGCTCTATCCAATTGAGCTACGGGCGCATATTATAAGAAGTCAATGATGCGGTAGAGAGGACTTGAACCTCCACGGGGTTATCCCCCACTAGGCCCTCAACCTAGCGCGTCTGCCATTCCGCCACTACCGCTTAATTAAGCGACAAAAAGTATTATACCAAAAAACTTTTTCTAACGTCAAGGTTTTTTTCGCTTAGGCGTGAAGGTTTTTTCTCGTTGTAAAGAATCAAAATGGCTGGGCTAGCTGGATTCGAACCAACGAATGACGGAGTCAAAGTCCGTTGCCTTACCACTTGGCTATAGCCCATCAAATATGAAGGATATTATCTTAACATACTTTCTATCAATAAGCAATTAATAGATTTTATATTAACACCTTCATTAGAAGCATTACTCTATTAGTTGCATTCTATCTAAAAGAGAAAAGTGACCCCTACGGGATTCGAACCCGTGTTACCGCCGTGAAAGGGCGGTGTCTTAACCACTTGACCAAGGGGCCTTAAAAATATGTAATGGCGGAGAAGGAGGGATTTGAACCCTCGCGCCGCTTACGCGACCTATACCCTTAGCAGGGGCACCTCTTCAGCCACTTGAGTACTTCTCCAAATATATCATTAAAAAGTATTAGACAAAACTCCGCAGGTAGGATTCGAACCTACGACCGATCGGTTAACAGCCGATAGCTCTACCACTGAGCTACTGCGGAATAAATGACTCTTATGAGTATACAGAGCGAATAGAATAATGTCAATAGCACTTTAATTTTTTCAAAAAAATAGTTTATCGGAGTGAAATTATGCCATCCTTTCTTCTATTCCCATTTTAAAGATAACCACTGTGTTTGTGAGAAAACGCACGATTAATTTTACCCTATGGCCTTATAGCATGTTAGAAGCGATTTGAATTCATTCTGATATTATTGTTATATTGGATGGCATGTGCCGCAATATTCGCAACACTCACTAAAGACAAACTATAACTTATGAAGGGGGTTGGTTGTATGGGATCTGGAAATTTAACAGATCAAAAAACAGAAATGAATGATGACTTTTCACTTAAGAGCGTTCCCCGTTCGCAACGGAATATGGGATGGATTAGCATTACAAATATTACCTTTGGCATTGCAACGGCTATTTTCTATTTTCAAATGGGTAGTGTGATGGCCCTTCAATTTGGTGCCATGAATGCCATTATATCAGCCATCTACGCCATTATCGTAGCAGGTATACTCGGTACCTTTATTGCTTATTTATCAGCTAAATCAGGGATGAATGTCAATTTAATGTCTAGAGGTGGAGGGTTTGGCTATATCGGTGCCTCTCTTACCTCTTTTATTTATGCAACAAACTTTATCATGTATTGCGCACTTGAAGGAATGATATTGGTTTCAGCTGTACACTCCTTTTTTCCGATTATCCCCGAATGGGCATTAATTCTTTTCTTCGGAACATTAGTAATCCCGCTTAATTGGTTTGGTATAAAACAACTAGATAAGCTTCAAAAGTGGTCTTTGCCTCTATTTTTCATTTTCCTAATTGCCGCGATTGTAGTCTCTGCGAAGACTCCTTCCCTTTTTGCAGGCAGCTTTTGGAGCTATATGCCCGAGAACGTTCAAGTAGGCGGGACAGCATTGCTGTTATGTATTGGCATGCAGCATGGGATTATGGGGCTTACCCCACTACTTGCTTCAGACTACACACGTTTTCTAAAGCCCAAGGATACTAAAATCGGAATCTTTGCGATTGGATTTATTCCCCAAATATTTTGTTTCGGTGTGATGGGAGGTTTAGGGATTTGGTTTGGTGTTCGATTAGGTGAGCCAAATCCAGGTGTATATATTGTACTTCTATTAGGTATCTGGGGAGCTCTATTTACAATGCTAACCCAAGTTCGGATCAATATCACCAATATTTATAGTGGTTCACTATCGCTATCTAACTTTTTCGAAAATGTTTTTAAATTTACGCCTGGAAGACGCTTTTGGGTTGTGATCACTGGTATATCGGCTATGATCTTAATGTTGGGTGGAATTGTAAATCATCTAGATACAGCCATGACCTTTCAAGGGGTCTTTTTATTAACTTGGGCGTCTATTCTTGTTACAGATGCTTTGATTGTAAAAAAACTGCTTAAAATCGGGCCAGGCTATTATGAGGCTAGACAAGATAATTTATATAAATGGAATCCAGTTGGGGTTGTCTCTTTACTTGTGGCAAGCGGACTAGGGACTGTAGCGGCTATTGGCTATATGGGGACATTTTTACAAAGTACCGCTGCCTTTTTCGCAGCTATATTAGCAGCCCTCCTAACCATTCTGATTGCGATTCTGACAAAAGGAAAGTACTACGTTCGAAGGAAAGCGGGGAACATTCCGAAAGAAGATTACATCGCCTAAAACAATGCCGCTTGACTCGTTCCCATGGCGTCATGCAAGCTATTGACTAGATAAGTACGCGAAACTACGAAAGAGGATGGGATATAACTAAAATGTTAAGCGCCCAAGATGAACAATGTATTATCTTAGCGGAGGAAATATACGTAGACTCATGCGGGAAGTGAGAGTTCAGCAAGACACCGGAGGGCAAAGCCCTGAGGAGGGTTGCCACTCGCCCGCGGAAAGCGAAGTATATTTCCAGAGCGAGTATATGCACCCTACTAGTTCGTCTTTTCTTTGGTGAAAACACTTTTGTCCCAACCTCTTTACGTTTCTAATTTTCTTAGCTTCCCCTTGCATTTTCCGCAGACAAAGCGAGTTGTATTCACCCTACGTTTTCTTTCATACATTTGAGCGCAATCTTGACATTGATATTTATGGATGATTCCTTTCGCTCTCTTCTCTATTTTCAGTGGGGTGCAATGACGTGGGGCCCCGACTTTCTTCATTAACTTTTTAAAATCTTGATCTCGATGCTGATAACCTTTTCCCTCAACATGCAAATGATAATGGCAAAGTTCGTGCTTAATAATTCCTTCTAGTTCCGATATGCCATGCTCTTCCAAATACTTGCGATTGATTTCTATATTATGAGAGGTTAGCAAATAGCGTCCTCCCGTTGTACGCAAGCGAGCATTAAAAACAGCCTTATGTTGAAACGATTTATGGAAATACTGTGCTGATATTTTCTCAACTAAAAATTGCAATTCTTCATTGGTCACTTTAACACCCTCTTACGAAGTACGTTGGAACCCCTCTCGTTTTCGCCACATATAATGAAGCAAACTATTTATAAAGGATGCTCAAAAAGTGAGATCAAAGGCTATATGCACGTCATCCAGTGCCGAACGTCGAGAAGTTACCACTGCCTATGGAAGCTCGTTGGCTTGCTTTTCCGCTACTCAATGTTTTGAACACGCTCTTATAGGAGGTTTTTGAATGCCTAGCTGGTTTGTACATCAAATGCAAAAGGCCTTTTTCGAAAAAAATCTCTATCAAATCAAATTATTAAATCAATGCTGGCACTATTATAGAAGGAAACACTGCAAATGAAAAATGCAGTGCTTCCTTTTGTTTATTCTCCGGGAGAAAGCATTGTGAGTGAAAGTCTTCCCTTCTGTACATCCACTTTTTCTACCCAAACCGTTACAATATCTCCAAGTGAGACAACATCTAGAGGATGTTTCACGAATTGTTTACTTAGCTTAGAGATATGCACAAGTCCATCTTCTTTTACACCGACGTCAACAAACGCACCAAAGTCCACTACATTTCGCACTGTGCCTTGCATCTCCATGCCAGGCTTTAGATCCTCTAGCTTCAATAAATCTTTTTTCAATAATGGCTTCGGCAGCTCATCTCGTAAGTCGCGTCCCGGCTTCATCAATGCCTCTATGATATCCCGTAATGTTAAAACACCAAGTCCTAATTCAGCCGCCATCTTTTCTTGATCAAGCTTTTTTAGTGCACCGACCAATTCTTTACTACCTATATCTTTTGTTGAGAAGCCAAGTTGCTTGAGTAAACTCATCACTTCATCATAGTTTTCGGGATGAATAGGTGTTACGTCCAACGGCTCTTTTCCATCAAGGATACGTAAAAAGCCAATCGCTTGTTCATACGTTTTCGCTCCTAAACGTGGGATTCCTTTCAATTGTTTCCGTCCTGTAAACTTCCCATTTTCTTCCCGGTACTTGACAATGTTATTCGCCACTGTTTTGCTAAGCCCTGACACATATTGTAAAAGAGAAGGTGAGGCTGTGTTTACATTCACGCCAACTTGGTTCACTGCAGTTTCGACAACGAAGGTTAATGATTCGTTTAATCGTTTTTGCGAGACATCATGCTGATATTGACCGACTCCAACTGATTTTGGATCGATTTTCACCAGTTCTGCCAACGGATCCTGCAGTCTCCTAGCAATCGAAGCGGCGCTTCTTTCCTCGACTTGCAGATCAGGAAACTCCTCTCTCGCTAAAGCAGAAGCTGAATACACACTTGCCCCTGCTTCATTGACGATCACATAAGCTAGATTTTCCTTCATTTCTTTTAAAATATCTGCAGTAAATTGTTCCGTCTCTCGGGATGCCGTTCCATTCCCGATCGCAATCACTTCAATTTGGTATTGTTTTAATACTTGCATCATCTTTTCTTTTGCCTCAGCACGCTTGGCTTTGGGCGGATGTGGGTAAATGACATCGATATGTAGTAATTTTCCGGTCTCATCCACAACGGCCAATTTACAGCCTGTCCGGTAGGCTGGATCAACACCTAATGCCATTTTTCCTTTTAGAGGGGGCTGCAGGAGAAGATTTCGTAAGTTCTCAGAGAAGATATGGATGGCTTGTGCTTCTGCCTTTTCAGTCAATTCATTTCGAACTTCACGTTCAATCGCTGGCTCAATTAAACGTTTATATCCATCTTCAATGGCTTCCATGATAACAGGCGCAGCAATGGATTCTTTCTTTTTGATTACTCTTCTCTCTATATATGAAAGAATTTTTTCTGGGTCCATTTTAATGGAGACCTTTAAGATTTCTTCCTTTTCTCCTCTATTTAATGCTAGTGTGCGATGAGGAACAATTTTTTTCACAGGCTCCTCATATTCATAGTAGTTTTCAAAGACTTTTTTCTCATCCTGATCCGTGTTTTTTCCCACAGAAGTGATTATACTGGCGTGGAAAAATTCCTTTCTGATCCATTGGCGAATAGCCGCATCATCCGAAAATTGCTCAGCAAGGATGTCCTTTGCCCCTTGAATGACGGTAACAACGTCTGCTACTTCCTTTTCCTCTGAAATATATTTTTCTGCTTCTTCTTCCACACTGCCATTTACTGGAAAGTTCATAAGCCATTCCGCAAATGGTTCTAACCCTTTCTCTTTTGCAACAGCGGCACGAGTACGGCGCTTCTGTTTATATGGACGGTATAAATCTTCAACAATTTGTAGTTGGTCCGCTTTTAAAATCGCGACCTGTAATTCCTCTGTTAATTTTCCCTGTTCCTCAATTAAGCGAATGACATCTGTTTTACGTTGCTCTAAATTTTGCAGATACGTCCATCCATCCAAAATCCCTTTGATTTGTACTTCATCTAATGCACCCGTCATTTCTTTTCGGTAACGCGCGATAAATGGAACAGTATTTCCTTCTTCTAAAAGTTCAATGACACTGGATACTTGTTTTTTCGATAAATTGAGTTCTTTTGCAATTTTTCCATGTAAATCAATATTTTGTTCAACTTGTATCACACTGGTCCCTCATTTCTCTTTTACTAACAACTATTTTATCATAAAAGTGAAACTTCAATCAGTGAAGGCTTCTCTCATTCCCATTGATTGAATACGATTCGATAGAAAAAAGCTCGAGTATCACACTCCAGCTTTTTTCTATCGATACTTTATTTAAAAATAACGGAAATAGCATCCTTAAGCTTCATATTACTATCGACCTCATAGGAACCTGGTTTTAATTTCTTCTCCAGTTTTTGTTTTTCTACCTCATTCACGAAATCCATTGGGTCTTTAACAATTTTTGCCTTTTCTAGAGCTCTTCCTACATCAATACTTGTCATTCCGTCTGAAACAATAATTGTCGAACGATAGACAATTTTTTCTTTTTCAGCTTCTTTTGGCTCTTCTTCTGCTTTTTCATCATCCTTAGTCTTTTCAGTCGCAGCAAGTTGTTCGTGCCATTCTTCTTCAGTGTGGATGACATATCCCTCAGAAACTAACGTTTTTTTCATGTCTTCTACCGACGGTTTTTCAACCTCTTTCGCACTTGTTTCATCATTGGTAGAATAGTAGGCAACCCCACACAAACATGCAGCAATAATAAGGCCAAAAGCAAAGCTACGCATTGATTTTGCTGACATTATTTGCTTTTCTCTCCTTCCTTAACCACCATATAAGGAGTAAGTAATTGTCCCATTTCTTGTTTAGAGAGCCCTTTTTGCGCTGCAATATTTTCTAAGGAATAACCACGTCTATGAAGATCAATCGCATCTCGCAGCAAAATTCGACTTTTAGAAGAACTGGATGGGATCTTTAATTCCTGTGCATCTATCTCCCTATCAATTTCAAGAAATCGAACTTTTTGTTGTAATTTATACAATTCATCTGTCATTGTAAGAGAAAGCTGATCTACTTCCCTCTCTACCTTTGATGAATCCCGTCGCGTTTTGACAAACGATAGAATTAGGAGTAACACGGCCAATCCTAGTAAAATGGCTAACATCCATTCCATCATTTTCGATCACTTCCTTTACTAAATCTAACGAATACCCCCTCTATAATTTGAACTAAAATCCACTTAAAAGCAAGAATTTATTCAAATTGTAATCATTTTGTGAGAAATTAAAGAAAGATTCAACCTTTTTTCGACAAATTCCAAGGCGTGCCAGATATGAACAAAAGCGCAAGCGCCCGTTTAGCGACGTACAAACTTTTTAGGGTTCGACGAGATAAAGGAAACACCATGAGCTTGGAAAGCGAATGGATGTTGACTTATCGTAGGAAGAAACCGAAAGTTTGCTAGTCGCTGGGCGCTGGAGCTAGACGACAAAACTCAAAGTTATAACTTATCCACAAGCTGCAATTTTATAATTTCCTAAACGACAAGAAAAGCGCAAGCGCCCGTTTAGCGATACAAACTTTTTAAGCTTCTGACGAGATAAAGGATTCACGGCGAAGCATGAGCCGATGTTGACTTACGCAAGCAGAAGCTGAAAGTTTGCTAGTCGCTGGGCGCCGGAGCTAGACGACGAAACTCAAAATTACAACTTATCCACAAGCGACCATTTTTTAGTTTCCTAAGCATTGAAAAAGACCCCACTCTTAGAGTAGGGTGCCGACGATAAAGGACATATCGTCTGTTGTATTGACTTGTTTTGCTTTTAGCTGATCTGTCATTGTCCAAACGGAATGGTTTCCCCCTAGTAATTCACGGGTTTTAACATTAATGAAACCATCAGAGTGAAGAAGGAATTTCGACTGTTCTTCATAGGGGTATTTATGAGTATGAAACTTCTGGGGTCTACCGGAGAGATAGCCTTTCACGGGTATAGGGTAAATTAATTTACCTGCCGGTGTATACACGTAAAAGCGAAGATTGCCTACACAACTATATTCAAACTCGCGTTTACAAAAATCAACTTTTAGGATCCCTACAGCTGCTCCACGCTTCCGCAACAAGACTTTGTTGCTGTAATCCATTAATGTATCGACGCTTTCTTCTGGATTAGCTTCTACTATAGAAGTAACGGCCTTTGCAGATTCATAGGCATATTGGCCACTTCCCAGTCCATCGGCTAAAACACAAAGAAAGTAATCATCTTGCACATCTAAATAGAATGCATCCCCACAATATGGATTACTACCTTTTGCCGTTTGAAATGCATGGACCTCTATTTGTTGTCTGTCCAAATGGATCATGGAGAGAATTTCTCCGTATGTTTATTGTTTTCAAAAATGGCTTCTCTCAGTTTTTTAATCGCTTTTCTTTGTAAACGGGATACATGCATTTGGGAAATCTCTAACATCTCTCCAGCTTCTTTCTGACTTTTATTTTCTAAGTAGGTATATTGGATAATTTTTCTTTCCCTATCCGATAAAACGTGTAGGGCTTCTTCCAACACAATTTTTTGGTTCACTTTTTCATAACCATCATCAATACTCCCTACAATATCCAATAATGTAACGGTACTACCATCTGCATCTGCTTCAATGGAGTGATCCACAGATAAGGCTTGGTAGCTTTTTCCCATTTCCATTGCTTCCAATACTTCTTCTTCTGTTACTTCTAGGTATTGAGCAATTTCCGGAATTCTCGGCGAACGTTGGAGTTCCCTTGTTAATTCTTCCACAGTCGATTTAATTTTAGGCCCCAGTTCTTTTATACGCCGTGGTACATGAACGCTCCATGTCTTGTCTCTTAAAAATCGTTTGATCTCCCCAATAATCGTAGGAATCGCAAAGGCTTCAAACGTTTTTCCATAGCTTTCATCATAGCGACGAATGGCCCCAAGTAATCCAATGACACCAACTTGTACAATATCTTCATGGAAAGACTTCCCTTTGGAATACTTACGAGCAATGGATTCAACCAATTTCTGATAATGGAGCACTAATTCATTTTGAGCTTCTTCATCTTGCTGCTCTTGGTAAGCTTTGATCCATTCATTAATTTGATTTCTATCATGATCAGGTTGAGATTGTTTCAACATCACTCTCCACCTGCTCTCCCTCAAGGAATTTTGTCATAAAGACTGTTACACCCTCATGCTGATGTATTTTCACCTCGTCCATCAAGCTCTCGATCAAATAGAGTCCCAAGCCTCCTTCACGAAGAAATTCAGCATCTCCTCCACTTTTATACGGACCAATCTCCCTCCGAATCTTTTCAAGATTGAAACTTTTTCCAGAATCGGCAACCATGGTTTCAAGTTTGTCTTCATGAAGCGCAAACCCAACCACAATTTCTCCGCCCTCTTTTTGCTTATAAGCATGTTGAACAGCATTCGTAATGGCCTCACTTACAGCTACTTTCAAATCATCAATTGCATCATATGTAAAGCCCATTCTGCTTGCTAATCCTGATAAAGTGAGCCGGATCACGCCTACATATTCTGGTTTTGCAGGAATTTTCATCTCAATGTAGTCAAATGCTTCTTCCATGTTAAACTCCACCTTCTACCTCGGTATTGACATCCATTACATCTGCTAATCCAGTAATATCAAAAAGTCGTTTTAAACGATCAGACATTCCCTTCAAAACGAGTTCCCCATTATGCTCTTTTAATGTCTTAAATAGACCTACAAATATGCCCAAGCCTGTACTATCCATATAATTTACCTCTGATAGATCGACAACTATTTTCATCTCAGACTGCTCTGCACGTGGTAGGAGTTCATCACGTACCGTTGGAGCTGTATAAGCATCTATTTCACCAGCTAGTTTCGCTATGATTCCTATTTCCGTTTCTTCTACATCTATTGAAATATTCACTATCCATTCACCCCTTAAAAGGTTCTGGTATTTCTTTTACCCCGTTTTAATTAAGATAAAACCTGTTAGTGAACTCTTCTTAAAATAATAAGTGTAAAATCGTCTCTTAGTTCAAAATCTTGAAGTCTTTCTAAATCCTTATAAATGTTCGTGACGATTTCTTGGGCTGACATATGTATATAATCATGGATCATAGCCATTAAATCCTCTCGTTCAATAAATCCATCTTGTGTTCGACATTCTGAAACACCATCTGAGAGAAGGATGACCATATCTCCAACCTCAAGCTGATGGCCGAATTCTTTATATTTCGTTCTTTTATCAATTCCGAGTAATAATCCTTTTGCTTCTAAATCTTGAAACGTCTGTGATTCAGACATATAGAAAAAGCCTGGTTCATGGCCTGCTGAAGCATAGGTAAAATAATGAGATTTTGGATCATAGACGCCATAACACATTGTAATAAACATACTGGGATCCACGTTTTGTTCTACAACGCGATTAAGGCTTTCTAGTATGTCCTTTGGGGCTTTTTCCCCTTCCGGAAAGCTATCCATTCCGTATTTAATCATAGACATGGATAATGCGGCTGGGATTCCTTTGCCAATGACATCTGCGATCGCCACCCCAAGACATTGATGTTCATCTTTAATAAAATGATAATAATCTCCGTTCATCTGTCTTGCAGGTACACTAATCACGCCAATTTCCAATCCATCGATCTGAGGCTTTACCGTCTGTAACAAAGTTTGTTGCATCTTAGCGGCTACCTCAATTTCACTTTTTAAAGCTAGCTGTTCTGTCCGCAAACTTTGATGTTCTCTGTACGCAAGACCATATCCCATCATCACTTCCAGCAAAATATCAAAGGAATATAAGACGTTCTCCTCTTGGTAACCATTCTCCATAATCACAGATTTATGTAAGCTGATAATTTCTTCTGGAGAAATATGATGTTCAATTAATTTTCTACTTAATTTCTGCCCTTGGTACAAAGTCTGTTCATTTTTATCCTCTAAATATTTACTCATAATATCTCTATATTTATCTTCCAGTGTTTCTCTAAACCCCATGTCGATAAATCCTCCTATCGGAGCCATTTCACCGAAGTGATTTCAGTTCCTTCTCCAACTTTAGAGTGAATGTCGAATTCATCCATTAGCCGTTTCACACCAGGAAGACCTGCTCCTAGTCCTCCCGATGTCGTATAGCCATCTTCCATTACCCTACGAATATCAGCTATTCCCGGCCCTTGATCTTTTGCAGTAATTTTCACACCACTTTTTCCCTTTTCGTAAAATTTATCGATGCAGACTTCGCCTTCACCTGCATACAAGAAAATATTTCTTGCCAATTCGCTGATCGCAGTCGTGATTCTTGCCTGGTCGACCGTCCCAAACCCAAGCTCCTTTGCCACATTTCTGCCTAATTGGCGAACTGCTACTATGTCCCATTCATTTAATATTTTAACGCAGGACTGCAGCTCCATAGGCTACTCCCCCAGTTCCTGTTGTAATTTATCTAAACCGTTTTCCAAATCTATTGCTGTCATCACATCATCCAAACGGATACCAAGCTCGAGTAACGTGATAGCGACGGATGGTTGAATCCCTGTAATAACCACCCTTGCTCCCATTAGTTTAGACATTTCAATCACGTCGCCTAGTACCTTTGCAATAAAGGAATCGATAAAATCAATCGATGTAATGTCAATCACGACGCCACTGGCGTTTGTCTGATGAATCATTTGTAGTAAGTCTTCTTGAAATTGTAAAGCAGTTTGATCATCAAGTTCCCATTGGATCGAAACAAGTAGATATTTGCCTAATTTTAATATTGGAATTCTCAATCTACACCCTCCATTACGACAATTTCCCTATTAGTATATGCAAGAGCTTGTGCAATCCCCTTTCGCAAGGTACTCGTGGTTGTAATATGGTTTAGATCAATACCTAAATTCACAATCGTTTGAGCAATCTCCGGGCGAATTCCAACAAGCATACATTTCGAGCCCACTAATCGAACAGCATCCGCTGCCTGGATAATATGATGGGCTACCATTGTGTCCACAACAGGTACACCGGTAATATCAATCAAAACAACATCCGAGCGATGCTTCACGACACCACTTAATAGATTTTCCATTATTAACCGAGCACGTTCTGTATCAATTGTTCCCACAAGCGGCATAATAGATATCTTTTCAAATACTGGAATTAACGGTGCCGAAAGCTCTTGTAGTGCCACCTTTTGCATCGTAATCGTTTTCTCCCAGGTATCTGAATACGTATTAATCAACTGATCTTGTATAGGAGCAAGCCATGATTCAAGATCTAATACTAATTTTTTCATTTGATCTTTTGTAAGATCACTCTCTGTCACTATTTTTTCAAAAATAATGCTTTGGTAGATTCGTATCCCCGTTGTTAAATACGTAAGAGGCCAACCTAATCTAATAATGCTTTCTCCAAAATCCTTTACCTTATCATTGTACGTCTCATTGGAATCAACAATATTAGAGACGATCACATCTAAAAATTCTTTACTAGTATTATAGAATACATTATCTGAAATTGTATTGAATGAACGAGAATCCCCACGTTCTCGCATTTCATCCATCCATTCTTCTACAATGTCTCCCCCATAATTTTGTACGTAACGAACAATCTTTCTCTTCATCGAACTGTCTTCCTCCTCTTATTGGGCAAATCTAGAACAAAAGCGCAAGGGGTCTTGATGTAAGAAGAAAGGCTAAGTTCACGCGTCCTAGCGGTAGACTCAAAGCACGACTTCCTGTCGCTGCGTCTGCACTAGTATGTCCTGGACGTCGCACCACCTTTCTGACAAACATCCTGTTGCCCTCCGACAAGTAAATGTTCTGGGACAATAAAAGTCCGATTTTGACTTTTATTGTATCCGGTTATTTTAGTAGAACATCGACTAAGGTTGCCAAGTCTGCATGTCTTCTCCGATGGACCGCATCCTGCGAGCGTCTCGCCGATGGCGCCTAGAGCTAGACATCAACCATGACTTCCTGTTAATGATTCGAAGGTCGAAGATTTAATTTCTTAGACCATAAAAAATAATATTCACAGATGTGAATAATTAATTTCAAAAGCAGACAGCTGCCATTTCTCCAAACTTTATTTTAACAATGGCTTGTTAAAAAACTCAAATACTAACACATTTTATAAGTGAGAACAGGAAAAAAGTTATATTCGCTATGACCAGATTAAGCGTAGTCTTTTTGACTATACAACATCGCTAATTATTTTATCTGCTCAAAAAGGCGCTTTTGTTTTTCAACAATAAAGCGCCTTAAAAATCGATGAGTCCCAAACTTATTTGCAAGGCTTCATCTACTTTTTCCATCATTTCTTCGTCTAAATGTGTAATTTTATCTGTTAGACGTTGTTTATCCACCGTTCTAATTTGTTCAAGCAGTAGGACTGAATCCCTTTCAAAACCGTACTTTTCGGCATCAATTTCCACATGTGTGGGCAATTTGGCTTTTTGAATTTGCGCCGTTATAGCAGCAATGATGACAGTAGGACTAAATCGATTCCCAATATCATTTTGCAACACTAATACAGGACGCACTCCGCCTTGTTCTGAACCGACTACTGGTGACAAGTCGGCGAAATACACATCACCGCGCTTTACACTCAAAATACTAGCCCCCGCTTACAAGACGTTCGACTGTATTTTCTGCTTCATACTCTGCCTGAATGGCTTCGGAAGCAATTGCCAAATTGATTTTTGCCATTTCCATGTAACCCCGCCGCATTGTTTCTACAATTTGGCGTCTCCTTCGCTCACGAAGATACATTTTTGTAGCGCGATAAATAAATTCATTACGATTTACATTTTCCAATTCAGCATATCCGTCCAATTCCGCAATTAATTGTTGCGGCAAGCGAATCATGATTTCCGTTGTTCCGCTGGATTCAGACACCCACGACACCTCCACAATCACTCTAACCATTCCTGTATTATGATACCATCAATCAGCACTCGTGCAAAGACCGTTTCGAGATTCTCTTTCTATTATCAACCCATAAATCCAGTTATAATACTAATATTTCTACGTTTATCGTAATTATCCTGCTATATTTACCAAAATTTTTATCTTTTTCGCCAAAATATACGGAAAAGCGAAAGCGCTTGTTCAGCGACGTACAAATTTAAAGGCTTCTGACAAGATAAAGGAAAAGTGAAATGCGAAAGACGGCTGATTAGGAGCGACAAGAAAATGTTCCGGAACCGAGGAAGGGTGAATTTCCCCTTCGGCGGTTCCGGGTTATTTGACCGCGAGCTCCTGCCGTCTGTAGCTAGACAACACGGCGAAGCATGAGCCGATGTTGACTTATCGTAGGAAGAAGACGTAAATTTGCTAGTCGCTAGGCGCTGCAGCTGGACAATGAAAAGCGGAAGGTGGTCGCTCAGGGGCGAAAATAGGAAGAACAGCTAAGTTCGCGACGTCCTGTCGCACACCGATGGATTCGCATCCTTCGAGTCTCGAGCTCCCGCCGTCTGTAGTTGGTCAAGAAAAGCGCAGGCGACTGTCCAGCTCCAGACTCGCAGCTCGAAGTCCTAGCGCTTCGTCTACACTGTAACCCTTGTACATCGCAACGACGCTCTGATCTACATCCTATGAGCCTAAACGTAAATACGAGGAACACGGTGACTAATCATACATGTCACTTCGTAATTGATTGTATCTAATTTTTCTGCAACATGATCGACAGAAATTTTCTTTTCGCCTTGTTGCCCAATTAAAGTGACTTTTGTGCCAATCGCTGTGAATCGAGGTAACTTAATCATAGTTTGGTCCATGCAAATCCGACCGACAATTGGAGCCCATTCATTATCTGCAATAACTTGAAAACCTTGTAGATGCCTTAACCACCCATCAGCATAGCCAATCGGTATCGTCGCAATCCATTCATCCTCCTCAGCAGTATAAGTTGCCCCATAACCGATCGTTTCACCGGCTGACAACTTTTTAATATGAATAATTTTCGTATGAAGAGAAAATGCTTCTCTACCCGCAAATGGAAGATGGGGTTTAATTTCAGGTGAAGGGGATAATCCATACAAGCTAATGCCAACCCTAATCGCATTAAATAGTGAGTCGTGGTGATAAAGAGTTGCAGCACTATTGGCAGCATGCACATAAGGGGGCTGCATCTTTAAGACCCTCAAAAATTCGCGAAAGCGAGCTAATTGCCTCTGATAGTATTGTTCCTCTTTTTGATCAGCTGTGGCAAAATGGGTATAAATCCCTTGGAAATAGTATGAACTAGATTTCTTGATAAAATCCTCCATGAGGGATAATTCATTTGTGTCCTTTATCCCAATTCGATTCATACCCGTATCACATTTTATATGCACAGATAATCTGGCTTCCTTTGAAATAAAGTTCTCGGCTTTTTGCAGCCAATCAAATTGATAAACCGTTAAAGAGATGCCTGCTTTTTCCGCCACATCAGCATCCTCAGGACGCGTATAACCTAAAACGAGAATTGGGGCTGTCAAGCCAGCCTTTCTTAACTCTAAAGCTTCATCCAAAAAAGCGACCAATAAGCCATGAGCGCCCCCCTTTAAGGCCGCAATAGCTATTTGTACCGCTCCATGCCCATAACCATTTGCCTTCACTGCTGCAAAAGCCTTGGTTTCATTGGGAAGCAACTTACAAATTTCTTTCATATTATAAACAATGGCGTCTAAGTCGATTCCCGCCCATGTATCTCGATATAATTGTTGTTCATCCACCAGTAGTTCACTTCCTCAAACACAATATAAACTGTTACTATTATCAAACTCTGGTTAGTAGATGTCAATGTCCACCCTCTCGACTGGAAAACGGGGGACTTATAAAATTCAGGAAACATTCATTAAAAAATGGGGATTTTTCGAATTTCTTCGTGTTTCGGGCACGGGCAAGGCTGGCGCCGTTACTCTTTTCCTGATTTCTTCGCCTTTCGGGAACGGCGGAGGCTGGCGCCGTTACCCTTTTCCGGGTTTCTTAGCGTTTTGGGAACGGCCGTGGCTGGCGCTGTTACTCTTTTCCTGATTTCTTCGACTTTCGGGCACGGCCGTGGCTGGCGCTGTTACTCTTTTCCTGATTTCTTCGCCTTTCGGGAACGGCCATGGCTGGCGCTGTTACTCTTTTCCTGATTTCTTCGACTTTCGGGAACGGCGGAGGCTGGCGCCGTTTCCCTTTTGCAGATTTCTTCGACTTTCGGGAACGGCCGTGGCTGGCGCCGTTACCCTTTTGCAGATTTCTTCGACTTTCGGGCACGGCCGTGGCTGGCGCTGTTACTCTTTTCCTGATTTCTTCGACTTTCGGGCACGGCCGTGGCTGGCGCTGTTACTCTTTTCCTGATTTCTTCGACTTTCGGGAACGGCCATGGCTGGCGCTGTTACTCTTTTCCTGATTTCTTCGCCTTTCGGGAACGGC
>NZ_JADIJK010000053.1 GCF_017355205.1 Bacillus sp. SD088
GCAGATGAAGTGCCTGTATTGGACTTACCAACAGATTATCCGCGCCCAAGAAAACAGAGTTTTCAAGGTGCGACCCTCTCGTTTACGTTGGGGGAAGAGATTAAGAAAAGCGTACGCAAGCTGTGTGAGAAGACCAATACAACCGAATATATGGTGTTCCTTTCCGCCTTTATGGTGTTGTTGCAAAAATACAGTGGCCAAGATGATGTTGTTGTAGGAAGTCCGATCTCTGGGCGCCTGCATCATGACACAGAAACCATGCTGGGTATGTTTGTCAATACATTGGCGATGCGCGGACAGCCAGAGGGAAAGAAAAGCTTTGAGCAATTTTTACAAGAGATGAAAGAAACCACATTACAGGCTTATGAACATCAAGAATATCCGTTTGAAGAGTTAGTCGAGCAAGTCGATGTTCAACGTGACCTGTCACGTAATCCGATTTTTGATCATATGCTTGTTCTGCAGAATCAGGAAAACAATCAGCTGTCTGATCACAAGGGGTTTCGCAACATCAATCACGATTCCACAATATCAAAATTTGATTTAACTTTGAATATTGATATTGAGAAGCAAGGCTATGTTCTGCAGTGGGAATATTGTACGGCTCTATTTCAGGAAGAGACGATTCGGCAGATAGCTGAGCGAATGACGTATTTATTACAGTCATTGAGTGAACAGCTCTCGCAACCAATAGAGGAAATTAGTCTAATAACTGAAAAAGAACGTCAACAAGTGCTGACTGATTTTAATCCCGAGGCTACTTCCTATCCAAAGGAAAAAACGATCGATGCGCTATGGCTGGAACAAGTTCAACGCCATCCAGATCGGGAAGCGGTAGTTACGGCAAACGAAAGTGTAAGCTATGTAGAATTAGAGCAACGTGCCAATCAGTTGTGGGGCGAATTGCAACGCAACGGTGTGAAACCGGGAAGCTTAATTGGGATTGCTACAGAGAAATCTGTTGATATGATCGCAGGCCTGCTTGCAATTTTGAAGCATGGATGCGGCTATGTGCCGCTTGAGGCTGATTATCCCACCAAGCGGCTGCACCAGATGATTGAGGATTGTCAGATTGAGACAGTTTTATGTGGGGAGTGCCACTGGACTGAGCTTGAAGCAGTCGGGGTGCCACAGCTTCTTCCTCTCCATGGAGACTATCAAGAGGGGACAACGGAAAGCAAGGGAAGCGCGAATGATGTCGCCTATGTTATTTTTACCTCCGGTTCTACAGGACAACCGAAAGGGGTAATGGTGGAACATCGCAATGTGGTGCGGTTAGTGAAAAACCAAGACTATGTGGCACTGGAGTCTGCTCGCGTTTTACAAACCGGTGCGCTATCCTTTGATGCCTCCACATTTGAAATATGGGGACCACTTCTCAATGGCGGCACAGTTGCGTTAGTGGAGACCGATATTGTGACCGATCCGTCTCAATTACGAAACGCGCTTGAGACCTATGCGATTAATACGATGTGGATGACAGCACAATTGTTTAATAATCTCGTCGATTTGGATGTGGATGTGTTTACGCCGCTGGAGTCACTGTTAATTGGTGGAGAGAAACTATCGGAAGCACATGTGGAGCGATTCCTCGCTCACCATTCCATCCAGTTAATGAATGGCTATGGCCCAACAGAAAATACGACGTTTTCGCTTTATTATCCAATACAACCAGGGGATACCCGGCTGCCGATAGGCCGACCACTCCAGCATAGCAGTGCCTATATCCTTCAAGGAGAGCAATTAGCTGGGATTGGCATGCCAGGCGAATTATGTGTCGGCGGCGACGGAGTCGCCAGAGGCTATCTTAAGCAACCAGTGCTCACTGCTGAGAAGTTTGTCGAAAATCCGTATCAACCGGGCGAACGACTCTACCGCACGGGTGACTTGGCAAGATGGTTGCCAGACGGGACGATCGAATACCTAGGACGAATCGATGATCAAGTGAAGATTCGCGGTTTCCGTATTGAACTAGGTGAAATTGAGCAAGTGATGAAGCAACAGGCGGGGATTCAAGATGTCGCAGTTTTGGTGCAAACAGCACCGACAGGCGAACCTTTCCTTTCTGCTTATGTTGTATACCATGATAGGACCGAAAAACCTGATTCAGATCAACTAAAGGCACAATTGCGGTGGGAATTGCCAGATTATATGATCCCAGCGACTGTGACCGAGATGGACCAGCTGCCGGTTACACGTAATGGCAAATTGAATCATCAAGCCTTACCAGTACCAACATTCACCAGTTCAACAGCCTATGCAGCACCTGAAAATGAACGGGAAGAATTGCTTGTCACCATTTATCAAGAAGTACTAGGGTTAGAAAAGATTGGGATTGATGACCCCTTCTTTGAGATTGGTGGAGACTCTATCAAAGCGATTCGTATTATTTCGAAAATGCGTGAGGTTGGATTTGAGCTTGATTATGAAATGATGTTCCAAGAAAAGACGATTCGGGGGATCGCTAATAAGTTGAAAAACGTAGCAGCCGATCGGTTAGCTGAGTCGCAAAAAACAATCACTGGCTTATACGAATTGTCGCCAATTCAACATGAATTTTTAAATTGGTCATTTCCAAAGCCGCATCATTTTAATCAGGCTATCATGCTCTATACTCAGGAAAAACTTGAAGACAACATGGTTGATTCTGTGCTGAATGAATTAGTCATTCACCATGATATGCTGAGAGCTGTATTGGCAGATGGAAAACAACGGATTCGCCGTGTAGATGAGGATAACCTCTATAAATTAAAGGTCTATGATCTTGAACATATTACGAGTGAGGGTGAAATAAAAACACAAATCGAGGGAGAATGTGAAAGCATTCAAGCTTCGATAGATTTGGAAAATGGTCCTTTATTCCAAGTGGCCTTGTACCATACATCCAAAGGCACTCATCTTTTTATCTGTGTACATCATTTTGTCATGGACGGTGTTTCTTGGCGAATTTTACTGGAAGATTTTACTATTGCCTATTCTCAGCTGCAAGAGAAGGAGCCAGTAAAATTACCGCTTAAAACAATGGCTTATCCAGATTGGCAGCAAGCCCTTATTGCGCATGGTGAAACCTATGTGGCGAGACAGGAAATCCCTTATTGGGAAGGGGTTGTCGATACATTACAAACGATAGACAATCCATCGTTTGTTGAAAAAGGACAAGATTTGTTTAGCTATGATATTGAGATATCAGAGGAACTTACTTCCTCCTTATTATATGAAGCAGGAAGAGCCTATAATACAGAAATCAATGAGTTGCTTTTATCGGCATTAGGTTGGGCACTCTACCAAACGGCTGGAATCAAACAGGTCGGTATTGAACTGGAAGGACATGGGAGATATCCACTCGAACAATCGGTAAATATCGATCGAACAATCGGCTGGTTTACCAATATTTATCCAGTGATTCTTGAGGTTGTCCCAGACGATATCGGACGGACTATTAAAGAGATAAAAGAACGGCTGCGCAATGTCCCTAACAATGGTTTGACATACGGGGTCTTCAAGCATCTAGTTGAAACCAAGCTTCAGGATAAACAAAAGCAACTTCCATTAGGGATTAGCTTTAATTATTTAGGCAACATCCATGAAAACGAAAGCGGAATGTTCGAAAGTTCCATGCTCCATCCAGGAAAGATGAGTGCGGACGAGAACGATCATGGAAAGTCTATGACTATTGATGGTGTCATAGAACAAAAAAGATTACGATTTACAATTCAATTCCGATCATCTTCTCATGATCAAACGCTGATGAATATTTTCTGCACCCATTTCGAAGCTGCCTTAAAAGCTGTCATTAATCATTGTCTGACGGTGGAAGAAGGACAGTTTACGATATCTGATTACGGCGATCATGTCGAATGGGATGAAAATGAACTAGAGGATGTTCTTGAATTATATGTAGGTGAAGAAAATGATTAAACCACGACGATCTTTAAGAGAAAATCTATTTAAAAATAAATTTTTATTCATCAGTACGATTATCATCTCTATCTTGTTAGCTTGTTTTAATATAGGTCTTGCCTTTATTTTAAAATGGCTAGTTGATATTAGTGTTGATGGAACTACTAGCGAATTAATTCGCTTAGTTCAGATGGTAATTGGTTTCTTAGTTCTCTATTTAGTGCTAAGTATTACCCACTACTTGTTGAAAAATAAGTATATAAAAAATGCACTCACGAGATACAAAGAAGTGATCTGCCAGATTATTATTCGGAAAGATTTAACTGATTTTAAGAAGAAAAATACTGGCAGCTATATTTCTGTCATCAGTAATGATGTGAAAACAATTGAAACAGATTATGTGCAAGGGAATTTAATCCTCGTTACACAAATAGCGTTATTTATTCTCGGGTTAGCCGCTATGTTTTATTTAAATGTGTTAGTGGCGATTGTTGTATTGATCTTGAGTTTAGTACCGATTATCGTGTCTGTTGTGTTTAATGGAAGAGTAGCTTTTCATCAAACTGGTGTCTCTGAGAAAAACGAAGGCTTCACAACAACCATTAAAGACTTTTTCAATGGTTTTACAGTGGTAAAGAGCTTTGGAATTGAAAAGGAAGTCTCCAATGCGATCTCTGACGCCAATCAAAGTTTAGAAACAAAGAAACGAACCTTTAATAATCTCACAGATTTAATCAATAGTTTGACAGAGGTATCTGGTTTTATGGCAGTTGTCGGGACATTCTCATTCGGAGCTTACCTTGCTCTAAACGGAAAGTCGACTGCCGGGGATGTAGTAGCCTATATCCAATTGTTGAATTATTTATTAGGACCGATCGCGATCGTGGCAGAGTATCTGCCTAAACGCAAAGCTGGATTGGTCCTGAGTGACAAAATCGATCAAATGCTCTTAACAGAGGAGAAGGAAGATAAAGGAGAGAAAAAAGAAGAATTTGCGGATAAGATCCGTTTTCAAGATGTTTCCTTCTCTTTCAAAGATAGCGAGAATCAAGTATTGTCTGACCTTAATTTTGAATTAGAGAAGAACAAATCCTATGCAGTTGTTGGGTTAAGTGGAAGTGGAAAATCCACATTGTTAAATCTATTAATGGGGTACTATGACAACTATGATGGGCGGATTTTACTTGATGATACGGAGCTACGCGAAATTGATCCTTCTAGTCTGTATCAACTTATTTCGATGATTCAGCAAGAAATCTTTATGTTCGATACACAAATTGAAAACAATATAAAATTATTTAAATCCTATTCAGATGAGCATCTACAGAAAGCCATTAGCATGTCAGGATTGGAGCCATTGATGGAGAAAAAGGGACCAGGTTTTCAGTGTGGTGAAAATGGATCGCTTTTATCTGGAGGAGAAAAGCAGAGAGTGTCGATTGCTAGAGCTTTAATTAAAGGGACGCCAATTCTCTTGTTAGATGAAGCAACCTCATCTCTTGATAATGAAACCTCGACAGCAATCGAAAAATCGATTTTAAATATTGAAGATATTACGAGAGTGATTGTCACCCATAAATTAAATGGGGCGATGCTAGCTCGTTATGATGAAATTATTATGATGAAAAACGGTAAAGTCGTAGAAAAAGGATCATTTGAAGAGCTTATCGACCAAAAAGGATTTTTCCATGCTCTTTATCATGTCACACATTGAAGAAACGAGGCTGGGACATAACTAAAAGTTAAGCTCCAAAGACGAACAACGTATTACCTTAGCGAAGGAAATATACGTAGACTCCTTTGGTGAAAACACTTTTGTCCCGCCCTCCCTTCATAAATCGCTCGTATGAAAGGAAGAATATGATGGTGAAAACGGCTAAAAATCGTGTAATCGAAAAAATTTATCCGTTAACGCCTATGCAAGAAGGAATGCTTTTTCACAAAATGTTCGATGAAAAATCGACTAGCTATGTTGTTCAGGAAGTGATGTCGATAAAGAAGCAGCTTGATGAACAACAAGTGAAAAAGTCTCTGGAGCTGTTAAGCATAAGGCACCGAATTTTACGGACAGCTGTTGTCTATAAAAAGGTAAAAAAGCCACAGCAAATTATCTTATCAAACCGAAAGATCGAAATGGAAACCATCGATCTAAGTGATTTAGACCCAGTTGCAAGAAACGAACAAGAGCAAGAAATAACGCAGGAAGACATTAAAAGAGGCTTTGATCTAGAGAAAAACTCCCTCTTACGGTTGAAAGTGATCAAGAATGGGCCATCGGATTATAAAATTATCTGGACTTTTCATCATATTATTTTAGATGGATGGTGTTTATCGATCATTTCTTCCGACTTCATGAAGTATTATCTTGCTTTGCAGGAAGGAAAGCGGTTTGACGTATTAGCGGAAGAAGTGCGTCAAGAAGCGAATCGTTTACCTGATTTTGAAGATTACATCAAATGGTTAAGAAAGCAAGATGTTAATAAAGGGTTCAGCTATTGGCAAAAACTTTTAGAAAATTATTCGAATGTGGTAACGATTCTGCCAGATGGTTCTATTTCACAGGCAAAAGTCGAAAACAACCAAGTGGAAGTAAGCTATAGCGAGGAACTTAGTCATGATATTCAACACCTTTGTACTCAAAATGACATTACAGTCAATACATTGTTCGAAGTAGCCTGGGGGATTTTATTACAAAGATATACTCAGTCTAATGATGTTGTGTTTGGAAAAGTCGTGTCAGGAAGAAATAGTGACATCGAAAATATTCAAGAGATGGTAGGCTTATTTATTAATACTATTCCAGTTCGTGTGACAAGTCATGCCGATGATTACTTTGAAAAAATCGCGCAAACTGTTGCAAAGCAAGCCATCGATTCAACTCCATTTGATTACTGTCCATTGGCTACAATTCAGCAAATGAATGATTTAACATTCGACACTTTGATGGTGTTTGAAAACTATTATGTGAAGAATAAAATCGATGATCAGTTTATCGTAACCGAGAAATTTCGCGAGGAGACCAATTATCCGATCAGTCTAATCATTCAAAAGTCCGATGTATGGGTGACATCGATTATGTTTGATACGGAAAAATACAGTTCGAATGAAATAAAAAGGATCCTCCATCAGTTCAAACAGCTTATCGAAGACATTGTCCGTAACCCTACAAAAAAGGTAGATTCGTTGAATGTTGTGGGAGCAGCGGAAGCCGAAGAATTACTGCATGGATTCAATCCATCTCCATCCGTCTATCCAAAAGAAAAGCCGATTCATACGCTATGGCTGGAACAAGTCCAACGCTATCCGGAGCGAGAAGCGGTGGTCGCGGCGAATGAACGTGTAAGCTATGCAGAATTAGAGCAACGTGCCAATCAATTGTGGGGCGAATTGCAACGTACTGGCGTGAAATCGGGGAGCTTGATTGGCATTGTCACAGAGAAATCGGTTGACATGGTCGCAGGCCTGCTTGCGATACTGAAACATGGCTGTGGCTATGTGCCGCTTGAAGCTGATTATCCCACCAAGCGATTGCACCAGATGATTGAGGATTGTCAGATTGAGACAATTTTATGTGGGGAGCGGCACCGGACCGCGTTCAAGGACATCAATGTGCCACAGCTTCTCTCTCTACATAGAAACTATCAAGAAGGGGTACAGGAAAGCAAGGGAAGCGCGCATGATATCGCCTATGTTATCTTCACCTCTGGTTCTACAGGGCAACCGAAAGGGGTCATCGTGGAACATCACAATGTGGTGCGGTTGGTGAAAAATCAAGACTATGTGGCACTGGAGTCTGCTCGCGTTTTACAAACCGGTGCGCTTTCCTTTGATGCCTCCACATTTGAAATATGGGGTCCGCTTCTCAATGGCGGCACAGTCGCGTTAGTGGAGACCGATATTGTGACCGCTCCGGCTCAATTACGAAACGCCCTGGAGACCTATTCGATCAATACGATGTGGATGACAGCACAATTGTTTAATAATCTCGTCGATTTGGATGTGGACGTATTTACACCGCTCGAGTCACTCTTAATTGGTGGAGAAAAACTGTCGGAAGCGCATGTAGAGCGATTCCTCGCTCACCATTCCATCCAATTAATGAATGGCTATGGCCCCACAGAGAATACGACGTTTTCGCTTTATTATCCAATACAACCAGGGGATAGCCGGCTGCCAATTGGGCGACCGCTCCAGCACAGCAGTGCCTACATCCTTCAAGGAGAGCAATTATCTGGGATTGGGATGCCAGGCGAATTATGTGTCGGCGGCGACGGAGTTGCCAGAGGTTATCTTAACCAACCAGCGCTCACTGCTGAGAAGTTTGTCGCCAATCCGTATCAACCAGGTGACCGACTCTACCGCACAGGCGATTTGGCGAGATGGTTGCCAGATGGGACGATCGAATACTTGGGGAGAATCGATGACCAAGTAAAGATTCGTGGTTTCCGCATTGAACCAGGAGAAATTGAGCAAGTCATCAAGCAACAGGCGGGGATTCAAGATGTCGCAGTCTTGGTGCAAACAGCCCCAACGGGGGAACCCTTCCTTGCGGCTTATGTCGTGTATCAAGACATGGTCGAGCGACCTGACCCAGACCAGCTAAAAACCCAATTACGAACAGAATTACCGGATTATATGATCCCAACAACCGTGACCGAGATGGACCAGTTGCCTGTTACGCGCAATGGCAAATTGGATCACCAAGCCTTACCAGTGCCAACCTTCACCAGTTCCACTAGGTATGTCGCACCGAAAAATGAACGGGAAGAAGCACTTGTCGAGATTTTCCAAGGCGTGCTAGAAGTCAAGAACATCAGCACAACCGATGACTTTTTTGCGCTGGGTGGCCATTCTCTGCGTGCCACTCGTCTCGTCAATGTGATCGAGGCACAAATGGGCATCCGCTTGCCTTTAAAAATGATCTTTGACGCCCCGACGGTTCTAGAACTGAGTGAACAAATTGAGAAGCTAGAAGCCGATCAGTCCTATGAACCGATCCCAGCTGCACCTGCACAAGATTATTACAAGATGTCTTCGCCGCAGAAGCGTTTGTATATTATCCAAGCGATGGAAGGAGCCGCGACGGCCTATAACATCCCAGGGATGCTGGAAATGAAAGGAACGGTCGATCGTGACAAGATCAAAACGGTTTGTCAGCAGCTAGTAGACCGCCATGAAATCTTACGCACCAGCTTCCACTTAGTGGAAGGAGAGCCAGTACAAAAAATAGCTGATACGGTATCTGTTCAGGTGGAGTATGAAGAAAACGATGAGCTGACAGCCGCCACGGCTTTAACGGACTTTGTCCGTCCTTTCGATGTCGAACAAGCTCCGTTGTTTCGCGTGAAGGTGGTGCAAGGAGCCAAGCAAGCTTATTTGTTGTTTGATTTGCATCATTTGATTGCCGATGGGGAATCAATCAATCTATTAACCAAAGAGTTTTCCAAACTGTACCGGGGGGAATCCTTAGAAAAACAAACGGTGCACTATAAAGATTATAGTGAGTGGATGCAGCAAAAAGATCTGCAGGCACAAAAAGCGTATTGGGTCGACCAATTCCGTGAAGACATTCCGATCTTAGATCTGCCAACAGACTTTCCACGACCAGCTAAGCAAAGCTTCCGTGGAGCTACTTGGCCAGTGGAGATGACGCAAGAGATCAAACAAGCGGTCCAGACAATTACGCGCCAAACGAACACAACGGAATATATGGTCTTTTTAGCCGCCTTTATGGTGTTATTACAAAAATATAGTGGCCAAGAGGACATCGTCGTAGGCAGTCCGATTTCGGGAAGGACTCATCGGGATACCGAAGGGATGCTCGGTATGTTCGTCAATACCTTAGCGCTGCGCGGACGTCCGACCAAAACGAAGACCTTCGGCGAATTTCTAACGGAAATTAAACAGACGACATTAAACGCCTATGAGCACCAGGAATACCCGTTTGAAGATTTAGTTGAAGAAGTAGAGCCAATACGTGACTTATCGAGAAACCCATTATTTGATTGCATGTTGGTTTTGCAGAATCAGGGGCAAGAACAACTTACTGTCAAACAATTGGCCCATCAAGATGTCATACAGGAGAGCCAGATTGCCAAATTTGATCTAACGTTCACCATTGATATGACAGAAAATGGTTATTTGTTAAATATAGAATATTGTACAGACCTTTATAAGGAAGAAACGATCGTTCGTCTAGCTAATCAGTATATACAAATGCTCACTGTACTCCCAAGTGATCTTCATAAAACATTAAATGCATTGGATTGTTTGCCAGAACAAGAAAAAAGACAAGTATTGTACGAATTTAATGATACTCAAGTGATCTTTCATGAAGAAAAGTCGATCAAGGATTTAGTTGAAGAACAGGTGGAGAAAAGGGCGAATGAAGTAATCTTAGAACAAGGAGATCAGCAACTTACCTACGACGAATTGAATAAGAAAGCAAACCAAATTGCGAATCATTTACAAGCACTTGGAATTGGCAAGAATGATCTTGTTGCCTTTTCTTTACCGAGAAGCCTTGACCTAATCGCAACGATTTTAGGGATATTGAAAAGTGGCGCGGGATTTCTACCGTTGGAACATCAATATCCACAGGACCGATTAGAATTTATTATCAAGGATAGTCAGGCAAAGGCTCTTATAACAGAGGAAAATGCCCCCCAAATCGATACAGGAGAATGTCTATCACTTGCTCTACCAAATCTATTGCAAGGTTCGACTATCGATGATCCAGGGATTTCGATTGATATAGATCAACTTTGCTATTGCATCTATACATCAGGCTCTACTGGTATGCCAAAAGGGGTGAAAATTTCTCACCGCAACCTAGTCAATTATTTACAATATTGTGAGCAAGAATATGTCACAGGCCAAGCCATCATGCCGCTTTTTACAAACATTGGTTTTGACTTGACGATGACCTCTATTTTTATTCCCCTGTGCTTTGGCGGAAAATTAGTCATATATACGGAAGGGATCGAAAAGGATATTTACTCTGTTTTTCAAAATAGAGAGCTCACGATGATCAAATTGACACCATCTCATCTGGCAATTGTATGTGAACCAAACAAGCGCCAAGTATTGCCGCAGTTGCAGAGCCTTATTGTCGGTGGCGAGGAATTGTCGGCTAAAATAGCGCAAGCCGCTCTTACTCAATTTGGCGAGCACATCCACATTCATAATGAATATGGACCGACCGAAACAACCATTGGTTGTTGTGATTATATTTATAAACCAACAGATTCATATGTAAATGTGTTGATTGGTCAAGGCATTGCCAATATGGAAATCTATCTCCTAGAAGGAGAGCAATTATGTGGGATTGGCATGCCAGGAGAAATTTGTGTAAGTGGCTTGGGCGTTTCCGATGGCTATTTAAATCGGCCGGAATTAACGGCAGAGAAATTCGTCTCCCATCCACTTCTCAAAGATAAAAAAGTCTATCGGACGGGAGATTTAGGAAGATGGTTTCCTGATGGTACACTGCAATTTTTAGGGAGAATAGATGATCAAGTTAAAATTCGAGGAAGAAGAATTGAACTACAAGAAATAAGCCATTTGCTTTTAGCCCAATCTGGTGTGCAGGAAGCGGAAGTAGTTGTGAAAGAAAATCAGCTCGGGGATCAGCAGCTTTGTGCATATCTAATTATGAGGGATGCTGAACTTGATGAGCGTAGGATCAAAGAAGCATTAAGTCAGCAATTGCCGGATTATATGATCCCAACCTATATGAGCAAAGTAGATAAGTTTGAACTAACTTCTAATGGAAAATTAGATAAGAAAAAGCTTCCAGAACCGAATGTAATTGAAAAAACACCGTACAAACCAGCCAATACAGAAATTGAAAAAACAGTTGTGACGATTTTAGAAGAAGTATTGGGCGTTGAAGAGATTGGGATCCATGAAAGTTTCTTTGATTTAGGAGGAAACTCTTTAAAAGCGATAAAATTTGTTTCTAAATTAAGGGAGCATGGATTTGAGGTCAGTGTGATTCAATTATTCAATCTTAAAACAGTTGAAAGAATAGCAGCACTGATAACGGAGAGCCAAGAGCAGGATCAAAAGGTTGATCAGCTCCAAGCATTAGGGTTAAATTCTGATGAAATAAAGCTAGTGGATACAAGCCATGGAACAGTTGTATTGGTAGAAGATGCAATTCTAGAAAGCAGAAAGGCAGAGATCGCTCAATTTTTTGGCAAAGCGAATTCGATAGCTGCTCACTATTTATTCCCACTTTCCTTTGATCCAGGTGAAGGAATGCAACAAGGGCAATCATATGTGGATACCATTTTACAGCAGCATTATCGGCAGATTCCGGAGCAGGAATTACTAGAAAGGGCACAGACTAAATTAGCTGGCTATGCTGAATATTTTCAAGCTAAGCCATTTCCAACTAGAAAACCGTTATCGGCTATTCAAAAATTGTCTTATACAATGGGGATCCGATCCAGCTTTGCGGAGATCCATTTTCAGGAAAAGACCCATGTTCCTAAATTAGAAAAAGCAGTGGTAGCGTTATTGAAACGACATCCGATACTACGTACACAAATCAATATAAAAAAGGAAGAACTTATTGAAGTCGAATGTCCTGCTCAATTAAATATTCCGTTTTTGGATTTAACGTATGTGATAACGACTGTAAAAGAAAAGATCATTCAACAAGTAATCAGCATGTACACTGATTTTGATCAAGATGATTATTTTGCTGGAGATCAGTTAATGGCTAAGTTTATTTTAATAAAAAAAGACGAAAGAGATTATCGACTTATTCTCTTGTGCAGTCATCTTGTATTTGACGGTTTTAGCCAGGATATTTTGAAGCATGAGCTAGTAAGCCTTTATAAGGAAGAAGCAATCCAAGGTCCTGAAACACATTATGATTATGGAAACTATATAGAACAGATCCAAAAAGGTCCGCAAGCTACAACGCAAGAGGAGATCTATCAAAAGCTTGGATTGGCCGATTTTAAACAGGCGGTTAAGCAGTATCAAAAACTCGTGAAACAAGTAGATTTTGAACAGGTCCGATATACGTTCCGTTTAAATGAGGAGGTAAGGGTTCCATGGGAGCAGCATCCGATCGAATTGTCTGAACGCCTTTATGTGAAGGTGTTACAATATTTCTTCCCAGACCTAAAAATCCCTATGCTTGTTGTCCATAATGGAAGAAAATACTTGGATCAAGAGTATTATAATTATATTGGAGAGTTTATTGATTTTATCCCTCATGTTGTGGATGTCAATCAAGATCAATCGATTATGGGACAAGTAACGGATAAACTACAGTTTATGCGTGAACATAACATTAATATGGCTACACTATTTTCTGAATTGAAATTGCAATGGCGATATCCGAAAATACTCGGAGCCTTTACAAAATTAAATCCTAGAAACATTACAATTCCGATTCATAATCAGTTGATGTTATTTGAACAGGTTCAAGATTATGAGGAGATAGATGTTGATTTGCTAAACACTTCTCAGGAAGAATTTAAAGACCAAAACTTTATAAGCGTATTATGCTATCAGGATAAAATCCAAATTAGCACATTTTGCATAGCAGGCCAAGCCGAAGGGTTAAAAAGGTATTTAGAGAAAGAAATAAGCGTTATGTAAGAGAAGAGGCTGGGACAAAAGTGTTTTCACCAAAGAAAAAAGAACTAGTATGGAGCATATATTCGCTCCGGAAATATACTTCGCTTTCCGCGGGCGAGTGGCAGGCCTCCTCAGGCTTGCCGG
>NZ_JADIJK010000054.1 GCF_017355205.1 Bacillus sp. SD088
CCTGCGACCATGTCAACCGATTTCTCTGTGACAATGCCAATCAAGCTCCCCGATTTCACGCCAGTACGTTGCAATTCGCCCCACAATTGATTGGCACGTTGCTCTAATTCTGCATAGCTTACACGTTCATCCGCCGTGACCACTGCTTCCCGTTCTGGATAGCGTTGGACTTGTTCCAGCCATAACGTATGGATCGGCTTTTCTTTTGGATAGGTAGTGGCTGCTGGATTAAAAGCATCAATGATTTGCTTTTGATCTTCCGGTAAGATCACATCTAATTGATTAACCTTTTCATCAGGCTTCTCAACCATTTTTTCAATAATATTTTGCATATTGCGCAATATATGCTCGATTTCTTCTTGTGAATATTCATTAGGGTCATGCATAATTTCAAAGCGCAATGTCTCTTCAGGAAAAACAATAAACGAAAGCGGATAGTTCGTCTGTTCTATTAAGTCTTCCACTTGAAATGAAAGACCACCGAATTGCTGCGGCTCATTATCTGCATAATAGTTTTCAAAGGCGAGAATTGACTGCATTAGGTTTCCCTTGAGCTGGCTTTGCGCTTGAATTTCGGGTAAAGAACAGTAATCATATTGTCCAGATTCAACGGCCTGTGCCTGCAATGTATGGACAAGTTCCTGTACCTTTGTCTCCTGCTTATTTTCTACGCGCACAGGAATCGTATTTATGAACAAGCCAACAACCTCTTCAATTCCTCGGATATTCGCATTTCTACCGGAAACGACTTTACCAAAAACAACATCCTTTTCCCCTGTGAGTCTTTGCAAAAGGATTCCCCAAGCAGCTTCCACTATAGTATTTTCTGTTACCTGTAATTGTACGGCCAATGCTGAAAGCTTATCATTCAAGTCTTTCTCTAGTTTGATAGAAGTCTGACAAATCTGGGTATCAACAGGATCTGGTCTTTTGTACCCTAAGCCGAGCTTTGCATCATTGGAATAATCTTGAAGCAGCTCTTTCCAATAATGTAAAGCTTTATTTTTATTTTGCTTGGAAAGCCATTGAATATATTCCTCGTATTTAGCTAGGCTTCTTGAGCTGTCCTCTACTTCTCTTGTTAATGCCTCCAACTGCTTCCCCTTGATTAACTCGTCATAATAAGCCATGAAGTCTTTTACAACGAGAGACATGCACCAGCCATCCATAATAATATGGTGAAAACTCCAAATCATCTTATAGGTAGACTCTGATAGGCGCACAACTATGACTCTCATCAGTACATCTTTTTCCAAGTCAAATCCTTGTTGGACATCTTGTTTCTTCAATTGTTCCAGCTGTTCTTCTTGCTCTTGCACCGAAAAATGCCGAAAATCAAGACTTCGCACCCCAATCTCCTCATGCTTTAAGACGATTTGGCGAGGATCTTTGATCTTTCTATAAAATATTTTTGTGCGTAAGACAGAATGTTTCTTCGTTAATAATTGCAAGCTTGCCTTAATAAAATCCAAACGGACATCGCCTGTTAATTCAATCACATTTTGCACAAAATAGCTGGTCGATTGTTCATCAAGTAGCTTATGATAAAGCATCCCCTCTTGCATCGGGGTCAATCGATATATTCTTTCGATATTGTTACTATCCACGTTGTACCTCCATTTCTAAGAAAAGCGCAAGGCGCCCGCTACCTTCGACAAGCAAATGTTCCTGAACCTAGGAAGGGGCTTTTTCCCTTCATAGGTCAGGGTTATTTAGTGGAACATCGGCTAAGTTCGCGCCGTCCTGGCGGCAGACTCAAACGCGACGTCCTGTCGCTTCGTCTGCACTAGTACATCCTGTACGTCGCAACGCCGATGGACTCGCATCCTGCGAGCCTCTCGGGGCTAGGCGCTGGAGCTGGATCAAACATTAGCCAAAATTTATACTTTCTTATCGCCCAGAATAAGCAGAGTCCTGTAAAAACATGGATCCCTGTAATATTACAGGACTCTGTTAAAATAGCTTTTACGTAAGCATGTTTTTAGTTAAAGTGCTTCATAATTTCATCTAATTCATCCATTTCAAGATCAGTGTCACCAAAGTCAGAAGCCGTTTGTTGTGTTTCTTCTTTTGTGATACAGTGTTCAATAATTTCTATCAATGATTTTTTATACCATTCAGCAAATCCTAGCATTTGTTCATGCGCAAGACTTCCGTTATGGTAGATGAACTCCATTACAAATCTGTCGTTGACAATACTCGTATTCATTGTGATGGCATTCGGGTAATGATTTTCGCTTGCACTACTTTCTCCTACCGGGTTATCTGCTAAAGTAAAAAGACTTGCTTCTGATACTTCGCTATCTACTTGTCCCAAGTAATTAAAACAAATATCAGCATGTATTTCTGGCAAAACTTCCTTCCGCCATTGTTGTATGACTCCATAGCCTAAGCCATGATTGGGCACACGACGCAACATTTCTTTCGTATGGATAATATCGCGACTGATATCATTTTCTTCTGTATGAAGAACTATAGGATACAGACTTGTAAACCAGCCTACTGTCCGATCAATTTCCATCTGCTTATGAATCGGCTCTCTTCCATGGCCCTCTAGTTCAACGGACACAACCTTTTGCCCCTTCCATTGATGCACAGCACGACTTAAGGCAGTCAAAAGTAAATCATTGATTTCCGTATGGTAGGATTCGCCTGCTTCATGTAAAAGTTTTTCCGTATGTTCAGGATCCATCTCGATCTGAAAGGTCGGATACTCCCCATCTGTCTTCACTTCCATATCGCGAAGCTTTCCAGCCTCTGCCTCGGCAAGCACTTCCTGCCAGTAAGGAATCTCTAATTCTATTTGCTCACTGTCCGCATATTCTTTTAAAGCATATGCCCATTGTTGGTAGCTGGCTGTTTTCATTGGCAGCTGGCTTGAGCCTTCTTGCTCCTGTTGTTCATAAGCTGTTTGTAAGTCTTCTAATAAAATCCGCCAAGATACACCATCGACAACAAGGTGGTGAATGCAGAATAATACTTGATCAGCATCAGGCATTTGGAATAGCCCTACTTTCACAAGTGGCCCCGCCTGCAAATCTATACTTTGCTGCAATTGATTCGCCTGCTTTTCACATCTTTCAGTTCGTTCACGATCATCCACTATATTTGTAAAATCATATACTTCTAAATCGAATAGTTTACTTTCTTCTGACCGAAGGATGTTCTGCTTCCCTTCTATAAAGACAGTCCGTAAACCATCATGATGATGAACAAGCTCGGTTAACGCCTTTTGCAGTATTTGCAAATCTAAGCGTTTATGAGCCCGCACCATTAGGGCTTGATTATAATGATCTGGTTTTGCTAATGACCATTGCATAAACCGATCTTGAATAGGTGTGAATGGTACTTCACCTGTCACTTCTTCTTGCGGATATGCAGAGAGTCCATTTTCCACTTTCTCCATTTTATCGGCTATAAGGCGAATTTTCCGTTCGAAAATTAAATCCTTCACTGTGAGTTCATAAGCTGCTTCTCGCAGTTTGGAGATCACCCTGATCGCTTTGATCGAATCTCCGCCGAGCTCAAAGAAATTATCCTCAATGCCTACCTGTTCTACTCCTAAAATCGTCCCAATTACTTCGGCTAGTAGAGCCTCTTTTTCATTGCTTGGTGCTACATATTCTTCCTTGCTTTGGGACGGGGGTTTTGGTAAAGCAGCTCGATTTAATTTTCCATTGCTTGTAACAGGGAGCCTGTCCATGCTTACAATATGCATGGGGATCATGTAATCAGGCAAATCATGTCTTAACTCATCCTTGATCTTTGTTACATCGAGAGTTTTGCCTTCATCCTCTTGGACGATATAGGCGCATAACCTCGGATCCCCTGCTCCATCTACTTGGGTGATTACAGCAACATCGCGAATAAAGGGTTGTTTTCTAATCGCATTTTCAATTTCTCCTAATTCAATACGAAATCCGTGAATTTTTACTTGTTGATCCATTCTGCCAATATATTCAAGCGAACCATCTGGAAGCCATCTCGCTAAATCACCAGAACGATACATACGCTCATTAGGGTTAAATGGATTTGCAACAAATTTAGCTGCTGTCAGTTCTTTTCTATGCAAATATCCTCTTGCTACACCAGCACCAGCTACACAAATCTCTCCAAGCATTCCAATGCCACATATTTGCTCACCGTTCATAATATAGACGTTTAATGTTGGAATGGCCTTCCCGATATTGCTAACACCTTTTTCAATTTCTTTTTGCGTAATTTCTTTATAGGTGACATGAACCGTAGTTTCCGTAATCCCGTACATGTTCACAATTTTGGTTTGCGGATAACGCGAATACCAGTCTTGTAATTTACGAGGATTTAAAGCTTCTCCTCCAAAAATCAAATACTTTAATGCCAATTGTGGCACTTCACTGAAAGATTCAGCATGCATTAATTCATAGAAGGAAGACGGAACCTGATTTAAAATCGTCACGTTTTCCCTTTCTAACAGTTCGAGAAATTCAAAGCTATCCTTTGTAACAGCTGGCGGCACAATCACCAATTTCCCACCATACAACAGAGCGCCATACATTTCCCACACAGAAAAGTCAAACTGATAAGAATGGAACATTGTCCATACATCTTGATTGTTTATTTCAAATGGAAAGGCATCATTTTTCAATAACCGTACGACATTTCGATGTTCAATTAAAACACCCTTTGGATTGCCTGTCGTACCTGAAGTGTAGATGACGTATAAAAGCTGATCCGGGTGAATTTCCACATTAGGATTTTCGGGATTTCCGTCCGCTACTAGTTCTTCAGCTACAACTGTTTCACCAGCGAATTCGATTTGTCGGTTTTGATGCTGTTGTTGTATAAGCATAGCTGCCTGACTATCTTGCAGTATATATTCTACGCGCTCATCCGGATTTTCAGGATCAATCGGTAAGTAGGCATACCCTGCTTTTACAATGCCAAGCAAAGTAGCGATAAGGTCAATTCCTCTGTCGAGCATGACAGCAACAATATCTTCACTTGCTACATTTTTCGCTAGTAAATGGTTTGCAATCCGATTCGCCCTTTGATTTAGCTCCTCATACGTAATCTGCTCATGTTCAAATACTACGGCTATCTGCTGCGGATTCGCTTTAACTTGCTCTTCAAATAAGTCTTTAATCATTTTTTCCCGTGGGTACTTAATGTCCTTTTGATTAAATGCTTCAAGTAGTTGTTGTTTTTCAGTTTCTGTTACGATATCTATTTCTTGAATGCTGGTCGCAATAGATTGACTGAGTTGTTCAAGCAGCCTTTGGAAATGACAAGCTAACCGTTCAATCGTCTCTGCTGTAAATAAATCTGTACAATATTCCCACTCAACCTTATACCCATGTTCCGTCAGATGAACAGTAAGTGTTAAATCGAATTTAGCAATATCCGTACGATCATCAAAACTTTTTATAGGTGTTCCCGATAAAGTAATCTCTTCTTCCCCTTGATTTTGCAATACAAAAACACAATCAAAAATCGGGTTACGTGACAGGTCACGTTGAACATCGACTTGCTCGACTAACTCTTCAAACGGATATTCTTGATGTTCATAAGCCTGTAATGTGGTTTCTTTCATCTCTTGTAAAAATTGGTCAAAGCTTTTCTTTCCCTCTGGCTGTCCGCGCATCGCCAATGTATTGACAAACATACCCAGCATGGTTTCTGTGTCATGATGCAGGCGCCCAGAGATCGGACTTCCTACGACAATATCCTCTTGACCACTATATTTTTGTAATAACACCATAAAGGCGGAAAGGAGAACCATATATTCGGTTGTATCAGTTTTCTCACAAAGCTTATGCACAGTTTTCTTGATCTCTTCCCCCAACGTAAACGAGAGGGTCGCACCTTGAAAACTCTGTTTTCTTGGGCGCGGATAATCCGTTGGTAAGTCCAATACAGGCACTTCATCTGT
>NZ_JADIJK010000055.1 GCF_017355205.1 Bacillus sp. SD088
AACATCAAGAAAAGCGCAAGCGCCTTGATCAGCCCCGACAAGCAAATGTTCTGAGACAAGAAAAGTCCGGTTTTGACTTTTATTGGCTCAGGTTATTTGAGATCGAGGGGCTAGGCGCTGGAGCTGGATCAAGCATTAGCCAATATTTATACTTTCCTATCCTGGAACAAAGGATATGATGGATATTGCGGAAGATATAATAGGGGAATTGCCTCAGTTAAATGATCAAGTTCATATTGAGTCTGTTTATTGGCAAACAAGTGACGAAGAAGAATTCCCGATCCTTTTAGTGCAGGATAGATAAAGTGAAAGTAGAAGTTTTCTTTTATTTTCCACTGATTTTAGAGGATCAAAGGCTAAAATAGCAACATCCTGTTGGCCCGAACCAAGCGGGCCTTTACGGGCAGTTTATCCTCCACCTATACTTCTTCCGTCTTTCCTAAATCCTGGAAATGGGGAATTACTGCCCGCTAATGCGGGATAAAGTGGCCGAAAGTCAAAAAGAGAAGTATTTTCATAAAAACGAAGGAAATATACTTCGCTTTCTGGGGCGAGAGGTAAGTCTCCTCAGCCTTCTCACCATCCAGAGTCTTGCCCACTAGTCTATGTATGTTTCCTTCTCTAAAGCAATGAGGTGTTCGTCTTTGAAGCTTAACATTTTAGTTATGCCCTAGTTTCATTCAAAAACCCATGTCGATGTCAGGATTTCCTTCAGCAAGTATGCCACCTGAAAATTTTTGAATTTTCCTTCATTTAATGATATCATTAAGTATGATACATACTCTTTCAAATATGCGTATAGAGGTGAAGTCTCCTTGTTTTCTAGAAATCGTTTGAACAGTTTTCAAGTTGAAAACATCCGCAAAGACTTCATTTCCGGGATTACCGTTGGTATTGTGGCCATTCCACTTGGGATGGCTTTTGCCATGGCTTCTGGCGTGAAGCCAGAATATGGTATTTACACAACGATAATTGCAGGATTGATTGTTTCTTTGCTAGGTGGTTCTCGTTTTCAAATTGCTGGTCCTACTGGCGCTTTTATTCCCATCTTACTTGCAATTGTTCTTCAATATGGCTATGAAAACCTGTTGATTGCAGGGTTTATGGCTGGTTTTTTCCTTGTCGTAATGAGCTTTTTGCGAATCGGAAATTTGATACATTATATTCCGAGATCCGTGACAATCGGATTTACAACAGGCATTGCGGTGATTATTTTCACTGGACAATTGGGCAATTTCTTTGGCTTGCATGCATTAGAAAAAAAAGAATATTTTCATGAAAATATGATTGAAATTTTTCGGCATCTTCCTACATTAAATCCTTATGGCCTTTTGATTGCTGGCATAGGCATCGCGACGATTGTGTTGATTCCAAAAATTGCACCGCGTATCCCTGTTTTGTTAGTGGGGCTACTTGTTCCCACTTTTGTATCAGTATTCTTTTTCTCTCATCAGCTAGATACAATCGGAACCGTTTTTGGCGGGATATCCCAAAGTTTACCTGGGTTTCATTTTCCCGATATCACATGGGCAAAAATTAACCACCTATGGGGACCAGCCTTTGCCATTGCTGGATTAGGCGCGATTGAATCCTTATTATCTGCTGTGGTCGCAGATGGGATGACCAACGAAAGACATCATTCCAATCGGGAATTATTTGGTCAGGGAATTGCTAATATGATCACATCACTATTTGGAGGAATTCCAGCCACAGGAGCAATTGCTAGAACTGCAACAAATATTAAAGCTGGGGCAGCCACAAGATTATCCGGTGTCATTCACAGCATATTTGTACTGCTGACTTTATTATTGTTAGCTCCCTATGCCTCCTATATTCCGCTTGCAGCGATGGCCCCCATTTTAATGTATGTTGCCTGGAACATGAGCCAAGTGAAAACATTTAAAGAATTGTTAAAAAGGAAAAACGGTGATTCACTTGTATTAGTAGTCACTTTTCTATTAACGATATTTCTGAATTTAACAATCGCTATCCCGATTGGTTTAATATTAGCTGTGTTTTCATTTGTGAAAAAGAAAAGCAAGTTGCTGCACATTCAACAAGAAGAAACTTATCGACAAAACTCAACCGGGGATGGTCACTTCATTCATTATAAAATTTTTACACTGAAAGGTCCGTTATTTTTTGGAACTGCTCAGGCATTCGAATATTCTATAACAGAAAAATTAGAGAACATTCCGAAGACACTCATTTTTAACATGGCTGATGTCAGTTTGATCGATGCAACTGGCGAAGAAAAGTTGACTTCCTTTGTGACAGAGGTTCAACAGAATGGATACACGGTATTCATTACTGGATTACCAGAATGGGGAAAAGAAATTTTTCAGCAAAGTGGTCTGAAGGAAGTAACGACTTGTTTCCCTGATGTGGAAAGTGCCAAGAACGCCATATTGTCACTATAGACTTGAACAAATTGAGGGGCATTGATTACACAGTGAAATTCCCCTCGAATTTTTTCTCCCCGAACTGCTTAGACCGAGTATCCACTACTCGGTCTGTTCGTCTGTCCATACTGCTTTATTCCTTTCTTCTTCGGTGATATGGCCGAATTCTTCCATTTTATTTAATACAATCGCTTGTCTTTCACTGTTCAGTTGCGGATTTTTCAATGGTGAATAAACTTCAGGTGCCTTTGGTAGTGAGGCTAGAATTGCCGTTTCCTTTAAAGTAAGTGAATCTTCTGCAGTCAAATCTTTATCGAAATAAAGCTGTGCTGCTTCCGCTAAACCGTATGTCCCATGACCAAAATAGATGGTATTGAGATACATCTCTAAAACTTCATCTTTTGTATAATGGCGTTCGATTTGCAGAGCCATCAGCATTTCTTTTACTTTTCTTCCTAGCGATTTATCCTGCGTCAAAAATTGGTTTTTGACTAGTTGCATTGTAATCGTACTTCCACCTTGGGCAAAGGATTGAGTTTTCAGATCAATAAACAGGGCACGAGTCAAAGAAATCGGATCAACCCCAAAGTGATAATCAAAACGATGATCCTCAATGCTGACAAACGCTTGTGGCACATATTCCGGTAACTGCGTAAGCGGCACATAATTTTCTTCTTTTTTTAAAGCGTCCAGTTGTGCAAGCTGTTCATCGCCAACCAATCTTTCACCCGCAATTGTGATCAATAAAAAGGTCGCTAATAAAAGTAATCCAGGGATCATTACCCATTTCCATTTATATGAACTTTTTCTAGAGTATCGCTCAGTGCGACTTCCGATATTTTCTTTTAAATGTATGGAACGAGTCGTCATGGGAGATTCCTCCTTTTCTCTTAGTATAGGACGAAATCTCTGTACAACCTATTGAAGTTCCTTTCAGTTTCCTTACATATCTGTCATGTTTCCAAATCCCAAATTGCTTACATATTTGTTAGTAACGCCATAATAGCTGCAATCGTTACAACTCCTAATATTAGGCCAGATAAGCTCGATATCAAGCCAACTCGTTTTAAAGCAGAACCTTTTGGAGCAATTACATAGATAAACAGGCCAACCATAAATAAGCCTATTCCTAGAAAAAATCCCGATGAAAAAGTGGGCGCAAATAGCCAATACCAGATTGCTGCAATCCCAACAGCACACACCAAACTGATGCCAACATTTTTTAAAATCATTCTGTTTATTCCTCCAATTTAGATAACCTAGTAAGACTATGTATATATGTAAAAAGAACAGACCTTAAATGGTCTGGTGCCTACCTAAATAAAATCCTGCCTGGCTAATTGGATAAAACAAAATCGTTGCAACAAAACATGCGCCAAGAAAAGGAGTTGTTAAGAACGAGTGAAACCACTCCATTGGGATAATTCCGTAAAATAAAATGGCCATAAACAGCAAATTAGGTAAGAGCGTGAGCCGAACTGTTTCAATTAATAACCTTTTTCCTTGGCTGCCAAATTCTTTTCCTAGCTGAAAACCGATCAACATCCAGTAAGCTGTATAAATGATCAAGATCCACCAGCTATTTTGCGCGAGCGTCACCCAAATCCCATGAAAGAAGGGAAGATTGCCTACATGATAGGCCAATGTAATGCCTATGCCTACTATAAATAACCCTATGTTAAATAAACTAAACAGGACTTTCACTTGCGGCGGGGTCGGCAATGAAGCGTTGTGAAAACTGGCCGCCAATTCTTGCGGACTCCCCAGCTTATTCACAATCACGGCCATTGCTTCCTTCTCGGTCAGGTTTTCGGCAGAGATTTCCTCCTGAATATGGGCAGTGATTTCTGCCACGATTTCCACTCGGTTTGAATGATGACGCAATTCCTTTTCTAGCTGCTCGATATATTCGCGAAAAGTAATCATAATTTCCCCAACACGCGATTAATCATCGAGGAAAAAAGCGTCCATTCACTTGTTTTCTCTTTTAATAGTTTTTCACCAGCTTCTGTCAGTTTATAATATTTTCTAGCTGGTCCTTTTTCCTGCTTTTCCCAAAAGGCTTCAACAAAACCCTGCTTCTCCAATTTATGGAGGGCTGGATAGAGCGTCCCTTCCTTCACTTGTAATGTGTAATCACTGCGTTTTTCCATCTCTTTTACGAGCTCATACCCATACATGGAGCGTTCATCCAATAATTGTAATAATATCAGTGCGGTGCTACCTTTTAAAAGTTCGCGATTAAACATCGTTCCACCTACCTTGTATTAATAGGTATATTTAGTTTATGGGTTCTTTTCCTTGATGTCAAGCACCTATTTTTCAAATAAAAGCAATTCTCCATTTTTAAAATATCGCTTTCTTTTGCCAGTGTAACCAGATTTTTCAAGAGCCTTCGATAATTCCAGCAAAAAGAAGCCATGGGAAACTGGACTTCTGTCAATAAAACAGACAGAGATGGACCGTATTTTGAGCCATGTTTCACTTCCGCGCGATTCTATTGAAGTCGCTTGGAGGCCTCTGCCT
>NZ_JADIJK010000056.1 GCF_017355205.1 Bacillus sp. SD088
GACCATGCAATCTAATCATTGGATGGTCCTTTCTGTGAGGAAATACAAAGAAGGTTTAGCTTAAAGGATACACTCTTATTTTGTTACCATAGCAACCAAATCATCAATAGTTCCAATGCATTTCTCAACTTCATATAGATGGTAAAAGGTACTGGTAGTTTCGAAATTATTTACTTCGTCATTTGGAGAATAGAGGAGTATTCTTTTTCTTTGTCCAAGTGCAATACCGAATTCAATATGACTACTTTTCCCCGCTGGTAATAAAACAATAATAAAATCCGCTTCCATCACAGCGTTTCTTTCTTGGCGTCCTATTTCTTTTAGGTCCTCAAAAGTTGATGCTCTCACGTTTTTTGTCCAATCATAAGTTTGAATATAACCTTTACTTTTTAACTCATTACTAACGTAACGAACTGTATCAATATTATTAAAGCTGGATGCAATATAAAATTTCTTCATGATTAACTCCTTGTTTAAATTAAACTGCCATTTTAGATAGAGGGGCATCCTCAAGTAGACATATATATTGTAAATCGTCCATTAGATTCAATAAATAGAGAAAAAGAATTGGAACGAACAACTGATGTGAAAATCGGAAGGAATTGCTGGATTGGAGGACATGCAACAATTGATCATGGTGTAACGTTAGGATAGATCAGGAGCCGCTGCAACAAAATCATTCGATGATAATGTATTGCTGGCAGAAGTTCCAGCCAGAAATGTAAAAAACTTAGAAAGGGAAGGTCTGTACTGATCTGTGAGTTAAAGAACATAAAGAAGGAATGAGGTAACTCTTGATAAGCATTTTGAAGAAATTTATAGCCAAGGAAAATTAGGGGTGTATAGGAGGATTTTTTATAATGCGCTTTTTAGCTTATCTTGTTTTTTCTAATCATGGTTACACTTCTTTGTGTAATAAGGGGGAACTGGGAAGACCTTCAAATTCTTATGTCTATTTAGTTTTATTTTGATTTGAAAGAATGGAGTAAAAAGAAATAGCTTCTAGTAGGTTTTATTAGTTTTCTAAAAACGGAGAAGGTGGGATTCGAACCCACGCGACAGTTGCCCGTCCTAACGCATTTCGAGTGCGTCCCCTTCAGCCGGACTTGGGTACTTCTCCAATCCAATGAATGGTGCTGGCGAACCTCCGACCTTATCATTATGAGTAAGTTTATGCGCCAATCAACGTGATTCATTTTACTACTAAATACATTACTTGGCAACACATTAATAATAAATTGACAACAACTGAAAACAATAGATAATTTGGCCGCCGCTATCAAATTGTCGAGAAGCTTTTTTAAAAGATAAGAAAGTTATAAAATTTTGGCTAGTGTTTTGATCTAGCTCCAGCGCCTAACCCCTCGAGGTCAAATAACCTGAGCCAATAAAAGTCAAAACCGGACTTTTCTTGTCTCAGAACATTTGCTTGTCGGGGCTGAGCAAGGCGCTTGCGCTTTTCTTATAATGCAGCATCTATCTGTTGTCAGTTCATTTGCTTCGTGTCCATATAGTAAGGTTATCTTTTCTATACAAATCATAAATAACTTAACGGACCATTAAGATATTAGCCATATCTCAAACAATGGTAAAAGCTTATTACTAATCCTTTCTAAAGAGAAGGATAAATGCTTCTTTTCAAGAATTAGGGTTGTTTGGTGCTGTGTTTTAAACTACTTGCGAAACAACATCAATCATGATAAAGTGCAAATGTCAGAAGATTCAGCATGAATTGAAGCTGAACTAAAATGACTGAACTAAAAAATAAAACCATTATGGAGGTATATAGTTATGCGGCAATTCAAAAGAACCGGAGAGGAAATAAATATGATAAATGAAAAGAGGAAATTACTGAATGAAAATTTTAAATATAGGGATCCTTGCACATGTCGATGCAGGGAAGACGACCCTTACTGAAAATATTCTATATGAAACAAAGGTTATAAACGAGCTGGGAAGAGTGGATAAAGGCAATACTCAGACGGACTCTATGGACCTAGAGCGGAGAAGAGGTATCACAATTAAAGCCTCGACGGTATCTTTCACAATCCAGGATCTTAAGGTGAATCTAATAGATACACCGGGGCATGCTGATTTCATATCAGAGGTGGAGCGATCTACTCGCATCCTTGACGGCGCAATACTCGTGATCTCAGCCGTTGAAGGGATACAGGCGCAAACCAAGATCCTGATGAACAGTCTGATGAAGCTAAAGATACCTACTTTGCTGTTTATTAATAAGATCGATAGAAGTGGGGCCGATTCTTCTAAAGTTATCCAAAGCATTGAGGAGAAATTAACTAATCGAGCTATCCCTTTATATATGGGAGTAAACGAAGGAACGGATACTGCTCAAGCTGAAAGTTATGATTTCGGAAGTGAAGCGTTTGTAGAAAAATGCATTGATGTACTATCGATGAATAACGAAGCGCTGCTTGAGGATTATGTTAACGGCAAAGTGCAGGCTAAGGAAGCCTTAAGGCATGAGATCAGCCAACAGTCGAAAGAGGGAAAGGTTTTCCCAGTATTCATTGGATCAGCGGTAAAAGGTATCGGTGTCAAAGCGCTGCTTGATAGTTTAGAAGCTTTCCTTCCTGTAAATTGTAGTCGGGATACTGCAGGAGATCCTCAACCTCTTTCTGCGGTGGTTTTTAAGATAGAGAGAGAGCATTCGGGAGAAAAGAAAGCTTATGTCAGGGTGTTCTCAGGTGTACTTCGGGTTAGAGAGGAAGTCCTTGTAAGCAGGAGAAATAGTGAGGGTGAGCTAGAGCCATCTACAGATAAGGTCAAAATGCTTAGCGCGCTTCGAGAAGGCAAGACGCTTCATGCAGAAAAGATTGAAGCGGGTGACATCGGGATTGTTCATGGCCTTAAATCCCTTAAAATCGGTGATGTCCTTGGAGAATGGTCGGATAAAATTAGAAATGTCTCCTTTGCTGAGCCAAATATGGAGACAAGGATAGAGGCCCTTTATAGCGAAGATACTCAAAAATTGTTTGAAGTACTGACTTCTATGGCAGAGGAAGACCCGCTTATTAAGATATCTAGGGATGACTTTAATCGAGAAATCTATATCTCGCTTTTCGGTGAAGTACAGAAGGAAGTCATTAAAACGGTACTTCAGGAGCAAGATAATATAGAGGTTGGTTTTTCTGAAACGAGGATCATATGTATGGAGAAGCCTAAGGCTGCTGGAAGTGCGGTCGAAGTCATGGGAAGTAAAGGGAATCCATTTTATGCAACGGTAGGATTTAGAGTTGAACCTAGTGAGCAAAATAGTGGGATCATTTATAAGCTCGATGTGGAACTAGGCTCCCTCCCCTTATCGTTCCAAAAGGCAATAGAGGATACGGTGTATCATGTATTGAAACAGGGTTTATATGGTTGGGAAGTGACGGACGTTATCGTAACGTTGACCCATACTGCTTATGCTAGTCCCGTAAGCACAGCCGGGGATTTTAGACACTTAACGCCGCTTGTTTTGATGGAGGCTTTGTCAAAGGCCGGTACAGAGGTTTATGAACCCATTAATAGCTTTGAACTCAGAGTGCCTGCACAAGCTTTAAGTAAGGCCATATTTAATCTTTCAACAATGAAGGCAGATTTTAATGAGCCTGCATTAAAGGATGAAACAGTTCTCATAACAGGAAGTATACCGGTCGCAACAACAGAACCATTTAAGGTCGGTCTTCACTCCTATACGGAGGGGGAGGGCATCTTTATCGCTAGGCCGTCTGGCTATAAGAAAATTGATGGTGAGATACCAACAAGAAAGCGAAGCGACTATAATCCCCTGAATAAAAAGGAATATTTAATGCATGTGCAGAATGCTGTGAGAAGATAGAAACTTGCCAGAGTCGGTTCGATTTAAACAATAGCCTGCTGTTAAGCGTGCATGGAAAAAGCCGCATTTTTATGAATAAATGCGG
>NZ_JADIJK010000057.1 GCF_017355205.1 Bacillus sp. SD088
TGGAATCGGGTGGTAAACAGCAGATTTCCTTTTAAGAATTTGCTCACTTAACTGTCTGACTGTTGGATATTCAAAAATGGTGATTAATGGCAAGCGAACATCCAGTTTCGTCTCGATTAGATTAATGACTCGTGTCGCCCGCAGGGAGTGTCCTCCCACTTGGAAAAAGTGGTCATTTACACCGATTTCCTCTCTACCAAGTACCTCCTGATAAATTTCCACTACCATCGCTTCTGTATCATTTTGCGGTGCAACATAGGTAGTTGTTGGTGTGAAATCTGGTTCAGGTAGTGCATGGCGATCTAACTTTCCGCTTTTATTAAGAGGGAAGTGATCCATTTTGACGAAATACGCAGGAATCATATAATCCGGTAATTCTGTTCCTAGGCTTGTTTTTATTTCTGCCTCATTCAGTGGAGCTTGATCAGGATTTTCCACATAATAAGCACATAAGACCTGTTCTTCCATTTCGTCATTTCTTGCTATCACGGCCACATCTTGAAGATGAGCTTTTCTCTTTAATACATGTTCAATCTCTCCAAGTTCAATTCGGAACCCGCGAATTTTCACTTGATGGTCCAGTCTGCCTAAATATTCAACATTGCCATCAGGCAACCATCTTGCCAAATCCCCAGTTCGATAGATTCGCTGTTCACTTATATGAGGAAGAATCACAAATTTCTCAGCCGTTAATTCTGGCCGTTGCCAATATCCTTTGGCTACACCTTCTCCGCCAATACAAAGTTCGCCTTTCACTCCGATCGGTTGGATCGTTCCCTCTTCATCTACTATATAGATATCTGTATTTAAGATTGGCTTTCCAATCGTCACTTTTTCACCAACATGAAGTTTTTTCATGGTAGACCATACTGTCGTTTCAGATGGTCCGTATAAATTATAAATAGAACAATCAAACTGCTGTAATAGCTTATTCGACAAGCCTTGCGGTAAAGCTTCTCCCCCTACGATTACTTCTGTTAATGAGCGAAAGTCGTCTGGGAATCTTCCTTCGTTGTCCAGCATTCCCTTCATTCTGGATGGAGTAAGCTGCAACATATTGACTTGGTGTTTCACAATGGCTTCGCGAATCAGCGCCGTGTCCTTTTGCTGCTCTTCATCTACTAGCACAATTTGCATTCCTCTGACTAATGGCAAAAGGGATTCAACCACAAAAATATCAAATGAGATCGTCGTAATGTTTAAAATCCTTTTTCCTGTGGTAAAGTCAATTGCCTTTGTTATTCCCTCTATTAGATTGACAATCGACCGATGTTGGATCATAACCCCCTTCGGCTTACCTGTAGAACCAGATGTATAAATAAGATAAGCTAATTCTTCAGCATTCGTATTGATCACAATATTGGAAGAATCCTCGCTATATTTATCAGCTTGATCCAGATTTATCGTCGTTCCATGAAAATGATCGCTTATTTTCTCCTCACCGCTTGTGTCTGTTAATAAAACTTTCGCCTCACTATCTGTGAGCATATACTTGATTCGTTCACTCGGAAATGTTGGATCAATAGGCAAATATGCTGCTCCTGCTTTTAGGACGGCCATAATCGCAACAAACATATCCGGTTGACGATTCATAAGGATTCCCACCACTGTATGCTTATTTCCTTGTTGTTTGATCGCTCTTGCTAGGCGGTTCGCTTTTCGATTAAGGGCCTCATATGTCAGTTTTTGATCTTTAAAAATAACAGCTGTCTGTTCCGGAGTCCGCCTAACCTGCTCCTCAAACAAGGCAGCAATTGTTTTCTCCTTTGGAAATTCTCCCTTTGTATAATTAAAACCATGAAGAAGCTGCTGAGTCTCTTCCTGTGATAAAATATTAATCTCTTTGATCTTTTTACTTTCATTTTTTACTAGAGATGATAATAGAAAATGAAACTGGTTAGCCATCCGTTTAATGGTTTCAGCTTGAAAAAGCTCAGTAGAGTATTCCCATTTTCCTAAGTAGCCTCTTTCTGTTATGTCAATATTGAATGTAAGGTCAAATTTGGCGACCGTTGTATGTTCCTCGATATCGGCTTCACCATTGCTAAAATCCAGCTCTTCTTGTCCTTGATTCTGCAGAATCAGCATACAATCAAATAATGGGTTTCTTGATAGGTCACGTGTTGGCTCTACTGCTTCAACTAAATCTTCAAACGGATATTCCTGATGCTCATAGGCGTTTAATGTCGTCTGTTTGATTTCTGTTAGAAATTCGCCGAAGGTCTTCGTTTTGGTCGGACGTCCGCGCAGTGCCAAGGTATTGACGAACATACCAAGCATCCCTTCGGTATCCCGATGAGTCCTGCCCGAAATCGGACTGCCTACGACGATGTCCTCTTGGCCGCTGTATTTTTGTAATAACACCATAAAGGCGGCTAAAAAGACCATGTATTCCGTTGTGTTCGTTTGGCGTGTAATTGTCTGGACCGCCTGTTTGATCTCTTGCGTCATCTCCACTGAACAAGTGGCTCCACGGAAGCTTTGCTTAGCTGGCCGTGGAAAGTCTGTTGGCAGATCTAAGATCGGAATGTCCTCCCGGAATTGGTCGACCCAATACGCCTTTTGTGCCTGCAGATCTTTGTGCTGCATCCACTCACTATAATCTTTATAATGCACCGTTTGTTTGTCTAAGGATTCTCCCCGGTATAGCTGCGAAAACTCTTTGGTTAACAGATTGATCGATTCCCCATCGGCAATCAAATGATGCAAATCAAACAACAAGTAGGCATGATCGCTTCCTTGCACCACCTTCACACGAAACAACGGGGCTTGTTCGACATCGAAAGGACGGACAAAGTCCGTTAAAGCCGTGGCGGCTGTGAGCTCATCGTTTTCTTCATACTCCACCTGAACAGATACCGTATCAGCTATTTTTTGTACTGGCTCTCCTTCCACTAAGTGGAAGCTGGTGCGTAGAATTTCATGGCGGTCTACTAGCTGCTGACAAACCGTTTCGATCTTATCGCGATCGACCGTTCCTTTCATTTCTAGCACCCCTGGGATGTTATAGGCCGTCGCGGCTCCTTCCATCGCTTGGATGATGTACAAACGCTTCTGCGGAGAAGACATCTTGTAATAATCTTGCGCAGGTGCAGCTGGGATCGGTTCATAGGACTGATCGGCTTCTAGCTTCTCGATTTGTTCACTTAGTTCAGCGACCGTCGGTGCGTCAAAGATCATTTTTAAAGGCAAGCGGATGCCCATTTGTGCCTCGATCACATTGACGAGACGAGTGGCACGCAGAGAATGGCCACCCAGCGCAAAAAAGTCATCGGTTGTGCTGATGTTCTTGACT
>NZ_JADIJK010000058.1 GCF_017355205.1 Bacillus sp. SD088
AGCTCAAGGAAACAAGCGAACGAGCACCGGAGCGCACTAACGTGCGTGAGGATGTGAATGAGCGCAGTTGACGCAGAGATTCGCCGCTTATTTTTTGGATGACGATTAAGTTATTAAGGGCGCACGGTGGATGCCTTGGCACTAGGAGCCGATGAAGGACGGGACTAACACCGATATGCTTCGGGGAGCTGTAAGCAAGCGTAGATCCGAAGATTTCCGAATGGGGAAACCCCCTACCTTTAATGGGGTAGGATCCAATTCTGAATACATAGGAATTGGAAGGCATACCCGGGGAACTGAAACATCTCAGTACCCGGAGGAAGAGAAAGAAAAATCGATTCCCTGAGTAGCGGCGAGCGAAAGGGGAACAGCCCAAACCAAGAGGCTTGCCTCTTGGGGTTGTAGGACACTCGACATGGAGTTACAAAGGAACGGGGTAAACGAAGCGGTCTGGAAAGGCCCGCCAGAGAAGGTAACAGCCCTGTAATTGAAACTTCGTTCCCTCCCGAGTGGATCCTGAGTACGGCGGGACACGTGGAATCCCGTCGGAAGCTGGGAGGACCATCTCCCAAGGCTAAATACTCCCTAGTGACCGATAGTGAACCAGTACCGTGAGGGAAAGGTGAAAAGCACCCCGGAAGGGGAGTGAAATAGATCCTGAAACCGTGTGCCTACAAGTAGTCAAAGCACAATGCGTATTTTCCTTTGGAAAAACGCCGTGTGATGGCGTGCCTTTTGTAGAATGAACCGGCGAGTTGCGATTTCATGCAAGGTTAAGTTGAAGAGACGGAGCCGTAGCGAAAGCGAGTCTGAATAGGGCGTATGAGTATGAGGTCGCAGACCCGAAACCAGGTGATCTACCCATGTCCAGGGTGAAGGTAAGGTAACACTTACTGGAGGCCCGAACCCACGTACGTTGAAAAGTGCGGGGATGAGGTGTGGGTAGCGGTGAAATTCCAATCGAACCTGGAGATAGCTGGTTCTCTCCGAAATAGCTTTAGGGCTAGCCTTGAAGTAGAGTCTTGGAGGTAGAGCACTGTTTGGACGAGGGGCCCTCACCGGGTTACCGAATTCAGACAAACTCCGAATGCCAATGACTTGTTCTTCAGGAGTCAGACTGCGAGTGATAAGATCCGTAGTCGAGAGGGAAACAGCCCAGACCGCCAGTTAAGGTCCCCAAGTATCCGTTAAGTGGAAAAGGATGTGGAGTTGCTTAGACAACCAGGATGTTGGCTTAGAAGCAGCCACCATTGAAAGAGTGCGTAATAGCTCACTGGTCGAGTGACTCTGCGCCGAAAATGTACCGGGGCTAAACGGATCACCGAAACTGCGGATTGACACCAACGGTGTCAGTGGTAGGAGAGCGTTCCAAGGGCTGTGAAGCTAGATCGTAAGGACTAGTGGAGCGCTTGGAAGTGAGAATGCCGGTATGAGTAGCGAAAGAAGGGTGAGAATCCCTTCCACCGAATGCCTAAGGTTTCCTGAGGAAGGCTCGTCCGCTCAGGGTTAGTCGGGACCTAAGCCGAGGCTGAAAAGCGTAGGCGATGGATAACAGGTCGATATTCCTGTACCACCTCCCCGCCGTTTGAGTAATGGGGGGACGCAGGAGGATAAGGTAAGCACAGTGTTGGATAACTGTGTCCAAGCCGTTAGGCTGAAGAGGAGGCAAATCCTTCTCTTTAAAGCGGAGCGGTGATGGCGAGGGAAATATAGTACCGAAGTTCCTAATTCCACACTGCCAAGAAAAGCCTCTAGCGAGGCGGGAGGTGCCCGTACCGCAAACCGACACAGGTAGGCGAGGAGAGAATCCTAAGGTGATCGAGAGAACTCTCGTTAAGGAACTCGGCAAAATGACCCCGTAACTTCGGGAGAAGGGGTGCTCTTATGGGTGAAAGCCCAAGAGAGCCGCAGTGAATAGGCCCAGGCGACTGTTTAGCAAAAACACAGGTCTCTGCAAAGCCGCAAGGCGAAGTATAGGGGCTGACGCCTGCCCGGTGCTGGAAGGTTAAGAGGAGCGCTTAAGGCTTTGCCTGAAGGTGCGAATTGAAGCCCCAGTAAACGGCGGCCGTAACTATAACGGTCCTAAGGTAGCGAAATTCCTTGTCGGGTAAGTTCCGACCCGCACGAAAGGCGCAACGATCTGGGCACTGTCTCAACGAGAGACTCGGTGAAATTATAGTACCTGTGAAGATGCAGGTTACCCGCGACAGGACGGAAAGACCCCGTGGAGCTTTACTGCAGCCTGATATTGAATGTCGGTGCAGCTTGTACAGGATAGGTAGGAGCCGTGGAAACAGGAGCGCCAGCTTCTGTGGAGGCATTGGTGGGATACTACCCTTGCTGTACTGACCTTCTAACCCACGCCCGTAATCCGGGTGGGAGACAGTGTCTGGCAGGCAGTTTGACTGGGGCGGTCGCCTCCTAAAAGGTAACGGAGGCGCCCAAAGGTTCCCTCAGAATGGTTGGAAATCATTCGCAGAGTGTAAAGGCACAAGGGAGCTTGACTGCGAGACCTACAAGTCGAGCAGGGACGAAAGTCGGGCTTAGTGATCCGGTGGTTCCGCATGGAAGGGCCATCGCTCAACGGATAAAAGCTACCCCGGGGATAACAGGCTTATCTCCCCCAAGAGTTCACATCGACGGGGAGGTTTGGCACCTCGATGTCGGCTCATCGCATCCTGGGGCTGTAGTCGGTCCCAAGGGTTGGGCTGTTCGCCCATTAAAGCGGTACGCGAGCTGGGTTCAGAACGTCGTGAGACAGTTCGGTCCCTATCCGTCGTGGGCGCAGGAAATTTGAGAGGAGCTGTCCTTAGTACGAGAGGACCGGGATGGACGCACCGCTGGTGTACCAGTTGTCTCGCCAGAGGCATAGCTGGGTAGCTATGTGCGGAAGGGATAAGTGCTGAAAGCATCTAAGCATGAAGCCCCCCTCAAGATGAGATTTCCCTAGGCGTAAGCCTTAAGACCCCTGAAAGATGATCAGGTTGATAGGTCCGAGGTAGAAGTGTGGTGACACATGTAGCTGACGGATACTAATCGGTCGAGGACTTAATCTAACAAAAAGCGGAAGTGCCCGTTTAGCGACGTAAAAACTTCCTAGTTTCTGACGAGATAAAGGAAACACAGTGAGTCCAATAGGACGAACTGATGTTGACTTATCGTAGGAAGAAACGTAGAAGTTTTCTAGTCGCTGGGCACTGGAGCTGGATTAATAATG
>NZ_JADIJK010000059.1 GCF_017355205.1 Bacillus sp. SD088
CTTTTCACAAATTCGATGACTTCTTCTGACGTGTTCATGGATAAAACCGTCTCTTTTATCGTTTTTGCTTGTTCTTTTTCTAGCTCTTTTATTTGTGATCGCGCCGGTAGAATCGAGGTTGCGCTCATGGAGAATTCATCAAGCCCTAGACCAAGTAATAGGGGAATCGCGATGGGATCACCGGCCATTTCCCCACACATCCCTACCCATTTTCCTTCTTGATGGGCGGCATCAATCACCATGGAGACGAGACGTAAAATCGCCGGATTGTATGGTTGATACAGGTAGCCTACACGTTCATTCATACGGTCGGCTGCCATTGTATATTGAATCAAGTCATTGGTGCCAATACTGAAGAAGTCAACCTCTTTCGCAAATTGATCCGCCAGCACAGCTGTGGATGGAATCTCGACCATCATACCGATTTCGATTGAATCAGATACCTCCACACCTCGCGCAACCAGCTTTTCCTCTTCCTCTTGCAAAATTGCTTTGGCTTCCTTTAATTCAGAAATCGTGGCAATCATCGGGAACATAATTTTCAAATTACCATAGTGGCTTGCCCGTAGTAAGGCACGGAGTTGGGTACGGAATATGTCCTGTTCTTCTAAACATAAACGAATGGCTCGAAAGCCTAAGAACGGGTTCATCTCTTTTGGCAGCTGTAAATAAGAGAGTTTTTTGTCTCCGCCAATATCGAGTGTACGAACCACCACTGATTTCCCCGCCATTTTTTCCAAGACGGTTTTGTAGGCCTCAAACTGCTCGTCCTCTGTAGGCAGTTGGTCTTTGCCCATGTATAAAAACTCTGTTCGGTATAGACCGACAGCTTCGCCGCCATTTTCTAATACAGCTTTTATATCATCCGGTGTCCCAATATTGGCAGCAAGCTCTACATGCTGGCCATCCTTCGATCTGGTTGGTTCGTGAACCAGTTTTGCCCATTCCGCTTTCTGCGCTTCGTATTTTGCCTTTTTTTCCTGATAGTAAGCCATTTCTTCAGCGGAAGGATCGATCAGAACCGCTCCATCCAAGCCATCCACAATCACCATCATTCCATTTTCAATCCGAGCGGTTGCAATTTTTGTTCCCACAACTGCTGGTATTTCCATCGATCGAGCCATAATGGCAGAGTGAGAGGTACGCCCTCCGATATCAGTGGTAAAACCTTTGACAAATTGGCGGTTGAGTTGGGCAGTATCCGAAGGCGTTAAATCTTCAGCAATGACCACAACTTCCTCCGAAATCAGACTTGGATTGGGGATTTGCACACCTAATAAGTTGGCAATCACACGTTTTGTAACATCCCGAATATCAGCGGCACGTTCTTTCATATAATCATTATCCATCGATTCGAAGATCGAAACAAACTGATCCGCCGTTTCCTTCATAGCTACCTCAGCATTGATTCCCTCTAATCCGATCTTGTCCAACACGGGAGTGAGCAATTCCGGATCACTTAGCACAAGTAAATGAGCGGCAAAAATCTCTGCTTTATCGGCACCCAACTCGTGGTTCGCATGATCTTTAATGGTTTCAAGCTCTGCTTTAGACCGATCGATGGCTTGTTCAAATCGTTGTTTTTCCGCTGCTTTGTCTGCAATTTCCCGCTTTTCAATCGTCAGTTCAGGCTCCTGCAGACGATAGGCTTTGGCTATAGCAATACCCGCTGATGCGCCTATTCCTTTTAAATCGGTACTCATTCAGGATCAAGCCTCCTTTTTTTCGATGTTTCTTTTATCCCGTATGACTTGTTCAAGGACGACAGGTGGTCGCGAATTTAGCCTTTGATCTTTTGAATTCCGTATGAGATGAAGGAAAAACTCCACTGATTGAAGATTTCAATTCATATCAGAATGGACTTAATTCTTAACTGTTATTTTCAATAAGTCTGTTACACCACTTTCCGCATCCGAGGTCTCGAAATGATCTATCGACTCAATGATATCGCCATTTGTCAGGACAATCGGGATGATCGAACTCGTCGCCTTCTCTTCAATCAGGTTTTTATCAAAGCGGACTAATACATCTCCTACCTTTACCTTATCGCCTTGGTTGACAAGCGTTTCAAACCCTTCGCCTTCCATTTGAACTGTTTCTAAACCGATATGAATCAGAATTTCAATTCCGGTCTTTCCTTTCAATCCGATCGCGTGTTTCGTAGGGAATACCTGAATAACCTCCCCTTCTACTGGTGAAACAACTTGTCCATCTTTCGGTTCAATGGCGACTCCATCTCCCATCATCTTCTGGGAGAACACAGGATCAGGTACATCCTCCAGACTAACGACT
>NZ_JADIJK010000006.1 GCF_017355205.1 Bacillus sp. SD088
CTATAAAATTGTCGCTTGTGGATAAGTCTAACAGGATGGATTGGCGTCCAGCTTCAGCGCCTAGTGACTAGCAAACTTTCGGTTTCTTCCTACAATAAGTCAACATCAGTTCGCCTTCTAGGCTCACTGTGTTTCCTTTATCTCGTCAGAACCCTAAAAAGTTTGTACGTCACTGAACAGGCGCTTGCGCTTTTGTTCCAAGAATTAAATGAGCTGAAAAATAAGTATGTAGACGATTTCGAATGGTACGTTGATGCTGAGCCCATTGCTGAAATCATGAATTACTTAGAAACATTGGTCTTGGAAGAAGATGATTTAAACAAGGTTGAACAGCTTATATTTGATGGTGGTCATGAAATTTACCATATCCTCAAACCAGATTGGGATGGAGAGGATAATTTGTTTGAAGTTGCATCGATTGAAGGGTTTCAGCATTTGAAAAATTTAAAAACAATTGTTTATGTTTCAACGTGTAGTCCAGAGGTATTGAAGCCTTTTGAAAAAGCCGGGATTGAAATTCGTTAGTAGTGCGTGTTCAAAACGAGGAACTAAAGGCACTGACCTAAGCATCTGTAAAAAAACGGTTTACCAGCCAGTACAAAAAAATGGTGATCGTACTCACAATCAAAAATGAAATAATTTCTGAAAAAAAGCCACATTTCAATTAAAGAATGCGGCTTTTGACTGTAAAGAATATTTAATTACCGACGCTTAAATGGGACATTAGCTTGTGGGGAAATAAAATTATTGATAAGGAGCTTGATCTCATCGCATGTTTGTCGCTTACATATCGCTTTATACATACAAACACGCCTTAAATAGACTTGTGAACAATCTGTGTATACTCTAAAGCAAATTCGTGAGGAGTATATTGGTGTTTATATTGAAGCCAATTGTTCACCATGCTAACGATTGTGTTTGTTAGAAAGCACTTGAAAATTTTACTTGGTCCGCTATGTTCCAGACTAGCATAAGCAGAGTCGCCAAGATAGCTAATTACCGATTCCTCTATTAAGCGAGCAAATGATTTGGTGAATACTTTTGTATCATCATGTGCAAGGAGCAATTTGTAACTCGCGGCATTTTCATTTACATGAAGCAGTATGTGATAAAAACAAGGATCAACTTTTAGTGCTTCTTTTTCATTCATAAATGTAAATGGATGTTTATTTAAAACAGTGCTAAAAAGCTCAAGCTTTCCTTTAATCAACTGGTTGAACAGATCGAATTTGTCAACATAATGACTGTAAAATGTTGAGCGGTTAATCATGGCTAAATCACAAATTGCTCTTACTGTAATATTGTCAAAGGAGTTTTCTGCTAACAATGTTAACAGTGCGTCGTTGATAAAAGCTCTCGTCTTGAGTACTCTCCGATCAATATCATACGAATATTGTTGTTCTTCCAAAAAAATCACTCTCCCCTGCATTATCCTAAAACCCATTATTCATACCAGAATATAATGAAATGAGTAATAAGTAAATAGAAAAATAGAAAAAAATAATCAAATATTAAGAAAGTGTACTGTTAATCAACAATTATCGATTTTATGTTGTTTAAACAATTGATTTTAAAATAATGATGGTACAAATGATGATGACCCGATGATAGAATAGCAACATATCCGATGTAAATAGAGGGAATTAAGGTGCTAGACAGGAGGGGAACGATTGAATAACAAGACAGGGAATTTTGGAGAACTATTTACAGAAGCAGTTAAGCAAACACCAAATAAGATTGCGGTCATTGATTATGAAGCTCGTTTAACCTACAAAGAGTTGAATGCAAGATCAAACCAAGTGGCTTCATTTTTGCAGTCTTTAGGGGTAAAAAAAGGGGATCGGGTTTCCTTACTTCTTCCAAATGATTTTCGTTTTATCGAAATTGTATATGGAACGATGAAATTAGGCGCGATACCTGTACCCATCAATATAAAATTACCACCATCAATTATTTCCTATATTCTAGAGGATAGTGAAGCGACCATCTTGTTTTGTCATCATTCGTTACTTGACGTTTTACACAATTTGGATCTAGAAAGAAAAGTGAATGTTATTCAAATTGGAGGTACACAAAGAAAGGATATTTATTACTATGATTCACTTCTAGGCGAGTATTCTACCAATTTTGAAACAAAGCCGGTTAATGATCATGATACATGCCTTTTGCTGTACACATCAGGATCAACAGGAAAGCCCAAAGGTTGTCTTCTTACTCATGGTGGGCAGTATTGGAATGCTGAAGCTCTCCGCGAGGTGCGTGAATTAAATTCAAGTGAGCGATTGCTTATTTTTGCTCCGTTGTATCATGCGAATGCGCTAGTTAATATACAAAGTACGCTGTTTGCAGGTGGATCAGTCGTTATTTTACCGAAAGTGGATGCTACGACGATTTTTGAAGCAATTGAGCGTGAGCAAGTAACTTTTATGACTGCTGTGCCAGCTATTTATAAAATGCTCTTAAGTTATTATCGCGACAATAAGGGACATAACTTATCAAGTCTTCGATTCTTATTATGCGGTTCTTCAGAACTTGCACAAGAGGTTGTGATCGAACTTGAGAAACAATTTAATGTGAGTGTTTTAGAAAGCTATGGGCTGACAGAAGGTGGTCCGGTTGTTTTTTCTTCACGAAGAACGAGTCAAACCGGGCAACGCCCATTTTTAGAGGCATTACCTGGTGTTCAGGTCCAAATCGTTGATGACGAAAAACCCCTCGCAACAAATAAAATTGGTGAACTTTGGGTGAAAAGTCCAGGTGTTGCAAAAGGCTACTGGAAATTACCAAAAGTAACAGCCGAACGTTTTACGGATGAAGGCTGGCTGAAAACCGGTGATCTCGCAAGAATCGATGAAAACGGTCATGCCTATATTGCTGGAAGGAAAGACGATATGATTAGCGTTGGCGGCGAGAATACATATCCAAAAGAGGTTGAAAATGTTTTGCTCAAGCATTCAAGTGTCCGTGATGTGATTGTGACTGCGATTCCTCATCACCTAAAAGGCCAAGTGCCTATCGCTGTTGTTGAATGTCGAACAGGTCACTCGATCACTGAGAAGGAATTACAGGATCATTTCTTTGAGCATGGGCCAGTGTACGCTTATCCAAGACATATATTCTTTCTTGAATCATTGCCTCTAGCTGGTACAGGAAAAGTCGATAAAGTTTTATTAAAACAATACGTCGATGATCAATTAAAGAAAATAAAGGAGGACTAATGAAATGTCAGATTTGAAAGCAGAGATTCAACAAAGATTAAAACATGCTCCATTTAATAAATTTCTCAATATTGAAGTGCTAGAGGTTGACGACACTTATTTAAAGGCAAAGCTCCCTTTTCAAGAAATCTTCCAAGCTGGCTCTGAAGAAAGAGGTTGGTATATTCATGGGGGAGTCATTGCTTCATTCATAGATGTTATTGGTGATTATGTCTTTGTTCCAGCCTATGGACAGCCATTGCCTACAGTTGACTTAAGGATTGATTACCTGCGAGCAGCTAAAGCAGAGGATTTATATGCCGAGGCTACACTTGTAAAAGGGGGGCGTGCTTTAGGAGTAAGTGACATTAAAGTAACTAATGATAATCAACGTGAAATAGCTATTGGTCGAGGGGTTTATAGCACACAAGGTGCAACGAAGCGTGCTGAGAAGAAATAAGATGAACTATCAATTTGATCATATCATTCATTATGTAGCCAGCCCAGAAAAAACGTTGGAGACTGCAAAAGCATTTGGACTTCACGCGGTTGAAGGTGGCCGTCATGAAACAAGAGGAACATACAATGCACTTTGCTACTTTGATTTAAGTTACATTGAATGGATTGGTATTTTTAATCAACAGCTAGTAGACGAAAAACATGTGCCGCTAAGCGTCATCTCAAGTATTAAAGAATCTGATTATACAGAAGGTATTGTAAGGCTTGCGCTACGTACGACGCAAATTGAAAAAGATGCGCAATTGTTTAGAGAAAAGGGGCTTGAAGTCATTGGGCCTATTGATGCGAAAAGGCGTCGTCCAGATGGAGAATTGATTTATTGGAAGCAACTTTATATAAATGATCCTACTATAGAAGTGCGCCTGCCCTTCCTTATTGAGTGGCAAGAGCCTGATAGGGAAAGACGTGAATCTCTACAAAGACAATCTATTATTGCTGAACATAAGCTAGGCTCATTGAAATTGCAAGAAATCCGGATTCCGGTTTCTGATTTAACTTGTGCAAAACAATGGGGAGATATATTTCATTTAAAACAGGAAACAGAAAAAAGTGAGGTTCGTCTTCGATTGGATGGTGGAGATATCGTTTTTCATCGTTCAGAAAAAAAGGAAGATGAGTCATACGAAGTTTTGTTACAGAATGCAACGGTTGATGCTAGTACCACTATTTTTGGTGCCACATATAGAAGTTTACAAAAAAATGAGAGTAGAAAGAGGGATGAAAAATGAAAGCAGCACTTATTACTGAAAATGGAAGTCTTGATAAAGTCGTGATTGGAGAGCACCCTAAACCGGAAGTTGGAGCAGATGATGTCATTGTAAAAGTAAAAGCGGTTAGCTTAAACCACTTAGATATCTTTGTTCGTAGAGGGATGCCTGGTCAAAGAAAGAAACCACCATTTCCTCATATTTCTGGAGGAGATGTGGCTGGTTTCATTGATACAATTGGTGAAAATGTTGAAGGTCTTCAAGTTGGTGATCGTGTCCTGATTGATCCGAAAATTGCTGGCTACGGGGCACTAGGTGAAGATTTACAAGGTGGGTTAGCTGAGTTTGTTAAAGTCCCAGCAGTAAATATCATTCCACTGCCTGAGAATATTTCATTTGAGGATGCAGCAGCTCTTCCTATTGCCTATGGAACTGCTTGGAAAATGTTAATCAATCGAGGAGAGTTAAAAGCCAATGAAACGGTCCTTATTTTAGGGGCAAGTGGTGGTGTAGGAAATGCACTTGTTCAAATTGCAAAAATTGCTGGTGCGAATATCATTGCTGCTGCAGGTTCAGAAGAAAAACTAGAAAAATTAAAAGAATTAGGTGCGGATCATGTCATTAATTACAATGAAGAAGACTTCTCTCGGAAGACATGGCAAATTACGAAAAAACAAGGCGCTGATGTAGTAGTTGACTACACTGGAGAGGCGACCTGGCCAAAAAGCATTCTTGCTACTAAAAAAAGAGGGCGGATTTTGACTTGTGGGGCCACGACTGGTTTTAATGCTGTGACAGATTTACGCTATGTGTGGAAACGCGAAATCTCAATTATTGGCTCAACTAGTTGGGAGAGAAGAGATTTAGAGATTCTATTAGAGCTTGTTGAAAGTGGAAAGCTTAAACCAATCATTGATCGAATCCTTCCTTTAGAAGAGGCGAGAGAAGCTCATCGTTTAATGGAAGAACGTGAAATCTTCGGAAAACTTATTTTACAGCCTTAAAGCGAGACTGCTGTCAGTGGGAGTAGGCTACAAACTACGGGCTGTAGATCATGCAGACAAGGATATACAAATGTAGCGGATTAAGTCTGTATCTTCTTCCCCACTGATGGTTAGCGGGATTTATCGGGGCGTTAACTCCACTATCCCCCACACTTAGACTTTTTGGTATTTCATGTCTTGGGGGACTACGGACGGTGGCGCTGGGATAAATGCTTCGACCGGAAGGCGGTGACTCTGCCTTCCGGTTTGTTCTATTACTAATTTTGAATCTAGATGGAAGGAGAATGTCGGTGAATGGAAAAGTATGGGGTAATCGTTTAGCACAAATTATCTTTCTCCTCATCTTACTAGGAAGCTGTGAATGGGTTGTCCGCTCTGGTCTTATTAGTACACTTTATTTAGCAGCACCTACAGAGGTCATTCGTGTGTTTGTTTCTTACTTCACCACTGAGCCTATCTTTACGGATATTTATGTGACCCTTTCTGAGTACTTTGCTGGGTTTGCAATTGCGATTGTTATTGGAGTTGGTGGAGGCGTTTTTCTTGCGATTATTCCAAAACTAGAAAGATTTAGCTCTCCTTACTTGGCGGCATTAATGGCGATACCGAACGTAACACTGATTCCACTGCTTACGTTATGGCTTGGGATTGGGCTAACACAAAAAACAATGATTGTAATACTCTTTTGTGTCTTTCCAATATTGTTTAATACATTGGCTGGTGTTAAGGAGACGGAAGAAAATCATTTAAAGGTAGCGAGAGTCTTTGAAGCTTCAAAATGGCAAATTATTACAAAGGTATTGATACCTTCAGCCATTCCGACTATTTTTGCTAGTTTCCGTCTTGCGGCGGCAAGTGGGTTAGTCGGTGCGCTGTTTGGTGAAATGCTTGCATCACGAGCAGGGATTGGAAACTTACTTACAAAAGCAGTCTCGCTATATAATACGGCAGATGTGTTTGCTTTAATTACGCTGGTCACATTAATATCCGTGTTGAATATCGCGATTATTAACCTGATCGAGAAAAAACTGTTTTTGCGTGGAAGTCATTAAGAGGTCATGGGAGGTTAGGAAGATGACTTTGAAGCAGATAATTATAGCAATTGGACTTATTTTGTTGCTATCAGGATGTGTGGGAGAAAAATCAACGGGAGAAAACAAGGACGGATCTTTACAAACCGTACGCTTTGCGGGATTTGCTGGGATCAATGGATTACCCATTCACTACGGAATTGAAAAAGGTTTTTTTGAAGATGAAGGACTAAGTATTGAGTTTGTCGATACAGAGGATCAAATAGCTGCGCTTGCTAGTAACGAAGTTGATATTGCAGAAGCATCGACAACCAATGCAATTATTGGGGCGGGAAGAGAAGTCCCATTGAAAATTATATCGTCGATGTATCGCACAAAAGGCCCTTTTTATTTAATTAGTCAACCAAATATAGAAACAGTTGAAGACCTAAAAGGAAAAACAGTCGGTATTGCTCGAAACGGAATAGGAATGGAACTCTACACACGTGAGATCTTAAAGCAGCACGGAATAGGAGAAGATGATGTAACGTTACTTGCTAACGGACGTCATCAAGATGCGTATTCAAGCCTATTAAATAAACAAGTAGATGCCACGATTATCCATGAACCGTTTGCTTCTTTAGGGGAACTTTCAGGTGAAGCAAGGCTGCTTGCGAATGGTTGGGATTATTTACCGTCTTTTCATACAGGTGTTGTGACAGCACATGTTGATTTTATTGACTCTGATCCAGAGGTGATCACAAAGTTTTTGCGGGCATATTTTAAATCAAATGAATATGCAAAAGAAAACCTAGACGAATATTTAGAATATGTCGGTGAAAATGTCGATATTGAAGCAGATGTACTTCAAATGGTATTCGAACGAGAAGAGCCGATTTGGGAGAACGAACCGCAGCTTGATTTAGATGCACTACAATACACCCAAGAAATTCAGCTTGAATATGGCTTTCAAGACGAAATTTATGATGTTGAAAAATTCATCGATTCACGTTTTATATCTGATCTAGACGAAGAAAAGGAGGAGTAACCATGTCGGTTTTCTCTATTGAACATCTATCAAAGACATATCAATCAGGTGCGGAAACAACGACAACTTTAAGAGATATTAATTTAACAATCAACAGTAATGAATTTATTTGTATAATTGGTCCTAGTGGTTGCGGCAAAAGTACGCTCCTTGAGATACTTGGTGGATTACGAACGGTTTCAGCAGGTGAGGTTCATTTTCAAGGGAAACCATTAGAGAAACCATCGAAACGAATTGGTGTTATCTTTCAAGATGCATCCTTGTACCCTTGGAGAACAATCGAACAAAATGTTGGTATTGGTCTTGAAATGAGGGGAGTAAAGAAAAAGGATAGAAGAGAAGCTATTCATTCATATTTGGATATGGTTGGGCTAAATGGTTTTGCTACAAATTATCCACACCAATTATCAGGTGGAATGAAACAGCGAGCAGGTATCGCAAGAGCACTTGTGAACGATCCTGATGTCCTTTTAATGGATGAGCCATTTGGAGCTCTAGATCATTTAACAAGGCTTTCCATGCAGGATGACCTGCTGCAAATTTGGTCAAAGGAAAAAAAGACAGTTGTTTTTGTCACTCATGATGTAGCGGAAGCTGTTTTCCTAGCAGACCGTGTCGTACTTATGAGTCCTCGACCAGGAAAGGTCAAAGAAATTTTTTCGATTAAACAGCAACGACCAAGAAATCGTGATGATGAGCAATTACTTAAATTACAATCCAAAATTTATGAAAGTATAAATCGAGCAAAAGAAAAAATAATGCCTGAGTATTCAATTTGATCCATGTATCCCCGGAAGGGATGGAGAATCACTGGAGTATGTTAGGAGCACATCTTGAACTATCTCCTTTTGCTAGACAAAAAACAATGAAGTTTCGGACTGGATCCAGTATGGGTTTCGGTCTTTTTTTAAAAAGTAAACTAAAAGAAACTATAAAATTGTCGCTTGTGGATAAGTGTTTACCTTGCGGTTGGTGTCTAGCTCCAGGCGCCATCGGCTCGAGGTCAAATAACCTGAGCCAATGAAAGGCAAAGAACGCCTTTCTTTGTCTCAGAACATTTGCTTGTCGCCGATAGGCGGGCGCCTTGCGCTTTTCTTGTTTTTTTCTTCAACGATAAGAGGAAGATGAATGACGGTTCGCAAAGCCAAAGAGTTTGACTGTCGGAACTAACGTTCTATAATGTAATTAGATTTAGTTATGGAAGTATGAAAAGGATTTTGTTAAGGAGGAGCATATGAACTGTGCAGCTGCATTACATCAAATTGAGATAGCAGTGGAAACCATCATTCAAATCATCGGCACTTTAGCAGAAGAAGATGTACAGAAAAGACCTACAGCCGATAAGCATTCAATTGGAGAGTTATTAGAACATTTAGCTGTCATTTGTGAAGCTGATCGGCGGATAGCACAGGAAGTAACACAAGCAGAAATGGAAGAATTTTATACAGGCGTTTCTTATAAAACATTAACCTCTATTAAGGCAGGTTTGCTTACAAATTTTAAAGCATTAAAAAATGAGTATCTGAATTTATCTGAGGAAGAACTCAAGCAAGAAACAACTTCTTATTGGGGTGTGACGTACACTCGATATGAATGGCTGCTAGAGATATTAGCCCATATTTATCACCATCGAGGCCAATTACATGCCATGCTTGTTCACTGTTACCAACAAGATCCGAACATCATGCTGTTTGAATAAAGTAATTTATTTTAAAGTGAAAAATATTCACCTATCAAATGTAATCTCTTTTTTCCCTTCTTTCTTTGCTCTTGCATATAACGTTACGTCATACGTTATAGTAAAGTTGAAAGGAGGAGAAAAATGAAACGGAAAAAAACATGGATAACTTGTATTGGTATTCTAGTGATGTTGATCTTAGCCTTTTTTCTCTTTAAGGATGATGGTTCGATGAGTCATTTTGTTAGTATTGAGGGGCATAAAGAATTTGCTAAAGCTTATGATGAAGCAATGGAAGATCTGCCAGAACCAATCGAATCCAAAAAGATCAGTACTGACTTTGGTGAGGTACAGCTTTATAAATTTCAAGAAAATGACACAGGCGGTAAAACGCCAGTGATGCTACTCCCTGGAAAGGGCTCTTCTACACCAATGTGGGAACCAAATTTACGCTATTTTCTAGAATACCGTCCTGTTTACACGCTTGATTTACTTGGAGAACCAGGATTAAGCACAGAAACAAAACGCATAGAATCGGCAGAGGACCAAGCTATCTGGTTAAAACAAGTACTAGAGCAGTTGCCGGAATCAGACATCCACTTATTGGGTTTATCATTTGGTGGATGGAGTGCAACTAATGTAGCGCTCAAGTATCCAAATAAAATTCAGTCACTGATCTTAGTAGACCCCGTATATGTGTTTGGACCCATCCCGTTCAAAATGATCGTCGCATCTATCCCTGCCAGTGTGCCTCTTGTACCGAAACCGATTAGGGAGACTATGCTTAGCTATATCTCAGGTGGGGTAGATGTTGATCAGAGTGATCCGACTGCTAATTTAATTGAAACGGGTATGCGGACATACAAAAGTAAATTGCCAATGCCAGAAAAAATCAATCCGGAACAATTAGCAGAATTAGAGATGCCTGTACTCGGTATTTTGGCAGGAGAATCCACTATGCATCACAGTGAAAAATCGTATCAAAGGGGTGTCGATTCTTTAAAAGACCCTGACAGTGAGATGGTGGTATTTGCAGATGCCTCTCATGCGATTAATGGAGAATATCCTGTAGAATTGGTAAAAACAATTGAAAAATTTTTAGGGCAACTCAAATAAAAAGGATGAGTTTATGGGAAAGAAATATTCTGTTAAAGAAATGAGCGAACTGTCAGGCGTCACTCCTCGAACAATCCAGTATTATGATAATGAGGGGATTTTAAAAGCAAAAAGAAACGAACGAGGACATAGGGTCTATACTGAAAAACAACTCTATTTACTTGGACAGATTACATTTTTTAAAGCGATTGGTTTTTCTTTAAGTGAGATTAAAGAACAGTTGGTTACTGATGTAGAGGATAAAGATATAAAAGGGATTCTCGATTATCAGGAGTCAGTGCTTTACTCACAAAAAGAAAGGACTCAGGCCAAACTGGATGGAGTAGCGGTAGTAAAAGAATTAATAAATAAAGGATACGAAACACCATGGGAATTGTTAGCTTATTTGATGAGGTCTTTGAATGAAGTAGAGATGCTTACTTGGAAAAAATACAAATTTACGGAGGAGGAATCGAAGTTATTTCAACAAGTATTCTCATCTGAAAAAGTGATTTTAGATTTTTACAATACCTTTAGAAAATTATCATTGCAAGCAGCTGCTTATAAGGCCTCAAAGGTCCCAATTGAGTCGACTTTAGCCGAGTCATTAGCGAATGAATGGCAAGAAATGGTTCGAAAAGCGACAAATGATGATGAACAAATTCTCAATGCATTTCAATCTGTTGATCAAAATAGAGAACAATGGAATGCAGGGGAACGTCTTCTCATTAAGAAAGCAGAAGATTATTTAGAAGCAGTTTTAGAGTACTACCAGATTAATTAGCGGAAAAGAAAGATGAAGGAGGTATACTATTTGGATGCAAAATGTATTAAATTCTATGAATTTGGTAGACCTGAAGATGTGTTTAAAGTTGAATATCAAAGTATCGCACTCCCGAAAGATAATGAGGTTCGTGTACGTATGTTGTCAAGACCCATTAATCCCTCTGATTTAATTCCTATCACTGGAGCTTATTCTCACAGAATTGTTTTACCAAATATCCCTGGTTATGAAGGAATCGGAATTGTTGAAGCGGTAGGTTCTTTCGTTTCTAAAAGTTTGATTGGTCAACGTGTTTTACCCCTGCGTGGTGAAGGAACATGGCAAGAATTTGTGAAAACATCAGCCCAATTTGCTGTCCCCATTCCAGATTCAATTGATGATATAACAGCAGCCCAACTATATATTAATCCAGTCACTGCATGGGTGATTTGTAAGGAGGTTTTAAACCTAAGAACGAATGATTGTTTAGTGATGAACGCTGGTGGTTCTGCGATCGGGCGTATTTTCGCCCAATTAGCGAGGATTTCCGGTTTTCGATTTATCGCGGTTATGAGGAATGATACATATACAGAGGAATTACTTAAACTTGGTGCTTCTGATGTGATCGATACTGCGAAAATGCCACTCTATGAAACCATCATGGATTTAACCAATGGAATGGGAGCAACAGCTGCGATTGATTCGATCGGAGGGACGGCCGGGAATGATTTGGCCTTCTGCGTACGTCCGAATGGGAATTTTCTTACCATCGGTCTTTTATCCGGGATCCAAGTCAATTGGGGAGATATTGTCAACAAAGCAAAAGTGAATGCGAACATGTTTCATTTACGTCATTGGAATCATAAAGTTTCAGTTGATCAATGGCAAAGAACGTTGAGAAGTGTAATAAAACTAGTAGAAAATCAGCAATTACGCTTGATGAAGGCTGATGCACAGTATGATTTATTTGACGTGAAAAAAGCAGTTGAAGCTGTAAATAGTAGTAAAGGGAAAGTGTTTCTTTCGAGTCGTTTTTAGCAAGGAAATTAGAGCGATCTTTACTGAAGAAACTCATGGTGAAAGTAGATTTTTTAGTAACTATAAGATGTGAAGGAAAAGTCGTGTTCTGAAAATCATTATCAAAGCTATAGAGAATACGAAGTGGTTGGAGATGAGATAGTAAAGAAGAGCCCACTGATAGTAATCTTTATGTTACACTTGCATTGTCAGAATTTAATGAATGGTGATAGGAGGAGGACGAATGGGCTCAAGAATCATGCATTCGATTATTGGACATAAAATGGCGAGGGCTTTATCGATAGAAGATAAAACATCCTTTTTGCTTGGAAGTGTGGCGCCAGACGCTGTTTTTTCACACGAAGAAAAAAACGCCTCTCATTTTTTTATAGGGGATGTCAAAGATTATTCAAGACGTGTAGATGAACAAGGATTTTTACATAAGTATTGTTCACATGTGGAAAATAAAAATGATTATGTAATCGGGTATTATGCCCATTTAATTGCAGATGATATTTGGCTCAGAGGCTTTAATCTTTCGTGGTTAAAGAACAGAATGGAAGCCGATGAAGGGTTATATACATTATACCATAATGACTTTCGCTTACTAAATGGGAAATTATTAGAACACTATGGTTTTACCAGTGAATTGAAAGAAACGTTCAGTCATTTTCCAGCGATTATAGACTTGGAAGAGGTTCAGTCCGAAGATGTGGAGAGATTCATTCCTTTTGTATTGGGCGACATGGATTACAATCCGGGAGACATTCATAAAGATCTCAATGTCTTTACATTTGACCAGATCGTTGGCTATATAGAGACAGCAGTTGAAGTGGGGATAGTCAAAATAAAGCCTCTCCTAACTTAAGGAATTTTTCTTAGTCATATTCTTTATGTGTCGATAGAATGTGACAATCCAATATAAACGAGTGGAGGTCGTATCATGGAAAATACATTCAAAGCTTTAGTAATAGAGCAAGAAAATGAAGGCTTAAATTTAGAGATCAAGGAAATTAACACCTCTTATTTACCAGATGATAATGTGTTAATTAAAGTGAAATATAGTGGTGTAAACTATAAAGATGGTCTTGCCGCTCACCCCGATGGGAAAATAGTGAATCAGTATCCTTTTATTCCAGGAATCGATTTAGCTGGAGAAGTTGTTTTATCAAAAGATGGACGCTATAAAGAAGGGGACGCCGTTATTGTAACGAGCTATGAATTAGGTGTTTCTCACTTTGGCGGCTATAGTGAGTATGCAAGTGTTCCTTCAGAATGGATTGTACCACTCCCATCAGGCTTAAGCTTAAGAGAAAGTATGATAATAGGAACAGCGGGTTTTACGGCTGCGTTATCTATTCAAAGACTAGAAGAGAACGGGTTGAAACCAGAACAGGGTTCTGTTCTTGTAACTGGTGCAACGGGTGGCGTAGGTAGTATTGCGATCGCTTTGTTGAAAAAGAAAGGTTATCATGTTGTAGCAAGTACGGGAAAATCATCTGAAGAAGCCTATCTACATCAACTAGGTGCAGATGAAGTCATCGATAGAGAAGCTGTTTACAACGGCTCGTTAAAAAATCTAAGCAAACAAAAATGGGCAGGAGCCATTGATCCGGTAGGAGGAGAACCGTTAGCCTCTCTACTAAGCCAAATAAAATACCGTGGCAGTGTTGCAGTAAGTGGTCTAACAGCAGGAGTAAAAGTCCCAACAACCGTGTTTCCATTTATATTACGAGGTGTCTCGTTACTGGGAATTGATTCAGTATATTGCCCGATGGAAGAACGGAAAAAAGTATGGGAGCGTTTAGCAACGGATTTAAAACCTGATAGGCTGAATGATTTTATTTTTAAGGAAGTTACATTAGAGGCATTGCCTAAACTGTTGCCTTCCATTCTTAAGGGGCAACATCATGGCAGGATTCTTGTAAATATAGGTGACTAATGTATAGAAGCGGTGCTGCATATATTTTCATAAACTATATGAACCGACTATGGTGAAGAGGAATGCAATTTTTTTGCATCCTCTCTTTTTATTAGGTGAGAAAATATATAACCACTTCTTTTCACTTTTCCCTCCAAAGGTTTTCAGATTCCTAGCATGATTAGCTAACTTCCTATATTATATCTACTATAATTACTTTCTGTGAAGAGGAGCAATGGGATGAAAAAGTCAGTAGTGGTAAAAAAATCTGGACTTTTAAATAGATATCGAACAATCCAACAAGGAATAGCTGCTGTTGAAGATGGTGGTATTGTTTATATCGAAAGTGGACAATATCAGGAGAACCTGTCAGTAGATAGCAGAAAAATCACCCTGATAGGACAAGGTAATGTTCTTATTACTGGAACAGAGAATTATCCTTTATTGAAGACTGTGGATGCAATCGTTAAGCTGCATGGGATTACTTTTCATCAGAATGGGCATGCAAATGCCATTTACGTGAAAGAAACATCAGTGATTGAAATAGAAGAGTGTACCATCGAAGGGGAGAATTATCCTGATGTCAAGACTCTAATCCAGCCCTTTGGATTGGATTAGAGTCTACGGTGAAGGTAAAAAATAGTACGCTGATCGGCCATACCTCCAATAGTGTATACATCCAAGAATCCGATGTCACACTAGAAAATTGCAATATAAAAGGATTTGGAATCTATGCTGGTTTAGAGAGCAAATTGACCACAGCAAAGATTAATATTAAAAATCCAAGTAGTTATGGTATCTATGCAAAAGCAGCCCGACTTCATTTGGAAACAACCAATATGACGGGCGGCGGTGTAGTTGTAATAATGGAAAATAGCCAAGGGTATATTCAAAATCTAACCAGCAATCATACATATCGTGATGTTTTTCGTATTGACAAAAGTGAGGTGACTATTGAAAAAGGAGAAATCAAGCACTTTTGTGAAATGAAAAGTGAGGATAATAAAGCTAGTTATCCAGGCATTTCGATTAAAAATAACTCATCTGTTAAAATTAAAGATTTCGATATTCATGATTCTCCTTTTGATGGGATTCAAGTTTACCAATCTCACTTAGAACTTTCCGATTCTACTATATCAAAGACCTTTATGGGCATATATATTCGCGAACAATCCACTGTAGAAATAGACAATTTAGAAGTCAATAAGACGGAATATAATGCGATAAGTATTGCAAATCAGTCAAAAGTTTCCATTCAAAATAGTACTTTTCATCAATGTGTGGAGAAACATGAAAAAAACTACCCTGTTATTTTTATGAAGGAGCAAGGCAGCCTTGCTATTGGGAAAACGGTGATCAAAGAATCTTCAAATGATGCCATCTATATCGCTGAACTACAGGATGCATATTTTCAAGACATTACCTTTGATGCTGTGAATACCGGTATTTACGCTCATAAATCAGTAGTAAACGCTGAGCAATTGACGATTAAGAATTGCTTAAAAAACGCACTTATTCTTTTTGATTGTCAAGCCGCCATTAGCAATAGTTATATCGAGAATAATAATATAGATAGTACCCCCACATATGAGCCAAACTCAGACGTACCAAAAGCAGTTGATGCGGCACTAGCAATTGCCAATTCAAAAGTGACGCTGAATAGTCTTGATATTATAGATAAAACGGCCTCGATTTCTTTACGTGAACGAAGCAAAGTCGAAGGAACATCACTTCGACTTTCAGGAGGCGTCTTCTCGCTAAATAGTGATTTAGAGGTATCCTTCTTATCATTTACAAACCTGGAAAAAGAGGCTATTCATTTCAAATTATTGATGGAATCCTCTGCAAAAGTGCAGTTTGATGATCCAGATATATCCATACTTCTGGCAAAGGATATTAATAGCTTTATGGAAACAAATTTAATACACCCGCCACACACGATTGTTCAGCATGATTTTGCTAGTAAGACTAGTCCGATGATGCCAACAAAAGAACCTATCCAAGTAGAGATGAACAATACTGAGCCTCAGCCGCCGGAAAAGCATCAGGTAGACAAATTGATTGGACCTATTGCTTACAAAGAAAGCATGCAGCAACTATTAAAAGAGATTTCGTTAGTGAAAATTCGCGCTACACTGGGGATCAAGTTACCACATCGTTGGTTGATGTTCTGGATACAAAAAGGAATGGACGACCTGCAACCATTTATCGAGCAGACCCATCATTTGCTTCAGCAAGTAGACTTATTTGGAGAAGAGGAGTATTATCGTTTGTCAACAATGGCAACATTTCAGGAATTAACTCAAATCAAAAAAGGGTTACTATGGATTGATCAAATGGAAAACTTGCAAAATGACCCAGACCTTGTAGAATTACTACGAAAAAAAGCAATGGACCCAGATGATGAAATCGTAATGATCTTTTCTGGAACAGAAGATAAAATCAACCAATTGCAGACCTACGCTCCTGAATTATGGGAGAAAATAAACGATCAGGTAACATTTAGTATTTATACTACAGAAGAAGTGGCAGAGATTGTCCGACAGAAACTTGTCACCCATCAATTTGTGTTTGATACATCCTTCTTGCGACAAGCAATTGAGGAAAATTATCCCAATCATACTGATGAAAGAATTAACAATTGGCCAGAAAAAATAGTAGAAGCTATTATTCAAGCACAATCCGAGCGCTTGTTAGAGGAAGGAAATCAACAACTTACGAAAGAGCAAATCGTGAGTTTAACACAAATGGATCTATTTAAAGGAGTAGTAGCAGCAGTTCTATAGGAGTAAAGGGAACTGGCGGTCAGTTACATTTTCGGACAATTTATATTGATATTTGATACCTATACGAATTTTTGATATTATTAGAAGAAGAACAAAAGTTCGATAACGCTGAGGTGTGCAAGGCGTTAGTAGCTTGTTAAAGTATATCAATGTAGTTATGGAGGGAATGTCAATGTATGTAACGATTGCAGACTTTGTTAGAGAATGGAATTGGGAGGCAACGCTAACTCAGAAGGTTCTGGAAGGTTTAACTGATGATTCATTGAATCAAAAAGTTTACCCAGAAGGTCGTACATTGGGAAGAATTGTTTGGCATTTTACAACAAATATTCCAGAGTATTTAGCACATTTCGGACTGAAAACAGATGAAATAGAAAATGCAAAAGATGTCCCTACCTCAGCTAAAGAAATTGCTGAAACATTTAAACATGTAAGTGCTTCTGCAATCAAAGCCATTGAAGAACAATGGAAGGACGAGTCTTTGAAGGAAGTGCAAACTGCATTTGGCAGAGAAGAAACAAATGCACAAATTTTTATGGGGCTAATTAAGCACATTATTCATCATCGTGGACAAGTTACAATTCTTATGCGTCAAGCAGGAATCAAACCTTTTGGAGTGTATGGACCACCAAAAGAAGATTGGATTCAGTTAGGTGTGGAAAATCCACCCATTTAATAGTATTACGAACAAACTCGTTAGGAATTCGAATGGGAAATCCAATAGATATAGGGTTTCCCTTAATTTTGGCCTTTTATCTACACTAAAGTTAATAGAGATGTTTGGTATTGTTACATGAACCTTTGTATCCGTTTGTGGAACCGCATCCATGGGAATTAGAACTTTTTAATACTGCGAGGAAATGGAGAAGGGATACTCAATCAGTGTGTGGAAAATCTACATTAAAGTAACTCTATGTAATGGAGATATGTTAACGAGTATAAATGTAGAGGCAAAAAATATGGTGAATTATTTATCTACTTTAGTGTTTGATTTAGAAGTCTGTATCCAAAAGGTGTAATATAGTTTTCAACCTAATCAAGAGCATCCATATCTATAATTGAAAAAATGAAATCTCTTAACCATGGAGGAAAAAGATAAAATGAACTTCGAAATAGATGAGACCATCGCTTATATTCATCAACACATGGATGAACCGCTTTCTCTTTCCAGGTTAGCGGATCATGCGGCATATAGCCCCTATCATTTTTCGCGTATTTTTAAAGAAAAAATGGGTCTTACACCACATTACTATGTGGCTTCATTAAGAATTCAGAGGGCTAAAGATTTATTATTGCATACAGATTTAACGGTTCGCGATATAGGAATGGAAATTGGACAACAAAGCTTAGGTACCTTTACAACTCGGTTCACTGAAAGGGTGGGCATGACGCCAACTCAATTTAGAAAATCCCCCATGCAAGTCAGCACATATTTACAATCATTAAAAAACCTGAACGCCTGGCCACACAAGTCTATTCTTGAATCTCAATATAATAGAGTGAAAGGAACGATAGAAGCGGAGAGTTCATTTCAGGGTGTGATTTTAGTTGGTTTATTCACAAAACCGATACCCGAAGGATTACCTCAATATGGAACAGTACTAACTTCATTATCCTCTTTCAGCTTTACAGACGTCCGACCAGGCACTTATTATTTAATGGCAACTGCCTTGTCTTGGGAGATGAAATCAAGTGAAATTCTCGTGCCACATCAAACCTTACGTGCAAAAATAGAACACCCGATTATAGTTGGGGCTAATAAGGCTATACCTCATCAACGACTTATACTCCGTGGACCCCGCCTCGATGATCCACCGATTCTTATTTCTTTACCGCTTTTAATGGAAAACTTTTTAAAACAAAGGGAATAGCAAAATATAAGAAATTATCCTCTTTCTATCGTGCTAGAATGCAAACAAGATATTTAAATCATAGCATTTTTAAATGGAGGGACAAGTGTATGGAAGAGATTGAACTATCGAATCTAGTACAGAAATATTTTAAAGCCTATGAAACAAAAGAAAGAGAAATGGTCGAGGAATTGTTAAGTCCAGAATTCATGTTTAGTAGCCCGGTCGATGAAAAAATTAGTCGTGAGACTTATTTTGAGAAATGTTGGCCAAGCTGCATAGATATTCGTGAATATCGTATTCAAAATCTTTTTAAAGATAAGAATGAAGTGATTATTCGCTATGAATGTATACGAAAGTCGGGAGCTGTTTTTCAAAATATGGAACACTTTCGATTTACTGGCAATCAAATTCAAGAAATTATTGTCTACTTTGGCTTTGATCTAAGGAATGAGTTACTTGCTGATGAGACAGTGCTAAAATTCAATAATGCATTTGCCACAGGTGATGCGGATTTTGTGATTGACAATGTCATTGAAAACGTTCAGTGGCATCTCGTAGGTGCAGCTGAATTGCAAGGAAGAGAAGCTGTTAAGAATATGCTTGAACCGATGCGCGGTGTAGCGTCAAATGAATATCAAACAAATAATATTATTACACAAGGAAATAAAGCGGTTATTGAGGGGACAATGAGAATGCCGAAAGCAAATGGTCAAGAAAAGTTATATGCTTTTTGCGATATTTATACTTTTGACGGCGCTAACAATAACAAAATTCAAGATTTAACAGCGTATTTAATCGAATTGTCGAGTCAAGAAGAAATGAATAGAGAGGAATGACTTTAGAGGTTGTTGATGGAATTCGGAAATCAAATGTCATGTCCATAAATTCTTTAATAAGATGATTATAACGATAGAAAGAAGGTTGAAATTTGAAAACAACTAAGTCGAAAGACGGGACAATATTAGCATATGATATTTTCGGAGACGGCCCTCCGCTTATATTCATAACAGGTGCCACTTGTTTTCGCTCGTTTGAACCGGTTTTATATGATGCAACCGTATTTGCGGAACAATTTACTGTCTATAATTATGATAGACGCGGACGCGGAGACAGTGGTGATACACTGCCTTATTCAATAGATCGCGAAATTGAAGACATTGAAGCGATGATTGATGTTGCTGGTAGTCAGGCAAATCTATATGGTCATTCCTCGGGGGCCATACTTGCTCTTGAAGCCGCCATGCAATTGGATAAGAAAGTTAGCAAACTTGTCTTGTATGATCCGCCCTATGCAGATAATAAAGCAAACCTAGCTGAATTCCAAGAATTGAGTCAAGACCTACGTAAACTGCTTGATAATGAAAAAAACGACAAAGCTCTGAGACGTTTCTTAGAAGGGATTGGAACTCCTGGGGAGGTCATTGATTATATGTTCCGACAATCGCCTCAGTGGACAACAATGACGGCTCTTGCTCCAACACTTGTTTACGATACGATCATAGCAGGCGATTTACCACCTATTTCAAAAGTTGCTCTACTTACGACACCGACACAGATCATAGTTGGAGAAAAAAATCCTGGTTCTATACAGGAGGTAGGGAAGCAATTGAGCAACGCAATCCCAGATGCAGTATACATACAACTTGAGCAACAAAACCATATGCCTGACCCTAAAGTGCTGCTACCATTCCTTACAAGCTTTTTAAAATAGTGTTCTCTACTAAGTATTCTTTAATGAAAAGGCAAAATAAGACTATATAACAGAGTGGATGTATGGAACAAATTATCAGAAATTTAGGCAAAGTCGGTAAAGGCATTCGATTATTCGATCAAATCGGAACAGAATCTATAAAATTAGAAAGTAATAAGATTATAGACGGTTTTGATGTCACGCATCTTAAATATAAACTCCTACACTAAAATCTATTGGAATGTGCTAGACAAGAATCCTATTTATATGGGGTTCTTTTTTTATTGTTGAGGAAACTATAAAATTCTTGGCCTGTGGATAACTGTTTACGTTGCGGCTTGACATCCAGCTCCAGCGCCCAGCGACTAGCAAACTTTCGGTTTCTTCCTACGATAAGTCAACATCCATTCGCTTTCCAAGCTCATGGTGTTTCCTTTATCTCGTCAGAACCCTAAAAAGTTTGTACGTCGCTAAACGGGCGCTTGCGCTTTTGTTCTTAAATAAAATTAATCATGGTCCCAATCAGCCTCCTGTCAAATTCACCAATTGATTAGAAAAGGCTTTACAAATGGATAAAAGAAGTATACACTATATACGATCTAAAAATACAGATCGATTTAATAAAATAGATCGAACTATTAAATTAGAATAAGGTAATCCTAACAATTAAGGAAGGAGAAAAACAAGATGAAAAAAAGAAATAATCAGCCTTTACCACTCTCTGTTGAACAATCGAAATTATTAGGCAGCACATTACGAGTTAAAATTCTAGGCGTACTACTTGACACTCCTAAGACGACAAAGCAGGTTGCAGTACAAATCGGAGAAACCCCAGGTAATGTTCACTACCACATGCAAAAGTTACATCAAGGAAAGTTAATCGACTTAGTGGAGGAAAAACGAGCTGGAGGTGTGATTGAAAAGTATTATATCGCACGTGCTAAATCGTTTGAGAGTGAAGATGGAGTTTATCCCGAACTGAATCCAAATTATAAGTCTGCTTCAAGACGAAGCATGAATATTGCATTACAACTAAAGGAAGAAGACAAAGAACAGTTATTTGAAGAAGTGCATGAATTGATGGAAAAATGGATTGTCAAAACAACTGCAGCTGATTATATCAACGAAGAAGAATTTGTTATGGACTTTACTTTAGTTTCCAGAAAAGAGAAAACAGAGGAAGAAAAATAAGAAGAAATCTCAATTATCGAGGTTCATACTGGCCATTAATGTAGGATAAAATCTGATGAAGTGAGTGGATATAAAAATGGGAATTTTTAAATATCGGAATTTTAGCTTAATGTTTTTTGGAAGAATTGTTTCGAATATAGGTGACAGTTTATATAGTGTAGCAGCCATGTTATTAATTTTTCAACTTGGCGGATCCACTTTTTATACAGGGCTAGCAGGATTTTTATCGATTTTGCCACGAATTGTTGAATTTAGTTCAGGTCCACTTATCGATCGAATTCCCATTCGTTCTTTACTTATCCGAACTCAACTGATTCAGTCTGGACTATTGCTAGTCATTCCACTTGCTTATTATTTAGACTTTCTTTCTGTTACACTCGTACTCGCCTTAACGCCGATTATCTCTACTTTCAATGTGTTAATTTTCCCAGCTCAACTGGCAGCACTACCGAAAGTCCTTCCCGAAGAAAAGCTTACAAAAGGAAACTCTCTTTTTACCATTGCGTATCAAGGAGTGGATATTACCTTTAATGGTTTGGCAGGGATCTTGTTTGTTATGATCGGTCCTTTTGCTTTATATACTGTAAACTCGATTGCCTTTTTAATAGGTGCAATGATCTTTTCTTTTATTCGCCTTCCAAATAGATCTGTGGTTGAAAAAGACATAGAAGAGGTTGGTCATAAGAAGGAATTTAAAACGACTGTACAGAATTATATACATGACTTGCAAGAGGGACTAATGATTATGTTTAAAAGCTTTATCGCTAAATTACTGTATGGCGCTATTATCCTGAATCTTGTCAGTGCTGCAACATTAGCAGTGTTTCCTGCATTTGGTGAAGTAATTGGTGGAACACAATATGTTGGTTTTTTGTTAATGGCCTCCGCTTTTGGTAGCTTATCCGGTGCACTTATTGCTCCATTATTAAAATTGGAACAATTTCCAATTGGGAAATTATATGCATTTGGTTATTTAATCTCGGGATCATTATGGACGCTTTCTGCTTTGATGCCAGGTGCATGGCTTACATTAGTACTCTATATGCTTTCCTGGATTCCGGCAGGAGCATTGAACGTGCTTGTCTTTACAGTGCTACAAAAAATTGCTCCCAAACATTTAATTGGACGCATTTTTACTGCAGCAACTAGTCTTTCGGCTATGGCAGCTCCTGTTGGTTCCTTACTAGGTGGCAGTGTTGGTGCATGGATCGGAAGCGTCCTCGTCGTGACTTGTTCAGGGATTATTGTTTTAATTGTCGCCATATGTTGGCTGTTAAATACGGAGGTTAGAAAGCTTCCTCCTACAAAATCTTTAGATGAAAATAGTCTAGTCATTCAAGGGGAAGGATAACCTATTTTTCTATATAAGCGCTGTTATAAAGGGGACTGAAAATAGCTAAATGATAGCGTGATGAAACATCCGACAATATCTTTATTCGGAGGGACTTATGGAAATAAAAGTAGAGTTAGTGAAGCAATTAATCAGAGAACAATTTCCCCAATGGAAGGAACTACATATTAAACCTGTGAAAAATGGTGGCCATGATAATCGTACGTTTCATTTAGGGGAAACGATGACGGTTCGATTACCAAGTGGGAAGGAATATGAGCCACAAGTAAAGAAAGAAGCCAGATGGTTGCCTTATTTATCTAAAGGCTTAACTTTACCAATTACAGAGCCAGTGGCTATAGGAAATCCAACGAATCGTTATCCTTATGTTTGGTCGATTAATAAATGGTTACCAGGCGAAACTGTTACTCAAAGCAATGTGAAATTAGCAGCTTTTGCGAACGAATTAGCAGCTTTTTTAAAAGAATTACAAAGAATCGATGTTTCCAATGGACCAACGGCAGGCGTGCATAATTTTTACCGTGGAGGGGATCTAGCTGTTTATGATTCAGAAACGATGGCAACTCTTAAAAATTTAAATAAAGATGTTCAACTTAAAAAATGTCAAAGGATTTGGCAACGATCGCTTGCAAGTAAATGGGAAAAAGAGAGTGTATGGGTCCATGGTGATATCGCACCTGGGAATTTATTAGTGGAAAATGGGCATTTATCAGGAGTGATTGATTTCGGTATTTTGGGTGTCGGTGATCCTGCTTGCGATTTGGCGATGGCTTGGACCTTTTTTGATCGGACGAGTAGACAAGTATTTAAGGAACAGATGGATGCTGATGAGGGAACATGGAATCGCGCAAAAGGTTGGGCGCTATGGAAGGCGTTAATCACCTATAACCATGAGGAGAAGAAAATAAGAGAGCACGCACAAGCCACGATCAAAGAAATTTTAGCAGTCGAGGACGATTACGAGTAGAAGGAAAAAGGCATCCACAGAAGGCTACTTTTGAAAATAAAGCTGGCCTTCGTTTCTTGAGATGCCATTCCGTTTAATTACCTTTTTTTTGATTCCCTTCGACCAGATAAAAACCATCCAATTACGGCAATGCAGATAAGGACACCCCAAAAGACAATCGTCCAAACGGTACTATGTGGGAAAGCCTCTGGCAATATCCCCACATTTTTATGAGAAAGAGTTATGACAGCCAATTTCACTCCAACCCATGCAACGATTAGGAAAGCTACTGTTTCTAAGCCAGGGCGCTTATCTAAAAGTTGCACAAACCAGTTTGCTGCGAATTTAATTAAAATTAATCCGGCGATTGTACCAATTACAATAACGGCAAATTTCCCTCCATCCAATCCACCAATTTGCGGTAATGTTGTATCGGGTAATGTGACAGCAAGTGCAACAGCCGCAAGGACAGAGTCAATAGCAAAGGCAATGTCGGCGACACCGATTTTTGCTACGGTCGGCCAAAAATCGGGCCTGCCTTTATTAGTACGGTTATCCTTTTGTTTTGCTTCCGATTGAAAAAATTTTTTATAAATATGCTTCCCACCTATGTAGATAAGGTAGGCTGCACCGATCGCCTGAACCTGCCAAACATTTGCCATAAAGGAGATGAGGAAGATCGAAATAATCCGAAAAATAAAGGCACCCAAAATACCATAATTAATGGCTCGCTTTTTTTGTTTATCAGGTAAATGCTTTGCGATAACGGCAATCACTAGAGCGTTATCAGCAGACAGTATCCCTTCTAGACCAATTAATATTAATAATGTCCATCCGTACTCCAACCAAATTGAATTCATATAAAACCTCCTTCATAGCGATCGCTTATCATATAGTATGAGATAGTGCTTTAAAAAAATGCAGTAAGTTTTCTTAGGAGAAAATGGCAGATATTGAATCGCTGGTGCATTGTCTGGAAAGAGGCTAATTTTTCTATATGACCATTACCTGTTAATTCATGATAAAGTTTCACAGTTGCCAGTAAAAATATACGCAGAAAAAGATGTACATTAAGGGCTATAAACAATTAACTTTTTTCGATATACTTAGAAAATATTCTAGTAAGTAGAGGAAGTGGTTCGGTATGAAGGATCCTTTACGATCAGATTGTTCAAATTGTTTCGGGTTATGTTGTGTAGCGTTGCCATATGCTAAGTCGGCGGATTTTCCTTTCAATAAAGAGGGCGGAAAACCGTGTAGGAATTTATGCTCCAATCATCTCTGTTTGATTCACAGCGAGCTGAGAGAGAAGGGCTTTCGGGGTTGTGTGTCCTATGAGTGCTTTGGTGCTGGACAACATGTTTCACAGAATTTATATAAAGGAAAAGACTGGCGAGCAGATGGGGAAAATGCTCAAGAAATGTTTGCCGTATTTCCGCTTGTGCAACAACTTCATGAGATGCTTTGGTATCTGAGACAAGCTATGGCATTAAAGGAAACCGAAGTTTTGCATCCGGCTTTGGAAAAGATGTATGAGCGGACGGTTGAACGAACTATACAAACGTCAAAGGAAATTCTAAAAATGGACATGGTAGAACATCGAAGTAAAGTCAATGTACTGTTAATCGAGACGAGTAGATTGTATCGAGCAGACTTCCTTAAAAAGAGTAAAAAGAAAAGAATGAAAAAAGGTTTGGACTACTTAGGCGCAAACCTGACAGGGCAGAAATTGCAAGGGGAAGATTTTCGGGGAACCCTATTGATTGCAGCAAACCTAAGCCATAGTGATCTGAGAAAGGCCGATTTTATTGGAGCAGATCTTAGAGACGCAGAGTTAAGTGGAGCTAACTTATCTGATGCCCTCTTTCTTACCCAGGCACAAATCAACTCGACGAAAGGAAATATTCACACCAAAATACCGAGCTATTTAGATAGACCAAGTCATTGGCTGAACTGAATACATCTAAAAAATATTAGCTCATACGATGCTATCTCATATTCAATGTGCGTTGTAATAGAATTAGAATTTTGTTTACATTCCTTTTAAAGACTTTAAATAAGCCAATAGCAATTCAATGAATACGGGAAGGGAAGACGCAATATGACTGGAACGAAGATTAGTATGGAAGAAGCTCACTTAGCAGGGGTTGATGTGAATTTTGAACGGATGGGAAATGGAGAGAAGCGATTCAGATTGGTGAGTACTGATGGAAGCTCTTATTGTCGGACGATCGCTTCAGAACGAGGGGGCTGGCAAAATAGTCATTACCACAAAGTGGTATCGGAATTTTATGTTGTTCAATCTGGCTGGATTGTCTACGCGGAAATCAGTTCAAACGGAGCCTTGAATGTAAGTTTTCTCCACGAAGGAGAAAGTGTAACTGTAAAACCTTTTGTTCATCATAATATTTTTTTACCTCCTCATGCTGTGATCCATACGATTAAATATGGAGATGGAAGTACGGATATCGATTGGTTTCCTTCAAAGGAATTAGATCAACATACACAAAACCTTTCAGAGGATGATCTGCTTAAGATGGGCAAAAAAGATTGACAATCGAAGCCTCTTGTTAAACTAGAGCGCGAATCGACAGTATTCATGAAATACTTAATTTCGAGAACTTTTTCAGCCTCATAAATCCAAAAAGCATTTAAGCATTTGATCATAAATACAAGGAGAGTTTAGTGAATGGAAAATGAACGATTAAAAATTTTTGATGAAGACAGAGAGCAGATAGGTGTTGCTATTCGTGAAGAGGTCCATCGGATTGGGTATTGGCACGAAGTTTTCCATTGTTGGTTTATTAGCAATGAAATGGGGATCGATTATATCTATTTGCAACTCCGTAGTGAAACCAAGAAGGAATACCCCAATCTTTTGGATATAACCGTTGCGGGACATTTACTGGAGAATGAAACCGTTCAAGATGGTATAAGGGAGATTAAAGAAGAAGTGGGAATTGATATTTCCTTTCAAGAATTAGAGCCGTTGGGAGTAATGGATTATTGTTTAATAAGAGATGATTTTATAGATAAGGAACGAGCAAATGTATTTCTATATAGATGTGACAGTTCCTTTGACGACTTTACTCTTCAAGAAGAAGAGGTTGCAGGGATTGTCAAAGTTGAACTTAACAATTTTATGGAGCTTTGGTGTTGTGAGAGAGACACAATTGATATAAAAGGGTTTAGAATGAATAAAGAAGGAAATAAAATCCTTTTCGATGAGAGTGTAGGACGGGATCGGTTTGTTTCTTACCAAAATAAATTTTATAGGACCGTTATTCAAAAAATTAAAGACAAGATATAATAGATCTGGAGTGAACATACGATCGCTATTGTTATTTTCGAATGCTAATATTTTCTACTAAATGTCCCTTTCCTTTTTCTAAAATTAAGTCTGCTCTGTCCTTGGTTGGTAAGATATTTTCATAAAGATTCGCTTTGTTTGTTTCATGCCAAATACGATCAGCAATCAGTAATGCTTCCTCTTCTAACAGCTTAGAAAAACGCTGAAAATAGGATTTTGGATTCTGAAATGCTGTTTTTCGTAAAATTTTGAAGCGGTCTATATACCATTTTTCAATGAGGGCTTCATCGGCATCAATATATAGCGAAAAGTTGAAAAAGTCCGATATAAATACTCCAACTTCCTTATGTTTTGGTGCTTGTAACACATTCACTCCTTCAAGAATGACTACATCAGGGCGACAAATGCTCTGTTTTTGATCAGGGAGAATATCGTAGGACAAGTGGGAATACACTGGGGCCGATACTTGCCCATTTCCAGACTTTAATACAGACAGAAATCGAATTAACTTGGCCACATCATAACTTTCTGGAAATCCCTTTTTCTCCATCAATCCTAGTGCTTTTAGCTTTTTATTAGGGTAAAGGAATCCATCTGTTGTGACTAGTTCTACTTGTGGTCTATCTCCCCATTGAGAGAGCAAATACTGAAGTATTCTTGCCGTGGTACTTTTTCCGACTGCTACACTTCCTGCCATACCGATTATAAAAGGGCTCTTTTTGTCAGTCAATTTCAAAAAGTGGTTCATCTCTTTGGAAAGCTCCTTATATTGTAGGTAATGGAAGTGAATCAATTGTGACAATGGAATGTATATGTCTTCAATTTCTTTTAATGTCAAATCTACATTAATCCCTTGCAGGGAGTCTAGATCAATATTAGATAGTTCGATATCATTAGATTTTTTAAGTGCTGTCCATTGTTTTCTATTAAAAGAAATGTATGGTGAATATGCTTCTTTGTTCATATTTGACCCTCACCGATTTAAAGTTTAACTGCTTTTGTATACAAGATAACACACCTAAAGAAGATAATATAGTTCTACAAGTTATGATTTTGGTTTGCGCAAAATGATCAGTTCATAGTCTGTCAGAACTGGAAAGGATGTATGATTATGAAATCCCAAGAAGTTTATACAATAAAAAAAGTGCAAGAGGATGAATACCTCCAAGTGATCGACTTTATGATGAGCATTCGAAGTGAGGTTTTTCCTATGTTGTCAAAAGATCAACTACCTCCAGACTTACTTCATTTTCAGTCATTCTATCTTCAACGAAAAAACGCTATTGTGTATGCTGCTTATTCTCAATCTGGGCAAGTGTTGGGCACGATTGGTGTATGCCCATATGATGATAGATTTTTGCAGTTACAAACTTTTTACAGGGATTGGTCAACCGCAGAAATTGTAAAATGCTATGTCGATCCACAAGCTCGCCGTCTAGGAATTGGAACGAAGCTTTTTCAAGAGGCTTTGCAATTTTGCTGTGATGTCGGTTATCAAAAGTTGTATTTGCATACCCATCTGTTTTTACCAAGTGCGCTTTCATTTTGGAAGACGAAAGGTTTTACGGAGAGATGGGCGGAGGATGATCCAGTTTGGCAGACAGTACATCTGGATATGGTGCTATAAGCATATGTAGGGCGAAAATGTGATAGTCACTACTGTCACCTAGTCCTCTAAGGAATTTTAAAAGCGGAATATTCCCACTAATAAGATAACGGAGGACCGATAAACATGAATAAGAAAAAATTTTTAGTAACTATTCTTAGTTTAGCATTTGTTGCTGTCTTTTTTTTCTTAGTATTACGTACTGAGACTAATCCAGAAGAGGAAATCTGTGCTCTAGCTTCAAAGCAATTTGATCTTTCTAGTCAACTTCGTTTTATGGATGTATCTGCAAATATCGTTTTTTGTGAAAGTGAATCAGGTGTAATGCCAGTCCTTACTAATAAAGAGTTCACAAAAGTGAAGAATGCCTTTCATGAATTGGATTTCCAAGAATTCAACGAGGAAAAAGTGGATAGGGGATTGATCAGTTGGCAAGCCGATCAGGCCCCTAAAGAGAAGTTTGCAATGATCAGTGGATTTGCGAATGATGAGATTAAGTCAATCATCATCAATAGTGAAAATAGTGTCCAACCCAATCGTTTTTTAATCCGTGATAACTTGTGGTTTTGGTATTTTACAACTGAAAAGGAGAAAGTAAACATGCCAATAGAAGTGACCGCTTTTGATGAAGAAGGCCATGTTATTGCTGGAGAGGAAGATGAATAAATGTTTTTGCATGATGGAGCGGCATTACTAAGACCATTTCAGCTCAATTGACCGAATGGTAGCTATATAGATGGACATCCTATTACGAGGAGGATGATCAATGGCTACTACAAGAATCTTACTCATTTTACTATTATGCAGTTTATTCTTTACGATAAGTGCTTCCGCTGAGGCTCCGCTTAAGGCTGCATTTATTCGCGACAAGCAGCTATGGATAAAAGAGGGGGAGCAAGAAATACAAGTTACAAAGGGAAAAAATGTGGATTCCCAAAAGTGGTCCTATGATGGCCATTTTATTGGGTACTTGGATCAGCAGGAGAGGAAACCAGCTTTATACATTTATGACACAAAGAAAAAAGTAAACTACCAGCCTTATATAGGGATTGAAACAGCTGATTTTCAATGGTCTCCGACTAAAAATCAATTGGCGTACAATGATCATGGCGTATTAAATGTGACAAAAAAAGAGAAAGGCCGTCCGGAAGGGTTTGAAAATGTTGCATTAGGTGTGAGCGGATTTGCCTGGTTTCCGAATGGGCAGGAGTTTATCGTATCCTCTTCAGCTGTTTTGCGTCCTACGGGTTGGGGGCCAGTCCCTCTATATAGAATTTCTGCTGATGCCAATCTGAACGTTGAAAAAATCAAGCCTTTTTATACACTCCAAACAGATGAAAAGGATTTGTTTGCAATTGATGTTAGCAATTTTAAATGGAGTTCCGATGGAAAATGGATTAGTTTTTTAGCTACTCCTACGGCATCATGGGCAATGGATAGTAATACATTAGCAGTCTTATCATCACAAGGAAAAGAGTTTCAAGTGATAGGAAACATGTTGCGATTCCATGATTGGATGAAGTGGGCCCCATCAGCCAATCAATTAGCCTATATTTCGGGGGAAGGAAGATTCCTTGTTGAAAATAAAAAAACAACGATTGCGGACATTCCGATTTCTAAGCAACAAAAGGAATATACACCTAAAGGATATATTGATCTTGACTTGGAATGGTTCTCCTCAGAAAACGTAATCGTAGCACGAGCAAAAGAGAACAAGGAGTGGAAAGAAGGCCCTGTTCCGACAATGCTTACAACACTTTATGCGATTAATATAAAAACAGACAAACAAACACAAATAACCTCTCCAAGAAAGAATGAACTCGATGAAAAGCCACAAGCTGTTGGTTCTAAGCTGACATGGTTTCGCCGAAATAAAGAAAATGAACAAGGGGAAGTGTGGATCAAGGATGGTTTAAATGGGCAGGAGCATATATGGATTAAGCAAGCTGATTCAGCTCCTGTTTTTTTACGTTGAATGCTGGAACATGGAGTGACTGTAATGGGATTCGGAAGAGTGTGGGGAGCAGCCCTCGACTTTCATCACGATTGTTTTAGCCCCGATTTTAATGGGTAAAGAATTTACATTATCCTAAGAAAAGGAGAGATTTCATGAAGAACAATCACGCACCAGAGCCGAAGACACAAGAACCTCAAGAAAATTATTTGGAGCCTGATAGTCAAGTGAAAATGAGTCCACAGCCGAAGATTGAAGATGACGACTATAAGGGAAGCGATAAACTAAAGGGTAAGGTGGCCATTATTACAGGTGGTGACAGTGGAATCGGTCAGGCGGTTGCAGCTGCGTTTGCAAAGGAAGGCTCTAATATTGCAGTTGTCTATTATGAGGCTCATCAGGATGCTGAAGAAACGAAAAGGCTTGTTGAAAAACATGGTCGGACGTGTTTAACAATCGCGGGAGATGTAGGCGATGAAGATTTCTGTCAGCAAGTGATCAAACAAACCGTCGATACTTTAGGTGGTCTTGATATCGTTGTCAATAATGCGGGGGAGCAACATGTTTGTGAACGGATCGAGGATATTACGAATGAGCAATTGGATCGTACTTTCCGGACCAATATCTTTTCGATGTTCTATTTGACCAAAGCAGCACTGAAACATTTAAAGGAAGGCTCGGCAATTATTAATACAACATCCATTACAGCTTACAAAGGAAACCCTGTTCTCATGGATTATGCCTCGACAAAAGGAGCGATCGTTGCCTTTACACGGTCATTATCGCAAAATCAAGAAATTCTCGACAAAGGCATTCGAGTGAATGGTGTAGCCCCAGGGCCAATTTGGACACCACTTATCCCAGCAACTTTCCCAGAAGACAAGCTCGACTCATGGGGAACAGATGGACCGATGAAACGACCTGGCCAACCCTCTGAGTTAGCTCCAGCTTATGTCTATTTAGCTTCAAAAGATGCATCCTATGTTTCTGGACAAGTCATTCATGTAAATGGTGGACAAGTTGTGAATGGATAATGGATGTACATTTTTAGAAAAAACAAAATGAATTTTTAAAGAATGGTGGTATGATGGATATTCATACTACCTTTTTTTATTTTAGACAAGGGGGAAAGACAATGGATAGGTTAATAAGGCAAATAATTGGGTGGGCAAGCAAGGCGGATCAACGGATTGTGGTTGGCATTTCCGGGCATGGGGCTGCTGGAAAAACAACCTTTGCCAATAAGCTCATAAGTCAGCTAGATCAAAATGAAGTGAACTATATGAATACAGATCCCTATATTGTGAGTTCGGCGATACGAAAGCATAGTGCAATCGACTATACGTATCAAAATAAAAATCACCGTTATAAGATGACGGCCTGCCATCCGGCTGCTCATCATCTACCTTCCTTAGAAAGAGATGTTCAAATGATAAGTGCAGGTTTTGATTTATATACAATCGAGACGCATTATATGAAGAGTAACCTTATATCCGCGAACAAGAAGCTCACGATTGTGGAGGGGATGAGTGTTGCCTTTATCAACCAGGATTTATTTGATTTGAATATCTACTTTTATACAGATGGTGAAACAGAATTTGAGAGAAGGACGAGCCGGGATGTTATTGAAAGAGGAACCGACCTTGAATATTTAAAACAATCCCATGTAGAGCGCCGCATTCAGTATGAGGTATTTATGCACCCATACAGTCAGCAATTTAATATCATCATCAAAACGTCTATTGAAGGAAGCTATCTTGAGAAAAGTACATTTGAATTTGATTAGCATGAAAGAATTCTTACTGTTGTTTTTTTACCTACCGTTAGGTAAAATAAAGTCCATAACATCATAAAGGAGAGGACAACAATCAAGAAAAAGGAATTAACATCTGTACAAATACTTGAAGCTGCTATAAGTCTGTTTAAAATCCATGGCATTGAGAAAACGAGCCTTGTCCAGATTGCAAAAGAGGTTGGGATTACAAAGCCTTCCATTTATTATCACTTTTCGTCAAAAGAAGAGTTAGTGGAACAAGCTTTTTATTTCATTTTGCGAAATCATCCGTTTCAAGGCGACTTTCCTATGAAGGATTGGACTAAAGGAAATTTTGGAGAAAAGCTCTATCAATTTGGATTAGACAGCTTTCCAATTAAGGAAGACGATCATTATACATTATTAAAGGTCTTAAATGAATTTACATTAATCGCTAGTAGAAATCCTCTTTTTAAAGAACACTTAATAAGTGTTCAGGGTGAGTTTGCAAATGGGTTTAGAAATATTCTCTTAAAAGGCAAGGAAGAGGGAGTGATTATAGCGATAAATATTGATCATTATGCGAAAATCTTAGCACTTGTCATGGATAACATCTCGAGATCTATTATGCTGGGCTTTGAGATTGAATATAAAGCGGTTTGGAAGGAAACGGTCAATAGTGTATTAGTAGAAGAGGCAAAAATATAGACAGGAACTTTGAAAGTGGGGGATAAAAGTGAAGTACTTTATTATAACAGGAACATCACGAGGCATCGGAGAATCGCTGGTAAAGCAATTGTTACATAATCAGGATCACCATATTATGTGTATTTCTAGAAATGAGCGTAATTTTGTGGATATCGAAAAGGAATACCCTGCTCATGTTAGTTATTTTCCGTTCGATCTTAATGAAATAATCGGGATTGATCATCTTTTTCAAAAGATATTTACATTTGTGGATGAACAAAACATCGATTCTATTTATTTAATAAACAATGCAGGCATACTATCTCCCATTGGTCCGATTGAGGAAAATGAAAGCGAAGAGATCATTCGAAATTTTAATGTGAATCTACTTGCGCCATATTTGTTTACGGCAAATTTTATAAGGCACACCAATCACTTGAAGGTGGACAAACGTATACTAAATATCTCCTCTGGATCCGCTAAATATTTACTTCCTTCTCAAAGTGCCTATAGTACCGCCAAGGCAGGGGTAGATTCATTTTCAAAAAGTATTCACCTAGAACAAAAAGACAAATCCCATCCAGTGAAGATTGTTTCAGTCTATCCAGGTGTGATCGATACACAATTGCAAACTGAAATCCGATCTACTAGTACAGAGGAGTTTCCACATGTTGAACTTTTTAGACAAATACATAGCGAAGGGAATTTGCAAACACCTGACAAAACAGCGGAACAACTACTTGAATTATTATTTAGTGCTGAATACGGTGCTCAAACAATCGTTGAGGAATTAACTGTAAATGATCACTAGATTTACTTTTTGATCAGAAATATTTAAAGATTTAAAAGTTTATGGCTACATTATTATAAATATAAAAAGCCTGTCATATACAAGTGAGGCATAGAAAATTGTATATGGCAGGCTTTTAATTTTATTCACTATATCGATATTTTACTAATTAATGCATACATCACTAGAATGAATACAACTATGGTCTAATATGACTGGTTTTCCCTTATCATTTAAATTTTCAAGAATCCCTAAAAGTTGTTCATCTGTATCAATATATTTATAAGATCTAGGAGGCATGAAGTTAGGATTAATTTGATCTCTGATTTGAGAAAGTGAAATGCTTTCTAATTCTTGAAAGGACAATATTGGAATTGCATAATTCTTATTATGTTTATGAATATAATCATCTATTTTTGCTATAACTGAATTGTCTTCATTAAATCTTTTCTTTAGATCTGAAAGTAATATTTTTTCACCAAAATGAATCTTAGCTACTACTTTTTTTACAGGAGAACTTAGGTACAGGTATGCGATTGTTTCTTGATTGACAAACCGAGTACGATATTCAAATTTCTTCTCACCCTTTGGAATCGGAGAAAAATGCTCTGGATTAAAACTAAGAAGTATTTTCTTCACAATATGTCTGTCAACTACGTGACACTAACCCCCTTTGAAATATTTTTGCCATGGCTATGGTTGTTGAAAGCATAACATAATGAATAATTTCTTTAGTAGTCTACAGGTACGCCCCCGTGAAAGGCAGAAAAATAGTATTAGCAGGAACATGAATTAAAGACATTCTCCCAGTATTTTTAATACAACAACAAAATAGTTATCGCTTAACTTAAAAAGTAATTCATTTATCGAGCATTCAGTATTCTATTTGGAAATTTGCGTTAGTAATCTCTTCCTGCCAGTAATTTGAAGTGAAGAGATATTGGTAATTGGAAATATACAATATGGGGTATTATTGGTGCTGCAGAGATAATTCTAGAAGTTTTTCTTCGTGGTGAGCTACTTTACCTAGCAAAAAATTCGTGGTTTTCTGTGTATCTGTTAAATCCAAACGGACACCATCACCCTTTTTTTCTAACCGATCAAACCTCTTATCCATCTGTTCAAATCTTTTCTCCATCTGTCCAAACCTCTTATCGATTTGCTCAAATCCCTGATCAATATGTTCGGCATGGAGCTTGAACGCATGTAATATTTCTTTTAGCATGGTTTCTTGTTCCATGTTCTTCACCTCTTTATGAATAGTATAAAGGAATATGGATAAATGACAAGGAGAATTGAAGAGGTAGCACTGTCTAAAATTTAGGAAGATTAAGTGCTTCTGTTTTTTGCTATAACTCGGGGTGATTTCGTTCTTTTTTCTTCAAAATATGATATATTGCGGTTAACAACATTCGTACAATTGTCATAATGATATGTTTGTGACTTAAAGCAGTTTTGGAATAGTTTATCAAAGAAAATGGCTTTACAAAAATAGAGAAATGGGCCAACAAGAGAAAAAGTGTTTTCATGTGGAGTAAGGGGGAGCAATAAATGAGAAAGAGAAAAGTAGGGATCGTCCTATTCGATTATGTCGATGTTTTAGATTTTGCTGGGCCGGCAGAGGTGCTGTCATTAACGGCTAATAACAAAGTAGAACAAACAATTACCCTTTATAAAAAGCAATTATTGCCAACAAGGCCATTTGAAGTATTTACGGTGTCTGAGACAGGAAATGAAATAAAAACGCATTCTGGTATAAGGATAAAACCCGATTTTAGTCTGGAGACCTGTCCTGAATTGGATATTCTCATCGTTCCAGGAGGACCACTGCGAGTAGTCCAATCGATGGCTAAAAATCAGAAACTATGTAATTGGATTCTTGCACATAAGGATATTGAATATATATGTTCAGTCTGTACTGGGGCGTATATAGTAGGAGAAACTGGTTTACTAGACGGGAGGAAGGCCACCACTCATCATTTAACCTGGAAAATCCTTCAACAAAAATATCCCGATATTCAAGTGATAACGGACCGTAAAGTTGTGCATGATGGGAATCTTATTTCTTCTGGAGGCGTTTCATCTGGAATCAATATGGCCATCTATCTTGTAGAGAAAACCATGGGAAAACCGACTGCTGAAACCATTGCTGAGATGATTGAGTTTGAAGTATAAAATAGATTATGAACATACTTACTAAAAAAGGTGGCACAGTAATATATATTGTCACTGTTAACAATAATTCCCTTTCGTAACATAAATACTACTCTTTTGTCACTCAATTGTCACATTAGCCTGCTATACTATGGATACTAATATAACATAGGAGACTATTAAATTGAGAAAAGTATTATTTTCAATGATTACGGTTTGTGTGTTAATCTTTGGCTTTTCCGGTGTCTCATCAGCCGCAACTACTACATATAAAGTAAAAAAAGGCGATTCTTTATGGAAAATCGCCACAAAACACAAAGTTTCGGTTAAACAACTTAAAACTTGGAATGGCATAAAAAAAGATCTGATTAGACCAAACCAAGTGTTAAAAGTTACGAAACCCACAAAGGCAAAAACAACCGCGAAAAAAACAGTAAAGAAGAAAACTTCTACAAACAAAAAAAAGGCAGTAAGCAAAAAAACTACCTATAAAACAATGACCGTAAAGGCTACAGCCTATACTGCAAGTTGTAAAGGATGTAGTGGGATCACAGCTTCAGGCATTAATTTAAAGAAGAAACCAAATGCCAAAGTGATCTCCGTTGATCCTAAAAAGATTCCACTCGGGACAAAAGTGTATGTGGAAGGATACGGTGAAGCGATTGCCAGTGATACGGGCAGTGCCATAAAAGGAAATAAAATTGATTTGCATATGCCTACTAAAAAGAAAGCTCTTAACTGGGGAGTACGAACAGTAAAAATTAAAGTCTATCAATAAAAGATGTAAAATATGTTTAGAGAAGCACCTTACCCTTGGTGCTTCTCTTTACTTTTAAACAATAATACCGAAGAATGTGGATTCAATCCGGCAGTCCATTGAATAGACCTTTGGTTAATTGAATCAAAATTTTGAAAAAAGGAAATGCAGATGAATTCAATAATTAGGCTACATTTTAAACGCATAAAGAATTCGAAATAAAGTGAAACCTCTTTTCATACAACGATTGAGGAGAATATTCGTTATGGCAATCTTAATACAACTAGAGAAGATGTGATAGAAGCAGCTGAAAAAGCCAATATTCATACTTTTATAGAAAGTTTACCTCAAGGATATGATACAGTTGTCAATGAACGTTCGACAAACCTATCTGGTGGACAACGTCAACGAATTGCGATCGCACGTGCATTTATCAAAAATGCGCCAATTTTGCTACTTGATGAAGCCACTTCCGCACTAGACACGGAAGCGGAGAAACTTATTCAAGATGCGTTAGAAGAGTTAATGGCTCACCGTACGACACTAATCATTGCCCATCGGCTGACAACCATTGAAAAAGCAGATAAAATCTTTGTGGTCGATGAGGGGAAAATTGTCGAAGAAGGCTCACACAAGCACTTGTTAGCTGAAAAGGGACGTTATCAGAAGCTATATTTAGAGTATTAGTTTTTTGATAAAGAGAATTCTTATAAACACATTTGCGAGGTGTTATGATGTCAATCATCACCAATAAACATGGTCATCAATTAGAAAGTTTCATGTATACGGAAAGTGAAGCTCAATTCCAAGATATTGGAAGTGTGAGTGGTGGGCATGCCGTTCTGATGCATAAAAATAGGCTCATTGTTTGCTATAATAAGTATAGAAGGAATTGGGAATTGCCTGGTGGTGGAAAGGAAGAGGGGGAAAATTTATCAGACTGTGTACAGCGTGAAATTCTCGAGGAGACAGGGCGAAAACCCGACAAACTGATCTTGCTGGGTGTGTCGACTGTGTATGTACCTCGAATAGAAAAATCCATTCAGTGGGCAGTATTTTATGGAGAGATCATGAAAATATCAGAATTTACAGCGAACAATGAAATGAGTTATATGTGCGAGTGGGATATGGTATCGAATATTGGGGATGTCGATGAAGTGGATGCTCATATTGCTAAGATTATATTGAAAAAGATAAACGACTATTGGGGGAAACAGATTGACGAATGAGATGCCAGCATTCAAATGATAGAAGAATTAATCAGATCGTATTATAAGGTAGCGGTTATAAAAGAAGTAGAATATTTAGGAGAAAGTGACAATCTGACCTTTTGCATTCACACGGTGGACAACAATAAATATGTACTTAAATGTCATATGGGAGCTAAATCTAGTCGTTTCATTGAGTCTGAGCTGCGATGGCTTGAGGAATTAAAAACAAACACTAATTTAAAAATCCAAACACCCATAAGAAATAGGGACAATCAATTTATAACGAAAATAAATGATAATAAAACAGGCGCTCCTGCTTACTGGGCCTTACAGGAATGGGTTGAAGGAGAGGTATTAGATAGACAACCAACAGATCCAGAGATTAAGAAGCTGGCCCGTTTAATGGTGACTCTTCATAAAAACTCCTGCTCTTGGGGCGCTCCGGAAACAGTAGAAAGACCTTGCTATAATACTGAAAATTTAATGATTTCACTAATCCAATTAGAACTATTGCTTCGACTAAACATCATAACATCCAATGATTTTAAAATCCTTCAGGAGACGACAAGAAAAATTGAAGGGGTCATTCATTCACAAAAGAAAAATAATGATACATGGGGAATGATTCATTCAGACATACATGAAAGCAACTATGTTTTTCACAATGGTGAACCTTCCATAATTGATTTTTCATCCTGTGGTTTTGGCTATTACTTATTTGATGTTGCTGAGACATTATTACATCTCAATCCAAACAATAGAAGAAAATTTATTACATACTATCAGGACGAAAGAAAATTAGCAGGGGATTATCTGGAAGTGCTTGAGGCGTTTTTTATCTGGGCAATCATACGCAATTTCGCTTTTCTTTCTAAAAATATGGACGAACATAATGAGTTAGCGACAATGATCCCCTTTATAGTTGAAAACTATTGCAGAAAATACCTTAAAGGGGAAGCTTTTTTATAACTTTCTCTCAGCGATCTTTTTTAGCTCCTTGGCACGATCTATTATAAAACGTCTCATATATTTTTCTAAAAATAATCTATCGGCTAATTTTCCAAGAATACCGAAAGGAGCTTGATAGGAAAAGCTATCTTTCATAATTGTTCCTGTGCCACTTTCAATAAATTCATGTGTATGTGTAAAAGAGTGGAAAGCCCCCTTCACCATAACATCTGTAAAGGTATAGGGTTTTTCCATTTCGATAATCTTTGCCGTTAATTTTTGTTTTACTCCAAAATGAGTAGCTTCCCACGTAACTGTCTGGCCATTTTCCATAAGCCCCGCTGTAATACCCGCAATGGCTCTTTCTTTTGTCTTCTTCGTTGTTTCTGTATGGACTTCTACATTTCTCGCAAGATCAAAACAAACATGGATCGGTGCATGGATGAGAATGGCGTGTTTTATGATCGGCATAATCTATTACCCTTTCATGCATAGAGTTGCTTCAATTTGTATTCTACAGCAATAAGAGCGAACGTGCTTAAATAATCTCGTATTTAAAAACAAGAACATTTATTGAAAGGGTTTTATCAGCCTTACGAATAATAAATCATTGCTCATTTTTTAAGGTAAAATAGGTTTGAGGTGTTTTCAATGAAACTAGGACTAAAACGCGGTGAGGTAAGATTAGTAGCCCATACTGTAGAATGGAAAGAAGAGTTCCATAGGGTGAAACAGGTTATCTTACATTCTACCCCTATTCATGAAAGTCGAATTGAACATATTGGAAGTACAGCTATCAAAGGGATAGTTGCTAAACCAATATTAGATTTAGCTGTGGGGGTAGATGATATTGAAAAACCTGATAAGGAGATTCTTCAAGGGTTAAAAATATCGGGCTTTTTAAGGCTTCGGGTCCAACGCCCTAATGAAATCGTGCTTGCCAAGTATACTAGTGAAACCTACGAAGAAAAGACCCACATTATCCATTTAGTTGACTATAATAAAGAACTTTGGAAAAATTTAATCTTTTTCAGAAATTATTTAAATGAAAATAAAATCGCGCGAGAACAATACAGGGACTTGAAGAAGAAATTTCTAGAAGAAAATAATAGCGGAATTAATGAATATACCAACTATAAAGAACAATTCGCAAGAGGAATTGTTGAGAAAAGAGGAAAAACCTAAGAAGCACTTTAGGCAGATTTGCATCTAAATATAGAAATAAAAGGTGATCGAGCAGGTTGGCTGATTAAGAAATAATAATATTAGGAGGCCACATATGTCTAATAGCAAATGTCATAGAACTTTTGGTGTTTATGGAATTTATGAAGAAGCTGGGAAACTCTTATTTATAAGGAAAAATATGGGTCCGTATGCAAATCGCTTTGATTTACCTGGCGGAAGATTAGAAGATGGTGAAACTTTATTGGAGGCAATGAGGAGGGAGTTCCTTGAAGAAACAGGTCTTGAAATTAAAGTAGAGAAAAATATTGGCACTATTGATTTTAAACTTCCTTGGTTATGGAGTGGGTTTGCGGGTGTTCATCATATTGCGGTCTATTATTCTGTTAGAAGAATGGATGGGAAAATAAGAGTACCTGAACATTTTGCAGGACAAGACTCATTGGGAGCTGTGTGGGTGACCGAGAAAGATGTATCTTTGGATAATGCTTCACCATTAGTTTTAAAAGCATTTGAGTGGTTAAAGACTAAAAATTTAGGGCTAGATGCCGAGATATATGAGGAATGGAAAGTCATAAAATAAACGTTGATATTCAGCTAAAGGGTGGCTTGCTCAAAGGAAAATATCACACTGCGTTCAATAAATAGTGGGCATGAAAACTAAAACTAGGCTACTCGAGTTTACCTAAAAATAAAGGAGAACCATATGAAAATTGAAGTACAACTAACGAATAAGGATCAAGCATATATAATCAAAAACTTGTACCCTTTATATCTTTATGATTTATCAGGTCATTTCGACAGACTTCCCAACGTTCATGGAATTTATGAGGATAGTGATGAATTTCAAACATTGAGTGACCAGTATGAAGTACAAAATATTTGGTGGGAGAAGCAGGACGTTTTATTTCCTTTCCTAATTTTGGTTGATGGGAATCCAGCAGGCTTTATTCTAATTGCTACTCCACCCCATTGTAATAAAGGAATTGACTATTTCATCAATGAATTCTTTTTAATTCAATCATTAAGAGGTCAAGGGGTTGCTGAACAAGCGGCAAATCTAGTATTTGAACAATTTAAAGGAAATTGGGAATTATTTACGAATCCAGCCGAAAAGAATATTGTAGGCCAGAAATTTTGGCGGAAGACGATCTCTAACTATACAAAAGGCGAATACAAGGAGGAACATGGCGAAACGTTTGATGGATATAAGCTTATTTTTAGTTTTTCTAATGTGTAAATATAATGGGATCGTATGAATATCAGGAGTGGGATAAAAGCTATGGAACAAATAATACTCGAGTCACTAAACAAGATCTATCCATTAAATTTCATGAAAATCGAATCAGTGACAGATGAGATCTATCGATGTACGGCAGTACAAGGAGAATTTTACGCGCGAATAACAAATTATAAAACATATGATGAACAGTTAGAAGAGGTTCAGTATACAAACTTTTTATACAATGAAGGTTTTGGTGCAACCCCAGCTGTATCTTCCTTAAACGGTAATATCGTGGAAAAAATGTCTCTTAATGAGGAGGTTCTGACAGTCTTATATCAGGCAGCTCCAGGGATACACTTACCAAGAAGTCAATGGCAACCGAATGTCTTAAAAGAAGTAGGACGGCAAATTGGTAGGTTGCATCGTTTATCAAAGAAATTTGAAAACATAAAGCCACTTCAATATATCAATGATTGGTATGACAATGAAGAATATGCTTTTCTCAAATATATCCCTAAGGAAGAAAGCGCAATTAGGGAAATGGCACATGAAGTTTTATCGACCATAAAAGATTTGCCGAAAAGTGATTCAACATATGGTTTGCTACACGGGGATTTATGGCTAGAAAATATAGTAGTAGATCGTGATTTAAAATTGACGATGATCGATTTTCAAGATTGTGAAAAACACTTTTATATATTTGACTTAGCCGTTCCTATCTATAGTGCGATGGAGTATTCGTTTGTAGGCAATGGAAACATCGTTGACTATGGGCGTTCGATCACAAAAGCAATCATCGACGGATATCAAGAAGAAAATGATCTATCTCAAGAAATGGTTGATAAACTTCCTCTATTTATTAAGTTAAAGGAAATATTCGAGTATAGCCTGATGCATATGTATTGGAATAAAGAGAAACTAACGGAAGAACAACTACGAATAATGAATCATTTTAGAATCAGGATAGAACATAATCTATCCCTACTCAAAATGTAACAACCATGAATGAATGCGAAAAGTAAAAATAAGGTTTTTTTCCTTAAAGAACAAATATATTGTTTAACTCATAGGGGATTACTATCATCAATCCCTTTTAAAAGAAAAAGAATGGCTCGTAAATAAATAGGGAATTATTCAAGAATATTGGATTAAACGAGTTCAAGCATCCTTCTCGGGAGGTTTGAACACGCATAGACAAAGGTGATGAAAATGTCTCTAAGATTAGAGGATATAAACTCAAATAACTGGATTGACTGTATTTTTTTAACTACTGATAAAGAAGGAAAACATATATTATTTGAAGAGTTTGTTGCCTCCAATGCAGTTTCCATCGCACAATCAAAAATGGAAACTGGTTGGGAAACAAAAGCTATATACAACGAAGACCAAATGGTCGGTTTTGCCATGTATGGCTTCGCAGAAAAGGAAGGGTTCTACGAAATTTGTCGATTCATGATTGATTATCGTTTTCAACATAAAGGTTATGGAAAAAAAGCTTTGTTGATGATTATAGAAGAAATGAGAAACATTCCTGATTGCAAAGAAATCTATCTAAGTTTCGATCCTGAAAATAAAGTCGCACTTCATTTATACGAAAGTATTGGATTCAAGAATACGGGGCGAACGGTAGAAGGAAATATTACGGAGGTTTTATATCGCTTGGAACTTAATAAGTAAGTCAATAGGATCAAGTAGTCTATTATGTGATGATCTCTAAGAATAGATATTGATATTACATAACCAAGACCTTATAAATTCATAAAATCCTTTAGTGCCTCTACATTACCACTGGAAACAGTCTGTATTCATGCAAAGTAACGAGAAGGTTATCAGGGGCCAAATGTTGAATAGTGTAAGGGGCAGATAGGCGATCGTCGACGGAAAATGAGCAGTTAGCCCGCCTCGTAAGGAAAGCGTTTCCGGTTGTTCTTGATCTAAGTGGCAATAAGATCTTCGCCTCAATAAGCACGCAAAAACAAGTATGGTAAGTCGGAGAAGGAAACTTCCACTAATTAAGGTTTGCTTTATCGTAAAACGGATATGTTGATGATTTATTGAGCTAGTATTATCACAATCTAGAATACAAATTTTGGATTCTAAAATTTTAAGGAGCTGAGAGAATGGTTAAAAATCAAAAATCTATAACAATCTATCCTGTGTTTAAACAGGCGTTTTTAACTGCAGAACATGCAGAAGGGGAAATGGAATATCTCGGTGATGCATTAGGACGAGACTTTATGGTGGCCAAATTTGTGGACGGTTTTTCTAGAACGTATCTGGGAGATGGAAAAAGGAATGAAGATTGGTTTGGCTATAAAGCAGATGTTCTTGCTCCTTGTGATGCAGTCGTTGAAAAAATAAGAATCAATGAAGAAGAAAACACGCCAGGCTCGCATACAAATAAACCAGCAGGTAGTGTTATCTTTCGTTGCAAAGATGATGTTCGGCTTGTCTATGCGCATGTAACAGATATAAGAGTTGAAGAGGATGAGAAAGTCGTTGCAGGTCAAACATTTGCCAGATGTGGAAATAATGGTACTTCTTGGGCTCCACATATTCATGTCGGAGCATGGAAGGATAACGAGCCATTGCAAATTATCGTCGATTTATCTGCTTTAGGAAAAATACAACGAGAACAAGGTGACAACTATTTTCTTGAGAATGACGAAAAAACAAGACACGATTTTAAGGAAAGTTTTAAACAAAAATAACGAGGATTCAATGGGGAAAGTAAATGAAATTGGGCTAGGTCCATATGCTATATTTAGTTCGAGAAAGCATTCAACACAAGAAGTAGAACAACTATTAGATAAGCTAAGCAAATTACGTCATTTTGATATTCAAGATTTTGCTGGCGCCTGATATGATCAGGTAATCTAGAAAATAAATATCTCAACAGCAATTACTCCTTCTTCTAAAGCAAATATTCATATTTATAAACAAGCATTCAAAACTATAAGATACATAATCTAGCTTATGCATAGCTAGAACTGCTAACTGATGCTAAAATCGAATTTAGAAAAATTAAGGTAAGAGTACCTGAGATATTTGAAAGAAGGTAATTTTTTGAGACTTAGACAAATGGCAGTAGCTTTCCTTCAGAATGAAGAACAAGAAGTTTTGTTCCTGCAAAAAAGGGCGAAGAACACTTTTTTAGCTGGGCACTTGGTTCCAATTGGTGGACATATTGACGGTGATGAGATCAATGATCCTAAAAAGGCATGTATTAGAGAGATAGAAGAAGAAACCGGGATAAAAAGTGATTGTATAGAAGATTTATCACTTAGATACATTGTTCATAGAGTGAAAGACAATCAAGAAATTCGAATCCAATATGTCTTTTTTGGAAATATCTCAAAAAATTCTACTCTAATTGAAAGCGATGAAGGTACATTAGAATGGCTAAATTGTTCGGAAATACCAAATCGGAATGTTTCAGAGACTACCATTGAAATTGCAAGACATTACTTGGAATTAGGAGCAGCGACTGAAAAAACATACGTAGGTTCAATGAGCTCGTTAAATGGAAATCCACAGATTAATTGGGCACTTTTAGAAGACTGGGAACCATCCTTTTTCAATTATTAGAAAAACAAAAGGAGGGATAATGATGTCTTTTTCACATAAACCTGAAGCATACGAATGTCCATTTTGTCGGATTGTGTCAGGAAATGAACGACCAAATAAAGGAACAAAACAAAGGGACATTATCTATCAGAATAAACACGTAACGGCATTTATCGCAAGTAAATGGTGGCCGAATAACAAGGGGCATGTTCTCGTTATTCCGAATAAGCACTTTGAAAATATATATGCACTGCCAGCAGAAATGGCTGCTGAAATTCACCGTGCTGCTCAATTGACAGCACTTGCGATGAAACATACATATGGATGTGATGGAATTTCTACTCGACAACATAATGAGCCTGCTGGAAATCAAGATGTATGGCATTATCATCTTCACGTTTATCCGAGGTATGCAAACGATACACTCTATTTAACCAAAGGGTATGGGACTGAACCAGATCAACGTCATTTCTATGCAGAAAAATTACGTTCGTGGATTCAAGAAAACAATTAGTTTCTTATGACAAATAAAGAGTAGGAGGAAGTTGATTTTGCAAAAACCATTTCATCACTTAGCAAGAGGTCTGGTCGTTTGTGACGATAAAATATTACTGGCAAAAGCGAAAGGGCAGACAAATACTTTTTTACCTGGAGGCCATATCGAATTTGGAGAAAGCGCCAAAGATGCATTGAAACGAGAAATCAATGAAGAGTTGGGGATCCCTTGTACAGTGGGGCGTTTTCTCGGTGTGGTTGAACATAAATGGGAGCTAGATCAAGTCGTTCATTGCGAAATCAATCAGGTATTTGAAATCCATAGTAGCAACTTACACCTTGATGTCAATCCAACCGCAATCGAACCACATCTTGAATTTTTTTGGTGCCACGGAGGAGATTTAGATCAGCAATGTTTGCAGCCTTATCCTTTCAGACATTTAATCCAAAAGTACCTGAATGGAAATAAGGATGTTTGGTGGGAAAGCACAGTGAACTTGGATTTTGATGATTAAATATTTAAACCTTATTAAAATGTACAAATACAATCAAGGAGAAGATAAATGTATAGTTACGAACCTTTTGAAACCTTAGGTGTATTCACTTTGCTTAGACCTGTTTTTTGGACTATTTTACTTATGACTTTACTCTTGTTTTTAGGGGTAATTATCCCAAAAGTCCGAAAGAAATTGATCAACGGAGTCACGGTACTTAGCCTATCCTTCATTTTAGTTTTCGTTTCGGCCCAACTGTTATTTTTCGATGGAATTATTGTAGATGAACTTGGACTAGGTGGGGATGCTGTAAGTTCTTATCTGTTCTTAGCAATTGCAGGCTTTTCATTAGCGAATATTCTGATTTACTTTTCGTCAAGATTAAAAAGAGGTTCATAAATACAGGAGGGATTTAAATGGTCCTTATAGTCCTTATTATAATCGCTATCATCATGCTTAGCATAGAAATCCAGTTAAGAAAAGCGAATAAACAAAATGAAGAGATGATAGATTTATTGAAAAAACTGGATAGAAAATAATGACTTTCCTGGCGACGACTTTTTAAATAAAAAGCAAAAAGGTTTATCCAGTACATATTAGAGAAAAAATGGGGGAGTGTTAACCAAATGAATATTATAAACGTATTAGACAAGGGCTATGTTCGACTTGTAAATCATATGGGTTCAGATTTAACAGTAGTAAATGCTGCAAGAGTTTCTTATGCAAAAGAATCCATAGAATTGAATGAGAAAGATGTTAAGTTAATTAAATTTTTAGCTAGAGAAGGTCATACTTCTCCATTTAGACATGTAATCATTCAATTTGAAGTGTATGCACCACTCATGGTAGCCAGACAATGGTGGAAATATGTAATTGGTTCTTCTCACCAAGAAGGTACAGGAGATAGTTTAGATGCTTGGAATGAATCAAGTCGAAGGTACATAACAGAAGAGCCAACTTTTTATATTCCTTCCAGCAAAGAATGGAGAAGTAAACCAAAGAATTCTAAGCAAGGTAGCGGTGAAATAGTTACGTTGGAAATTGGCGATAAATATAGCAGTGAGCTTATGGCCTATGTTGACGAGGGATTAGGCAAATATGAAGCAGCTCTAAAAGATGGAATATGTCCAGAACAAGCGAGATTATTTCTCCCTGCATATGGAATGTATGTACGTTGGTATTGGACTGCATCCTTACAGTCGGTTTGTCATTTTCTAAATCAAAGATTAGAACATGATGCTCAAAAGGAAATTCAAGAATATGCAAAGGCTATTCTTGAATTAAGTAAACCATTATATCCAAATGCTATAGACGACCTTATAAAAAACAATGATAATACTAACTAAAAAGCTCCAATTCTATTAGAGGTAATGTTTTAGCTGCTATTAAATAATTTTAGGTTTAAAGAAAGGCTAAAAGAATGGTAAGAAGGGGGTGTAAAATACTGTCCAGAGCTGAATTAATGGGAGGATAGAGTAGAACATTATGAGTGGGTGGTGATTTGTTAAAATCATTGGTGTATTTCTTGATCGGGATGGGACGATCGGTGGTGATGGTGGAGGGGTCCATCCGTTTGAATTTACTCCCTATGATTTTTCCGCAGAAGCAATTAAACGCTTAAATGACAAAGGAATCAAAGTGTATCTCTTCACCAACCAAAGCTGGATCGGGATGGGAAAGTTTTCAGAACAAACATTTTTAGAAGGCACCAATAAATTGATTGGAGCTTTAAAAGAAAAGAATGCCTTTTTAGATGGGATTTATTTTTGTCCACACACACCAGAAGAAAATTGTGAATGCCGGAAACCTCAACCAACGTTATTGCGGCAGGCTCAGAAGGAACGTAATGTGGATTTGAAAAAATGCTATATTGTTGGTGATCGATGGAGTGATATGGCATCTGCTGCTAATGTTGGTTCAAAAAAGATATTAGTGAAAACAGGTAGAGGTTTACAGTCACTGCAAGAACAATCTAACAAACAGATAACGCTTGATCATGTTGCAGATAATGTGCTGGATGCCACTCAGTGGATACTTTCAGATTTAAATATATAGATATCTAGATGTGATTATCTTTTGAGGCAAGGTGTATAGGGCTGGTTTAATTTTGTTTGGAAAGAGGCGGAGAGAAATGGGAAGTCAAAAAGTGTTGTATGATGTAATGAAACACCAAGAATGGATACCCCCTCATAGTGAGCAATGGTATAAGCAATTAGGTACGGAGATTGGAGAATATAATTACCTTGGAAATCCCAATTTGCTGAACCAACGGCAGCGATGATATTGGCCGAAAGAATATCTAAATATGTGGGAAAGAACACCAGAATCCTTGATATTGGATGTGGACACTGTGAATTTGCATATCAATGGGCAGCAAAGGCAAAAGAAGTTGTTGGCATAGATGCTATAAATGGCTTTATTGAAACGGCAAATAAAAATAAACCTACAAATTCAATTCGATTTTTGAACATACATGCGGAGGAGAAACTACCTTTCCCTGACCATTATTTTGACTTAGTGTATACAAAAAAGGGCCATGGTTGTACGAAGAAACCTCTCGGATAACGAAATCAGGTGGTATCATTATGGGGCTTTTCACGGTGGAACTGATGGAGGGCTTCGGAGACAATTTCCCGGTTTATATCATCCGCTGCCTGTAAATCCGTTTAACCTTGAGCTTATTAAAAGTAACTATAAAATGAATGAATTAACAGACCTGGATATTGAGTTTATGAGGAAGTAGAGTATTTATCTACCCCAGAAGATGTTTTAATCAAAAAATGCTTTGAACAAAGCCAATCCTTAAAGAATCTTGCTTGGCAGAAATGTCTAAAAGATGTTGAAGAAATTTTTGATAAAAATGCAGCGACAAAGGGATTGAAGGTCATTAATTATCACCACATAATCACCGTTAGGAATAAGTAATAATCGAAATGCTCAAAGGAAATGAGGGTGAGAAAAGTGAAATATTTTATTTTGACGGGAGCTTCACGAGGGATAGGCGAATCTATATGTGAAAAATTATTATTAAAAAATCACCATGTGATATGTGTTTCAAGGAAGAGAAATGATTCACTCGTTTCACTGGCAAACGCTAAAAACGTTAAATTGGATTATTTCGAATATGATCTAAATAATTTATATGGAATAGAAGAGCTGATGGAAAAAATTATTGCGAAGGTTGATGCTTCTGTTGTTGAGTCTTTGTCTCTCATTAATAATGCAGGTTTAGTTTTTTCGCAAAAGATTGAAGAGACAGAACCAGACTCCATTATAAACCTAATGAATGTTAATTTACTTTCCCCAATGATCTTAACTTCGAGTTTTATCAAAAATGCTGAACAGTATGATGTTGAGAAAAAAATACTAAATGTTTCATCTGGTTCCTCATTTAATTTATCTCCTAGTGGAAGTTGTTATTCCACATCGAAGGCAGGGCTTGAAACTTTCACAAAAAGTATTGGAATAGAGACAAAGAATGTTAAAATCATGGCGATTCGGCCGGGCATGGTTGACACAGATATGCATAAAGATACTGTGAACAGAAAAGAGTTAAAGTCGGCTGATTATGCAGCTAAGAGAATTCTTACTTTTTTGTTTGAAAGATTTAAACATGGAAAAGTAGTAAGGGCTTGGTAACATTAAGGGAGCAGTTTAATAGCTGGTAATCATAGATTACTTGAAAAGAACTTATTTCAGTTTTATATAGTTCATTAGATCTTGAGAAGGAGACTAGTATTGAATTTTCCCTTAATCGTAGTTTTTTAAACAGAGCGGTGACATTAGATTGAACTTGATTGAAATGTCTTGACATGGAACTACTAAAAGTATGATTGGGGGATTTTTATTTAAATTGTTTTCGGTATAGAAGTACTTTTGCCCTTATGATAAGGTTATCCATACTATACTAGAAAGTGAGTGATGATTGTGAAATTGGAAAAAATATTCGAGACTTCAATTATATTAGAGGTGCGGAAGGGATAATCACGCTTCAATTGAGAACCTTTCCGTGCTTAAAACAAAACACGGAGGGACTAGCGAATGTCGTTTAGTAATTATGGAGAACTATGTACTGAAGTTTATGATTTAACGAAAAAAATCGGGCAATCGTTTAACGGAGATATAGAATACTACAAAGATAGACTAAAACCTGCCAAGGGAAGAATTCTTGAAGCAATGGTTGGTTCCGGTCGAGTTATTATTCCGCTTCTTGAATCCGGATTCATAATTGATGGGGTTGACTCTTCTCCTGAAATGTTGGTTTCTTGTCAACAACGCTGTGAAGAACGTGGATTGAAGCCAAACTTATATCAAGCAGATTTGAAAGAACTTTCTTTGCCAAACAAATATGAAGCTATTATTATCCCCGCTGGCTCATTTTTGTTGATTGAAAAGCGTGAAGATTCGATTGCAGTATTAAAGAAACTCTTTGACCATCTCCAACCAGGTGGACGTCTTATTCTAGACCTTTTTTTACCAGACAATATTAGTCCAGAGCCTATAGATAAGACTAAAATAACTCCATTCACCATGCCCAATGGCGATACTATTACCATGGAAGATAGGCTCGTTGAGGTAGATATTTTTAATCAATGCAAAGTTTCTTATCTGAAATATGAGAAATGGCGTAATGGCGAATTAATCCAAACTGAATTACAGCGGTTTGCATTGCGTTGGTATGGTGTAGAGGAATTCAAATTTGTGTTAGAGAGTGTCGGTTTTTCTGATGTTGTTATATCTGCGGATTTCGAATATGGTAAACAACCGACCAACGGTAACCAAGAATTCATTTATGAAGCTGTGAGAAAATAATAGATGGATTCTGAAATGAACAAATCAAGCCCTAACTGTTAAAGCAGTAACGGGTTTGATTTGTGTTTATGTTGAAAATAACTTACTGCCTGTTTTGTATAAATTATACTTCAAGCAAGCGGTAAGTCATCCTATTTGATAATACAATCTGAGGAGGTTTTTAGCTTGAGAATAATGGTTGATCCGGTTCAATCCCTAATTGATGAGCCAGTTAGAATCAAAGTTTTAGGACTTCAAGCAGGACAATTGGTAACGATCCAAGCACGGCGAACGTCTCAGAATAATAGCATGCATTTCTCTTCACGGGGAGAGTATATTGCGGATGAAAGCGGTGAAGTGGATCTTGGATTGCATCCATCAATTGGTGGTACTTATCAAGGAATTGATCCGATGGGACTTTTTTGGTCACTTCAAATCGAAAAAGTAGTTCAGCAGGATAATAGTGAGTCCGCTAGGCAAGGCGCCAATTTTCCCCATGAGGTTACCCTTGAAGTTCGAAACGCTGATCATGAGATCTTATGCACAAAGGACTTGAAGAGGTTATGGCTATCGGAAGATATTGTAAGAACCCCGATTCGTGAAAATGGCCTAGTAGCAACATTATTTTCTCCTAAAGATGGAATTTCACGTCCTGGCGTCATTTTTTTAAGTGGCTCTGAGGGAGGAGTAAATGAGTACATGTCTGCGATGCTTGCATCTCATGGATTCACAACCTTAGCATTGGCCTATTTTGGAATAGAAGGACTCCCTGAAAGACTTGCAAATATTCCGTTAGAGTATGTAGAAAAAGCGATTACTTGGATGGAAAGTCAAGAAGATGTCAAATCGGGTTGGCTAGGTATCCATGGAACATCCAAGGGTACCGAGGTTGCGTTACTAAGTGGGACTCTTTTTCAACAAATAAAAGCCGTCGTTGCGTTAAATGGATGGGCTGTATCTTTTGCAGGTATTGTGCCATGGTCAGATGCTGAAACGCTGCCACCATCATGGACTTATAATGGGAAACCAATCCCTTATGCTACGCCAAATAACCCAAAAGCAGTAGCATTAGAATGCTTGAGAATGTTTAAAGCGAATGAGGGAAATCCTTATGTGATGTGGTATAGACATCTTGGTTCAGATCCGGAAGTAGTGGAGAAGGCAACGATCCCAGTTGAAAAAATCAAAGGACCGATCATGTTTATTACAGGACAAGAAGATGGTGTTGTGCCAGATTTTTCGAAAACGGGCATGGAGCGCCTAAAGAAGTACAATCACCCATACGAGTATCATCATTATAATTATCAAGGCGGGACGCATTCCATCGGTATCCCGTATCTGTTCGTAGCCAATGCGGGAACCCATACAAAGGAGACAGCCCTTGCAAGTCAAGATTCATGGATAAAAACAAAGGAATTTTTTATGAGAAGCTTTCTGAATGCGACTTCCTAACGGGGAAGGAATTAATTCATGATAACTAGAAGATGTGATTTCAATGGAGTAAATAATTTTTAGCCTGGTGCAACCGACCATAAGCCTCCATTGATGGTAGCCTCATTTAATATAGAAGTCCAAGCGTTTAAGGAAGGAACGTATACATTTTATGAACACAAAACTAATTATTGTCGAGGGATTACCTGGGTTTGGAAAATCAACCACCGCAGAGCTTATTAAAGACATTCTTTCAGAGAATAATAAGGAAGTCGAACTAGTTTTAGAAGGGAACTTAGAGCACCCGGCAGATTATAATGGGGTAGCCTGGTTCACTAAAGATGAATTTGAGAGGATCTTATCCATTAGCGGAAGTTTCAAAGAGGTTTTTTTAAATAGAGTAATAGAGAAAGATCGCCATTATTTTTTGCCATATAGTAAGATAAAAAATGAATTTGGTGATCAGTTTCCGAATGAATTATTGAACGGAATTTTTAAAAAGGATATATATGAATTACCATTTGCGAAAAATGTGGAGTTAATTGATAGCAAGTGGACTGAATTTGCGAACAATGCCATTCATGATCATAAAACCTATATTTTTGAATGCTGCTTTATCCAAAATCCCTTAACGATTGGTATGATAAAATATGGTGAAGAAGAAGAGAAAATAATTGATTATGTAAAGCGACTAGAAAGGCATATAGAGCGCTTAGATCCCATTTTAGTTTATATTGAACAAGATGACCTTGCATATTCGTTTAAAAAGGCGGTCAGGGAAAGACCAAAAGCCTGGTCAGAAGGATTTATACAATACTACACAACTCTAGGCTACGGGAAGCAACAGGGATACGAAGGGATAGAAGGAACGATTAAAGTATTAGAAACAAGAAGAGAGTTAGAAATGAAAATAGTGAATAAGTTAAATATCAAAAAGCTGACAATAAATAATTCAGACTATGACAAGGAGAAATATAAATCAGGTTTAACGGAAAAATTGGAATGGTTAATATCTACTCATGAAAGGTAAACGAGGCGAATGACTCATACTTTTAAGGGGGGAGATCGTATACAAGCTACACGATCGAAATTAGAATCTTATATTAACCAATATCTCGATTTATGGGACTTTTACGGTGTGATCCAAGTGACCCAAAAAGGTGAAGTGCTCTTTGAAAGCGCCTACGGCTATGCGAATATTGAGTTTGGCATTAAAAATAATATCGATTCATGTTTTTCTCTTGCTTCCTTGTCAAAGCAGTTTACTGCCTTTGCAATTATGATTCTATACGATCAAAAACGATTAGATATCGATCAGCCTGCGCAACAATATCTGCCTGCCGACCTGCAGATTGATCAGTCGATAACTGTCCATCATTTGTTATCACATACGTCTGGATTATATAATTTTTATAATTTTGAAGATGATTTTTTTGCTGGATACAATCGGTTGGATTATTCAAAAAAAGACTTCTTCCAGCGATATATTAAGAAAAAGCCTACAAAACCACCTGGCACAGTATATGACTATAATAACTCAAACTACAATTTACTTGCATGGATCATAGAAAATGTTTCGGGAGAAAGGTATGAAGATTTTATCCGGAACAATATATTTTTACCACTGAATATGGTAAACAGTGATGTAGATGATAGCAGTAAACTAATTCAAAATAGGTCCTGCAATTATGTAATGGATTTTGAGTCAACCATTAAATCTCCCTATTATAACGAAAAATTCAGTATCGGTGCAGGTGCTATCGTTTCAAACAGCGCTGATTTATACAAATGGTATGTTTGTTTGCGCGATCGGAAAATCTTGTCAGAGAAAGCGTATAATAGATTTTTTAACGAAAATAGTAATAATTATTGTTACGGACTTGAGCATTATCAGGTTTATGAGACAGACAAATATTCTCATGGAGGAGATCATTTAGGAATCAGTACGTATATGCAGGATTTTTTTGATGAAGATATTTGTGTAATCATTCTTTCCAATAATGAAACAATCAACCAGTACAGATTGGGTGATGCAATTTCAGATATCCTCCATGAAGTTGATGTTGATCCTCCAACCAAGCATGAAGGGATTCCAATCACTGAAAACGAGCTTCAAAGATACTGTGGAGTGTACTTGAAAGATAAGATCCATGTAGAATACGTTGACGGAAAATTATATTTTACAAGATTTAATGGTAATCTTCATATTGAGATCTATCCAGTAGGTGAAGGAAAATTTGCTCGCAGACATTCTGACCAGAGTAATCCGTACAACATTACTGAAAATAAAAACGGGCAAATGACGTTTTTTGGATATAGCAAGGATGAATAGATATGAATTCTATGATTGAAAATTTATGGGGATTAAAAAAAGTAGGTGGGATATGCGATTTTAAAGCCAAAGGAAATCGGATTGTAAGATTAATTCATTCAGAAGAAGGACAATTCGTTTTATTAGGCCAACAAAAAGGTGTGAGCCCTAATAAGAGCAAGAACATCGACAGGATTGGTTAATCTTAACTAGTCCTATAATTATATATAGTTTTGGTTTAGTACCATTTCGATCTTGACAGGGAAAGGCGATTCTTTTAATATTAATTAGAATTCTAATTAATATTAAAAGAGGGTATACACATGAATAATTCTACAAACGTATCAAGCTGGAAATGGGATCAGGGGCCAATTGGCAGGATAGTCAAGACAGCTTATATTACGTTACGACGTGAAGTTGAAGAAGAATTAAAGCAGGTCGGATTGACACATACTCAGTGGACTGCTTTAGGGATTCTTCATTACTTTCCAGGAATCACTTCATCAGAATTAGAACAAATCTTAATGATTGAGCGTCCGAGTGTAACCAGTCTTATGAATGGATTAGAAAAGAAAAAGCTTATTATACGCAAAAACTATTCAAAAGACGCGCGTTACAAGCAAATTTTCCTAACAGAAAAGGGAAAGAAGATTGCAATGGAGACGCAACACTTTACACACCTAGTTGAAGATCGGATTAAAGATGGTTTATCGGCTGAAGAATTTGCAACGTTGAAAAATCTCCTTATTAAAACGGTTAATTTGTTTGAAAAAAAGTAAATCGTAATTTTTTTACTGTATTAGTTAGAATTCTAATTAAATGTGAGGAAGTGAGTGTTCATGAGTAATAAAAAACAACAGGAACAGGGGCAAAAGCATTTTATATGGCAGGGATTTCACCATATTGCTTTGGTGACTCCAAATTTAGATGAGACAATCCATTTTTATCAGACTGTGCTAGAGATGGAGGTTGGAGATGTTTATCCAGCATTTAAGCAACGAGGGAGACATTGTTTTATTAAACCTGGAAAGGTAGATACTTGGGGAATTCATTTTTTCGAAAATCCAGAGGCCAAAATCTTTCGAAGCGATCAGGAATTAAGACGTTTGGCTGAGAACCCGAGGGCGGCCGAACTGTACAGCCATTTACCAGGTGCTCTTCAGCACATTGCATTCGCGGTGGAGACTGAGGAACAAGGGCTTCTTTTGAGAGAAAAGTTAAAGAGGGAAGATATAATGATGACTGACATTTATACTCAAGGTAGTATATGTAATTTTATTTTTACGGACAACACTGGCATTCAATTAGAGGTTGCATGGCCTAAAGTGATGATGAATTGAAAGCCCTTATCTCTTTACCAAGATATTGAGCGTGATTATATACTTTTAATAGTATTTTTTTATTTGGCAAAAACATGATTCAAAGTCCACTCTAAAATGCGTATTTACTTGTAAATAATGAATAGTTTCGATTTTCAAGTTAAAAATAAAGAAAAGGTTCATTATGAAAGGAGTACGTATTCAGTGGAGCCGATTAAACCGACTAGAATAAAAACACGAAAGTCGAATGATATAGAGGAAAAATTAACAGCTGCGGAAATGGGAAAACTTTGGGCTACATACACTGGGAATACGATGGCTAGCTGTGTTCTCGAGTATTTTCTTCAACATGTGGAAGACAAAGAAATTAAGAAGGTATTAGAGAATGCTTTAACGCTAAGTAAATCTCTTGTGACTAGCATTAAAGACATATTTATTCAAGAAAACTTCCCTGTACCTATTGGATTTTCGAGTGAAGATGTGAACTTAGGTGCTCCAAGGTTATTTTCCGATGAATTCTATCTTCACTATTTAAAGTATACAAGTAAGGCGGGAATGAGTATATACTCGATCGCTGTCCCTTTAATGATCAGGAAAGATATAAAAGATTTTTTTACACACACTCTCGACTCTACCGTACAACTTGTCACACAAATAAATGAGGTGGCGCACCAAAAGGGATTTTATGTAAAGCCACCGACCCTTCCTAATCCGAAAAGCGTCGATTTTGTCAAACAGCAAAATTATTTAAGTGGTTTTTTCGGTCATATTCGTCCTCTCCATGCGCTTGAGGTGACACATTTATTTGATAATATCGAAAATAATGTGACAAGTAAGGCATTGCTTCTTGCCTTCAGCCAAGTAGCCAAAACAGAAAAAGTGAAAAAATTTATGTTACGGGGGAAGGAATTGACGGGCAAGCATATCGAAACCTGTTCACAACAACTTCATAAAAATAACTTGCCGTCACCGCCCCTTTTAGATAACCTAGTGTCCACCTCAACCTTTTCCCCATTTTCAGATAAGTTGATGCTATGGCATAAAATTGATACATTCTCGATGAAAATTAGATCTTATGCCAACGGTGCATCACTGAATGGAAGACGGGATATTGGTGCAATGTACGCTAAGTTTATAATGGATGTAAGTTTATATGTAGAAGACGGAGCCAATATTATGGTTGATCATGGATGGATGGAACAACCACCAGAAGCGATTGACCGAGAGGCATTAGCAAAGGAGAAACAATCAAATGAATGAGAGGGAAGGATTGATCTACATCGCCTAAAACTTCCGAGGAGGGAACCAAAAATTTCATGCATTCTATGCATCCTCTATCTCTGCATTAATTAATTCTTCTGAAAGAATGTTGAAAAAACGACACTAACCCTTTTGAACACCTGTATAAATTAACCAAAGGTTGTCCTGGAAATCTTAATGAGATTTTCAATGGGCAGCTTTTTTTGTGGGAAAATCGTATTCTTTTTTTGCAATAAGTGAGGGATGGACAGTTCTAAAGCCTTCGAAGTATAGTTGATGGTTAATTCTTTTAAAAAAGAGGGTATGGTATTCATACAATTCAAGAATAGGAGGATTCAAGTGATTGAGGCATATCTAGAAGAAAAAAAGCCTGAGATGATTGAACTCTTGGAACAACTTGTTAATACAGATAGCGGCTCTGATGACAAGGAAGGCGTTGATGAAGTAGGAGATATTTTAAAAGAGAAGTTTGAGACAGCAGGCATGCATGTAAAGATACATCGTGAAAAAGAGTTTGGTAATCACTTAGAAATAAAAGCTAATGAAGACTGTGATCCGAAAATTATGGTTATTGCACATATGGACACCGTCTTTCCTAAGGGAGAAGCTGGAGAACGTCCATTTAAAATAATTGGAGATAAAGCGTTTGGCCCAGGTGTAAATGATGAAAAAGCAAGCCATGTCCAAGTTTTATATGCTTTAAAGGCTTTGAAGACAAGTGGATCTGATGCATATAAAAATATCCATGTGATTTTTAATAGTGATGAAGAAGTGGGTTCGCCGTCTTCGAAATCACTGATAAAACAGATTGCTGAGGACAAGCAATATTCATTAGTTGTAGAATGCGCCCGTCCTAACGGAGGGATTGTCACGGAGCGAAAAGGGGTAGGAAATTTCTCGCTCGATGTAAAAGGGAAAAGTGCCCATGCTGGTGTGGAGCCAAAAAGAGGCAGAAGTGCTATTGAGGAAATCTCTGACAAAATCCTAAAACTTCAAAAATTAAATAACTATGAGGAAGGATTAAGTGTCAATGTCGGATTAGTCAATGGCGGAACCTCAAGTAATACCGTACCTCCAAATGCTAAAGCAGAGATTGACGTTCGGATTAAAGGAGAAGAACAAGCGGGAGAGGTGACAAAAGAAATAACCAAAATTGCCCAGCAAGAGCATGTGCCAGGAACATCGACGGAACTCAGAGGGAGTATCAGCAGACCTCCAATGGTAAAAACGGAACAAACAGAGCAATTAGTAAAAGTAATTCAAGAAGCAGGTGACGAACTGGGAATGTCGGTTCATTCATTGCGTTCAGGTGGAGGATCTGACGCAGCTTTTACGGCAGTGGAAGGGATTCCAACAGTAGATGGAATGGGACCAATGGGGGAATTCTCACATAGCGAAACCGATGAATATACCGATTTAAAGACGTTTCCGCAACATACAGCCTTGTTGGCAAAAACCATTGAAAAGTTAAGCAAGTAAGAAAGGTTCTGGAGCTCTCCCATCTCCTCCCGCTGTCATCTCAAATATCAAATAATATAAGTGAAAAACAAGGAGGAAGCTGATATGAACATACGAGAGATTTTTCAACAGCAAAAAACTTCAGGTATCAAGAAGGGAGAGCAAAGAGCCATCGGCAATTTCGGAATGACAGCCAGTGCAACGAAGCAATCCTCCGAAATTGGGGCGCAGGTATTGAGGGATGGAGGGAACGCGGTGGATGCTATTGTTGCGATGCAGTTTGCCCTTTCCGTGTCAGAACCTTTTAATACCGGACTAGGTGCAAGTGGTTTTATACTTGTGTACAACCAGCATTCAGGGACTACACAGGTGATTAATGGGCATTCTAAAGCTCCTGAGCATTTGTCACCTGATATGTGCCTGGATGAAAAAGGAAAAATCATTCCTTTTTTTGAGCGTACGGTAAACGCCAATTTTATCGGGATTCCGGGGATTTTGAAAGCCATGGAAAAAGCGAATGACACATACGGCACAATGTCTTTAGCACGGTTAATTGAGCCGTCCATCCAATTAGCAAAAGAAGGAATGGAAGTGAACTGGTTGTGGGAAAGGGCATTAGACATGTATGGAGATAGAGTTGGCCAGACTGCTAGGTCGCTTTTTTATCCTAACGACACCCCTTTAAAGAAGGGAAAAATGGTAAAAAACAAAGAATTAGCGCATTCCTTGAGAATCATTCAAGAAAAGGGAATAGGCGCTTTTTATAACGGAGAAATTGGAGAAGCGATCATCCAACTCATTCATGATAAAAAGGGCTGTATGACGAAGGAAGATTTGCGAAATTATCGAGCTGAAATACAAAACCCGATCATAGGGGACTATAAAGGCTTGCAAGTGGCAACCCCGGGACCACCGAACGGCGCAGGTGTTTCGCTGCTTCAGCTACTGAAAATCCTTGAAAAGGTAAAAATTGAACAATATGATAGAAATTCATGGGAGAAGCATTTTTTACTAGCCGAAGCGATGCGAATTGTATTTACGGACAAACTGACTTATATGGGAGATCCAGACTTTTTTAATATCCCAGTGAATGGATTATTGCATCCGAAATATATTGCTGAACGAGTGAAATTAATCAATTTTGACAGAATGAACCAAGGAGTCGATTTTGGGAACCCTTGGAAGTATGAAGAGAAAGAGAATGATTTGTATCAAGAATTACAGGGCGGCGAAACGACTCATTTTACCGCTGTAGATAGGTGGGGGAATATTGCCGCCTGTACATCTTCGTTGGAACACTACTTTGGATCAGGCATTATGGTTCCAGGCCATGGTTTTCTTTTAAATAACGATTTAACGGATTTTTATCCTACAGAAGAAAGTGTAAATGACTTGCAGGCGAATAAGTATCCCGTCAGCACAAAATGTCCGACCATCATTTTTCATGATGGGAAACCAGTTATGACACTTGGTTCACCAGGGGGACCAACGATCGTTGCTTCTGTAGCCCAAGTGATGATCAATGTCCTAGACTATAAAATGGATGTAAAAGAAGCCATTGAACAGCCACGTATTTATAACAGCACGGCACCAAAAATTATATGTGATGAGCGTTTGGACGAGAATGTAAAAAACAAATTAGGCAGCATGGGATTTGAGCTCCTAAGCACAGACATCGTGATTGGAAATGTACAAGCTATCCTATTGGATCAGGAGAATCATCGGATGTATGGAGCCGCTGATTCATCCCGGCCTGGAGCAGCGATTGGGATTTGGAAAGAGGGTCATGGGAAGGAATGACGAAAAAGCAGGGCTATCTAAAAAGGGGATTGGTTGCCTTTTTGGAGGCTCTTTTTGAAGGGAGATATTTAGAACCTCGTCAAAACTCACTAACTCTGCTATCTTATTCCTATGAATGGTTACTTTAGGATGTGTCGTTTTGAAAAAATTGAAGGTTGAACCAAACACGGTGATAAAATCACTTCCTTGTTCACTATTAGCTGCGCTAACTTTAAGTATAATCACATTGCTTTTTGTTCCATCCTATTTTTCGATTATTGGTATTTGCTTCTACACAATCATTTACTTTTCAGTGTACTTAATTTTTATTGTCCCTATTCAAATATATCTAAATCGAAAATCAAGAAAGTTCCACCTTTTCTATCTTTTTATCTATATTTCCGGCTCTTTATTTGCCTCTGAGATTGTGATAATGATCAATGGAGAAAATCCTTTTACCATAACAAATTTTTATGTAATTTCCCTATTGGCTGCTATCGTCATATGGATATTCGATTCACTTATCTTACAAGAGAGCAGAACTGGAGTATAAAGAGCATATGCTTCTGGTAAGTGTTTTATAAAATAAGTTTGTGGTACGGGCCTCTAGTCCTTAAAAGCTATTGACCACCTTGACCTTTACAGAGCAATCATTTAGAATAGGGCCAATAATGAAAAAGCGATGAGGAAGAGGAGTAAACTATAAGAACGCTTTAGAGAGCTGATGGTTGGTGAAAATCAGTGCGGTATTTTAGTTGAATGGACTTCTGAGCTGCTTGACTGAAATGACAGTAGGTTTAGCGGAATGTCTTACCGTTAAAAAAGACTGCGTATCGAAACAACTGGTTTTGTTTCCGTACAGATTAGTGCGTTTGCTTTTGTAAACGAATGAAGGTGGCACCACGGGTTACTCGTCCTTTTTTGGATGGGTAGCCCTTTTTGTGTGAATTTTGAGGAGGAGTATGATGAAAAAATCGATTTTAACAGGGATTAAACCGACAGGACGGATTCATTTAGGCAATTATATGGGAGCGATCAAGCCGGCCTTGGAACTAGCGAGGACACCAGATTATCAAGCAGCATACTTTATTGCCGATTATCACGTGTTAACCAAAATGCATCATGCAGAGGAATTTCGTGACCTATCAAATGGGGTTGCCGCAACATGGTTGGCTTTAGGGCTTGATCCTGAACAGGTCATCTTTTATCGACAATCCGATGTACCAGAGATTTTTGAATTAAATTGGATCTTAAGTTGTTTTGCCTCCAAAGGGTTATTGAATCGGGCCCATGCCTATAAAGCGATCGTGGAGGACAATAAAAGGTTAGGCAGGGATGCTGACTTTGGTGTGAATATGGGGTTATTTAATTATCCTATCCTTATGGCAGCAGATATTTTGCTGTTTCAAACGGAAGTAGTTCCAGTTGGAAAAGATCAAGTTCAGCATGTGGAAATTGCGAGAGACCTTGCGCAAAATTTTAATCGTAATTACGGGGAAACATTTCTACTGCCAGAATATAAAATACAAGAAGATACGGCTGTCCTACCTGGATTAGATGGGCGGAAAATGAGTAAAAGTTATCAAAATACGATCCCGCTTTTTGTAGAACCAAAAAAGCTGCAAAAACTTATCAATAAAATTAAAACAGATTCATTACCACCAGAAGCACCAAAAGACCCTGATACATCTATTTTGTTTCGATTGTATACAGAATTTGCTTCTTCACAGGAAATTCAAGTGATGAAAGAGCAATATGGAAATGGCATTGGGTGGGGGGAAGTGAAGAAGGAATTATTTCTCGTGATGAATCGGTTTATCGAAGAACCGCGGGCAAAATATAATGAACTCATGTCCTCACCTGAAACAATTGATAAAATATTAAAAGAAGGGGGAGAAAAGGCGAGGGCTATAAGTATCCCTTTTTTGCATGAGGTTAAAGAGAAGATTGGGTTTAAAATGTAGTATTTGTGAATGCCTAGCTAGCTTTTGGATAAAGGCAAAAAGTAGTCTTAGTGCTTAAGTTAAGTCATATGTTTTAAGTCTATCCTATTAAATGAGCGGTTGATCTTACGAAGTGGACGATACTTGACACTAATTGGCCCAATCCCGCACTTAAATGGTCGGAGCATTAAAAAGAGATTTTCGAACTATTGGAAAGAAAAAGCTCCTACCTTCGAATCCCCAAAGCAGGGGCTTTTCACTTCATTCAAATAATCATCCACATTAAATTTGATTACCATGAGAAGATTCAGTTCTTAAACCTCAGTTGACAGAAAAGCATATTCATTATATAATTATCTCGAATTCGAGATAAAGGGAATGATAACGATGAGCAAAGATCATTATGATGAAGAGCTGTCTTTGAAGTTATTTGTTGTTATGACAAGGGCTTTAGATTCGATTAAAAAGCGCGTGGAAGAAGATATTAGATGCTTAGGGTTGAATCCAACTGAATTTGCAGTTTTGGAGCTCATTTATAATAAAGGAGAGCAACCGATCCAAAAGATTGGTGAAAAGGTTCTGATTGCAAGTAGTAGCATTACGTATGTAGTCGATAAATTGGAAAAGAAGAAGTTATTAGAGAGAAAACCATGTCCAAACGATCGTCGAATTACGTTTGCCACTATAACTGCAAAGGGGAAGGAGTTAATGGATGACGTTTTTCCAAAACATTCATTGGCTATCCAAAAAATCGTCGCTGGTTTAGATGTGGATGAGAAAAAACAGATGATTGAACAATTGAAAAAATTAGGATTTCACGCCCAAAAATTATAAATTTTTTTAAATAATTATCTCGAATTAGTATTATATTAAATTGAGGTATTTTGATTTTAGATTCACTAATAGATGAAATATACATGAAGAGGAGTGAGTGATATGCAAAAACGGACGAGTGGGATTCATCATATTAGCGCCATTGTTGGGCATCCGCAAGAAAATACAGATTTTTATGCTGGTATACTTGGGTTACGTTTAGTAAAGAAGACCGTCAATTTTGATGATCCAAGCACCTATCATCTTTATTTTGGAGATGAAGAAGGGAAACCAGGTACGATAATGACCTTTTTTCCGTGGGCAGGAGCTAAGCAAGGAAAGATTGGTGCTGGACAGGTAGGCATGACAACATACGTAATTCCCACAGATGCGTTGCCATTTTGGGAGAGACGATTAGAAACATTTCAAATTCCCTTTAAAAAGGTGGAACGTTTTGGAGAACAGTATATTCAATTTGCTGACCCTCATGGCTTACACTTAGAATTGGTTGAACGAGAAGAAGGTGAAATCAACACGTGGACATTTGGTGGCGTTAAGCCAGAAGTTGCGATAAAAGGATTTGGAGGGGCTACACTCTATTCTGCACAACCTGAGCAAACAGCTAAACTGTTAGAAGAAGTCATGGGGTTGGAACGTTTGGGAGCAGAAGGAGATTTGATCCGTTTCCGTTCATCTGCAGATATTGGAAATGTCATTGATTTAAAACAGACCGCGATAGAAAGAGGGAGAATGGGTGTTGGAACAGTTCATCATATTGCCTTTCGAGCAATCGATGATCAAGACCAATTAGATTGGCAGGAATATGTTTTAGCTCATGGGTATGGTGTTACTTCTGTGAAGGACCGAAATTATTTTAATGCGATCTATTTTCGAGAACATGGGGAAATACTATTTGAAATTGCGACAGATCCTCCTGGATTTGCTCTCGATGAATCAAAAGAGAGAATGGGAGAAGAATTAAAGTTACCTGAGCAATATGAACAATATCGGGAACAATTGAACCGGCGGTTAATTCCGATTGAAGTAAGGGAATTAGATTAGGAGGGATGCACTTGATGCTTTCCATTGATCCCAATACCAACACAGAACGAGAAAATTATAAATTTTTAACCGGGAGTATCATCCCAAGGCCGATCGCCTTCGTGACAAGCTTATCTGAATCGGGTGTGTTAAATGGGGCGCCCTTTAGTTATTTTAATATTGTCTCTTCCAATCCGCCGCTGGTTTCTTTATCGATCCAACGTGCTGGGGGGAAAATGAAGGATACAGCGAGAAACATCAGCGAGAAAAAAGAATTTGTTGTTCATATTGTCGATGAGCATAATGTCGACTTGATCAATCAAACAGCAGCCACTTTATCACCAGATGAGAGTGAGGTTGAATTAGCAGGGCTCACAGCCGTTGATAGTGCAAAAGTTTCTGTTCCTGGTGTACAAGAAGCGAAAATTCGTATGGAGTGTATACTGGAGCAAGTATTGGAGTTGGGTGGTCAAGATGCACCAGGTTGTGACTTGATTATTGGAAAAGTCATTCACTTTCATATTGAGAATGAAATATATAAAGCTGGCAGAATTGATCCTACAGGATTAGCGGCAGTGAGCCGTTTGGCTGGTGCCAGTTATGCTAAACTTGGTCCAACTTTTGAAATTGAACGACCAAAATGATGTTAAGAATTTAAGGAGGAAAAAAGCATGAATGAATTAAAAGGAATCCACCATGTAACAGCCATTACAAGCAGTGCAGAAAAAATATATGAGTTTTTCACAACGGTTTTAGGTGTGCGTTTAGTGAAAAAAACAGTGAATCAAGACGATATTCAAACTTATCATTTGTTTTTCGCTGACGATAAAGGAAACCCTGGGACGGATATGACATTCTTTGATTTTCCCGGTATTCCCAAAGGTGTTCACGGAACGAATGAGATCGCCAAAACTTCTTTTCGTGTACCAAGTGACAAGGCATTGGAATATTGGGTGAAACGCTTTGACCGACTCGATGTGAAACATAAAGGAATAACAGAGCAATTTGGAAAAAAGACGCTTTCTTTTATTGACTTTGATGAGCAAGCCTATCAGCTTATTTCGGATGAAAATAATCAAGGTGTTCCTGCTGGAGTTCCTTGGCAAAAGGGTCCGATCCCTTTGGAATATGCGATTACTGGTCTAGGTCCAATTTTTGTTCGCGTTGAAAATATCGATTATTTTAAAGAAATGCTGGAGAAAGTTCTTTTATTTAAAGAAGTAGCCGTGGAGGGTGCTTATCACTTATTTGAAGTTGGAGAAGGTGGCAATGGAGCACAAATTATCGTAGAGTATAATGCTATTTTACCTCAAGCACGCCAAGGATATGGAACGGTGCATCATACCGCATTCCGCGTGGAAGATCGCTCTGCGTTGGATGAATGGCAGAAACGATTGCAAACTTTCCGTTTTCCGAATTCAGGATATGTGGAACGCTATTATTTTGGATCCCTGTATACAAGGGTTACACCACATATTTTATTTGAGTTAGCCACAGACGGACCTGGTTTTATGGGGGATGAACCATACGAAACTCTTGGTGAAAAACTATCTCTACCACCATTCTTTGAAGAAAAACGAGAAGAAATTGAAGGTCTCGTTCGTCCGATTGATACGGTAAGAAGTACGAAAGAATTCGAGAAGGAATATGAGGATTAAACAATCTGGAGAGGGGAGATAGGGATGAAGCATCTTTTTCAAAAGGGAAATGATCTAGCTAATCCAACCGTGCTTTTATTGCATGGAACGGGTGGAACAGAACAAGATTTGCTTCCACTTGCACAAACAATAGATCCTGCTGCAAATATTTTAAGTGTAAGAGGGAATGTTTTAGAAAATGGTATGCCTCGTTTCTTTAGACGATTAGCAGAGGGTGTATTTGATGAAAAAGATCTAGTCTTTCGTACAAAAGAGCTGTATGAGTTTCTAGATGAAGCCGCTGAAAAATATGGTTTTGATCGTGAGCAACTGATTGCGATTGGTTACTCCAATGGAGCCAATATAGCAGCAAGTTTGCTATTCCATTATCAAGATGCATTAAAAGGGGCGGTTTTACATCACCCAATGGTACCGAGAAGAGGAATTGAACTTCCTGATTTAAGTGGAGCCCCTGTATTTATCGGGGCAGGGAAAAATGATCCACTCTGTTCAGCAAAAGAAACAGTAGAACTGCAAACTCTATTTGAACAGGCAAACGCCAATGTACATCTTCATTGGGAGAATAGCGGACATCAATTGACAGCAACAGAAGTAGATGCTGCTCGAGAGTGGTATTTGTCTATCTAAACCAATATATCTCCCCTTTTTATGGAGGGGAGGGATTCTTTTGTTCAATATCTCGGATTTGAGAATTATGAATTTGTAATATAATAAAAAACCTCCATAATGGGCATAAGAAAGAGGGATATCCTTTTCACTGGAGGTGATTTTTAAAAGAGTCGAAAACGAAAACTAGAAAGAGATGGTGCTTTACATGGGTTTTTTTAATAAATTATTTGGTAGAAAATCAAAGGAGCTGGACAATATGTCAAATGTTAAATTAGCGGTTACCTTTTATAGTATGGGTGGAACAAATTATCAATTAGCAAAATGGGCGGAAGAAGGAGCGAAAGCAGCAGGAGCTGAAGTGAAAGTTTTTAAGGTAGAAGAATTAGCTCCTGAATCTATAATTGCCGGAAATGAAGGATGGAAAGCAACTGTTGATGCGACGAAAGATGTTCCAGTCGCGACATCTGCTGATCTTGAATGGGCAGATGCGATTGTTTTCAGTGTCCCGACACGATTTGGGAATATGCCTTCGCAAATGAAACAATTTCTTGATATTCAAGGTGGACTTTGGGCAAGTGGCAAGACTGTGAATAAGGTTGTAAGTGCTATGTCTTCTGCTCAGAATCCTCATGGTGGTCAAGAAGCAACAATTTTATCTTTATACACAAGTATGATGCACTGGGGCGCGATTATCGTTCCTCCAGGATATACAGATCCCGTTTTATATGGTGCTGGTGGAAATCCATATGGCACAAGTGTCACAGTTGGACAAGATGGAAAAATGGTTGAAGATGTTGAAGCGGCAGTGAAGCACCAAGCGAAACGGACAGTGGCTGTTGCGGACTCCGTTATAAAAGGAAATCAATAAGCAGAAAACAGAGCTGGCCATAGTCATTCGGTCAGCTTTCTCTATTGTTTTACTCTTAAAAAGACAAACAAGCGCTCGATATGACTAGTCTAAAGCTTTTTTTATTTACATATATAAGCAAATTGTTATATACTTATATTCTGTTGATAGGAGGTGTTTTTAGATGGAAAAAGCAACGATTGAAATGGAACAAGCGGCAGTGATTTTAAAATTACTTGGAGATAAAACACGTTTAATCATGATGAAGATTTTAGATCAACATGACTGCTGTGTTTGTGAGTTTGTTGAGATTTTTAAAGTGAGTCAGCCATCGATTAGCCAACATCTGCGGAAGTTGAGAGATCTTCAATTGGTGAAAGAAGAACGAAGGGGGCAATGGATTTTTTATTCGATGAACAAAAGTAACGAGTATTATTCATTTATTCAGGAAATTCTTGCTAAACTACCGCGTCAAGATCATTTATTAAAAGCACTAGAAGAAAAAGGGACACGGATTGCGTGTTGCTAATTTGGGGGAAGTATATTGTCATTATCAGTTATACTAGCTTCGTTTATTTTTTTGATCACATTAGTGTTTGTTATTTGGCAACCAAAAGGGTTATCGATCGGCTGGTCAGCATGTGGCGGAGCGATTGTTGCCTTGTTAGTAGGGGTAGTAGGTTTTCATGATGTTATAGAGGTGACGCAAATTGTCTGGAACGCTACATTAGCGTTTGTAGCTATTATCCTGATTTCCTTAATCTTAGATAAGATCGGATTTTTTGAGTGGGCCTCTCTTCATATGGCCAGAGCCGCAAAGGGACATGGCATTAAGATGTTTATCTACGTGAGTATTTTGGGAGCAATTGTTGCAGCATTCTTTGCAAATGATGGAGCAACTCTTATTTTGACTCCGATTGTGTTAGCAATGGTTCGTAACTTAAATTTTCAGGAAAAAATGGTATTCCCGTTTATTATGGCGAGTGGATTTATTGCTGATACAACCTCACTGCCATTTGTAGTCAGTAATTTAGTAAATATCGTTTCAGCAGATTTCTTTGGAATCGGATTTGTGGAATATGCAATGCGTATGGTGATCCCGAATGTTTTTTCATTATTAGCCACGATATCAGTCTTACTAATTTACTTTCGAAAAAGTATTCCAAGAACATACGATCTTTCTCATTTAAGAAAACCACAAGCAGCGATTACAGATGCAAGATTGTTCCGAATGTCATGGTATGTTCTAGGAATACTCGTGATCGGCTACTTTATCAGTGAGTTTATTCATCTGCCTGTATCCATTATTGCAGGGATTACTGCGATTTTCTTTATTTTCATGGCGAGAAAGAGTAAGACGGTGAATACAAAAGTGGTGATAAAAGAGGCTCCGTGGAATATCGTATTTTTTTCAATTGGCATGTATGTGGTGATTTTCGGGTTAAGGAATGCGGGATTAACAGATGTACTAGCAAGTATCATCCAAGCGAGCGCAGAACAAGGGTTATTTATTGCCACGATTGTCATGGGCTTTATCGCAGCAATTTTATCTTCTATTATGAACAATATGCCAACGGTTATGATTGACGCCTTAGCTATTGCGGAGACTCAAACGTCAGGTGTCACACGCGAGGCACTGATTTATGCAAATGTAATTGGAGCAGATTTAGGTCCGAAAATTACGCCCATTGGTTCACTAGCTACATTATTATGGCTTCATGTTTTATCACAAAAAGGTATTAAAATCTCTTGGAAGACGTATTTTAAAACAGGTATTATGTTAACCATCCCTATTCTATTTATCACACTAGTCGGGCTGTATGTAACGCTCGTCCTTTTTTAGGAAGGGGTATATAAAGCGAGACTATCATTAGTGGAGCATATGGAAGGTTGCACTAGGATACATTCCTTCGCGCTTTAAAATAATTTTCCGATCCGGTTTTCTGGATGTTATTCAGAAAGGCGATTAGGGAATAGGATCTGAAAGTGAGAAGGAGAAGTGTATATGAAAAAGCAGCTTGATCATACTTTCTTAGGGGCGATAATAGGGGGAGGCATGTTTATCCTAGGTGCAGCCTCTTTAGTGCTTGTTAATTTTACGGAAATATTGCATATATGTATTCTGATTTTGTTTGTAATTCAACTAACCTTTGCTTTTGTGAACAAGCAAACCTGGCTAGCCTGCATTGGAGTTATTGTAATTCTGCTAGAACTCGTATTCTTGTTTTACTATCACTATATCCTATTATGTATGAATGCTTTTGCTTCTATTGTAATGGGATTTCTGCTAATCGTATTACGATTTTATAAGACCCGAACACTAAAGAGTCAGCAGCCGAAAAGTCGTAAAATCCTTACATTTGGAGCAAAATCTCTAGGGGCAATTGTCGGAGTTTTTATAATCATGCTTGTGGGCTTTATTATGTTTCTAGCCGTTCGTCCGATGGTGGGGATTCAATTATTTTTTGAACACAAAAATTCTTATCAACCTGAGAAAAAGTCGATGGTGACGGAGTTGAAAGATGGAACAATGTACATAAATGATATACAATATGGCACACAGTACCCCAACAGTTTCTTAGATATTTATGTTTCTAACAAAGATCTATCGACCTTAAGACCGACCTATATTTTTATTCATGGCGGAGGATTTGTAACAGGAGATAAGGTAGAGGAAGATCAATCTGGCCGTACAGAGATTGATTATTATACCTCATTCACAAATGCTGGATATAATGTCGTATCTATCAACTATGCGTTTGCGCCTGAATATCCTTATCCAACACCGTTGTATCAAATGAGTGAAGCCATCAAGTTTTTAAAAGTACATGCAGATGAATATGGTATAGATATGGAAAGGGTTATGTTGGGTGGAAGTTCAGCAGGAGGACAAATTATCGGGCAATTTGCGATGGCCCAAACAGAACGTGAATATGCCAAAGAGCTGAATATCCAACCTGTAATGGGGGAAGATTCCATAAAAGGCGTTATTTTTAACTCTGCCTTATTTGAACCCACTAAATTTGCTCAATCAAAGGATAGTTGGCTGAAGGATTATCTATGGTCTATTTATGGTCGAGCATATTGGGGCAATGACTATGAAACCAAACAATCCGCAAAACAAGCTGACCTAGTAAAAAATGTGACAACCAATTATCCGCCAGTTTTCATCTCCGACGGAAACACGGCCTCCTTTTATAAACAAGCAAACGCTTTTGATAAAAGGTTAGATAAACTCGGTATCGAACATCAATTTAATTATTATGGGAAAGAGATAACGTTTTTACCCCATGGCTATGAAGTAAACTTCGATAGTAACTATGCTCAAAAGAATATGAAAAAGATGCTTCAGTTTGCAGCCGAACAATTTGAGTAAAATTGTTCGGCTGCAAAGCTATCAACGACCTCTCATGTGATCAATAAATCTTATAGAAAAGGCCTCTTGGTTATTGTTCAACGATAAGAAAGTATAAAATTTTGGCTAGTGTTTTGATCTAGCTCCAGCGCCTAGCCCCTCGAGGTCAAATAACCTGAGCCAATAAAAGTCAAAACCGGACTTTTCTTGTCTCAGAACATTTGCTTGTCGGGGCTGAGCAAGGCGCTTGCGCTTTTCTTAAACAAAGGAATTATTCATACCTTCAATCACATAATCTATTTAAAATATCTTAATTTTCGGACGATTTATTCATATAGATAGATTTTATGTTAGTATTTAATTGTAGGAAAGTTTTTACAAAGAGGAAGAAGAAAATGAATATTAGTCAAACAAGCGATTTTGAGTTGGTCGCAAAATTAAATAAATATGTTCATGATACACGCAAATTTATATCCCAAATATTTTGAAGAGATTAAGTCTTTCTTCCAAAAAATTATTGATAAAGAAGAGTTCATCCCGCATTAACGGGCAGTAATACCCCCATCTCAAGGCTTTAGAGAATACGGAGAAGCATAGGTGGAGATACACTGCCCTAATCTAGTTGTAGCGCCTAGCAAATTTACGGTTTCTTCCTACGATAAGTCAACATCGATTCACCCTTTGGGCTCATCGTGTTTCCTTTATCTCGTCAGATCCCTTTAAATTTGTACGTCGCTGGACAGGCGCTTCCGCTTTTTTGAGTAAAAGCCCGATTGGTTCAGGCCAAAATGTTTGGTGGAGGATTTGATGGAAACTGAAGTTGGAGGAAGTCCTATTTTGCTATATTCGCCATTATCCCTGTTTTCCTATTAAAGGCCGATTCCTACAGAAGCTATTAGCTTATCACTAAAAAGAAACGTGGGTAAAGTAGTCGATGGAAAAAAGGTTTTATTGTAGAAATATAGAAGTTATTATAAACAAAAATAATGGAGGTTTTTATTATGGACGAAAAAGTAATGGATATATTTCGACATATAGAATCAAATAACGTTCACGCATTGGAAACGGCTCTGGTTGCCAATTCATCTTTTGCAAATATAGAAAATGAGCAAGGGATAACTCCACTAGGATTTGCATCACATCTAGGAAATAAGCAAGCAGTCCAACTACTCTTAGATTTTAGCGCAGATGTCAATGCCATCTCCCACTCGAAAATAGACTTTATCCCATCCAATACAGCTCTTCATGCTGCCATAGCGGGAGCACGGGATTTAGAAATCATTGAACTCCTTTTAAAAAATAACGCGAATCCAGACAACGTTGATAGTAACGGGTTTACAGTTCTACATACTGCTGCTTTTCATGATAACAACCAAGAAATAGTTCGTCTTTTAATTGAATATGGCGCTACAATCGATGCAAAGATAAATGACGGAAAAACAGCGATCGATATAGCTAAAGAACAAGGGAACCATCAAATAGCTGAGCAATTACAGCGGTATATCGAACTTGCCTAAATCCTTTTTAAAATATAAAGAAAGAGGTGTGATCAATGTCGCTTATTTTGACGGAAGAGCTTGCACGTAGAATCGAACAATCAGAAATAGAACTTTTGGAATCACGATTGACAGGTGTTCAGAAAATAGAAGGTAACCCGATGGGGGGGGAAATAAAAAAATTTGGTGATGCTGTTGCCTTTTATGTAAAGAATATTCCGGGTCCCTCATTCAATAATGTGAAGGGGATTAGTGGGAATCAATTGGATGAGATTGATGCCATTTTAGATTTTTATCATGAAAGAGAAATATCAGCAAACTTTGAAATCACTCCTGCTCATTGTTCTGCTGAACTATTTCAGTTGCTTTCAGAGAGAGGCTATTTTCAATGCGGCTTCCGTACGGCACTTTATGGTCCAGTAACGGATGATATTCTATTGAACACAGAAGAAGACAGTTCGATTTCGATCCATGAATTTGAGGATGATGAATTTGCTATTTTTGGCCGGATTTATACGAAAGGGTTTAACATGCCATCTTCGTTAATCGATTTTGTGGCGCAAAATAATCAGGTTTTGCATCATAATGAGCACTGGACCTTTTACTTGGCACGTGTAAAAGGGGAGCCAGCCGGAATAGGTGTTTTATTTGAACAGAATGGGATAGCAACGCTCGCTGCATCCGCGACCACACCTGAATATAGAAATAAAGGTGTGCACAGCGCTTTAGTCAAAAAGCGATTACAACAGGCTCAACAAAATCATTGTCATATGATTGTCGGACAAACAGGTTATGGCAGCGGAAGTCTTAGAAATATGGAAAGAGCTGGAATGAAAGTTGCCTATACGAAGGCGATTTGGACAATTCTGATACCGAAAAAGGGATGTTTTTAATATGGAAGATACAATGCAAGGATATAATGTTCTAATGGTCTATAGCAACGATATGAAGGCGTTGTTAATGTGTGAGCGATTAAGGGACCCATATAAAGGCTTAAGTAATTTTGTTGGTGGGAAAATTGAAGATGGAGAAACTGGCATGGAAGCAGCCTATCGGGAATTGTTTGAAGAGACAAGCATTTCAAAAGCAGATGTGACACTGCATCATGTCATGGATTTTACCTACTATGTTCATCAATGCTATGTGGAAGTTTATGTTGGCAGGTTGAAGCGGGATATCCAAGTTTCAGGAGATGAAAATGAGTTGTATTGGACGGATTTGAAGCAAAACTTTTTCGATATGAGCAGGTATGCGGGGGAAGGTAACATTGGGCATATGATTGAGCAGGTAAATATGATCAAGGATGAAATTTTATCGGACTAATTGGAGGACGCCATGAAGATTAGACAAGCTGAACAAACAGATGCGAAAGGCATTGCAAAAGTACAGGTTGATAGTTGGAGAACAACCTATAAGGGGATTGTGCCGGATAAGTATTTACATAGTATGACATATGAGAGCAGGGAAGAAAAATGGAAAGATATCATTCCACAAACAGCGGTATTTATTGCTGAAACTAATACTGGAGAAATTGTTGGTTTTGCTAACGGAGGGAAGGAACGAACCGAGAAATATCCAAATTATATAGGAGAATTATATGCCATTTATATCCTAGAAGAGTACCAGAGGGAAGGCATAGGGAGGCTGCTAGTAGAGGCTGTAATTGAGGATTTACAGGAGAATAATATTTTCTCGATGATCGTCCAAGTGTTGGCAGAAAACCGCTCCCGTTTCTTCTATGAATCTCTCGGAGCGAAAAAAATTGACACGGCTGAGATTGAAATAGCAGGAAAGCAGCTAACTGAATTTGTATATGGTTGGGAAAATATAAATACAATTGTTGAAAATGACGCTTATTCGTAACAAGAATAAGCGTCATTTTTAATTTGATTATATTTATAAATAGAAATAAGAATTAGTTTTACAAATGCTCGAAAATAAAACACTAAATTCACAAAATATTTCCATTAAACTATATAAATATGAACAGTTGTATGGTAAAATGATGAAAATTAATGGTGCAAGGAGAATTTCGATTAATGATTATACAAGTTCTTATCTAATGAATTAAATAGTTCGGTCGAAAAAAGCGGATCTTGTAATAGGAGAAGTATGTCCTTTTTCGATTGACAGATAAGAACAATCATATTTACTCCTTTATTTCGTTATAAGGTAGTCTGAGAACTTTCCGAATTTTATACAGTTAATCACAGGATGGTAAATGAGTGTTTGTTCATTTGCCATTCTTTTTTTATGTGGAAAGGGCATCGAGAATCGTGCCATTTTTTTATGTAAACAAAGGGGGTGCATGATAATGATAAATTCACACCAGAATCGTTTAGAGTTGAATAGATTTTACCGAAGGGGAGAGTAATTGATGGCAGATGCTATGGCGATCGCCAATATTTTAGTTGATAGGATTAAAAGAACATATAAGGATGATATTGCACTTGTTGCTTATTATGGTTCCTATGCACAAGGTAAGGCCACAGCCTTATCGGACCTAGATATGTTTTTTATTCCTTGCACAGAAAAGGGATTTGAAGCCAGCTTTCACTGTATGTTGTAAGTATGGATTTGAACAGCTAGTTAAATAATGGAGGGAATCAGATGAATACTAATATTATAAAGCGCTTAAATCAGATTCAAGATGAAAATCACTTTTCAGGGGCAGTCCTTGTCCAAGAAAACAATGAAGTTTTGGCAGAGACAAATTATGGATTCGCGAACCGTTCCGAACAAATTGAAAATCAGCCAAGTACACGTTTTGGCATCGCTTCTGGATGTAAACTTTTTACGGCTATCGCCATTTGTCAGCTTGTTGAAGCTGGAAAACTATCCTTTGATACAAGATTAAAAGAGTGTCTAAGCTTTTCTTTCCCTCATTTTTCTGAAGAGGTCACTGTCCATCATCTTTTAACACACACATCGGGCATCCCAGACTACTTCGATGAGGAAGTGATGGATGATTTTGAAGAGTTGTGGATTCAGACTCCAATGTATCAAATAAGAAGTTTACAAGACTTTCTTCCGCTATTTCAAAATCAGCCCATGAAATTAAAGGTAGGGGAAAGATTTCACTACAACAATGCCGGATATATTTTGTTAGGGCTGATCGTCGAACAGGTCAGTGAGCAAAAATTTGCCGATTATATCAAGCAAAATATTTTTACAAAGGCTGGTATGGTGGATTCGGGTTATTTCGAATTTGACTCTCTTCCTTCAAGGACAGCACTTGGTTATCTAGATTTTTCTGACGGTAGTTGGAAAACAAATATTTACTCACTGCCGGTAAAAGGTGGCTCTGATGGGGGAGCATTTGTGACTGTTAAGGATATGGCAAATTTATGGAAGGCACTTTTCAATCATCAACTGTTAAGTGAAGCCTATACGTGTAAATTGCTCACTCCCCATATTTACAGTGATGATGAGAATAGCTTTTATGGCTATGGGGTCTGGATAGAGAAAAAGGGAGAGTCCATATTGAAATATCATATAATGGGCTATGATCCGGGTGTTAGTTTTCATTCTGCTTATTATCCTGAAAACAATATTCAATCAGTTATATGCTCAAACAAGTCGGAGGGAGCTTATGAATTGTTTCAAGGAATTGAGGAAGAAATCATAAAAAATCCCTTATAAGGAGTAATTTGATGGAACAAAAAAGATTGTATAACTTATTTAGAATCGATTGTGTCGATCTTTACCTCCAAGAGTTTCGAATAGAAGATGCCGAAAGTATATACAGAATTTCCAATCAGCCGGAAATATCAACATTCCTACCAGACTGGAAATCAACAAAAGAACAGAGGATTGAGTGGACGGCCCAATACGAAATACCAGCGAATCAAGCATTTCTTCAGGCTGCTAAAACTGCAAATATAGACGGCCATTTTTTGAAACTTGGCGTATTCATAAAGGAAACAGATGAATGTATTGGTTGGTGCTGTACGGGAATGAAAGATGAGCTGCCTCAGCCGAACAGAGAGATTGTATATGCTATTTCAAGTCAATATCAAAAGAAAGGATATGCAACGAAAGCTGCAAATGGCTTAATAGAGTATTTGTTTACGCATACAAATGTAGAAAATATGAACGCCATTGCTTTGATTCAGAATCTACCATCCAATAAAGTGATTCAAAAATGTAGTTTTACTTACCTACGTCAATTAACGATTGACAATCAACGTTACAATCACTACATGCTAAGTAAATCAGATTGGAAGAAAGGCTAATGCTCGTTCAATTTTTATTACCTTCCAGAATAGGAGTTTGTATATGTCAAAATATAAATTAGAACAGGCTGAAAAGGACTTGTTTGCTGTGTATCAAGTCATTTATGCCGATGCGGATATTGAAATGTGGTATGACTGGAATACTCGACTAAATGATACTACGTTTACGGATCAATGTTTTTGGCTTATATATAATAATGAAAAAATAGGCGGTGCGATTATTAATAATCAGACGGTTATGTTTCCGTTTTTGATCGCACCTTTTTCGGACAGAACTGTATTTTGGAAGGCGCTATCTAGTTGTTGCAATGACATTCGTCATATTAATGGGGTATTGCAAAAAGATATCGATATTTTGCTAACATTAGGATATAGCATAGATGTCACTCGACAGGTAATGTGCTGTCCAGCTGATGCGAGCATCACAGCGAAGTTACCCGCTGGCTTCACTTTGCAAGTTCTAAATAAAGAGTTTGATCGTAAAAAAATAGCTGAGGTGATGATGGAAGGATACAAGGGAGGCATTGATTATAAAGTCTATGGCACCCCAGATGAAGACGAGGTCCTAAAGGATGTGGAATATCTGCTGAAGGTCTATCAATATAGGAATCTTTCCATTGTTCTACTTGATGAGGAGCAAGAAATTGCCGGACTTTGTATTGCTGGCATCAGTAAAAATATGCCATTGGGATTTGCCGAGATCGGTGATATGTGTGTCGTCCCTAAACACAGAAACAAACGACTTGCTGAATATATGCTCAAGTATATAAGAGCAAGTGCTAGTGAGCACACAAAGGTCGTGAAACTCTGCGTTACGGTCGGCAACCATGCCGAAGCCCTTTATCGAAAAGTTGGCTTTTATCCTGGTCCGAGATTTTCCAATATGAGTAAAGGAATATAGATTGTGTGAACCAGAATAGAATGAGAGGAGGAATGGAAAGTGGGAATTGACTTTCACAGCGAGAAAAATCAGAGAAGCTATACAACGCGAAATGCTGACCAATCATGGATTGAAGCAATAAATAACCTTGTACCAATCGAAAATATATCTAGCGCTTTAGATATTGGCTGTGGTGGCGGCATTTATTCGAAGGCATTATCAGATATGGGAGTGACTTCTGTTACTGGAGTCGATTTTTCCCAGGCCATTCTTGAAGGTGCAAGAGAAAACTGTAAAGAATATCGGAACATCTCTTTCCAGTTTGGGAATGCGTTTGATACTGGCTTAGCTAGTAGTAATTTTCAGTTACTGCTTGAAAGGGCTTTGATCCATCATATTAAGGATTTAGAAGCTTGTTTCAAAGAGGCATATAGAGTGTTGAAGAATGATGGCTTTTATATTGTTCAAGACCGTACCCCTGAGGATTGTTTATTAGCAGGGAACGAAAACCATATCAGAGGGCATTTCTTTGAACTTTTCCCAAGATTAGTTGAAAAAGAGACGAATTGCAGATACCATAGTCAGCTCGTTATCGAAACTCTTAAAGCGGTAGGATTTAGAGATATCGAAGAAGTTAAGTTATGGGAAGTCAGAAAAGTATATGTTACGAAAGAACAATTACTTAGTGACTTAAAAGAAAGAACGGGGAGAAGTATCTTGCATGAATTAGCTGATAAAGAATTGCAGGAATTAATCGATCATATAGATGCCTCACTAGCAACAACTGATACCATCGTTGAAAAAGATCGATGGACGATTTGGAAGGCAGTGAAATAATCAGCTTGAGAGGTTTTCAATGACAATTCATGATGGTTAGCTGCTGATGGTGGAAGAGCTAGCTATGGGTTAAATATCAAACAGATCTGATAGCTCCTACTATAAAAGGACGGTTTTGAACTTCATTGTTAGAAGCTCAAAAACCGTCCTTTTTAATAAACTATTACAGGATCGTATGTGTTGAGGTTATCATACACTTTTTTCATTACGTTCGGAGGCGTATTGACGCAACCACCTGAACCATCATTGAGATAGGCTGTTTGCGCCCAGTTATTCCGCCAGCTGGCATCGTGAAAACCTTGCCCGCTGTTTGTAAATGGAGCCCAGTATTTCACATCAATTTCGTAATCAGGCTTCCCTACTGCACTACCTTTTAGTGTGTATGGGGTTCGTTTAAAGAGAATATACCAAACTCCAGGAGAAGTATCTTCGCCGGTACTATGTTTGCCTGTCACTACATCTGTTGAGACGACTAATTTTCCATTTTTGTAAATCCATATATGCTGTTCTGCAATGGAAACTTCAGCATATGTGTCACCAATACCGTTATTCTTGGTAGTTTCATAGCCAATGCCTTCATTTGTCCAGCCATGTCCGTAAATATTAGAGGCCGAGATGGATTTTTCTCCTTTTTCAAAAGCTTTTTGAACACTTGCTATTTCTTTATCGAGATCTAATGCCCAGCCATAACCTTGTGCTTTTACGGAAATAAGCTTGCCTGACTGTGTCTTAAAATCTATATTTTTATCTAAAGTAGACTGGGCTTGGTTAATTTCATCAATCTTGTTCTTAATATTATTTGCGCTGATTGTCACTTCATCATCATTTGAAATAGTAGCGTTTTTAATTAATTCACTTGCTTTTAAGGTATACACTTTATCCTGTACCTTATAATCAACAGTTCTCTCCAGGAAAGCCTGATACTTTTTTTCCAATTCCTTCACCATTGGGTTATCTGCTTCGACAGGCTTTAAGAATGCCGGCTTTAGGTGGATATCGCTCGTATATTTCTGTTGCTTATAATCTTCTAATATAGCTGGAATATCATATTGTTCTCCACCGATACTGTCAGAGATGACAACTTTACCATTCTCTAATTTAACCTCTGCATCTTGAGGAGCCTTTAAGTTCTCGTTCATGGATAGGAGTTTTTCTTCTAATTGTTTGTACAGTGTTTTGCTTCGAAACTCATCCGTTTTTTTCGGCATCAACCAGTGACTTTGTTCCTCTGAGGAAGGAAAAAATGTCCACTGTTTTTTTAACAATTTTTTTAGTACATGTATGTCTTGATCCGAAAATGCCATTTTCGTACCATTCTCATCTAGAATAAGTTCGTCATCTATATATACTTTGTTCGTTAACGTAGATGTTTCTAGTTTATTGATTGCCTTTTTTACTGTTAGCCCACCTACATTTACATCATTAATGGCAATTTTTGAGTTGAAATGAGTTGCCTGATAGTAGCTTAGACCTGCAAGTAGGATAGCAGCCACAATTGCAATAATTCCTATTACAATTAAAAAACGTTTTACACCTGGTGTGAATCGACTTCGTCGAGTATTTTCTACAATTGGTATCATGATCATTCCCTCCGCTACTTGGTTTTCACCGAAGAACTAAGTTTATTTTACCATGAAATTACAAATATTACAATTTTATTACAGAAATTTATGTGAGAATTGTTTGATAATTTGTGGTATTTCAGGAATATATCTTGTTCGGTTTGAAAGATACTAAATAACTAGAAGAATAGCTTTTTCAATTCAGACAAAAAAATTATAGCCAGTTATTCTCTTGAATAGGTTAAACTCGAATGTTATGTTTAGATAAATGTTTAAGTAGTTTTTTCAATACTTGGATAATACTTTATTAATGGCCGCAAACCCAGGGGATTTTTTGAAGATATGAGGGGAGAAGAGTAATTATGATTGAATTAAGAAAAATAACTGATGAAAATTTTGAAGAGTGTATCGAGTTAGATTTTACACAAGAACAGTGGCAACATCTCGCTAATAATGCTTACAGTTTGTCGGAGGCATTTGCATTACAAAATGATGGAGTTATAACCCCTATGCCATACGTTATTTATAACAATGATGTGATGGTAGGGTTCACCATGGCAATTTATGAGCCAATTGATGAGAACGATCCCGATGAAGATGAAAATCACTTTTATATTTCCAGATTGATGATTGACCAAAGATATCAAGGGAATGGTTATGGAAAGCGAGCATTGGCAAAGTTTATCGATGTTTTGAAATCGCTATCTTATGGGGCCGATTCCATTATGCTTTCTTGTGCAAAAAAGAACACGATTGCTTATAGATTATATGAATCACTAGAATTTGTTGATACTGGAGAGCTTGACGAAGATGGGGATTGTTATATGAGGTTAAGTCTCACATAATAAAGAACTTTGAGTTCATGGGGCGATACTAGTAAATTGTGTAAATCTGCATTGCCTTTTGAAAATGAATCACGTATACTATGGATACTTTAAAACGAAAGGGGTGAGGTGGATGATTACTAAATTCAATAAGTTTGGTCTTTTATCGTCCTCGCCTATTATGAAGCGTTCCCTAAGGACGGAAAAGATGTAAGGGCTTTTCACAAATCATGATAATGTGAAACTTCATTCAGTAAGGATGTTATTATCCCCAAAAGATTGCTAGTTGATCCAGGATAAAGAAAAAGGAGAGCCAAAGATTATTTTGGTTCTCCTTTTTCTTTAAAAAGTCTTCCTAGAATATCCTAATTGGCTGGATTTGTGAAAACAACAAAAATCAGTTTCCAAGCGACTATGAAAGGAGGCGTTGTTTTATGAAAATGACAATTATTTTTAGTGGGGTACAATTCAAAGGGTGAACGTATCATTGCCCCTAAAAACTACGTGATCCCGATTTATAGGAGGATCAGGATTTATGGTAAATTTTGAGCATCAGAATTTAATTACAATAACAATCGACAACATAAGCTTTCAGCTAAAAGCAAAACAAAATTTTTCATGGTTGAAGAAATTTGGCGAAGTTTTTTGCGTATTTGATGAACAGGATTCTGGAAATATTAGTTTCGGAGTCAAAAATAATAATAGAAAGTTTTTTGTTAAATATGCCGGAGCCGAACCGAAGGATTTCTCTGGAAATCCAAAGGATGCAGTGAATCGATTAATAAAAGCAATCCCGGTTTATAAAAAACTAGAACATCTACATTTAATAAAATTGCTCGATCATTTCACTGCGGATAATGGATATGCAGCCGTATTTGAATGGTTTGAAGGGGAGTGTTTACATTCTCATTGGTCTTTTGCTGGAAAAGCAAAGTACAACCACCCGGATTCACCTTTTTATCGTTTTAGAAATCTTGACTTGCAGCAACGTTTAACTTCCCTTGATATGATTTTTTCTTTTCATACTTATGTAGAATCGCAAGGATTTGTTGCTGTCGATTTTTATGATGGCAGTATTTAATACGATTTTAAAAATCATAAAACAAAAATTTGTGATATAGACTTTTATCGCCCATCACCATCTCTGAACGATATAGGAGAACAATTTTGGGGTGCTGCCAGATCTAAATCACCTGAAGAGTTTACTATAGGCAGTCCAATTGATTCGAAAACCAATGTCTTCACAATGGGAGCGATCACATTTGGATTACTGGGCGGTGAAATGGATCACTCCTTTTCAAAATGGGAAGCGGGAAAGAAGCTATATGAAATAGCATTAAAGGCTGTTGAAAAAGATCGAGAAGAACGTTATTCCACTGTCAAAGAATTTTATGAGGCATGGAAAATGGCTTTAAGATGAGGTGTTGTTTTCTTTATTACAGAATAGAGGTGTTATTTATGGGAATAACGAAAATTCTTGCTGAATTGCCAACATTAGAAACAGAACGTCTTGTCCTAAGAAAGATAAGAACAGAGGATTTAGGAGATATGCATATTTACGGGTCAAACGATGAAGTATCAAAACATGTAAGCTGGAACACACATCAATCTTTATCAGATACCAAGGCATTTTTGGATAATATATTGGAGCAATATAAAAAGAACAAGATAGCCTTTTGGGGGATAGAACTCAAAGAAAATCGAAAGCTTGTAGGGACAATAAACTATGTAACGATAAGCCTAAAGCACAAGAAAGCCGAAATAGGATATATTCTCTCTCAAGAATTTTGGGGAAAAGGGATAATGACAGAAGCAACAAAAGAAATAATAAAATTCGGCTTTGAAAAAATGAATTTGGTAAGAATTGAAGCAAAATGTATAGTAGAAAATACTGGCTCTCAGCGAGTTATGGAGAAGGCAGGAATGATATTTGAAGGCACCATAAGAAAAGGAATGTTTACGAAAGGAAAACACAGAGATCTAAAGTCGTATTCAATCTTGGAAGAGGAATTTTCACGTAAAAAAATAGAGAAGTAAAATAAACATAGAGCAGTTTGATAAGGTCAAGCTGCTCTATATCCTTTCAAACAAATACCTACTCCAAGACTTTTACCGATTCTTGTTATTTCTCCTCGCAATAAATGCCAATAAAAAAAATTTCGAATTGTTCGAAATACTGACAATAAGATGAGTAAGTTCTTACAACTAATTGTGTAAAATATATACAAAGGGGAGGATTTGATGAATCGTATCGGACTGTCCTTTGTTGTATTATTGATTTTGTCTGCTTGTTCTTTAAAAACGTCTACGGATTCACTTACAGATCAACATACAACTCCAGAGATTGCTACAATCGCAACCATAAACCCAGAAATGTTTATCTATCAACATAATTACGATAATATGGACAGAGGAAATCACGATTACACTGAAAAATCGCTCGTTATTGAACAGCAAGATGAAGGCTTTATAGAAGTCAGGAAAGGAAAGACGGCAACACAAAATGTGTGTTATTAAGCCGTCTAATTATTTTTCAGATGTCTATGGGGACAGTCCCCATTTATTCATTTTTTGATTTTTCCTCTTTTAATTGAAGATAGTGCTCAATTCCGTCTAATAGCCGTTCTAACCCAAAATCAAGATCATTTCCAACATTGTTATTTTCATTGTTCTCGTCTGTATAGACCCCAGATGCAATGATAGGCTGTAAGTTTGGGAAGTGTTCGCTTGTAACCAATTGTTTAAGTGCACTGCTATATTCTTGGCCACTAAGCGTGCTGGGGCTGGCTCCTGCCTGAATTGCCTGTGTCATATCCCGTTGAATCATACCACACCCGCGAGCATAATTACTGATTAACAATATAATGGCCATCTTCTCATGATCATTGAGGAGAAGATTGCGTAGGCCACCAAGGGCCCAATCCACAGCTTTAAGATTATTTGGTGTGCTAGGAACACCTGAAATAGGAATATCACCAAACCATGGATGCTTTATGTATACCCCAACGATCGCGTGAAAGAAGTTGCGAAGATTTTTTCGCCAATCTATATCATTTTTTTTCAGTGAGTTTGGAATATCACATGCCGCCTCCTGCATAAGAAGTAGTAAATCGTCTTTACTCGGTATATATCGATAAAGCGACATTGATGTGAAACCAAGTGATGTTGCGACTCGATTCATAGATACAGCCAATAATCCCTCTTTATCGGCAATCGCTATTGCGGCTTCTACAATTTGCTCGATACTCAATTCCCTTTTTGGTCCTCTCTTCGGTTGTTTCCCAAGCCCCCAGCTAAGTGCAACACCACGTGGTAATCCCTCACCCATCTTTTCTTTCATGTTTTTCCCTCCAGTGTTTACTGATTCCTTTGACTCCTTCGAATAAAGAAAAAAAGTCGTAATTTAATATATCGTTCCAATCCAGTGCTTTGGATAAGGTAAATGTTTTAAATAGAGGATTTTTATGATACAAATTCCTTTATTTATTATTTAACTTTTTCAAAAATGGCTAAATGTATTGTTGCAAAATTATTGTATACGATATATACTGCATATGCAATAAACAGTATATGGTATATTCGGTTAATGGAGGATTACTCCATCTGGTTATATGTTTTTTATTTCAAGGGAGGAATATCATGACAATTGCAAATCTTGCACTTGCAAAAGGGAAAACGGAACGGGCAATTATTATTGGAGGGGGCATTGGAGGATTGTTAGCCGCAAAAGTGCTTTCAGATTATTATGACGAGGTGCTGATTGTGGATAGAGATGATTTTCCTGAAGAGCCTGAAAATCGTTCAGGTGTTCCGCAAGGATTTCAGCCACATCGTTTAACCCCTCGTGGGAAAATGATTATTGAGGTGCTCTTTCCTGGTCTTAACGCTGATCTGCTTGCACAGGGAGCCGCTTCAACAGAGAACAAGAGTTATCGATTTATCAATCAATATGGAATTTTGAGTGTACCAAACACAGAAAAGGATGTTATGTGTAGTAGGGCGTTACTGGAATGGGGATTACGGCGGCGTATAAAGGAAATTTCGCATGTTCGTTTTCTTCCTAAACAAAGTGTTATTGGTTTACAAACGAATCAGGATCAGACAATAGTTACTGGCATCCGTGTAAAAGAACGAGGACAGTCTAATCTAGAGAAAGTAATTACAGCTGATATGGTAATAGATACAAGTGGACGACAATCCAAACTGGCAAAATGGCTTCAGGACTTGGGAAAAGTTATACCAAAACCAGATATTTTAAAAGTCTCTCTTGGATATAGCACCCGTCATTATAAGATCCCACCAGATTTAGCTGAGAAATGGGCACTTATTCATGTAGAAGGAGAATCTGTTAGAAGAGAAAATACCGGGATTTTTGCCATGATTGAAAATAATATTGCAGAGATGTTACTTTGGAATGCGGGTGGTAACTACCCAACTACGGATGCCGAAGAATATGAACAGGCAGTTGCGAATCTCAAAGATCCTATTGTCACTGCTATTTTGGAAAAACTAGAACCGATTACAACACCTAGAGGGTATCGGATAAAAGAATTGTTTCGTAATCGTTTTGAGCAAATGCCACATTGGCCGTCCGGATTGTTGGTCCTTGGAGATGCATTATGCAATTTTGATCCTATTTATGGGCAAGGGATGACAATGGCTGCTATCGAAGTAGAGGCACTGGAATCCTGCTTGCGGGATCAACGCGTCAACCCTCAGCCGGATTTTGAGCTTAGCGTACTTCAAAAATTGCAGGAAGTGATTGAACCTACCTGGTGGCTGAACGCGGTTGCAGATTTAAAATGGCCCGGGGTAGAATATGAAGGTCGGCCATTGAAAGGAATTCCTTTTGCTCAGAAGTATTTTGACTTATATCTCAAACAGGTAACAACCCAAGGTGACTTCGAGCTATTTTCACTGTATTGGGCTGTGAATTCAATATTGTTTTTACCAAATCAAATAATCAATTCGCAAATGATGGAAAGCATTCTTAATGGGACGGAAGAAGGAAAAAACTGGCTTGCTGAACTCACTGAAGCTCACGGTCAGAAGATAGAGAATGTAATAGCTGAGAATATTCCCTTTTTTAAGTAACAGGCGGGACGAAAACGGTTCTCCCAAGTAAACATGTAATTCGTTCAGATGGTACCCCTTCTCCAGTAGGCAAACCAAATATGTTCATCATTTTATTCAATTGTTTGTATCTGCTATTTACGTTGATCAGATATTAAGACTCAACTGCATCTAAGTGCTAGCGTTGGATTCAAAATCAGTGGATGTTCACGAGCACTCTATAGTTTTAGGTTATAGCAATGTATAGAGTTTAGATCTTGAACAATATTGGTTAAGCAATGTTATACTTAACCTACATCAAATAAGGAGAGTATCGTGGACGGAAACTACTACTCTTCTTGCTTTAGGGGAAGGGAGAATGGCTATTGATGGCAAATAAATTACCCTTGAAAGGTGACCATGTAGGGAGCTTTTTAAGAACTGAATCTATCAAACAAGCAAGAGCAGCTTATGCTAAAGGGGAAATCGATAAAGCTTCGTTAAAAGAAGTAGAGGATCGTGAAATTGAAAAACTTGTACAAAAACAAATTGAGGCAGGCTTAAAAACAATCACTGATGGTGAGTTCAGACGGATTATTTGGCATCATGATTTCTTTTCCGGTTTTGAAGGGATTGAATTAATTAAAAATGAGAGAAAAGCAACATTTGGTGGTGGGAATAAACCAAAACCAATTACCATTGTTGTCACAGATAAAATTAAAAATAACCATCATTACATGATTGAACACTTCAAATTCTTGAAGAAAGTTGTAGATAAGTATGGCGATGGAACGCAGGTTACGAAATTTGCCATTCCAGCACCAAGTGTGATTATGTATCGTTCCATTAATGAAAGAGAGAAAGAAATCTATTCAAATGCAGTCGATATGTTTCATGACTTAAGTGTTGCATATCGAGAAGTGGTGACTGCTTTATATGATGCGGGTTGTCGTTATATACAATTTGATGACACGACTTTTACTGCATTTAATGATCCGACTTTTACCAAACGTATGATGGATTCAACGGGATTAAGTAAGGACGAGATCTTAGATCTAATCATTAAAACAACGAATGATGCTTTACAGGATAAACCAGAAGATTTAACCACAACAGTCCATATGTGCCGTGGAAACTTCCGCTCAAATCACCTGCATACGGATGGCGATTACGCATATGTCACACCTATTTTTGATCAATTACATTATGACGGATTCTTTCTAGAATATGATGATGAACGCAGCGGCGGTTTCGAGCCATTAAAACATATAAAACGTCGTGATGTTGAAATTGTCCTTGGCTTAATTACATCTAAATTTCCGGAATTGGAAGATCCTTTGATAATAAAAGAAAAAATTGCTGAAGCAAGTCAATTTATTCCCTTAGAAAACTTAGCTATAAGCCCACAATGTGGGTTTGCTAGCTCAGAAGAGGGAAATGTTTTAACAGAAGAGGAACAATGGAATAAGATCAAACATATGATTCAAATTGCTGAAAGTGTATGGGGAAAAGTATATGCCAATAAATGAAATTAAGATCAGTGTCTTTTTGTCTTAGAGAAACTAGTTCTACTGAATTTAAACGCCGAAAGGAGGCATAAGCCAGTGGAGAAATTGTGGAATAACTCTTCAAATTAAAACAAATTTGAGGAGGAGCATACATGAACTTACATTTTAAATATGAGAAAAACATCCAGATTGAACAATTAGAAACATTGTATAACGATGTACAATGGTATGCGTATACACAAGATTTAGCTGTTTTACAACAAGCTGTATCTCAATCAGTAGATGTATTAACGGCCTGGGATTGTGATGAATTAGTGGGAATGATTCGTGTGGTAGGAGACGGGCTAACGATCCTCTATATTCAGGACATCCTTGTATTAAACGATTATCAAAACCAAGGGATTGCAACCCAGCTTATGCAACGGATTTTACAAAAATATCGCCATGTTCGCCAAAAAGTTCTGTTGACAGAAGAAGCAGCGGATGTAAGGCATTTTTATGAAAAGAATGGCTTTGAATCTTGTGATCAGGGTTCTTTAGTCGCCTTTGCCCAGTTCAAATAAAGAATAGAAAAGTTGCACCTGCAAATCGGCGGTGCAACTTTATCTATATATTAAATTTTTGCTCAAAATTTTTAATTAATTCGCCAACAGTTTCCACTTTCAAACGTCTTTTATAGATAGAGGTAGAAATCAAATTAAGACGGAGGTTGAACAGAATGAATGAAAATGGTGTTGAATTAAGCGGAAAAATTGGGGCTGTTCCAGTAGTCGATCTAAGGAATATGAAATCTGTTGACGAACTACGTAATATTACGAGAATTTCAGCGGTCGGAGCGATTCTCTTATCCGATACGTTTCAAGGTACACTGGCAAGTATTCCAATGAACAGCGTCGGTACTGTCATTAGGCTCCCTGATGAAGGGAAAGTCAATCAGATTGGCGGCACGATGAAGCTTGGCGGTGAATTTCTAGAAAACCAAGGAGCTGATGGCTCGGATATTCTGCTTGTGACCGGCGAACTTCTTATCACGTCTCCTCCGAAAAAATTCGGCTATAAGCAACTTATTGTAGTGGGACAACTGTTTATACCGCGTGAAAGCATGAGTGTGGTGACTCCTTTCATCACACAATCGAGTGGAGAGATTATTGCTTATGACCACCATAATCCAAGATTGCTTATGGGCGGAGGACAGCTAGGTAGAGAGTTCTTTGAATATATGAAGAAACCGATTACGTTGATTCTAATGGGTGAATTTATAATAGAGAAAGATGTAGACGCTCAGCTTTTACAGGAAAAGGTTACCGAAATTATTCTAATGGGTGTCTTGAAAACAGTGGATAAGAAGCTGATCCCAATCCTGACAGCGCTTACTGAGGAACAGATGGGGACGATTGAAACAGCTGTTAGCTTTGAGAGAAATCCACATGGATGATCTAACGCACGAGGCTTTCTTTGATAAAGCCTATGATTTGTACCACAGGGCGGTATTTGCCTATATCCTATCACGAATAGAACAACGAGAAATTGCAAAAGATTTGATGCAGGAAGTATTTCTCAGGGCGTGGAAGCAAATCGATGTGGGATATGAAATGGGATTGGATAACTGCCGTTACTGGATTTTTCGAATCGCAAAAAACTTAATTATCGATTATTATCGTCAAAGAACGAACCGTAACGAAACGGAGAATCGTATGAGAAAAGAGGTCCTCGTTCAGGGGGCTGTTGTCCATTCCCCGGAAGAAGCTTATGAGATCAAAAGTAATGTTCAAAGCATTGAGGCTGCGATTAGCCGCCTGCCTGAGAATTTACGGAGCATAATTATTCTTCATTCCGTTGGTAAGATGAATAGTATAGAGATTAGCAAGTTGTTGGGGATACCAGCAGGTACAGTTCGCTACCGAATAAGTGTTGCAAGAAAACGTATGATGCTACAACTAAGCGACGACAACCAATGAAGGAGGAATCGACAATGGATAATTCGGAACAGCATGAGTTCGATCATTTTAACAGGCTTTGGGATGAATGGATTCAGGATGTGACCTTGACGCAAGATGAATCAGAGATCATTCGGGCAAATATTTTAAGAGAACAAGGAACAAAGGAGAAAGTCCGATTAAATAAACATTTGACTAGGATAAATAGAATCGTGTCCTTCAGCAATCGCGCATCAAAACCCTATTCAAAACGTTACCAAATATACGTGGATGAGATCTCTTAGTAACTTCAGGAAGAGTCAAGCAGTAATCACCATTCCTAATCTGAAAACAGCCTTAGCCTACTCTTGGCTCGCCTTTAACATCAAGTTTAGCAAATATTTTATTTGGGATCGATCTCAGGTGATTATTGGTTCAATTGTACTATTTGACTTTTACATAAAGCTTCGTTATGATTAACAATAATTTCATAATAAATTTGATGACGAGAAAGAGTAGTTATGTTTATCTTATCTACAGAGAGTTGACGAAGTGCTGAAAGTCAACGGTAAGACCGTAATGAAAATCCTCTCCGAGAAGCAAAGTTGAAAGTCATTTAAACTTTGACGGCATTCTACCGATACCCAGGACGCGTATGATGGTACGTAGTGTATGGACAGATAAAAAACCACTACTAAGGTTTTTTTATTTTGTTTCAAGAAGATTATATATATTTAGATATAAACTCGATCTCTGCGTATAGGGGTCGAGTTTTTTGTTTTTTAAATAAAAATGAGGTGAACAAAATGAAAGAAGCCAATGTTGAAATGGAAGTACGCATTCGGAAACAATGGAAAAAAGCAGGGACGTTTGGGCGTTCCATTGCCAATCGTAAAGGAAAAGAGGCATTTGTTTTTTATGAAGGTCCGCCAACAGCCAATGGCTTACCACACGCGGGACATGCGCTTGGCCGCACGATCAAGGACTTTGTTGCAAGATACAAAACCATGGCAGGTTATCAAGTGCTGAGAAAAGCAGGGTGGGATACGCATGGTTTACCTGTTGAATTGGAGGTTGAAAAACAGTTAAATATTCACGGAAAGGAGCAAATTGAACAGTACGGGATAGAGAATTTTATTCAGAAATGTAAAGATAGTGTTTTTGCCTATGAAAATGAATGGAAGCAGTTTACGGAAGCACTTGGGTATTGGGTCGATATGGAGAACCCGTATATCACTTTGAATAATGATTATATTGAATCTGTCTGGAATATATTGTCTACGATCCATGAAAAAGGTTATTTGTATAAGGGGCATCGGGTTGTGCCGTATTGCCCTCAATGTGAGACATCTCTAAGTTCCCATGAAGTGGCCCAAGGATATAAGGATGTTTCGGATTTATCCGCTACTGCCAAATTTCGTTTAAAAGGAACGGAGAATGAATATCTGTTAGGATGGACGACAACACCTTGGACATTGCCAGGGAATGTAGCCTTAGCTGTTAATCCAGAGATGAATTATGTACGGGTGAGACAGGGAACAGAGCAATTTCTTCTCGCAGAGTCTCTGGTTCCAGTAGTAATGAAAGAGGATTATGAAATCCTCAATGTGATGAAGGGAAAAGATTTAATCGGTCTTGCTTACGAGCCGCCATTCCATTATGTGACGGTAGCGAATGGTCATAAAGTTCTCGGTGCTGATTTTGTGACAGAGACAAGTGGAACGGGGGTTGTGCATATCGCTCCAGCCCATGGGGAAGACGATTACAAGGCCGTGCAGGAAAATCATTTTGATTACGTGAATGTGGTTGATACGAAGGGCCGTTATAAAGAAGACGTAACACCGCTTGCAGGTCGATTTGTAAAGAATTGCGATGTAGATATCATCAAAATGCTATCAAAACAAAATCTCTTGTTCGATAAACAAAAATATGAACATAGTTATCCCCATTGTTGGCGGTGTGACAGTCCTCTTCTTTATTATGCAATGGAAGGCTGGTTTATCAAGACGACGGCAGTCAAAGAAACCATGCAATCCAATAATCAGGCCGTTGAGTGGTTTCCTGCCCATATGAAGGATGGTAGGTTTGGAAAATTTTTAGAAAATATGGTGGATTGGAATATCGGTAGAAATAGATATTGGGGTACCCCATTAAATGTATGGATCTGTCAAGAATGTGGGCAAGAAAAAGCCCCACATTCCTTGAAGAAATTAAGAGAGTTTTCCACACACGAACTTCCGGAAAACATTGAATTGCATAAACCGTATATGGATCAAGTTCAATTTACTTGTTCCTGTGGTGGCAAAATGCACAGAACAAGTGAAGTAATTGATGTATGGTTTGATAGTGGATCAATGCCATTTGCCCAATATCATTATCCATTTGAAAATAAGGATTTATTTAAAAAACAATTTCCAGCTGATGTTGTAATTGAAGGGGTTGACCAAACAAGAGGCTGGTTCTACAGCTTATTAGCTGTATCTACGTTATTTACAGGGCAATCCCCCTATAAACGAGTTCTTTCTTTAGGGCATATTTTAGATGAAAATGGACAAAAGATGTCCAAGAGTAAGGGGAATGCTTTAAATCCCGTGGAACTGATCAATGAGTTTGGCGCGGATTCGTTAAGATGGGCATTGTTAGCGGATAGTTCACCATGGCATAATAAACGCTTTTCCAAAAAAACGGTTAGTCATGCAAAATCAAAAGTGGTAGATACACTCCAAAATGTGTATTCCTTTTATTCACTGTATGCAGAAATCGATCACTTTAATCCTGCAAGTGACTTGGGTGGAAGGCGCACGATGCTTGATGATTGGATTTTGTCGCGATTACACACGGTGATCAGAGAAGTGAGACAAAGCTTAGAGGATTACGATATCACGAAAGGGGCAAGATCGATTTCCTTGTTTCTTGATGAACTTAGCAATTGGTATGTACGACGATCTAGACAACGTTTTTGGAGCAGTGGAATGACTGAAGATAAAAGAGCAGCCTTCAGCACTTTATTCAGTGTTTTAACAAAGCTCAGCCAGCTAATGGCACCATATACACCGTTTGTGACAGAAGATATCTACTCCAATTTAATTGGTGATAGTGTACATTTATCAGATTATCCACAAGCAGATGAAAGCCTTATAAACGAACAATTAGAACAGGAAATGGCTGCGGTTTTACAAATCGTAGAGCTGACAAGATCGCTTCGTAATGAGGTGGGAATCAAAACAAAACAACCATTAGCGAAATTGCTGGTGGTGCCACATGAGGCCGTTCCTTTAACTGGGCTTCAACGTTATTCGTCGATTATAAAAGAAGAAGTCAATATAAAAGAAATAGAATTTCGAGCTGATGATCAAGGTATAGTCCAGTTTGATCTAAAATTAAATTTTGCTGTCGCTGGACCAAAATTTGGCAAAGCAATCGGTGAAGTGAAAAACAAAGTCAGTGAGTTGCAAGAGGGCGAAAAGGCAAAATTACTCAAAGAAAAGCAGCTTGATATAGAACTGCAATCGGGCGAAACTGTCACTTTAACAACCGCTGATGTAAACATTGAGAAAAAGGGAAGAGATGGTTTTGAATTAGGTGAAGGAAGTCAATTTTTTGTCTTATTAGATACGCGATTAACACAAGAATTAAAAGAAGAAGGGCTGGTTAGAGAATTTATTCGGGCTGTTCAAACATATCGGAAAGAACTAGAGCTTTCTGTTGATTTACGCATAGACCTATTTGTGCAGACAGACTCACAAATGGAAAAAGTACTGATGGAATATAATGAATTTGTGCATAGCAATCTAATCGTGAATGAAATACATTTTGAATGGAAACCAGATATGAAAAGATTTAAAGTGGAGGGAAACGAAATAGACTTGTACATTCAGTCATAATGACGATTATTGGGAATTTGAAAGAGAAGGGAATACATGTTGAAGCAGACTAATTCATATGGAGACTTAGTCTGCTTTTTTGTGTAAAATAAAAGGTTCCTATTCAAAATAACCAGATTATTAGTTATACTTAATGTAATCTTTCAAAACGAGGTGACAGAATGAAATACCGTACTGTTCGAAGTAATTAGTTTTCGGGCTGGAAAAAAACGCGTACCAGCCATCAAGGGAGAAGTATGTCCTTTTTAGGGAAACTCATCTACTTAAGCAGAAGTTGGTATTCATGAAACACAGAAAATCCAAGCGATTAACAGTATTTTGGATTATTTGAAAGGTGGAGAACAAATTGAATGATATAGAGTATCAACTTTTTTATGAAAAAGTTGGTCGAACAAATGGATGGGACTTTAGCAAATTAAAAGTTCAATCTGAAGACGTATTATGGGATTTTAATGAGGTAGTAAAGGGAAAATCTAAACCTTCTGATATTCTTCTCGACATTGGTACAGGTGGAGGTGAAAACCTATTATATCTAGCTCCTGAATTCCTGTTCTTGGTGGGGATTGATCTATCTTCTAGCATGATTGAAACAGCTCAAGCGAATGCAAAGAAATCCGTTGTTCCAAATGTTCGATTTTCTCATATGACTTCTGAAGATTTGCAATTTCCTTCCGATTTTTTTGATATTGTGACATGTCGTCACGCACCTTTTAGTGCAACTGAAGTGGCTAAAGTATTAAAAAAGGATGGATATTTTTTTACTCAACAAGTTAGTGAAGGGGATAAAATTAATATAAAAACAGCATTTAACCGTGGGCATTTCATTGAGGAAGATGGAACATTACTCAAAAGGTATGTTCGGGAATTAAAGGCATCAGGTTTTTCTGAAGTTAGCTTCTTTGAATATAACAGTACGGATTATTTTCAGAGACCAGAAGATCTTATTTTCTTGCTAACGCATACACCAACCATTCCCTATTTTGGTGAACAACCGAAAGATGTAGAAATATTGAATGATTTTATGACAAACAATCAAACTGAAAAAGGCATTCAGACAAATTCTAAAAGGTTTCTTATAATAGCAAGGATGTAAGAGAACTCCTTCTTTGTCTTGATAGAAAGTTTCTCCCCCTTGGAAAAGCGCTTTTTTTCTCCAAGGGTGGAGAAAAAGCCAACTAAGAAATTTACAGGATCTTTTTAATCAAATAGGCAGGAAAATGTGACTTAGATGGTGAAGGTTCTTCCGAGGATATAAAATAGGAGGAATTACTTTGAATAGTTTAAGTGAAGCAGAAAAAAAACACGGATACAGATTATTGTTTGATGGCCAAACATTAAACGGCTGGGCTGCAACCAGTGATCCAGAAGGTTGGCTGGCGCACAATGGATTGATCATTTGTAAGGGAGAGACGAATGGTTATTTGTATACGACTGACCAGTTTGAGGATTTTATTTTGCAATTAGAATATCGAACAGAGCCTGGTGTCAACAGTGGTGTTTTTTTCAGATGGACGGACCTGAAGGACCCTGTGAATACTGGTCTAGAGATGCAGATTTGGGACACCTTCGATCAGAAGGAGATGGTCAAGAATAGCTCAGGTGCACTATACGATCTTGTCGCACCTTCTTCGAATGCGGTTCATCAAGCCGGGGAATGGAATGAAGTGATGATTAAGTGTGACCGTAATCTGATCCAGCTTACATTAAATGGCACAATGGTTGTCGAAGCGGACATTGATCAGTGGTCTGTTGCCGGGAAAAATCCGGACGGAACAGATAATAAGTTTACATATGCTTGGCGTGATCGTCCACGTTTAGGCCATATCGGTTTGCAAGATCATGGCGGCTATGCTGAATTCCGCAATATTAAAATTCGCAGCTTAGATTCAAACATTAAATGATGGAAGGGGAATTCAAGTGGAGACAAAATATAAAATAGTGGGGTATGCTGGAGACGGTTCTTTGTCTAGCATCGATACTGAAGACGCTTTAAAATTAACTCATTTAAATGTAGCGTTTGGCCATGTTATAAAAGATGAAATTCGAATTGATCATTTGAAAAATCTAGACCGTCTTGCGGAATTAAAGTCAATCAATCCAAACCTCACGATCTTACTGTCTGTTGGTGGATGGAGTGCTGGAGGGTTTTCAGAAGCAGCTTCCACTGCGGAAGGAAGAAGACTTATGGCTGAAAGCGCTGTTCAAATAATAAAGGAACATGCTTTTGATGGGATTGATCTTGATTGGGAATACCCTTGCTATAGTGAAGCGGGTATTCAGTCCTCGCCAGCTGATAAAGAAAACTTTACTTACTTATTGAAAGAGATTCGCGAGGCATTAAGTGAGCTTGAACAAGAAACCGGCAAATATTATTTACTGACGATTGCAGCCGGGGCTGATCAGTATTACATCGATGGAACTGAGATGAGGGAGGTCCAAAAGTATCTAGATTATGTTCAGTTGATGACATACGATATGCGTGGGGGCTTCCAAACGTTAACAGGGCATCATACGAATTTATATACGCCGACTGGAGATCTTTTCAGAATTAGTGTACAGCAATCTGTTCATTTATTTATGCAGGCGGGTGTGCCACGAGAGAAAATTGTAATTGGGGCGGCATTTTATTCTCGTATGTGGAAGGATGTGCCTGATAAAAATAACGGGCTGCATCAAATGACAACAGGATCAGGGGGATATGGTCCAGACTTTACTCAACTATCAGCTGATTATATAAACGTGAATGGATTTACTCGTTTTTGGGATGATGAAGCAAAGGCACCTTATCTTTTTGATGGGAGTACCTTTATTACCTATGATGACGAAGAATCTATTCAACACAAATGTACATATACAAGTCGTGAAGGACTTGGCGGTATCATGTTCTGGGAATACAAATGTGACAATACCTCTCGTCTCTTAGATGCTATGTATAAGTCACTTAACAGCTAAATTTAAAATAAAAACCTACAAGACCGTGGTGCTATAAGGAATTGTAGGTTTTTTATGGGTATAGCGTGTTCGAACCGCTGATCCTTCATTTTTTAAATCGATAGCCCACACCCCAGATGGTTTCGATAAATTGAGGGGTGGAAGGGTCTTCTTCTATTTTCTCACGAATTTTTCGGATGTGTACGGTGACTGTTGTCAGATCTCCCACTGCATCATACCCCCAAATCCGTTCCATTAACTGCTCTTTTGTAAAAACAATATTTGCATGGGTTGCTAAGAATTTGAGTAAATCAAATTCCTTTGCTGTAAAAATTCGTTCTTCACCATGGAGAAATACTTGCCGTGAGTCGCTTTCAATCGTTAAGCCACTAATTTGGATATCATGTGGTTTCGATTCCCGATTGATTAAACGATCATAACGCGAAAGGTGTGCCTTCACTCTTGCTACCAATTCATTTGGATTAAAGGGCTTGACAATATAATCATCAGCGCCCCGATCAAATCCGCGGATCTTGTCTATATCTTCTTTTCTAGCCGTGACCATAAGGATGGGGATATCCAATATTTGGCGCAATTTCTGGCACAATGCAAATCCATCGATACCAGGAAGCATTAAATCTAAGAGAATGAGGTGATAAGTGTTGGTCCTGGCAAGATCTAACCCTTTTTCACCCGTTGTCGCAATATCGCTTTCAAAGCCATTCACTTCCAGATAATCACGCTGCAATTCGGCAATATTTTGTTCGTCTTCAATGATTAATATCTTCTGCATGTATATCCCCTTTTTTCAATTTGAAATAGATACTTGTTCCCTTTCCTAATTCACTATCCGCCCAGATTTCTCCTTCGTGGGCTTCAATTATTTTTTTCGCAATTGATAATCCTAACCCACTCCCTCCAGTGGAGGAGTTCCTTGAAGCATCGGTACGATAAAAGCTTTCAAAAATATAGGGAAGATCCTCATTGCTTATCCCGATTCCATTATCTTTTATTTCGACAAGGACATCTTCGTTACCAGATGTAAGCTGAACGATGATCTCTTTCTGTTTGTCCATGTATTTCAAGCTATTTTGAATGAGATTGGTGACAACACGTTTCAATTTTTCTCGATCTGCTTCTACGAGATAGGAATCGTCACTGTTAGCAGAAAGAATAGCTATTCCTTGTTCTTTCTCCAGGGTAAAGGTCAACTCATCAATAAAATCAGCAAAGAAATCATATAAATCCACTTGCTCGAAATGGAAGGGTAATTGTTTTACATCCAACTTCGAATATAAAAATAGTTCATCAATCAGTCCATCCATATCATTTGCTGTTTTATAAATGGTGTTCATATAACGCTCTAATTTCTCAGGGGTATTGGCGACACCATCTTGAATACCCTTCACATAACCTTTTATGGAAGTTAAAGGTGTTTTCAAATCATGAGAAATACTAGCAATCAATTCTTGACGATTTTGTTCATATTGCAATTGAGATTCCCGCGCTTCTTTGAGCTTGCGACGCATTGATTCAAAAGTGTTCGTCAACTCGCCAAGTTCATCTTTTTTATCGGATTCTATCTGAAAATCTAAATTATCTTCACTAATTTTCTTGGCAGCAAGAGACAATTTCTGAATAGGCCTAATAATACTTTTTGACATATAATACGATAATAATCCATTGGTAATGATGAGGACTAGCATTATGGCGATCATTCGAATACTTAAAAATAGAGATAAATCAGCCCCACCGGGCTCGCCATTAAACAGAACAAACAATACATAGCCCAATATGATTTCAACTAAGAAGAAACCAATGATCGGAATTACAGTCATCCCGATATTGGATAGAACTAACCGTTTCTTGATTGACAAGTCCCTCACCTACCCTGAAATTTGTTGTCATGATTTATCCCGATTTAACTAGCAGTGAGACCCCCGCTTCAAGAATTCGAGGTGAAAACGAGTGGGGGACAACTGCCAGTAAATACCCGATTGGTTCAGGCCTGCAGGACGCAGGTCACAAAGGGCGTAGCGTACTAGTGCAGAGGAAGCGGCAGGACGTCGCGTTTGAGGCTGCCAACAGGATGTTGCGAATTTAGCCTTTGTTCCTTAACATTCAGTGGGGATGAAAAAACACTGAATGAAGTTTCACTCTATTATAATATACTGATGTTAAAAAAACAGGCAGTACCAGTATTACTTACTGTGATGGCTCTGTTTTTTGTGATCGATTATTGGTACGGCAATGGCGCATAGGAGTGAGGTGAAATAGGGAAGAAATTTGATCCCCATTGGTTCATTCCACACCATCATGCCTAGTATGCCAATAAGGCTAGATAAGGCGATGCCAATGATAAATCCTCCGATTAGTCCAACAATTACTGCTAAAAGTAGTCTCATTTTCCAAACTTTCCTTTCTTATTATTTTTATGAAAGAGTAAATTCCATGCTTTGATTACAATCAAACACGATAGCCCGAATAGTGAAATGGCGACCACAACATGCAGAGGACCGACCCAAGGGAAGGCGGTTCGCATATTGGCGGTAAAGTACATAAGGAATATCGAAACCAATATTCCAAAAAGCTGCCAGTATGCCCAACGTGGCAGAGCTCCGATAAAAGCAAAGAGCAGCATGAAAATCGGCAGATTAAAGCCAAATAAATGAACAAACATCATATGCTTCAACCAAGCTGCTGGATTCATAAAGATGGCCATTCCAGCCAGATACAATTGTATTAAGATACATAAGGTAAAAAGAATTGCTAAAATAAGATAAATTATTCGTCCAACGTGGACTCTCTTCTGAATTGCTTTCATATGAATTGCCTCCTAGGTTTGATCTGTAACCATCATACGCGGCAATTCTAAATGACTTCTTATGGAATTCTTAAATTATTATTAAATAGGGAGAAGTTTTTTGTTTATTGAGGAGAGAAGTACGCATTAACCTTTAAAGCGAAGCTGGAGATAAAGAAACAGTGGGGATGAAAAATCCCCACTGAATAGTGATTGAATTTAGCTATTATCTTGAAGCTGACCATCCAAAAACTGCATCCGTTTATTAAAGAGAGTGGGGTAGGATAAATAGCCAAGCAAAATGCTGGTTATCACTGCTGTCGTAAGAAGCAGAAAAAGAATGAGTAATTGGAACATCACAGCCTGGACAGGATCAGCCCCCGCAATGATTTGTCCACTCATCATACCAGGAAGCTGTACCAGTCCAATTGTTTTTTGACTTTCGATAGTAGGAATCGTACTTGCCTGAATAGATGTAAGCAATTGTCTGTGAATCGCTTGTTTTGGCGTGCCACCTAGTGATAAGATCAATTCCGTTTCATCCTGGCGAGCAGCCATTTCCGCGGTGAACCTATTCAGGAAAAGGATTCCCAATACCATGGAGTTACCAATCACCATTCCACTAATGGGAATAATATATTGAGCAGTCGGGGGAGTAATATTCAAACCTAACAAAATACCTTGGGTCAATAGTTCAACAAAACTAAAAGTGACAACCAATTTCCAGGTGATACCTCGTATCGATGCCCCTTTTTTTCTGGCGTTTAGTGCGGCTGCCACGATCATTAGGGCGATCATCAATAAAATATAAAGAATATGTTCTGAATCAAAGACAAACTGGAGAAGATATCCGACTACAAGTAATTGAATGATCGAGCGTACGGTAGCAATCAATGTATCTTTTTCCAGCCCTAATTTAAATGCTTTTGATAAAATAAGCGGAATGATGACAAAAGCAAGTGTCATTGCTAATGCAAGAAAACTCATTTTACTTCCCCCTTTACAAACTGTTTCACCCTATCGTTTTTGGGGGCATTTAATAGACTGCTTTCCCCTGTTTCCATTAATTGTCCATCCATCATCACCCAAGTGTAATCTCCAACCGTTAAAGCTTGTCTCAGATTATGGGTGATCCAAATAATGGTTGTCCCGTATTCCTGATTGATCCGTTTGATCAGTTTTTCAATATCCTCTTGTGAAACACGATCGAGGGAGGAAGTAATTTCATCCAATAATAATATCTTGGGGCGATTAACAAGGGTACGGGCAATGGATAGTTTTTGACGCTGCCCGCCCGATAAATCCTTACTGTTTCGATCTAAAAGCTCATTTGGCAATCCCACGATATGCATGAATCGCTTTGCTTCTTCCTCGGCCATAACATTGCCTTGGAGTGTAGTAGGCAGAGCTAAGTTTTTTCGAACACTCCCGTGAATCATCGGTGCATTTTGCAATGCAATTCCGACATTACGGCGCAGTTCCACTTGGTCGTAATCATCAAGAGATCTCTCATGAATATATATTTCACCTGAACTTGGTGATTTCATTGCATTGCATAAGCGAAATAAGGTCGTTTTTCCAGCTCCCGATGGACCTACTAAAGTAGTGATCTTTCCTTTATAAAAATCCCCAGTAATATTTTTAAGAATTTGAACATCATCAATAGTGTAATTTACGGATTCAAACCGAATCGCTGCTTGGTCATTTACATTCAAGCATTTCACTTTCCCTTCTTCTGTAGAACTTATATGTGTTATTGTTTTTCCATAATCTATTATAATATAGATATTAATGAATAAAAGCCTATCGACTATTAAGCGAAAGTGATAGTAAGTATTTTTTTAGCTAAAAAAAGAAGAATTATAGTAAAAAGAAAAACTGGAGGGCTGGAAAATGAGAAGTGAAGCTGAATTAATGGAGACACTAATAGGGTTCGCAAAGAGCGATCCGCGCATTCGCCTCGTTACCTTAGAAGGCTCACGCACAAATTCAAATATTCCCCGTGATTCATTTCAAGATTTTGATCTTTCCTTTTTTGTGACAGATCTTGAATCTTTTACCGAAAATGACGATTGGTTGGATCAATTTGGAAAGCGTTTAATTATGCAGAAACCAGAAGATATGGAACTTTTTCCGCCAGAACTAGGAAACTGGTTCTCCTATCTTATGGTATTTGCAGATGGCCATAAAGTAGACCTGACGCTAATTCCTTTAGAGGAAGTCGAGGATTATTTTTCAAAAAGTGACGGGCTGGTAGAAATCCTTCTGGATAAAGATTCACTAGTCAAGCAAGATATACAGGCGAATGATCAGCAATATTGGATGAAACAACCAACAGCAAGGGAATTTGATGATTGCTGTAATGAATTTTGGATGGTTGCTACATATGTGGTGAAGGGATTAGCTAGAAAAGAAATCCTGTTTGCAATTGACCATTTACACGAAATTGCACGGCCAAATTTGTTAAGAATGATGTCCTGGCAAATTGGATTTAAGTATGGTTACAACTTCAGTCTGGGGAAAAACTATAAATTTATTAAGCAGTACCTTCCTGAAGAAGATTGGGAATTGCTTCTCTCAACATACTCACAACAGGGTTATCCAAACATGTGGCAATCCTTGTTTACTTGCTATCAGTTATTTAGGAAATACGCTAAGCTTGTCGCCGGTGGTCTCGGATTCCCTTATCCAGAATACGATGCAGCGATTACTTCTTATACAGAAAAGATTTATCGGACATTGAATGACAAAAGAAGCTGAAATGATCTTGAAACCAAGAGGCACTTATGATGATGGATTAAAAAATATAAATTAAATCCTCGAAAATAAAATATTGGAGCGATGGTGATTATAGACTCATCATCGCTTTTTGCGTAGGTAGGTAAAAATACCTAACGCTGAAAAAATATATTTTTCAACACGATTTATTGCATTAAGAAAATAAACATTCCTACCGATAAATTAGTAGAACGATTTTTGGAGTTCGTGTCAAAGTCGTTTGATCAATAGATTCAATTGTTATAATTAAAATCAAGCAGTAGAAGGGGACTAAAATGAAGTTAACATCACTCTTACAGTTTCGATCGATTAAGTCGAAACTAATCATTACTATATTTCTTCTCTTAATCATCCCAATGTCTGTACTCGGTTACCTAAATTATCAAAAAAGTGCACGCAGTCTCGATGAATTAGGAAAAACGAATCTAAAAAATAGTGTAGAACAAACAATTGCATTGATTGAGACATTAAATAAGGAAGTGGAAGATGGAAATATTCTCTTGGAGGAAGCACAAGAGCGTGTGAAAATTGCGATGTTGGGAGAAATGAATGCTGATGGTACTCGCCCGATCAATAACAATGTGGATTTAGGGGAGAATGGGTATATGTTTGCCAGTGATCAAAATGGAGTAGCTGTTGTAAATCCCAGCGTTGAGGGGCAAAATACTTTAGATTTAGAAGATGCAAATGGCAAGAAATTTGTACAAGAATATCTTGAAAAAGGTAAACATGGCGGAGGCTATACATATTACTATTATTCACTGCCAAGTGATCAAGATAAAATAGGTGAGAAGGTTGTTTATTCTAAAATAGATTCTAACTGGAATTGGGTAATCAGTGCAGGAGCTTATATGGAAGATTTCAATCAGCCTGCTAACGAAATCCTTGTCCTTATTATCATTGTCAATAGTATAACTATGGTTATTGGCGGAATTGTTATATTATTTTTGGCAAAGAGAATTGCGGGGCCCCTTTCAAAAGTGACTGATCAAATGAACGCTCTGGCTGAAGGTGATTTAACAAGAAAACCATTAAATATTAAAACAAAAGATGAAACGGGGAAATTAGCCAGTGCAATGAATCATCTACAAGATCGTCTCAAGGATATGATTAAAAATGTATCCGATACATCGGAAGTACTCTCAAGTCATAGTGAGGAATTAACACAATCGGCCGTTGAAGTAAAAACGAGTTCAGAACAGGTTGTATCAACGATGCAAGAATTAGCCTCAGGTGCAGAGATACAAGCAACAAGCACAAGCGAAGTTTCATCAGCGATGATCTCTCTTACAAATAAAGTAGAGGAAGCGAATAAAGAAGGAATGCAAATCCAAGCAAAGTCAAAGGATGTTCTGCATATAACGGCGGAAGGCAGTCAATTAATGAAAGCATCTAGTCAGCAAATGGAAAGTATTCATCAAATTGTTTTAGAATCCGTGAAAAAAGTCCAAGTGTTAGATCATCAATCGAAAGATATTTCGAAGCTTGTTTCTGTGATTAAAGATATTGCTGAGCAAACTAATTTGCTTGCTCTAAATGCCGCGATTGAAGCAGCAAGGGCAGGAGAACATGGAAAAGGCTTTGCGGTTGTAGCTGATGAAGTGCGAAAATTGGCAGAGCAGGTAGCCATCTCATTAAAAGATATTGACAAAATTGTAAATGGAATCCAAAATGAAACATCCTTAGTTACTAGTTCATTGCAGGCTGGTTTTACAGAGGTAGAAAAAGGAACAACTCAAATTCAAGCAACAGATGCAATGCTTGATCAAATAAGTGATGCCATGAAAGAGATGGTTCAAACTGTTGGCATTGTATCTACAAATCTCGCGAATATTGCTGAGGATACACAGCAAATGAACACTTCAGTTGAAGAGATTGCTGCTATATCCGAACAATCAGCCGCTGGGATCGAACAGACTTCAGCCTCCACAGAAGAAACAAGTAGCGCGATGGAAGAGGTAGCTGAGAGCTCTGAGCAACTAGCCAAATTGGCAGAGAAGCTCAATCAATTAGTTGGCCATTTTAAATTGTAAAATAGAGACAGACCCGGCAGTTTTTTATAAAACCAAGTAAGGAAAAGATCTGTTGTTTTCCTCACTTGGTTTTATGCAATGATCTTCATAAGGATTAATCTGAGTAGGATGCTTCATTTATATTGATTTGTTGGATGCAATCATGGCGGTGGTTCTGTTGATTAAGTTAAATGAGAAATCGATTATAGTGATTCTTTGAAGTTAAGGGAATTATCCATAAAATAGAGGACCCAATGGGTGGTAAGATTGTAAGTGCCTGTCCCGATACAGTGTGTTGGAGACAGACACTGTATGATATTAAAAAAAATGAAAAACTAAGGTAGTCTAAATGAGGCGTTCCGTAGGTAAAAATCGTCCATTTCCGTGGGAGAAAAAAAGCAAATGAATTATTTGGATGTGATGAACTTTAAAGCATCTATTTCCGTTTCCTGTTCAATGGACCTAAGGGCTAATGATTTTAAAATTAAATTTTGCTTTTCTTGGCCTTTGACTAATTTTTCAAGCATCTCATCGTGCCGCTGTTGAGTTTCTGTTAAGCTAGAGACATCACTTTTTAACTCGGACACATCACTTTTTAAGCTAGAGACATCACTTTTTAGCTCGGACACATCACTTTTTAAGCTAAAGACATCACTTTTTAGCTCGGACACATCACTTTTTAAGTCAGAGACATCACTTTTTAGCTCGGATACATCACTTTTTAAGTCAGAGATATCGCCTTTCATCTCAGAAACATCTTTAATCAAATGATCCATTTTTGAATCGCGAATATCCAATCTTTCTACAATTTTATGCAACAAAATATTTGTCTCGTTCATTGCTATCACATCCTTTCTAGGTATTTTTTAACATAATTACATCTAAATTATATCATATCATTTAGATTCGGAAAGAGATTTAACTAAGAATCATCGCGAGTTTTGATGAATCTTGTTGGAATGTGGAGTATGATTTTTTATCCTAAATGAAGCTTTGCTTATAGAAGTTGAGTCTTTGAAATGATATTCATTTTAAAAGAGAGGAGTGTTCCGATCATGACCACTCCTATTGTCCAACTGGAGGGTTATAACCTAAATTGGGAAAGTCAATTTGTCTGTGAGAAAGATAAAATAGTTGAGGCGATCGGGAAACAAATTTTAGGGATCGAACATATTGGAAGCACATCGATTAAAGGAATGGTAGCAAAACCTATTATTGACATCATGGTCGGTGTAAAAGATTTAAAATCAGTCGCGCAATTTGTGAAACCACTTGAGAAAATTGAATTTGAATATGTACATAAACCCGAGTTAATAGATAGAAGGTTTTTTAGAAAGGGAGAATGGGGACAAGGAACTTGTCATTTACATATATGTGAGATGAGTGGGACCGAATGGAACGAAAAACTATCGTTTCGTGATTATCTGAGATCGAATCCGCAAGCGGCCAAAGAATATGCTTTATTAAAGAAAGAGCTGGCCTCTAGATATACAGATGATCGACCGACCTATACAAAGAAAAAAGAACCTTGTATTAGAAATGTAATTGAGATAGCTAAACATGAAAACCTGCGCTGCACATAAATCGGAGATGCATGAAGTGAAGCAAGGAATAAAATGCTACTTTAGTTCATGCGCAAGGAAGTTAAGAAGAAAGGCAAGGAGAGGAGTTTAAATGGATAAATATAAGCTTTTAAAAGAAAGATTAACTCGATATCAACAAGAGCATTTGCTTTCCTTTTTTCATGAATTAAAGCTAGATGAGCAAGAAGCCTTACTTCAGCAAATTGAGGGGGTTGATTTGAATGAAGTAGAAGAAGCTTCTCGTCAATTAACTTCTCCAAGAGCAGAACATCAACCGAAAATTATGCCTATTGGTTATGAAGCGATGGTGCACTTTCCCCCATTGAAAAGGGAAAGGTTAGAAGAACGAGGGCTTAACCGAATAAGGCAGGGGAAAGTGGCAGTGCTACTCCTTGCTGGAGGGCAAGGCACGCGATTAGGTCATGACGGACCAAAAGGAACGATCAGTTTAGGCGATTCATCTGAACAATCGCTTTTTGCATTACAAGCCAAGCGATTGCGTTTGATTGAAGAAAAAGCAGGTGCACAGATTCCTTGGTATATTATGACAAGCCCAAGTAATGACAAGGAAACGAAGGCTTTTTTTAAAAGGAATCATTATTTTCATTGTAACCCCAAACAAGTTCGTTTTTTTCAACAGGAATTAATGCCGACTTTAACTTTAGAAGGCAAACTGATTCTAGAGAGCCCAGCAACCATATCTATGGCGCCTAACGGCAACGGTGGCGTATTTTCTTCAATGAAATCAACTGGGGTATGGGAGGATATGAAAGAGAAGGAGATCGAATGGGTGTTTATGAATAATATTGATAATGCCCTTGTTCAAGTAGCAGACCCCGTGTTTATTGGATTTGCGGAGGAAAGTGGTGCGGCCATTTCTAGTAAAGCTGTCAAAAAATGCGCTCCTGATGAAAAAGTAGGCCTGTTATGTCTAGCAGACGGGAGACCACATGTAGTGGAATACTCTGAGTTGAACTTAGAGGAAGGGATAAATCATTCTCTTACTAATGCCAATATTGGTATCCATCTTTTTCACATGTCCTTCCTCGAAAAAGCAATGAACTATTCTCTCCCTTATCATTTTGCCCATAAGGTGATTCCGAAAGTAGATAAGTATGGCCGACGCATGCAAGCAAATTCACCCAATGGCTATAAATTGGAAAAGTTCTATTTCGATGTGCTTCCGTTGGCTGAAAGCATGTCCGTCTTACAAGTAGAGCGGGAGCAGGAATTTGCCCCTATTAAGCAAAGGACTGGTGAAGATAGTTTGGAAAGTGCGAGGAAATTGATATTTCAAAAATAATAAAATACGGGAATATAGCCGTATTTAACCGAAAACTATCGATTACTGTCGGTAAAGCAATCGATAGTTGTGAGTTTATTCAATCCGCCAATTGATTTCCGTTTGACCAGTTTTCTTGAGAATGTCATTTGTTTTGGAAAAAGGTTTGCTGCCAAAAAATCCTCGATAGGCAGATAATGGACTTGGATGGGGAGATTTAATGATAAAATGTTTTGATGTGTCGATCAGCGCTTGTTTACTTTGAGCAGCACTTCCCCATAAAATGTAAACGACAGGTGTTGCTTTTTCATTTAACACTTGAATGACCTGGTCTGTGAATATCTCCCAGCCTTTTCCTCGATGTGAATGAGCTTGTCCTTGGCGAACGGTTAAAACAGAGTTTAGTAGTAGCACTCCTTGTTCTGCCCAACTTACCAAATACCCATGATTTGGTGGTGGAAAGCCGAGATCATTTTCTAATTCGATAAAGATATTTTTTAATGATGGCGGCTGTTTGACCTTCGGTTGCACGGAAAAGCTGAGCCCATGTGCCTGGTTCGGTCCATGGTAAGGGTCTTGGCCCAAGATCACGACTTTCACTTGCTCAAAAGAGGTGTAATGGAGAGCATTGAAAATATCATGCATCGGCGGATAAATGGTTTGGGCATTATATTCTTTTTTTAGAAACTCCCTTAACTGTAGATAGTAAGGCTTAGTGAATTCCTCGCCTACCTTTGCATCCCAATCATTTTTTAATATTTGTTTATTCATAATATCCTTCCTCACTTATGAACGATGTATGGTAATAAGCAAAGGATATCATAATCAAGTGTCGAAGAGAAAATATTTTACTATAAGAGTGTTCATTAACAGTTTTTTAGAATAGTAGTATTTGATAAAGTGAAACCACAATCAGTGAGGTTTTCTGATGCAAAGGATGTACCATTAATACGGGATAAAAGGGCGAATATGAGTAAAAGCTGCCGGGAATTTCCGACAGCTTTAAATAGGTACTTTTATACTCTGAGTGTTGTTTTCGCCATTTCTTCATATTCCGATAAGCCAGATTTCGCAGCAAATTCGGCGATGCCGATAGGGTAGGCGGCTAAAAGCTCAGTAATATGTTCGAACATGGTTGGCCACACATAACCTCCAGCTTGTTCATAGAAGTGGATTAATTCCTTTAGGGCCGTTTCTCCAAAGGTTGCTAAATGAGCAGTAAAGTCATTGGCAGGATCATCTATACGCGCTTCTGTCCAATCAATAAAACCTGTGACAGAGGCATCCTGTTGATTGATGAGGATGTGACCAGCATGTAGATCACCATGGATAAGAGCCGCTTGCTTAGGCCATAGAGAGTCCGCCTCAAGCCAATTCTCCCAACGATTCCAAAGTTCTTGACTCACGCCATATCTGGATTTTACCCATTCCATTCTTGTTCGCATAGCACCCCTTAATTCCTCTGAAGTTTTGACAGATAATCCAGCTTTTCTTGCTTCCTCATGCCGAATGCTGTGTAACTCTACTAATGCTTTTGCTAATGTTTCGTTAAAAACAGTGGGAACATTTTTTTCGTCCAATTCCCATTTATAGGCTTTGGCTTCTGTATCAATGGTTCCCGTTGGTACCCCAGGCAATAATGGATAAGCGATCAATTGATCTGAAAAAATTGCCCATTGGGGTGTTTGGATTGTGAGTTTCGGACCTACGAAATCAAGAATCATCTTTTCTTTTTGAGCAGTTGGAAGCACATCATCTCTTCTTGGGAGCCGGAGCACCCATTTTTTGTCCTTAATATCTGTCGCTAATACAACTTGAAAATCAAGACCTGATTCATTTCTTTTTAACGATTCTGTCTGAAGAGTAAGACCGTGTTGGTTAGCTAGATCGATCACTTGCTTATTAGTAAGGGTCATAGAGATCTCTCCTTTTGAGAATTTTAGCCTGTAGATGCTTAGGCTTTTCTTACGTATTGCTGATATTTTTCGGCGTCCGCTTTTTTACAGTCCACGACGAACGCTGTTCCATCTTCCTCATAGCGGGTTGAGAGAATTTGACTATGTTCATTAAAGTAGGAGAGCACTGCTCCATCTGTATATGGAATGAATAATTCACATTGAAGATAATCATGGAAAATATATTCACTGATCTGCTTTGTGCATTCTTCAATGCCTTGGCCTGTTTTGGCTGAGAGATAAACGCCGTTTTCTTGGGAAGGAAAAGGACCTTCTACTTTATCAGATTTATTGTAGACATACAGGACGGGAATATCTTCAATACCTATATCTTCTAAAACCTGGTTGGTTAGTTTTTTCTGTTCCTCATGATTAGGATTCGAATAATCAATCACATGAACAAGTAAATCGGCTTCCACCACCTCTTCAAGGGTGGAACGAAATGCTTTCACTAGATGGTGGGGAAGTTTGTCAATGAACCCGACCGTATCTGTTAATAAAAAGGATTTATTTCCAGGTAAAACGATCTTTCTCACCGCTGTCTCTAATGTTGCAAATAACATGTTTTCTTCAAATACTTGTTTTTCCTCATTGGCATGGTGAATGTTTAACAGTGCATTCATCAATGTCGATTTGCCGGCATTCGTATAGCCAACTAAAGATACGATTGGTATTTCATTTTTACGGCGTTGTTTTCTCTGGATTTTTCGTCTTGCCACCAATTGCTCTAATTCCTTGGATAACGCTGATATCTTGATCTCAATTTTGCGGCGATCCAGTTCTAATTTTGTTTCTCCAGCACCCCGATTCTTTAAGCCAGCGCCTCCACCTTGGCGTCCTAAAGATTCTCGACTTCCAACTAATCGAGGCAGCATATAGTTTAGCCGGGCGATCTCAACTTGAAGCTGAGATTCTTTCGTTTTGGCTCTACTAGCAAAAATTTCTAATATTAACATAGTTCGGTCGATCACTTCACAATCCAATTTGGCTTCTAAATTGCGAATTTGAGAAGGCGAGAGCTCATCATCAAAAATAATGACATTTGCCTCTACCTCTGTAACTAGTGCTTGTAATTCGTCTACCTTTCCACTGCCAATATAGTAGGTTTTATCAAAATGCTGTAAGTTTTGCGTCATTTCCCCTAACACGGAAATATGACATGCTGTGGACAGGTTAGATAATTCCTCCATAGAATAGGAGAAATGCTCCGAAGATTGATTGCGATTCACTCCAACGATAACGGCTTTTCTACGCATAATGTATTTCCCTCCAATTTTAAAAATAAAAAACACAGGCGCTCTGCCTGTGCAAGGGAAACGAGTTCCATAGGAAAAAATCCCATGAATAGGAATGCCTTTTCACGTAGAAAAGAAAATTCAAGGAATGACGCGAAAATTCGTTCGCTTGTGCGTCACATCATTTCGATCCAGAAAACCCAATTTTGGATGTAAACTGCTTTTTTCAATATTAAAAACAACAAAAAGAGAGAGAAGTGTCTCTCCCTCAATAGTGCAAAAATTGTTAAATTTGAGGTTCCCCTAAATAGGCAGACCAATCCCGTAACCCTGCATAGCACAGCAGAGCCTTGACCATATTCAATTACTGGTTCAAAGTTTGGAATCGAAGTCTAATAAATGCCACCAGGAAAACCCTCCGTTCATTATAAATTATCATAATCATAGCACGTAAAACAGATAAGATCAACCGGGGGCCTGTCCCCCATTCCGTTAATACTTTACCACGGCGGGGGCCTGTCCCCATGAATGTTCATTTTACTTAGTGAATATGTATATAAAAGTCTAAAGAATGGAGGAAAATCCATTGAATAGGGTGGACGATGAAATCAACCGTCTTATTGGTCAATTTTATCAGGAGCAAACAGCAGATGGGTCTTGGAATTACCCGTTTGAGATGGGGATTGTGACGGATTGTTATACGATTATTTTGCTGAGAATGCTTGATGTTGATCGAGAGGAAGAACTGATTAAGGGGTTAGTGCGCCGGATTAGGAAAAGACAGGAACCGAATGGGGCGTGGAAATTATATCAAGACGAAAGGGAAGGAAATCTATCCTCGACTGTTGAGGCGTATTTTGCCTTACTATCTTCGGGTTATATCAACAAGGATGAAGTTGGAATGCAGGCCGCCAGAGCCTTTATCATCGCGAATGGGGGGCTTGCTCAGACGAAAATTTTTACGAAAGTGATGTTAGCGATTACGGGTCAATACAAATGGCCAGATTTTATTCCAATCCCGATCGAATTTATGCTATTACCAGAAACCTTTCCGCTTAATTTCTATGATTTCTCGGTATTTGCTCGATCTAATCTGGCACCTCTTTTTATTCTTGCTGATAAAAAATTCAAGATCCCAACAAAACAAATGCCAAATTTATCGGATCTGCTTGTTAGTGAAACGGATTCCTTTTTTACAATAGAAGAAAGACGGGAATGGTGCTCTATCTTAGATGTGATTGAGCAAGGAGTGGAAGCTCTTTTAGGATTACCAGAAGAACTTCACCAACTGGCCTTAACACGTACGAAGGATTATATGATTCAGCGAATTGAACCGAATGGAACCCTTGAAAGCTATTATAGTTCCACTTTTTTTATGATTTTTGCCTTTTTGTCCCAAGGCTATGGAAAAAGACATGCCATTATTACCAATGCAGTGAATGGGATCAAGTCGATGATCTGCCAAATTGGGGACAGTCCCCATGTTCAATATACAACCGCGAATGTGTGGAATACCGGGTTAATCAGTTATGGTTTACAGGAAGCAGGTGTTCCTTCTCATTCACCAGTTATTAAAAAGGCCAATCAATATTTACGGACACGTCAACATCATAAATTGGGTGATTGGGAACTTCATAATCCGAACATCGAACCTGGTGGTTGGGGTTTTTCTGATATCAATACGATCAATCCAGATGTAGATGACTCTACGGCAGCATTAAGGGCGATTGCTTTATCGACGAGTCAAAATTCGGACTATCTTCAAATATGGAATCAAGGGATCCAATGGGTAATGTCGATGCAAAATGACGATGGTGGCTGGCCAGCATTTGAACGAAATGTCGATCAACAAATTCTAACACTGCTGCCAATTGATCGTGTAGAAGATTTTGTATTAGATCCCTCTTCACCTGATTTAACAGGAAGGACTTTGGAATTTTTCGGAAATTATACAGATCTAAGCAAAGACGACCCGATGATTCAGCGTGGGATAGATTGGTTGCTTGATCATCAAAGGGAAGATGGGTCATGGGATGCGAGATGGGGGATTTATTATATGTATGGGACATGGGCTGCTGTAACAGGATTACTATCTGTAGGAATTTCACCGCATCATCCCGCGATTCAAAAGGCAATGGGCTGGTTGCATAAAACTCAACTAGCAGATGGAGGCTGGGGGGAATCCTGTAATAGTGACAAAGAAAAACACTTTATTTCACTGCAAAGAAGCACAAGAACCCATACTGCCTGGGCGCTCGATGTTCTGATTGCTACAGCAACAGAAGTTACCCCGGAAATAAACACTGGATTAGAATTTCTTATTCAGCAAAAAGAAGAAGCATGGACGAGGAAATATCCAAAAGGGAGAGGAATGGCAGGAGCCTTCTATATTCATTATCATAGCTATGACTCTATTTGGCCACTAGTCGCGCTTGCCCATTATAAAAATAAATTTCATTAGAATCTTTGTCAACTCATTGCTTGTTTTATCCCGAATTAACTGGCAGTAAGACCCCCACTTCAAGAATTCGAGGTGAAAACGAGAATTGTAAGTGGGGGACAACTGCCAGTAAATACCCGATTGGTTCGGGCCTGCAGGACGCAGGTCACAAAGGCGTTGCAACAGGATGTTGCGAATTTAGCCTTTGATCCTTAACATTCAGTGGGGGATGAAAAAAACCCCCACTGAATGAAGTTTCACTTTATTGCTTAAGATTTTTGACAGCTAAGTGCTAAGAATAGGTGTGGGCGATATGGGCTATACACACCATCTTTTTATTTTATAAACCATATGACGAAATAGACAATGTCATTCTTTCTTGTTTAGTGGATAATTGGAATGAACTAAATTTATATGGCATACCTTAGATTGAAAATACCACCAGATAGGGACAAAACGGAAGGGAGGGCAAGACGAAGCTGTGGGCGGCGAGGGTTTTCCGAAGTAAAAGATGGGAGTGGTATGAATTAAAAAGAATTACTACCTATTTATTTTTATGATTTTCTCCATGTTATTAATAGCTGCATGCAATAAGGAAGAGCCAACAACAGGAGATAACGAGAATGAAGCAGGGGCATCCTGGAGCTACGATGGAGAGCCTGCCACAGTCACGATGCTTATCAGTGTCGGCGAAGAGGAGTTCAGCCGCCGCTATCAGGAGCAAATAGCCGAAGTGTATCCAAATATTACACTTGAGCTTGTCTCAGGATCACCGAACGATTCCCAGTTTTTACAGGAACAATTCGCTCGTGGTGAAGTGCCTGATATTATTCCAACCACCCCGACACTGGAATATATCGAAGATCTCAACTTGCTCATGCCCATTGACGATATTATTGAGCAAAGCGGTTTTGACCTTGGCGTATTTCGGGAAGGCGTCGTCGACAACTTACGCGCCATTGATCCTCTTGGCGAAGGTAACCTATACGGATTGCCGATCGAATCAACGCTACTGGTCATGTACTACAATAAAGACATTTTCGACCGGTTCGGTGAGCCCTATCCGTCCGAAGGAATGACCTGGGAGGAAGTGCTAGAGCTGGCAAAAAAGCTGACGCAAGAAGTCGATGGTATTCAATATAAAGGGCTAGCACTCGAACCAACATATGCGATTCCATATACCCAGTTCGCTATTCCCGGCACCGACCCTGAAACAGGTGACGTCCTTTTTACACAGGATCCGAATACAAAGCGCGTATTCGACTGGCTTGACAAGCTCCGCAATATCCCTGGTTTGATGAATATGGATGAGGATCGTCCAGATGGCTTTGGTGGAAACGGGCAAAACATTGCAATGTGGATTAGTACAGCGCCATGGTTACCACTACTTGCCCCAGTCGAAGGATTGAATTTCGATATGACCACTGTGCCCGTATGGGAGGATATGCCTGGTATCGCGCCTACGACACCAGTGCTACCATTTAACATCACCAAACACAGTGAAAACAAGGAAGCCGCCTGGGCTGTCATCTCTTACCTAGCGACAGAAGAAGGTCAAAAGGTCCTTTCTGCCGCTGGAAGTGCGCCAACATATGACAGTGAGGAAGTCTTCGCCTTATTTGGCAATATGGACTTAGAGGACGGAGCCACGTATAACGTCAAGGCTCCATTCGTCGACCAATTGGGAGAATTGCCACCGTATTCTAAATACGGTCCACAGATGACCTTCCATGGCGATAATTTTATTACAGCAAAAGCGAGAGAATTTCTGGAGTCTGATATAGATGTTGTCACATATCTTAGACAAATGGAAGAAGAGTACACTACGATTGTGACAGAGTTGAAGGCAAAAGAATAGGGTACTAGATAGACTTCGGTTATTGCCGGAGTCTATTGGTTATAAACAAAAAAGTTGTAGCACAGACACTAGATTATGGGGGACCTGGTTAAGGAGGATTGAATGAAAATAGAGCAAACAAAGGATTTTGAGTTAGTTGCTAAATTAAATAAGCCTGTGCATGATCTGCATTGTTCTCTATACCCGAAATACTTTAGAGAGTATGACTACGAAGAAGTGAAAGCTTTGTTTAAGCAGCTAATGAAAAATAGAGACTTTACCTTTTTTCTCGTAAAAGAGGGTAAAGAGGCTTTGGGGTATGCTTGGATTGAAAAAAGATATTATCGAGGAAATGTTTTTAACAAAGAATATAAGTCTATTTATGTTCATCAAATCAGTATTGTCCAATCAAAGAGAAAGAAAGGGTATGGAACACTTTTAATGGAGGAAATTTATCAATTTGCCCAGAAACAAGCTATTGATCTCATTGAATTAGATTACTGGGTTGATAATAAAATAGCTAAAGGATTTTATAAAAAACAAAAGTTTGTAAAATATCGTGAGTTTGTCTATAAACAGGTGAATGAAACCAATTCCCACAATACAAATGAGAAGTGAATCTGTTGAGCTTGCAGATTACATTTTTAGAAAGCTCAAAGATTGTGTGATGTCAGGGAATAAAAAGCAATATAAGCAGTAAAGCTGTACATTGAAAGGAATGTGATTATGAGAAGATTAGGAAGGCCAGCTGCATTACCAAGTATTGTTTGTCTCATGTTTGCAATGGTTTTGGTACCGTTTGAACAGGTTCACGGGGCTTCAACTGGTCATTCATCTCATACCAATACGCCCAAGGCTGATTTTTTTACTTCATTTGAAAAGGAGGATCCCCAGCTGACATGGAAGGATACAGTTGAAACCACTTCTGACGGGGAAGAGAAAGCATCAGGTATTGATGGAAACATTCCTCCAGCATCTTCTCCAACACCCATGAAATCCCATATTGGGGATGGGCCAACTAACAGTTATGTCGCAAAGACAAATGTTGGTTGGACTGGAAAGAAGGCGTTAACGTATGCGGGAACACATCTTAATGAAGGGAGGGCATACTCCTATAACAAACTGTTAGATGTTGATATTAAGGTGACGCCGGAAACGCAGTTGTCGTATTATATCCACCCAGAGTTTGTGGATAAAGAGCAGATGGATTATTCTAGCACCTATGTATCTATTGATTTAGCATTCACAGATGGAACTTACTTAAGTGACCTTAGTGCGAAAGATCAACACGGGGCGGAATTGCGACCTGAAGCACAAGGCAAGTCTAATACCTTATTTCCGAATCAGTGGAATTATCGTTTGTCAGACATCGGGAAGGTCGCATCTGGAAAAACAATTAAAAGAATTTTGGTGGCTTATGATAATCCGAACGGTCCAGGGGAATTTAAAGGTAGCATTGATGATATTAGCATCATAGGCCAACCAGAACAAAAAAACTACTCAAGCCCGATTGATTATGTAAATATCTTTAGGGGGACAAACAATAATAGAGAGTTTTCACGAGGTAACAACATCCCGGCAGTTGCGGTACCACATGGATTTAATTTCTGGATTCCAGTGACGGACGCAGGTGATAGGCGATGGATGTACAAATATCAGCAGGACAATAATGAAGATAATTTTCCCGAAATTCAAAGCTTTTTGCTTAGTCACTCTCCGAGTCCATGGGTAGGTGATGGTGATCGTCAGACATTTCAAATCATGCCTTCTGCTTCGGAAGCAGATCTGCCACCCTTAAATCGTGACAAACGAGCACTGCCCTTCAAGCATGAGAATGAAATCGCAAAACCTAATTATTACAGTGTGACCTTTGAAAATGGTATTCAAACGGAGATTACACCGACCAACCATGCAGCGATGTTCCATTTTACATTCAAGGAAGATGTTTCTGACTTGATTTTTGACAACTTCAACAATGATGGCGGCTTGACACTTGAAGCGGATAAACAACACATCCAAGGATACACAGATGTGGGTACGAAAACCCCAGGAGCAACGAGAATGTTCTTCTATGCAACATTTGATAAACCAGTCACGAAAAGTGGGAAATTAACTGGTGAAGATCGTGACAATGTTGCTGGTTACTTCCGTTTTGATACTTCAGGGAGTGATAAAACCATCACGATGAAAATTGGCACATCACTTATCAGCATGGATCAAGCGAAGAAAAACTTAAATCAAGAAATTCATCAGAACGACACGTTTGCATCAGTCAAAGAAAGAGCAAAGGAAGACTGGAACAGCCTATTGCAAAAAGTTGAAGTCGAAGGGGCGACAGATCAGGAACTCGTTACGTTGTACTCCAATTTGTATCGACTCTATCTCTATCCAAATATGTTGTATGAAAATACAGGAACAATGGAAAAACCTGTATATGAATACGCAAGCCCTTTCTCTGATCTGGATGGAAAACCAACGGAAACCAAAACCGGCGCGAAAATAGTCAAAGGAAAACCATATGTTAATAATGGTTTTTGGGATACGTATAGAACCGCATGGCCAGCCTATAGTTTATTGTCACCGGAAAAAACAGGTGAAATGATTGACGGTTTTCTTCAAGCATATGAACAAGGTGGTTGGATTCCAAGATGGTCTAGTCCTGGTCATGGAGGAGGAATGACGGGGACAAGTGCGGATGTCGCCTTTACGGATGCATATCTTAAAGGTGTTAGTAATTTTGATGTATCAAGCTTTTACGAAGCGGCAATCAAAGACGGATCCGTTGTAAGTCATAATCAGAAAACAGGAAGAAATGGTCTCGCGACATCGATTTTTAATGGTTACACAAGTACCGATATCGGTGAAGGGATGTCTTGGGCGATAGAAGGCTACCTTAATGATTTTGCGATCGCGTCTATTTCTAAGGAACTTGCTGAACAGACGGATGAAAATGATCCGAAATATGATCAATATATTACCAATTACAAGTACTTTATCAATCGAGCGCAAAACTATGTGAATATATTCAATCCGGAAGTGGAGTTTTTCATGGGGAAAGACTCTACGGGAAAGTGGAGAACGACTGCCGACAAATTTGACCCGAAAGATTGGTTAGGGGCAGATTATGTCGAAACGAACGCATGGGGCACGGCTTTCTCCGTTCCACAGGATGGGCAAGGGTTAGCTAATCTTTACGGTGGAAAAAAGGAGCTGGCGAAAAAGCTGGATACTTTTTTTGCGACTGAAGAGACAGCTTTACATCTCGGCGGGCGTGATAATCCCATTCACGAAATGAGAGAAGCCCGAGATGTACGAATGGGAATGTATGGTCATAGTAACCAAGGCGCTTATCACATCATCTATATGTATGATTATGCGGGTCAGCCTTGGAAAGCCCAGGCAAAGATTCGGGAAGTATTATCTCGGCTTTATGTTGGAAGTGAAATCGGTCAGGGGTATGTTGGTGATGATGACAACGGAGCAGCGTCTTCTTGGTATATCTTGAGTGCGGCGGGTTTTTATCCACTTCGTGCAGGTACATCTTCTTATGCAATCGGTGCTCCTTATTTTGAAAAAATGACGATTCATTTGGAAAATGGAAAAGACATTGTGATCAATGCACCTGAAGTCAGTGACACGAACAAATATATTCAAAGTTTGAAAGTGAATGGGAAACCATACAATTCATTGAGCATTGATCATAAGGATCTTGCCAATGGTGCAATATTAGAGTTTGAAATGGGACCTGAGCCATCTAAATGGGGTACTGGTAAAGATGCAGTTCCATCATCGATTACCCCAACGGCAGCGGATGGGTCGTCATTGCTGCCTGATCCAATGGTTGATTTGACTGATAGAGGGAGTGGGCAATCCTATGATAGTAGTGGAACGATAGCCAAAGCGCTTTTTGACAATTCATCCGATACATCACTAACTTTGAAGGGAAAGGATCCCTGGGTCCAATACAATTTTACAGATGAAGCCCAAAAGGCGTTAATGTACACGATTACTAGCTCTGCTGATGACTCGTCACAAGATCCGAAAAATTGGATATTAATCGGATCCAAAGACGGGGAAAGTTGGAGCATTCTTGATAAAAGAAACGATGAAAGCTTCAAATGGCGGCAGTATACCAAGCCGTTTACAATTCAGAACCCGGGTAATTATGCTTTTTACAGATTGATTATCAAGGGAAATGGCGGAGCAACGTCCACCACTGTAGCGGAACTTGAACTGCTTGGCCATAGGGATCTCGAAGCAAAATTTGCTCAAGTAGAGAAGGGTTATCAGGGATATGTAGAGTCCGGAGATATTAAAGGATCTGCTGAAAAACAGTTGTCCCAATCGTTGCACGAAGCACAAGACAATTTTAAAAATGATAAAAATAAGGAGGCTATCCAGCAATTAAAGGATTTTCTAAAACAAATGAAGGAAGCTAAAACTGGGGAAATCTCTGAAAAGGCGAAAACTCAATTAACGCCAGATATTCACGCATTGATCGAGTTGATATCAAATGTGACCATTCAACCACCTGAAGGTGATTGGGAGTATCATGAAGAGGTTGAAAAGATAACGGTATTCGAGATTTCCGACCTTGAAAGCGATGCAATTGAGCCCGGCGAGGATGCTATCGTAACCGCTTCTGTGAAAAATATCGGTTTAGTTGCAGGTGATGAGGAGATAAATTTTTATTTTGATGATAAGCTTGTCGATTCTGAGACAGTCAGCCTGAAACCAGGAGAGAGCAAAAAGGTGACGTTTACAGTTCACGATGTGTCACCAGGCGTGCATCAGATAAAAATGAATAATCAAACGACTACGCTAAAAGCTTTATACGCCGAAAACCCCGTATTGTCATTACATTTTGACGAGGACGGAGATACTGTTAAAGATTCCTCCCCATACGGATTAGAGGGTAAATTACATGGGAATATCTCACGAGTTCAAGGCCAATTCGGCAAGGCAGTGAAGCTTGATGGGGGATGGATTGAAATTCCCGACAATAGTTTATTAAATGGTGAGGATGCTTTTACCATCACTGCTTGGGTGAATCTGGAAAATCCCGAAGCCAACCAAAAGATTTTGGGTAAAACCACCACAAATGATGGGTATATGTTGGGCGTACAGGGTGGAAAGCTTTATCCAGAATTATGGGACGCTGGTGGTCATCATCATACCTTTGAAGATGGATCTATTCCAGCTAACCAATGGGTTCATATTGCCCTTACATGGGAAGCAGGTGGAAGATTCATAGGGTATGTTAACGGTGAAGAGGTTAAGAATGTGTCCGCAAGTTCCGATCCTGTTAAAGACAACAACAATCCGTTCATTATCGGCGGCGCACCGTGGGATACGGAAGCATTCCAGATGAAAGGGTTGATTGATGAAGTCCATATCTACAAAAGAGTGCTAGAATCGGATGAAATTCAACCGAATTTAAAAATTAATGTAATGATGAACGGTAAAACTCTTGAAAACGGAATAAAAGTACCCGATAGCACAACCGCAACATTCAGCTGGGAAGCACAAGATGATTTGGCTAAGGTATCTGCAACCTTTGATGGTGAGGTATATGAGGAAGGAGCTTCCATAGATTTGGCAGGAAAGACTGGAGAGCATACATTGGTTGTGACCGCTATTAACTCAGGAGGAATTAAGCAAAAAACCTATGTACTGAACGTGACGACAAGCGTATCCGACATGCAGACACTTGTTGAAAGATATGAAAAATCAGGGGCGATCAAAAATAAAGACGCTGCTCACGCATTGGATTTGCAATTGACAACAATAGAACAATTCGAGAAAAACGAGGCCACAGACAAAGTGCTGAAACACTTAAAAGGTTTTGAAGTATTAGTGGATGATCAGAAAAAGAACAAAGTGATTTCTGAAGATGCATACACCGCATTGAAGGCAGATGCTAATTATTTGAAGAAGAAATGGCAATAAAAAGATCAATACAAAGGAGCGCCTAAAACATTAAGAGGAGAAAAAATGTGGAATCATGATGAATGGTGATACGGATTTTCTTTGTTGGGTAGGAATTTTTAAATCGTAGCCTGTGGATAAATTGCAGGATGTTGTGGCTGATGCCTAGCCCATAAGTTGTAAGTTCATCGGCGAAGATATACGAACGCAGCTGATATTTTACGAAACAATCTAAGCCAATAAAAGTCAAAACTGGACTTTTATTGGCTTAGAATATTTGCTTGTCGTCATACCATATGACCAATGCATTTAAAATCGCTTCTAGCAAACCATTCTCGTACGCCTTTGCAATAGTTCCATCGCTAAATCGCTCGCTGCGCACGACAAATGTAGCTGCTCGGATCGCATCTGCGGTGCTCAGCTTGTTATTTGGCGAATAGCTTGGAAGCCCATGTTCCATCCAAAAGTACAAAGGGGTCACAGCGCCAATAGTAGATAATAGACTAATTGCTTTCTCCACTCGCTCACTATAAGCCGGATAGCTTAATGAATATGTTTGTTCAGAGAGAGACTTCGCACTAATCCATTTTACATCATGATCCTCAGCTTCCATCTCTTCTATAACAGAACGCAGCTGCTCCCAGGCATCAGTTTGGGTTCTATCTAGCTGGTTAATAAGTTGAATATCGTCGGGATTACCTTCCATAATTAGTCTCCTTTGTCAAAGAAAGTATGCTAGTTTGGTCTAGCACAGTATGCTAGGGGAGATCGGCATGGCGATTATTTAAGCTTCTTTAGCCCTCTTCCCAGCTGCTTAGGAATTAGTAGATTCCCCGCCATCTACATGTAATACTTGACCCGTTACTAATTGAGAATCGTCTGAAGCTAGATAGACAAATGTCGGTGCTAATTCGAATGGTTGGCCGATCCGATTAAATAGATTAGGTCCATGTAAGGAGTTAATATCAGAAGAAAAGCTTGCGGGAATAAGCGGTGTCCATATTCTCCCTGGCGCGATCGCATTTACACGAATATTTTGATTGGCAAGGCTTTTGGCTAGTGAACGTGTCCAGCCCACGATCGCTCCTTTGGTTGCCGAATAATCAATTAATAACGGTTCCCCTGCATATGTGACGACGGAAGTTGTGCCGATAATAGAGCTTCCTGGTTTTAAATAAGGCAAAGCCGCCTTGGTCATATAAAAATGAGAGTAAATATTTACTTTAAACGTTTCATCGAATTGCTCATCTGTAATATCAAGTAAACTATTTTGTTGAAATTGGACGCCTACATGATTACAGAGTATATCTAATTTGCCGAATGTACGAATCGTTTCTGTTACGACAGCCTTACAATGTTGCTTTTCCTTTAAATCTCCAGGCAGTAACAGACAGCGTTGACCAAGCTTCTCTATCCGTGCTTTTGTTCGATTGGCATCGTCATGTTCATCGAGATAGGCAATGGACACATCTGCCCCTTCTTTCGCAAAGGCGATAGCGGCTCAGCGCCCATCCCACTATCTCCCCCCGTTATTAAAGCAACCTTGTGCTTTAACTTTCCGCTTCCTTTATAATGTGGGTTTTCGATAATTGGTTTGGGGACCATTAAATCCTCATGTCCAGGTTGTCTAAGTTGTCGTTGTTCGGGATGACTTAACGGGACCTCTTCATATTTTGTTATTTTACCATAGTTTGGATAAAGGGGATAAGGGTCTGTTAGTTGATTGTCCGCAAACCACTTTTGATAAGCACGTAATTCTTGTAATTCTTCCTCTGTGATCCTATGTTTTTCGTTATCTCCATCCGTCCGCTTGTTAGGCAATTGTATAACCTCCCATTCATCTTTATCTTATGTACTGTATGATTGGGCGAACGTTTAGTGCGTGTCTAGATTTTCTCACATAGACTTGCTCCAATACATCCATTGATACGTAAGATACGAAAAAGGGGGTGACACCATTGCGTGTCATGTTCAATCCTGTCATAAAATGGCTGTTAGTCAATCAATCTAATGAAAAAGTAAGGATGGAGTATCTCCAATATAGCTGGCCGACGTCAGTGATAGCCAGAAGGCCACCTTATTACACAAATCCTCAGTATGAACCTTACTATCCGCTTGTTAAAGGGTGATTGCCTGGAAGATCCCCACTTCAAGTAAAAATATAAGTGGGGAACAACCTCTTAAAATACCGCTTGCTTAGAACATTTAGATGGAAGAATGGGAAGTAATTTTAAATGTACATAGTTTGTGTTTTACCTTACGGGTGTATAAAGCTTGCGTAAGCTTAATTAATGCTTAATAATTGAATGAGTGGTATTTTTTTCCAATAATATATTTCAAAAAAGTTGGTGAAGACATGACAGCAGAATTAAATAGTTTATTTTTAATTGATCAAGTGGATGACTTAAGCTTAGAGTTTAGTAAATTACTTTCAATGATGAATTATACGAGAGTTACAACACTCGAAGAAGTAAAACAATTGTCCAAAGAAGAACTAGATTTCCTTTATATGGATGATGCCAATTCGATTGGAATGCTATTGGCACATATGGTGGCTGTAGAAAAAGCGTATCAGATTGAAACATTTCATAACCGAGAAGTGACAGAGGAAGAAATTGCTGACTTAAATCCAGCTCTAGAATTAGGGGAAAAAGCTCGCGAACAGATTCATGGTAACAACATTAATTATTATATGAAGGAATTAACGGATACTCGAAAGCAAACAATTGAAACCTTTAAAACACTCCCAGACGAATGGCTATTTCAACAAACCCCATTTTGGTTTGATCAGCCAGCAAACAACTATTTTAAATGGTTCCATGTCTTCGAAGATGAATTGAACCATAGAGGACAAATAAGAATAATCAAAAAAATGATGGTAAAGCAATAAAAGTCCGGGGCCTGTCCCCCGCTGCGTTAATCATTTAACGCAGCGGGGGACAGGCCCCTTTACTTATTTGGAGAATTATAGTAAAATTCAATTGTGAAATATTTCACAATATGATCAAAGAGGGAGATGGTATAAATGGGGAAGCTTGTTGGAAAAGTAGCTATAATTACAGGTGGAGCTCGCGGAATGGGAGCTTCGCATGTTCGGCAATTTGTCAAAGAAGGGGCAAAAGTCGTTTTTACTGATATTTTAGTAGAAGAGGGAGAGGCATTAGCGAAAGAATTAGGGGATAATGCCAAGTTTATTAGACAAGATGTTACGAAAGCAAAAGATTGGGATCAAGTTGTAGCTGAAACGGAAGAGGCATTTGGTCCGATCAATATTCTTGTAAATAATGCTGGTATTGCTTTTCATAAATTGATTGAACAGATGACAGAAGAGGAATATAGAAAAGTGATGGACATTAACCAAGTATCTGTCTTTTTAGGAATGAAAGCAGTACTATCATCTATGCGCAAAACAGAAAATGGCTCGATTGTTAATATTTCCTCGATCAATGGTCTAAAAGGATCGGTTGCCGCTGTTGCTTATAGTGCTTCGAAGTTTGCGGTTCGAGGAATGAATAAATCAGCGGCTTTAGAATTTGCGCCATATGGCATCCGTGTTAACTCTGTTCACCCAGGGGCCATTGCCACACCGATGATTGTCCAAGAAGATAATAAAGAAATGGTTGAAGAATTCGCCCAAACCATTCCATTGAAACGAATTGCTAAACCAGAAGAAGTGACGAATATGGTTTTATTCTTGGCTTCTGATGATTCAAGTTATTGCACAGGATCAGAATTCGTTGTCGATGGTGGATCAACAACATTATAATTTTTACCCCGCATTAACAGGCCCCACTGATTAAAGTTTCACTATATAAATTCTAGAGAGGCTGATCAATTAGCTTTTCAATATAAGACAGGTGAAAAAATGAGCCATTTTCTTCACCTGTCTGTTGTTTTTCGCTAGCTATTCTCTCTCAAGCCAGAGAGTAAACTTTTCCAGGAACACAGCGAACTCTCTCTGTGTTTAGACACACCAGCGATTTTACTGACTGCGTCCTTCAATTTTCATCGTCCGGTTCAATTTGTTTTCCTACGATTCCATAGAAGAATAGTTTTGTTAGTTCTTCTGTCATGGGTAGAATATCTTTCGTTGTATCTTTGCGGCGTAGATAGTCTGTAAACATTTGGATATAAAGCAGGATGGCCTCATTTGAGATCGTTGGGTCGATGTAGCCTTGCTCCTTTCCTTCGCGGAATAGCCCGATAAAACGTGGCAATGCCTTTTCTGTAAACAGCTTTTCAATATAATTACTTCCATCCGTATATTCAGCCATAAAATGCTCAAAAAAATCTTCATTTAAATGGCTGGCTTCCTTTTTTTTACCAAAAATAATTTTTGTGATTTTTTCTTGGAAAGGAGCGTTGCTATAAAATAATTCTTCATATTCTGCCCAAACTTGATCGACATAAAAAATAATCACTTCGTGGATGAGCTGGTCCTTATTGCCAAAATAATTATAAATTGTGACTTGAGATACATTTGCCTTGCTCGCGATTTTAGCTATCGACACTTTTTGTACCCCATAGTTTTTAAATAATGCGAGAGTGGCTTTTAAAATGTCTCGCTTTTTTTGTTGTTTTCGTCGTTCGAATCCGTTCATTTCATTCACCTCCATCTTAGTTTAATAAAAATTTTGTAATATCACAATGAAAATAGTTCATAAACTATTGATGAATGTTTTGTTTTTGTATATTATGAAATGAAAGGCAACAAATATTTCATAATTAATTCGAAGGGAAGATGAAATATGGCTATATTAAAGACAATGAATTTGAAGAAGCGATTTGGAAAGTTTACAGCACTGGATGGTATTAACATCGAATTAAACGAAGGAGAGGTTTATGGTTTTATAGGACCAAATGGTGCTGGTAAGTCGACAACGATCCGGATACTTCTGGGGATTTTAAAAGCGACTACAGGTGAAGCGGAAATTTTTGGTAAAAATGTCTGGTCAGATGCTGTTGAAATACACAAACGACTTGCCTATGTTCCTGGAGATGTGAATCTATGGCCAAATTTAACCGGCGGAGAAGTGATTGATCTGTTTATTCAATTACGTGGAGGAAAGCATAAGAATAAACGTGAAGAATTGGTAAAAAAATTTGATCTTGATCCAACGAAGAAGTGCCGAACGTATTCAAAGGGGAATCGGCAAAAAGTGGCATTGATTTCGGCGTTTTCTTCAGATGCGGATTTATATATTTTAGATGAGCCCACTTCTGGCTTAGATCCACTAATGGAGCAGATTTTTCAAGAGTGTGTGCTGGAGGCTAAACAAGCTGGAAAAACTGTCTTACTTTCCAGCCATATTTTATCGGAGGTTGAGAGGTTGTGTGATCGGATTGGGATTATTCGTCAAGGGCAAATCATTGAAACAGGTTCTTTAACAGAATTACGACATTTAACGCGAACGCATTTGCTTGTTGAAACGAAACAGCCTGTTCCTTCTATCCATCAGTTCGATGGTGTGTATGATGTAGAAGAAAAAGGTCAGGTGCTCTCGTTTCAAGTAGACGCAGAAGTATTGAATGATGTTCTCCAGCATCTTAGTCAGTTTGCGATCGTCAAGTTAGAAAGCGCGCCTCCTACTTTGGAGGAAATGTTTATGCGCCATTATGAAAATCAAGGGAACAGAGGAGAAAAGGGGGTATTTTAATGGAGGACATTTTTAAAAATACAATTTCTCTTGCTAGGCTAATGATAAGCTTGGACCGACTGCGACTTCCTATGTGGCTATTAATGATCGCCATTTTTACTTGGATTGTTCCTCTAGCCTTTGATGATATGTATGCAACACAACAAGAAAGAGATGTTATGGCAGAAACGATGCGAAACCCTGCAATGACAGCCATGGTAGGGCCTGGTAATTTAGATCAGTATACAACAGGAGCTATGACGACACATCAAATGCTCCTATTAACAGCGGTCGTGGTCGGATTGATGAATATTTTGATTGTGATTCGTCACACAAGGGCTGATGAAGAAGATGGAAGGATCGAGCTGATTCGTTCCTTACCTGTTGGACGGCTAGCAAACGTTACTGCTGTAATGATCATCTTAATTGTAACCAATGTGTTTTTGATGCTTCTTTCTAGCTTTGGTTTATATGCCTTACAGATTGATAGCATGGGGTTGCAAGGGTCGTTGCTATATGGAGCGGCTTTGGGGGGAATAGGGCTTGTATTTGCTGGAGTTGCAGCTGTCTTTGCACAACTTTGTGAAAGTTCACGAGGGGCAACGGGTTATTCGATTGCTTTGCTCTTGTTCGCCTATCTTATTCGAGCAATGGGGGATGTGAGCAATGAAACATTATCATTGTTTTCCCCATTAGGCTGGGCTACACGAACAGAGGCGTTTACGTCGAATCTTTGGTGGCCTGTGTTGTTCATGCTTGGGTTATCGATTATACTCTTTATCTTGGCTCATTATTTGCATGCAATTCGAGATGTAGAAGCTGGATTCTTTCCAGCAAAACCAGGTAGGAAGCATGCATCGATTTTTTTACAAAGTCCTGCTGGTTTAGCGTTAAGATTGCAGCGCACAGGTACCATTGCTTGGGCTGTTGGAATGCTTGTAATGGGTGTGTCTTATGGATCTGTTTTTGGTGATTTAGAATCTTTTTTTGAAGGAAATGAAGTTTTTGAGCAATTACTTGCTGAGAAAGAGGGATATACGCTGACAGAACAGTTTATCCCGATGCTTATGATCGTGATGAGCTTACTTTCAACTGTCCCCCCACTTATGGCAATGCTGAAACTCAATCGGGAAGAGAAAAAGAATCGCTTGGAACATTTACTTAGTAGAGCTGTTTCACGGACTAACGTGATGGCAAGCTATCTGATCATTGCTTTGGTGAATGGTTTTATAATGCTTTCGCTTACGGCTATTGGTCTTTGGGCTGCTGGGAATGCAGTCATGGAAGAAGGCTTTAAATTTGCAACAATTTACGGAGCCGCACTTGTATACTTTCCGGCGCTGTGTGTGATGATTGGCCTTTCCGTATTGCTGATCGGTTTTCTACCTAAACTGACTAGCTTTATTTGGGGATATGTCATTTACTCCTTTTTAATCCTATACCTAGGTGGCTTATTCGACTTACCTAACTGGCTTGGGAAATTGTCTCCATATGGGTATATTCCGCAGCTTCCTGTTGAAGAAATGAAATGGTGGCCGATCTGTATGTTAACATTACTGGCTCTGATCTTGATGTTTTGTGGATTGATTGGTTATAAGAAGCGAGATATGAAAGGATGATCTAATTAATTGAAAAAGCAATTGGGGAGGTGCCATTTGCGTATGTACAGATGTTGCGCCCCCCAATTATGCGATAGGCGTAAAAACCCCTTTAGTCTCCATCTACTCCCTCTATATTTCAGTAAACTAGATAAAAAAAATGAAATTTGATAGCATGAATATGTTATTTATGGAACTATTAAGCTGATTTTGTCGTATAATGATTATACCTATTATTTACAGGGGTCAAGGAGGATACTATGGGGGGCAAAAATGTCTATATTCTTTTAACAGATACGGGGACTATACTTAATAGACTAATAAAATTATATACAAGGCAACCTTATAATCATGCATCTATTGGTTTTGATTTTAACTTAACTGAGGTTTATAGCTTTGGTAGGAAAACAGCTAATAATCCTTTTATGGCGGGGTTTGCAAAAGAAGATGTAAAAGAGAGGTTGTTTCGGGAAGCGGATTGTGTCGTTTATTCTATGGTTGTAACTGAGGAACAATGGATGAGAATGAACCGCTTCATACGAGATATTGAAGAACGGAAGGAAGAGTACCGTTATAATTTATTTGGCTTAATAGGGGTTATGCTTCGTATGCCAATCAAAAGGCGGAATGCTTTCTTTTGTTCACAGTTTGTTGCCTATGTCCTGAAGGAGTGTGATATTCTTCATTTTGACCAACCTATATCACTCATCGCACCGAATGACTTTCAAGAAATACCGACACTTAAACTAGTGTATCAGGGAAAACTAAGAGATTATCTTACTATGTTAATGAATGAAAGAAGCGTTGAATCTGTTCCGTTCATGTCTATTGAAATTTGAACTCCTTCCACTGAAAAGTGCAAACGGCTGCGGAGAAACTGTAATGAGGCAGTCTGATTGAACTCCCCATGATAAAAAAGCGATCCTTCTATGTAAGAGTAGACTCAGTATGTTGTCCCGAAGCGAACTTTTCAAAAGAACGGCTCTGATCAAAATAGATCAGAGCCGTTCTTGATTATCCTTCTTTTTGTGTTTCAAGCGGTGTTTCTTCTGGTTTGGCACGATATACAAATAGTGCTAAAAGAACGGCGACGATCGACATGGCAAACGCGATGAAATAGACAAGCTCTACACCTGTTACCATCGCTTCGTTAATGGTTGCAGGATCATTGGGATTTGGTGCATCTTGCAAAAAGTGAAGCTGTTTTGCATTCATAATACTGACAAAAACGGAAACGCCAATGGCACCGCCAACAGGCTGTAAAGTAGACATAACCGCAGTTCCGTGCGGGTATAGTCGTTTAGGCAGTTGATTCAAGCCGTTTGTTTCAGCTGGCATCATAATCGCAGAGACTGTCAACATTAATAAAATATATCCGACGATCACAATCCATAAAGGGGTATCTGTCGATAAGCGGCTCATCATAAACATCGTACCACTTAAGATAATTGTAGCTGGAATCATCAAGAGACGGGGGCCAACCTTATCAAAAAGAGCGCCCATAAAAGGTGACATGATGCCATTTAAAATACTTCCTGGTAATAAAATTAAACCAGCTGTTGCGGCCGTTAAAGCCAAGGGACCCTGCATATAGATAGGCAAAATAATCTCTGATGCAAACATGGACATAATAATAATTAAGAACATAATAACGGCATGCGTGTACATAGGATATTTAAATACTCGTAAATCCATAACCGGTTCTGCTAATTTTAATTGTCGCCATGAAAAAAGGACGATCCCCACGATTCCCACAATAATGAACGTATAGACAATAGGGGTGAAAAATCCTGCTTCACTTTCTCCTGCTGCACTGAAACCATAAATGACAGCCCCAAAGCCAATGGTTGAGAAAACAATGGAGAGAATATCAATTTTAGGCTTGGTTACTTCGGACACATTAATCAAGAATTTATAAGCAAAGGCAATTGAAAAAAGTGCAAAAGGAATAACAGTGATAAATAAAAAACGCCAACCTAAATATTCAACAATCACACCGGATAACGTTGGACCGATTGCAGGAGCAAACATCATCACTAAGCCGACCATCCCCATGATTTTCCCACGCTTATGTGGTGGATAAATGAGTAAAAACACATTAAAGATAATCGGCATTAATAAGCCAGTACCAACCGCTTGTATTAATCGTCCAACTAGTAAAATGGAGAAGTTTGGAGCGACAGCACTGATTGCTGTACCAATCGTGAAAACGATCATTGTCCCTAAAAACAATTGTCTTGTAGTAAACCATTGTAACAAGATAGCAGAGACAGGAATTACAACTCCCATCACAAGCATAAACCCTGTTGCCATCCATTGGACAGTTGGTAATGTGATGCTAAATTCTTTCATCAAGGTCGTTAAAGCAATATTTAATAATGTTTCATTTAAAATTGCAAAAAACGCCCCAATGATCAGTGAAACCATAATAGGCAGTGTTTTCACATTAGGATCATCTGCTAAGTATTCATATTTATTTAAATGATTATTTTTTTCCATCAAAAAACTCCTTCGTTCTAATTTTTACGAACAACTGCTTATGTTCAGAAGCAGACGGAAGGAGTGTATAGAAATGGACTTTTCACCAATATTTGATCAGAGTCGAATGAAAAGTTCTCTTTATTCACTTTTAAAGTAGACAAACTCTTTCCGAATCCTCTACCCACAAGTAGAGTTCTTTTCTATTCAATTAGGTTAAGAAAAATCGGAATGATAAGATTGTCATTTGAAAAACGCCTCCGTACAAAATAGTAGAGTTATCGTACCATCTCTTCTTAAGAATAGCAAGAGTTTTTGATGAAGAAAGCGGCTGAAAGGGGAAAGACGACCGTATTTTCCAAAATGGATTCTAACGGATGGCATTTGAACGTGTCTGTATCGAAAACAAACTTGATTGAAACAAAATAAGTTGTTGCTTCGTATATACAAAATAAAGGAAGGCTGTGAACATAATGACAAAATATTCTATCGAGGAATTTTTGAAACAAACAGAACAGGAAGACAAGGGAGAAGGGCTATTCGAATTAGAAACCCCTCGGTTGTTGGAGGTAAATTTAGAAAAGCAAGTGTGGGCAAAAACTGGCTCTATGGTCGCCTATGAAGGGAAAATAAAGTTTGTCCGTGAAGGTATACTAGAACATGGGCTTGGAAAAACGTTCAAAAAGGCGTTAACGGGTGAGGGAGCTTCCTTAATGAAAGCAACTGGACAGGGAAAATTATATCTAGCAGATCGGGGTAAAAAAGTGATTATTTTACATCTGCAAAATGATATCATTTTCGTTAATGGGAATGATTTATTAGCCTTTGAACCAAGTGTAAAATGGGATATCAAATTGATGAAGCGGATAGCAGGCATGATGGCTGGGGGATTATTCAATGTTCGGTGTGAAGGGACTGGGATGATTGCTATTACAACTCATTATGAGCCATTGACATTAAGAGTTACACCTGGAAAGCCTGTAATTACAGATCCCAACGCGACTGTTGCTTGGTCAGGAAATTTGCAACCAACCATTCAAACAGATATTAACTTCAAAACTTTTTTCGGAAGAGGAAGCGGTGAATCAATCCAAATGAAGTTCGAAGGAGAAGGATTTGTCGTTGTCCAACCGTATGAAGAGGTATTGATGGATCCGAATAGTTAGTTTGATGTAGAACTGGACTTGCCAGAAGAATAGTTATGAGAGAGCTTTTTAAAGATTAAATAGCTCTCTTTCCAGGGGGAGAAAATAAAAACGATTTTATGATATTCTGGTCATTATCAGCAAATCTCTATGATCGAGAGCAATCGTTCAACTAAAGAGCTTTATTCATAAATGTATGAGTACGAAAAATATTGGCTTAATAGGTCTAGTCTCAGTAAAATAGAATTATGGAGAAGTATTCATCTATAAATGAATTTCCATTTTGATAAAGAAAAACTTCATTCAGTGGAGTTTTTTCTCATCCTCATTGAACGAAGTTTACAGACTAGAAACCTTTTGCTTGAGCTTTTTTGTCTTTGTAACCTACGTCCTACGTGCCTGAACGAATCTGAGATTTGGCTACATTTGAGATCGTCACTATTATTATTCTTGTTTCCTCGAATTTTGAAGTGGAGATCTTATTACCAGTTCATTCAGGATAAAGTCTTTTTAAAAGAGTGGGGGGGTTTTTTATTAATCAGTTATATGAAGAAATAGAATTATTAAGGAGAAAGATGTATCAAAAATATGAGCAGGATCCAAATGACCCAGAAATTTTAATGATCTCGCAAATGCTGGACAAGCTTTTAAATGATTTACAGTCAAGACAAAACAGGGAGGAGCGGTCGTCCTGAGCATTTTCCTAGCTCGGCAGTTGCCTTTGTATTGTATGAAATGTTGAGAATTTATTTAAAAAATGAAATAATCGGTAAAATAATGACTGATCTATAGTAGAATGTATAGAAAGGAGGTTGATTTTTGTGAATCGAAAGGTTTCGATTGTGCTAGTTGGAGTAAGTGGGTATGGTCATACGTATTTGCGGGAGCTTTTGCAAAAGGAAAATAAGCAGATGTTTCTAGCAGGGGTGGTTGACATCTCTCCCGAAAGATCAAATTACTATCAAGAAATACAGGAAATGAGGATACCAATCTATACGTCTTTAGAAGAATTTTATGAAGACAATAAAGCAGATTTGGCGATCATTTCTACACCGATTCATTTACATAAAGAGCAATCTTGTTTGGCGATGGAGAATGGAAGCGATGTCTTATGTGAGAAACCGATTTCGACTAGTCTTGCCGATATTCAAAAAATGAAGGAAACCTCGGAAAAAACCGAGCGTTTTTTAGCCGTAGGCTTTAATTGGTCGTTTACGGATGTTGTACAACAATTAAAAAAGCAGATCTTGGACGGGGAATTTGGAGGAGCGAAAAGGTTTAAAAGCCTTACTTTATGGCCGCGGAATCAAGACTATTATAATCGTTCAGCTTGGGCGGGGAAAAAATGTAGTCCTAAAGGCAAAATCATTTTAGATAGTATTGCCAGTAATGCCACTGCGCATCATTTGCATCATATGCTATATTTAGCTGGGAATTCAATAGATCAGAGTGCTGATATAACTGAATTAACGGCTGAGCTTTATAGGGCGAATGAGATTGAAACATTTGATACATGTGCTGTAAAAATGAAGACGAAGGATGATATCGATATATTTTACTATGCTTCTCATGCAGTGAAGGAGGCGAAAGGGCCAAAATATGTATTAGAATTTGAAAGGGCTACCATTAGTTTTGATCAGGGAGGAGAAACAAGCGACATTGTTGTGCAATGGAATGATGGGAGAAAAATATCTTATGAGGATCCCTCTCATACACTAGCGAAACTAAAGGTATGCGTACAAGCAATCTTGAAGGGAGATCATAACATATTATGCGGAATTGAGGCTGCCACCCCACATGCAGAAGCGATTCAAGCGATGCATAAATCCGTTCCGGACATTCCCGAATTTCCTCCAGCCATAGTGCAATATAGCGAAAGCGAGAAGCTTATATCAGTTGAAGGGTTAGCAGATATATTAATAGAATGTTATGAAAAATGCAGCTTGCCTGTTGATTTGGATGTAAAATGGAGTCAACGAGGGAAGAGCATTCAAGTAGAATAGTAAAAAAGGCGATTTGCGGTGACAAATCGCCTAATTTATACGTTATTTTTCTTCATATACGACGGGATCTTGCCCATTTAACCTTCCATCCTCTTGAGTTAATGAAGCAATCAGTCTCATTTCTTCTTCATCTAAAGCAAAATCAAAAATCGAGATATTTTCCAATTGTCTGCTTGGAGAAGCGGATTTTGGAATTGGAATCGTCCCAAGCTGGTAATGCCAGCGTAAAATCACCTGTGACACCGTTTTGTCATGCTGGCCAGCGATTTTTTGTAAGATATGATTGTCCATGATATCTATTACACGCGCTAAAGGGCTCCATGATTCTGTTTGAATCGTTTGTTCTTGGTGCCAAGCCCGTTGTTTCTCTTGATTGAAAAAGGGATGTAGTTCAATTTGGTTAAGAGAAGGCTTCACACCTGTTTCTTGTTCTAATCGCTCGATATGATCAGGTAAGAAATTTGAGACTCCGATAGAACGAATAAGCCCCCATTTTTGCGCATCAATCAAGGCCTGCCACGCTTCTACATACTGATTCTGTTGTGGATTAGGCCAGTGAATCAAATACAAATCATAATAATCGAGTTGGGCACGATATAGAGATTCTTGGATTGCCTTCACAGCAGTATCATATGTATGATAACGGCCAGGCAGTTTGGAGGTAATGCGCAATTCTTCTCTCGAAATATCACTACGGCGAACAGCTTCCCCTACGGTACCCTCATTCTCATAATTGTACGCGCTGTCAATCAGGCGATAGCCACACTTGATCGCACTTTGGATTGCACGAACCCCTTCCGCGCCTTTCAAGTTATACGTCCCGAATCCAATAACTGGCAGTGTAATACCATCATGAAGCGTGACCTCTGGAATAAATTGACTCATATCAACACACTCCTGTCTATTTGTAGTTTAAGAGTAACATAGATGATGATTGATTTCATAAAGGAAGCCTCCTGTGCGAAATGGTAGTATCGTAAAAATGTCACAAGTGAGAAACCAGAATTCTTCATGTGCTTGATAAAATGCATACCACGAACATTAATGCAAAGTCCGACACCGCCCAATGAAACTTATAAACCGAGTTGCAAAGAGAGATTCTACGCACCAAAAGCAAATAATCAAAAAAAGTGGTTCATAGAAGGGGCTACGCACCAAAAAGCAGAGAAAATCCACTAGAATCGGTTCGTAGGAGGTTCTACGCACCAAAAAGTGAAGAAGATCCTCCGGAATCGGTTCATAGGGGGTTCTATGCACCAAAAAGTGAAGAAAACCCTCCGAAATCGGTTCATAGAAGGTTCTATGCACCAAAAAGCAGAGAAAATCCCCCAGAATCGGTGCATAGAAAGATTCTACGCACCCTGCTCCACTGTAAAATGAGTTCCTAAGATAATTCCATACCCAAACTCTAGTGGATCTTGCAAATGCGTTCATTGTAACTAAAGTTAGATGCATATACAAATGAGAGGCATCTCATGAAAACTCATACGATGATCTAGGATTCCTTTTTGTCAATATAGTATGCATGTCTTCCATATCCTTGCACACCAAGGTTTTTCCTGAGTGTCCTGCTTATAATTCTTTTTTCTGCAATTACCTGACACTACTCATAAATAATATGAGTAGTGATCTTTTTATCCGGAAAAACCAGCTTGAATTCGTCAACACTTCTTAATATCGCTAAATCAACTTTCTCCTCCGTACCACAATGTTCACATACGATATTCCTGCCTATCAACGAGGTGGCCGTAAGTGAATGACAGCCTGTGCACATAATACCTTTTCTTATTTGTTCAAAGGAATAGTTTGGTAAACGTTGATACGGAGATTTCTCTATATGATCTTTTAGGAACTTTTTCGCTAACAGTAGATGTTTTTCATTCGTTTTCGAATCAATTTTATCCAGATGCTTCTTAAAACGATTGATTTGGGTTGGAAGGATAATGGGCAGTTCGGGATCCGCCTGGTATAACGTAAATTCGGGATGATTAAACAGGACGTATTCTTTTACAGGAAGGTGAACGCCAGATTGTTGGAGAAGGCGCCGGAATAAGGAGACACAGCGGTTTAATTGCAGAATGGGATGATGAATTTCTTTTTTAGTCAAGGTATACCAAATATCAGAATCGATATAATAATCACCTTCATAATACTTTACTTCTATCAGATAAATCGTATTTTCAAAAATAAGGAGAACATCAATCTCAAAAAGGGTATTGTGATATTCCAAGAGTAGATTATGCAAAATCAAGCAGTCGGTGCGAAGATCTTTGAGAAGGTTAGCCAGTTTCTGCTCACCTTCATGGCCTTTTTTCAGATGGAGGTATTGTTGCTTCCATTCAGAGGAAAGTTTGAGGCGCTCGTTTAAGCAGTGAAGCAATTTCAGTAGCGAGGATTCTTGATAGGGTTTAATAATCATCTTCCACAACCTTTCTATTTTATTTCTCTTCATTTGTATGAAAGATTCCAAAAACTTTCAAGTTTAAGGGCATGTCCCAAAAGTTGAAAATCGCCAAAAAGGCTTCCTTGCTATGAGTCCTTCAACTGATGCTATTTCCACAGGTGTGTCACTGTTTTTGGCGATTTTCTTAACATTTACTCATATAAAAGAAGGAGATTTCTCGGTGTTGAAGACTTATTGGCAGCCCCTTACTTCTAATCCGTCTTGATCAAAGGTTCATAATGAGTAGAGTATAGATGGGTTAAAGGATCTTTAGGATGTATGTAAAGCTTGGCACTATTAACGGCAATTGGTCCTTCATTAAAACCCCCTGCAATCAGTGGTAATTTATTTTCGTATTGGGCGATATCTCCTACTGCAAAAACGCCTGGAATGGAGGTCGACATGGAGGAATTCACTACAATCCCTGCATCCGTTATGTCCATTCCCCACTCAGCGATAGGGCCAAGATCGATATGAAACCCATGGTTGACGAGGAGCTCGTCTACTTTCACCTCTTCAAAAGTGCTCTGTTCAGTATTTTGTATGATCACACTGGTTAGACGGCCATCCTTCCCTTTTAAGTCTGTTAGCTCATAAGGAGTCAAAACCTGTACACTGGAATTTTTCATTTTTGTTACATTGCTTTCAATCCCTTTAAAAGAAGATTTACGATAGATTAATGTAACCTTTTCAGCAATCGGTTCTAATTCATTGGCCCAATCGACCGCAGAATTCCCACCACCAGTAATCAAAACACGCTTCCCTTTAAAGCGATCAATATCATGGATCGAATAATGCAGACTTTCTTCTGCAAACTCTTTAGCGTGGGCAAGCTCTAACTCAACTGGCTTTAAGGAACCGAATCCTGTTGCCAAAATCACTGTTTTTGTATAATGTTTTTTCCCATTGTTGCTTGTTAAGATGAAATAACCATCCTCATGTTTCTGCCAATCCAATACCTGTTCTTCGAAGACAATCGTTGGATCAAATGTTTTTGCCTGTTCGATCAAGTTAGCAGTCAATTCATCACCTGATAGATGGGGCAATCCCCCAATATCACGAATAATTTTTTGTGGGTAAAAATAAGAAACCTTCCCACCTAGATAAGGTAAATATTCAATAATCTTCGTTTTTAATTCGCGCATGCCACTATAAAAAGCAGTAAATAACCCAACGGGTCCACCACCAATAATGGTTACATCATAAATATTATTTTGCTGAGTCATAAAAAAACCTCCAAGATTATTTCACTTTGATTAATAAATAGATAAAATAAGGGGCACTTAAAATCGAGACAACGATCCCGGCCGGAATCATTGTTGGGGTTAAAAGATTTTTCCCAATCAGATCCGCACCCATTAATAATAAGGCTCCCACTAATGTAGAAATCGGGATAATATATTGATGCAAAGGCCCGATTATTTTCCTAGCGATATGGGGAACCACTAAGCCTATAAATGCAATCGCTCCACCAGCCGCGACGGACGCCCCTGCGAGTGCAACGGCAATAAGTAGTAAAAATCGTCTATCTTTTTCAACATGAGATCCCAAACCAGCGGCTACATCATCCCCTAATGTAAAGACATTTAAAGTTTTTGCTTTTTGCCAGGCTAGCGGAATTAAGAGCAATATCCAAGGGAATAAAGCAAGAACAAATGCCCAGTTAGCATTCCAAATGTCTCCTGAGAGCCATACCGTTACCTGCCTATAATCTTGTGGATCCATCCGTAATTGTAAGATTGTAAGCAGGGCACCGAATCCAGCATTCACACCAATTCCAACCAAGACCAGCCGAGTAGGACTTACTCCTTTTTTCCAAGCAAGGAGATAAATCAAGACCGCTGCCACAATCGCACCAATTAAGGCGGCAAATGGCATAATAAAGATGGATAATGGATCAGATGCTGGAAGAAGGTTGCGGAAAAAATAGATAAATAGTACGACAGTAAGGCCTGCCCCTGTATTAATCCCGATGATTCCTGGGTCAGCCAATTCATTTTGCGTAATTCCTTGTAGTATCGTTCCTGACACGGCCAAGCCGGCCCCAATAAGTAAGCATAAGACTATTCCTGGTAACCGAAAGTCAAACAGAACGAGCTTTTGCTGATCTGTTCCCTGGTTAAAAATAGTTTGTATCACTTCGTTAGGGTTAATCTTAATCACACCAATACTTAAGCTGACAAAAATCATTATGAAAATAAGCAGGATTAGAAGGCTGATCATTAGCCAGAAAGTACGTTGTTTTTTTGATTGAGTTACATTCATTTTTTCTCCCCCTTGCTTCTTGCTAAATAAAGGAAGAACGGAACCCCTATTAGCGAAGTAATGGCCCCGACGGGTGTTTCAAAAGGTGCATTAATCATTCTCGATACTAAATCAGATAATATGACTAAAAGCCCGCCAAATAGAGCTGAAGAAGGAATAATCCAGCGATAATCAGCTCCCATTAAAAAACGTGTGATATGAGGGACAATCAGTCCAACAAAACCGATGGCACCGGCGACAGAGACAGAAACACCTGTGAGCATAAACACAGCCACTATGCCTAAAATCTTAATCAGCGCATTGTTTTGCCCCAATCCAACGGATACATCTTCACCTAAGCTAAGGACGGTCATTGACTTTGAGATGGAAAAAGCAAACAGTAAACCAATCACACCGAAAATGGCCAGCATTTGAACCGATGACCAGTTTGTCTTATCCAGCCCTCCAGCTAACCAAAACCCCATTTCTTTTTCTAGCTGAAAATGTAAGGAAAGAATGGAGGTAATCGAACGAAGCATCGTTCCGATCGCTACTCCGGCTAAGGCTAACTTCACAGGAGTCAATCCATTTGCTGAAGACGATCCAATCATAAATATAAGACTCACCGCAAGCGCCGCACCAATAAAAGAACTTAAAGTTAAGCTGAGACTTGAGGTAGAGGGGAAAAATGCCATAATGATCATTAACCCAAAAGCCGCTCCATCAGTTACCCCCATAATAGATGGAGAGGCTAAAGGATTTCGTGTCATTCCCTGCATAATCGCACCAGCAACGGCGAGAAACGCCCCAACTAAAGCAGCGGACAGTGCACGCGGTAAACGTAATTCTTGGATAATCTGGTGGGAAGAAAGTTCTGGATTAAATTGAAATATTGCGTTCCAAACTGTTCTTAGTTCAATTTCTGTAGAACCATAAGAGACAGATAATGCAGTGGATATAATAATTGCGCCTACTACTACTAAATTAATCGTTATTTTTAAAATATTTGAATGCTGAATAAACGAACGCATACGACTCTCCTCATTCTTTCTCCCGGGGGTTAAATATTTATTGACAACCTAATTGAAAGTGATTATCATTACCAGTAAATGTTATTATAGCATAAAGGGGATAAAGGGATGAATATATTATTAAAAAATAAATTTAGCTTTTTTATCATGTTTATCATGATATTTTTCATTATAGCCGGTTGTGGAAATACTGATTCTCAAAAAGAGTCAGAGAAATCGGGAGATAAGGCTCCCGTGGAGGAAAATAACAAAGAGATTACCTTGGATTCTGAAATGGGAGAAGTGACAATCCCATTAAATGCTGAAAAAGTGTTGGCACCTTTTCATGAAGATGCTTTATTGTCCATTGGTGTAACACCTGTAGCGAAATGGGCAATTGGCACATCGATACAAGATCATTTAGAGGATCAACTCGAAAATGTCCCGAAAATTGAATGGACACTTCCATTAGAACAAGTTCTCAGTTATCAACCTGATCTGATTATTTTAGAAAATACGCTGGACAGTTATGAGGGGACATATGAGGACTATCAGAAAATTGCCCCAACCTATGTCATGGATGAGGAAACAGTAGGTGATTGGCAAAAACAGATGGACCTATTTGGACAATTACTTGGGAAAGAAGATGCAGCCAAACAAGCCTTAAACGATTATGAAAAGAAAGTAGCCGAAGCGAAAACAGAAGTGCAAGATGCTATCGGTGATGAAACAGTTGCCGCCATTTGGGTGATTGGTGGAAAATACTTTGTATTTGAAAAAGATCGCCACAGTGCGAAAGTGCTCTACTCTGAATTGGGTGTTCACTATCCTGAGCTTGTAGATGAGCTAGGGGAAGCGAAACCACAGTGGGAGCCTCTATCACTTGAAAAATTATCGGAACTAGATGCAGATCATGTCTTCTTACTAGCAGCTGAAGGAGAAGAAGGTCTTGATGTACTGGAAAATAGTAAAGTTTGGAACAGCATCCCAGCAGTAAAAAATGACCGGGTGTATGTATTGAATGCAGCTGATAGTTGGACAAATAAGGGATTGATTGCATCAACCAAAACCGTTGATACATTTCTAGAAACGTTGAAAAAATAAAAGGTGTTGAACAAAGAAATCTATAGTAAAATAGATGAAGTGCATATATTTTAGGTGCGGAAACGGTGTTCATGGCAATTTTAGTAAAGTCCTGGAAGGGGTGATCTTAGTGGAAACTTTATCAGCACATGATTTAACGCTTGGATTTGGAGACAGCATTATTATAGATAGTCTAGATATCGAAATACCAAAAGGGAAAATTACGGTATTGATTGGTCAGAATGGTTGTGGCAAATCTACTTTATTGCGATCTCTAGCCCGTTTGTTAAAACCACAGCAAGGTCAAATAATGCTAGATGGAAAGGAAATTGCAAAATTAAGAACGAAGGATATTGCCAAAAAACTAGCTATCTTACCGCAAGGTCCAGTAACTCCTGAGGGCTTAACTGTCTATGAACTCGTAAAGCAGGGAAGACATCCTTATCGCCAATGGATGAAACAATGGTCACAGCAAGATGAAGAAGCTGTTCAACATGCGCTTACATCGACAAACATGAGTGAATTAGCGGATCAATCTGTTGATTCATTATCAGGGGGCCAACGGCAACGAGCATGGATTGCTCTTACATTAGCCCAACAAACGGAGACTATTTTATTGGATGAGCCGACAACCTATTTAGATATGGCTCATCAAGTCGATGTTCTTGACCTCCTTTTTGAATTGAATGAAAATGAAAATAGAACGATTGTGATGGTGCTACATGATCTAAATTTAGCTAGTCGTTATGCAGATTATATTGTGGCTTTAAAAGATAAAACAATTTTCGCTCATGGGAAACCGGAGGAAATTATTACACCTGAGCTAGTGAGAACAGTCTTTGACATGAAATGTCAGATTGCTTGTGATCCGATATTCGGAACGCCCCTTTGTATTCCATTTGGAAAAGGACGTTGTCTCTTTGCAAATGAACAAAAAGCGACATCTTAAGAATTAAATGGTAAGGCATCTAAAAACTTGGAGACGAGTATTTTTAGATGCTTTTTTGTGCAAAAAATGATCCGCTTTAAAAAATAAATACTCAAGGGAAGGGCTTTCATGTACAATGGAAGCAGGCATTCGGATTGCTTAGTTGGCAAACATGAATATTGACTATTAAATATGAGGAGGATGTTTATGAGTTATCAAAATACATTCATTACCATATCTGAGGATTCCGGCGTTACGGAGCCGATTGTGCCTGTTCCAAGAAACAACAAACCAACGATTGCATCGATTGAATATGATTTAATGGAGGATCATCCCTACGAATACACGGAAGCAGATGTCCAATTTAAAACGTATTTGATTAAAAATCAAGTTGATTCAGACAAACTTGATGAATTACGCGAACAATTTTTTGCCAAATCGAAAGCTTGTTTTAGGGCATCTCCATTAGTGAAAAAATATGGTTGGGGAATTCATTATGATCACGAAGGAAAAATCGCTATTTATGGGGTAAATAGTGCAGAGTATCAGCGATTTTTACATAATGATCAAATTCAAAAACGAAAAGGAATGCGTTCGCAAAGAAAGAGCAAATCCTCGTAGATGCTACACAGAAGATCAGTGTTAAACAAAATAAATGGAAGGGGAATAACATGCCAGTATACATTGCATTTCTCCGAGGAATTAATGTTGGGGGACACCGAAAAATTAAAATGAAAGAATTACGTGCCTCACTAGAGAAGATAGGGCTTGCTCATGTCCAGACATATATCCAGAGTGGCAATGTCCTGTTTGAATCAAATGAGAAAGAGGATTGGTTGCGTCAAGAAATAGAGCGAAGGATTTTTGATGACTTCGGTTTTTCAATCAATGTGATTATAAGAACAGCAACAGGACTAGAGGCAATTATAGCCGACTTACCTTTTTCTGAGGATGTCGTTTTAAAGGCGAGGGCCTCCGCGGCAGGAGAAATACTTTATGTTGCCCTCCTCCTCCATGCCCCTTTGCAGGAAAAAGTAGAGAGATTAAATGGTTATAAAAACGCTGGGGAGGATTATCAAGTGGAGGGTCAAGAGATTTATTTTTTATTTGGAAACGGTGCACGAAATTCCAAGCTGGCTGACCAAATGCAGAGCTTGGGTGTGCCTACCACAGTTCGCAATTGGAAAACGCTAAATAAATTAGTCGAAATGGCCGCCGCGAGAAAGAGTGTGTAGGATCAGAAAACCGTCCATAATTTTTATGAAAATGGATAGTTAGGAGCGAGAAGATGAGAGTACCGGAGTTTGATTTTCCTGTGATTGAGAAAACGTTTAAGAGCATCGGAACTAGAGATGTAAAGTTATATATATTTGAGCCGTCAGAGGCGAAGAAAAAGCGAGCAGCGATTCTTTTTTTCATCGGAGGTAGTTTTAAAAAGAATCCGCAATCACCAGCTGTTTTTCAACAGCAAGCTAATTATTTTGCCTCACTTGGTATGGTCGCGATCTGTGTGGATTATCGGGCTGGCCATGACGTGGGTTTTACGCCGAAACATGCGATTGCGGATGCGAAGTCTTCAGTCCGTTGGGTGCGTCAACATGCGGACGAATTGGGCGTCGATCCAGAAAAAATTGTCATGTGCGGTGCATCCGCAGGCGGCTATGTCAGTGTTTCTTCAATCATGTTTGATCATGTAAATGATGACCCCGATTATCATCAGCAGAGTCGTGATCATATCCCTAATGCGCTGATCATCTTTGGAGCTGGCATGGACGGAATAGATATTATGAAAAGGAGATATCCAGAAATATTGGATCAAGCCATTGAAATATCTCCGTTGCACCATATTAAAAAGGGATTACCGCCCACTTTATGGATGTGTGGCACGGAGGAGGATACCCCAGCGATTCCTCACGGTCTCTATGTACAAAATAAATTATTTGTCGAGCGCATGGTGGAATCTGGAAATAAAATCCATTTCGAAGAATATGAAGGAATGGAGCACGGATTTTTTAAATACGGCCGACATAATAACAAATATTTTCACCAAACGAATGCGAGGATGGCAGCTTTTTTAAGGGGGATGGGATTTATAAATCAAGCATAAAAAAATCTAGGAATTGCATGTTTATCCTGCTCCCATTAAGTAAAAGTGGGTTGGCTCTTGACTTTAATTATAAACGGGGAGTTAACCATGTCATAACATTTTCCAATGCATGCTCGCAATGGTTTGCGTCCCAATGTCGATGAAGCCCATCTTCATACATGATATATTTTTTATCCTGAATGGAAATGGAATCCAAAAAGCGTAAGATTGAATCAGGATGGACAATTGGATCCTGTTGGTCATAAAGACATAAAAGTGGAAAACGGAATTTCTCAATATCTAATAACGCGTGAACTCCATTATGAGTTAATTCAGTTAACCAACGCGGGGTGTATTCTGAAGTAAATAGTGGATCCTCGATTAATTCTAGATCAGGCTCTGGGAAAAGATGCTCTAAACTGCGAACTTTTTTTAGGATTCCCATCCACTTGAAAGGTTGGATCGATAAATTAGGAGAAATCCAAGAACAAAATTCCACTGTTTTTTTTATTAATAGTGGCAGCTGAAATCGGATCCCTAATGCAGGAGCTGATAAGATAAATCCTTTTGCTTTGTGGGGATACATTTGACCGTAGCGAATAGCAATGAGCCCTCCTAAGCTATGCCCGAAAATAAATAATGGGGCGGAAGGATATTGGACCTGAAAGGATTCAATTAATTGATTTAAGTCATCTAGGTAATCTGTAAATTTATTAACATGTCCACGAGGACCACCAGATTTTCCAAAACCTCGTAAATCCGGCGCAAGTACGCCGAGTTGGTGCTCCATACATATTTCACCAATATGGGAATAACGCCCCGAATGCTCACCAGCTCCATGAATCAACATTATAAATCCACGTGATTCTTTGGGGAGCCAACCACGGTAAAATAAATTCACACCATCGTATCCAGAAACATGACCGCTGATATACATCTTGAACACCTCCAGAAATCTATACATGTTATGGTACCCGCTATTTTTATTTTTACACTTACTCGTTCTGTAGATTTATGCACTTGTGCAATCACTTCATAAAGGAGGATGAGTATGGACGTTACCTTATCACTTATTCCATACGAAGATAAAACGATATTACAGAATTTAATGCAATTATATAGATATGATAGTAGTGAATTTGATGGTCATGTGTTAAATGACCACGGTTTATATTTATATAAGTATTTAGATCATCAATGGACAGACGATTATCGCCGCCCATACTTGGTCAAGGTTGATGGTGAAATAGCGGGATTTGCGCTTGTTAGTCTTGATGTTCCAAAAGAATTCATGAAATTAAGTACCGCTGAAAAAAGCAATGTAATCAGTGATTTTTTTATTATGAGGAAATTTAGAAGGTTAGGTGTTGGGCAAAAGGTTGCTAACTCCTTGTTCCAACAATATCGGGGAGTATGGGAGATTAGACAGACAGCAGGAAATAAAGTTGCTCAAAGGTTTTGGGCAAAATTGATTCATGATTATACGGATGGACACATACAGAAAGAAGAGTTCGTGCAAAATGATTGTTGGCATGGTCCGGTTATTGTTTTTCAAAGTTAGAATAGAAGGGGGATTTCATGTATAAATTAGTGGCTTTGGATTTGGATGGGACATTGCTTAATCGAGATGGAAATATCTCTGAGCGGAATATACAAGCGATTTATAAGGCAGAAGATTTAGGGGTTCAGATTGTGTTAGCGACAGGCAGATATTATATGCAAACGAAACGGATTTTGGATCAATTGGATTTTAAGGGGATTTTGGTATCAAATGATGGAACAGCTACCATTAATACTGTAAATCAAGCACTCATTGGCGAGTATTCTTTTTCTATGGAGGATATCGCCCCACTTATCCATTATTGCCGCCGTCATCACATTCATTTTTCCCTGTGTACAGCTTTTGATGTGTATGTGGAATGGCTGGAAGACTCTCAAGAACAACAATATCAGGTATATGAAATCACTCCTACTATTCATCGTGATGTTTTATCTATTAAGGAAAAAATTATGAAATGTACAATTGGCGATCAAAATAAAGTAGGTGGATGGCAGGAGATTCCTTTGCCAGTTCCTGGACGACTCAGAAAGAGGATTGATTTAGAATTTCATAGAGAATACGTTCATGCCCAATCAAATAAAACAAAAGCGCTCATCCATCTCTTAGATTCCCTTGAAATAAAGCAATCAGAAATGATGGCAATCGGCGATTATTACAATGACTTGGGTATGATTGAGTTCGCAGGTTTAGGAATTGCGATGGGAAATGCCCCTGACGATATAAAAGCGCTCGCCAATGATGTCACCTTATCCAATGATGAAGATGGCGTATTTCACGCATTTTCGAAATATATATTTTAGAATTAGTTTTTGCGAAATATGCTCAAAAAAAATCATTTTATGTATTTGAGAACCCTTATGTTCATCTTGGGAAAACCTATTTTCCCACATAGTTTTGGATTGAAAGAAAGACATAGGGGATAAATTTATTAGAGATCAGAGCCATCTGTTGATTCTTAGCGTGAGAGAGTGTAGATAGAAAGAGAGTTCCATTTCTTAAATCCCGATTTAAAGGCATCGGCATTCACCCCACAAAGTAAATGCCGACAGTTTTATTTCTTAATCGCAATATAAATCTCTACTTGCGCATTCTCAGGATCTGCACATCGCCCGTCATACACTTCAAAATCTCCTGTATAAGTTCTCTTGATACTGTTCTTTTCACAGTAGTGCCAAATTTCCTGCCAAAGTGCGCCAACGATTTTCGCGATGGGGCCTTTTTCAGAAGTAAAGACAAGATATTGAGAAGTAGGAATCGTTTTTACGACCCATTCATCTGACTTTGTGGCCTTGTCCACTTTGAGCCCGATCGTCATCTGATATGTGCCATTTACATCTACAGCATAATCCGAATACACGCCATATACAGTATGATCCAAGGCAGGAATTTGCGTTGAAACCTGCTCTTGATAAAATCGATCCCATAAGGCAGGGATTTTTGCCTGAACGGTCCTTTCATTTGCATTGGACGTCTCTACAGAAATTCCCATCACTCTGAATGCCTTCTTCTGTTTGATCATAATTTTCACCACCTTTAGCCTTACTATAACGATCTAAACCTGACAACAGTCTGTCAGGTTTTATACATCTTAAAAACATTTCTTGCCTGCTGCTGGATAATCTCCCTGATATGCATCGGTTCAAGCACTTCGATTTTGTCAGAAAAGCTTAATAGAAAGCTGTATAGCCATTGGTTCTCTGGTAGTTGCAGGGTGACAATTTGTTTTTCCGCATCCACTGCTTCTACACCAAACATTTCCTCCATTTTTTCATAGATGTCTGCCTGATAAGTGAGTTTTAAGATAATCATTTTGTGATCATACCAATCTTTATCCCAAGGAAGCTTAGATACATCGACCCTCTTTTCGCTGAAACGTCTGCTTGTTCCACTGCAAATCTTTTATTCTTGCTAGTTTAAATAAGCGAAAAGCTTGTCGCTGTAAACAATAACTGTACACATACCAGGAACGACCTTTTTGCACTAGCGTATGAGGTTCAATGATTCGGGGGATGACGGTTCTATTTCCGTATACAATCTCTACACATGTGTTGTTTTCAATGGCTGTTTTTAAAAAGGTTCGTTTTTGTTTAAGGTGTTCGTCTTGCCCCCATGGACTATCATCGATAAAAAGGTAATCCTCTGTAGCCTCTTTGCCCACAATATGGCGGATTTTTTCCAAAACGGTTTTGGCGCTAGGATCCTCATAGGCTGTAAGCAGACTTTTTAAGGCAACGGATAGAGAGGTGAGCTCCTCTTCTTTTAAAAAATGTTTGTCGATCCGGTAATTCTCGATTAAACTGATGCCACCATTCGCCCCTTGATAGCTAACGATAGGAATTCCTGCACTACTTAATGTATCAATATCACGATAAACCGTCCGAACAGAAATAGCCAATTCCTCTGCTAATTCTTGGGCGGTTACTTTTTTTCGATCAAGTAAAAGCATGATCATACGTAAAAGCCGATCAAGTTTCATATCAATCTCCTCATACAATGAATTTTGTAAGCCAAGCCCCTGGAAAGAAATAACTGAGCAAGGATAGTTCTCAATAAACGTGAGGTCATCATCATTAGGGGCTCTAGCACCAGGTAATCGAACAGCGTAAGCAAGTGTCTCAATTGAATGAATTATAAAAATAAATAGCTCATAAAAAGATTAATTATTTCGAAAAAAGTTCCAATATCAACATTTACTTTGTACTTTCTTTCTATATTACCATAACGACCGATTGATCGAATTTGCAAACCTCAATATCTTAGCATGATGTTAGAAAATATACTATTAGCACTCTATTATTTGCTCAATATGGAGGTGTTGCTCATATCTTTCAAAAATGAAGGAGATTACCGAGAAGGATGGAAAAGAAAAATTGGCTTGTTTCATAGCGATTAGTTTAGCTGATTTTGATGATTACGGCATTCTCCTCTCACACAAAAACAGATTTGCTACAGCTATAATTTATAAATAGCGATGTAGAGCTCGATCAAAAATGCACACGATCCCACCTGAAGACACGAAAGATCTGAAGCTAGAAGGATCGAACTGTTGAGCAGGAAGAAAAGGCTCCTGTATCTAAGATGTATTGACAAAATGCAATCTGAATATGAGAAAGTGGTTTTAATCAATTACGAGATCCTTGCAACAATCCTAGAGGGGAGAGAGTGGTTTACATTTCTTCGATTGGGGACCAATCGGTTATTTGAAAAGATTTATATAATGGTTTGTCTTTATCTAATCTTTACATTGTTTTGATATACTTAAACGAATAACAATGGAGGATAAAGCGATGAATGAAACCATTCTGATTGTTGAGGATGAACAAATTCTAAGAGAAGTGCTTAAAGACTATTTTTTAAATGAAAATTTCCATGTGCTGGAAGCAAATGATGGGAAAAAGGCATTGCAATTATTTGACAGCGAAAGGGTGGATTTGATTATTTTAGATATTATGCTGCCCAAATTAGATGGCTGGTCTGTTTGCAGGCGGATTCGAAAAACGGCGGATGTTCCCATTATTATCCTAACCGCACGTGTTGAGGAAGAAGATACATTATTAGGCTTTGAACTTGGGGCAGATGATTATGTGACGAAACCATATAGTCCAGCTATATTATTGGCACGGGCCAAACGATTATTGCAAAGCCGTCAACAAAAGAGCGCTGTAGAAGAACAACAGGTAAAACCTGCGAATGGCATTTCCATTAATATGGCTGCCAGATCAGTGCTAGTTGATGATCAAAGCATCAATCTTACACATACAGAATTTGAAATTCTTTCCTACTTAATGCAAAACGAAGGAATTGTGATTACTAGGGAACAATTAATTATCAAGGTTTGGGGTTATGAATATGCCGGTGATGACCGCACTATTAATACGCATATACGGAATATCCGAACTAAGCTTGGTGATAAGGCAGATGCGATCAAAACTATTGTGCGCTTAGGTTATAAATTTGAGGCGACTGTATGAGAAGTAAAATTGTTTTCAAACTGTTTACTCTGACAACTTTGCTTTGCGTCTTTATCTTAACGACTGTTTTTATCGGTCAAACGATTTTCTTCAAGCAATATTATGCCCATCAAAAAGTCACTGATATTCAGGCGGCCATGGATCGTTATGCAGACGATTACCTGCAAAACAAGGAAGACAAATATGTTCAAAAAAAACTAGAACAGGATTTTTATCAAAAACATAATACATGGATTACGACATTGGATCAATATGGAAATTTAAAAAATGCGGATGATTTTTATGTGGAAATTCAGTCAGAGCGAGCGAATGACGAAGCTTTTGCAGATAAAACAATCCGTATCCCTCTCTACTATTTGCTGGATTTTGAAGATGCTTTATCAGATGATCTCCTTCTTGAGCCAGATGTACGCATTGGTATATACGGGATTAAGAAAGGATCGATAGTCATCCCTTATGTCATCGGCCATTTAGGAAGATTTGTGCCTAATTCGCTAGGAACGATCGGAGCTTTGGATCCATATGAGCTGGAACAGGAACAAGAAAATGTAACCTACTGGGAGAATAAGCAGTTGAAAAAAGCAGCAGGAGAATATCTCAGCAAGCGGATCGGACAGAATTCTTCAAAACATACGCAGGAAACAGATCTTCTCTTTCCAAATGAATCTAGTTCACAGTCGCCAGCCGTTTTAAGGGAAGAGTCAAAAGTGGTGCAAGCTAAACCAGTAGAACCGGCAAGTTCACAACAAGATATTGTTCAATTGATTGGAACGGTTACAGCTGTACAGCTTCCAAATCGAAGTGAAGGATCGAATGCTATTTACACAAACACTCTATTTATGGATAAAATCAAAGATTTTCAAGCCTCTCTTCTGTTGAAACAAAATCCAACAATGGACCAATCCATTCAAGTGGAGGACATTGAGCAAAATAATATTCAGTACAAAATATTAATCAAGCCCTTGTCAATCGATGGTCACAGATCCTATCTAATTGCAATGACATCACTGCAGCCAGTAGATGAGGCTGTGCAAATGGTAAAGGAGTATTATGTTTATTTAATCGTTTTCGTGATGCTTCTCGTTTTATTAGCATCCTTTTATTATTCGAAAAAAATTGCTAGTCCACTACTGAAAATTAATCAAACGGCGAAAAAAATGGCTAACTTGGACTTCTCTGAAAGTGTCACTGTGAAATCAAGGGATGAATTGGGGACATTATCGGAAAACATCAATACCCTTTCGGACACATTACACAAACATATTAAGCAGCTGCAGCAGGATATTGAAAAAGAAAAGCAGCTAGAGAACACAAGAAAAGAATTTATTTCAGGTGTCTCGCATGAGCTTAAAACACCGTTAAGTATTATGAAAAGCACGATTTCCATTTTACAAGATGATGTGGCCAAGCATAAAAGGGGGTATTATTTTCAGGCACTGGAGAAGGAAGTTGACAAGATGGATCGGCTCATTGCCGATATGCTTGAATTGGCCAAATATGAATCAGGTACTTATCAAATGAAAGTGGAATCCTTCTATATCGATGAAATGATCGAACGGGTTTGTGCCCCTCTTTCCATAGAGGCCGCCAAGAATCAGGTGACACTTAGACCGGTGCTACAGCCGTTTGAAGTGATAGCAAATGAACATCGGATTGAGCAGGTGATCACGAATTTCTTAACCAATGCGATCCGTCATACACCAGCAGCTGGTATCGTGACTATTTCGGTAAAGGATAAAGAGAATCAAGTGAAAATTTGTGTAGAAAACACAGGCGAACCGATTCTTATGGAACGATTGGAAAAAATTTGGGATCGATTTTACCGCGGAGATACTTCTCGAGATCGCTCAAAAGGTGAAACAGGTTTGGGACTAGCCATTTCCAAAAATATTCTTGAACTCCATGGAAGTAAATTTGGGGTAGAGAATACAGAAACAGGCGTATTGTTTTATTTTTATTTAAGAAAAAACAAATAGAAGTTTACTCAGAGTAAAAGCTATTAGGTCATGGTTAAACCCATGACCTAATAGCTTTTTCTTTATCCAAAATTTATCTCAACTTCATTTTATCTATATCTCGCATGTTTAATCTAGTAATAGAGATAAAAGAGGGGAGTTGAAACATATGCAACAACAGTCTAGTTGGGAGAAAAGAAGAATAAGAGTCTTATTAAAAATATGTCTATTGTTTTTTTTAGTAGTTTCCTGTGTTTGGGTGATAGATTACTTCATAAAAGCTGCATCTCCCATTGACAAGACAGAGGATAAGAAAATAATGGCCGAAACGTTTGAAGAAACTAGTCCTTCACCACGAAAAACCGAAGAAAAAATGAAAGAAGAAGCAAATAAGCAAAAGGAAGAGGAGATAGAAAGAAGGAAAGAAGAGTCAAAGGATAAGAAAAACGAGAAAATGGTCTACTTAACTTTTGACGATGGTCCAAGTAAATGGACCGGAAATTTTCTTGATGTTTTAAAGGACCATGGAATTCAAGCAACCTTTTTCATGCAGGGAAGCCATTTAAAGCAACCATCCTTTCAGTCTGATGTGAAACGAGCGATTGAGGAAGGCCATTATGTTGGCGCCCATAGTATGACACATGATTATGACCAATTATACAAAAATCAGCAGTTTGTCCCAGAAATGCAGGAAACATTGGCGTTAATCCACGAGATTACAGGAACGAGCCCTCATTTAGTTCGTCCTCCTTATGGGTCTATTCCTGGGTTGAATGATGAACTTATTCATCATCAAGTCATTGAGGCAGGCTTGAAAATTTGGGATTGGACAATTGACTCCCAAGATTGGAATTATCCCAATGACCCAGAGAAGATTATGAACATCATAAAATCGACTACAACAGAAAATATTGAAGTTGTCCTTATGCACGAAAAGGAACAAACTTTGAAGCTGTTACCGCAAATTATTGCTTTTTTCAAAGAGCAGGGCTATGAGTTTGGGGTCTACAGCGATCAACATCATTTTCCCAATAATTTTTTATCAGATTCTCGTTTATAAAAATGGACCGACCTAGAAAGGAAGTTTCTATGAAAAAATGGAAAGGACTCGTCTTGCCCATGTTCTTGCTTATAGTCTTTGCGGCGATTCATGTATTTGAATTTGAGGGAAATAATGAAAAAATCTGCGGGGAGGAAAGCAATAAAACGATAAAAGCCGAAAAAACATTGGCTTTGGCAGGACGAAGAATTGTACTTGATCCTGGGCATGGTGGCAATGATATTGGAGCCAGCGGCCAAAATGGTACGCTTGAGAAGCAAGTTACGTTAGAGACAGCGAATAAAATTAAGACTACACTAGAGCAGGCTGGCGCAGAGGTTCTAATGACACGCGATGATGACGAATATGTCGAGCTTGAAGAGCGGGGAGAGTTGGCAGCAGAAAATCAAGCAGATTTATTTGTAAGTATCCATTATGACGCATTTGAGACAAATGATGTGGAAGGGATGACATCCTATTATTATCATAACCGTGATAAAAAACTAGCGGAATGCATCCATCAGTACATATTTATAGAGGATATTCACGCCCGTAATCGCGGTGTCTCTTATGGAGATTATTATGTATTAAGAGAAAACAAAGTACCTGCGGTGTTGCTCGAACTTGGATATATATCCAATGCTGAGGACGAAGCCCGAATCAATTCAGCCGCTTTTCAAGAGAAAGTCGCTACAGGAATTGTAGATGGAATTAAAGCTTTTTTTGACAGATAGGATACAGAGTTACATCTTGGATTACGGTCAATCTTAACCTTTATCGTGCTCGTCCCGGCGCTGAATTTTCTAAATCGGTAACGAAGCCCCGTGATCGCCTCTGGTCAAAGCCCTTTCTCAAATTATCGAATGTTTGAAAAACTTTTTAGACGATTCGACTTTTCGTTATCCCCTTTTTACTAAATGAATGAGAAAAGACCGATTCCTCTCACTAAATGCTTGTCAATTCAGTGAGAGGAAGTCTGCTTAGAAAAAAAGAAATAGGTTTTAATAACTATCTTTATAAAGACAGTCGAAATCATAAGAAAACCCCAATATAATGAGCGAGGTGTAAAATTTTAACAGATTAATAGTTAGAAAGAGGAGTGACAACATGGTTGAAGGTGCTGAAAAAAATGGTATGAATAAACGAGGGTAGCTGTACTATTTCTAATCTTTTTATGGCCTGAGGGTCTTTTTTATGTGGAGATTTACTGATTGGAAAAAAACATCAAAACGGTTGTGACAGTGGTGGTTTCCGCTTATTTTGTGATATGGATCGTTGTCGGTATTTTAATGTTTACTTTTGTGTTTAATGCTATTTCTGAGTAGAGCAAATATACTGAAACAAATCCATTCGGCGATGAGGAAGAATTCGATAGCAGTATTATAGGTGATGATCAAGAGGATCAAACAGAATGGGATTCGACTGAAGGCACTGATGATATGGGAGAGGTAGGAAGTGATGATCCTGTAGATTAAAACCTATTACTTTATCCTTGTATTCTTGGATAAAGGATTGAGCAATATAACCTCCCGCTGACTGTCCCACTAAAATTATTTTTTCTATATTCTCTTGTTTGAGTATAGTTAACAGCTCTTTATTTACATGTGTGAAAGTGAAATCTTCATATGGTCTTGATTTCCCATGCAAAGGATAATCCCAAGTTATCAATTTATATTCAGAGGATAAATGCTTAATTTGTTTATCAAAGAGGGTATGATCAGCTGTTAATCCATGGCAGAATACAATCGCAACTTTCTGTGGGGAAATTCGTTCATTCGTCCAGTAATAGACCTTCCCATTTGATGATTGTATATGTCTTTCCATCGTTGCATTATTAAAAACTCGATCAAAAAAGTTTTTATTCATATTCCACCTCATTGACCAAATCGGTTAATAAAATGATACACCGATTGACCGTTCTTGAGAAGGTGGTTATTTCATCAGAATAATCCATACGATGAGGTCCTTAAAAAGTATAGAGGTTGATTAGTCGTAAAAACCGAAGCCATTCAGACACATAAACTATACTGTTTGCATTAACAAAATGAAACTAAGGAATTGTGATTGAATGGAAGCATGCGAAAGGGACACTACCTCTTATAACTTGTGCTTATACACCATAATGACAGCCCCTTGTACAATGAAGATAACAAGCACCATGATCCAGATCCAATAGCGATAAGTTTCATAAGATATTCCAACAAAATCTTGAATAAGCTGAAGTATGAGCCAGCCTATTGGCAAGATTGGCATTGAGATCATATACGATTTGCTTAAAACTAGCGCCCCACGTTCATCTTTTCCTTCTTCACCCCAAGTGAATTTTAGGATGATATAAAGACTCACTAAGAAAATCGGCACTAATATAATTCCTAACCAATTCATTCTACTTCCTCCTTCACATATTGAAATACATCCGTTACTTCTTTTTCAAATAGAGCAGCAATCTCAAAAGCCAGTTTTAAAGATGGATTGTATTTGTTTTTTTCAAGAGAAACAATCGTCTGTCTACTTACTCCCAGCATTTCTGCGACTTCTTTTTGTGACCACTTTTTCTCCGCACGGAGCACAGCAAGACGGTTTTTAATCGCTCCAGATGACCTCAACACCATAATGACCACCTCTTCCTATTTTTAGTGTAACATATTTTTGACTTATAGTAAAAAATATATTACACTATCATCATCTTATTAGAAAGTAGGCGATTTTTTATGAGCTTATTTCAATATCTTATACTTTTGGCAATCGCGCTAATTGCAATATTGCCTTTATTCAAAAAAGAGCAACGAACACCTTATATGATTTTCCGGGCCGCAGCAACCTTGCTTGTAGTCCTTGTTGGTATATTTCTTTCTTTGTTTTTCTCTGATTTAGGCTATCTCTTATTTCTTGCGATTGTTTTGATTATACTGCTTCTTGAAAAATGGTTTTATACAACAAAGCTCGGAATTGCCTTACTTATCGTATTACTCGCAGGGATTGGCGTAGGAGGTTACTATTTCTTTTATAGCAATCCTGATATTGTAGCAGGCTATCTAGAAGAAACAGACACTACTTCTCTTTATTTAGCCGTTGATGGGGAAGTGCTGATTGACACTGCACCCAGTCAGGAGCGACCACTTGCAAGTACAGTCAAAATTATGGTTGCAGCTGCTTATGCTGAACAAGTTGCGGAGGGGAAGCTTGATCCTGAAATGCTTGTTCCATTAGATAAGCTAGATTCCTTTTATATTCCCAACTCAGATGGAGGTGCACATCCAGCTTGGCTTGAATCTGTAGAAAATAATATTACAGATGGAAAAATTCAGCTTCATGATGTTGTGAAAGGCATGATAGCTTACAGTTCCAATGCAAATACTGAATATTTACTTGGTTTAATTGGATTTGAGTCGATCGATGAACGAATGGAAGCGTGGGGAATGCTTGGTGAACAGGAAACGATTGTTCCGTTAGTTTCTTCCTTGCTACTTTTTGATGATTTAGGTGAAGAAGCGGAAAATCTTAGCCATGCTGAATTAAGAGAGGAATCTATCGCCCTTCAGGCTGAGCTAGAATCTGGAGCTAGGGCAGTTCCTGATTCCTTTGATATGCCTCTTACTTTGCAGCGTATTTGGTCAGATTCTGTGACTAGTGCAAGTGCAGCTTCTTATGGACATTTTCTGAGGGACGTGCATACAGGGGAATGGGGAAGCCCAGAAGCAAATACTATACTACGCGATTTGCTTGAAACTGCATACATGCTTGGAGGTGCGGATTATATTGGGGGAAAAGGTGGATCAACTGGATTTGTGCTAAACCAGGCATTGTATGCTAAGTTGAACTCTGGAGAAGAAATCGAGCTTGTTTTCTTTATTGATGACCTTAATACATTTCAGCAACAACGCGCAAATCGATCAAGTAATGATTTTTTAATTGAGGTATTTACCAACGAAAGTTATCGTAACGAACTTGTGAAGCGTTTTGGTGGATAAAACATGTTTTCTTTTCAAATCTCTCCTTACTATACACAATTATGATGAATACGTCGTTTTGCTGACACTGTATCCACGATCGAGTAGAGTAGCGCCTCTTCTCCTCTATTAGGTTTAACGAGAAGATAGGAGGGAATAATGAATTTTAGGATACATGAATGCGAAATTTTAACTCTATATGAAAGAGGTAGACTATTCATCATGTCTAAACATCGATATATTTTAAGCATTAATGTCGCGATGATGCTGGCTTTAGGAGCTTGCGGACAAGATACGAACCAGGATACAGCGAGAAAAGATGAGGGACAGATGTCTCCTCAAGAGGAGACAAGTAAAGAGGCGAATGCAAGTCATGATTCGATGCAGCATTCGAACTCAGGAGAGATTCCAGAAGAATTAAAAGAAGCGCAAGACCCCAAATACAAGGTTGGGAGTCAGGCTATAGTTGAAACGGACCATATGAAAGGAATGAAGGGGGCAGAAGCGACCATTGTCGGGGCATATAATACGATTGCTTATGTTGTCACGTACACACCAACAAATGGTGGAGAGCAAGTGAAGGATCATAAATGGGTCATACAGGAAGAAATCGCGGATGCCGGTCAGGATCCATTGAGTCCCGGTACAGAAGTTACCCTTGAGGCGGATCATATGGAAGGAATGAAAGGGGCAACAGCAGAGATTGAATCCTTTGAACAAACAACCGTTTATATGATTGATTATAAACCTACAACAGGTGGAGAAGTAGTCAAAAATCATAAATGGGTAACAGAAAGTGAACTTGGACCAGTTCGTGGGTCTTAGGGCAGGTATACTGAGGCCAAATGACATGTATAAAGCAGGAGGGAATCACTTTCTCTCCTGCTTTATCCCGAATTAACTGGCAGTAAGACCCCCACTTCAAGAATTCGAGGTGAAAACGAGAATTGTAAGTGGGGGACAACTGCCAGTAAATACCCGATTGGTTCGGGCCTGCAGGACGCAGGTCACAAAGGCGTTGCAACAGGATGTTGCGAATTTAGCCTTTGATCCTTAACATTCAGTGGGGGATGAAAAACCCCCCCACTGAATGAAGTTTCACTTTATCTGGATAATAGAACAAAAAGAGCTAGAATTATTTCCCGAGCAATAAGGACATAAGTCGAATATTGTCTAACCCTTTATAAGAAGATTATAGGTTCCATTTTAGGACAATACCTAAATGCGTTAGTCCTCCACCGAAGCCATACAGCATCAAGGTATCACCGTTTTGTACTTTTCCATTTTCAATCCCGAGCTGCAAGGCTAATGGAATTGAAGCCGAAGATGTATTACCGAAATATTTTACACTTGTTAAGGTTTTTTCAATCGAAAGTCCTGATTTTTCGCAAATGGATTCGATCATTCGCAGATTGGCACTATGAGGGATGAACCAATCGACATTGTTAAACGTCAAATCTGCTTTCTTAATCAAAGTATCCATGCCAGTTGGGATAGTGCGCACAGCCCACTTATACACTTCTCGCCCATTTTGAACCATCTTTCCTGAGGTGTTTAACGCTGTGTTGTTCATTGTTGGAGCAAGTGTTGTCCGATAAACATGAATGCCGCCGGTTCCATCTGTTCCCATATGGCTTGCAAGGAAGCTTGGATTCTCTGGATCATACTCAACAAGCATGGCTGCGGCTCCGTCGCCAAGTAAGATACAAGTAGAGCGATCTTGATAATCCGTTATTTTCGATAAAGTTTCTGTTGCTACCACTAAAATCTTTTTATGTGCCTCAGCAGTGATCAAATTATTGGCTACATGTAAAGCATAGGTGAAGCCTGCACAGGTTGCGTTGAGATCAAATGCGCCTGCACAAGGAATTTGGTAATGTGCTTGAATTTGGCAAGCGACACTTGGAAAACCATAGTCAGGAGTTGTCGTGGCCACAATAATGCCATCCACATCATCCAAATCTTTGTGATAATTTTTCATTAAACGATCAATCGCCTGAAATGCTAAAGTTGAAGCAAACTCATTCTCTCCAGCAATCCTGCGTTCTTTCATTCCAGTTCTTTGAACGATCCATTCATCATTCGTCTCCACCATTTTTTCCAAATCTTCATTACGCAATCTTTTTTCAGGTACAGCCGTTCCAATCGCCGTTACCCGTGCTTTGAATTGAACCATCAAATCACATCCTTATTGTTTTGTTTATTATAACACCTAGTGTTAGTACCTGGTATAAAAAATAAATGATTTCTTTATTTCTTTTTTCAATATGATAATATGAAAGTAAAATGGGCTTCGGCTGATAATGGGAGGACCTAAAGTGCAAATAAGGATGTTAATGAAACAGGAGAAACCACCAATGCCACTACTTTTATTGGCAGATCCTTCTAGAAAGCTTGTTGAGGCCTATTTGCAAAGGGGCCAATGCTTTATCGCGCAAGAAAAGGAACGGATTATTGGTGTCTATGTATTATTGCCAACAAGACCTGAAACAATCGAGTTAGTCAATCTTGCTGTCGATGAAAATTATCAAGGGAGAGGCATTGGAAAACAGTTGGTCTTTCATGCGATCGAAGAAGCAAGCCGACTTGGTTTTAAAACAATTGAGGTTGGCACTGGAAATTCAGGTGTTGATCAGCTTGCCCTTTACCAAAAATGTGGGTTTAGAATAACAGGAATTGATAAGGATTTCTTTCTACGGCATTATTCGGAAAAAATTTTTGAAAATGGCATACAAGTGATCGATATGGTTCGATTAGCTCAGGATTTGTGAAAGAGAAAATAGTGGAAACAATAATTATAATCGTTTTTTCCCTTGTTCAGAGGGGTGGATCTATGAGTTAATAAGGATGTCGGACCGATAGAATTTTTTCGGAAAGGAGGCTGATTGAAGTTGATCACAAAATATGAGGTGATTTCCGCTTAGCGGAAATCGCAAAACATGAGGCCGCATTTATATTGCGGTCTCCTTTTCTTTCCAGATCTAATGTATACTAAAAGTGAAAAGGTTTACTAAAATAAAACCAAATGAAAGGAGTTTTATTGATGAATGAGAAAATAATGCATGATCGACACATACATCTTAAAAGGAAGGATGTTCTTGCTTGTCATATAAAAATGGAAAAGAGGTGCTTCCCCCTCATTTGTTGAAGGAACTTCAGAAATATATTCAAGGAGAGCTTATTTATATTCCGAAGCAAACCAATCAGCGGGTAGGATGGGGAGAAGCCAACGGATCACGTCTCGCCCTAGCCAAAAGAAACGAAGAAATCTACCGATTGTATAGGGAAGGTCAGTCATTCGAGGAACTGGAACAAACCTATAATTTATCGATGGATAGTATTCGCAAAATTGTCTATAAAACACGTGAGCTTTATAGTGAAGTGCAACAATAAATATGAGCGATTAAATCTGAAGGCACTACCATTCATCTGAAATGGTGGTGCTATTTTATTTTAGCTTTTGAAAATTTCGTTAATTATTGAAATGATATTAAAATAAACAAAATTCTTGATATAATAGAAAAGAATTTTATAAAAAGAAAGAGATATGAAAGAGGGGGAAATAAAGATGACGATCACAGGTATTAATCATTTATTATTTTCCGTTTCGAATTTAGAAACATCGATTGATTTTTATCAGAAAGTATTTGGGGCCAAATTGTTAGTGAAAGGAAGAAATACTGCATACTTTGACTTAAACGGCATGTGGCTTGCACTTAATGTAGAAAAAGACATTCCTCGTCATGAAATTAACGAATCATACACACATATTGCCTTTTCGATTAAAGAGGAAGAATACGATAGCGTGTATGGAAAATTACTTGAATTAAATGTAAATATTTTAACGAGTCGTCCAAGAGATGAAAGAGATAAGAACTCGATTTATTTTACCGACCCGGATGGGCATAAATTTGAGTTTCACACAGGTACTTTGCAAGATCGATTGGATTATTACAAACAGGAAAAAAAGCATATGGAATTTTTTGATTAATGATTACTTAAAATATTCGGGGGAGAGCAGTCTTTATTTTAGAAAAAAAGGAATTCAAAGAAATTTAGAATAGGAGATGATCTAAATGGAGAAAACAGCCATAAAAAATCAAATGAACAGTGTTTTTGTTCATGTAACAAATTTGAAAGCATCGACTAAATGGTATTGCGAATTATTAGCGCTACAGGTTGATTTAGATAAAGTAGAGTCACCGGTATTTAACGTGCCCGTAGTCGGAACCACCTCTTTAACATTAGATGATCATGCCTTTGATCCCGATTTCCAGCACAAACCTAGCTTAAGTCCGATTTTTAATTTTTACGCGTCAGATATTGACGAAGCATATTATTGGGTTGAAGAAAAAGACATTGAAATTGTACGAGAAATTGAGAGAGCAGGCGGTACAGCCTGGTTTAACATCAAAGATCCAGATGGAAATATTGTAATGATTTGTGATTGTTGAATATGGGTGGGACGTGTATTTATTTAACGAGAAGAAGATAATCTAGAATTTGACCTAAATTGCATGATCAATGATCTTAACGGAGAAAAGGACAGTATTGTTTTTGTTGAGGCCAAGGAAATTCCCGGGCGCAGACCATTTCCCAGGAATGCTCGTTATTTTGAAATTGTGTCTATGGGGAAATCGATTGTGGTATCAGCTACCCCGGAACGGTTATTGATAGCCAAAGCAATGATGCAAGGCAAGGACAGGGATAGCATATTTTCTTTACCCTTCATTAGGGGTCTTTACATACATTATTTACCTGACCTGAAAGGAATAAATCCAATCTTACCAACGGAAAATTTCACTTTTTTATTAGTTGAGGAAGATGGAGTAGCGAATTTGCTTGAAAAAACAGACTTTCACAATGCTATTATTTATGATACGAATCTTCCTTGGCAAACAGGTATGGCGATGCTTGCAAAGAAAGACGGTGAAATTGTTGGTGTCGCGGGAGCAAGCAAAACCTGCGAAAAGTTGTGGCAAATAGGTATCGATATATTACCCGAATATCGCAATTTGGGATTGGCTGGTTATCTTGTAAATAAGTTAACTTTTGCCATATTGGAACGTGGAGATGTACCGTCGTATGACGTAATCGCAAGCAATCTTGCTTCACAAAAAGTGGCCCAAAGATCAGGCTATTTTCCTGCATGGATATCTGATTGGCGATGCAATTTTGATGGATTAGAGGCTTAATTGTTTCATCTTGTCTCAAGCTAACGTAGGAATACAAAGAAGCTGCCTTAGAGGAGAGATTTCAATATTTTCAGTCTTATGGATGGCTATTAGTGAATGCGGTTAAAATGAAAGGACGGCATACAATGAATATTGATTTTATCATTTTGCATGGCTCACCTGGATGAGGAAAAACAACGATGGCAAGAAAACTTCATAAATATTATAAATCTCCATATTTCGAATTTGGCTGGATTCCTGAATTCAGGAGTCTAACACCATCAACGAATATATCTCAGAAACAGGAGGAACAATTATCTTTCGAGAACCTTATAATGGTAGCAAAAAATTACAACAGACATGGATATAAAAACGTCATTCTAACGGATTTAGATGACGTAAGAATGATCGATATACCAAATGTGTTTGCTAATTATAACTATGTCATCATCACGCTTTACGTTGATTGGGATGAAGTCATTAAACATAGAATTATGACAAGGGATAATGGTAATCAATTTGAGGAGTGGGAGCAATCTGTAAAAACGAATGTATTAATACAACAACGACAAAAATTGCCCAATGAGTACCGAATATTAAATTCACGAGATGACACCGAAATGACATTTACAAAGATTAAAGACATTTTGGAACTTCATATTCCTGCTGATTCAAATGATATTTCTTACATATCGCGGAATGATTTTTTTAGTTATATTTCGGAAAAATAGTTTTATTGGTGGTGGCGTTCCTTTAATCAGGACCTATCTTTTTCTTTTTGAAGTAGTCGGAGGTAGTAATTTTTACTGAAGGACAGGTTTTTTTAGAAAGAGACCTTTGAATTCAATAGTAGTATAATATCAGTCATTATATTCTGAGGTGATTATGAATGGAGTGGCATAAAGATAGCTATATGATTAGTGATGATAGCAATCTAATCGATTTAGAATCAGTCGCACAATTACTTTCATCAACATCTTGGGCTTCAAATCGAACAAAAGAAACAATCATAAAAAGTATTCATAACTCTATTACATTTGGTTTATATGAAGGGGATAAGCAAATCGGTTTTGCAAGAGTCATTACTGACAAAGCCGTATTTTCTTGGATTTTAGATGTTGTAATTGATGAGAATTACAGAAGGAAAGGGTTAGGTTATTGGCTGATGGAATGTATTATAAAACATCCAGAAATTAAACATACAAAATTTGCTCTTGCCACTTTAGATGCTCATGATTTTTATAAAAAATTTCAGTTTGTAGACAATCAATTCCTGACAAGAAATTCGGTAAATCTTTAATGAGATGAAAATACTATATAAAAAAACCACTACAAAACCCGGACCAGTAAGAACGTTTCATGAAAGTTTGGTAAACCCATAATGCTTAGGGAAAGTTAGAAAAGGCAACATTATTAGATCAGTTGCCTTCCTTTCTTCTGGGAGTGACATTGTTCTACTTTTTATGGTTATGATTATGGAGCAACTTCAAACACAGTGCCTTGGTTAAAATCGGTTACTTTCATAGAGCCATGCACACCTAAATATAATTTAGTTTGATTGAGGTTTGCTCCCAGACTAACATAATAAGCAGAATGATCTCCAAAATTATAATCTGTTTCAATCATCCCAAAATCACTAGATTTATAATCTCCTCTAACCTTAGTATAAGCCAGCACACCTTGACGCAGAGTTTGAGATTTTTCTCTACGTGCAAGGTCAGTAAAGACAACGCTTCCCGTTAAAGTCGGGATTCCATTTCCCTTATAGGCTTGCACCCCTGTAAGTGCCATGCCTTCAAACTTATCAGAGCGGGGGTCTTCATGGAAATAACTAGTTAAAGGCTGAATTCTCCTAACTGACGTTTTAATCGCTTCATTGTAAAAAGCAATAGTTTTCTCATCCAAGTTTGCATTTTTAGAGCAGCTCCTAATAATCGAAGTAGGAAATTCACCTTCCCATCCCCTCCAGCCCAAGTTAATCAATCCCGTTTGGTCTAATTTAGTGTTTTTTAATGAAGTATGAATAAGTTGAGTAACTGGTATTGGTTTATATTGAACGAATGAATAAATAGACTCTACCAATGCCTGCCCGACATTTCCAACATATTTAATATACTGATTATAGAATCTTTGGAAGGAAATCCCTGGCATATTCCGAACTCCTTTGGCCATTACTGTCAGTGTTTCTTGAATAGGTATAGGAAGTTCATTAAAACGAGTAACAACAGGGGGATTTGAGATATTAGTAATTTTTTTTACATCAATCTCAATTATTTTTCCGGCGATTTCCATATTATCTTGGCTTAAATTAAATGGATCATAACCTGATCCTCCATCTCCGGTTGTTAAAACAAGTTTCCCTGTTTCGGGAGAAAAGTTTAAACTATTGACACCATTATGATTGGAAAATGGTCTTCTTAAATTAAGTAATGTCCGTCTTTTAAGTGATTGACCATTCGATTGTAAAATCCATTCTTCCACTGTATCAATATGATCATAGTGAGTTTCTCTGTTGAGCCACCTCAGATTTAAAGTATCGGGATTACAAGGGTCGGGTTCAAAGGATTCCGAAAGAGCGCCTTGACCCTGTGTTCCAGCTACTGAATAATGAAGATAAAATAAGCCGTTATAATAAAAATCAGGGTGAAATGCAAGTCCGATTAATCCTCGCTCATCATATCCACCACTAGAATCCCCAAGTTTTATGACTTGTGAACGAATATCTAAAAAATTTCTTATCTCCCCGTTTCCTAAATAAAAGATCTCTCCTACTTGGGTTGCAATAAATAATCTTTCAACTGAATCCCCGGGAAGCGTTGTTGTTTTTAATACAGTAGGCAAATTTAATCTACTCATAATGGGGCGTAGACGAACCTTAACCTTTTTCAATTAACTTCACACTCCTTCCATCTATAAAAATATGATGAGGACTTCTCTATTAGTACGGAAAGTTTAACTGTGGAAGTTTGCCTATGTAATATCCTTCAGTTATTCAGGAAAATAATGAAATGCCCCCATCTTGAATCAGTATTTGTAAAGGAAAGTTTATGTTGAGCAATTTAATGCATAAACAGCCTTCTGACTGCATTTATCTATTACAGGAGGTGTTAGATGCGATCATTTTCCAAAAAAGAACAGTCTAGTGTTGTCGGAGATGAGTTAACCTCAACGATGGATAGTTTTTCTAAGACAATGCGACTTGTAGCCGGAGCGCTATTAGGTTCACTTGCTTTTATTCTTCAATCCGCGGGGGTTTTCGCTGGTGTTGGTTATATACTTAGCATATTGAGCACTGGTCCTCTTGTGCTAGCTAGTATATTGTCACTAAGATTAGGGGTGATGACTTATTTCGTAACGATATTTCTTTTAGCGATGTTCCAGCCGAGTGAGCTATTCGTGTTTCCATGTACTACAGGATTATTAGGACTCAGTTTAGGCATGGGGCTTAAGTGTTTGAAGAGAAGCGTTTTGATTGTTACATTTTCAGCATTATGTTTGACAATAGGTATAAGCATTTTATTATATGGGATTAAATTTCCTATATTGGGACCGGCAATAACAGCTCAGTTTAGTAGTGTAGTTATTTTTGGGGTTTTTGCCTTTTCCTTATTGTATAGCTGGATTTGGCAGATACTAAGTACTTCTGCTATTAAACTACTAAATAAAATTTTATCACGACGCTCATTTTAGCAGAAATAAGGCTAAAGTCGCGCCTGATCAGTTTTGGATTGGATAATAATCAATTACTTTATTAAATTTATATGATGATCGTTAATCATCCATAATTTGATAGCTATATGATTAGTGATGATAGCAATCTAATCGATTTAGAATCAGTCGCACAACTGCTTTCGTCAACATATTGGGCTTCAAAGCGAACAAAAGAAACAATCATAAAAAGTATTCATAACTCAATGACATTTGGTTTATACGAAGGTGATAAGCAAATCGGATTTGCAAGAGTCATTAGTGACAAAGCCGTATTTTCTTGGATTTTAGATGTTGTAATTGAAGAAAATTATAGAAGAAATGGGATTGGACAGTGGTTAATGGAATGTATATTAAATCATCCAGAGATTAAACATACAAAATTTGCTCTTGCCACTTTAGATGCTAATGACTTTTATAAAAAATTTCAGTTTGTAGACAATCAATTCCTGACAAGAGCGCGATTGAATTAAGAAGCGTTTTTAAGCCAAAGGGTACGAGATATTAAAATACTTATATAAAAACACTTCAGAATCGGAAAGCTTGATAAACCAATAATCCTGAGGGGGGAATACAGTGGAAATTGCAAAAGTTACATCACTCGAACAGTATGATTTGGATACACTCATAGATGATAGCTTATCTGAAGGATATAAATTTATAAATAGATTAGTAGATGAATATAAAGCAGGGAGTAACAGATTTGATAAAAAGGGTGAAGCACTTTATATTGCAATATTAGGCGGCGAAGTGGTCGGCATTGGAGGCCTTAATATTGATCCATATCTTAGCCTTCCTGATGTAGGACGAGTAAGACATCTATATGTTTTGCAGAAGTGCAGAGGTAATCGTGTTGGAAAAAAACTTATAAACAAAATAATCGATGAAGCAAGAAAGCATTTTCGAACACTAAGATTATCAGCGACTGATAATCCAGTTGCCAATAATTTGTATATAACATGCGGCTTTTCAGAAGTAGAAGATGTTTATAAAGCTAGTCATATATTGGAAATATCAAAAGCTGATACCAAGTGATGGGTGTGTAGCAGAGTAAGGGGGGTTTTAGTAAATGATTAGAAACCATATTGAAAACATTCAACGGGTCTATCCTGACCTTTCTATTGAGGAATTTTATCCCAATGACATAGGGCAAAATAACGACGTGTTTATGGTAAACGAATCTTTGGTATTTAGGTTTCCCAAATATAAAAAAGGAATAATGTGTTTGAGAAGAGAAACAGAAATTTTGAAGTACATTAAAAATATAGTTTCCATTCCTATTCCTAACCCAATTTATCAATCTTTTGAAGAGATGGAACCGCAAAAAGTCTTTACTGGCTATAAACTAATAGATGGTGTTCCTATGTGGAGAGAAAGTTTAGAGGGTGTTAAAAGTGTTGAGGTAATTAAAAGATTAGCATCACAATTGGTCTCTTTCCTCTCAGAAATCCATTCTGTTTCAAAAGAGAAAGCAAGTAGAGATTTAAATCTAAAGATCAATAATCCTCAAGAAGAAATGTCGATCCTCTATGATAAAATTCAAACTAAATTATTTCCTTATATCAGACAAGAAGCCCAGAAAGAAATAACAAAATCTTTTAAGACTTTTCTTAATGGGGAGGCGTGTGCAAATATAGAAATAACCCTTATTCATGGAGATTTCGGAGCATCGAATATCTTATGGAATCCAGACACAAGAAAGGTTTCAGGGATAATCGATTTTGGTGGTTCTTATTTAGGAGATCCAGCGTATGACTTTGCTGGGATACTATCCAGTTATGGTAAAGATTTTTTTGATATATGTATGAATCTTTATCCTAATGGAGATCAAATTCGTGAGCGTGTAGAGTTTTATAAAAGTACATTTGCATTACAAGAAGCGTTGCATGGTTTTGAGAATCAGGATAGTCAAGCTTTCGAAAGTGGGATCAAGGATTATAAATAGATGATAGAACGTAGCCTTCCTATCTAGTAATGAGCAGAATGAAATTTAACCGAAAAGAGGGAAAATGCTTATGAGAGATAGAGGTTCGGTAGTATTGATAAAAGATAAAAAGGTTGGATTGATTAAAAGGGTTAGGGAAGATTCCATATATTATGTTTTTCCAGGTGGTGGAATTGAGGAAGGAGAAACACCTGAAAGAGAGGCTTTAGAGGAATTAGGGGTGAAAGTGAAAGTTAATGAGTGCATTGCGGGAACACAATACTTTTTTAAGACAGAGATCATTGGTGAAGTATTTGGCACTGGAAAAGGTGAAGAATATACAGATGAAAATAGAGATAGGGGTACATATATACCAACATGGATAAAAATTGAAAAGTTATCAGCTATTGACGTCTAATAAAACTGAAAACAATTTTATTTGAAAAAATTAACTCAAAACGAAGTATCCCTTTTTGAAAAAGAGAATAGATATACACTTTATGGTCAAAGGAGAGTGTAGGATATGCAGAACAAAAAAACGAATAATGCGGATGTGATCGGATACTGTTGCATGAGATTCCCAGTCTCTGATTTAAAAAAGTCGGTAGATTTTTATTGCAATGTCTTGGGCTATAAATTGAATTCGGCAGATTTTCAGTTTGGAGAGGCACATATTGCATTAAAGAAGGAAAATGGTCCGGGAATATTTTTGATGGAAACCAAACAGGAAGATGTTACACAATTAAAATTTGTATTTCCTCGTTCCTTTTTTATCACAGACAGCACGGGACAGGTGACAATGGTTGAGTTATTAACGAATGATTTGCTCGCTTTGCATGAACGAATTAAACAAGCTGGGGGGCATGTTGATAAAGAACCTGTATTTATGAAAGATTTTGGTTATTTCACCTTTTATGATCCGGATGGGCACTATATTCGGGCGGTCGAAGAGAGAGGTGTGCATTCAAATTGAAACAAAAAATGAGATCAACACACAAACAGGGGCTAACTGAGCCTGAGGATAAATTCCTATAGTGAGTATGGAATAGCAAAAGTTTCTCAACTCCATCATCTCAAAAATTCGAGATTCTTAAGCAGGAAGTGCAAAACATTAAAAGACATATATATCGATTAAAGAATTAAATAGAGTGACAAGAATAAAAATCTCACATTCCCTAATGAAGTGTGAGATTTTCATATTATTTAAACGTCATCAGCCGCAGCCTAAAGGAGTATTCAAAACTAACACCAATCGTGTCGCAATTGCTGCTTGTTCATAGAGCATTTTAGTTAAGAAGTGATTCCTCACTCAAATGCTCTGTCGATCCATAAGCAAATGTCCATTTATCATTTGAACGTACATATTTGTTTAGCGCGCACATTTTGAAATTAAAGCCATCCAATGGTTCAGGATACATTAAAGCTTTTGCACCCGATTCCGCAGATGCCCAATGACCGACAACTAAAATGGTGCCATCGTAATTCTCCATGATTGCATCCAATGTTTTTTTCACTCGATTTAATACATCTACCTCATAATCAATTTCAGGATATGTCGGACGAACAAGTGATTCATAATTAGGGTTTACATTTGGAAATATAGACAATGCTTCTTCTTTGGATATGGTTTCAGGATAGTCAGGAAACCAATCCTGATTAAGATGTTCTATAAATCCATGCTCTATATTAAAGGATTTATCTAATTTTTCCGCAACTTCTTGTGCTGTTTGCAGTGTTCGAAAAAAAGGTGAGCAAAAAATATAGTCTACATTCTCCTTCTTTAAAAATTCCCCAGTCTCTTCCGCTTGAATAATGCCGCGATGTGATAAAGGGATATCCTTCTTTCTTTTCAAGTAATGCCGACAATATTTATTATCATCAACATCAAGTCTGATACCATGTCGCAAAAATATAATTTCATTTACCATGTTGAACACCTCTTATTAGCTGTAATTATTTATTTGAAACTTCTAATATAGCAAATCCCTTTGCACGCAGATCTACCATTTCATGATGCAGCTTATTTCCAGTCCATAAGTCTATTGTTTGCCCCCTGAAAGGAGCAGGTAATGGAAAGGATTCTACTTTTTCGGCTAGATTAAAAATCACTAACACTTTTGTCTCTTCCGTTTCTTTGATAAACGCAAAGCAATTTGAATTCGGCTCCCCAGACAAAAAGCGGAGATTTCCTTTATTTGCCAGTAAAGGCTGCTTTTTGCGGAGGGCAATTAATTTCTTAATATGCTCCAATAGATGCTGGTCTTGTTTGTCACTCTCCCAAATCATACATTTTCTACAGCCGGGGTCTTTGCCTCCATCAATGCCAATTTCATCTCCATAATAAATGCAAGGTGTGCCAATAAAGGTTAAAAGGAATGTGAAAATTTGTTGCACCTTTTGTTTGTCTCCGGCACACTCATGCAAAACCCGGGGTGTATCATGGCTTCCAACTAAGTTGAATGCGTTTGCGTTTATAGGGGAAGGATACTTATGAATCACCGACGTCATATTCTCAACAAAATGATTACAGTCAATGGTTTCTTTGGCAAATAAGTCAAGAATATTCCGGGTAAAAGGATAATTCATAACAGCATCAAACTGATCTCCGCGTAGCCACGGCATTGCATCATGCCATATTTCACCGAGTATATATAAATCAGGTTTTATTCCTTTAACAGAACTGTGAAAATCCTTCCAAAATGTATGATCTACTTCATTTGCTACATCAAGTCTCCAGCCATCAATATCAAATTCTTCAACCCAATAGCGTCCTACACGTAACAAGTAATCTTTTACCTCTTCGTTTTGTGTATTTAACTTCGGCATAAAAGGTGTGAAGGCAAAAGTATCATAATTAGGCATTGGCTCAGTAGACAATGGGAAGTCCCTAATATGAAACCAATTTTTGTACTTAGAGGCTTGTCCTTTTTCAATCACATCTTGAAATTGTGGGAAATAAAAGCCTGAATGATTGAAAACAGCATCAAGCATCACCTTTATCCCATTATCATGGCAAACTTGTACCAATTGTTTCAACGTTTCTTTGTCACCGAATTGTGGGTCAATCTCTAAATAATCGATGGTGTCATACTTATGATTGGAATAAGCTGTGAAGATTGGAGTAAAATAGATCCCTGTGATCCCAAGTTCCTTTAAGTAGGAAATATGATCAATTACGCCCTGTAAATCTCCACCAAAAAAGTTATCAGCCTTTGGCTCACAACTTCCCCATGCAAGTGTTCCTTTGGGATCGTTTTCAAGGTTCCCGTTGGCAAATCGTTCAGGAAAAATCTGATACCATACTGTTTCCTTTACCCATTCAGGTGCTTGAAACGTATCGGAAGTATGAACGAAGGGTATTGCAAAGTAGAATGCCGTATCCTTAGGTTCTTGTTCCGAAAATCCGCCTTCTCCAAAATAAACCTTTTTTTCTCTATCGCTAAGCTCAAAACCATAACGAAGCCGGCGATAAGGAGGTTTAATGACTACTTGCCAATAATCAAAAAACTGGTCTGTACCCGTTTTTTTCATCCTCAAGTTTTGATTCTGCCATTTTTTGTTAGACCAATTGTAGGGATCTCCATAAATGATTTGGACGGTTTTACAATCGCCTTTTTGGGTTTGAATCATAATATTTACACTACCATCAATGCAAACGTATGCATAATTATCAACTGGCCTATGTATAACAGAAGACTTATTCACTTCATCATTCCCTCCTTATGAATAATCTCTATTCGACTATAATGTAGACTATATGTGAGATGGTTGTCAACAAAAAATTAGAAAGATTTGTAATTTTTTGTTGACAAATTGCTAAATAGAGTATAATTTATAGATGATTTAGTGAAAACGTTTGCGCAAACGTATTATCATTGTGTTATTAAGATGGGCGATAAGAAGGAGCTGATTATAAGGCCTTTCGTAGCCCGACAAGATTATTTTATAAATAAGCTAAAAATAGCAAAAACAATGTTTAAATACACTATAATAGGAGTGAGTGAACGATGAAACGTTGGATAAGCGGGATAGTTTACTTGTTTGTATTTTCTTTACTGATGGTTGCTTGTAGTCCGAAATCAACGGAACAAGCAGCGGAACAAGAAAATGGAGAGAAAAAGCAAGAACCAGTAACTGTAACCATGTCAGCATCCCATGTTAATGGGGAATGGTTAGAGGAAATGAAGGAAAAGGTTGAAGAGAAATTCCCTCATATTACGCTTGAATTAGTCGATGTACCATCTGTGAATGATGAAGAATTTGCGGATCTGATATATAAAGGCGCAGTTCCAGATATTCTTTCGGTCAGGGAACAGCGCAGAGATTTTGCAAAAATAAGAGAATATGAGTTAGAATATGATTTTGAAGAGATAATCGAAGCAAAAGGCTTTGACTTATCTGTTTATGATGAATCTATTATTGATAGTTTACGAAATGCGACACCAACTGGAGGCATTGTAGGCTTACCCTATCAATCCAATTATTTTTCCATTAATTACAATAAAGATATCTTTGACCGTTTTGGGATTCCATACCCTGATGAGCCAATGACATGGTCTGAGGTTATAAATCTGGCAAATAATATGACGCGAGAAGTCGATGGTGTGCAATATCATGGGCTCACAATGAATTCATATCTCGCTTGGTTTATGTTCACCCAGTTTGAAGAGAACTTAATTGATCCAGATACGAATGACGTTAATGTCATCAATTCAGCAGCGATGAAGGACATCTTTGACATGCTCGATGACTATGCCTCGATTCCAGGTAATGTGCCAGATGGGGAATGGGGTGGAGTTTTTGAAGAGGGCAATGTAGCAATGGAGGTGAATTGGGCGAGAAATTATGATGTTGAAGAGGGGATTCCAGGAGTAACCTTTGATTTTGCCCCATTTCCTGCATGGGATGCCAATCCAGGTGTTGGTGTTGAACCAAATGTCTCTTCATGGATGATCATGGATACGTCAGAACATAAAGACGAGGCGTTTGATGTGATCGCCTATCTCACCTCTGCTGAAGTTCGTCTTTCCTATATCCGGAAGGGGGCGGTTCCTGCGCTTGCAGACCCAGAAATTAAAGAACAATTTATGGCAGATATTGAGAACTCGGAAGATTATAATCTAGCTGCGCTAGAAGAACTCACACCATCAAGTGGACCACCTAAAATTAGCCTTTTTGAAAATGAAGCTCCCCTTCGCGAATTAATGGAAAAGTATGTAATTGAAAAACGGGGGACAGATGTGAATTCGTATTTACGTGATGTTGAGAAGGAGTTAGAAAATTATGTTATTGATGAAGAGGGAAAGGAATAAAACTTGAAAGCAGGGGTAACATGTCAATAACCATAAAAGACGTAGCCAAGCGTGCAAATGTTGCTCCCTCTACTGTTTCAAGAGTCATTGCTGATAATCCAAGAATTAGTGATGTAACGAAAAGGAAAGTAAGAAAAGCAATGAAGGAACTTGGGTACCATCCTAACCTGATTGCGAGAAGTCTGGCTAATAAATCAACTAGTGTAATTGGCATAGTGATGCCGGAATCCGCTGATGTTATTTTTCAAAATCCTTTCTTCCCAAGTGTATTGCAAGGGTTGAGTGAAAGCGCTCATGAAAAGAAATATGCTCTGCAGATGACAACAGGAAAGACGAAGGACGAAATTTTTGATGAAGTTGTCCAGATTGTTCAAGGTAGACGAGTTGATGGTCTTGTGTTATTAAATTCTCATGTAGAAGACCGTTTAATGTCTTATTTAATGAATGATGATTTTCCCTTTGTTGTGATTGGAAAACCATATAAGCATGAGGAGCGGATTATCCATATTGATAATGATAATTTTCGCGCAGCTAAGGAGGTAACAGAGTATTTGTTAAGCTTGCATCACGAAAGGATCGCTTTTATCGGTGGACATCGGGATCTAGTCGTCACAGTGGATCGACTTCTTGGCTATGTAAAGGCATTAAGAGAGGCAGGGATTGAGCTGCATGATTCTTATATTGTTCATGCAGAATTCTTAGAAGAAGGTGGAAGAGAAGCAATTGTTGAATTTTCGAAGCTAGACAAGCCACCTACTGCATTAGTTGTAACAGATGATTTAATGACGCTCGGAGTCTTGCATACACTTGATGAAATGGGCATTTCCGTCCCAGAAGAGATGTCGATTGCTAGTTTTAATAACGTCTTTCTCGCCCAAATCACACACCCGCCGTTAACTTCGGTGGATATTAATATATTTTCATTAGGCTATGAAGCCGTCAAAAATCTCATTTTAAAAATTGAAAATCCTAAAGAGCCAGTTAAAAGAATTATCATTCCCCATCAACTGGTTTTGCGCTCATCCTGCGCACCGCTTTAAAAGAATTACTTGAAAAGACCATTTTTAGTAGAAAACTAGAGATGGTCTTTTCTTTTATACTAAAATGCTGATAACAGTAGGATCCCCATTAAGTAGAAATCTAATTTGATCATTATGTAATAAAGATATGGAAAATAAAAAGGTATGAGCTTGACACATTCTAATATAGAAATTGTTAAATTCGATGAGCCCTTAGAAGCAATATCTCAGTCAATCAAACCAAGCATTAAGTCAATCCGAAGCAGGAGAGTTCTACTTCGGATTGACTTATGTTTATTCTGATATTTGTTTGTAAATATCGATTGCTTCTTTTGAGATACCTAGTTTATAACCCTCTGAAATATGACGAATTTGCAGATTCTCATCGACTACATATACAATCGGCCATTCGTTTCCAACCTTTTTGTCTTCTGATATTGCCTGTCCAATTACATTTAAAGTCTCTTCGCTGGTAGTCTCTTTTAACAGCACCATGTTGCTTGGCAAATCACCTGCGGCCTGAAGTTGTTGGGCTGTTCCCCATTTTTCTTCTCGAACGAAGCCGTTTATTTGGACATCGAGTGCTTCCCATTCAGCTTTCATTTCTCTAAGCTCTCGGAGTAAGTGTTTCGATGGTTCACGGTCTGGTTCAAGCCAAACAAAGATGGTTCCTTTTGCACCGATATTTTGAACTCCATTTAGCATGATGCCATCCACTGATTCTGCTTGATAATCCAAATTTGTCTCAGCAATTACAGGAACATCATACACATGCTTAGGAAATTGTAACGGTACAGTCGTTTCTGCGTTCGCCTTTACTTGAAAATAGCGGAAGCGAATAAGCGCTGTGCCGTCATTTAAGCGGATACTGGTTGTCAGACGATAATATCCTGTGGGTAAAGTCAATTTCTGCTGCTCAGCTTCATCAAATTTGAAAAATAAGGATTGATAGCTCCCTTTTTCAAAACGAGCAATCGTAATATTTTCCCCATACTTGATTGGTTCTGCCGTATGTTCATCTTTCTCCCATAAAACGAATCCAATTTGATCCGAGATATCAGCAGGGGTAGGATCGATTGTACTATTACGGAATTTTACATTTTTCCATAATCCGTCCACCATATATTGTGGACGCTTATCACTTGGTTCAAGCCGTGCTGGAATGCCAATCGTTCTTGCGAGCGCGACAAATAGTATATTCCGAGAAAGTGTGTCTCCTTTTTTCAATTTGAAGCTTCCAACAGGTGTAGCTGAGCCGCGAAAATAATTGACTCCCTCGACGATTTCGAATTCCCGATCTAAAAAATCTACCAAGAAAGGTGGGTGATCTAGTGCAGCTTCAACATTTTCTACTCCAAATTTTTTTAGGAAATAGGAACGATAAGATGTCAACATTTCAAAGTCCACACGTGGTCGTAAAACATACTGAGCAAAAATTTCATCATCAAGTTCAGGAAGTATGCTATCTTTAATGATCATTGCTTGGATTAGATGGTCAGCTAATGTTGGACGAAATGTATCTGTTAAGTCTTTTTCGTTTAGAACTTCTAGAAGCCGCAAGCTCCATTCCTTGTATGGCTTAGAATACTCTTTAAGAAAGGCCGCTATTTCATGACTGTTTCCACGCGCTTTTTTTAGGACCTCCCATACTCTTGTTTTCGGTAAAGAGCACTCATCGGCAAGTTTATGGGCATCTTCCTCTGTTAAAAAGGTTGCTTCATAGCTCGCGCGAATATTAGCCCCATTTTTTACTCGATCATTATGTTTTTGTCTTTCCGCTGCTGTCACTTTCGTACTAGCATCATCTGTTGGCTCGGAAGGAGGGACCATTTTGAACTCTACTTCAGTATCAATCGGAATCTCCTTCGTTAGGGAAATCGTGATTCCGTCGGTTGCTTTGACAGCACATTTGCCAAAGCCCCATCCTTTAACACCATAGGCAGAAATATACACATCGCCAAGACCGAGCGTTAGCGAAACGGTTCCCTGTTCATCCGTTTCCTTTACAAGGATATTTCTTAATCCACCAAAATTAAATATTTGAAATTGTACTTTGGCTTGTGTAGGTTGTCCTTCTTCATCTGTGATCCGCACTTGTATCGTTTTCGTTTCGGCATAGAGATTGGTTAGATTAAGCTCAGAATACCACGGATGGGCTAAAGTAATTTCCTCGGGACCATTATAGTTGGCGCCCACTTTAGTATGAATCAACATAGCGCGTTTTGCTGGATTTTCAAACCAGCCCTGATTTAATTTTGGTTCAGGCTCACAAGCACCAAAGAAATACCATTTTCCGTCTGCCCAAGCTTCTACCCAAGCGTGATTGGAATCAGAATGAGCCCATAGTGGCGTATACACTTGTCTAGCTGGAATGCCAATGCTTCTAAGTGCTGCAACTGCAAGGGTGGATTGTTCCCCGCATCTTCCTAAAGCTGTACGTACCAATGTAAGTGGCGACACGGTTCGTGGGTCATTACCAATATAATTCGCTTTCTCATGACACCAATGATTGGTCTCTAAAATCGCATCCGCCATTGATAAATCTTGGACACGAGGATAAATTTCATCAAAAAAGATTCCTCGTGTATCTTCAATATTCTCGTTATTGATTCTATAAGGAAGAATAAAATGCAGAAAAAGTGAAGCTGGCACACTTTCCCCCCAAGGTACAACACTTTGAATATGGAAAGCTTCTCTTACATGATTTAATAATAGTGTGCCATCATAATCAGCTAAATCATTTAACGGCATGTATGCAAGCAAATATTTTAATGCGAGTTCCTCATCTACTGTCTGCGCTTCGTTTAAGATAGCGAACAATTCATTTTCTTTCCCTTTCGCCAATTCCCTTTTGTAACGAAATTTTTCTTCCATTTGCAATATAGTTTTATCATCTAATGTCATCAAACGTGTTTGCTGACTCATTTTGCCGACTCCTCCCATATCTTTCCATCTTCACGAATATAGATTCTCTTTTGTTCATCTGTACTTTTGACAGAGGCAATGAATGTGCGTGAAGTGGTTTCAATCTCCCAATCAACAGGCAGCTGCTGTTGTAATTCGTCACTAATATCGCTGGTAAAAGACTCATGTTCAGCGTAATAATTTCTCTGCCAATAATAAATTTTCCGCAGTTGCCACTTTTTTTCTTCATCCTCTGGAATCAGCGGAAGTGGTTGATTTTCTGTATCCGTAAAGAAAACATATCCCCATAATTCTGGATAATGCATATTGATCACACCTTGAGGGGACCAGACCCAGTTGTCCTCAGGATATGGTTTAGCTGTTTCAGGATTAATTTTTTTCACATACTGTCCATTTTCCACTTCAACTTGCCACTGGACACGCGAGAAGTTGACTCGCCAAAATTCTCCTGATTTTGGTGGACGTCCATCGCGTGCGCATTCTTTTAATATCTTCCATGGCATAGCAACTTCCACAGTCCACTTATGGTTCTTTTCCATTTGGTCAGGAGCATTGAGCTCACCATCAATGTGAACGGCTGTTTTCATGCCTGAAATGTCCCAGCCATTCACAGAAGGCCCTCCATCACGATAAGGTTTGATTAATAAAAGATCCCAAACCGTATTAAGAGCATTGATTTCAAATTCATAATAATGATGGGTATCGCCATCAGGGTCGATGAAAATCTCGAAATCGTTATCATGAAAGATAACAGAATCCCTCTCTGTCAATGTTGCCCAGATTTCATCTTCTATTAATTCTGCTCCAAAGTAAAAATATTCATCATCCCATAGCATTTTGACACGTGTTTGCTTATGGGGAAGGGGGTTCATTTCTCCTTCAATATCAACGAAATCTTCACTCCAAGGAGCTTGTTCCCAAAAAGGTTTATCAAGCCTTACATCTAGTTCAGGTTTTTCAGACGTTTTTTGACAAAGATATCGATTTGGTGAATAAGTTTGAATCATAGGTTCTGGTATAGCACTTTTCAATACAACACACCCTTTTTAAAATATAGCAATCGTTCTCTTTTCTAGTATAAAGGACATGGAACAGATAGCTAGGATTCCATCTTCTTTATGGTATAACATTATGGAGAGTTAGTGGAAGTATTTTGCAAAAAAAATAGAAGTCAAAAAAGCATAGAATAGTAGGCGATGTTGCTGCGGGAGATTTTGTTTTTAAGTGATCTTTAAGCAAATTCAGGTTAAGTTTTTGACTTCCCTAGGTTATGATAGAGTTAAGGTTTTGATAGCGCTTAAAACATGGCAATTGAAACACCATCGACTTAACTATCCGAGAGGAGGTTAATAATGAAACCAAAACTACGAACGGAAGCGATTACATGGCGTGGAAATCAAGAGCAGATTCAATTTTTGGTCCAATGGAGCTCGCTAAAGAAGGTTACAAGGTAACATTAACTGATTTAACTCCAAAATTAGTTGAAGTTGCTGAAAATAAAGCGAAAGAGTTTGATTTAGAAGGACAGTTTAACGGTTTTTATGCTGCTGATGCTAGAGAACTTAAAATGATTGAGGACGAACAATTTGACTCATCATTAATGCTTGGTCCAATGTATCATCTGCAAGAAGAGAATGACCGTATTATGGCAGTTAAAGAGTTAAATAGAGTGACAAAAAAGAACGGGCTTTTTTTTGTTGCCTTTATGCCTAGAATAAGATTCACTCTTACTTCGCTTTTATCTTCAAAGAATTGGAAACCAAACGATAACATGGATGCAATTCTTCAATTTTCTCAATCAGGATGCTTTAATCATGCAGACGAAGGACGTTTTACAGGAGCGTATTACTTTAATATTGAAGACATCAATCCTTTTATGGAAGCCCAGGGGTTTGAAACTTTAAATCTAATTGCTTCCAACCCAGCTTCCATATTAGCCACCGATAGTTGGAATTACTGGAGAGAGAAAGGTGAACAAGAAATTGAAAAAATAATTGATTTAATTAAGGAAAAAGCAACAGATCCATATATTTTAGGTGTTTCTTCCCATTTGCTCTATATTGGCAGGAAAAAGTAATACCTGCTATTATTTCGTAAAAATAATGGACAACGGGCAGTAATCAGCAATATAGAGGGAGATCGCTTATCAGATATAAAAGCAGCGAAAGATAATGGTCTTGTTTCAATAGGCTGCAATTTTGATTTTGCCTGCGAAGACGAACTCTCTCAAGCTGATATTGTGATTAATGATTTGATTGAGCTGTTATCCATAACAACTAGGTTAATGGGAATGAAGGCTCATGATATTATAAAATATAAAAAATGACATGAATGGGAGGGGAAGTCTGTGACAATATTGGTTAGTAACAAGGGGCATATATTTCTTGATTTTTTAAGAATAAGTGAAAAAGATATTGATAAAAATGTGATTGGTGCCCCTTTAACTCATTCGTTGGTTGTGGCGAAACATAATGAAAAGTATCTTTTGATGTTCAATAAATGGTGGAAACATTGGGAATTACCTGGTGGAATCATTGATGATGGTGAAACAGCAAGAGAATGTGCGGCTAGAGAATTAATGGAAGAAACAAATCAATCGATTGAAACTTTGACGTTTAAAGGCTTAATGAAATTTCAATTAAAACCGGACGATAGACTGGAGTATGGGGCGTTATTTAGTGGTGAGTTAATAGATCTAAATCCTTTTATAGATAACGATGAAGCAGAACAAATTATGCTTTGGGATAAGGTTACGGATATTGGTACAGTAGATGAAATTGATGAAAAGCTACTTGAATATTATTAGAGGGAGTTGAGTGAATACTAGCTAGTTCTCATACTTATAGTACTGATTATTTCAGTTTAAAATTATACTAAGAGGTTGAGAGGCAATGAAAATAATTTATGCTTCAGATATACATAGCAATAAGGACTTCTATTATCAAATTTATGACCTTATAAATAATGTTCAGGCAGATGCATTTATTTTAGGCGGGGATTTATTTGCCTATTCAACTTTACATGAAGAACAATTAACTTTTATGGAGGTCTTTCTAATCCCTTTTTTCAAATCAATCAACATTCCTGTTTCCTTAATTGCAGGGAACACTGATTTATATTCTGTATTTAAAGAATTGAGAAATCGCTTAAATGAAGAACAGTATCAATTTTTGAGCAATAAGCCACACAAAATCGGTTCGAGAATACCGATTTTCGGTTTTCCAATAATTACACCAAGCCCTTTTAAATTAAAAAACTACTTTGAAAGGCGGGATCTTGCAAATGATCATGTGATATGCGAATCCAGCTATATTGTAAATCAGACCGGAGAATTTCAAAAAGTATCAAGGGATTTTTTGAATGCCTTACCAAGTATTGAAGAGGAGATAAATACCTTTTCTGTTGCTGAAGCAATATGGGTTACCCATGTTCCACCAAGTGGCGGTGTATTAGATTTGCTTAGAAATAAACAAACTGCTGGAAGCAAAGCGATAAGACAAAAAATAATGAAAGAAAAGCCCATTCTTTCCTTACATGGACATATTCATGAATCCCCGAGGATGTCAGGAAAATGGTATGAGGAGATAGGAGAAACACTTTCAATAAATCCTGGACAGGGTAATGAATTACACGCTGTGATAATCGACATTGATTCTACCACAATGAATGTTAAACATACTGTTTTTGGAGAGATATCAAAACCCTTACTCCAATAAAGAGAACTTTAGTCACACCGTTAAGTTAAGTGCACGTAATATAAAGATGAGAATATTCGAATTGAATAAAAAATGAGGTGCAGGATGGAAGTTATATCCAGTGTGAGAACATTTCTAGACGATGCAAATTTCAAATGGGCTATATGTGGTGGGTATGCTATTGAATTGTTTATTGGGAAAAATACAAGAGCGCACATGGATGTTGATATTCTTGCGTTTTGGGAAGATCGACCAAATATCATTACGTTTATGATAAATAAAGGTTGGAGAGTTTTTGAAGCTTGTGGCGGCGGAAAGGTAATTGAACTATTCGATGCTTCTGGAAGTCAAATGAAACGAAATTTATTTTGTATTCCAGACAATAACACTAGGTGTGCTTTACAACCAACAAATGAAATCAATGTATATCAATTTTCAATTAAAACTAATGAACAAATAGATTTAGATTATATAGAATTTCTATTTAATCAGAAGGACGAAAATTATTTTTACTATGTGAATGACGTTTCTATAAAACGATCTTTGGATGATGCATTTCTCAAAAAAGAGGGAATTCAATATCTGTCTCCAGAAATTGTTTTATTATATAAATCAACCTATTTAAACTCAATAGATGCAACTAAGCATAAACACGATTTTAAAACATCCTTGCCTCTTTTATCCATAGAACAAAAACAATGGTTAAAAAGATCACTTCAAATATGTCAACCTGATACTCACGAATGGATTTCTAAACTATAAAACAAGCCACAGTAAATAATATTGAGGTACTAACATCACTTATGGAACAACTTGGTTATCCTACTACAATTGAAAGTATGAAGGCACGAATGAATCATATTGAAGCGAGTCCCGAGTACCATACATTATTAGCTTCATATGATGGAGAAGTAATTGGAATGATCAGGCTATTATTATGAGATGGATGGCTTCTATATTCGTATTGTTGCTTTTGTGGTGGATTCCAATTATCGTGGTAAAGGGATAGGGAAAAAACTTTTAGCAGAAGCAGAAAGCTGGGCAAGAAGAATTGGGGCTACTGGAATTGGATTAAATAGCGGAAACAGACCCGAAAGATTTAATGCTAAATTATATAAGAGTATGGATATATAGAAAAAAGTATTGGTTTTGCAAAAAGTCTGATCTAGAACTTTTTTCAAGGAAATAACGAGGATGCTTTGCTTTAGATAAACGAACAGGAGTGAAGGTAATGGAACACAAGATGGGACTTTATGAAACACCTTTTAATTCCATGAAGTCAGGCAGAAAAACGGTGGAAGTAAGGTTATACGATGATAAAAGGAGAAAACTAAACATAGGGGATACGATAAAGTTTACAAAACTTCCAGATAGTCATGAGACGTTAGGGGTTGAAGTGGTCAAATTAAGGCAGTATCCAACATTTAAAGAAATGTACGAAAGCATCGCTGCAAGTGATTTTGATGCTGTTGGTGATACAGTTGCCAAAATGGTTAATCAGACTTATAAAATATATACTCCAGAAAAGGAGAAGGAGTGGGGGACTGTGGCCATCACAATAAGATTACTAGATTAAGTGAAATCTCTATCAAGGAGGGATGGCTTTGAAGTGTGTAAATATTGTTGGCTTTCCTGATCAGCAGTTACTTAATCAGATTCTAAGTCTGCATGAAACAATTTTCAAGGATTCTGACATGTTCATGAAGAAGGCGAAAGATAAACCGAAACTTCTTTTTACAATCGGATTTAAAGAAGGAGAAGTGGTAGGATATAAAATTGGGTATGAACTAAATTCGGACACTTTTTATAGTTGGCTTGGAGGCGTTGATGAACACCATAGAAGCCAGGGGATTGCTTCTAAACTAATGAAGGAACAACATTTGTACATAAAAGATAAAGGCTATAAGATCGTCCAAACTAAGACAAAAAATAAATGGCGCAACATGCTTATTTTGAATATAAAATATGGCTTTGATGTAGTTGGTATAGATACAGCTAAACCAAGTGATCCGAAAATTATCCTTGAAAAAGCTTTATAGTAATCGAACATACCAATCTTTAGAATTTTAAATTAGTAAATTTGAAAAGTTCGGTATAGGTGTTAGACATTCCCTATTTTAGAAAAACATAGCACTGTCTAAATAGGTTTAAACAACTTTCTGAAGTAGGAGGTATGGAAATGGATAGCCTGTGCTCAAATGTTTAAGCACAGGTTCTTCGCTATGCCTTCTTTTTATGTGTGAGGAATAGGCTTGGGATGAAGATGAACGCAAGGATAATGGCGGATACTAAGAATCCGGCATGGTAACCTTTTAAACCATTGATAATCGTATGTTAAATTTAAGTAAATTATGTGAGTCAGCATTACATGATTTTTTCGTGGTGATGTCGAAAAATGTCGAAAATTATATTTGACTGCAATTAGCGAAATATGTAAGATTTTATCTAGGTCTATCTTCCTGTTTTACCTGCGTTTTATTCTCCGATAAATGAAAGCCTATTCATTCCATGAAAAACTCTACAATTTTTCTACAAACGCACATTTCCTAAGTTTAAATATATTTTAAAGGAGGAGTTATATCAGTGGGCCACGATATCTATTCATATAATCAAAGAGGGGAAATATTGCAGCATGTACGTTTCACTGCTGGAGATATTTATGCCCCTTGGTTCTACGATTTGTTTGATGCCCATCAATATAATGGGGGAGTGAGTGGCATCGGCGCAACTCTTAACCTATCATCTACACAAGTAGAGGAAGCTTTAAAAAGATTTATGCAAATAGCGGATCACGCCTTTTTATATGAGAATAGCAAAGGGGAGATCTTTGATTGGCAACAGAAATCAATTTTAACATTTATCGAAACCTGCCTAAAAATTGCCCGTGAAGAAGGCGAGGTAGAAGTAACCTTTGCCTAATAGATAATCCTCTCATCGATCCAATGTCAAGCAATGATTAAGGGTAAAAGGGAGAAAATAAACATATAGGTTGGAAGATAGACTTGCCTCAAAAACGTTTCTTCATACATAAAATGTTATACTGAAAATAAAGGTTTTCATCGTACAGTGAATATAGATAGTAAAATAGCAATTCAGAAATGATTAACAAGGGTGTGAGGTTTTTATGAATATGTCTCTTATTGTGGCAATGGATAAAAATAGAGTGATTGGTAAGGACAATGAAGGACAATGATATACCGTGGAGGATTCCAAATGATTGGGAATATGTAAAAAACACTACACAAGGACATCCAATCATACTAGGTAGAAAGAACTTTGATTCCATTGGAAGGGCTTTACCTGGTAGAAGAAATATCATTCTAACGAGAAACAAGGAATTCAGCGACGATGATTGTGAGATCGCGTATTCAGTCAAGGATGTTTTGAAATCCTTATCACTATTATTTCCATGTTTATGAAAGAATCTTATAACAATAAAAAGTAGTAGATTACTACCGTTTAAGAGTGAGACAAACGAGTTTTTTCGCTATCTTAATAACAGGAGTTGCATAATCGATGAAACAAAATAAATATGATGATCCAAATTTCTTTTCTGCATATGAACAAATGCCACGGTCAGTGAAAGGTCTTGAGGGGGCTGGAGAATGGCATATAGTAAAAGAGTTAATTGGGGATCTAAAAGATAAAAATGTCCTTGATTTAGGTTGTGGCTTTGGTTGGCATTGCCGATATGCTCGTGAGCAGCAAGCACGAGCTGTAACAGGGGTAGATATATCCAAAAAAATGATTGAAAGAGCCCGTGAAATGACAAATGATCCTGCCATTTCTTATATAAGAGCGTCCATTGAAGATATCGATTTTTCCGACGCTCAATTTGATATTGTCTTTAGCTCACTGGCTTTTCATTATATTCAGTCGTTCCAAACAATCTGTGAAAAAGTTTATGAATGCTTAGTCCCTGGAGGAAGTTTCGTTTTCTCGGTGGAACATCCCATTTTTACTTCTCGAAATGAACAAGATTGGTATTATGATGACCAGGGAAATCGTCTGCATTGGCCTGTTGACCACTATCAATCAGAAGGAGTACGGGAAACAAACTTCTTGAATGAGAGTGTGACAAAATACCATCGTACCATTTCAACCTATATGAACGATTTAATTTCATCAGGCTTTATGATAAAAGCAGTGAAAGAATCCGTTCCTGCTGATGACATGTTAAATGACCCCGAAATGAAAGATGAAACCCGCAGACCGATGTTTTTAATGATCGCTGCAGAAAAAAACATAGTTGATCCATCATAGTGAGATCAGGATACATATTCTATCAGGCGCAAAATAGTGCACCTGATTGGTAATACATAAGAGAAGTGAAAAGAACCAGATGAAAGAATAAAAGGAGATAGAAAATGAGGTTACAAGAAATCATCGGAATTATTAAAGGGAATTTTACTTTAGCTTTAGCTGCGGTCATAGTTTTAGGGATTTTCTTTTTTCTTGGGTATGTCATTGTCTATAGAAAACTTTTGGGTGGGAAGAAACGTCTTTCGAAAAAACAGCTGCTTCTTACAAGTTTATTTATAGGCTATTTTATTATGGTGATGGGTGTGACTTTCCTCAATAGAGGTTCAACCTATTCCGGTGGGGTGAATTTAGCCTTTTTTAGTTCATACCAAGAGGCTTGGAATAGTTTTAGTGTTAGGGAATGGCAGTTTTTGTATTTAAACATCTTGATGTTTGTGCCGTTTGGAATCCTCCTTCCGCTATGGCATGCTCGCTTTCGAAGAGCGAGGTGGACGATTGGGATGGCGGCGATATTTACACTTTTCATTGAAACTTTTCAACTTTTAACAGGATTTGGTATTTTTGAGTTGGATGATCTATTTAATAATCTGTTGGGTGCAATTATTGGTTATGGGGTCATTATGGCCATCCTGACGCTCAAAGACAGGGGAATCAAGCACTCTTTATTATATTTATCCCCTCTATTACTAGTGGCCCTCCTATCTGCTAGTATATTTGCCTATTACTATACGAAGGAATTTGGAAACCTTATCATTATGCCAAATTATAAGATAAATATGGCTAGTGCCACGATCACGAATGATGTGCAGTTGGACGATCAAAGAAAAAATGTTCCGATTTATAAGGCACCAAGCTATACAAAGGCTTCTGGGGAGGAATTTGCTGTAGGTTTTTTCGAGAGAAAGCAGCTTGATACAGAGGATATAGAGGTTATATCATATCCAGATGATGCTGTGTATCGGATTGAGGGGTATGATATATGGTTTGAATTTTTAGATGGAAGTTACCGTTATACAGACTTCTCCAGCTTTGATGCAGCACCAAAAGATACGGATGAAAAAACATTAAAAGCAAGCGTAACAGCATTCGGGATAGATATCCCCGAGGATGCCGATTTTCAAAAAGTCGATACAGGCATATATGAATGGACGGCAGATAAAATAGTCAACGGGAATCAACTTATAGATGGTGTTTTAAATGTACAATACTATCATGATGATACATTGAAGAGTATTGACAATCAGTTAATCACTTATGACAAGGTAAAGGACGTCCAAATAAAAAGTGAACAAGAAGCATATGATGAAATTTTAGCCGGAAAATTTAAATATTCTTCTGAGAATAATAGGATCGAAACCTTACATATTGATCAAGTAGAAATCAGCTATTATTTGGATTCCAAAGGCTATTATCAACCAGTATATACCTTTCAAAGTATAATCGACGGCAGGGAAATGACGATCTATATTCCGGGGATATGAAAGGTTTTGTAAAGGAGGTTTAAGCAAATGAATCAATTTAACTCTACTTATAATATTTCTCGTTCCAATATTGGGGTCGAGGATGAGGTTGATAGACTTCGAGTGCAAGCGTTGATGAGCTGGGAAAAAGAATTTAGAAACCTTAAGTGGTTTGGCTTATCTGATGGGATGAAAGTGTTAGAAGTTGGTTGTGGACCTGGATTTGCAACCGAGAAGCTTGTGGAGCACTTACCAAAAAGTGAAATTTCAGCATTAGATATTGATGATAGCTTGTTAGCAAAAGCAAAACAACGATTAAATAAGATAACTGATAGAGATATTGAAATTATCCAAGCTTCTGTGTATGATACAGGACTTCAAGATAATGGCTATGATTTTGTTATTGCACGCTTAGTTTTTCTACATCTTTTCGAGCCTAAGAAAGCGGCTTTAGAAATATTTAGAGTATTAAAACCAGGAGGCAAACTCGTGATCATGGATGTAGATGATGGCATCTTTGGCATTATTGAACCAACAATGGAGAATTTCCGTTCAGTGATCGATAAGCTTATTGCGATGCAAGGGGAAGCAGGGGGAAATCGTGAAATTGGACGTAGTTTACCGCGAATACTTGAATCATCGGGATTTTGTAATGTTGAAATGGATGCCATCTCTGTACATAGTGATTTAGTTGGCGTAGAGTTGGTTAAAGAGCAATTTAATCCCAAGAGATTCGAAGCATTTTATAAAAAAGGCTCCCTCTCTAAAAGTGACTTTCAAAGCATTGAAAAAGCATTTGAAAATTTGCAGGATAATCCTGATTCCTTTGCGATGATGATTTTTTTTATGGCTTGCGGCACGAAGCCTATATCAGGTACTTAAATCGGATTAGGAGGGGTTCTCATTGAAATTTGTTCTGTTATTCGGTCCCCAAGCTGTTGGGAAAATGACAGTAGGGCAAGAGTTAGCAAAAATCACGGAGTTGAAATTATTTCATAATCATATGACGATTGATTTACTTGAGCCTTTTTTCGGGTTTAGTGCGGAAATGTGGAGATTATCGACCTTATTCCGTGAAGAGGTATTTAAAACATTTTCCCAAAGTGACCAATATGGTATGATCTTTACATTTGTATGGGCCTTCAACAAAAAAGAGGATTGGGAAGCTGTAGAAAAAATTTGCACTATCTTTCGTGCTGAAGGTGCTGAAATATACTTCGTTGAGCTAGAAGCAAATGTAGAAGAAAGGCTAAAACGGAATCAAACACCGAATCGACTTGAACAAAAACCAACGAAACGAAATATCAAACAATCGGAAGAAAACTTATTGAGCAGCATGGACACGCTGCGGTTAAATTCCGAAGCTGGGGAAATAAAAGAAGAACATTATTTGCGAATTGATAATACAGAACTAAGCGCTGTAGAAATTGCTGAGATGATTAAACATCGATTTCGCTTATAAATCGATCCATATGTATTTTGACATGAATCCTGATGCTTGCCGGGAAAGATTGGTTAAATTCATTCTTTCACTTGTTGGTGAGTGAGATTTTATGAGTTAATAAGGATGTCGGACCGATAGAAATTCGGAAAGGAGGCTGGTAACAGTGAACACAAAATATGAGGTGATTTCCGCTTAGCGGAAGTCGAAACGCAGGGGCCGCATTGATGGCGGCCTCTTTACATTTTTATTCGCTGTAATTATTTTATCCCGAGACGCATGCGATAGCTAAAGAGGATGTCTTGGATTTCGCCACCGAAAGCTTGTTGCACATGGTGTTGGAAGGCGGTGATCGCATCGTGAAGGTCATTAGCACCTAATTTTAGTGCCGTCTGCAGTCCCCCTTGGCTTAAAGCAATATTGGCATAGCGAGTCGCATCACACTGTTCCCAACGGTGAAATACAATTTCTTTAGAAAAAGAAAAAAGCTGAGAGTCACAAATTTGTTGAAGATGTTCATCTTTATTCCATTTAAACGCTAATTGTTTGGTGGGTGCAAGTTCGGTCACACGAGATTCAGCAAGCGCAATTAGTGCTTGATAATGTTCTTCTATCTCCTTTGTAAAAGATGGTGGCCAGTCACAATCATAGGCGGCAAAGACTCCACCAACGCGCAGAACACGAGCAAATTCACGCAATGTGGGTTGTGGGTCCATCCAATGAAAGGATTGGGAACAGGTGAGAATATCGACGGAATCAGCATCCATATCTAACTGATCAGACAGCCCCTTCACAAATCGAAGATTATTGGGTTCCTCCTGGGCTCGCCAATGAGCGAGGGCCGCTTCACGCATATCATCATTCGGTTCCACCCCAATAATATCCTTCGCTTGATCTAACCAGATGAAAGATGATAATCCGGTTCCACAACCGACATCCATCACGCGATTAGGTTCTTGAGCCACATACCTCGTTAATATTTTGACAATATCATTTGGAGGGACGGGACGAGTTTGATCATAAAGCTGGCTGTAGCCTAAAAAAGCGCTCGATATTATTCGTACGAATATCCTGCATATGTTTCTCATCCTTTCTTTTTCTCATACATCGTTGATATGGTTATAGCACAGTAGGATTTAGAACATATATTAAGGCTAAACTTGTACTTTTCAACTATTGAAGTACAATCTATTATAAAAGAGGTGTGATCACTTGATACAAAAAGAAAGAGCAATTCCTATTAAAATCTTAATTTTGGAGGCGATACTCAGAAGAATTTCAGAAACCCATCCAGCTAGAGCTCAATTGGCTGAAGAGTTGGGCAAACGTTATGCGGGATATCGAGGAGAACAGATTTTAGATTATTATACGAAACATCTTCCACTGCAGAAACACCACTTTATCTTTCACGATCTTCGTTTGCCCATTTCCAATCAGGCCTGGTTCCAAATGGACACGCTGGTTTTATCCCCATGTTACATACTTATTCTAGAAGGAAAACATATGGCTGGAAAATTACACTTGGAACCGCAACAATTAATCAGAGAACTACCTAATGTAGAAGAATCATTTCCTAACCCGATTATCCAAATAAAGAATCAACAATACTTTTTAAAAGTATTATTGGAAAAACACTCCTTTGCTTTCCCCTCAAGCGATGCCTTCGTTGTTATCACCAATCCAAAATCGATTATTTTACCCAATCCTGATTACGAGGAAGTAGCGGACAAAGTCATTCGCCCGCAAATGTTAAGATTTTGCTTTGAACAGATGGAGAAAAAATATAACAAGGTAATTTGGAGCGATAATGATTTAAGTGAAATTTCACAACGTCTGCTACAATTGCATAAACCTGATGAACCAGACCTGTTAAATCAGTACGGCATAAGGAAAGATGAATTGATTCAAGGAATTTACTGTGAGGACTGCAAACAATTTTCGATTAAAAGAATAAATCGCAACTGGAGATGTCAGATGTGTCATAGAAAAGATGAGAAGGCATTTATTAGAACACTTCTTGATTATCGTTTATTAAGGGGAGATACAATTTCAAATCGAGAATTTCGAGCGTTTTCCCATGTTTCTTCTATCCATATTGCATCCAAAATGCTCACATCTTTAAATTTGCCAGCTAGAGGTGAACGGAAAAACCGACATTACGAACTATCTTTAGATAATTTGCTTAGTTTGCTCTAGAAGGCTTGGTTAACTCCTCAAACTCCCGTAAAACTCACCAACGGCTAATAAATCGAGTGCGACAGCTAAGAAGAGGGCATCAACGGCTAATAACAGGTAGCCGATTGCTAATAAATGTATTGCAATCGCTAATAAAAACCCTGTGATGGCTAATAAATTTTATCCCGTTGCAACTACCCGCAAACCTTTAAAACGTCATTTAAATATAAATGCTGTATAGTAGGAGATAAGAATTTGTAGTAGATAGTTGCCGATCGGTCTTGCAGGCATATGTTGCAGGACTTTTATAAGGGCAGTTGAAAGAAGGGTTACCATTTTATATGCAATTTAAAAAACTTATTTTTACATTTCTGATCGCCGCTATTGGCGGAGTCGTATTCCAATTTCTCAAAATCCCTGTACCATGGTTATTGGGGCCAATGATATCTGTATTTCTTGCGATTAATCTACTTCGGTGGCCTTTGCTATGGCCTGGTTCACTGCGCAATACAGGTATGATCATTGTTGGCTACACAATTGGTCTATCCATGACTGGCACTGCTCTGCACGAAATGGGGCGGCAAATTCCATACATGCTTTTCATGACGATTTTATTACTGGTGTTTTGTGCAGGGATTGCCTATGTTGTTTCTAAGATTTCTGACAGTGATTATCGAACCGCCTTATTAGCGAGTATACCAGGTGGACTTTCACAAGTTTTAATTTTGGCAGAAGAAACGAAGGGAATTCATCTCGGAGTAGTAACGATCACACAGGTGATTCGTCTGATGATCATTATTATTGCAACGCCTTTGATTGTGATGCTTCCGTTTTTTCGCGATCCGGCTGATGCTCTAGTCACCACTGAATCTGCGCTTCCACCTGATATAGTTGGAAGTTGGGCAGGTTTATTTCCACATTTGCCACTCTTTGCAATCGTATGTATTGTTTTTGCTTTTTTGTGTATCAGAATTAAAATGCCAACTGCTTATTTAATTGGCCCTGCGATCGGTACAGCAATCTTGCAAGCAACTGGCATAGTGGGTCCAGTTTTGCCTTCTGCTCTGCTCAATATCGCGCAATTGCTGATCGGGACATATGTTGGCCTGCTTTTGAAACCGCAGGATATGCCGCATACCTTCAAAACCTTTGCGATTGCGATTGGGAGTGGCTTGTTGCTAGTGGTGGGTGGGATTGGTTTGGGGTTATTACTCACGCTCATTCAACCAATTTCAAAGGCTACTGGGTTGTTAAGTTTAGCTCCTGGAGGAATGGATCAAATGGGTATCATTGCCCATGCTATTCATGCTGATTTATATATTGTTTCCGGGTATCAACTTTTCCGTACGTTTTTCATCTTTTTTGCTGTTCCTCCATTAGTAAAATGGTTGTTTACGAGAATGGAAAGGCGAAAAGGGAGAAGACAAGCGGGAAGCTTAGAAAAAAATGCTTGATATTTGGAAGTACTATCACCAATATATTATCCTAATAAAGGAATTTCTTAGCTGTTGGATAACTTGTGTGACGTGACGGTTGATCTCTACCACCACGAGCGATCCAACAGCTTACTTTTAGCCGATTTTACTATAAAGTGAACTAAAGCCAGGCAACGAAAGTCTCTTGGCTCAAATTTTTACTTGTCTTAGCTCTTTCCAAATCTTTTTTCATTTCTAACGCGGGCCCGTTCTGCTTCGATCTCGCGATCACGAGGCGTGGCGCTGGTAACGAGCGAGTTTAGTAGCTGTTCCGTATTATGGGCAATGTTTTCAACCGCATTATGAAAAGCTTGTTCGTTTACTTTAGAGGGTTTTTGATAACCTGAGACCTTGCGGACAAATTGTAGGGCAGCTGCTTGAATTTCGTCCTTTGTAGCTGGAGGATCATAGTTAAATAACGGCTTAATGTTTCGACACATGAGGAATCATCCTTTCTTTCGAAGTATTTTTAAAATAATTGTATCATAATTTTTTAAATCTAAAGAGTCGTGGCAATATGTAAAACTGTTTTTTTATACAAAAAATGCTTTTTTCGTTTTCTAGTCGATTTCAACAAGCGTTAGAAGCGTTGGTGAGGCAAGCGAAACGAGATAATCGTTGGCGAGAAAATGCAGTGGATTTAACGGCGAGATATTTAAAAGAAGGAGTGCTAGATCGCACTGTAACACGGGATTTGCCCAATGGTATTGATGTACCTGTACCAGAATTTGCTCATAAGAAGATCTATGTATGGATAGAGGCTGTTGCAGGTATCTAACGGCAAGTCAGGAATGGGTAAGGCAGAAAGGCGAAAAACTTGAGGAGTGGTGGAAGGAAGATACTATTGCCTATTATGTTCATGGAAAGGATAATATCCCTTTTCATACGATTATTTGGCCATCCATTCTCCTAGGGTTGAAGCAATCTCCTATACCCACTCACATCATTTCGAATGAATATTTAACGCTAGAGAAACGGAAACTTTCTACAAGTCAAAATTGGGCCGTATGGGCTCCCTATATTTTAGAGCATTACCATCCAGATTCGATTCGTTATTTTTTAACGATTAATGCACCTGAGAATCGCGATACCGATTTTTCCTGGCGAGAATTTATCTATAGCCATAACGGGGAGTTGCTCGGTGCATTTGGAAATTTTGTTAACCGCACATTGAAATTTTTGGAAAAGTTTTTTGAAAGTTGCGTTCCGCAAGGCAGGGTGAACGAACCGATTCAAACGGAGACCGAGCGTTTATATCAACAGGTTGGAGAACTGATTGAAACAGGTCATTTTAAAAAGGCGTTAGAGCTTATTTTTGATTATATCCGTCAAGCCAATAAGTATTTTGATCAGGAACAGCCTTGGCTCCAGATGAAACAAGCTGGATTGGCTGAATAAATGACCGATTTACACATCACGGGTCTACAGTCTGCCGATTAGTATTCCAATAAAAGCTAGGAAAATTCCGAACGTGTAGCTAAGGCCAAGATAGAGCACAAGGGTTTTCCATTTTTTCTCCGCATGAAGTTGGATATTTTCTAATTTGAATGTGGAAAAGGTGGTAAAAGCGCCTAAAAAACCTATTCCCAAAAGGAGTTGTAGTGAATGCTCAAGATTTGCTCCAATGATTAGGCCAAGCAAAAAGGAGCCTACCAAATTTACAATGAGTGTAGCGAGTGGAAAAGAAGAGGCATCCTTTCTTTTGATCCTATTGCTTACCCAAAAGCGAGCGATGGCACCAAAGAAACCTCCGGCTGCTACCAAACAGAAGGATAGCGTCATACACTCATCCTCCTTTGGCGAGAACCGAAACGATAACCAAACCATGAAAATAGTAAGCCACCCCATACACTGAGCAGGAGATAAAGCAAGGCAATTCCCCATTTAGCATCAATCATTAATTCTACCGTTTCCACACTAAAGGTAGAAAAGGTAGTGAAGGAACCAATCAATCCTGTCCCAATGGATGGAATCATGACAGGATTGAGAAATTTCAAACGTGGTAATGAGAGGGTGAGCCAACCTAAAATAAAACTCCCTAACATATTTGTTAAAAAGGTCGCTATGGGAAAATCATAGAACCACACATGTTGAAAGGATAGACCGATGGCATAGCGCAAACAAGCTCCAACCATGCCAGCTATACCCACCGCAGTATATTTCATTGCGATTCACCTCTATCAAAAGGATTCATTAAAATAAAACAGACTCCACCAGAGAACTTTCTGGTAGGAGTCATCAGCGTTCCGCAGTTTCGGTGAACTCCATCACCTATAAGATATGTCAGTATTGTATCAAAAAATCAAAATTAAGGCGAACATCCCTAAAAAATGTGGCCAACTTAGTTTGAGTGGAAGTCAAATCCATTTTGAATAAGCTGCTGTTTTATCTTCTAAATTTCCTTCCTTTTCGTCTTTAAAGGATAATCGTATTTTTCTAGTGGGATCTTGCTTTGGACCAAGAAAAGTGGCCTCATTGATTTCGCCCCATGTATAACTATCTTTTGTAAAGGGATTCTTTTTAAATGTAATTTGATGGGTAGAAATAAGTGTGTACCGTGTTAAAGCATAATAGCTTATAAAGATAGAGATGATTAAGAAAGAGATTCCTACAAGATTCCACACCTTCTTTTCAAAAATCATCCCAATAAAAAATATGATTAAGCATCCTACAGCGATAAACATAAAAGTGTTAGAAAGAAAAGGGGTTAAAACTAAAAAGGTATCTCCATGTTTAAATATTAAGTGGTGGATAAAATTTGGGCCAACTCCCCCGATAACTATCCAGAAGATAAAGCTTATGATCAATAAAATTACCCAATAGATTTTTTCTACCTTCTGTAACATTATTCTCACATCCTCATTTTCAAAATCAGGATTTTGCTGATGAATTCAGCATGGTGATATGGAACTGAACATAACTGGTACATTTTGATACTCTGCCTTTTAATCGGTATACCATATATTTTGAATAGAATGAATTTGACTTCGATTATTTTTTAAATTCAAACGCATCTACTCAATATGGTAAAATAATGGAAGGAGGGATAGACTTGATTTATATCGGTGTCACGGGCTGGGGGGATCATGATAGCTTGTATCCAGCACAGATGAAAGCGAAAGATAAATTAGCGGAATATAGTAGTCATTTTCCAGTGGTCGAAGTGGATGCTTCTTTTTACGCGGTCCAGCCTATCCGGAATGCGGAAAAATGGGTGAGAGAAACACCGGACAACTTTCGATTTGTCGTAAAGGCTTATCAGGGAATGACAGGGCATCAACGTGGAGAAGAGCCTCCTTTTGAAACCAAAGAAGAGATGTTTCAAGCGTTTAAGGAATCCTTACACCCTTATCAAGAGGCAAACAAATTAGCAATGGTTTTATTTCAGTTTCCTCCTTGGTTTGATTGCAAAAAGGAAAATGTACAATATTTGCGTTATTGTAAGCAGGAGATGGGTGATCTACCCGTCGCACTAGAATTTCGCAATCAATCGTGGTTCACCCCTACCTATCGAAACAATACATTGAGTTTTATGGAACAAGAAGGATGGATTCATGCGATTACTGATGAGCCACAGGCTGGTATTGGGTCGATTCCGATTGTACCAGTTGTGACAGATCAAGATTTGACGCTCGTTCGCATGCATGGTCGGAATATTCATGGTTGGAATAAACCAAACGATGCAAACTGGCGGGAAGTTCGCTATTTATATAAATATAATCAAGACGAGCTGTTAGAATGGAAAAAACGGGTCTTACAATTGCAAGACTCGTCTAAGGAGATTATTGTCTTATTTAATAATAACTCGGGCGGGGATGCAGCAGGGAATGCTAAGGAGTTTCAAAAAATGTTAGACATTGACTATGAGGGGTTGGCTCCTAGACAGATGAACTTGTTTTAAACAGATATCGAAAACATAAGCAGTCTTCTTATAAACTTAATCAGAGTCTGGTCCGACCAATTTGATCATAATAAGAAACGGCATATCGTTTGCCTTAAATAATGTCACGGCTTGAAATCCTAAATGTTTATAAAGCTTAATCGCTCGCTTGTTGAACCCTGCTACAGTTAAGCGGAAAGCTTTGGGCTGCTGTTGCTTTTGCAGATATTGAAGGGTAAAGGTAAGGAATTCTCGCCCAAAGCCCTGCCCCGTCCATTCCGGTTTTATGCCGAGACCGATGTCGATGAGTTTATTCATGTCAGGGTAAACGCCTGCTTCATGTCCTGAATGAATTTGGGCAAAGCCTCCTGTACAAAAAAAGCCAATTAATTCATCCTCTTTAAAAACACAGAAATAGTGAAGAAGTTCCTCTAATTCCTCTTCATCTCCCTCTAAGTTATAAAGCTCGTAAGGTGCTTCATATTTCCATTGCATAATCTCCCGTGCATACGCTTCATTCATCCTTTTAATATACATGGCGGCTCTCCCCCTTTTTAAAAGATAATCGAGCTTTTCGTTTGGTTTTATCCCGATGCAACCGTCCCTAGGTCACTTCAGAACATAGAGATGTCCTAGCACCCCGATTAGTCTCGCTAATCACCAATGAGAGATAAAGGTCCACTGATGCAGTTTCGTTTTATTATGAGATGTTTTTTTAAAATTGTCTAGATGAAAAAACGAAAATGAGACCAATGGGCCTATTAACACGAAATGGAGGGAATCATCCCTCCACTGTCTCCATATTCTTCGTGTGAATTGTACGGTGCTCCTTCGTTAATCGGAAGAAAGCAATCAGGCCGATCAAGGATGTGACAAATAAGATCGTGCCCATTGGGATAGCTGTTGCTTCATTGATCCCGACAAGGGGAGAGACGATCGAACCAAGTAATAATGGCAGCATCCCTAACACAGCACTGGCACTTCCAGCCCGATGTCCTTGTTTTTCCATTGCTAACGTAAAAGTACTGGTTGTAATCATGCCCATTGTTGTCATGTAGATAAAAATACAGACAACAAGACTGATAAGTGGTCCTTTTATAACCGTCATGATCAGTAAAAGACTCGTTGCAGATACGGCGATAATGACAGCTGTACGGAGCAGTTTTCTTTCGTGAATGATGCCACTAAAACGACCAATGATAAAACTCCCCATAATAATCGCCAATCCATTGATTCCAAACAGAATACTAAAAACTTGCGGAGAAACTCCATAGATTCCTTGGTAAACAAAGGGCGTACCAGATACATAGGCAAAACTTCCACCATGGATAAACCCAACGGTTAGAGCGTAACCCATAAAGGATCGATCCTTGAATAAACTTAATACAGTTCCAACGGATTCCTTCGCTGAGCTTGGTAAACGTTTTTCAGGAGGTAAAGTTTCCTTCAAACGACTAGCAATCAGGAGAACAATACAAATTCCAAGGAAGCTTAGAAAATAGAAAATCGTATGCCAGCTTGCGAAAGGTAAAAGTAAGATTGCGCCACCTGTCATCGGAGCAATCATCGGTGCTGCGGCATTGATAACCATTAATAGGGCAAAGAATTTGGTCAATTCTCTCCCTGTAAAGACATCGCGAACAACGGCACGTGATAGAACAAGCCCGGCAGAAGCAGTTAACCCTTGCAATAATCGTGCGATGACTAGGGTTGTAATATTAGGGGACATAGCACATAGAAGAGAAGAAAGGACAAACAAAGAAATTGAAATCAATAATGGAGTCCTTCTCCCTTTAGCATCACTAATCGGTCCAATAAAAATTTGTCCAACCGCAAATCCAATTAAACAAGTTGTTAAACTAAGCTGAACAAGCGATGCATTCGCCCCGAGGTCACTAGCAATATCGGGAAAACTTGGTAAATACATATCAATATTCAGAGGGCCTAATATACCTAAACTACTAAGAAGTAAAACCAATCCAAACCGTTCTTTTCCTGTTGGATTATGGAGCATAACGCAAAACACCCTTCTACTATGAACTGCAAATAGAGATAGTATACAGGAGAAAGGTGGACGTTGTCTAAACATAATAATCGAAGGACAGTCAATGAATGTGCATATTCTCTATCGCCTGCATGGAAATTGCGTTTTTGGTATAATAATGTCCTGTATAAGTAACTCGTTTCTAACTAAGGGGGAATTCAATGTTATCGATCAATCCTGAGCAATATATTCTCAAGCCTGCCTTTGCGACGATTAAATGTGAACCCCAGTGGAAATGGAGAAAAAGAGATAAACCAATGCCTAATTACGATCTTTTTTTATGTATGGAGCGGGGAAGGGGAAGTTGTTCTTAATGGGAAATCATTTCCAGTTGAAAAGGGACATTGTTTTCTGTTTCGTCCAGGTGATGAAACAACGGCTACACATAATCCTCAAAACCCACTCGTGTTGACATATATACATTTTGATGTGCTTGAAACTCCTCAAATGATTCCTTCTCCTCATCGGGTTCTATCTGATACAATCAGTTTTGAAGCTTTGTTGGCACAATATGTTCGCTTGTTTCTTGTAAAATGTTTTGGTGCTGAAGTTGAAGCCAAGCTTATTTTGAAACAATCAATCATTCACTTATTGCGAGAAGAAAGAGAAAATGTCGCTCAGATCACGAATACAAGTAATCGATTTATCGAAACGATTCATGAAATAGCTAATTATATTCAACAGCATCCTGGTGAACCTCATACGGTCGCAAGTTTGGCTGCTCGTGCTAATCTTTTACAAAAATACTTTTCACAAAAGTTTAAACAAATCATTGGTCAGACGGTGAAGTCCTACATTATCCAATCTCGCATTAAACGTGCCGAGCATTTACTACATTACGAAGGAATGACTGTAACAGAAGCGGCTTATACGCTTGGCTACAACGACCTCCATTTTTTCAGCCGTCAATTTAAAAAATATACGGGAAAAAATCCATCAGATATTCGTTAATCCATTTCATGTTCCTTCATAATCATTATGGTCGATACCTAAATTCATAAATCCGTTAGTGAAAAAGCCGACATCACTCCTATGTGGTGTTGGCTTTTTTCAGGCATCAACGGGAAAAAAGTGCAAATCTTTCTCCTATAATTCTAAATCATTTAAAAATCTTGGATGCTACCATAAAGATACGAAATAAAGAGAGGAGGATGCAAATGAAGAAGTCGGATAATCAACGTGGATTATATAATCCCCAATTTGAACATGATGCATGTGGTATTGCCCTATTAGCAGATATTAATGGAAAAAAAATCTCATAGGCTGATCAATCAAGCATTAACTGCTCTTGAGAGGCTAGATCATCGTGGCGGTCGAGGTGCTGATCAACGATTAGGTGATGGAGCAGGGATTTTGACACAAATTCCCCATCAACTATTATGCCAGCTAGTCTAGGTCAAGCTTTAGTGGCATTACAAGCGGATGAAGTTATGGTCCACTCTTTAGGCGACCATCTACTGGAAAACTTTGTGGAAGCCAAGCAAATTGAGTGGGATATGTTCCGTACGCAGGTTCACCCGTGGGAACGAGAACAATATATGACGCAGTATTAGTAATTAAGTGAGAAAGTGTGGTTGTTGGCTGGGCTTATTGTGATAGTCAATAGCGCCAACAGGGGAAAAGAGCAATCGAAGGCTCAAGGTAGAAAAACTGCACCTCCAATTGTTAGATGGTCTAACAATTGGAGATGCTGTTCACTCCTTGGGTCTTTGCACTATACTCGTATGGGAATATTAGCTTTCTGTAAATAGGACTTGATTTCTGTTACGGTCAGTTCTTGATAATGTAATAAAGAAGCAACTAAAGCTGCATCTGCATGCCCGTTTACAAACACATCTTGTATATGAGAGACATGGCCTGCTCCTCCTGATGCAATAACGGGAATATGTACTGCTTCCGTAAGTGCCTTCATCAATTCGATATCATAGCCGTTTTTCATCCCATCCCTATCGATACTTGTACAAACAATCTCACCAGCTCCAAGCTCTTCTGCTCGTTGCGCCCATTCAATCGCATCCAGTCCACTTGTTTGATGGGCAGAATGGGTATACACTTCCCAACGTAGCATCTGATTATCTTCACTTTTTATTGGCTTTGCATCCAGAGCTAGTACGACGCATTGTTTGCCAAAGATATCAGCTGCTTCACTTAGTAATTCTGGGCGATTGACAGCTGCTGTATTGACACCAACCTTATCTGCCCCAGCTCTGAGTACTTGTTTAAAGTCATCGATGGAGCGGATTCCTCCGACAACAGAAAAGGGGATATAGACATTTTCGGCTACTCGACGGATCCAATCATATCTAACGTCATGCTGATGTAAGGAAGCAGTCGTGTCTAGATAAAGAATCTCATCTGCTCCTTGTTCAGCGTATTTCTGCCCTAGTTCCGCAGGATCGCCAATAACCGTTGGGTTGCGAAATTGCACATATTTAACAGCTTGCTCATTCGCCACATCAATAGCTGGAATGATTCGTTTTTTTAACATAGAAAAGAGTCCCCCTTAGAAGTGTTCGCAAAAATTTTGTAGAAGTGTTAATCCGGCTTCAGCGCTTTTTTCTGGATGAAATTGTACACCGACAACATGGTCTTTGCCAATAATTGAGCAAAAGTTATGTCCATAATCTGTTGTCCCAATCTTATCCGTTTCTCGAGCTGGAGAAACGAAGAAAGAATGAACAAAGTAAAAGTCAGTTCGATCTGGAATTTGCCGAAAAATAGGATGCTGCTTAACCTGATACACTTCATTCCACCCCATATGGGGGACTTTAACCTTTTTTTGAAAGGGGAGGACATCCCCAGGAAAAACCGATAAGCATTCTGTTTTATTTTCCTTACTATATTCCATTAGTAACTGCATACCTAGGCAAATACCGAGAAAAGGGATATCGTTATCAATGCTTGCTTGAATCGGCTGATGGAGTCCTTTTAATTGAATGATCTTCATCGCTTGCTTGGCATTTCCGACACCAGGAAAGATTAGCTTATCTACTCCTCTGAATTCAGAAGCCTCACTGATCAATCTTGTTTGGTAACCTAATTTCTTTATTGCCTTCTCAACACTATGTAAATTGCCGGCTCCATAATCAATAATCCCAATCATATTTTCCCTCCAAGAACTATTTTAGCATAGTACCATTATACCTTTAATACGCTAATACAGTAAAGGGATAATTAAAAAAATAGTTATTCCTTATAATGGAGGGAAGTTGAAATTGTCCCCTTTCAATTCATACATAAAGTATTGAAAGGGGACTGCCAGTGAAGGGGGGAATGGTACATAGCTGTCTAATCATTTTTATTTTTTTTCAGAAAAACCTGTATCGCATCGCGAAGAAGTTCAGCAGCTCCATCACCGATTTTGTCATAATAGGTTTGAAAACGTTCATCCGCTACATACATTTCTGCAAGTCCAGCATGGGCCTCTTCTGAATAGGTCGACCAGGAATACATAAGCCACTCTTTATGTTTTGCTGCAGCTTGTTGTGCTAAATGAGAGTGTGGATCACCTAGAGTGAGTGCTTGCTTTAAAAGTTCCAAAAGTTCCTTTTCTAGTGATTGCATAGCGTTGTAGTCTTCCTCTGTCATACCGCGTAATTTAGCATTGGATGCATCAATCGTTTGCTCCCCATACTTTTTGCGAATCTCTTCTCCGTATTTTTCCTCATTTTCCTGAATCATTTTTTCTTTAAAAGCGCTGAATTTTTCTTCATTCGTCATTGAATAATCTCCTTTCTCATGGGCAATTGTTTTTTCAAGCGTTTGGATCAACTTGTCTATATGGCTCCTTTTATTCACAAGCCGAGCGTAGTGTTGCTGTAAGGCCTCTGTTTGATCAAATTGTGGGTCATTCATAATGGATACGATCGTGTCTAAATCAACATCCAATTCGCGAAAAAAACGAATTTGTTGTAAACGATCAATTTCCTCTTGTCCGTATATACGATAGCCGGAGCTATTGATTCTCGCTGGCTTTAGCAAATTAACTTCATCGTAATAGCGCAAGGTCCGTGTGCTCACACCAGCTAATTTTGCTAATTTGCTAATCGAGTATTCCATTCTGTTCACCTCCTGTTGATTTCATCATAAACGTTTACGTAACGTTAAAGTCAAGAAAAAATTTCCTCATTTTTTTCTCCGGTTGAGGAATAATGAGGAGATATACTGAAAATGGAGGATTACATATGCCAGAATTACCAGAAATGGAAAATTATAAGCATTTATTACAAGATAAAATTCAAGAGGAGAAAATCACTGCGGTGGCGATTCAACGTGAAAAATCGATCAATCTGCCAACAGAGCTATTTATCGAAAAAGTGTCGAATCAACAGATTAAAGGGGTTAGCCGTCGAGCTAAATATTTGATTTTCCATTTGCAAAATGGTGATCATTTGCTGCTGCATCTCATGCTTGGTGGCTGGTTATTTTACGGGAAAACGGATGAAAAGCCAAATCGCACCGTCCAAGTACAATTAAGTTTTGGTGATCAGCATCTATATTTTATCGGGCTACGATTAGGGTATCTGCATAGTCTATCGACTGAGCAGCTGGAGGAAGAGCTAGAACCGCTTGGACCAGAACCGCTTAATCCGAATTTCTCTCTTGATACTTTTCTAGTGCTACTTCAAGCAAAAAAAGGCGCCTTGAAAACTGCGTTGATCGATCAGAAATTTATCGCAGGAATTGGCAATCGCTATTCAGATGAAATCCTCTGGCATGCCGGGTTGTTGCCAGAGAGAAAAGCGACTGAACTGGATCAAGCACAAATGGTTCGTTTGTTTCAATCAATCCAAACGATTTTACGGCAGGGGATCCAATTAGGAGGATATATGGATGAACCCTTTTATCAAGGTGATCCAAAAACAGGGGGTGCAAAAGAAAAAATGTATGTACATAATCGTGAAGGGAAGGCTTGTCCACGTTGCGGTAAGTCGATCGTAAAAACAGAAATTTCTTCACGAAACACCTTTTATTGTCCAAATTGCCAAAAGTAAAAAAGGAGGAAGTGTGAATGAAATTTGGATGCCATCTTTCGATTAAACAAGGCTATATAGGAGCGGCTAAGCAGGCAGTTGCAATGAATGCAGCAGCTTTTCAATATTTCCCTAAGAATCCGCGTAGTCTTGGTATCAAAAACTTTAGTAAGGAAGATACAGAACTGTGTAAAATCTTTTGTAAAGAAAACGGCTTGATATCTGTCAGTCACTCACCTTATCCAAGTCATTTAGTTCCCCATAGTCAACAAAAGCGGCAAAATGTGATCGCTTCCTTGTTGAATGATCTGGAAATCGCGGATGCTTGCGGTTCAGTAGGTGTTGTCGTTCATTTTGGCAAGCCGCTTAATCGTGCTGATCCACTCAAAAGCTACCAATTGATGATAGAAATGCTGGATGACATTCTTCAACAATGGGATGGAGAAGCGAAACTTTTAATCGAAAATAATGCGAGCGTGCCTGAAAGCATGGGAACGACCCTAGAGGAGCTTGTCCAAGTCCGGACACTTAGTCAATATCCGGAAAAAATTGGCTTTTGTCTCGATACTTGTCATGCTTTTGCCTCGGGATTATGGACAGGTAAGAATTGGCAGGAGATGTTGGATAAGGGACTAGCCATCGGTTACTTTGAAGAACTAGAAGTGATTCATCTCAATAATTCCAAATATCCAACCCGCCTCGGCAAAGACCGACATGCCCCGATTTTTGGCGGTGGTTTTATCAAGGAAGAGCAATTTGAACAGCTGATCAAAACCCCGCAGTTGCAAGATATCCCTTTTATTTTAGAAACACCAAAGGAAGAATGCCCGCACGAACAAGAGATCCAACAACTACAGGAAAAATGGGGAGATGTGGAATAAAGCGTCCATTTATACTAAACTGAAGAGAGGAAAAGAGATGGAGGAGTGGCTTGATTGAAAAAAAGTAAAAAAATTCAGAGTGCGGAGCATGTGTCTGCACTGGTCTCAGCCTTCAAATGTCCAATTTGTGGTTCTTCCATGGAGGTTGAGGGGCTTAAGAGTCTTGTGTGTACGCGGCATCATACATTTGATTTTGCCAAACAGGGGTATCTTTATTTATTGCCACATCCTGTTAAAAGTCAATATGAAACAGATTTATTTGCAGCAAGACAGAAGATTATTATGGAAAGTGATCTATATACCTCCATCCATCAGGTGATTGCTCGACTGATTCAAACATATATCGATGTACCGGATACTCTCATGATTGATTTAGGGTGCGGAGAAGGCTCGCATTTACAAAAAGTTCTGGATGAATCAATGGGTTTACAGCTGAATGGGATCGGTCTTGATATTTCCAAAGAAGGGGTCAGCATGGCAGCGAAACAGTATGAACAACCGATTTGGTTAGTCGGAGATTTGGCCCATTTGCCGTTAGCGGATCACTCGGTCCATATCATCCTTAATATTTTGTCCCCTTCCAATTATCAGGAATTTAAAAGAGTTTTAAGCCAAAATGGACTCGTGATAAAGGTTGTCCCCCGTGCTGATTATTTAAAAGAATTACGTGAAGCCTTGTTTGTACAGGAGGAAAAGAGGGAGTACAGCAACGAAGATACAATCTCCTTATTTCAAAAGCACTTTCACGTTGTGGAGAAGATTCGTTTCCATGAGACAAAGAAGCTTACGAAGAATGAGCTAGAAAATTTGGTAAGGATGACCCCGCTCTCATGGTCAGCAGATCCCCATTTTAAGGAAGCATTCATGGAACACTCATTCCGTAATATCACAATTGATTTAGATATTTTGGTAGGAAAGCATATCGGTGAATAATGTGTTTCATTTGTTATAGTATGTACAATCATGATTCACTAAAAGAGGGTGAGACATAACTAAAATGGTAGCCTTCAAAGACGAACAATGTTTTGCCTTAGTGGAGGAAATATACGTAGACTCATGCGGGAGCAAAGGCCTCGGTGAGATCCCGGAGTGCGATAG
>NZ_JADIJK010000060.1 GCF_017355205.1 Bacillus sp. SD088
TTTATTAAAAAAGCTCCATTCGGCCGAAAAGATCGACTGATTGGAGCCTTTTTCTATTTTGCCTTGTAAACTGGTATATCGAATACTAAATTATAAGAGTTTACAAGACTATATAAATTGTGAAGTTGATAAATTTGCTTGTTTGCCCAACCAATATCTGTAGCATATTGATGTGTAGCCTTGCCCGTTTTATTAGCCTCGTCTGGATTCCATCTCATTTTGTATAAGGTGTTTTGGTTGGCATGAATATAACCATTTGAAATGTATTTTGCTCCACCAATGATCGCTTGCTCAGGTGTAAACCAGCCTGCATTGTATGCAAACTGTGCCCCTTTAGCAACAGCATCTCCATCGAAGGCGCCTATTCCATACATATTATAAACAGTTTTCCCATTCACTTTCACACCGTTTGCCAAAGTGGATTGACCATTTCCGGTTTCGAGCAGAGCGTGCGAAATTAAATACATTTCATTCACACCTAGTGATTCCCCCGCTTGGATAAACGCAGATGCTTTTCCACTTAATATGCCCTTTCCAGAAAGTATTTGGTTATTAACCTCTTTCTCCTGAACCTTAGTGGAAGTTGCGAGATTGACAAACTGCAAGGATTTAATCGGATCTTCAGCAAAATTATTAGGATCAATATAGTACTTAACATCCTCTGGACTAGCATTCACCCAAGCCTTTTTAAAATCAACTTGGTACCATGTATACCCATCTGTCCCTTTTACTGAAGAAAGAATATTTAACTTCGTACCATTGGAAACTTGTCCAACTGTCCAAAAGCCAGTTCCAGCTCCGCCTCTTACATTCCAGCCAGATCCTTGTACTGTTCCCACATTAGATTTTACGGATAATGCATCTTCTCTAATGTAAGTATCGTATTTTGAATCTGTTTGTGGATTTGCCTTCATCTGTATATCTACAAATTCGTCGATGGTATAATCATATTGACTATAGACTGTTTCCTTTTGTTGTCCCTCTGGAACTTTAATTTCACTTGTTAAATATTGCGTGCTTACATAGCCCTCTTTCCCATTTGCCGATACTTTTGCCCAACCATTTTTCTCTGAGAGAACTTTTACGATCGTCCCTCTGGATAATTTGCTGACAATTGAGCCACTAGTAGAAGCAGAAGAGCGCATGTTTAAGCTTGAACCTGGGTCCACTTCCACATATCGCAAATCTTCTTGAGCATCATTTTCATGATCCTTACTGATCTCATTTGTATCAGAAAGAAACTTGGATTCTATGTATCCTTCTTCCCCGTATGCCTTAACTTTTGCCCAACCATTTTCTTCCGAATAGACAACAACTGGTATTCCAGATGCGATTTTAACCATAACAGAAGATTTCGTTGATGGCTTAGTATACATACTTATTCCAGAAACTGATGCACCTTTAGTATATTTCGTTTGCGGTGTCGGATCGGCGGTTTCTTTTCCTGATTTTAAAAACTGACTGCTCACATACCCAGTCTTCCCATTCACTTTTACCTTTGCCCAGCCGTTGGATTCCGATTCTACGCTTACCGCTACACCATTTTTAAGGCTGCCGATAATTGATGCACTGGCGCTTGCACTACTACGAAGATTTAAGCTCGAACCCGCATCCACTGACACATATTTCGTTTCTGTTTTAGATGGTGTTGGCGTGGATGGTTTGGACGGATTGGTGCTTGTCTTGCCTGTTAAAAATTGACTGCTCACATACCCGGTCTTCCCATTCACTTTTACCTTTGCCCAGCCGTTGGATTCTGATTCCACGCTTACCGCTACACCATTCTTAAGGCTGCCAATAATTGATGCACTGGCGCTTGCACTACTACGAAGATTTAAGCTCGAACCCGCATCCACTGACACATATTTTGTTTCTGTTTTAGATGGTGTTGGTGTGGATGGTTTGGACGGATTGGTGCTTGTCTTGCCTGTTAAAAATTGACTGCTCACATACCCGGCCTTCCCATTCACTTTTACCTTTGCCCAGCCGTTG
>NZ_JADIJK010000061.1 GCF_017355205.1 Bacillus sp. SD088
CGTATTGTCAAAAAATCTATAGTAAAAAGTTAATAATCCTTTGATTTATAGGGGTTTGAATGCAAAAAACTTGCCACCCCCACAACTTTAAGGATAATTGAGGTTACCACACCACCAAAATCCCTAAAATAGGAAGTGACAAGTTGTACCCTCAATTATTAACTTATTTACTCGAATTTATCAAGTTTCAAGATCAAATCATTCGTACTTTACAAACTCTTCTTATTGGTAAAAACATGTTTGAAAAGCCTACAGAAGAGCCCGTTCATAAACCTTATCGAAAACTTCAGGTCGATGATCTCCCGATCATCGAAACGCTTGAAAAACTAAATTATAAAATCCTTTTAGAAAACTATTCGATGGAACATGGGAAGCCACTTAAACCTGTTAAAAGGCATGCTCATTCGAAAACGACTGTTCCAAAGACAATGAACTGTCCCAAGTGTGGTGCTCCATCAGATTATCTTTATGCGAATAATGGAAACAAAGGGCAGTTTCTGTGTAAGGTCTGTTCGTGTCTTTTCCATGATAAGAATCGGTTTTCTAAAGAGGCCATTTTAAGGTGCCCTCACTGTGCCAAAACGCTAGAAAAAGTCAAAAAAAGGAAAGACTTCTCTGTCTTCAAGTGTAAAAACAATGATTGTTCTTATTACCAAAAGAAGCTAAAAACCATGTCTAAAAAAGAGAAAAAAAGGTTTAAGAAGGATCCTCAGGCATTTAAAGTACGATATATCTTTCGTCAGTTTCATGTTGACTTTCTTCCTTTGTCTAAACAATCCCCCGAGTTACCAAGGGTAAATTTGTCTAAGATTCATGCTTCAGCACATACATTGGGTTTGATCTTAACGTACCATGTGAACTATGGGCTTTCAGCCCGTAAAACAGCTGCGATTATGCAAGACGTTCACGGTGTCGCGATTTCCCATCAAACGATATTGAATTACGAGAACAGTGTCGCTTTACTCTTAAAGCCTTATGTGGATTCTTATCCTTACGAGCTTTCGGATCAATTCTGTGGCGATGAAACCTATATCCGCGTAAACGGAAAATGGCATTATTTGTTTTTCTTTTTTGACGCGGTAAAGAAAATTATTCTTTCCTATCCCGTGTCGCCAAATCGCGATACCGTCACGGCTATTCATGCCATTGATGAAGTGTTGGTAAAGATGAAGGAGATTCCAGAAGATCTCACTTTGGTGGTCGATGGAAATCCTATCTATCTTCTAGCTCAACACTTTTTCGCCCAACACGACATCCAGTTTGATGTCAAACAAGTGATTGGTCTAACAAATGACGACCCTGTTTCAACTGAATTTAGGCCCCTTAAACAAGTCATCGAGCGACTGAATCGTACATTTAAGGGAAACTATCGTTCCACCCATGGCTTTGGTTCAGAACATGGTTCTGTTTCTTATGTCACCTTGTTTGTCGCTTATTTTAACTTTCTTAGGCCCCATGCCTCTTTAGAAGGAAAGGTACCTGTGGTGAATCCAGAATTATCAGGTCTTCCCACAATGCCAGCACGGTGGACAAAACTAATTGAGTTATCCCAACAATGGATCGTAAAACAGCGGTTAGCCTAACTTTTTGTTTAGCTGAGCCCCTTGTTTTTTATTCGGCTATTCAGCAATCGGCGGAGCGAACTCTTGACAAACCGAACTTGCCAATGGTTTAAAATTGCAAAAACCAAGGGCTTATTTGCCCTGCCTTCTTTTTGTCCCCTTCGCCCTTGTTAGTCTGAATTCAAACCATTGGCGTGTTTGTCAAGAGCGATTGCGGCTGCTTACCACCCCTTTTAGACCTTAGAGTTACTTTTCGGCTTTTGTTTTCATAGATTTTTTGACACTACC
>NZ_JADIJK010000062.1 GCF_017355205.1 Bacillus sp. SD088
GACTCCTACCATGAAAATAAACTTCTAAATACCGTAAAGATGGCAATACTTAAATAGACGCAGCTCATTTGTTTTTTTAAAAAAGAGGAGAGCGCCTCATTCTTGTTCCATTACTTGTTTGGAAAAATGGGGTTAAGAAACTTTTGGTTCCTCAATTGTTACTGAGTAACCAAGTCCTTCAAGCCTTCGAACGGAATGCCGAACGATTGATTGTTGTCTTTGCTTATCGAAATAATCTTCTCCTAGGTCTACATACATTTCCTCACGGGTTAACAGATAATAGGAGATCCGTAATATCGCATGGGCTACTACAACACCTGCACGTTTTTTACCTTTACGTGCAGCAGTACGACGGTAAAGCGCTCCAAGATAGTTCTTTGATCCTCGGACAGTATGAGCTGCTTCAATTAATGCTGATTTTAAGTATTTATTCCCTTTTCTTGTCTTGGAAGATTTCCGTTTTCCAGCACTTTCGTTATTCCCTGGGACTAGTCCTGCCCACGAGCACATTTGAGGTGCACTAGGGAATTGGGTTTTAATATCTGTACCAAGTTCTGCAAGCATTTGTTCAGCCATTCTTATTGCAATGCCAGGAATAGAATCTAAACGCTTGATTTCTTCCTGGTAGCCATCTAATCTTTCGGCTACCTCTTTGTCTAGCTTTTCAATCTGGTCCGTAAGGAAATCGATATGTTGTAGAATAGTCTTTATCATAAATCGTTGATGATCTTGAATATAGCCTTGAAGTGCAAGTTTAAGTGTGTCTTTTTTCTTTTTCATCACTCCTCGTGCAAAGTTTGCTAACTCGTCAAGATCATCATTTCCTTCAGCGATTGACTGAAGCATTTCACGTGCAGACACTCCCATTATGTCAGAAACTACAGAGCCGAGTTTGATATTCGCTCCTTCCAAAACTTTTTGGATTCGATTATATTGTCTTGCACGTTCTTCGATTATACTCCGACGATAACGAACAAGTTCCCGTAATTCCCGTTGGTTACGGTCAGGTATAAAGCTAGCTCTAAGTAAACCATGGCGTAATAGTTTGGCAATCCATTCTGCATCTTTTACATCCGTTTTACGTCCTGGAACCGCCTTAATATGTTGGGCATTTACAACTAGAAATTCGATGTCTTCTGCTTCTAACAAATTGACAATAGGTTTCCAATAGACACTTGTACTTTCCATTGCCACATGTGTACACTCATGTTCCTTTACCCATTCCACTAACTCAAGTAGGAACACCGTTTTAGTGGAAAATGTTCGAATCTCCTTTCCTTCTGAAGTGATGATACATGCAGTAATGTTATCTTTATGAACATCCAAACCACATGCCCTTTCAATGATTACATCCATTGAGAACATCCTTTCTCCGGCATATATAATTAGAGGCTGGTGCAACAACCAGAATAGGGTTAATCTACCATGAGTGCTTCCCATAAAGGGAGCAACAATCTGTGGTGCACCGTGGTCGAAGGAGTCAGACTGCGGGTAGGGCTCTCACGCACCATGGAGTCTCGACCTTCCTCATCCAGCCGTAGAATCAGTATGGCCAAATAATCATCATCATTTTCATCCACTGTGGTGTATAGCTGTTTTTCGCGATACATGGATGACTGCGGGAA
>NZ_JADIJK010000064.1 GCF_017355205.1 Bacillus sp. SD088
CTGCAGTGGACCCATAAAATTGGACACTCATTTCCTATGCGGTTAACGTAAAGTTCTCTCGATAAGCCACTGGACTTTTTCGATTTAACTTTGATTTAATTCGTAAATGGTTGTAGTAATACATGTATTGTTCCAATTCTATTTTAAAATGCTCTATGTTGTCGAACTCCTGTAGATACAGGAATTCATATTTAAGTATTCCAAAAAAGTTTTCTATAACGGCATTGTCATAACAGTTCCCTTTACGGGACATACTCTGTCTTATCTTATTTCCCTTCAGCTTTCTTCGATATTGAGGCATACGGTAATGCCAGCCCTGATCAGAGTGGATCAATAGCTTGTCACCTTTCTTAATAAATTTCAATGCTTGATCTAACATCGTTTCCACTAAATCAAACGTGGGTCTGGCTTGAAGGGTATAGGTAATGATTTCGCCGTTAAAAAGGTCTAATACCGGGGAGAGATATAGTTTCTCCCCGAATAATTTAAATTCCGTCACGTCTGTCACCCATTTTTGATTTGGCTTTTCAGCCTTAAAGTGACGTTTCAAAATATTGGGGGCTGCTTTTCCGTATGCCCCTTTGTAAGATTTATATTTTTTGATTCGGACTATACATTGGAGCCTTAAATCTCTCATGAGACGCAGGACTTTCTTTCTGTTTATTTCGTATCCTTTTTCCTTGAGGACATCCGTAATACGGCGATAGCCATAGCGGCCCTTGTGTCGGTGATAGATGAACGAGATCCTTCTTTTCCACTTGCGGTCGGGATCTGGCTGTTTCCAGCTGTTCACAATATGGTAATAAGTGCTTCTTACCAGGTTGGCTACCTTTATCATCTTGATCACCGGAAATGCGTGCCTTAGTTCGAATATTACTTTCGCTTTGACTTTGTTGGTGATTTCTCTTTCTGAACTAAGGCTCTTAACTTTTTTAAATAGGCGTTCTCCATGCGGAGGTACTCGAGTTCCTTTTCCAACTCTTCCCTTGATTGGCTGGAAAGATCTGCGGAAGTATGTTTCTTTTGATTACGAGATGTCATAATAGATGGCCCCTTTTCTTTTGATTCAAGGGCATCTACTCCGCCTGTTTCCCACTTTTTCCTCCACCTACGAACCATACTGGGATCCGGGATATGGAAAAGGGCTGATGCCTCTCGAATGGAATAATTCGTTTCGTTCATGAATTGAATTACCCTTAGTTTAAAGGCTGCCGGATAATTTGTATAGGGAAAGTCAAACGCTTGGTCTCCATGATGCCGAAATAACAACACCCAATAACGGATTGCCGATTCGTCAATGCCGGATTGCTTTGCCAGGTCACGATAACTAATGATTTCATTTTCATATCGTTGGGCTACTAGTAGCTTAAACTCATTACTATACTTGGACATTTTCAAGACCTCCTAATGTTGGATGGAGTGTCCAACATTAGGGGAGCAGCCCA
>NZ_JADIJK010000065.1 GCF_017355205.1 Bacillus sp. SD088
AATGTACATGGACTCAAATGATTGGATCGTAAGTTAGGTCCTCCAAATGGAAAATATCCCCAGATTCATATTGTGCGAGAGTTTCTTCAAAAATCCGCTGATGTTCAAGCCTTCGTCGACCATTAGAAGATCGCTCTGGTTCTTTACATAACTCTGAAATAAGCTCAACCATAGGCTTTGACCAATAATCACTCATACCGTTTAGCATTTCAAGCAATGTTCCTTTGTAGCCTATTTTCTTCTTCATGAGTAAGGTTAAACAGTAGGTAATCATCGCAATATAAACCTGATTATAGACCGCATTTTTTCCTTTTCCGTATAACGTCTTCAGGACAAGATGTTGTTTGATCCATTTGAAAAATAATTCAATCTGCCACCGATTCCGATAAAGATCACCGATCTCTTCCGCCTTGACTTTTGCGTCATTGCAGATAATGGAAATCTTATTCCCTTCGCTATCTACTGTCTCGACTAATTGTAAAGGGGTCTTCATGGTGCCAATTTTCACAATGGCGTGTCGTATAATGGAAGAAGATGGATCGACTGGTAACTCTTCGATTACATCTACTACGGCATTGCTTTTAATCCGTGTAACAAATCGAATTCCGTTCGAAGAATAAAGTTCAAATTTCTCAAAGTTGTAGTATCCCCGATCAAAGACATGGAGGGCCTTTTTATCCGGTGTCATGAGTGCGTCTAACTGTGTTTCATCAGCTGGTCTGGCAGGGGTTGGAATGACAGCATTTGGATATGATTCTTCCCCAATAAAAACCACAGATGTATGGAGCTTTATCCCAGCCTTTGTCTCTCGAAAATCGGCCCATTCATATTGTTTAAGACACATCGAAATGGTAGAGGAATCAATCAAAATCAGTTTTCCAAGTTCCTCCTTTGCCTTTTTTGGTCCCATGACTTGGTGCAGTTGTTGAATTAAATGGTGTAAAACGGCTTGGCAAACCCCCGGGGGGATACTTCGATTTTTACGAGAAAGCTGCGACTTACTGATGCTTTCTAATCCCACTAGTCTCTGAACATTTTTCTTCCGGCTCACCTGTTCACTCACTCTTCTCAAACTTGTGAACCCTTTTAGTTGTGCGTATAGGAATATATAAACATACTTAAGAGTCTCGAGCTTTTTCACGTATTTATCAATACCCGCGTAATCGATCATTTTTTGAATAACTTTTGGTTCCAATGGATGGATGTATTCCTTGAATACAGTTTTTATGGTATAATTGCCCATGGTTACTCCTTATATTTAGGGATTTGGACAGGACTACCATTCCCTAATTATAAGGTTTTTTTGTGGACTTTTGTAGTGATAATTGTCATTATTCATAATTTTGGCATAGTTATTTTCTCTTGACTTTTGGGTGGAAATTTAATGCAACGCTAGTG
>NZ_JADIJK010000066.1 GCF_017355205.1 Bacillus sp. SD088
GAAAGTTTTGCTTGCGTCTTCTATTTAAATGAAGGGAGCTCCTGAACCCTATAGACGATGCCAAGCTTTTTATACCATTCATTTAGACCAGCCCATAAACTTTCACATAGCTGGTAAATATGTTCTATATTACTTAGCTCCCCTCTCATAACACAGTTAGCAAGTTCGACGTATCCACTAGGTTTAGACTCCATCCTGATTGATTCCTCAAAGGTTCTAGCCCGTGTGCTATAATATTTCTTATTCACAAGACCAATAAGTTTCGCCGTTTGCCATGTTAGATCCTTTGCTCCCATAGGGATGTAATTGAAATTTTCAATCATAAAATTATTTCTTAGTTTAGCGATTGTTTCATACGGTTCCCAAATCATAAATTCCCTCATTGTTTCTCGTATTGCTGAATCGGGAACTTGTAAAGGAATTTTCTTTATTTCATCGAATATGTTTTGTGGGTCATAAATAGGCATAATATTGATAAAAACTCCCGCTTTAATAGCCCATGCATCATCTACCTCTGTTGCTTGTTTAAAAAACTCTCTTTTTTGTTTTACACTAAGTTCTATTTTAAATTTATCGTATATAAATTCATGACTTTCCATGATTGTGTCATCTGTTGTGATCACATGCAACTCAATATCAGAATAAGGCATATCACTTTCTAATCCAAGTGATCCATATACGCCAATGGCTACAATGTTTTCGGGATGTGCAACTAATAATCTTTCTTTTATTTCCTCTATTATTGCTAACTTCTCTTTTCGAGTTGTAGCTACTGGAAAAGCTAACATACTGATCTACCTTTCTTCATTGGGGATTTTAGGGCGCTTTACATTTCTACCTTCAGCATTTTCCTTGATACTCTTTCGACACGGTCCTCTATTGTTTGATTAGATAGCTTGCCTAAATGTAGTTCATCGACGATTTGTCCGTCCTTCATAAATAACACTCGTTCACTTTGTGCTGCAACCTTTGCATCATGTGTCACAAGCATGATTGTCATACCTTCTTGATTAATCTGAAGAAAATGATCCATAACTTCTTGTGCAGTCTTTGAATTTAAAGCTCCAGTTGGCTCATCACCAAAGATCATTTTCGGTTGATTGATCAACGCTCGACAAATCCCGGCGCGTTGCAGCTGTCCCCCGGAAGCTTGACTTGTCATTCGATGGGCTAGGTTGCCAATCCCGGTTGTTTCCAGAAGTTGCCGCGCTTTACTCGCTAATTCTTTTGCCTTTTTCCGATGATCCCGCATAGCAGGAAGCACAATATTATCGATAATCGTTAAATTTTTTAAAAAGATAGGTTGTTGGAAAACAAAGCCCATTTGTTGGCGGCGAATATCTGACAACTCTGTTTCTCCACATTTCGTAAGACTTTGATCAATGA
>NZ_JADIJK010000067.1 GCF_017355205.1 Bacillus sp. SD088
TCTGCTCGCGATTCTGAAACATGGCTGTGGCTATGTGCCGCTTGAAGCTGATTATCCCGCCAAACGATTGCACCAGATGATTGCGGATTGTCAGATTGAGACAATTTTATGTGGGGAGCGGCACTGGACCGCACTGGAGACCGTCGATGTCCCGCAGGTTCTCTCTCTTCATGGAGACTATCAAGAAGGGGTACAGGAAAGCAAGGGAAGCGCGCATGATATCGCATATGTTATCTTCACCTCTGGTTCTACAGGGCAACCGAAAGGGGTCATCGTGGAACATCACAATGTGGTGCGGTTGGTGAAAAATCAAGACTATGTGCCACTGGAGTCTGCTCGCGTTTTACAAACCGGTGCGCTATCCTTTGATGCCTCCACATTTGAAATATGGGGTCCGCTTCTCAATGGCGGCACAGTCGCGTTAGTGGAGGCCGATATTGTGACCGCTCCGGCTCAATTACGAGACGCGCTGGAGACCTATTCGATCAATACGATGTGGATGACAGCACAATTGTTTAATAATCTCGTCGATTTGGATGTGGATGTGTTTACGCCGCTCGAGTCACTGTTAATTGGTGGAGAAAAACTGTCGGAAGTGCATGTAGAGCGATTCCTCGCTCACCATTCCATCCAATTAATGAATGGCTATGGCCCCACAGAGAATACGACGTTTTCGCTTTATTATCCAATACAACCAGGGGATACCCGGCTGCCAATTGGGCGACCGCTCCAGCACAGCAGTGCCTACATCCTTCAAGGAGAGCAATTATCTGGGATTGGGATGCCAGGCGAATTATGTGTCGGCGGCGATGGAGTTGCCAGAGGTTATCTTAACCAACCAGCGCTCACTGCTGAGAAGTTTGTCGCCAATCCGTATCAACCAGGTGACCGACTCTACCGCACAGGCGATTTGGCGAGATGGTTGCCAGATGGGACGATCGAATACTTGGGGAGAATCGATGACCAAGTAAAGATTCGCGGCTTCCGGATTGAACCAGGCGAAATTGAGCAAGTCATCAAGCAACAGGCGGGGATTCAAGATGTCGCAGTCTTAGTGCAAACAGCCCCAACGGGGGAACCCTTCCTTGCGGCTTATGTCGTGTATCAAGACATGGTCGAGCGACCTGACCCAGACCAGCTCAAAACCCAATTGCGAACGGAATTACCGGATTATATGATCCCAACAACCGTGACCGAGATGGACCAGTTGCCTGTTACGCGCAATGGAAAATTGGATCACCAAGCCTTACCAGTGCCAACCTTCACCAGTTCCACTAGGTATGTCGCACCGAAAAATGAACGGGAAGAAGCACTTGTCGAGATTTTCCAAGGCGTGCTAGG
>NZ_JADIJK010000068.1 GCF_017355205.1 Bacillus sp. SD088
CTGAGCTTTAATCGCTTTGCGTATTCCTGAATCATCTCATGCATTATGCTTGCCTCCTTTCGGAGGAAAAGAAGACATCATACTTTTTGATACCTCGTTCCGCGACCGGCATGGCTGGGACGCTAGTCTTCATCTCCAACGTTTCCCGATAACCTCGCCCATGAATAAGTTGATGGAAAATCTGTTTAATTGCTTCGGGAGACGGATGACTCCTTTCAGAAGCTATTTCCAACGCTTCTGTTGCTTTTTCTAAACTGTGTTCCTTTAATAATGTTGATAATAACTTTAAAACTTGTTTCTTTTCTTCTACGGTGCAATCATTCAAATAGCTTTGCCAACGTTTCGGCAATTGACTATAAAATGTAGTATATTTTAAAGCTGTTGGCCTTCGAGCCATGAGAGACAGGTAGGGCTGCCATATCATTGATTTAGAAACATCTCCGTATATTCGGTTATGGTTAACGATTTTCTCATATTCATCCGTAAGGATGGTGACCTGATTGTATGTGATTGCCACCAAGACTTCTTGTTTTGCGTAACGTGGGGAAGTGGAGTATTTTTTTGTATCCACCTGGACAAACCCATATTTATCAGCTTTCAAAGTTTCATAGCGTACACAACTATATTCCTTAGCTGGTAAATGTAAAAATGCATGTTTGTCTTCTTCGAATAATTGACTGATCTTTTCTTTTTTCTCATAATGTGGACGAAGACGATCTTTTTCAGCTTCCTCCCACAACTTGGCATTCAATTCGTCTAATTGAAACACCCTTCGTTCTGGTAAGAAGAAATTATTCCGGACATATTTCACCATAGCTTCCACATGACCCTTTTCATTACCTAAACCTGGATTACAAAATTCATATTCGAAGCCATAGTGTAAAACAAATCTTTCAAATCATCCGTTAATTCACGCCTACCATGTGGAAAAATCCTTTTCACCGCAGGGGATAAGTTATCAAAGCGAATTCTTCTAGGTACAC
>NZ_JADIJK010000069.1 GCF_017355205.1 Bacillus sp. SD088
CATTGGAGGATTAGCTCAGCTGGGAGAGCATCTGCCTTACAAGCAGAGGGTCGGCGGTTCGAACCCGTCATCCTCCATCATTAGTTCGCCGGCCTAGCTCAATTGGTAGAGCAACTGACTTGTAATCAGTAGGTTGGGGGTTCAAGTCCTCTGGCCGGCACCATGGACGAGCCATTAGCTCAGTTGGTAGAGCATCTGACTTTTAATCAGAGGGTCGCAGGTTCGAATCCTGCATGGCTCACCATTTTTTTGTTTAATAGTTTCAAGCGGGTGTGGTGGAATTGGCAGACACGCTAGACTTAGGATCTAGTGCCGCAAGGCGTGGGGGTTCGACTCCCTTCACCCGCATCTGATGAATGATTCCATGTCTTTGCGGAAGTAGTTCAGTGGTAGAACATCACCTTGCCAAGGTGGGGGTCGCGGGTTCGAATCCCGTCTTCCGCTTTGAATTGTACTGAATAGTGTATTTCCCTCAATGGATCAGAAGTCAACTTAATAACTAACTAGTTTATCTCGGGAAGTAGCTCAGCTTGGTAGAGCACTTGGTTTGGGACCAAGGGGTCGCAGGTTCGAATCCTGTCTTCCCGACCATTTCTGGGGCCTTAGCTCAGCTGGGAGAGCGCCTGCCTTGCACGCAGGAGGTCAGCGGTTCGATCCCGCTAGGCTCCACCAAAAAGATTTTTAAAAAAGTTGTTGACATCGGGGATGAGATTTGGTAACATAGAAAAGTCGCCAATAAAGGCAACGAAGTTTGATCTTTGAAAACTGAACGAAACGAACGTCAATAAATATTGGATAAATGGTTTTTGAACCATTGCCAGCAATTGAGTAGGAAACAACACTTT
>NZ_JADIJK010000007.1 GCF_017355205.1 Bacillus sp. SD088
GGAAAGCAGACGGGGGAGACAAAATGATCGAAGAAGTAAATGAAGCTTATCAAAAACAGAAAGCTAAAGAGTAATCGCAAGGACAAGGGGCTGGGACATAACTAAAATGCTAAACTTCAAAGATGAACAATATATTACCTCAGCAAAGTATATTTCCGGAGCGGGGGGTATGTACCATGCTAGTTCAGTTTTTTCTTTGGAGAAATCAGTTTTGTCTCAGGCCCTTCCTTGTTAGATATCATTTTACAAAGGAAGTGAGGGCAGCTAATGAGCATGAAAACATCTACTTCGTCCACTTATGCAGAGGAGACTTTGCAACCCATACGTCCGAAAAAAACAGGGTTTAATTTTAAGCGCACTTGGCCTATTTACATGATGATTTTACCGGGCTTTTTATTTTTCATCCTTTTTAAATACATTCCGATGGCTGGCATTGTCATTGCTTTTCAAAGCTATGATCCGTTTCAAGGTTTTTGGGGGAGTGCCTGGGTGGGATTCGACAACTTTGTAAGACTCTTTACAACCAGAGATTTTTGGCCATTACTGGCGAATACAATGATCCTAAGTTGCCTTGATATCATCATCTTTTTTCCAATGCCAATTTTATTAGCCATCTTACTAAATGAAGTTAGACTCAAATGGTTTAAAGTTGTCTCACAAACAATATTTTATGCTCCTCATTTTTTATCATGGGTTGTGATTGTAGCAATTACCGTTGTATTATTTGCTACACGAGATGGTGGGATAAACGTACTTCTGAAAGATTTAGGCTTCCATACTGTTGAACCTTTGACAACTCCAGGCGGTTTCCGAATCACTTGGATATTACAAAATATCTGGCAAGGAACTGGCTGGGGAGCCATTATCTTTTTGGCAGCCATTGCAGGGGTAAATCCAAACCTATATGAAGCCGCTTCGATTGATGGGGCAGGAAGACTACGACAAATATGGCATATTACACTGCCAGCTATCCGTGGAGTGATCGTGATTTTATTCATTTTACGATTAGGGGCCTTTATGGATATTGGATTTGAACATGTATTATTATTACAAAACCCATTGAATATGGCGACATCTGACATCTTCGACACATACATTTATCGGACTGGCATACTGATGGGGAATTTCAGTTATACAACAGCAGTAGGAATTTTCAAAGGAGTTGTTGGTCTTATCCTGGTGATTGGAGCTAATAAAATCGTTAAAAAACTTGGAGAGGAGGGGATCTTTTAATGGCAAAGCACAACCCACAAGGTAGAAATACGTTCCTGGATGTGGTTGTTTACGGCTTGCTTATCATTGGATTGATCATAATCATACTCCCGATCCTCTATGTTGTGATGACCTCTTTTGCACCAGAAAAAGAATATTTAACCCGTGGCTTTTTTATCCTTCCACATCACTTTACTTTAGAGGGATATACTTATTTATTGCAAAATAGTTCTTTTTTGAAAGCATTTAAAAACGCTGTGGAAATTACTGTCATTGGTACATTTATTAATATTGCGATCACAACATTAATGGCGTACGGTTTATCTAAGAAGTTTATAAAAGGTCGCGGATTCTTAAATTTCATCGTCGTTTTCACATTGATTTTTTCAGGTGGGATGATTCCAACTTATTTAGTTGTCGATAGTTTAGGATTGGTCAATACGTATGGTGCTCTATGGTTTTCTACGGCAATCGCCCCATTTAACTTGATTGTCATGCGTAGCTTTTTCGTCAGACTTCCTGATGAATTATTTGACTCTGCTCGTATTGATGGGGCGGGGGAATGGCGGATTCTCTTCACCATTGCCCTCCCTTTGTCTAAGGCAGCAATCGCCACCTTTACTTTATTTTACATGGTGTATAATTGGAACACATATTTTCATGCAATCTTATATTTGCACGACAATAATAAGTGGCCCCTCCAAGTGTTCTTGAAGCTAATGCTTGTTGAAGGGGATGCTGACTTTGGACAACAGGAGATTCAGGGTGTCAATTTTACACATTCTGCAAGAATGGCGGCCATCCTTATAACAGCTCTGCCATTGTTATGTGTCTATCCCTTTTTTCAAAAGCATTTTAACAAGGGAATGCTACTTGGTTCAATGAAAGATTAAGTTTCCCAATTCCCGTACGGATACATGGGTTTGAATAGAAGGAATAATGAGATAATCGCGAATGGACAGATGTCTAAAGTTTGTTTTTAAGCTTTAGACATCTGTTCCTTATTGGATAAACTAGACATTAATTCGTTTCTTATGATATAGTAGGAGAGTTATTTCGAGACACTAAAGATAGAATATGAGGATAATTGAATTTCCTACATTGGATAGAAATAAGCTATCGTAGGACATTTTGATAGGAAGAAAGGGATATTAAAATGGATTCACAAGGAAAAATTCAAGAGGCTAATATAAAAGAAAAAATTTGGACAAGAGATTTTGTTTTAATTTGCTTGGCTAATTTTTTTATTTTTCTTGGATTTCAAATGACATTGCCGACTCTGCCAATCTTTGTTAAAGAGTTAGGCGGCAGTGATCAAATGATTGGCATTATTGTTGGGATTTTTACATTTTCAGCATTGTTATTTCGTCCGTACGCTGGACATTCGTTAGAATCAAAAGGCCGGCGTTTTGTTTATATGTTTGGATTATGCATATTTGTTTTATCTGTAGGATCCTATTCCTTTATCGGCAGTATTGCTTTGTTGTTAATTATGCGGATTGTTCAAGGAATAGGGTGGGGATTCTCCACTACGGCGAGCGGGACAATTGCCACTGATTTAATTCCACCGAAACGACGTGGGGAGGGCATGGGCTATTTTGGCTTATCTGGGAATCTAGCACTTGCCTTCGGGCCATCTTTAGGTTTAACCTTGGCTGGTGTAATCCCATTTTCACAACTATTTTTGATTTGTGGTGGTATGGGGCTGGCGGCCTTGTTACTCTCTACTAGAATTCGCTATAAGCAAGTAGAAGAGTCACCAAATAAAGCGGTTGTACCTAAATTCGATATTTTTGAAAAATCTGCGATTCAACCATCTTTGCTGTTATTTTTCATCACCGTTTCATTTGGCGGGATTGCTTCGTTTCTTCCATTATATGCGGCTGAAAAAAGTATTGCTGGGATTGAAGTATATTTTCTTGTGTACGCATTATTCCTAATGCTCTCACGTACATTCGCTGGGAAAATCTATGATAAAAAAGGGCATCTTTATGTATTTCTCCCTGGGACGATTTTGGTGTTTATCGCAATGGTCCTTTTATCATGGCTTCCCAACCTAACGGTAATGCTAATTGCTGCGGGATTATATGGATTGGGATTTGGGAGTGTCCAACCAGCCCTACAAGCATGGGCGATTGATTCATCTCCTAATAATCGTAAAGGTATGGCTAATGCCACGTTCTTTTCCTTCTTTGATTTAGGGGTCGGGCTTGGAGCGATGGTCTTCGGACAACTTGCATTCCTATATGGTTATAACGTGATCTATGTAACATCAGCTGGATCGGTTATGTTATCCATCGTTTTATATCTTTATCTTTTAATACGAACGAAAAATAGAAACAAAAACCTGGCTAATTAAGGTTTAGAGGGGCGTCGAGTGGAGACAGCCCCTCTTGCTTTTATCTAGAAAATTCTGAAGAATACAGATTGACAAACAGTTGATAGAATGATATTATCTTTTCTTCTGACTATTCTACCTAAAGGAGGGAAAATGGATTGATTCATATTGAAGGTTTGTCCAAGTCTTTTAAAGTCGCTAAACGCTCGAACGGTTTAGGGAATTCCGTGAAAGCGCTTTTTCGTCGTGAACATACTATTGTTCATGCTCTTCACGATATTTCCTTTTCGATTCAACCAGGGGAAATTGTTGGTTATATTGGACCAAACGGAGCAGGGAAATCAACAACGATTAAAATCATGAGTGGTATTTTGGTGCCTGATCAAGGCTCCTGCCACATTATGGATTATATCCCGTGGGAAGATCGAGTCCATTATGTCAAAAATATCGGTGTTGTTTTTGGACAAAGATCTCAATTATGGTGGGATGTTCCTGTGATCGATTCATTTGAACTTCTACGCGATATTTACAAAATTCCTCAGCCGGAATATAAAGCCAATGTCGCCTTACTGATTGAGACGCTTGATTTAGAAAAACTCATTTATACCCCTGTACGCCAGCTAAGTTTAGGGCAGAGAATGCGCTGTGAAATTGCTGCTTCCTTATTACATAGTCCAAAAATTTTATTTCTAGATGAACCAACGATTGGACTTGATTCCCATTCAAAGATCGCTGTTCGGAAATTTATTCAAACAATTAATAAGGAAAAAGGAGTAACGATTCTGTTAACCACCCATGATATGCATGATATTGAAGCATTAGTAGATCGAGTCCTTCTAATTGGAAAAGGAAGTCTATTATATGATGGAAAATTGCAGGAGTTACGCAAACGATATGGCGGACATAAAATTGTAACCGTTGATTATGAAAAATTATCACAGCCGATTGCCATTACAGGGGCCACTTTACTCTCACAAAAATTAGAGCAAGCTATCTTTTCCCTTGATGCAGAAAAAACAAATATATCTCAGTTCATTCCTCAACTATCAGAACAAGTCAATATCTTAGATATCTCCATTAAAGAACAGCCAATTGAGGATCTTATTGTCCAATTGTATGAGGAATACCAATTATGAATGCCTATTTTTCGGTTTTGCGCTTGAAATTGCAAACAGGCATGCAATATCGAACCGCTGCTTTTGCTGGAGTGGCAACACAATTCTTTTGGGGATTTATGTATATCATGATCTTTGAAGCTTTCTATGAACATGCTAACCAGTCACCACCGATGTCATTAAAGGAATTAATTACCTATATTTGGTTGCAGCAATCATTCTTTAGTCTTGTAATGCTTTGGTTTCGTGATAACGAATTGTTTGAATTAATCACAACTGGCAATATTGCCTATGAATTGTGTAGACCTTGTGATATTTATAGCTTTTGGTATGCAAAATTATTAGCGCAACGACTCTCAAACGCTGCTTTACGTAGCTTCCCGATTTTGGTTGTTGCTTTTCTATTACCACAACCTTATAAAATGACATTACCTGTGGATTGGACTTCCTTACTATTATTCTTGCTATCTTTATGTTTAGCATTATTCTTAATTATCACGATTTCCATGTTGATTTACATTTCTGTATTTATCACCATGTCGCCAACTGGTTCGTTACTTATGTTTGGCATTATTGGCGATTTTTTTGCGGGCTTAACGATCCCGATTCCATTTATGCCTGAATGGCTGCAAACAATTGCTTATATTCTTCCCTTTCGCTTGACAGCCGATTTTCCGTTCCGTGTTTATTCAGGGCATATTCCACAAGGAGAAGCGATAGAAGGGATTTGTATTCAATTAATTTGGCTAGCTGTTCTTTTTTTCGTTGGTAAGTTTTTAATGAAAAAAGCATTAAAAAGAGTGGTTGTACAGGGAGGGTAAGAAATTTGACCTTATATTTCAAATATTTAAAAGTATTATGGAAAGCACAGCTTCAATATCGTACTTCTTTTTGGCTTTTATCATTAGGGCAATTTTTTACACCGTTCACCGTTTTTGCAGGTTTATATTTTTTATTTGAAAGGTTTGGACAGATTAAAGGGTGGAACTTTGCTGAAGTAGCACTTTGCTTTGCTGTTATTCATATGGCTTTTGCGATTAGTGAGTGTTTTGCCCGCGGTTTTGACTCCTTTTCCGGACTTGTCCGTGAGGGGAATTTTGATCGCCTGCTTGTGCGTCCACGCGGAACTGTTATTCAAGTAATCGGCTCCCAGTTTGAATTCACACGGATGGGCCGTCTAGTGCAAAGTTTGATCGTCCTTATTTGGGCGATCCAGGCTTTACCGATTGATTGGACACTTATCAAAGTAATGACCCTGATGCTGATGATTGGTAGTGGAATCTGTATTTTTACGGGGATTTTTATCCTTGCTGCTACTTTTTGCTTTTGGACTATCCAGGGAATAGAAGTGACCAATATTTTTACAGATGGAGGGCGAGAGATGGCCCAATATCCATTAAATATTTATCAGAAATGGCTGTCAAAATTCTTTACTTTTGTCATTCCTTTTGGCTGTGTCAATTATATTCCTTTATTATTTCTTTTGGATAAACATGAAGGGCATGCCTATCTTCATATGTTCGCTCCAGTACTCGGGATCATTTTTATTATCCCATGTTTATTCGTGTGGAATATAGGGGTGCGGCATTATCGGTCAACAGGATCTTAAATAACGAATAGTAATTTTCAGTGTTGTTTGCGTAAATATAATAGTAGAAACGGAGAAATGAAAAATGGAAAATCCTCTATTGAAAAAATTGCATGATGAATGGTTAATGGAAGCAACGATTGAAGATATGCAGGAAAAATTAGCTTCAGGTGAAATCACATCTGTCGCTCTGGTACATATGTATTTGTATCGAATATCCCATTTTGATGGGATCATTCGTTCAGTATTAGAGTTGAATCCTGATGCTTTGCAGATCGCAACAGCATTAGATGCAGAACGGGCTCAAAAAGGTGTAAGAAGTAGACTACACGGAATCCCGATTTTATTGAAAGATAATATTGATACTGGAGATAAAATGCATACGACTGCCGGCTCTCTAGCACTAGATGGCCATGTTGCTATAAAGGATTCGTACGTTGCTGCTAAATTGCGCAAAGCTGGCGCGATTTTACTGGGAAAAACAAACATGACTGAATGGGCTAATTTTATGGGGGTTGGGATGCCGAGCGGTTATAGTTCTAGAGGAGGGCAGACATTAAATCCATATGGAGAATTTGATGTCGGAGGGTCTAGCTCTGGATCAGGTGCAGCGATTGCTGCTAATTTTGCGGCTGTAGCGATTGGCACAGAGACATCCGGATCGATCTTAAATCCTGCTTTAAAGAATTCTCTTGTCGGGATTAAGCCGACAGTTGGCCTCGTTAGCCGAAATGGAATTATTCCAATTGCACATACCCAAGATACACCTGGACCAATGGCGAGAACTGTGAAGGATGCGGCCCATGTACTGACTGCAATCGCAGGTGTGGACGAAAACGATCCTGCTACATTATCCAATTCAAAAAAAGGCATTGATTATGCTAAATTGTTAGCAGAAAGAAGCCTAAAAGGTTATCGTATTGGAATTGCTGGAAAACCGTTTTCTGATCGATTAAATAAGCACAAAATAAACATGATCGAAAAGGCGATTGCGTGTTTACGCGCGCTTGGAGCTGAAATTGTGGAAGACATTCTTATTCCATCTGCAGATGAAAAATGGGGTTATGAGGTTTTAGCTTATGAGTTTAAACCAGACCTAAATGCATATTTGCGTGCAACATCTCCTTTGAACAAAATCCGTTCACTAGCTGATGTGATTGCTTTTAACTACAGGTACCCGAAGGCAATGTTAAAATATGGACAAAAGCTGTTATTGGAATCCGAAAATACAAGCGGTACTTTATTAGAAAAAGAATATATTAGCGCTTTGGAGAAAGATCAATACCTTTCGCGAGAACAAGGAATCGATTCTGCTTTAAAACAACATCATTTAGATGCAATCTTTTTTGGAGGAGACAGAGGCTCAGAGATCGCCGCAAAAGCAGGCTATCCAACAGTTATTGTACCTGTCGGATATACCCAGCAGGGAGAACCATTTGGCATATCATTTACTGGTACGGCGTTTAGCGAAGAGAGCTTGCTAAAGATAGCTTATGCTTTTGAGCAGGCAACAAAATCTAGACAGGCACCTGTGTTGAAGGAAGAATAGTAATTAATAATAAAGCAGGGACTGTAAACAACGTAAAAAGAATGGAGAATTTCCCTTATTTTTACGAGTAAATGCTAAGAAAATCTCCAAAAACGACGACACGCCTGTGGGAATAGCATCAGCTGAAGACTCCACAACGAATGTACTGAAGCTATGCCGCGGCAAGGGAGCCTTTTTGGAGATTTTCGACTTTTGGGACATCCTCTTGTTTTTTCTGCAACTATCTTTCCTTTTTCACCCTTTTGCGCCTTCTAATGATATAAAACAGGATTGCTCCGATACATAAAACGATGATAAAAATAGGAAGATTTCCAATTAAGAAGACAATGATTCCAGATCCGAGGGCAAGGAGAAAATTAGTGCTCGCTGCCAATTGTTTTTTTGTCTTTTCCCATGTATTTAATGGTTTTTCGGCAATTTTTTGAATCGAGTCTTCCGTCAGATAAATGGTAATCGTCGAATAATCTGTTTGATTTTTCAAGAACTTCATCTTACCTGTAATGGTTTCAATTTCTTCTTGAACACTTGCTAGATCATTCGATATTTGTAATAGATCCTCCGTCTTTTTGGCCTCCTCTAAAAAACTTAATAATCTTTTCTCGACCACTTGCTTAGATTGTAATCTCGCTTCTAAGTCGACATATTGTTCTGTGACATCCTCACCAGAAATGGTTCTTTCCATGACCTCTGCAACTTCTTCTTCTGTATCTCGAAGAAACGATTGAAAATCCTTATCAGGAATGCGAATAACGAGCTGCCCCGCTTTTTCTGTCTCATTTTCCCGATAGATATTTGATTCAACAATATAACCTGCATATTGCTCGACTCTCTTTTCAATGAAAGCTTGAGCATGTTCGAGCTTTTGAACACGAACCTGCAACTGCACTTGATGAATCACCATTCGATCTGTTGCTTCGATCGTATCTGCCTCTTCTGAAGCGCTTTCGTTTGCTGGATCGTTATCAAAATTCTCTAGCACACCGCCCCCGTTCGAAACGTTATTTGAGCTTTCTGTTTTGACTTGACTTTTTGGGAGATGAGCAGCGGAATCACTGCTTTCTTTTGACTGATTTGAACTACAAGCAGCTAAACATAATGGAATTAATAAGCAAGCGGCAAAAATAAATTTTCTCATCGATATAGCCCCCTTTACCATGATTGGACGTATTGATCAAGGAAATGTTACAATTGTAAATACATATTTTTGTAAAAAAGTGAATCTTTTTAAGAGGGAAAGCAGTATATATACTATACAAAAAAACAGGAGGTTCCATTATGAGTATTTTATCTAGATTTAAAGATATAATGGCAAGTAACATTAACGCACTTTTAGACAAGGCTGAGAACCCTGAGAAAATGATTGATCAATACATGAGGAATTTAAAAAGTGATTTAGGGAAAGTAAAAGCAGAAACGGCGTCTGTCATGGCCGAAGAAAAAAGATCAAAACGGGCTTTAGATGAATGTATCCAAGAAATTGATAAAATGCAAACCTACGCTGTAAAAGCGTTAGAAGCGGATAATGAAACGGATGCACGAAAATTTTTAGAGAAAAAGGCAAATTTGACATCCCAACAAGGAGAGCTACAATCTGCCTATAGTCTGGCTTCTGCCAATACGCTTCGGATGAGAGAAATGCATGATAAACTTGTCTCTGATATTGGAGAATTAGAAGCACGCCGTACGATGATCAAAGGAAAAATGGCTGTTGCTAAAACGCAAGAACGATTAAACAAAGTTGGTTCATCGATTACAGGAGCGAATGACTCTGTTTCCGCTTTTGGTAGAATGGAAGAAAAGGTGAACAAAGCGTTAGATGAGGCAAATGCAATGGCTGAACTTAATGCGAATCCAAAAGATGATATAGATGATCTAATGACAAAATATGATACAGATACTGGGGTAGACGATGAGCTAGCTGCTTTGAAGGCAAAAATGAAAAACAAGGAAGATTAAACTCCGAAAGCTGTAGCTTAAGCTACAGCTTTCCTAATGAAGAGAGAACAGCGAGGTGGAGTATGAGTGGTCATTCAATATAAATGCCCCAATTGTGGCGATGATATGGTTTTCGACAGTGACTCTGGAACCTTATCTTGTCCTAGTTGTGGCAGACAAGATAATATAGAAGATTTTTCTGATGAACATATTCTAACAACTTTTTCGGAAGATGAGGCGAAAGAATATCATTGTAAAAACTGTGGTGCCGTCATTCTTACTGATGCAGACACCACTGCGACAACCTGCAGTTTCTGTGGAGCTGGGGTTGTATTGGCAGATCGATTATCAGGTGTATTGGCTCCAAAGATGGTCATTCCTTTCAAAATTAGTAAAGAAGAAGCAATGAAAGCTTTCAAAACTTGGTGCAAAAACGGACGCTTAACACCAAAGGGATTTATGACTGCAGATCGTATTAAAGCCATTACAGGTATGTACGTTCCTTTCTGGTTATATGATTTAAATAGTAAGGTTCATGTGGAAGCAACCGGTACAAGAATCAGGGAATATACGCGTGGAAATTATATTTATACAGAAACAAAATATTACGATGTTATGCGTAGAATTAATTTAGATTATATAAAGGTTCCTGCAGATGCTTCTGAAAAAATGACAGATCAAATCATGGATAAATTGGAGCCTTTTCATTATGAAGATTTAAAAGATTTCAAAACTCCATATCTAGCAGGCTATATTGCAGAAAAATATAATTATAATGACGATGAATTGCTTCCTAGAGTAAAAGATAGACTAAAAGGATTTATCGATTCCTATATTTCCTCGACAATGGGAGGATACTCTTCTGTAAGTTACCGAACAAAAGATGTCCACACAAAAAAACAACAAAGTGCATACGTGCTTTTTCCTATTTGGATGGTCTATTATGATTATGACAAATCGGAGCATACCTTTGCGATGAATGGGCAAACAGGAAAGATTGTTGGGAAGCCGCCAATTAGTTATGCTAAGATAGCAGGTTGGTTTGGTGGGATAGCTGGAGGAAGCTTTATCACCCTGAAACTGATTTCCTTGTTGTTAGGGGGCGGGCTTTGGTGAAAAGAATAGGTGTTTTAATCACACTTTTTACGTTATTTTCTCTATGTATCCTACTTTTTACTAGTCCTGTTATGGCTGCTTCTCCAACGAAACAAAGAATCTATGATGATGCAGGATTGCTGACAGAGCCAGAAACCGAAAAGTTAGAAGCACTTGCGGAAGAATATAGTGTCAAAAGAGAAACAGATTTTATTATTCTCACAACAAATGATACAAAGGGAAAAGATATTATTCCCTATATGCAAGACTTTTATGATGAAAAAGGGCTTGGCTATGATAAGGCGCATGGAAATACGGCGATTTTAACAGTGGATATGAAGGAAAGAGATATTTATTTAGCTGGTTTTTATAAGGCAGAGAAATCACTGGATGATCACCGTCTTGATTTAATTCGCGAGAAAATCACTCCGGCCATGTCGAACGAAAACTATTATGATGCCTTTGAAACGTTCATTGTAACCGCTGATGAATATATGGGGATTCGTTTTGGACTTAGTCCAAATAATGTCCTGTTTCAGTTATGGTTTCAAGCAGCTGCATCGATTGGACTAGGGGCATTCATTGTCGGAGGAATGGCTTATAATTCCGGCGGAAGGGTGACCATTAATAATAAAACGTACGAAAATTCAAGTACCTCACGTGTAGTCAACAAACGGGATCAGTATATTAGAACGACCACAACAAAGCGGCGGAAGCCTGAAAATAATAGCAGTAGCCGATCAGGTGGCGGCGGTGGAAGAACCGGTGGCGGCCACTCTCATAGTGGGAGTAGAGGCAGTTTTTAGCGTTTAGCAAAGATCATTGAATGATACAAGGGAGGATGCATAATGAGTTTTTTTAAAAATCAATTTGCTAATGTGATCGAGTGGGAGGAATTTCGAGATGATATGATCTTTTGGAAATGGAATAATCGCGAAATTAAAAAAGGCAGTCGCCTAATTATTCGTCCTGGGCAGGATGCCGTCTTTTTCAATAATGGAAGATTGGAAGGGATCTTTGAAGAAGAAGGCGATTATAATATCGAGTCGCAAATTATTCCCTTTCTTTCCACATTAAAAGGCTTTAAATTCGGTTTCAATAGTGGACTGCGAGTAGAGGTCTTATTTGTTAATACGAAGGAATTTACGGTCAAATGGGGAACGAAAAATGCGATTAATATTCCTACTCCGCAGTTACCAGGTGGTATGCCTATTCGTGCGAATGGAACTTTCCAATTTAAAGTGAATGACTATATTGCGCTTATGGATAAGATTGCTGGAGTGAAAGATCGTTATTTAGTAGAAGATGTGAAAATTAGGATTACCGCTATCCTTGATCAACTTTTAATGAAGTGGATTACCCGTGAAGGAAAGGATATGTTTAACCTGCAAGCCAATGCTTTTGAGATTGCCAAAGGGATCCAAGAAGATTTGGATATGCAGATTTTGGATAGTGGCATGACAATCACGGGCTTTAATATTATGAGCTTCAATTATCCAAAAGAAGTCCAAGATATGATTACTAAAAATGCCTCTCATGGAATGATTGGCGACATGAGTCGTTATCAGCAAGCTTCCATGACAGATGGAATTTCCTCCGGAAAAGTAAAAGGAGGAGGCGCGGCCTCTGATATGGCTGGCATGATGATGGGTATGGGAATGGCAAAGGAAATGATGAAAAATATGGACCAAAAGGAAGAACCGTCAAAATCAGCCCCTGCAAATTCTGGTGACAAAGATGGAACAATTCCTAATTTCTGTCCGAATTGTGGAACAAAAACGGATGGTGGCAATTTTTGTTCCAATTGTGGGCAAAAATTAGTGAAGTAAAGGGAAAAGAGTTGTCATAAAATAGGGGGAAAACATGGGCAAGTTAACAATTGAAGGATTACAACACTATTTAGCTTTCAAATATAAAGAAGACCGATCGTCAACCGGATTATTTATGAAACTGGTTGAAGAAATTGGCGAGGTGGCTGAAGCATTAAATCAGTTAGAAGGTCGAAAATCAAATACAGGAAACGCTTCTTTAGAAAAAGAATTAGCCGATGTTATACATTATACCGTTGCAATCGCAAGTATAAATAATATTGAATTATCAAAAGTAATTTTGGAAAAAGACAAAATAGCTGCAATTAAGTATAATCAATCTCCAAATTTAGAGGGATTTTTGAGGGGAAAAACTAGTCCATTAACTAAGGATTAACTGCATTAGTAAAAACGTAATATTCAGTCATGTATCAAAATATATATTAAAGCCAATAAATGTAGCAATACGAATTTTTGAACTTGCCTTAAGCCCCCCTTAATTCGTTTAAGTGATGAAAAATCTGTACATAGGAGTGTGGTCAGATGGTTAATGGAGTGGAATTTGATTTTGTTGTAAAAGATAGTAAAGCTGCACTGGAGCAGTACAAATCTATTTTTGAAGTAGAAGTAGTGGAGGAGACAAATTTTAAGGTAGGGAATAACGAAGCTGTATTCACTATCTATGGCACGCGTTTTCATATGCTTGATGAAAATCCTCAATATCAATTATTTGCGCCAAAAGAAGGGGACACGCAATCATTTTGGTTTAATATCGTGGTCCCAAATATCCGAGAGACATATGAAAAAGCTCTGTCCGCTCATGCAACGGAAATTCAGCCTGTCACAAGAATGGAAGAAATGGGCATATCAAATGCCATGTTTTCTGATAGCAGTGGATATGTATGGATGTTACATGAAATCCACCGTGAAGTATCTTTTGAGGAACGTATCGATATTTTAAGTAAAGATTTTGAATAAACATATAGTCTCCTAAAGCACAAGATAATTTTGAACGGATACCGAAATAGTTCCCATGCAAAAAAATTAATAGTACTCACTTTTGAACACTAAAAACCACAGGGATGCCTGCTCTAAAAGCATCCTTGTGGTTTTAACTATCAAAGATGAGATTTTATAGGTTTGGGTCAACAGTCTATGGTTAAAATGATGACTCAAAATGGTAATGGTGGACTAGTCACTGAATAAAAAACACGGAGATTCCTGTGGGAATACGTAGTGTTTTTTATTGGTAAGGAAACTTTAAAATTTTTGGCTTGTGGATAAGTTATAATTTTGAGTTTCGTTGTCTAGCTCCAGGCGCCATCGGCTCGAGGCTCGCAGGAGCGAGTCCATCGGCGTTGCGACGTACACGATGTACTAGTGCAGACGAAGCGACAGGACGTCGCATTTGAGTCTGCCGCCAGGACGGCGCGAGCTTAGCCGATGTTCTGCATAATAACCTGAGCCACTGAAAGGCAAAGAACGCCTTTCTTTGTCTCAGAACATTTGCTTGTCGAAGGTAGCGGGCGCCTTGCGCTTTTCTTGTAACGGCTGCTTATATCAACACAACATAGATTTTGATTAAGAGCTATAGGGTTTATTTACGATTTAGTCGTTTGGTTAGTGAACGCTTAACTTTCATCCTGTCCTTAAGTGGTTTATTATAGTATTATGAATAAGTGACCTAGTCCTAGTCTAAAGGGGTATGAGAATGACGGAGGAAAATATTACAAGAATACACTTAAATAACAAAGAATACATATTAATCGGAACAGCTCATGTTTCCAAAAGTAGTGCTGAGCTTGTAAAAGAAGTGATTGAAAGTGAAAAGCCAGATGCTGTTTGTATTGAACTTGATGAGGGACGATACAAATCGATTACAGATGGAAACAAATGGAAGGATATGGATATTTTCCAAGTCATTAAGGACAAAAAATCATCTTTGCTTTTAATGAACTTAGCGATTTCTTCCTTTCAAAGAAGAATGGCCAAGCAATTTGATATCCATCCTGGTCAAGAAATGATCCAAGGAATTGAATCAGCAAAAGAGACTGAGGCCAAGCTTGTATTAGCAGATCGAAATATCCAAATTACTTTTTCACGGATATGGGGAAATGTCGGATTCAAAGGGAAAGCGATGCTTCTTACACAAGTGATCGCCAGTATTTTTAGTCGCGAGACAATAACAGAAGAAGAGCTAGAAAAAATGAAGTCGCAAGACATGATTGATTCGATGCTTCAAGAGTTTACCCAAGCCTTTCCAAAATTAAAAACACCATTGATTGATGAACGGGATCAGTATTTAGCGCAGAAAATTAAAGATGCGCCGGGAGATAAAGTAGTCGCTGTTCTCGGTGCGGCCCATGTCCCTGGGATTACAAAAGAAATTGAAAAAGAGCATGATCTGAAGGAGTTAACGAAGCTTCCTCCCAAATCAAAAGCTCCCAAGATTATTGGCTGGTCGATTCCAGTCTTGATTTTAGCAGTTATTCTCTATACCTTTATTGCCAACCCATCAGCTGGTTTACAGCAAACCATTAGTTGGTTTCTGTGGAATGGCACATTATCGGCGATTGGAACAGCGATTGCCTTTGGTCATCCGCTAGCGATTATTACAGCTTTTATTGCCGCACCAATCACTTCCTTAACTCCAATTCTCGCTGCGGGCTGGTTTGCTGGAATCGTCCAAGCTTATTTTCGGCGTCCTAATGTAAGGGACTTTGAAACACTTTCAGAAGATGTCTTTCATGTAAAAGGATTTTGGCATAATAAAGTCACTCGAGTTCTATTAGTCGTGATCCTCGCGAATATTGGTAGTTCAATTGGAACCTTTATCGGTGGAGCAGATGTTGTTCGGTTGTTCTTTAAGCATATTTAGGTTAACAACAGCTGGCCCGGGAAAATTCGGGCCTTTTTCACTTCTTTAATATTTACAAAGAAAAGGGTTGGTGTTAAATGAATATTTCCAGAAAAAAAGAAGTTGAACAGTTACAAAATAAGAAAAGTGAGTTGTTTGACAAAGACGTACTTAACATATTGAATGGTCAATGTATGTATGAGGAATTTAAAGATCATAAACTAATGGGAGATTCTGATTACGCACCTTTTAATGAAGCGATGTGTGAAAACGCGACGACTGAACAAGTTTTTGATCAAGATTTTATAAAAACGCGAGCCGCGGGGCATTACGAATCTGTTGAAAATTATATTGAAAAGGTTATAGATCCATTAGACAATCTTTTTAATAAATCATATACATATGTTGTTTTATGGTTTGGCGAAGATATGTTTTGTCAAATGAATTTACTTACAATTCTTTCCTATCTTGAGCAGTCAGGATATCCGGGAAAAGTGTTTTTAAATAGCTTCGGAGAGGTTGAGTTCAAAGTAAGCCAGACGGAACTTCAATTAGGCAGCTATGCCTCTGTATACAAAGAGGTATTGATAAATCATAAAAAGCCAGCAATTCAACTACTTCCGGTCATGTACCAGGCAGTAGATATTTATTTGGAGATGCTTAAAGAAAATAATGTAGTCGTAAAGTATATCTCTCAGCATAAAGATTTACCAACATCAACATTAGTGAATAGGTTATTTGAGCTTTTTCCAACAATCGGTTACGGAGATTCACAATATATTAAACTGATAAATAAAATGAAGTGAAGTCAAGGGGAGGTTAATCGATGGAGTGCCCTATAATCGAAGCAAAGAATATAAGTAAAATAATAGACGGGCAAACCATTTTAAAGCGAGTTTCCTTCTGTTTGCAAGGAAATAAGGCGTTTTTCATCCGTGGGCGCAATGGATCGGGAAAAAGCACCTTACTAAAATTGTTAGCAGGAATCTATCAACCAACACATGGAGCTTTAAATCGAGGTACGAATAGAATTGGGTATATGCCTGAACATTTTCCAGAAGGATTGCCTTTCCGAGTCAAAGAATATCTTTCAATGATTGCGGATTTTCATGGCCATTCAAAAAATGAGTTAAAGGAATATATCCAATTATTTTCTATAGAAGCTTTTCTGAATACATCACTTAAACAATGTTCAAAAGGGACCAAGCAAAAGGTCGGGATTATTCAAGCACTCATTAGCAAGCCTGATATATTACTTTTAGATGAACCACTTACTGGGTTAGATCAGAAATCACAGCAGGTTTTTACACAGTTGTTGGAAAAAGAGAAAAGGAATAGCATGATAATATTTACAGCCCATGAAAATCCGTTAATCGAAAAGCTTGCTGATGAACATTATCATCTTGAGGCAGGCGGGCTCGCTAAATCCAATATAAAGAGCAGGAAGAAACAAATAAAGTTTAAATACACGAGTGTAGATATTTTACAGAATCTCCAGTTGGTCACACATAACCGTAACGAAAAAACGGCTGTTCTCTCCGCTAATTCTGACCAAAGTGATCCATTATTACTTCATCTACTAAACAACCAATGCTCTATTTTAGAAGTGTGGGAAGAGGGGGAAAGATGAAAGGTTTTTTTATTTACCAATTGCTAAGTTATTTTCGCTCTTTAAAATGGATCCCAGCTGTTGTCGTTTATTTCGTATGGGTGTTCGTCTTTTATACCTATCAAGGGGTTCCGATATTGAGTAGTTACGCCGTTACAAGTATAACGTTATTATTTATTTCAACCTGGATTACAATGGGGATCTTCTCGTTAGAAAACGAAAGTGAAAAACAGCTTTTATTTGTTCAATTGTCTAGTAAGCTCCGTTATCTTTGCGGAAAATGGTGTATTTGCCTTCTCGTGGTTATACTGCTTCTTATTTTTGCGATTTTTTATCCTATTCTTATCCAAGCTTTTAAACTGCCAGTTAAGCCCATCCATTTTGGCTTCACTTTGTATGGGCATTTTTACTTGGCCCTATCTGGTATTTTTGTTGGCAGCCTTTTTAGTGCAACTGGATTCGCACAAAAAAAATATTCCTGGTTAGCGGCCATGCTTGTCAATATTATCGCAATTGTTTCAGAAGGAATGATAGAAAGGCTCACTATTTTGAAATGGCCGCTTTATTTATTTCCTCCAATTGGAAAACTGACATCTTATTTTCAAGAAGGAGATGAAATTATATTAAATAATGAAATTCTCTTTTTAAGTATATGGGGAATGGTCTATCTCATCTTAGGCTTTGTGATCGTCACTCAATTATTTTTGAGAAAGGAAAGGTAAAAGTAAGACTCTCCTACTAATGAGTAGGAGAGTGGGGGGACTAATCTTTGATTAAAACAATCAAATGATCCTCTTCTTGAAAATCAATTTTGCTTTAGTGTTAAAAACTCCTCAATTGTTCCTTTTTATTTAATAACTTCCTCATTTATAGCTCTTATATAATGCCCATTCGAAACTTCAATAGCAATTGCTTCTGTTGTATCAATATCAGAAATCTTAAAGATATCTGTTCCTACTTCATAATAATTTGAAAAATTCCCCTCTTTTGAATCTCCCTCCCTAGAGGAGTGATATTCTATGGTACCAACTTTCTCTTCAACTTTTTCCACTTGCTCATCTTGGGCAACATAAACACTTCCTTGAAAAACGATGGATTTTTCATAAGCAAAACTCTCAGAGGAGTCGGTTGCTAATTCATTTTCACTACAACCATAAATTAGAAAGACCGAAAAAAATATCCATAGAACTTTTCTCATGAATTATCCTCCCATGTTGCTTTTCCTCATCTAAATAACGTACCATAACATGTACAAAACCAAATCGTTTCAGTTTGTTTTGCTGTGTACTTTGCTAAGCAGGTTCACGCGCTAAAACAATTAATTGATCCCCTTCATCAAATGTTAATTTTTGTTTCATTGTCACAAATACAATGGATTCGTTCTTTTTCTTTATGAATAAAGGAGTGACATCTTCAGATATTCCATCCTTCTCAATCGTTCCTTTTTGATCGATTTCAATCGCTTTAATATGATAACCGGTATTGATTTTTCGATTCAATTCTGTGAATACAGCTTCCTCCGAGAATAGCAAATGGGCTTTCATGGCGGTTGAAACCGGCATTGACTTCGCGCCATTCTTGGACTTTACAGGTAAAGCAAAAGTATTATTAAATCCGAATTCTGGAGCATAGGATTGGCTTACTAATGCATTATAGGCAGCATCACCGGTCATTGCTAGAATCGTTTCATATGGGGTTAAATCAATTTCAAATTGAGTATGTTCAGCTAGAATTTCCCCTTGAAAAGTAGCAATATCTTTATCAGCAGCCGGTTGCAAGCGTTCATGAGAGGAATCAATAATCAGCACAGGAATGCCTATCTTTTTAAAATAATGGGCAAGGGAAACAGCAAAACTACTTGCACCAATCATTAAGATTCCAGGAGGCTCATTACTAGCAAGTCCTAACTTTTTAGCTAAAGGTCCTAAAGAAAAACCGTGAACACAAACTGTAATGAACACAAGTGCAAACGTAAGCGCAGTTAAAAGGGAGGCGTCTTGATAGCCATCCTCCAGTAATATCGTCGCAAAATACCCTGACACTGTTAAGGCGACAATGCCTCTTGGCGCAATCCACCCAATTAATGTTTTTTCCTGAAGCGTCAATTCTGTCCCAATCGTAGAAATCCAAATCGATAAAGGGCGTACTAGAAACAACATCGCTATGACAAAGCCAATAATCGGCAAAGTAAACACTTCTGCGATGGTTTCTCGTGTTAGGGAAGAAGTTAATAAAATAAAAACAGTTGAGGTCAAAAGGACAGAAATATTCTCAACAAAATGGCCAACATTGCCAATCGATGAAACATATTTTTTCGTCCGTCCAAGTGCAAGTCCCATCACGGTTACAGCAAGCATCCCTGTTTCATGCATAACAACCTCGCCGATTGTAAAACAAATAAGCACAAATGACAAAATTATTGGTGACTTTAAATATTCGGGAAACAGTCCTTTACTAACCATATACCCGACAAGAAGACCGATTATGTAACCGAGAAGAATCGCAAATAAAGCACCAAGGAAGAAGTTTAACAAGTAGGACGCTGACAAACTCTCATTTGTTACTACTTTGATGACTTGATAAGCGAATAGTGCAAGAAGAGGGCCGGCCGGGTCAACAATAATCCCTTCCCACTTAAGTACAGCAGCTGTCCGCGGTTTTAATTTTGCATTTCTCAAAAGTGGAATGATCACGGTAGGTCCTGTCACAACAAATAATCCGCCAATGATAAATGCGATGGCTAGATCTAAGCCTGCAATGAAGTGGGCGGCTAATGAACCACCAATCCATGCTAAAAAAGCAGCCCCTGTCACAATCCGAAACACTGATTTTGAGATACCTTTAATTTCCCGAATATCGAGACTTGAGCTGCCTTCAAATAAAATAATCGCAACAGCTAAGGAAATGAGGGGACTATATAGGCCTCCTAAAGCCTCTTGAGGGTTTATAAATCCAAATACAGGTCCAATCAAAATGCCTGCTATCGACATAATCACGATAGACGGCCATTGAATCCTCCATGCTAGCCACTGAGAGAAGATCCCAATTCCAAGAATAATCACAATACTAATTAGGGCTGTTTGCTCCAAATCACTCACCTCTTATATGTCTGATGGGTTATAAAACCCGTCTCTTTTGTTATAAGGTATAGTGTACCAAACTAACCTATTCATTCACAATAACAAGGTCATTTGTGTGATTTGGTATAAGGAGAACAAGCCGAAGTTTCACTTTATTTTGAAAAAATTGTGGCGATTACTTTTTATATAGGAATAACAGCCAACTAGGATTACTAGAACGATCACGATATTAGCAGAAACATGAATCAGGTTCACTTTTGGAAAATAGGAATTAATTGACAATATCCATCCTTTTAGCCATGGATCTCCAATTATACCAACAACCGCTGTTTGAGCAATAAAGGCTCCTGCCATAATATTGACCCATGCAAATTTTGTTGCGACTTTGATTATCATTGGTAAAAAGAACAGGGAAATAATTAAACTTAAAAAAATCCCAATTAAAGCCATTGACATGTTTTGCGAGATTTCGGAAATGACGATTACACTATCTAAACAGATTAAAAAATCTGTAGCAGCTAGCAATGATAATACTTTCACCTTTATGGAAATAGAGCGATTTAGTGGGGGGATGTCGGTTTGTTCAGCAAATGACTTTGTGACAAGACTAAAAGCAACAAATAGCAAAATCACGCCCATGATTAAATGGATAACTGGAATAGTAAGGAGGGTATCCATCACCACAATATAAATCGCTCGCGTGCAAGTAAGTACCACAGCCGCAGGAAAGACAATGTTGATCTGAGGATGTTTCCGAATGATCGCTCCTAAAATTAATAAGTTGTCCAAATCACTTATAAATGTAATTAAAAATACTTTTATGATCTCATTCATTTCAAATCCTCTTTTTTCTCTTTTCCATTATCTGTATGCAAGAATATCGCATTCATTAAACATAATGAATATTTGATAAAAATTTTATTTATATCAAAAGGATTAGACCTTATTGAAGATTCCTGATAACATGGTGTGGGTGCATATTAAACCATGAGAATTTGGTATACATAGGAGAATTATAGAATGAAAAAGTTTATTTGGATTGCCTGTCTTATTTATTGCTTGAATGGTTTTGGTCATATTATTATTGGCACGATCCTCGAACCAATGGTCGCATCATATGGAATCCAATATGGGGATGGCGGACAATTGATTATGAATCAATTTTTAGGATTTTTGGTCGGGGTCCTCGTCGCACCTTTTTTAGTAAGAGGGTTAGGTAGACGAATCACATTATCCATCGCCCTCCTATCATTTGCGGTTTCCCAATTTATCTTTGGATTACTCCCAAATTGGAATTTATTGTTACTTGTTGCACCATTTGCTGGGGCTGGGATTGGAATTGGGGAAACGGTTGTTGCTGCATTAATCGTTGCACATCTAAAAGAAAAAAAGGCGTCCACACTGATACTCGTTGAAGTATTCTTTGGGGTTGGGGCTTTATTGATCCCAGTTATTTCAGCCTTTTTAATTTCCAGGAATATATGGAATTTCTCCTTTTCATTTGTAGCGTGTGTGACAACGATTGCATTGCTGTTTTGGTTATTTTCTTCCTTTGGAGAAATGGATTCAATTTTGAAAAAGCAGCCCAAACCTGTAGATGAAAACGGAAAGAAACCTGAAAAACTTCGGTATACTCGAAGACAAATTCCAATCGTAACCTTTGGGGCTGTATTTTTCTTCGTGTATGTTGGGACTGAGATGGTTTTACCTAACTATTTGCCAACCATCCTCCATAAAACAACACAATTAGATGCATCCTCTTTAGCCTTAAGTATTACTGTTTTTTGGTTAGCCATGACCATTGGTCGCATGTTTATGACATTTATCGTCGACAGAATCGGTTATACAAAGCTATTTGTGGTAAGTTGTATTGGAGAATTTATCGGTTTGGTTGTCTTTGCGTTATCTCCATCAATTTGGATTAGCTATGGCGCAATCTTTGTTACTGGGTTATTAATGGGCGGCATTTTCTCAATTGGATTGCTTATTATTAATGATGCCTCTCAAGGACATGAAGAGAGGACAACAAGTCTGTTAGTCGCGTTAGGTGGATTAGGTGGGGCGATCTTGCCGAAGATTGTTGGTGAATTAATCGACCGTTTTGCTATTTCTGTTACTTTGTGGACATTAGCAGGATTTGCTTTTATTTTAGTTAGTTTAATGGGAATTATTTTTTATCTTAAAAACAAATCACAGGGAATAGATGAAAAAAGCCCAGTTTCATAAAGTGAAACTTCAATCAATGGGAGGTTCTTCTATTTCCCATTGATTGTTAGTTGAACCAATCGAGCCTTTACGGGTAGTTTATCCTCCATCTATGCTTTTAGGTATTATCTAAAGCCTTGAGGTGGTGGGAATTACTGCCCGTTAAGTCCATTACCAATGATGATTATGAATGTGAAAGACCTTGCTCTGATTGTAGGGTCTTTTCTTTTATTATTGCAGGAAATTCTAACCCCTTTTCAGATTAATATTATGGTAAACTAATAGAATAATTATATATAAATGGAGAGAGGGTCAATATGATTAAAGCTGTATTTTTTGATTTGGACGATACTTTACTTTGGGATAAAAAAAGCATTCAAGAAGCTTTTCTGTCTACTTGTAAAATAGCGGAAGAGCGTTATGGGATAAAAGCAGAAAAATTTGAGGTAGTGGTGCGTGAGCAAGCAAGACAACTTTATTCCTCGTACGAAACCTATCCTTTTACACAAATGATTGGCATTAATCCCTTTGAAGGACTATGGGGGAACTTTCTAGAAGATCATGATGAATTCAAAAAGATGAAGGAAATCGTTCCTACATACCGAAAAGATGCTTGGACATTAGGTTTAAAAGTTTTAGGGATCGATGACGCAGAGTTCGGGCATGAATTGGCAGAACGATTTCCGGAAGAGAGAAGGAAGCTACCATTTGTATATGAGGACACTTTTACTGTATTAGACAGTTTAAAAGAAGATTATCGATTATTACTGCTCACAAATGGTTCACCTGATTTACAGCAAACGAAGCTTACGATCACCCCAGAGCTTACACCTTATTTCGAACAAATTGTTATTTCTGGTGGTTTTGGAAAAGGAAAACCGGATCCTGCTATTTTTGAACATGCATTATCCTTAATGGCGTTAAATAAAGACGAAGCAATTATGGTCGGCGATAACCTAATGACCGATATACTTGGAGCCAATCGAGTTGGGATGAAGTCTGTATGGATTAATCGTGAAGAAAAAGAACGAACAGAAGTCATTCCAACTTATGAAATTCAAAACCTGGGAGAGCTGCATCAACTTTTAGATGATTTGAACAAAGTAACATTATAAAGTTTATTGGGGAGGAGGCTTGCTGTGACATTAATGAATGAGACTAAAGCGATTGTCTTGGATTTAGATGGAACTTTATTAAATTCAAAAAAGGAAGTTTCGAAGAGAAATCAACAAGCTATTTTCGAGATGCACCAAAAAGGAATTTTCATTATATTTGCTACAGCTAGACCTCCACGCTCTGTTCAATTATTTCTTTCTCAAAGATTGCGAGAAATCGGGGCTTTTCATGGCAAAAGGTGTCCCTAAAGAATATGCTGTTCGCAAACTCTGCCTCCATAGGAATATCTCCATGTCCGAAGTAATGGCTTTCGGCGATGACTGGAACGATATAGAATTATTTCGCGCTTGTCGTTTTCCGATAGCCATGGAAAATGCCATTCCAGAATTGAAATCAGCTGCTTGCTCTATTACAAAGGCGAATGACGAGGATGGTGTAGCTCATATATTAGAGAAGTTAACCTGAAAGTTCCCACCTGCGAATATACTCCATTTTCGGCAGCAAATTATGGGATTGGAATTACAGCGGTTTTACCCACTAACCATTTCGCGCGAACATTTTCTGGAATTACCGCGAAAGATATGGTCAAATATTCAACAATAGGACAGTTGAGCAGAACAGGTTTACGGGAAATCTATCCATTGATTAAAGAGCTAGGAACGTGTGAACAGTTACCAGGACATGTGAAAGCAGCGGGGATTAGATTGCCTGAAGAAATAAATACAACCGAACCTTCGGTTAAAGATGGAAAACCATAACAAAAAGAAATTTATAATGTTGAAAGCCCATTTTTACACAAGACTGAAAGAGGAGACTTTATGAAGAAAAAGACAATTGTATTTACAGGTGGGGGTTCAGCGGGACATGTAACACCCAATATAGCGATTATGAAAGAACTAGATCAAGATTGGGACATATCTTATATTGGTTCAAAAAAGGGGATTGAGAAGGAATTGATTCAAAAACTGAATATTCCCTATTTCGGTATTGAGAGTGGAAAATTAAGGCGATATTTTGATTTGCAAAATGTGAAGGATATCTTCCATGTATTAAAAGGATATTTTGAAGCAAAAAAAATTCTAAAAAACATAAAACCTCAACTTGTTTTTTCGAAAGGCGGATTTGTTTCCGTACCCGTTATTTTAGCGGCTAAGACGCTCAAAATTCCCGTATTAATTCATGAAAGTGATATAACACCTGGATTGGCCAATAAAATTTCACAAAGATTTGCTACGAAAATCTTTACCTCTTTTGAGGAAGCAAAGAAATTTTTCCCCGAACATAAGACGACCGTTATTGGTTCACCAATTAGAAAAGAAATTCTGAGCGGTTCGGCTGCTCGTGGGAGAGCTTTTCTTGGATTTCATTCTCCACTTCCTATTTTAACGATAATGGGTGGGAGCTTGGGGGCTAAAAAAATCAATGAAATTATCAGAACGTCTTTACCTGAGCTGACATCGAAATACCAGATTGTTCATCTATGTGGAAAAGGAAATAAAGATGGCCAATACTCAAATGTCTCAGGATATCGCCAATATGAGTATGTACATGATGAACTATCAGATATTTTAGCTGCTTCTGATACCGTCATTACGAGAGGTGGATCAAACGCAATATTTGAATTTTTGGCTTTGAACATCCCGATGCTCATCATTCCTTTAGGATTAGATCAAAGCAGGGGAGACCAAATCCTCAACGCAAAGGCCTTCCAGGAAAAAGGCTATTGCCTTATGTTGGAGGAAGAAAAACTAGATCGTGAGACATTGGTGGATCATCTAGACTTAATCTATAAAAACAAGGAAAAATTCGAAAAGAATATGAAATTAACGCAAAAAAGTTCTGCCTTGCAAAAACTTGTGAAAGAGATTGAAAGTTTTCATTCTTAAAAATTGGAATTGACGCAGTTATCACTACGGTTCAAATTATCATCCAAACGACATTAAATGATAATCACAAAGATCATTCAATGGACATCCAAGACATAGTGGCTTCGTTTTGCAATGTACTTTTCCATGTTCAACAAGAAGGGCATGGTATTCTTGTAATAGTATTAGATCAGCTGGAAATTCACTCTCAACCTGTTTTCTAAAAATATCATAGGAAGCTGGTACATCATTTCCAATCCGTGTAAAAATTCTTCTTGCATAAGCATCAACGACAAATACAGGTTTATGGAATGCATATAGGAGCATCGCATCTGCTGTTTCTCGGCCAATGCCATGGATGTTTAATAATTCAATGCGTAATGTCTGTATATCTTTTTGTTTAATTTTTTCGATATCATATTCATACTTATTAAACCATTGTATAAACGCTTTGATTCGCTTAGCCTTTATGTTGAAAAAACCACTAGATTTAATCAGCTGAGCAAGTTCATCTTCAGGTATATGCTCAATCGTTTTAGGATCTAAAAAAGGTTTTAATTGCACGAGTGCTTTTTCAACATTACGCCAACTTGTATTTTGCACAAGGATTGCACCAATCATCATCTCAAAAGGGGTTTCAGCTGGCCACCAGTTTTGCGGGCCGTAATATTGATATAAGCGTTCATAAATAAATGAATATTGTTGTTGCATTTTATAACCTCCATGAATTTGCTATTATACTAGATTACATGGCAAAGATGAATCTATCGATAATTATACTATCACTTGGGTAATGTTTTTGTTAAAAATCTCATTCATAAGTAGAGAATAAAAGTTACCGAATCGACGCATACATAGCAATCAATTGAGAGGATTGATTTTGATGGATGTCAAAGAGCGAAGAATTTGGAATCAAAACCATAAGAACTGGATTGTGGCAATTTGGCAAACGAACCATCCGGTTTATTTAGTTATGGAGGTAAGATGAGTGGATGTACAGATTGAAAAAGTATCTCTAGAACAAAAAAATGTATTAAGGAACTTACTCGAGTTATACAAATATGATTTTAGTGAGTTTGATCCCGAAGATGTAAATGATCAGGGATTATATGGTTACAAGTATTTTGAACATTATTGGACAGAGCCAAGTCGTTTTCCTTTTTTGATCAAGGTTAATGGAAATTATGCTGGATTTGCGCTGATTCGCAAAATAACTCAAGAGGGTGAAAATCCTGAATCCTATTTTTCAATGGCTGAGTTTTTTGTTATGAAGAAATACCGAAAATCTGGTGTTGGCAGGCAAGCGGCCTTTTATCTATTTGATACTTTCTTTGGAACATGGGAGGTTGCAGAGATAGAGAGGAACGTTCCTGCGCAGAGATTTTGGAGGAAGGTCATCTCTGAGTATACAAACGATCATTATAAAGAAGTTCAAAAAGTTGATTGGGAAGGGCCAGTTCAAATATTTATTACTGGCTAAATTAGCTGAGTGGTTTCTAACCTAAAGCTTTTTTAAAACGAGTGCTTTTATGAAACAATTTAAATAGAAAATGATCAAATCTTTTTAAAAAAATGTATAATGATTTACATAGCATAAGTTCATTTAAAATTATATTCCTGGATATTAAAGTACAGAAGAGGAGAGTAGCCTACTTATGAAAGAAAAACAACTAGAATTACTGGAAATATTGGAAACCCACGGACGAATTGAAATTGAATCACTGGCAAAGATGCTGAATATGGATATAAATGAAGTAGCCGAAATGATAAAAAGCCTTGAGCAATCACAGGTGATTCAGGGCTATTCTGCGGTTATTGACTGGTCAAAAGTACTGGGCAACGGAGATATCACTGCGATGATTGATGTGAAGGTTGCCCCGAAAAGAGGCGTAGGGTTCGATCAAACTGCTGAACGAATTTATCGCCACAGCGAAGTTAAGTCGGTTTATCTCATGTCCGGGACTTATGATTTATCGGTTACGGTGGAAGGTAAATCAATGGCTGACATCAGCAATTTTGTCTCCGAAAAGCTTTCGACACTCGATTCTGTCATTTCAACAACGACACATTTTATCTTAAAAAAATATAAACATGATGGTGTCATTTTTGATGAAAAATCAAAGGATAAGAGAATGGTGGTGTCACCATGACGGCAACAAAAAGTAGCCATTTCGTTTCAGAGCTAGCCAATTCGATTCAGCCTTCCGGGATCAGGCGTTTTTTTGATCTTGCCTCCCAGATGGATGATGTGGTTTCTCTTGGTGTTGGTGAGCCTGATTTTACAACACCATGGAATATTATTGAAGCCAGCTATCATTCACTTGAGCAGGGCTACACCGCCTATACTTCAAATGCAGGCCTTTTCAGTTTGCGACGGGAAATCTGTCGTTATTTAACAAAATATGATTTGGATTATAACCCGGAAAATGAAATATTGGTGACTGTTGGAGCAAGCCAGGCAATTGATTTGGTTCTTCGTGCGACGATCAATAGGGGCGACGAAGTGATCATCGTCAATCCAGGATTTGTTTCGTATATCCCGCTCATTCAAATGGCAGGAGGGAAAGCCGTTCCCCTCGAAACTAAGGCTGAAAATCAATTTAAACCAACACCAGAACAGCTCAAACCGTTGATCACTGCGAAAACAAAGGCGGTTTTTTTATGTAATCCTAATAATCCGACTGGCACAGTCCTCAGCAGAAATGATTTGGAACCCATTGCCCAAATTGTGAAAGACCATGATTTGCTCGTTTATTCCGATGAAATCTATGCGGAATTAATTTATGAAGATGACCATGTCAGCACAGGGGCGTTGGAAGGGATGAAAGAGCGGACTATCACCATTTCTGGGTTTTCAAAAGCATTTGCAATGACCGGTTGGCGTCTCGGTTATGCGGCGGGACCCAAGGAGATTATACAGGCGATGCTAAAAATCCATCAATCATCCATGATGTGTGCATCAACCATGGCACAGTACGCCGGCTTGGAGGCATTGACCGGTAACAGTGATAATGTCAAACGGATGGTCCGCAGTTATCGTCAAAGAAGAAATTACTTAGTGCATCAGTTGAACAGTATGGGGCTTGACTGCGAATCACCTGGTGGCTCATTCTATCTGTTTCCATCGATTAAGAAAACTCGCCTATCTTCAGAGGAATTCGCAGAAAAATTGCTCATATCAGAAAAGGTCGCTGTCGTTCCTGGAAGTGTATTCGGCGAAAGCGGCGAAGGATATATTCGTTGCTCATACGCAACCTCAATGATCCAATTGGAGGAAGCATCAAAACGAATACAGCGTTTTGTGGAAAATTTGGAGTGAATTTAATTGAATAAACAAAATGATCACCCCAATGTTAATTAAATGGACATTTTCGGCATAAAGACGTTGCTTTGCAATGTTCTTTGCCATGTGCCGCAGGAGAGTGATATTCCTGAAATAGCATTGAAACATTCGCTTGAGAGATAAGGGGGACATTGATATGATTGTTCGAAATTTCAAGAATAGCGACTTAATTAATATGTATAGATTGTGGGAGCTTAATCTCCGGCATAAGTGGCCAATTGAATACCAAGATTTCGAGAGAATTATTCGAAGTACAGATAATGGTCATTCGCATTTTATAGCAGAAATAGATAATCATATTGTGGGATTTATTATTACTGGAATAAATATTACAGGCAAGCCCAGACCACATGGTTCTGTCGTATTGATAATAGTCAATCAACAGGATCAAGGGAAAGGGGTAGGAAAAAAGTTACTATCTTTCGATGAAAGACATCTTCATTCCCAAGGGGTAGCTGATATTCAACTTGGGGCCGGAGCTAATGCTTATTTCTGGCCGGGAGTTCCCGAACGGGAAGCGATGATTCAATATAGCTTTGTAAACAATTATCATCATCCATACCGTAAACGACGTAGATAACTATGATAATTGGGTCGGCTCGCTGCGCAATGAAATAGATGCCCAACTGTGCTATCTTAAAGGATGGATGAGGAAATATGAGGGTGGGGAAGCAAAGAAAAATAAATGCTAGTCTAAGATTTTTGGAGTAGTTCGAACGTTAGAAACAGGATGGTTTATATAAAATATACATAAGTTAAACGACCACTTTCTCCCTAAAATGATGTGACGAATTAATCAATTCACTTTTGGATCGGAGCCTGTATTTATTACGGAGAGAATAGTGATTAAACAAAGAAAATAACCACTATTGAACTACCAATGGTGGTTATTTCATTTTAAACATATTTATATTTTTATCGGTGCCCGTCTAGTTAGTAGATGAATTAGTAAGATTGTAATCAAAATGACAACGACTACTAATGGTAATGCTAAATTAGTTGGGACAATGTTTAGTGCTGAGAAACTTTGAAATAGCGGTAAATCAAGTGCTAAACGAATCATTGAATCTTTTATTGAAATAATTCCAATTCCAATTGCTATAAAGAGTATTCCGCCAATAACTCCTAGACGCTGGAATGCTGCTCCAATTAGCCAACCGATAATATAAAAAACGAAGATATGAAGACTAAACAAAGCAAGGGAGAGTGCAAGGTTAGTTTCTGGGTTAACAAATGGTGTTAAAATGATTGACTGAATAATTTCACCTATGATATTTCCGTCGATGTCAATTTTAATTTCCTCTAACGTATTGGCATTCAAAACGAAAGAAGTGAAATTGCCTACTATTAGCTTCTGTATCAAGTTAATCACATAAATACCTATTGGGATGATAATCGATAAAGCGATGCTAGCAATCACGTTTCCAATAAAATAATTCTTCCTTGTCACTCCCATCCCTACGTAATAGGAGAGAAAGCTTATCGCAATGATTCCGATGACGAGCATATAGATATTACTGCTAATATATCCCGCACTATAGAATGAATCAATGTTATCCCCGAACACCAATTTAACAATGTTAACGATGATAAAAATCCCCGTAGCCCAAAATGTCCATGTCAGTTGCACCCAAAATTGATCTACAGCAATCGTTGGAAAAGATACGCCTTTCTTCATACTAATTCCCCTCCTCCGTTAGATGAATAAATAAATTATGCAGTGATACTGGAGCAATATCGAGACGTAGTTCTTTTGCAGAAGCTCGCTCCGCAGTGCTTAATTCTCCGAATAGCGTGATTGAACGTGTGTCACCTAGCTGTTCTTCGTGAATCACGTTTTTACCCTCTGTAAATTTTTGAATAGCTTGCTTATTTCCAACCACTGTAATTCCATAGGAAATAAGGCGATCATTTTGTTCATGCAGAAGAATTTTTCCGTCCTTAATCATGATGACCTCATCAAATAGATACTCCATTTCTGAAACAAGATGGGTAGATAAAATGATAATTCGTGGATGTAGTTCTTGATCCTGTAACAATTCTTTATAGAATAAATCGCGTGCTGGTGCGTCCATTCCAAGATATACTTCGTCAAATATCGTGATCGGTGATCGACTTGCTAAGCCAACCACGACATTAAAGGCAGATTGCTTTCCTTTAGAAAGTTTAGATACTGATTTTTTCCCTTCGAGCTTAAATTTCTTTAACAAACTTTCTGCATACTCTAAATCAAAATTTGGTCGATAGCGTTTCAAATATTTTATGATTGTGGAAGGAGCGTCTGATTCCCCTGTATAATCCTTGTCATACATAAAAGTTACGTCCTGCATGATTCGAGCATTTTCAAATGGTTGCTCGCCATCGATTAATATTTGGCCAGATGTCGGTACGCGAAAGGATCCAAGTAAAGAAAGTAGGGTTGTTTTTCCGGCACCGTTTCTACCGAGTAATCCGTAAATTTTTGGTTCCGTAATTTCAAAATCTATGTTACGTAATATCTCGTCATTTCCATAAGAAAAATGAAGATTATTTGCTTTAATATTCATTATTGTTCACGTCCTTTCACATCTTTAATATAGTTGAAGATTTCTTCTATCGTAATTTCTAACTTTTCTGCTTCTAGTACAAGCGAGACAACATTGTCTTCAATAAATGATTGCCGGCGCATCGCGAGTATTTTATCCCGAGCTCCTTTAACTACAAACATCCCAATACCTCTTTTCTTATAAAGTATTTCTTCCTCAACTAACTGATTTATTCCCTTTGAAACAGTGGCATGATTGATTTTATAGTAATGAACAAGTTGATTCGTGGAAGGTGCTTGCTCGTCTTCATTCAATTGTTTATTGATAATCTGATCTTCAATTAGCTCACGGACTTGTATATAGATTGGCTTATCAGAATTAAAAACATTACTCATTAACGACCCTCCTTTTGGGGTGGTAAGGTGTTATGGTTATATACGTATGTGTATAACCATAACAGTGAAGGACGATAGTGTCAATAACTTTTTAAGGAGTGCGGGAGCCTGGCACCGAACATTATCGTTGCACAGCAGTAAAAATTTGTGAATATAAAAAACTATTGATAAAAATAGAAAAAGCTCCTGTTGTTAGTGTGGAAACGATGACTAAATCAGTTCCTACACTGACAAAGGAGCACAACGCATGAATAGGTTTAAGCCTTAGGATTTATCAGCTTTAAGAAACTTGTATTGATGGGCAGGTTCATTTGAATTTTAAGGTCGTAAGTCAACGACTTAATGCAGAAGAACAAATGGATTCCAAATCTAATTTGTCTTATTTATTTCTTCGACCGTATTCCATTTCGATTTTAATTTCATTTGGCTATCAATCCCAAGTCTTGTGTACGATTATTCTTTAAGCCGACTTCTTAGAACTAAAATATTTGATTATTCTTTACTTTTCCCGTCTCCCATAGTATAATAAAATGGTAAAGTCGATTTCAATGAGCATATAAATAATAAGGGGTGCATTTTGTGAGTGCGGTAGTTTCTTAATAGGAAAACATATTATAAGGAAATAAGGAAGTTTTAACAACAGGGGATTTTAGATATACACCCCTTAGTTTGTTTTGGGCTTATTTCCACCTATGAAGATACCTACCATACTTTACAAACAAACGCATCATTTCATAATTAAAACGTTCGTTATTAACGTTTTTTTGATGTTACTTTCCTTTTGATTTGTGATGTAAGCTGCGGTGTCTGCCGCAGCTTTTTTTATTTTGTTAAAACTCATTGGAATCCTGTTAGGTATCTTCATTGCTGATTAATAATCACATTGAGGAGAATGAAAACATGAATGAAAATACTTTTGAAAAATTACAATACAACGAGCTAAAAGAAATTGTAAAATCGCATTGTGTGAGCGGACTTGGACAACAATTAATTGATACATTAACTCCAAGTTCTAATCTAAAGGTAGTAAAACATCGATTAACTGAAACCACTGAAGCCCGTACCATTCTGGATGCAGGAGGAAACGTACCATTTATCGGGATATCCAACATTGAACATACCATCGATAAATTAGATAAGGGTATCATTTTAGATCCAGAGGAGCTTTTCCGTTTTTCCGACTTTTTAAGGGGCTGCCGAAGGATTAAAACTTTCATGTGTAACAAAGAAATGTTGGCACCGACATTAGCGGCGTATGCTAATTCCATGACAGAATTCACGGAGATAGAAGAGGAAATTAATTTTTCTATTAAAAATAATCAGGTTGATTCGGCTGCCAGCAAAGAACTTAAACGTGTTCGTTTCCAAATCGAATCCACTGAACAAAAAATTAAAGACAGATTGAATAAATTCCTAAACAGTAGTGTTAATAAAAAATATATTCAGGAATTCGTTATTAGCGTTAAAGATGATCGCTATACAATACCGATAAAAGCTTCATACAAAAATCATGTACATGGTAGTGTTATTGAAATATCTTCTAAAGGTTCAACAGTCTTTATGGAACCTAATGTGGTGGGGAAATTAAGTGTTGAATTAGCAACATTAAAATCCGAAGAGGATATGTTGGAATATCAAATACTCGCGACTTTAACAGGGCTAGTGGCGGAAAATCTTCAACCGATTAAAATTAATATTGAGCTTATATCCCAATATGATATGATTTTTGCTAAAGCTAAATATAGCAGAACTATGAATGGGATTGAGCCAAAAATTAATGAGCAGGGGGATATTAAATTAGTTGATTGCAAGCATCCGTTATTATCAGGTCATATTGTTCCGCTTCAATTTCAAATTGGAAGTAGTTATCGCAGTTTGATTATAACCGGCCCTAATGCTGGCGGAAAAACAATTGTACTGAAAACAATTGGTCTTGTCACTTTGGCAACAATGTCCGGGTTTCATATTACAGCTTCGAAAGAAACCGAAATCGCCATATTTGACCGTATTTTTGTGGATATTGGCGACAATCAGAGTTTAGAAAATGCGCTTAGTACGTTCTCTTCTCACATGAAGAACTTATCAGAAATCCTTCAATCTGTAAACAACAATACATTGCTATTGTTTGACGAGATTGGCAGTGGAACAGAGCCAAATGAAGGGGCCGCTTTAGCCATCTCTCTTTTGGAAGAATTTTATCTTAGAGGATGTATGACCGTTGCGACGACGCATTATGGAGAAATCAAACGCTTTTCCGAATTGCATAGCGACTTTATGAACGCAGCCATGCAATTTAATCATGAAACACTTGAACCCTTATATAAACTGCTTATCGGCCAATCCGGGGACAGTAACGCCTTATGGATCTCTAGAAAAATGAATGTACCGGAACATGTTCTAAAAAGAGCAGAAGACTATATGAAAAATAAAGAATATCGCTTAGAACGAATAAATAAAGATAGAATCCGAAAGCCAAAATCAGTTGTTGAAAAAGCAGTAAAACAAATCGGCTATCATAAAGGAGACCGTGTAAAACTGCTGGATCATGAAGACTTCGGTATTGTATACGAGGAAAAAGATGATGATCATAACGTTACTGTGTTTTATCAAAATCAATTTATTAAAGTTAATGAGAAACGGTTGGTTTTGGAGTTAAAAGCTGCAGAGTTGTATCCAGAAGATTATGATTTAGACACTTTATTCATTGATTATAAAACCCGCAAACGAAATCATGACATTGAACGAGGCTCAAAAAAAGCGCTTCGTGAAGTCAATAAGGAAATACGAAGAAATAAGAAATGAGAAAAAATCCCCGCTTGTTCAAGAGTGGGGATTTTGGGTTTAAGCTTATTAGGGCAGGCGAAAAGTTGATAGTGTCATTCGCATAAATGTCACCAACATTTATTACAGCGCATCGTTCGGAATGGATTCCCCAGTTGTCCAATAAAAAAAGATGTGCATTGCACGCCTTATCTTATGAAATACTACTGACAGTTTGGACAGACCAGAACCGCCTCGACTCAACTGACAGTGGCCTTCCAGCCCAGTTGGTTTCAGAACAAGCCTCCATCGAAATCTGGCAAGGAAAAAAATAATACTAAGATCGTTGTTTCCATAAGTATCCCTAAGTTAAGATTACTGGAGCTGTCGACTGAATGTGGTCTTTTAATTTTGGTCATTTCGGATACCGATGTCTTTCATTAAAATTTTTCCTTTGGTGGTCCGATCAAAAATAAAACTGATCTTGTCGATCCGTTCGGGCACCAAATTGGTGTCGGCTTTGACAAAATCATTAATATTGAACGCAAAATTTTGAAAAATTGGTTCCTTAATCGTTTGGAAGAATCCTAACGGCCGCTTGGCAAGAACGCCTTCAAGCATGGGAAGGAGCGGAGAGAACTTGCTAAGTGGCAAATGACTTATGTTTCCATTTTTATCTTCAACGGAAATCGTTAAGTCGACCAAAGCGTCCGCGGCACTAACGTCTTGCTCGGTATCAAGGTTGGCAAGGGAAAAAACAATAGTGCTTGTGTCAGTTATATCAACCCCGGAATCTGGCAATATGACTTTATAAGCAGGCGTGGAGGTAACTGATGTGTTATCCCATTCTAAGAAAACCGCGCTATACTGCTCATCTGACAGTTCCATTTTTACTTTGTCTTCTTTCCAAACCTTGAGGGAGTCCCCTTCCAAACGTCCGCCGGGCAACGTGGTTGTCCCTGGATCGGAATCTTCTTCATAATTAGTGACGGTCGTGGTTTTTCCGTCCCAATAATTGTTAATATACATTGTTTCGGGCAACCACTCCTTGGCATATCCCAGATCTTGAAATACCATCCGATATGAATTATTGTCCTTCAACGTAGCCTCCAAAAAGGATGATATCAATACTTCAGCAGCTTGAATCTGTTGTTCACCAGGAAGGATCTCTGAGTTATTGAACAACATGTTTCCTACACCAACAGCATCGGTTCCACCCCAAACCGTATTGAATTGTCCATGATTTGCACCGTAGATATATACATATGATTTGATATAATCACTATTTTCAGTAAAGCGTGTACGATAATACTGATTTGCCCCAACGAACGAATTGACGTCCATGTCGTGGGAGCCATGTAGGGACAAATAGTTGATGTCTTGAAGCTTGATGGGTTGTCCTCCCGGTTGATACTGCATATCGGTACCCGCGATCGAGACAAGGGATTTTATATTAAAATGGTAATCAAATTTGATATTTGCATCCTCTGGGTATGTTGTCATTTGGTTGTAGGCGGCTGCCGTAGTGATGGCCTCACCACCACGGGAATGTCCTATCAGAGCAATATGCTGCATATCTACTTTGCCATGGAACAGATTTCCTTTAGAAGCATTCCATGTTTCCCACGTTTTTAAATGTTGGAGCAACAACCAACCTCTTGCACGGTTTTCACCTTCTAATCCATCTAAAATAAATAGATCATCGTATGGAGAAATATTTAAAAAATTCTCATCGATCGAAGCCATGATAAATCCACGACTTGCCAGTAATTTTCCCAAATAGGCATATCCGGGATCAGAGAATTCAGTTGCAAGATGATTACCATGTACAACGAGTACAAGCGGGAAGGGACCATCACCTTCAGGATACCAAACCGAGCCATTCAGCGGCATCGCTTCTGGACCAAAACCGAAGGTGTTTGTACGTCTGGAAGACCAATTGTCCACAAATGCCGAGCCATCCACAGGCTCTGTCGTCAAGTGTCCTTGGGAATCAAGATCTTTGCGATACGTTGGATCGCTTATATAGGTAATTGATCTTACACGAAATGGTCCAGGGTCAGCCGGATTGGCCACGGAGCTTGAGTAATTGTTCGTAGTCTTAACGGTTTGTAAAGGATTCTGAACTACCAAGTTAGCAAAACCTTCACTAGTGAGCCAATATCCCAATACACAAATGAAAATGCACACCGCTGCAACTCCCGTGCTTGCCGTTACTTTTACCCACCTTGAAGTTTCGCGATAGGAACTCTTTATAAATCTATAAACTAAGGCTCCAAGCAGGGAAAAGGAGATGATGATGCAAAAAAGGACAGATAACAATAACGGCAAGGGGCCCAAAAAACTGAAATACAGCAAACAAATGGAGGCCAGTAGAAACCAAACATACCGAGAAGGCATTTTTTTAGCCCAATGCAACCCGCTAGCAATAAGACCCGTGATTCCCAGAATGGCTAGCAGAGATAATACTGTACCTACAAAGTAGTCCTGAAACCCTCGCGACCCAAGATAATAGGAAGCTTGCACTAAACAAATGAACAACGTAACAAGTGACACTCCGAAAATAGCTCCTTTCCATCCGGGGGGAAGAGGAGAGATGCCTGGAAGAGGAATCTTGGGTAGCAGACTTCTGTGTACTTTCTTTTGATTCTTTGAACTAATGTTAAACATGAATGTACCGCCTTTCGAGTTACCGCCAATCCGCTTACGGATGACCTTTACGCTAGATAAATCAATCAATGCTAAAAATACTGAACAGTTCTTCTTCGAATTGCATAGCGTGTGAAACTAAGTGATATGTATCGACCCAATCTCAAGATGATTGCTTTAGAAGCACCTCCTAAAATCTGTAATTAGTGAACAAAGAGTCCGTGTTTTGGTTAAAATTAGACATAGATCGCAAAGGTAGCTATTGTTCATTATTCAGTACTGTATGAAAAATAATAGCATGAAGTACTGAATAATGCAAGATAGTGAATTAAAAACTATTCTACATCGGTATTTATAAGAGTCCATCAAATGAGGACAGCAAATGGCCTTTTTGTTCAAAAACCAAAGTATTTGCAACCTTCATATATTCTTAACTATTCTTTACTCTCAATTCATAAACGATAAATATTATTCAATTATACTGAGAAAGAATAAGAATATGGGAGGAGAATTTACTTGAAATTCAAAACTAGTATATTATTAAGTTCAGTTTTAGCTCTGTCTATTGGTGCAGCCCAACCTATTTTTGCGGCAGAGATCCCGCCGTCAGTCATTACTTCCACTGTCACGGAGAACCCTCATAACAGCATGACACTCGCTTGGGAAACGCATGATCAGGAGGTTACAAAGGCGGTTGCGCAAATCGTTGAGAAATCAGATCCTAAAGGGTTCAAATCTAAGAACAAATTAGTTTTCTCTAGTAGTGATATCACCTTCAAAAATGAACGTGCTTATAGTAAAGTTACTGCTGGCTCTCTTGACGAAAATACTAAATACCGCTACCGCGTAGGAGATGGTTCAGAAAAAGGATGGAGTGAGGAGGGCCAGTTTAAGACTGCTAGTACAGAAGAGAATTTTTCCTTTCTTTATATCTCAGATACCCAATTTGACACCGCAGCAGGTGATGGGAAGAAAACAGAACAGATGTTAAAGAATGCGACAAAACAATTAAAGGATAAGGTTGATTTCACTTATCTAGCAGGAGATTTTACAAATACAGCAAATAATCCAGATCAATGGGATACATTCTTTGATGTTTCACATAATCTTTATCAGGATACATTTATGGTTCCTGTCATTGGTAATCATGATAGTGCCAGTGGACTTTACTTAGATAATTATTTTCCTTCACCAGAGAGCGGAAAGCAAAATACAGATCTTGAGCTACCTTATGTTTATTCATTCGATTATGGATCTGCTCACTTTGCATCATTAAATACGGAAAATATAAAAGATGAAGAGATTGATCAGCAAATTAATTGGTTACGAGAAGATATGCAGGCTAGTGACAAGCAATGGAAAATTGTCTTATTCCATAAAGGGATTTATTCTGGGGCGAGCCACATTACCGACTCAGGTATTATCAAACTTCGCACTGCCCTTTCACCAGTATTGGATGAATTAAAGATTGATGTTGTCCTCTCTGGTCATGATCATGTATACAGCCGCGGTTTTGTAAATGGTGATGGTACTAAGGAAAAGGCTGAGCTAGTTCATCCGGCCGATCCTTTAACCGTTTTTGCACCTGATGCACCGTTATATTACACAATCGCTTCTGGCGGTTTAAAATTTTATAATCCTAAAAATTATTCCGTCACAGCTGGTGATCCGCTTATTCCTAACTATGATTTCCTTGATATAAAAAATACAAATGTAGAAGATGAAGCTTCCCCAGAGGGAAATAAGATGACATATAGTCAAGTCACGGTAACTGATGAGAAAATTACCTTTAATACATCCTATACAACTACGAAGACAAATGAAAACAAGCATCTTGAAACGTTCTCGATTGTTAAAGAAAAGCAAGATGAAGAATGGTCTGCAGACAAAGTATATGTAGCAGGGGATCGTGTTAACTATAAAGGTAAGACGTATGAGGCGAAATGGTGGACCAGAGGGGAAAAGCCTTCTGATTCTGGCGAATGGGATGTCTGGAAGGAAATTAAGCATGAAGACCCTAATCATATTTCAGACTGGCAATCATCGAAGGTATATGTAGCAGGAGATAAGGTATATGATAACGGTATTCTTTATGAAGCAAAATGGTGGACGCGTGGTGAAAAACCTTCTGATTCTGGCGAGTGGGATGTTTGGAAAAAGCTAGACTAACAGATGTTCTTGGAGGCTGAGGGCCTAGCTAGCCTCAACAAGCCAAAAAAGGAATCTCGCACAATCCGAATTCAGTCAAGCAGGATTTCGGTCAATTAGGTGTGTATGTCGAGAAATTTACCCAAGCTGTGCAAGACGGAAATATCAGCGAAATCTTGGCATTGTTGAAAAAAGATGCGATCTATTATTCCGACGGTGGAGGAAAAGTTACAGCAGCTATTCGGCCGGTATACGGTGCTGAATACATTTCACGCTTTTTCCTAGGGGTTATAACTAAAATCCCTGAAGATTTTTCACTCAAGTTTGCAAAAGTAAATGGAAATCCAGGGATTGTCCTTTATTCGAGCGGGAAAGTCAAATACGTCCTTTCTTTTGAAATGAATGACGCAGAAATCGAGTCAATATACATGGTGGCCAACCCTGATAAATTAAGGCATATAAAATGATTTCGAAAGGCAAAGACCGAGGTTTTTGCCTTGTTTATGGATTGCTTAATGACAGGGTAGACGCTCCAGACTCCAAAGTATTTTTTCATCCTCTAATTAATAGAGTAAAGGAAGGGCTCAAAGCAAGGTAAAAGTGGGGAAAACATTAAGGTAGACTCAAGTTGAAAGAAAATTTGCTGTATCGTTACGAACGTATGATAGAAGGAAATAGTCTCAGTAACTGGAATATTTCAAGGTCCTTAAATAGAGTGGTCTATAGAAGAAGTCTTAAAGTTCAGTTATGCTTTGCGATCTACAGGAGCTCTGTTACTACGCCTTTAAATTTAATCAGTAAGGATATTACTATAAAAAAGGTATATTAATTGCCCTGAATTTTCTACACCAAGGAGAAAATTCAGGGTTTTGTTATGCTGGGATACTCTGAAAATTAGCCCTTTTAAAGCCCCAAAACGAAGAAATACGCAAAATAAGGAATTAGAAAAAACAGATGTTTTGTTCTTATTTAATTAAACTTTATATTGCTAAACTAACTGCTTTTCCTAATCGCTTTTTCAACAAGTGCTTGAAAGCCATAGATTATAACCGCTAAGGATACATTTATAATATACCACCCAGTATGTGTCATCTTTTTAAATTGGACAATGCCAAACTTGTTTCCAATATAAGGCATAGGATAGGCGTTAACTAAATCCAATACCATATTCATGATTAGGTATTTGCGGAAATTCCCATACGTTAATTTAAATATCCACAGGGTTGCGACAAAATAAGGGCCTAAAATATATGTAAAATCGATTGGCCCTGGAGATATAGGATTATTCGTTTTCCACCATTTCTTCTTGTTACAGATGAGGCTAAATACGCTTAAGAATAAATTGATAAAACTTGCAACAGGCAAGAACCTTAAAATATTTCTTTTCCCCATAAAAGGGACCGTCAGCCAGGGCAAAATTAATGTTGCGAGCGAAAATGCAATTTTCTTATTAAATTTAACCATTAACTCAAGCTCCTCCTAAAAAATTAATTTCTTTAAACGAACCTCGTTAAATCCGTATTTTCTTTATATTCCACATCAGTGAATCAACACCGGTTGAAAAATGAGCGATCGGTTTTCCTTCAGCAAGGTCAAATTGATAAGGAGTAAAAAGGGTATTTTTATCTACTTCGATCTTTGCTTTTTGCAATGGCCAAGGTCGATGGTGTATTTCACCGCAATAGATATTGCCTCCGTTACTCGAACTATATAAACAATATCGCTCAGTGAGCCAATGATCCAGTGTTCCTTGCTTTGGATAATAAACTTCTGATACAGGAATGTATTTGCCCTTAAAAGATACAGGAGGATCGTTGTTTCCTTTACGAATACTATGGCAATGAAAGGTTTGTCCTACTTTGCGAAAAGAAAGCTTCGCCGGATGATAGGGTAAATGATACCAGTTTTTTGCTATCTTTAAGGACGCCCAGTTCTCCACATCAATAGACATAAAATAAATGCCAGGTTTGCCATTATATTTAACATATGTCCTTACATTGATTTCTGGAAATTTAGGTGTAAGGGAAACATTTGAAAATCCAAGGGGGTAAATCCCCTCTATCACGAATAAAATGAGGCCTAACCATGCGGATCCTTGGAAGGTGTCAATTTGTAAGGAGGAGGGGATATGTGGACGTAGCTTTTCCGGTGAAACAGGCCAATGCAAAAACAATAGATTTCTCCATGCTTGTCGCATAATCCACTTTTTCGAAGGGAATGGGAAAGGACGATGATTGCTATCATTTAATAAGTCCATTAAATGACCTCCTTCTTCCAAGAAAATGACTCCTAAAGTTAACGAAAATTAAGCATAAAGTAAAATAATAACTAAAATTAAAAGATCTCTTGTAGTCTTTCCGTAAAGAAAAGTTTAATACCTGCTCTTTTTTCACGATGTAGAATATTTAAATGCTTCTCTTTGGGCAATAATGGTTAAATGACTGCTTAATTTATACCATATTGGAGAAGTGATTATGGCAAACTTTCTATATTATGTGTCTTTTGTGATGATTTCCCTATTATTTGTCCTTATTTTATTCATACTTATTGGTTGGCGCTGGATCATGAAGCGAATGGTTAAACAAATGGGAAAAATAATTCTAACCGATAGTTATCAAGAAAATATTATCGAGTTACTACCGGGGCTGCGACATATGGGTATTCAAAATATATTGGAAAATAGTCTACGTACAGAAACAGGCGATGTTCTCCATCGACCGCTTGGTTCTTCAAAGAAGTGGCCAAATTTAGATATGCTCACGTTTATCCCTGCTCAAACATCACCATTCCCTTTAGATGGAGAGGAAGAAGTAGATGTTGCCGTTACCATTGGACCAAAAGCGAAAAAACCGATGAAAATAAAGATTCCACTGATCATTAGTGGTATGGCCTATGGTGTCGCACTAAGCGAGGAAGTGAGACTTTCTTTGGCAGGAGCAGCAAAAAATGTAGGCACTGCTATCAATTCTGGTGAAGGCGGAGTATTGCCTGAGGAATTAGATACCGCCGGAAAATATATTTTGCAGTTTGCTAAAACAGAATGGTCAAAGGAAGAAAAACTTCTTAAACGAGCTGATATGATTGAGGTTAAATTGGGGCAGGGCGCCTTATTGGGAACAGGAGGAAAAATTTCACCTGAAAATTTAACCGGACGTGCTCGTAAGATAATGGGATTAAAGGAAGATGAGGATGCTGTCATTTATGATAATTTTTATGAAGATCAAACACTAGATGATTTGAAAGAACTTGTTGATGAGCTTCGAACCTTAACAGGGGGAATTCCAATCGGAGCGAAAATTGGTGCAGGTGGAAAGATTGAAGAAGATATTGATCATTTAATTTACATGGGAGTTGATTATATTGCAATTGATGGGGGACAAGCCGCAACCCATGGAGCCCCACCAATTTTATCTGATGATTTTGGGATTCCGACATTACATGCGGTTTTCCGGGCAGCCAATCATCTAAAAAAAAGAAAAGTGAAGGAACAAATTAGTTTAATTGTATCGGGAGGATTATTTGTACCGGGACACTTTTTAAAAATACTTGCATTAGGTGCGGATGCTGTCTATCTAGGTTCAACCATTTTATTTACAGTTGCACATTCTCAATCTCTGAATGCCCTACCTTTTGAACCACCTACACAAGTTGTTTGGAATGAAGGGAAATTCAAGAATCAATTTAAGATCGACGAAGGTACGCAATCAGCAGAAAAATTCCTAACAGCAAGTATTGAAGAAATGAAAATGGCATTAAGAGCGATGGGAAAACGTTCTTTAAAAGAGTTATCAAAAAAAGACTTAGTATCCTACGACGAATTAACTGCTAAAATGCTTAGTGTTCCATTTTCATTTGAAGCTTGGAAAGACACAAAGTAAAATGTTCATCAGTGGGATTCCTTTTTACCCGCAGATTGTGCTTAACGAAGCAGCTTCGTTGAAGAAGAAAAAGGTTCAGTTTCTCTATAAATTATGATAGGGTGAATTTAATTCGTATTATTTAGAGGTGAGTTTAGTTGAGTAGAGTTGAGCATAGTACAAAATTAGATTTGGAACGGATTGTTTTTATTGGAAGAACCTTTGAAGAGTATGTAGACATGTTTTCACTTTCAATAGAAAATCTTAAAGGGAAAAGAATACTCGATTGTCCAGCAGGAGCTTGTTCGTTTACTCCTGTTGGCAACAAACAAGGCCTAGATATAACAGCTGCTGATATTGCCTATTACCATTCAAAGGAAGATCTACATAATAAGGGTCTTAAGGATATTGAACACGCTATGGAACTTATGGAAAAAGCACAAAACAATTATATTTGGGATTATTTTATAAATATTGGAGGTCTTAGAAAACATCGTTTGAGCGCCTTGGAAAATTGTACTAACGATATGAGAGAATCGAGTAAACGATACGTCCCCGCCACTTTGCCTTCTTTACCATTTAAGGATGAAGAATTTGATATTGTTCTTTCTGCACATTTTCTATTTATGTATTCTGACCGATTAGATTACCAATTTCATGTAAAAACGCTAAATGAGTTATTGAGAGTTACGAAAGAGGAAATTCGTATTTTCCCTTTAGATGATTTGGAAGGAAAACGATATGAGCAATTAGATAAATTAATACATGATCTTGCTGCTAATGGATACACGGTGGAAGAAGTAAAAGTACCATATGAATTTCAGGCGAATGCTAACTCTATGTTAAAAATAAAAAAAGAGTAGCCACCGGGGCAACTGGCAAAGTTGTCTCTTGCTTTTTGGGTTAGTATTCCACCGAACGATGGCAAGACTCATCCACGATGCCTTATTCAGAGGGGGCTAACAAAAGGTGATGAAAATTTTAGCCACTTTTCCCATAACTCTAGCAACTGATAAATACCGGATTATTCGATTACTATTTTAGGATCAAACGCTTTTTTGTAATAACGGTTGAATACACGATTCAAAATGGTTTGACTTTTAATAAAATGCTGATATAATGTAACATGTAATTTTACATTAATTTAAGGAGGATTATTAAAAAATGCCACATACAAATAGACTTCGTTTCCCAACTTTGAATCAGTAATTGAATACTTTCAAAGGCTCTGCTTGTGCATGCAGAGTAAACGGGATTAGTCTGTTCTTTTTTAATAATCTTCATTTCATATTATTTATTATAAATGCATGTAATTTGACCTTAATGAGCGTGTTCAAAGCAGAGTCATTTTTACTGGACTTTTTGAACAATCTCTAATGGGGAAGTTATCGTGTGGAATTCTTATACTATCTTTGAGGAACGAACAATGATAGTAAACGATATGTAATGTTTAGAAAGGCGGATTGTTCTGCCTTTCTTTATTTATGTCAAAAATATCTTTGCTAAAGGCTGCAAATTTGCTTTTAACTGAATAAGGATGGGTCTACTTCCCTTTACTTTGAATCACAGGCAGATTATCTGCGATTTTTTATTTTGAAAGGAAGAGAAGAGATGACCAAAAGAACTTATAAATTTAGTGGCGAAAAATTGAGTCGTGGGAAACCTCCCAATTTTTCAGGGCAGCATTTAATGCATAATAAAAGGCTGATTAATGAAATTGTTGACAAAGCAAATGTAAGTCAAAAAGACGTTGTTTTAGAATTAGGTGCTGGAAAGGGAGCTTTAACAACTGTATTAAATCAACGAGCAGGTAAGGTTCTTGCTGTAGAATATGATGTCAAGTTTGTAGATATTCTCAAACGAAAAACAGCAGATAATCCTAATACCAAAATTCTTCATGAAGATATTATGAAAATCCGTTTGCCAAAAGAAAAGTTTGTCGTTGTATCAAATATACCATACTCTATTACAACTCCCATTATGAAAATGCTTTTAAATAAGCCTTCAAGTGGTTTCCAAAAAGGGGTGATTGTTATGGAAATGGGAGCAGCCAAACGTTTTACGTCAAAATCTGTTAAAGATTATTATGTGTTAGCTTGGAAAATGTGGTTTGACATATGTTATGTCAGAAAAATATCCAGAAACAACTTTTCTCCACCACCAAAAGTGGATTCCGCAATGATTACAATAACGAGAAAGAAAGAGCCGATTGTACCGCACAAGGATTACCTCATTTTCCTTGGATTGGCACAGTATGGCTTAAAACACCCCCAGGCTACGATTGGTGTTGCATTAAAAGGGATATTTACGCCTCCACAGCTAAAACAATTAAGAAGAAATTTGGGTGTGACGAATGATACATCAATAGGATTAATGACAGCCAGTCAATGGGGAGTTGTTTTCAATACGATGATTAAATATGTCCACCGGCCTTTATGGCCGAGAGTAAGGAAATAAAGATGAGCGATTTTTAACCAATATCAATTAAGGGCGCAAAAAGGGGTAAGGATCGCGCCCTTTCTTAGCATATGGTAAAACCAGTCTGCTTGATCTATTTTTCATAATTTTTTCCATAAAGGAAGTAATGCCTCCATAATTTCTGTTGAATTATTTTAACCCTGCAACACTAAAAGGGCCTTTTATCGTCATTTGTGAGAGTTTTTCCGCCATGTACTCTGATGAATACTGCATGTCATTCTCCAGCCAATAGGAAATAACCCCTACATACCCGTGTGCCACATAATGAATAAACAGTTCTTTAGGGATTTCCATTCTATTAGGGGAAGGGTGATATTTTTCTAGATGATCCAACATATACTCCTCAATAATTTTTAAAAATTGCTGTTGAAAAGAGGGGATCCCATTCAAATTGTTCAGTCCAAATGGCTAAAATGGGAACCGCGACTGATGATACTACTCGGTTTTTTGATTTTTGCTGGGAGTACAATTATTTTTCTTCTTACAAAAGAGCTTCATTTTTACTACTTAGCATTTTTTGTGTTTGGATTAGGTACCGGACTGATGATGACTGGTTCTATGGCTGGTGCTTCTCTCTCTGTAAGTAAAGCAAAGCAAGGTGAAGTGGCTGGTCTGGTTACAGCAATGCAGGGAGTTTCAGCAATAACCGCTCCTATTCTAAGCACTTCGCTTTATCAGATAGATAAACATGTCCCTATGGGGGAATTGTCCTACTAGCAAGCTACTGATTTTGTACATGTTGTACGGATTTCAAGAGAAAGTTTCCAAGAATAAAATGCAGCAGTCGCACGAATAACTATAAATTCTCGTATCACTTATTTACCAATACTTGGTTGTGGAGACTAAAGTGTGATGAGGGTAAGTAGCATGAAATATGTAATGATGAACGATGGAGGTTGAGATGTATGAGTGAAAATGTCATTATATTGAATGATGGTAGAAAGCTTGCGTATGCAGAATATGGCCAGAGTGATGGAGAAACTGTCTTTATGCTCCATGGGACGCCAGGCGCACGTTACCAAATCTATGCTACACGACTGGAGTCGATTGCAAAGGGAGGTCCAGTTCAATTACGAATTATAGTACCAGAACGGCTTGGGTACGGATTATCAGATGCCCAATCGGGAAGGACTCTTTATGATTGGTGCGAGGATCTTGTAGCTTAAGCCGACGAAATGGGGATTGAACGTTTTTCGATTGTAGCTGTTTCCGGAGGGACCCCTTAAGCTCTTGCATGCGCGTATAATCTGCCCACCCTTGTACGGAAAATTGTCGTTGTTATTGGAATGGGTCCGCTCAATATCCTTGGTCAAGAAGATTTCTGTCTCTACACCGAAGAAAAGATTTGTCTTCAGGGGCCTGAATTCACCCGTGCCTATATCACTCCGATAGCGAATATGACTGATCCTGATCAGTTCGTAGAATATTATATTGCTACTCTTTCAGAATGGGATCGAGCACTTATTTCGGAAGACTTGGTTCCCGTTCTTAAACATTCCGCGATCGAAGCGGTTAGGCAAGCAGAAGGAATGGTAGATGATTATGTTATTTTTGGTCAACCTTGGGAAATCCCGCTGCAAACATGCACCAGTTGCATTTTGGCACAGTGAGGCTTGATCAAGTTATCCCTATTCGCCATGCAGATTACCTGGCTATTATTCCAAACGCGAAAATGGATCGAATACAAAACTATGATCATACTGAGTCAATGTTAGTGGTACAACCCGAGCTTTATGGCTTTTTAACCGTAGATTGAGTGGAAAAGAACTGAGGTTGCTTATTATCGATTGAACTTACCGTAAGACCTCAATATAAGAGTAGGCGAAAAAGAATTGAAAGTGAAATCCAAATAGATAAGGAGCAATCCAGTGAATCCTAATCATATTTTTTATAAAAAGTTGAGTCATGGGGATGAAAGTGATTTTTACGAGCTCGTTTTATTATTTAATGAAGTATTTGAGACTAAAAATAGCGTGAATAAGAAGAATATCGGACGTTTGTTGAATAATTCTACCTTTGTATGCTTTGTAGCTTATATTGATCAAAAGATTGTAGGGGGAATAACCGCATATGAATTGGAGATGTATGACCAAGAGGGATCCTCCATGTATATATATGATTTGGCGATCAGTAAAGAGCATCAGCGTAATGGAATTGGAAGTAAGTTAGTGAATGAAATAATGGATTATTGTAGATCAAATGGGATAAAAGATATGTTTGTGCAAGCTGACGGCGTTGATCAACATGCTATTCAATTTTACAAAAAAATCGGTGGTGAGCAATCTAGAACATTTCACTTTTCTTTTAATCTATCCAATGACTAATTGAATCATCAAAATAAGTAATAATTGAAAAATAGTAATGATTCACCTAAAATTTGAATTAGCTTTAATTGATTAGAAGGTGATGCCATTGAGCAGAGAAACTATTTTAGATTATGCAAAAAGAAAATATGATACGGAACCTGATTATCCTTGGGGTAAATTAACCGACTATGCTGTACTCAGACATAAGAAAAATAACAAATGGTATGGGTTGCTTATGAATGTGGACAGAAATAAATTGAGTATTGAAGGAGAGGGAGAAACGGGCATACTGAATGTTAAATGTGATCCAGAATTAGCTAGCATCCTAAGAAAAGAGAATGCAATATTACCTGCTTATCATATGAATAAAAAACACTGGATTAGTATTGTATTGGATGGTTCTGTTTCAAATGAAGAAATTTTTCACCTCTTAGATTTGAGCTACGATTTAACGCAGTAATAGGGGGAAAAGTAGCATCTGTCGATTTTGGGGCCGTCTGTCCAATAAATGGAATTAATCCCATCATTGATGGGATTTCTACAAGGCGAGTCGCTGATCCAGATCAAATCGACCATAGGGAGTAATATGGTTATAAATTAAAGGAGTAAGAGCACGTAAATCCTCATGCGTCATCTTCTTAAGCCATCTTTGTTCCTTCATTGTGTTTTGGATTTTCAATGTGTTGATATACACCAAACAGTTCTGAAGAAGCTGAAGAGATCTTATTGCGATTTCCTGATCTTCGACCTGGTTTTTTTGAATTTCACCATTGTTTCCGAAGAAGATAAACTCAATCGCAGAGTTCCAGTTTTCTACGACGTTTAGCCCCTCTTGAATCTCCTGTCTAATTTCTTCGTGAATTAAGTAATCGCATAAGAAAATAGTTTTGACAACTTTTCCGAGTTCATTCAATGCTTTATAAACAGGATGACGTTTGTTTTTACTAAACCGTTTTAAGATCGCTTCTGTTTCAGCCGTATTAAATTTTAAAGCTGTATCATACTTCACCATTTGATCATACTGCTGCCGAATGAGATCCCAATCAATGGGTTTTTGCGCGATAACCGGTGACAAATTTGGATAGGGATCAGTCATGCCATGGTGCGGTTTATACAATTTTTGTCGTCCAATATTTTTAAAACGAGGCATAAGTTTAAATCCTAACAGGTGGCAAAAGGCAAACCCTATTTCACTTTGACCGTGGGTATCGACATAGTTACGATCCACATCTTTGTCCGTCGCATGATGCAGAAGGCATTGAATCATTGAAGCTACTTCCGATGATAAACATGTTTTTAATTGAGAGTGAAAACAGACAGACTGTTTTTCAACGTGCCAATAAATCATAACACCTGTACCGCGATAGCGAGGATGCCATTGACTCATCAGGTTCTGATCCCAAGCACCGATCTTTTTGGAATCAGAAGCACAAGATGTTGTCGCGTGCCCCCATACGTCTTCCAAACGCTCTTTTAGAATGGCATTTACCACTTGAACATTAGCTGCCTTTAGGTTTTCAGGATGGATATACTTTCGTTTCACATAAAGCAAGTTGTCATAAGTGACATCAGGATTCCCTGCAGCCATCCGTTTTAACCCCATGTTGGTTCCCAGTCCGTACAAACATAACAGTAGTCGCTTTTGAATGATTGCTCGATCCAGCCGTTCGTAAGTCCGTTTCCTTAAAAATATCAATCAGTTTCAACAGCCACCAACGCTTCGCTACCACTTGTTTAAATTGACCAATCCGTTCCGGTTCCTGTTGGGGTTCCAGGGGCGAGACGGAAATCCAGCCATTACGATGGTTCGTTATCGAGACTTTCGGGTTCTTCGGAATTGTTTGATTCAGTTGCCCTAACTTGTTGTGTAATTCATTCTGAAACTTCGAGATGATCGGCTCCACATCCATGGAAAGTCCCAGGGCATCATAATATTCCTGCCGCTTTTCCTCAAAGTCGAGGGGTAAATCTTCGTCAGGGTCCCGATATCGATCAGCGCCTACGACCCAAATTTCTTTACATCGAAGTTTATCTCTCAAGGATTGCAAGATGGCAATTTCATAATTGATGCGATTGACCCTCGGGTTTCCTTTCGTAGCTTTCTCAAGAACAACCTTCATAAATTTCGGGGAATCACTTCGTTAATTGGGACATCATTGTCAATGGGAAAATACTTTTGTTTGGTTCCTATGTATCTTTTCACTAGATCTAACGCTTCAATCACAGGCCGGTGTTTAGGGTTGTTTGAACGGAATTCCAAAATACGTAACAGCTCGGAAATCGCCGCGCGATAAGAATGACTGTAGGAGCTCCGCATTTTGTAATATACTTTTTCTCGATAGACATTCTTATTATACTTGAGTTCTTTCAACAGATCCTGTGCGGTTTCTTCGTCCATGACCGAGAATAAAACGTCCTTGACGACATGCTCTTGGTTATCCAACATGTTTTCAAGCAACGTGGCCAGAATGTTATTTTTTCCGCGAACGCGTTTGATTCTTTCAACAACTCCCGATCCACTTTCTTTTCAGCGTGCCCGTTAATATTATGCGTAATCGTCATCAGTAGTTCAACTAACGAATCCGTAATCTTCCGGCAACGGGACCAAAAGAAAGCCGATAACAAGGTATAGCGAACTTCTGGAGGATGGCGGCGATGTTCACTCGCCTTTTCAGAGATTGATCTCAACCGATACTTTCGCAACATCTTGGAAGGAATATGACTAAATAGATCATGGGGAAGTTCCAACTTTTTTAAGTCTTTTAGCTTTTTAATCTCCCATTCCAAGGTCTTTTTGCTTGCCCGTCCGGGTCCCATATTAATTTGGCTGAAGGTCATTCTTTCCCTATCCTCGGGCTGTGTATCTTCTATGAATTCATCATCCATATCTGCCCACGCTTTCACGGAGGCATCCATTCGTTTCTTTGATACCTCAGATAATCTTTGAAGCGTTTCTTCATAAAACTTTTGCTCATGCCGATGAATCGATGATTTGATCATCGTGTCGGATCGCATTGTGTGATGGTGGCTCAATCTCCGTTGGCGAAACGTTACCAGCACTTTTTCCTTCAATGATTCCTCTTCCTGCGTATGATCGAGTACATTTTCTATTAACCAACGTGAAATAACTTTAACATCTTGATGAGAATGTTCTCGAAACCCGAAGTATTGACGAATTTCAGCCCGGTGCCGCTTAATAGAACGCCCTTCCCAGGAGTAGTGCTTTCATTGACCAGCAGAGATGTTAAGCTGTTTCGCTAGGTAATTGATGATTGAGAAAGGAATTGATGAGGGTTTCATAGGAAAACGAGCTTCCTGTTGAAAATATTTTAACAGCAACAGCAAAGCCAAGTTGCGTATTTATGTTCTTATTGCCTATCAGCCTTTTTTCAGCCGGCAGTAAAACAAAATGTTCAACTAATTCTTCTTCCGTCCACTGACTTTTCATCTTACATCATCCCCCTCAAATAGCAGACGTACGTATTTTTATAAAACCGACCAAATCATTTTACTGTTTATAACCTTTCTAATATCATTACAAATCGATTCAGCTATTTTCTCAACTGTAACGTCTCCTTGAATGCATGCACCTAGATGCTCTCCCCAAGCGTCGACGTCAACAATATCTCTCAAGATTTCATGATAGAGATCAAAAAGTTCATTATTTAACTCAACCCCTAAAGCATACAATGCGGAATCTAGTTCGAATCTCTTCATTTCAGCAACGATTAATCTAATAATCAATTCTTTTAAAGCACATTCACAATTCATAGTGATATCACCGCACCTTCTATTGAGAACAGTTTGTTTACAAAGGTTGAACTTTTTCCAAAAACGCCCTGAACCCTGTGTGATTAATTAATAATTGGGGTAGATTCTTTGGGGGATAAGGTGTAATGATTAAAACGAAACCGTCTTAACTAGGCTTAAGACGGTTAAGTAAGACGCTTATTATAAAGCAATTGTGCTTCGATGACACTGGAGCAAAATGAAACACTTACAAGTGGCTCTCTCCCGCATTGCAACAGGAGTCCGAACCTTTAGAGTGATCGTATTCGTCATGGAGGCGCCACCACTCGTACCGCGGGGTTTGCGGCCATCCCTCGGGCGAGTCCTCCCAGTCCTCCTGTCGGCCGAACGGTGTCATGTCAAGCCAGTTGTACGTGCCGAAAAGAATGTCGGTCCCGCGGTCCGTTGTGTGGTAAGTGTGAAAGACGTGGTCGTTATCCCAGAGGAAGACACTCACACCACCCTGCTCGCCACCTTCGTGGGTGGCCCCAAAGTCGTAGTTGAAATCGGTGCCGTACGAGGAATACCAGGGGACCGTCCAACCCATGCGCCGTTTATACGGCTTAATCTGCGACAGTGGAGCCCGGGACACCAATACCAAGGTGGTGTCTCGGGCATGCATATGGGCTAAGTGGCCGATGTTGTCAACTAAAAACGAGCAGCCTGGACAGCGGTGATCCGAACCCGGTTCCAACATGAAGTGATAGACGATGAGCTGGCGTCGCCCGTCAAATAGGTCGAGTAAACTTGCTTTGCCGTCCGGACCCTCAAATGCATAGTCCTTATCAATTCGAACCATCGGTAACCTGCGCCGCTCCGCGGCCAACCCATCTTGCGCACGTCTAGCTTCCTTCTCCTTGACGAGAAGCTCCTTACGCGCTGTGAGCCACTCGTCTTGAGAGACAACTTTTGGAAGTGCAATCTTGTTTTTTGCTAAATTAATGTTTTCCTTGTTCATTGTAATCGTCCTTTCTCTTATAAGATGTAGTTGATACCGAATACTTAGGCATAGGGCTTAATAAAGTTCGGTCGAGTTGTCCGTCCGAATCGACGGATCTGCTGACCAGTACCATTTTCAAGGCTCCTTAGTTGCTGAAGTGGGGAAGACCATTCGGCTCGCTTCAATGAATGTTAATCGCCCGACGTGTGCCGCAAAATGGCAGGTACGACCACGTCCCAGACCGCCCGAGGCAGTTCGTGTCCCATCTGTTCCAAGGCAATCAATTGGGCATCAGGAATCTCCTTCTCTAGTGCAAGGGCATTGCCGTAGGGAAAGAAAGGGTCCTCGATGCCATGAATCACGAGTGCAGGGGCACTCACCTCTCCGAGTCGTTCCCTCCAACGATCTCCCTTGTCAATTAGAGGTGGGTTTTTCATACTCGAAACAATGTTTGCGGCTCGATCGAATATGCGACATGCAAGGTCATATTTAGTCGCTTTGTCAAAGAACTGTGAATTGGAAAGTGCACATTGAAAATCGACAATGTAATCGATCACTTCCGCCCGATTTGACCAGTCTGGCCCCGGCGCTTTTCCAATGTGTGCCATGAACTCCTCCGTATGTTCTGGAAGGTCGGGATCAGTAGGACCATGAGCGTTGGGTCTTGTTGAAATCAGAGTTAATGATGTTACCCGATCAGGATAATCAAGTGCCACCAGTTGGCCAATCCATCCTCCTACTCCGAAACCTACGAGATTGGCGTTGGTCAGGCCGAAGGTGTCGAGCAGGCCGACGACGTCCGCAACCAGGTCGCGGAGGCTGTACTGCGGATCCCCCGGCTCGCAGGTGACAGATCGGCCGAAGTCGCGGGTGTCATAGCGAATAACGAATCGGGAGCCTGCTGCGAGGCGCTCGCAGAACACGTCCTCCCACCAGTGCATTGAGCAAGTCAACGGCGCGCCGCTAATAAGGATGATCGCCGGATCCGCGGGATTTCCGAAAGTCTCGACGCAGAGGTCGACCCCGTTAGCTTGGACTATCCTTTCGTTGTTATATGTCATATCATTTCTCCTCCTTTGTATTGTTTGTCGGCTTGCTTCCTTTGGTATTGTTTTGATCATTTCTATCTAGATCAACCCTTTTCATAAGATTATCATATACACTTGCTGAATATTTCTTTTCGATTGCTCAGTTATAACCTTAGTATATAAAACGGTCGTTTTGTGTCCTTTATAGAAAATCACAAAAATCATTTAAAAAAGCTATTTATTCCGTTTATAAACTCGTCTATAATTCAAAGTATATAAATTCATTTTAAAAACCTTTTTATAGACAGGAGAAGCGGAAAAATGAAATTAGGATATGCAGGTGTTTCCACTGAGGAACAATCCTTACAATTACAGAAAGACTTGCTGATAAAAGAAGGGGTTGAATCAGAATACATATTTGAAGAAGAAGTCACGGGAACGAAAACAGAACGTCCGAAACTGAAAGAATTACTGGTCTATGCCAGAAAAGGTGATCAGATCGTTGTCTATAAACTTGACCGTTTAAGTCGTTCTACGAAACACCTTATTGAACTATCCGAGGAATTTGAAAAGAAGGACATTGAATTAATCAGTATTCAAGACAAACTTGACACAACAACTGCCATCGGAAAGGCGATGTTTAAAATGTTAGCCGCTCTAAGTGAAATGGAACGGGATATCATTCTAGAACGTACGATAGCTGGCTTATCGTCGGCCCGTGCAAGAGGACGTAGAGGTGGTCGACCAAGGGATGAGTAAAGAACAGTTAGACCATGCAATAGATCTTTATGAAATGAAGAAATATACTTTAAAACTAATAACCGAAAGGACAGGTGTATCTAAAGCAAAGCTATACAAAGAAATAGCTGATAGAAAAGCATTTACTAAATGACGAACGACTGCCAGCTTTAGCTGACAATCGCTAAACACCATTTATTGGACAGATGGCCCCAAAATCGATTGATGCTACCTTTACCCCTAATAAAGCTTTTTATGGCAGTAGACAATTGTTGTTTACCGCTTTTTTTCGTACTATACGACAAAACTTTATTCTAATTACTATTTTGTATAAGTAGGCTGGGAATAATTAAAAAAACGTTAAACTCTAAAATGCATTACATTAGCGTAGAAATACACGTAGATTCCTGCAGGAAGCAAGAGTTCGGCAAGATCACGGTGGGCTGTCACTTGCCCGCGGAAAGCAAAGTTTAATTTCCGAAGCGGGGGATATGCACCCTAGGAATTCGTTTTTTTCTTTGGTGAAAATACTTTTGTCCCAGCCTCATCTTTTAAATAATGACTCCCTGTACAACAAGCCCAAGTATTAACCCAAGAAAAATAGAAGTCAGCGTACCTAATAAGAAATATTCCGCCCAGTTACGATCATTCAACTGTTTGAAGCGTGCAATCGATTTAGCGGCGATTATAAAAGCAATCGATGGATATGCGCCAATTACTGTAAGGATAATAACAAGCAATCTTTCTATATAGCCGATCAATTTTCCGCGTGAACGAAGTGGGGTGGAGTAGGTAAGATAATGATATTTCTCCGTGAAACTACTTTCTGTTGTTGGTTGGTTTTTTTCTTGTCTAGCCTTAATTTGATTGTTCAATGTCAGTTCGCCTTCAAAGTTTGCAAACTCGGATGGCAAGGAACCGATGATATATTTTACAATATGGCCGCTGACACTTGTCGCTAAAATATAAATGATGATCAAAGATAATGCTGTGTTGAGCGTGCTTAAACTACTTGTCCCATATAAGTCTAAAAAACTCGCTGTCATTTCTGCCACTTTCATAGAAAAGAAGAGAATAGAGGTTATTAGTATCACAATGACATGTAATACTTGATCTAATAGAAAGTATCCGAGCCGTTTCATATTATCGGTTGTGTTATTTGGCATGGAATCTATTAATTTTATTTTTGATAAATCAATCAAAAGGTGCGTGATCATAATAAACGCTAAAGGCAGAATAAAGTAGGAGGTTATATGTTGAAATTCGTATTGATACCCCCATATAACAATAAGTGTGATTCCTGTTATCAGTAGATGGTGAAGTAAGTGTTTTTTCAGATATTTTATTTTATTTTTCACCATCTGGTCTGATTGCAGCCAAAAGTCAGCAATTAAATGTGCGAGAAGTAGCAATAGTACAGTCATTGTAATTTCCTTTCTTTAGGAAAATAAACATTTAGATGTTTCTTGACATGTTGTTTAATGTTTGTTTGCAACTTATCTGTTAGCTGATGCTTATCTTGCGCTCCCAATGAATCCAGCACCTTCACAATGTCATAAAAAGCATGTAAGATGACTTGCGTTTTCCCCTGTTTCATGTGATGGGATATTGTAGCTGTTGTTCTTTCGAGATATTGACTTACTTTATTTTGTTGCCCGAGTATGACATACAAAGAACAGACGAGGGATTGTATTTCGGTTTGCTCGTCCATGTGTTCCTGTTTAAGAATTAAAATCGTATTGATTAGTGTCTCAAACTGTTTGTTAAAAGCGGTGAAACCTCGTTCATCTGAAAAATCCGGTAATGTAAAGTGAAATAACGATCTGTTCTGTTGTTTTTTCAGGTAATCATTGGCATTTCTTGCTTGTTTCATTAATGGATGAATCCAAGTTTCTATGTTTATTTCGCTTACATCCTCTTGGATATCGCCGAATGATAATCCGAAATAAGGTTTATGATTGGTGAATTTCCAAATCTGACTTATATAAAAAGCAAGGATATATGCCGATGCATAGCCGCTGCTTATAACCACCAATTCATCGCCGGCACGGTGACTAATCTTCGCCACAGCCGTATCTTGTATCCATTCCTTGATGTCACTTTTTAGTTGCTCCAGATATTCACTTAATTCATTTCCACTATTTTCTTTAGACGAATTACTTATATCCATGATGAAGACAGAGACTTCATTTGGCATGAACAAAACAACTCCTTTTTTATCTCAATATAGAGAAGTTTGATTATATAGTCGAATATATCATAAGTTAGATGTAATAACCAAACTTTATGAAAGTTAGATGATTGATTATTTTTATCAAATAGGTCATAAAACACTCATTAAATATAATTATATTGACATCGTATTAGTTTGAGGATAAAATGACTGTGATAATGAGAATCATTATCAAATAATGTCGTTTTATTCTATCAGTAATAGTTTAAGAGCTTTATCCGGAATTTTGCCAATTCTCGATATTTTAAATGGTTAATCTCACTAGAAAGGAGAATGGAAGATTTATAATAAGCTAGTTGGTCGTATAGGCGACGAATTGTAGATACATATTATTATGAAGGAAGAAGGATATATAAATGAAATTACAACAAAAAATTCAATTAGGAACACTACTTATGTTATTTGTGGTTATGATTGGACTTGCTGGATGTTCATCAGATTCAGCGTCCAAAGAAAGCTCTACTGAGGACGAAAAGGCAGAACAAACAGATTCCTCTGGTTCTGATTCTGAAGATGCAACGGAATATCCGCTCGTCATAGGACATGCCCTTGGGAAAACGGAAATTAAAAGTAAACCTGAACGAGTGGTTACCATCCAATGGGGGAACCAAGATGTGGCACTTGCACTTGGAGTTGTCCCTGTAGGGTTTTCGGAAGCAAATTTTGGCGTTCAAGATGACAGTGGACTTTTGCCTTGGACTAAGGAAAAACTTGAAGAACTTGATGTCACAGATCCAAATGTATTCCAGGATACGGATGGTCTTGACTTTGAGGCAATTTCAGATGCGCAGCCAGATGTTATTCTTGCAGCATACTCTGGTATCACACAAGAGGATTACGATTTACTAAATGAAATTGCACCAGTTGTGGCATATCCAACTTCTCCTTGGACGACAACATGGCGTGAGCAAGTTCTTTATAATGCAAAAGGGATGGGAATAGAAGCAGAGGGAGAACAGCTGATTAAAGATGTAGAAGATACGATTGCTGAAAAGTTAGAGAGCCATCCAGAAATTGAAGGAAAAAAAGTCGTATGGGTTAACTTCTCAGCTGAAGATACATCTCAATTGCATATATACACACCAACAGACTCTCGCGGCGCTTTCTTATATGAATTAGGATTGGAATACCCGGAAAGTATAACGGAAATGCTCGATGATCCAGACAGTTATTCCTTGAATCTAAGTGCTGAAAATGCTGGAGCGCTAAATGATGCAGATATCATTGTCGGTTATGGGAATGACGAATTGTTAAAAACGCTTCAAGAGGATCCATTGATTGGTAAAATTCCGGCAATTGAAAGAGGTTCTGTTGCATTTATTGATAGCGATACGCCTTTAGTGGCTGCGGGAACGCCAACTCCACTTTCGATCACGTATACAATTGATGAATACTTGGAATTAATTGGAGGAGCTATTGAAAATATAAATGAATAGATTTTCAGGTACAAAAGTAAAACAGCCAAACCCACATATTCCAAAATATTTTGTACTGGTTCTGGTGGTTGGCTTAATCTTGCTTGCTGTGAGTGTCGTTGCTTCCTTTGTGTTTGGCTCAAAAATAGTTGGACTTGATGAGGTAATCAATGGGTTATTTCATCCAAGCATAGACTCATATGATGCCAATATTGTTCGCAAGAGAATTTCCCGAACTGTCTTTAGTCTATTATGCGGCGTAGCACTTGGGGTTTCGGGAGCGCTTATGCAATCCGTAACCCGTAACCCGCTTGCTGATCCGAGTATACTTGGAGTAAATACCGGAGCGTCATTATTCGTTGTAATTGGCATTGCGTTTTTCCATATTGGTAGTGCCAGTCAATATATTTGGCTTGCTTTAGTTGGTGCTGCAATTACAACCGTTATTGTTTTTGGAATTGGCTCGATGGGACGTAATGGGGCTACTCCCATTAAGCTTGTTCTGGCAGGAACAGCTATCAGTGCTGCGCTTTCTTCCTTTGTCACCGCAATTCTGATTCCGCGTTCTCACACCATGGATCAATTTCGGTTCTGGCAAGTAGGAAGTGTCGGATCGGGAACATGGGATAGTATCACTACATTTGTCCCGTTCCTGGTCACTGGTGTATTGATTGCCATATTTACTGCTCCAGCACTAAATGCAATGGCATTAGGTGACGAAGCTGCAACTGGTTTAGGCGTTCGAACTGGAATTCTCCGATTTATTTCCTCTCTTGGTGCTGTTCTTTTATGTGGAGCAGCTACTGCACTAGCAGGTCCAATTGGCTTTATCGGACTATTATCAACGCATGTCATGCGCCTTGTTCTCGGACCCGATTTACGATTTGTGATACCCATGTCAGCTATCTCCGGAGCAATCATCTTAACATTGTCAGATGTAGTCGGCAGGCTTGTTGGCAGTCCTGGAGAGTTAGAAGTTGGTGTCGTAACAGCATTTATAGGGGCACCGTTATTAATTACACTAGCTATTAGATCGAAAGTGAGTTCATTATGAGAAATGATTCTATCACATATATTATGGAAGGCAGACAGCAAAGACGGCGGCGTTGGATGATCGTGACAACTCTTCTCACAGTCTTAGCAGGTGTTCTATGTCTTCTTATGCTATTACTTGGGAATACGATTTATCCGATAAAAGAAGTTTATCGGACACTTATGGGGGAACAAATTCAAGGCGTTTCTTTTGCAGTGAATGTCATACGATTGCCGAGAATGGTAGCAGGTTTTTTTGCTGGCCTTGCATTTGGTATTGCTGGGACGATTTTCCAAACATTGTTTCGTAATCCATTAGCGAATCCAAATGTACTTGGTATCACCGGCGGTTCCAGTGCAGCGGCAGTGTTTTGCATCGTTATCTTGCAGGCAAGTAATGCTGTTATTTCTGTTGCGTCATTAGTTGCAGGTCTCATTACTGTCATTGTGATTTATGGGTTATCAAGAGTAAGAGGTTTTTCAATTGGCAGGTTAATCCTAATTGGCATTGGCGTTCAAGCCATGTTTGATGCTCTTATATCTTATCTTTTGCTCGTTAGTGCTGAACAAAATCTTCCTGCAGCACTTAGATGGCTGAACGGTAGCCTTAACGGTTCACAAATGCATGAGTTGCCACCTTTGATTTTATCTGTTCTCATCTTGGTTCCTATTGTTATTCTTTTAACCAAACATTTAAGCATACTAGAGCTTGGAGAACAATCGGCCGTTTCTCTTGGGGTGAATACAGACATGACAAGAATGTTGCTTGTTTTGAGTTCTGTTGTCATGATTTCTTTGGCAACCTCTACAACGGGACCCATTGCATTTATTTCTTTCCTTGCGGGACCCATTGCGAAAAGACTAGTAGGGGCAGGATTTTCAACGATCATGCCTGCAGGTCTAGTAGGTGCGAATCTAGTTTTGGCAGCAGATCTAATTGGACAATTTGCCTTTAATGTCAGATTTCCGGTCGGCGTCATAACAGGAATCATTGGAGCACCATACTTGATTTACTTACTGATTCGTATGAATCGAAGGGGAGAATTATAATGAAACCGGAACATCATTTTGAAGTGGAGCAAGTAGTAGCTGGATATGATCATAAAACGATTATTCATAAAGTAAGTCTTGTTATTCCTAATAATAAAATAAGTGTCATTATTGGACCAAATGCATGCGGTAAGTCTACCCTCCTTAAAACGATGGCCAGGCTATTAAAACCTGCTTCAGGAAATACTGTACTGGATGGAAAGTCAATTGAAAAAATACCATCTAAAAAATTAGCTCGAACACTTGGGCTTTTACCACAATCCCCCATTGTGCCAGAGGGAATCTCGGTTGCGGATTTAGTTGGAAGAGGGAGATTTCCTCATCAATCTTTACTCAGCGGATGGTCCAAGAAGGATTATGAAGCAGTAGCTGAGGCAATGGATATTATGAATATAACAGAACTTGCCAATTATCATATAGATGAACTTTCAGGTGGACAAAGGCAACGGGTCTGGATTGCAATGGCTCTGGCCCAGCAAACAGATATCCTATTTCTCGATGAGCCTACAACCTTTTTAGATATTACGTATCAAGTTGAAATTTTAGATTTACTTACTGATCTTAATCAAAAATACGGAACAACGATTGTGATGGTTCTTCATGATATTAATTTATCTGCACGTTATGCACACAATATTTTTGCGATGCATAATGGAAAATTAATGGCAGAAGGTAAGCCATCTGAAGTTATTACAAGTACATTGATTAAGGAGATCTTTGGTTTAGCTTGCCAGGTGATAGAGGACCCAGTTTCAGGATCACCTTCTGTGATACCTATTGGACGGCATCATGTGAACTACTCTTAAACCCACTTACTAAATTTAAAACATATAAAAAGAGAAGATGCTAAGGAGACTAGAAATTTTAACTTAAGGAGGGGTGTTAAATGACGACAGAATGCAAAGATGTAACAATTATTGGTGGTGGCTCGGCAGGATTATATGCAGCTTTCTATTGTGGAATGCGAGATTTATCCGCCCGCATTATCGAGTTTAAACCTAAGCTCGGGGGCAAGGTTCATGTCTATCCCGAAAAAATGATTTGGGATGTAGGAGGTATAACACCGATTACCGGTGCTCAATTAATAGAGCAAATGGAAGAGCAAGCGCGTACATTTGATCCGGAAATTATTTTAAATGAAAAAGTGGAAAAGCTTGAAAAGAATCAAGATGAGCTTTTTGTGATAACAACCCATACAGGACATGAATACGTAAGCAAAACAGTTATTTTGGCAACTGGCGGAGGAATCTTTGAACCAATTAAATTAGATATAGAAGGAGCTGACCGTTTTGAAGTAAGCAATCTTCATTATACGGTTCAGAATCTTGATGCATTTAAAGACAAGAAAATAGTCGTTTCCGGTGGTGGAGATACTGCCATCGACTGGGCCAACGAACTGGAACCCATCGCCGAAAAAGTATCATTGATTTATCGTGGTGAGGAATTCAAAGCGATGGAAGCACACATCGCTCATCTGGAAGCCTCCTCTGCTAGCATCTATAAAAATACAAAGATAGAAAAACTAATTGCTGACGAGGACGGTCATCGTGTCAAAGAGGTGTTGACGAGAAATCAAAAAACCGGTGAAGAGGTTCGGTTTGAAGTGGATGACTTAATCATTAATTATGGGTATGACAGAGAACTGAAATTTATTAAAGAAAGTCCATTACAAATAGAATTGGAACGCGATTTTTTCGTGAAAGGATCTGGTAAAGCCGAAACGAACATAGCTGGTTTATATGCTGCTGGTGATATTCTTTCATTCGATGGAAAGGTGCGATTAATCGCTGGTGCATACAATGATGCAGCGAATGCGGTGAACCAAGCAAAGCTGTATCTTAAGCCAGATGCATATGCAGAGATTTATATATCTTCTCACAATGCGAAATTTGATGCCAAAAACAGAGAACTGCTTTCCCATTTATACACTAAAAAATAAGAGGGGAGAAGAGGCAGGCTTTTGACCTTCTATTTTTTCTTATCAAAACCTTTTATCTCGGAAATGCAAAAAGCTCCGCAGCTTTTTCTAAACATGTAACCCTATCTGTGATCTGATCTCCTTTCTGGTGTAAGAACCTTCAGGTTATCATTGATCACCTTGACTGGGTTATTTTTTTTCGAGAAAAACCTTTCATTGACCTGAATACATTGAATTATTGAAAAATCACTCCTATAATAGTCCACAGAAGGGTGGTATTCAGATGGAAAAAGATCTACGCATAAAAAGTCATGTTTTTAGTGAAGGTACCCTTAAAGCGCCAAACAGAGGGATGCTTCGTGCTGTCGGTGTAACGGATGAGGATTTTAAGAAGCCAATGATCGGAATTGCTAGCACATGGAGTGAAGTGACACCATGTAATATCCATATTAATGATTTAGCTGTCAATGCCAAAAAGGGAGCAAGAGCGGCCGGTGGCGTACCATTGATTTTTAATACAATTACAGTTTCAGATGGTATCTCTATGGGGACCCAAGGAATGCGCTTTTCCTTACCAAGTCGTGATCTAATTGCTGATTCAATCGAAACTGTTGTTGGAGCTGAAAATTTAGATGCATTTGTAGCGATTGGTGGTTGTGATAAGAATATTCCAGGCTGTATGATCGCGATAGCCAATGCCGACGTACCTGCAGTGTTTGTGTATGGTGGTACAATTGCACCTGGTTCCTTAAACGGCAAAGATATCGATCTTGTGTCGATATTTGAGGGTGTCGGTAAACATAATAACGGTGATATTGATGACGAGGAATTACGTTCAATCGAATGTCATGCGTGTCCAGGCGCGGGTTCATGCGGTGGTATGTACACAGCAAATACGATGGCATCTGCTGTTGAGGCAATGGGCATGAGTCTGCCTGGCAGTTCTTCCAATCCGGCAGTGTCAGATTATAAAGCGCAAGATTGTGAGAAAGCAGGACAAGCAGTCTATAAATTGCTTGAGAAAGGAATTTATCCAAAAGACATTATGACAAAAAAGGCATTTGAGAATGGGATTACTGTTGTAATGGCGCTTGGTGGATCGACAAATGCAATCTTGCATTTAATGGCAATCGCCCATGCCTTGGAAGTCGATTTGACACTGGAAGACTTTAATCGCATTCAGGAAAAAGTGCCACATCTTGCTGATTTAAGACCAAGTGGTAAATACGTTATGCAAGACCTGCATCGGGCAGGTGGTGTACCTGCAGTCATGAAAATGCTATATGAAGCTGGGTACCTTCATGGCGATTGCTTAACAGTTACAGGTAAAACAATCGCCGAGAATCTAGCGGAAGCACCGGATCTTGTGGAAGGACAGAAGGTTATTATGCCTTTTGATAATCCGAAACGCGCAGATGGTCCACTAATTGTTCTAAAAGGAAATCTTGCGCCTAGTGGTGCAGTTGCAAAAGTATCTGGTGTGCAAGTAACCAGGCATACTGGGCCTGCTCGTGTGTTTGATACAGAAGAAGAAGCAACTGAAGCAGTCACACATAATAGAATAAAGGAAGGCGATGTACTCGTTATTCGCCATATTGGTCCAAAAGGTGCTCCGGGTATGCCAGAAATGTTATCTGTCTCCTCCATTTTAGTTGGAAAAGGATTAGGGGAAAAAGTTGCTTTATTAACAGACGGTAGATTCTCCGGTGGTACACATGGGCTAGTTGTTGGCCATATTGCCCCGGAAGCCCAAGCAGGTGGACCGATTGCTTTCTTAAAAGAAGGGGACACTGTAACGATTGATTCCAGCAAAAAAGAAATTTCATTTGAAGTTTCCGAAGAAGAGCTTGAACGCCGTAAGCAAGATTGGGTTGCACCACCATTATATAAAAAAGGTGTATTAGGAAAATATGCGCATAATGTATCTTGTTCTTCCGTTGGTGCAGTTACAGATTACTTAAATAAATAATGATGAGGGCCCTGATTTAGCTATCGGGGCCCCTTTTAGTTGTATAACGAGGAGACATGATTGATCCTGACCAACGTGATGTCATTTTTACGAACGCTTTCATAGGGAACGCACTTTTAAAAGACAAAAACCTCAAGTACGTCGAATAGGCAACAATCTGTTATTGTTCAAATATTTTTACCACTGCCGCTAGAGAAAAAACATTGATTTCAATTTTAAATGATTGATTTTTACATAATGTTATTATATTTTAGTAAGTGAATGGACACTTACTAATGGAGGGATACAATGCGCCCGATTAAATATAGCGACGAACAAATCTTTTTAGGCTTTTATACTGCAATTTCTATTCATGGATACTCAAATTTGTCTTTAGAAAAAATTGCAAAAGAAGCCAATGTGTCGACTGCGATTTTATCAAAACGATTTGGCTCAAAAAAAGGGCTGGTAATTAGCTACTTTCAGTATGCTTTAGAACAAACAAGATTGGTGGTCATAGAGAATCAGAGAGAAGAAGCTAATATAGAGACATTACGGAACTTCTTGATGTATTGGTCGGCTAGAAGCGGTGATGCCGCCTCCTTAGCGAGTATGATAGCCATTTATTTAGAAGGTGTGCGGGATAAAGAATTGCGTGCAATTTCAAAGGAAAGAGGTTTACTTATCGATAATGAGGTGCAAAGAATTCTCCAAAATTGTATAGATAACGGCGAAATTCCTGTAATGGATGTAAAAGAAGCGTCCTTTTTGCTGCAAGCTTCTACCTTGGGAGCGGTGATGCTTTGGCTAAACAATCAAGACAAAAACCCAAACGAATTAGTTGAGTGTAGTATTAATCGAATTATAGGAATGAAGTGAGGAAAGGAGAAAAGAAGATGTTTAGTAGTTCACCTGAAATAAAAAAGCTCGACTTGGATATAAACAATATGAATATCCAATGTTACACAGCTGGAGAAAAGGGGACGCCTGTCATTCTTCTGCATGGAGCAGGCGTTGACTCAGCCAATATCTCTTGGAAGGAAGTAATAGGACCTTTATCGAAATCACATCTTGTATTTGCACCTGATTTACCTGGCTATGGAGCGAGTGAAAAACCTGATATAAAATATTCACTCTCGTTTTACATTGATTTTTTGAAGCAATTAATGAATACCCTGAATCTTGAACAAGCTAGTTTGATTGGTTTATCCCTTGGTGGTGGAATTTCTCTTGGATTTACACTAAGATAATTCGTTAAAGAATGTCTTTGTATACCAATAGGATAAACTTCACGGGGCTGTAATGAAACTGTTCGAGATGTGCGAGGAATTTCCATTAAGTTCTATACAGATGACGGGAATTTTGATATTGTGGCCATCAATTTCCCTATCTTTTTTATTCAAGACGCGATCAAATTCCCCGATTTTATTCACTCTGTCAAACCAGAACCTGATAATGAATACTCTCAGGGCCAAACAGCGCACGATACTTTTTGGGATTTTATGGGGAGTAACCCGGAGACGACCCATATGGCGATGTGGATTATGCCTGACCGGGCCATACCCAAGAATTTCCGTACTATGGAGGGCTTCGGTGTGCACACATATCGTTTTGTGAACAAAGAGGGAGTAGCTCATTTTGTCAAGTTTCATATCAAGCCTATGTTAGGGGTTCATCCATTAATTTGGGATGAAGCGCAAAAGCTTGACGAAGATGCTGATTTTCATCGAAGAGATCTTTGGACCAATATCAAGATGGGAAATCATCCGGAATTTGAACTTGCTGTACAGATTATTCGGGAAGATCAAGAATTTATGTTTGATTTCGATATTTTAGACCCGACAAAGTTTTGGCCTGAAGAGAAAGTTCCGCTTCAAAAGATGGGGAAGATAATGCTAAATAAAACGGTCGATAATGCTTTTTCAGAAACAGCAAAGTGCATTTCATCCAGGGAATATTGTGCGTGGAATTGATTACTCCAACGATCCCCTGTTGCAAGGGCGGTTATTTTCGTATACGGATACGCAACAGGCACGAGCAGGTGCAAATTATCAGCAGTTTCCAATCAATAAACTGGTTTGTCCTGTTTTTAACAACCAGCGGTATGGTGCTTCACGTCATGTGATTGACCGCGGAAAAATTTCTTATCACAAAAATATATTGGCAGATAATAATCCTTCCGAAGTTCCGCCAGATAAGGGAGGCTTTGTAACTTATCCTTCCACTGTAGAAGGATTGAAACAGCGTAAAACAGCATCGTCGTTCAAAGATCATTATTCACAGGCTAAACTTTTCTGGAACAGCATGACACCAGTAGAACGAGAGCATATTATTGGAGCCTATAGTTTTGAACTAGGAAGATGCCTTCATGTGCCTGTGCTTCAACAAATGGTTGACCGCTTAGCAAGAGTCAGCAAAGAGCTTGCAGAAGCCGTTGCCAATAATGTTGGTGTTATACAGCACCAGATGTAGAAGAATCCGCTGTTACAAAATCATCGCCGGCAGTAAGCCTAATGAATACAAATTTTGTGGCGGATACTGTTTTTCTTGCAGAAGGTTTTCCTGGCAAGGAAGTGGATGCCCTGCTTAAACAATGGAAGGAGGCAAAGATGCATCCTTCCATTGTTAGCGATAAGCTTGGTGAAGTAAGTGACAGCAGAGGAGTAACGTATCAGGTGGATCAAAGCTTTCCCCATTGAGCTATGAGGGTGCGTATCTTGTTGGCAGAGCCGAAACAGATAACTATTTTTATTATCAAGCCCGGACCTTTATTATGAATATGTACAATCATTTCAAGCCAATAAGCGCCAGGGAAGATAGCAGTCAGCTATTGAAGGAAATGGGGATTAAAGAAATGTCGGGAGTTGTGATCGATACAGATCATCAATTTGGACAAACATTTATCGATACAATGGCTAAACAACGCTTTTGGGATCGACCTAGTTACCTTTATAGATAAGCCTGTCTGGTAAACAGAAACGGTAGGAAAAGGTAGAAGAGACGTGCGGGGCGTGTTTCTGCTTCCATATATTGGCATCGAGATTTCATCGTGTTGATCTTGACTAACGGAATGTACGTTCTTATAATGGAGATGCAAACATATATTCGTTACAGGAGTGAGACGATGAAAAATATTATTATGATGGATTATTCGAATGAGCCAAGACGAGATATTATGTGCATAGATGTCAAATCTTTTTTTGCAAGTGTAGAAGCTGCCGCACGCAAACAGCATCCTTTAAAAGCCCGGATTGCGGTTGTATCTAAACCCGATAACCAAGGCGGTTTGGTTTTAGCCTCATCTCCTTTAGTAAAGAAAGAGTATGGAGTTAAAACAGGAACAAGAATATATGAGATCCCGCACGGAGCAAATATAGAAATTGTAGAACCTCGTATGGCATTGTATGTAAAAAGAAACTTAGAAATATTAAGTATTTTTAAGCGTTATGTAGCGGAAGATGATGTCCTTGTTTATTCTATTGATGAATCGTTTATTGATGTGACTAAATCGCATAAACTTTTCGGCAGCACACATGATATAGCAAAGGAAATCCAACATGATGTATGGCTAAAATTAGGCCTAGTCCTTACTGTGGGAATAGGGGATAATCCGCTGTTAGCAAAATTAGCACTCGATCATCAGGCGAAACATGACGAACAAAATGGATTTATAGGTGAGTGGCGTTATGAAGATGTACCACATACCGTATGGAAAATAGCACCATTAATTGATTTCTGGGGAATCGGGCGGAAAACAGAAGCTAGTCTTAATCGGCTAGGTATTAGAAGTATCTATGATTTGTCTCAGTATGATATTCGTGTATTAAAGGCAAAGTTTGGCGTGATTGGAGAACAGCTATTTTGCCACGCACACGGAATTGACCGAACATTACTAGCGGATTCATACAAACCTAAAAGTACGTCATTCAGCAAAAACCAGATACTCAACAGAGATTATGTAGTGAAACATGACATTGAGATTGTTATTCGGGAAATGACAGACGAGAATGTAGCAAGACTAAGGAAACACCATCTAGTGACTGGTGTTGTTAAATTGGCCATTGGCTATTCGAAAACGATAGCGCAAGGCGGATTTAATCATCAGATGAAGATTGATGCAACCGATTCATCAAAAAAATTAAAGAAGTATATGCTGATGATCTTTCATAAATATTATCAAGAAAATGTACCAGTAAGGGTCGTTAATATCACCTTTGGAAAACTGCAACCAAAGCAGTCATTGCAACTGGATTTCTTTGAACCAATAGAAGAAACGATAGGAAATGAAGAGATGGATAGGGCGATTGATTTTGTGAAAAGAAAACATGGATACACGTCACTTCTGCACGCTTCCAGCTTACTTGAAAGTGGAATGGCTAGATATCGTGCGAAATTGCTTGGTGGTCATCGATCTGGAAAGGAAGAGTGAAAATGGAGAAAATATCGATCACACGCATCACACCGGAACAGCTGGGATATAAAGATAGGGGGATTGTGAAATGGTTAGGGATGATGCTAAGCGACCATTCAGAAGCACTCAAAAAAGAGGAAGTGAATGACCAACTACTAGAGGTTGAGCCGAAAAAAGAAATGACAGAAGAAGAAATCGCCCAAGTGTTGTATCAAGCTTTTGTAATGAATTTACCAGTTTCGATTCAGGCAAATGTGATAAGAAGAGACGGAAGTTATTATAAAGACTTAGAGTGTAAAGTATCCGGCTATGTTGAAAATCAAATACACTTATACTTAAAGGATGGGCGAGTTACAAGTTGTACACTCGAGCAAATAAGAAATGTGGAAATGATGGATTCCGTGGATTGGTATGATAAAAGGAAATAAGAAACTTTCCAAGAGCAGACTGCCACTCTTTCTCCCACCTGGATTCCAATGTGAGGTAGTCTAAGGCTACATCATGTGTATGGGCAAATGTCTTTACCAAAATTAACTAAATAAAGCGCCTTAAATGCTGTCATGCCTAAAATATCTGAGGTAGATTTTTCATAGATACAATATGGAATGTATTCCAACGTAGGGTATATTAGACATATCACTCAAAGCGTGCTTTTTATGGAATGTCCCAAAGTTAATGTTCTTTTTGGCTAATGCAAAAATGAATAATAGTGAAAATTATATTTGTGGGGGTATATCGTTGATAGGAATAAGTATAGCAACGAAGTGGGGAATATAAAGCGACATTGGAATAAAAGATAACGAACGTTTTGATTATCCGTATGGCGAGTACTTTGCAAGAATAACATCGAAACGAACATTGAACAAATTAATATTTATTTAGAAAACACCAATACTTAAAAAGATACATCTAAATAAAGTTAATAGAAAGATTATAATGACTTGTGATAAACTTCTTTTGGGACAATACTAAAATGCGGAGCTTCAAAAGACGAATATTTCATTACCTTAGGGATCCGGAGCGAGAGTTATGCACATACTAATTCGGTTTTCCTTTGGTTGAAACACTTTGTTCCAGCTTCCAAATCCATTATTTCTATGCTTACGGTAAATATAATGTAAGACACCCCTTTTGTTACCTCTCTAATAAATCTCCAATAAGAATTGCAATGGACAATCTATAAAATAGGTATTTAATGGAAAAAACACACCAATCATTTAATTTTGGAATTATCAAGCAAATCATTTTAAAAATATCTAAAAATAAGCTATGAAGCTGTACACAAAGGTAGTTGACAAAACTGAGGTAGTGTTTTATTGTGAAATTATCGAAAGACGGAAGGGTGAAAAAAGGACATGATCCAATAATCCTAACTTTTAGAAAAGTCGATAACTTAACATATACATTCAGCTTTTTCATGGTCTGAATGCTTATAGGTTATGTTTTTTGATTAATTTTCTGAGATAGGATTATTGTGTAATGTACCTTATAAAGACTAAAGGACTTTAAAAACAAGTCTATTTTAGTCTGGACTAGTTTGCATTGCCTCCTATCTCAGAAAATGAGTATAGGAGGCTATTTGCGCTAGAAAATTCTCAATGGAGGGATTTTATATGAGATTTGAGTAGCAAGAAATAAATATTGCACATTCTGATTCAGGTCCTTATGGGATAGCTGTCACACAAGAAGGAAAGGTATGGTTTACCCAACATAAAGCAAATAAGATCAGTTGTCTTGATCAAGAAGGGGAGATTAAGGAATATAATGTTCCAACTCCTGATGCTAGAGTGATGTGTTTAACTGCTTCTTCAAAAGGTGATATTTGGTTTACGGAAAATAAAACAGACAAAATAGGAAGAATTACAGCAACTGGCATAGTTAAAGAGTATCCTTTGCCACACTCGAATTCAGCACCATATGGGATTACGGAAGGCTCCAATGGAGATATTTGGTTTACAGAAATGAATCGAAACCGTATAGGTAAATTGACGGTGGAAGGTGTGATTCATGAATATGGACTACCCAATAAAGAATCCTACCCAGCTTTCATTACGCTAGGCCCTGATAGCTCACTTTGGTTCACTGAAAATCAAAACAATGCAATTGGAAGGATAACTGAGTCGGGGAAACTAACGGAGTTTCAAATACCTAAACCCTCAGCAGGACCAGTAGGTGTAACAAGAGGGAACGATGATGCACTTTGGTTTGTAGAAATATCGGGAAATAAGATCGGGAGGATTACTATTTCTGGTGAAATAACAGAAATTGACATCCCTACACCAAATGCACGTCCTCATGCAATCACTCAAGGATTGGATGAGGACTTATGGTTCACCGAATGGGGTGCAAATAAAATAGGAAGGATAACAAAAAATAAATCGATTGAAGAATATCCAATCCATACACCTAATTCTGAACCTCACGGAATTGTATGTGATAAAGAAGGCACCGTATGGTTTGCATTAGAATGTAACAAGATTGAAAAATTAAACTTAATGGAATGAAGGGTGGACAGTTTTATGGACTCTAAAAGACCACTGGGACCTAGCCCAGATATGATTTACCCAATTTCAGGTAATAATGGTGTCCAATTTATTAAACCGTCACTGACAAAACCCAATATTGAAGTTGGAGATTTTTCTTATTATGACAGTAAACAAGGAGAATCTTTTGAAGAACAAGTTCTTTATCACTATGAATTTATTGGGGATAAATTGATAATTGGAAAGTTTTGTTCAATCGGACCGGGTACTACATTTATTATGAATGGAGCTAACCATCGAATGGATGGATCTACCTATCCTTTTAATATTTTTGGAAACGGTTGGGCGAGTCATACACCAACATTAGAAAATCTGCCACTCAAAGGGAATACAGAGATTGGAAACGACGTATGGATTGGCAGAAATGTAACAATCATGCCTGGAGTAAAAATAGGCGATGGTGCAATAGTTGCAACAGAATCTGTTGTCACCAAAAATGTTGAACCTTACACTATTGTTGGTGGAAACCCCTCCAAACTAATAAAAAAGAGATTTTCTGATGATATAATCGAGGATTGGATCAAACTTCAGTGGTGGAATCAAGATATAAACTTGATAAACGAAAATCTTGATTACATTGTAAATGGCGATTTGGAAAATTTAAAAATAAACTTAACTAAATAAAATTTCAGCTATAAAGAGCATGATTAATCTTTATCAAATCATGCTCTTATATAGAATCAGTGTGTAAATTAAGAGTTTTAGCGAAGGTTATGGTGTTATAAACTGTAATGTCTGTCTCTCTCCATGGGGCGTCCTTAGTGAGATAAATGAATGAAGTATAAAGCAGGCCATCTATCTATTAAAGAAATTAGTTCTGTTGTAACAAGAGAACTAGCGATTCTGATTTTTGTCCCTTTTACATTTGCTACGGTTTTATTGATTACCGTTCTAATTAACTTACGTAATATGATTGCACCAGCATTTTACCAGATGACTGCGATTGGTGTGGGGATCTTTTTGCTATTGTTTATTTTAAGCTTTTTTACCATATGCAAAGCATATTTGAAAAAGCTAGTAGAGTAAATCAACTATAATTTATATACCATTTGCAATGATAGAGATGGAGATGATTATAGTTGATTGTTTTTTATGAAAAAGGCGGTCCAACTGTATTCGTCGCCCTTTTAATCCCTAGCTATTAATCCTAGGCCTCTTCAGAAGATCTAAATAAAGACTTATCCGCTATTTTATGCGTAACAAGCATAAGAACGAATCCAAAGAAAAAATCATTCCGCCAGCAACAAAATTCTTATGCAGGAATAGCCATGTCCTGTAAAAAAACATTTCTATTTTTCATTTTCTTTACAATTAAATTAAAAATGTTCACATAGATAGAATCCAAGTTTACAAGCTAAAAAGATGGGTAGATAGGAATTATACATTGGAGAGGGAGGTGTTATTATCAAGTATATTTCTTCGATATTTCTTGCTTTGGTTGGGTTCGTACTCTTCGCGGGGGCAGCTGCTGCTGAGAAGCATTATGAAGTACAATCAGGAGATAATGTATATCGTATCTCACAAAACTATCAAGTAGATGTAAATGCTATCATTGCGGCAAATCCATCCCTATCGGATCCTACCTATATTAAAACAGGGCAAACAATAAAAATACCAGATAAATCTGGAACTCCTTTTACAGTTACAGCTTATACGGCTGGACCTGAATCTACAGGAAAAGAACCTGGTGATCCGGCCTACGGTATAACAGCATCTGGTGAAGTGGTAGAAGAAGGCAGGACAGTTGCATGTCCACAATCTCTTCCTTTTGGCACGAAAATACATATCCCGAAGTTAAATAAAACATACGTTTGTGAAGACCGGGGAAGTGCTATTACAAATGGCCATTTGGATATTTATATGGAAGACTTAGACGATGCACTGGAATTTGGAGTACAAGAACTTCAAGCTAAAGTGTGGACCTATTAAACCTAAGAACCACCACAACAGAAAGTAACCACCTATACACCTCATCTAGGTTGGTTGCTTTCTTTGTGTGTAAAAACTTATATATCCTTACCTGGGCGACGTGATGGATACATCGTTGCCTATAACAATGAAGGATTGCCAATTGGAAACGCCATATTTCGAATCAGTTCTGATGGTCAAACTATGTATCTTATAGGTGCTGCTGTTTTACCTGAATATCGTAATAAAGGAGTTTACCATTCGTTATTGCAATATAGGATTAATAAGTCCAAAGAGGAGGGATGTCAGCTTCTAACCGTACAAGCTCGTGCCCGTACATCATAACCGATACTACGTCGGCTTGGATTTAAAGAGTATTGTAAATTTGAAATGTTCGTTAAAACATTCTAACTCTTATAGTTCATACCTCAGTAATTAGTGTTCTCTTCTATCATTTGTATATAATGTCATCCCATTATATACCTTGAGTTTTTTCGGAAACTCCTATTTTAAAGGATTGCCAAAAGTTATTGGCACTAAGGTACAAAGTTAATTTATTCATGATAATATTCTTCCAACCCAACGATAATACCTTTAACTGCTTCTTCTTGATAACGATCTGTTTGGATAAGCTTTTGTTCATCAGGATTGCTGATAAAACCAAGTTCAATGAGTATAGCTTGTTGTTGGTTATCTTTTAAAACTTGAAAACCTGCTTGTTTCGCTCCACGGTCATTGAGATTTACATGATTCACTACTGATGAATGAACAGCATTTGCGAGCTGGCGATTATCATCATCTCCGCTATAAAAGGTTTCGATTCCATGAACAGCTTGATCATCCGACGAATTATAATGCAAGCTGATAAATGCATTTGTATTATTGGAATTACTGATTTCAGTCCGTTTTTCTAATGAAATGTACGTGTCATCTGCTCTAGTTAATGTAACAGTAGCTCCTTTATTATGTAATTGTCTTTCTAATTTTTTGGCTGTCGAGAGTGTCAATGTTTTTTCATATACCTCTGATCCGATCGCGCCGGGGTCTTTTCCACCATGGCCCGGGTCAATAACGAAATGATAACCAGCCAGCGAATTTTCGCTAATTTGCTTTGTTTGAGTATCTTGTTTTTCATCGTTATCTGTAGACTCGATTGTTGATTTTCCATTTTCATCTTTTTTTTGGTCATGTACTGCTTCGGATTCTTCATTTTCAATTTCCTCTTCAGCTTGTAATGAATCATTTGTTTCATTTTCCTCTGATACCCCGCTATCTATTGATTCATTATCTGTCTCTAGCCAATTTAAGGCAACCCATGCCTCTTTTCCATCAAAATACGTTTTTCCCCAACCCGATGACTTTTCAAAAATAGTCACTTTATAACCTTTATTCAAATGAGTAATAATCGTTGCATCCATATCAGGAGCATTACGTAAATTGAGGACAGATGCTTTAACACGATATAGTTGTCCCTTCTCCGCTGATTCATTCGATGTTGTTTCTACTATATTAGCTTGATCTTGCTGTTCAGCTTCTGACAATTCTTGTGTATTATTAACTGCTATTAGTTGATATAAGGCAACCCACGCCTCTTTTCCATCAAAATATGTTTTTCCCCAACTATAAGATTCTTCAAAAATAGTAACTTTTTCATCCTGATCTAATTTAGCAAGAACAGTTGCATCCGGAGCAGGTGCATCCATTAACTCAATGGTTGCCGAATCGACTTTGTATATTTTTCCATTATCTGCATGAACGTTTGGTAATAAAACAAATAGACCAACAAGAAAAACGATGCTTATCATTATGTTGTACTTCATATTGGGTAAACCTCCGATTTATAGTTTGTTATATTGGCAGGTTTTCCAATAAATTCCAGTATTATACATATTTTTCAAATTTATTTGATTAGAAGTATCAAAGTCCAACAGACTTTTGTCCATAAAAATCGTGACATAATGAAGTTTTTTCCCAACTGGTAAATTTGATAGTGAAATATCAAACTGTTAATGACTGTTCAATGAATTAAATGTGCTGCAGTTATATTTAGCCGCTGCTTTCTTTTGCAGAAATCCCAACTAAAAAAGAATATACCAGTTTAAAACATTTGATTGGAAATTTAGAATATGCTGGAGAATCCTTGGCGGGACATTCGTTGATTATGACAAAGAAAAACTCTATAATAATCGTCATATTAATGAAATTAAATGGAGGATAACAATGCAAAAAGAAATAGAGCATATTAAAGAAATAACAAAAAATGGTAATGAGTATGACGATATGGATCAATTTGTGGACAGATATAGAAACCGAGCGCTTAAAGAATGCCGAAAATATAATTTTTTAATCAACTCAGAAAATAAATATGACGTAGACATTTTAAAAAATCTCTTTAATAAAATGGGTGAGAATGTTTATATAGAGTCCAATTTTAATTGTGAGTTAGGGTTTAATATTTCAATGGGCAATAATATTTACATTAATCATGATATGGTAATTCTTGATTGTAGCGACGTAACGATTGGAAATGATGTTTATATAGGTCCAAGAGTCGCTTTATTTTGTGCTAACCATGCAGAAGATCCAATAGATAGAGCTAATCATGTCGTGTATGCTAAACCAATTCATATTGGCGATAAAGTATGGTTGGGTGGAAATGTTTCTGTTTTACAAGGGGTTTCCATAGGAGAAAATTCTATTATCGGTGCAGGGAGTGTAGTAACAAAAGATATTCCGCCTAACGTTATCGCTGCTGGAAATCCATGTAAAGTTATTCGTCCAATAAGAGAAAAAGATAGAAATTAAATAAAAAAGATGAATGAAACAAAGAATAGTTAAAATTATACTGCTTTTTGAAAAAAATTAATTATAATTGTAAAGTGACTTTTGAAGGATTTATGCCACTAAAAGTCACTTTTTATGTGTCTAATTTAAACAACAAAATGTAGCAGAAAGAAAAGAGACGTATGAGTTATTAAAAGCTGAGAAAGAAGTATTGAAAAAGATAAAACATCCAAGGATTTGACACCTGATTTTTATTACGATACGATTCGTATCGTAATGTAAAGGTGGGTGTTTTTTTATATGAAGAAAATATCAGATTACACACAGCAAAATGTGGGGCGTCCACGTAGTCAAGAGGCACATCAAGCTATATTGTCTGCAACGCGATCACTTATGCTGGAGGATGGGGTTGCAAAACTAAGAATCGAAAAAGTAGCAGAAAATGCAGGCGTAGGGAAAACAACCATTTATAGGAGGTGGAAAACAAAAGAGGCGTTAGTTAATTGTTTTGTAGCAAGTTTCCTAAGTACACAATAGGTTGGAGGAGATTTAATGAGTTTTGAAGAGGGAAGAAGTGGTGTTCGTCCTTATTTATTTCAGGACTAGGAAATGGACTTTCAATTAATGTGTACATTAGCAACAATGAGCGAGGGAGGAGCGGAAATTGGAGAAATTTTACAGGTTGTTCAAAATACAGAAGATGGAAATATTTACAGTTTTGCGAATGCTTGGTCTAAGATTGCAGAAACAGTAGAGTATTGCGAATCAGGTACAGCGAGAACAAAATAGACGATCCGCTGGCTTGTTAAATCTACGTGCGGCTAGCTATTATCGCTCTGCTATGGGAATATTATCTCCAAATCATCCAGATCATCAGCGGTATTGGGAACAATCTCGCATAAAATTCGAAAAAGCATGTGACCTATTAGATGAACCCTTTGTAAAACTAGATGTCTCTTATAAAGAAGGAATTCTTCCCTGTTACCTATTTACATCGCGGAGTAAAAAGTCATCCAACCCTACGCTCATCGTAGCTACGGGGGGAGAAGGAACAGCTATGGAAATGCACTTGTGGATTGGGAGAGAATGTATTCGTCGTGGTTATAATGTTTTACTGTTTGAAGGACCGCATAACCCAGGTTCGTATTATCTGTCAGGATTATCATTAGAAAAACCGGAGAATTGTGAAAAGTCCGTGTCTTCAGTGATTGATCAATTAGAAGCATTTGATCAAATTGATCCTAAAAAAATAGCGATAACAGGTTATAGTTTTGGGGGCTATATTGCGATTCGTGCCGCGGCTTATGATACTCGAATTCAAGCATTAATACCAAATTCTCCTTTACGTAGTTTGCATATCTATTGGGCACTGTTTTAACAGTGGAAGTGCAGCAATTACCTTCTGAAACGCTTGATCAAATAATATCTGAAGGTGAAAAAGCAATTATGGATGTGGCAATGAGGTCTTTTGGTGTTCAATCATTACATGAATTAATGGCCAAACTTGATCATTTCTGCATTAACGGATTGGAAGAAAAAATCGTTTGCCCTACTTTATCATTAACTGGTGAAGAAGATGGAGATGAGGTTATCAATCAAGCGCAGCAATTCCATGGAAATATTGCTTCTTTCAAAAAACTTCTCAAGATATTTTCGGTCGATGAAGGTGCCGCTGCTCATTGTCAAGTAAAGCCAAGTGTCAGTAGAGCACCCACACATAAAGAACCAGACACCCATTCAATCGTATGATGTATGATGCAAAAAATAGAATGATAGATAGGTAGTGCGATAGATGGTATCGACCTCCAAATTTTTATTACAGAGCCATGCCAGATAATTAGCAGTCGAACCTATGAATTACAGGACCAACGGAAAGAATGATTAGTACAGTTCGGAAGGTAGAAGGGCGCTGGACTCATTCGTTCTTCATAATGATGATTATTTGTTCAATAAGGTATATTATTAAGATATATAAAGATTCGGACTAATATGATATAAACTAAAAAATCAGAGGTATTATACAATAACAGTAGATGGGGATTTTTACGTTAGAAGCTACCAGGAGCAAGACTGGGATTCAGTAGTACTATTATATAAAAAATTGATCAAACACGAAGAAAATGTGATCTATTGGTGGTCTGGCCCTTATACATAGACATTTTCCACTTGCAATCACAAACATTCGTTTCTATAATAGGTATATAGAATCATTTTAATACATCTTTTTTACAGGAGAAAATGATGCCCAGAAATCCAGGAATTACAGACGAAATGATTATTCAAATGTATAAAAGTGGAATGCCTTTTAAAGAAATGCAACCGATCATTGGACTTTCTGATCGGGCAATACGAAATGTGCTCTATAAACAAGGAGTAAAGATGAATCGGGAACAATCATCAGGACGGCCTCGTGTACATAAAGTTAATGAAAATTTCTTTAAAAAATGGTCTCATGAAATGGCTTGGGTTTTAGGTTTATTTATTACAGATGGACATGTTAATGAGCATGTTCATAGTGTGTCCTTATCTCAAAAAGATGAAAGGATTCTCAAAATCGCAGCAAATTACATGTGCGCAGATTATATATTAGCTCCTTTTTGGAAAACAAAGACAACACCAACATTACTTATCCATTCTAAGGAAATCAAAAAGGATCTTGAAGTATTGGGAATAAAATCGAGGAAATCCTTAAATGTTCCTTTTCCCAATGTACCAGATCAATATTTACCTTCTTTTATAAGAGGGGTGATTGATGGGGATGGGTGGGTACAAAAAGCTGGATATGTTATGAATGTGACAACAGCAAGTATCCATTTTGCAGAAGGGCTGTTATCAGTTTTTTACTCGTGGTCATTGAATTCAACCATTACTAGTACTACAACTAAGACTGGAAATAAAGTGTATCGCGTTTGGGTGAAAGGAAAATATGTTCTTCCAAAACTTGGAATAATCATTTATGAAAATGTTTCAAATGAAAATTTTATTTTATATAAAAAAGAACGCATGATGCAGCGAATTACTGAGCTACTAAATGAATAAAATAATATATTAGGAGTGTTTAAAATGTGGAAATTAGTGAATGGAGAATTAATTCATACTACTGATAATACTAGGGTTAAATTTAGAACTAACATAAGCAAAAATATTTTGACTCAATTAGAACATTTGGCGTTGGAAAATGACACTCATATCAATTATCTTATCGAAAATGGTTTAGAAAATCTTTTAGCTAAAGGAACCATTGTGTTTGAGAAAAAAACGAGACCTAAAGATAGAATTCAATTTAAGACTACTTATAATAAAGATTTATTAGAACAAGTTAAAGAATTTGCTAAAAACCATAAACTATTTATTAATGATATTATTGAAAGTAGTGTTCAATATGTTGATCTTGGAAATGTAAAAAAAACAAGTTATAAACATAGGGTAGAGTGATATTTACCTTCTCAAAATAACGCCCCGAACATAATATATATTATCGGAAGTTAACTGCATATCAATATTTACAGTCTCAATGCAAAAGTATACTCCTAATAGTGAGACAAAATGAGATTTTTTACTACACGAAAATAAAAACCGGATTTTCAATATCCGGTTTACTGTTTACTAAAGCTTATACTCAACTTTTTCATTTAACATATATTTTCGTGGTGTTCCAAAATTTTCTATTTTTATTAATTGTGAATGGTTATCGTATAATTCAATTAATATCGGTGCATCTATTAACCATGGCACATGCTGAAATAAATAATAATCTGACTTTATAATAAGTGTTAGTATGTGCCTAATGTTATTTTTCCATTGTTTGCTATTTATCTCTTTAAATGTTTCCTCGAAATAATTTATTTTCCCTGTAAGAACGTATTCGCCTAATTTGGGCTTCCATTCCAGTACGAATGGTTGCTCATTTTTATCCAAACAACACTGATTCGAAGAAATACCAATGGTTAAAATCCGATTTGCACCGAATAGCGGTTCCATTATATATTGTCGTCCATCCACAGGAGCGAAATTCGTTGCTGGAGGAACAATGATCACAGTAAGCTGATCTACCTGTAGCTTTTCCATTTTCTAACTCCCCCTCATATTTTGTTACTTTATTGTATGAAAAAAGCCTATGATGGGTGAATGTTTAGGTTAAATCGTTTAACGTCTCTCTGGATATCATCATACAACTAAAAAAAGATGAAACCAAGGAATGATTTCATCTTGAAAAAGTTGACCGTAAGGCTTTGTTTTTACTCTCCCATCAAAGCAACCATCAACGCTTTTTGCGCATGTAAGCGATTCTCTGCTTCATCAAAGACAAAAGATTGAGGACCATCAATCACCTCTGCTGTTACCTCTTGCCCTCTTTTTGCAGGTAAACAATGAAGAAATATCGCTGCTTTATCTGCGTATGTCATAAGCTCACTATTTACTTGATAAGATTGGAAAGTTTTTAAACGCACTGCCTCTTCCTCTTCCCATCCCATGCTTGTCCAAACATCCGTATACACGGCATCAGCATGTTGCACTGCTTCTCTAGGGTCATTTGTGACAAGCAGACTAGCCCCAGTCTCTTTGGTGATATTTGTTGCTAAATCAATTATTTCTTGTTTTGGCTCGTATCCTTTTGGAGAAGCGATCGAACAATCAACCCCAAGCTTAGCACAGGCGATCATTAATGAGTGGGCCATATTGTTTCCATCACCGATATAAGTAAGTTTCTGGCCTTTTAGTTCACCCTTTACTTCATATAATGTCATTAAGTCGGCTAATGCTTGGCATGGATGGAAATCATCTGTCAAAGCATTGATAACTGGCACATCAGAATGTGCAGCTAATTCCTTTACACCAGCATGCTCATAAGAACGAATCATAATGCCATCAACATAACGGGATAAAACCTTAGCCGTATCAGCTATCGTTTCTCCTCTTCCTAATTGGATATCATTACTGCTTAAAAATAAAGCATGGCCGCCTAGTTGATTCATCCCTACTTCAAAGGAAACGCGCGTTCTCGTTGAAGATTTTTCAAAAATCATCCCCAATGTTTTTCCTTTCAAGTAGTGATGGGGAATCCCTTCCTTTTGTAATTTCTTTAACTCAATCGCATTTTCAATTAATTGCGTAATTTCCGCTGGAGAGAAATCAGCAAGTGTTAGAAAATCTCTCCCTTTTAACGAATTGACTGTGTTTTCCATTACATCACCTTCTCTTTTTCTGTTTAATCTGATGCCATTCATGTAAAGAAACGGGAGGAATGACCTCTGTCTTTATACCTTTTAGAAATGCAACTAATGTTTCCATTTCTGTGATGACTTTATGCTGTGCTGCGGATGCAGCCATTCTTTTGTTCGCGGCATCTTCTGTGTCTAAGAAGCTGACAAGAATAGAACCTCTACTATTTTTTAACCATTCATTAAAAGGAGCATCCGTGATGGCAACATCATATTCTTTCAGAATCCCTTGTATATGAGTAAAATCCGCTTCGTCACTATCCACATAGATCGCGGTATTTTGCTGAATGGAATGGCCATCCCAGTTTACAGCCTTCGTTAGAGCTTCATCATAACGATAACCAAAAGCAATAACTTCCCCTGTTGATTTCATTTCTGGTGTTAAAATAGGATCTACACCATCAAGCTTTCCTGTAGAAAAAACAGGGTTTTTAATCGCATAATAATCTTGCTTTATCTGTTCATCCCTTATAATAGCTTTTCCAAGTAAGATATCAATACATTCTTCAATCAAATTTACACCCGTCATTTTACTAATAATGGGTACCGTACGCGAAGCTCTAGGGTTTACCTCTAATACATATACTTCATCCTTATATAAGACAAATTGTACATTAAAAATCCCTTTAAATCCGAGTTCTTTAGCAATCTTTTCAGCAAAATGATAAGCTTTTTGTTGATCTTGTTCAGTAATAGTTATGGGCGGTGTTACTGCCATACTATCGCCTGAGTGGACGCCTGCTTTTTCAATATGTTCAAAAAAGCCAGGAACATAAATATCATGACCATTTGAGAGGACATCTATTTCCATTTCTTTTCCTTTATAATAAGCGTCTAATAGCACAGGATAAACAATTTTATTTAACTGCTTTTGCAAATCTTTTTCTTGTTCGATAATGATCATCCCTTGCCCGCCAATAACATAAGAAGGGCGTAATAATAGCGGGAATCCCACTTCTTCTACTTTAGCCAATAAATCTTCTTCATTGGCTGCGGAAACACCTGGAATATGAGGTATTTGCAGATTTTGTAACAGTGTATAAAAACGATCACGATCTTCCAAAGTATCAATCTGTTCTTGTGAAATAGAAAGGAGTGGCATACCATTTTCTTCTAGGGCCTGTGCTAAATTAATAGCCGTTTGCCCCCCTAATTGGATAATCACGCCATCAGGTTGTTCGTATTCAAGTACATTAAGTACATCTTCTGTGGAAAGAGGTTCAAAATATAAGCGATCGGCTATTTGGAAATCTGTACTAACAGTACCTGGATTATTATTAATCAGTATTGCCTCATAACCAGCCTTTTTCAAAGCTAAGACACCGTGGACTGTGCAATAATCAAATTCAATTCCTTGGCCAATTCTTACGGGTCCTGAACCAATGATCGCAATTTTTGGTTTATCTTTCTTCTCGAATGGATCCCCTTCCCCTTTCCATGTTGAATAAAAATAAGGAGCAGCAGCTGGATATACCCCTGCACATGAATCAACCATATTATAAACAGGCTGTAATCCTAGTGCTTTTTGCTTTAACCGCACCTCTTTTAAGCTTGTTTGCCATGTATGAGCTAACCAAGCATCAGAAAAGCCAAGTCCCTTCACTTTTTGGAAAAAGTCCTTTTCGATTTTCCCTATATCCGTTGCTTTAATTTGTTTCTCCATTTGGACTAAGAAATCAAGATTTTCTAAGAAAAATGGTTGTATCGATGTGGCTTCATGTATTTCTTTCACAGAAATACCACGTCTCATCAATTCCAGAATCGAGAAAAGACGGAGATCATCTGGTAAAAGAATGGATTTCCATAATTCTTCATCCTGGTAGTCTGCAAGACCTTTAAATTCAAGACCTAACGTGGGCATTTCTAATGAGCGAATCGCCTTCTGAAGAGCACCGGGTAAATGACGATCAATCGCCATGATTTCTCCTGTTGCCTTCATTTGCGTACCCAATTTACGGTCAGCCTCGTGAAACTTATCAAATGGCCATCTCGGCATTTTTACCACTGTATAATCGACTACGGGTTCCATACTTGCAAATGTAACACCAGTAACTGGATTGGTTAATTCATGTAACTGATAACCAAGAGATAGCTTAGCAGCCATTTTCGCAATCGGATACCCTGTTGCTTTGGAGGCTAAGGCCGAGGAACGGCTTAATCTTGGATTGACTTCAATTAGATAATATTGGCTAGAATCTGGATCTTGTGCAAATTGAATATTACATCCGCCAATAATTTTTAATGCGCGAATAATTTTAACCGCTGATTCATACAAAGTTGCATATTCATCGCTACTTAGAGTTTGCTGCGGAGCAATAACAATCGAATCACCCGTGTGTACCCCAACAGGGTCAAAATTTTCCATGCTACAAATGGCAATACAAGTATCATTATCATCACGAATCATTTCAAACTCTAATTCTTTAAAACCAGCAATGCTTTTTTCGATTAAACATTGGGTAATTGGACTAGCCTCTAACCCTTTTTTAACAACGGAGATCAGCTCTGTCTTTGAGGTAACAATTCCTCCACCTCCACCACCAAGTGTATAAGCTGGTCGTATAATAACAGGATAACCTATTTTGTTAGCGAAATTTACTGCTTCTTCAACAGTATGAATAATTTCACTTTCTGGAACAGGCTCCTTTAACTCATGCATTAAAGCTCGAAATGCTTCCCGATCTTCTCCCTGACGAATCGATTCAGGTGAAGTCCCTAATACCTCAACATTGTTTTGTTTTAGGATACCTGCTTCATATAATTTAACCGTCAAATTGAGTCCGGTCTGTCCTCCTAAGGTTCCAAGAATCGCATCTGGGTTTTCTTTTTCAATAATTCTTTCGATACTTTCCACTGTCATGGGTTCAAAATAAACAGTATCAGCTATTTGTTCATCGGTCATAATGGTAGCTGGATTGTTATTGACCAATACAACTTTGATTCCTTCCTCTTTCAACGCCAAGCAAGCCTGTGTACCAGCATAATCAAATTCCGCAGCCTGCCCAATCATGATCGGTCCCGAACCAATCACGAGTACTTTCTTGATGTCATTTCGCTTCGGCATACAGCTTTTCCCCTTTACTTTGTTCCAATTGTTGAAAATAAGCGTTTTTTATCAGTGATTCTAATTTGAAATTTGTTCCATCTGGGTGAAATTGATAAGTTGTAATCGGTAAGTCCTTATGCATTAATCCTTCAATATCACCGTCTTGAACGGAAAGGAAAGATGGTGTCAATCCTGTCTTCTCTAGGTTTTGTAAGGAAATATGATGACCATGATTCTGATTCGTTAAATATACCTGCTGCGAGGAAGTATGAAGGATAGCTTGCTTGAAACCTCTGTGTCCCCATTTCATTTTTTCCACACTTGCTCCAAAGGCAAGGGCGAGGATTTGATGACCTAAACCAAATGCAAGTGTAGGATATGATTCTGCTATTTTAGCATAGTCTTCAAAATACGCTTGATAATCAGCAGGATCGCCACATCCTCCAGAAAGAATCACACCATCAGGTTTGAGTTCGGCAATAGTGGAAGCAGAAGTCTCAGCTGAAAGAATCGTAAGTTTGCAATGGAACCCTTTTAGCCAATTGAGTAATGACTTTTTAATCCCAAAATTAAGGACGACTAGATTCGTTTTTCCAGTCGGATTTAACACTTTTGTCTTTTCGTGAATTATCGATTTCTGATCGTCGAGTGCGGATGCTACATGATAGTGATCAGCGGTCATTTCAGCAGCCATTTCTCCATCCTTTAATAACTGCTTAATGATTGTGCGTGTATCCATTCCACTCATAATCGGAATTCCTTTTTCATTAAAAAATGCAAGCCAGTTATTCTCCGCTTCGGAAAGACCAAAGATTTCCTGTTGAATGATTAAAGCGGTCAACTGTAAATCATCACTTTCAAATTTAGCAGGATCGAAATGGGAATGTAGCACTCCTGGATAAGTAGCAACTACAATTTTCCCTTTTGTCTCCGGATCAGTCATAAATTCTAAAAAATTACCCATTCCTGTATAAAAAATGACTTCCCCTTTACAATGGGACACATCTCCGTGCCATTGGCCGGTATATTGCTTATGATTTGCTAATTGAATTACACCCTTCATTCATACCGACTCCTCTTGTATCTTTATAGTTATACATGAATTTTTATACATTTTATTTCAAAAAAATATTTACTTTATACAGTTTGCAGCAAAGTTTTCTTCATTGCCTCAATCGCTTGATCAATCTCCGTTTTTGTTACCGTTAATGGGGGGAGAAAACGTAAAACATTCGGCCCAGCGTTTAATACAATTAATCTATTTTTTCTTAGTTCAGCCATAAAGGGAGCCACCTCTTGCGAAAACTCAATTCCAAGCATAAGGCCCTTATGACGCATACCTTTGAAGAAATCACAATGAGAGAAAGCCTCTTCTAATTTATCCGCCAAATACTCACCTTTTTCCGTCACTTCTTCGAGGAACTTTTCTTGAAAAATAAGTTGAAGTGTCTTCTTAGCTGCAGACATCGCCAGCGGATTACCGCCAAAAGTGGAACCATGGCTACCTGGTGGAAAAGCTGCTTTTAAATTTTCCTTACCAATCATAGCGCCAACGGGAATACCATTTCCAAGCCCCTTCGCTGAGGTAATGATGTCTGGGGAAATGGAGTAATGTTGATAAGCAAATGGTTTTCCTGTTCTCCCAATTCCGGTTTGTATTTCATCTATAATTAATAAGGCACCATACTTTTTACATAATTTTTCTACATCTTGTAAAAACTCTGCTGTAGCTGGGTGAACTCCACCTTCACCTTGAATTATTTCAAGCATAACTGCCGCTGTTTCTTGATCGATCTCTTTTTCCAACGCCTCGCTATTGTTGAAAGGGAGATGAACAAAGGTTTCTAACATGGTTCCAAAGCCTTGCTTCACTTTGTCTTGTCCTGTTGCGGCCATTGTCGCAAAAGTACGTCCATGAAAAGATTGCTGAAATGTAATCACTTTTGATTTCCCTGTATATTTCCGAGCTAATTTTATCGCTGCTTCATTGGCTTCAGCCCCGCTATTACAGAAGAAAACGGCATTTCCGTTTGAGAATGTTGTGAGCTGCTCTGCCACTTCCTCTTGCAGAGAGCTTTTAAATAAATTGGACATATGCCATAATCGACTGGCCTGTTTCGTTAACGCCTCTACAACTTCTGGATGACAATGACCTAAGTTGCAAACCCCGATGCCAGATGTAAAATCCAAATATTCCGTCTCGTTTATATCAACAACAGTCGTACCCTTCCCAGATACTAGTTCTAAATCCCAACGTCCGTAATTTTCAAATAAATCGGTCATCCGAAGCTCACCACTTTCTCTGCTTTTAAAATTGTCGTGCCAATAAAATGTCCTTCTCTATATAAAGGTGTTTTCCCACTGACAATCATTACTCGATTCATTCCACCTTCAAGACTTTTAAGAGCGGCTAATACTTTAGGGATCATTCCACCCGTAATCACGCCTTCTTGGATAAGTGTTTGAACTTCATTTTGAGAAACGGTCTCCATAACTTGTTTATTCTTTAAAATGCCTGGTACATCTGTTACGAATAAAATCTTGTCAGCATTCATAGCTACCGCAATGGCTGCCGCCGCAGAGTCTGCGTTCACATTAAAATATTGATTTGAATTTTCACTAATCGCAATTGGTGAAATGACAGGAACTAGATCCATAGATAGTAAATTTAATAGAAGCTCACGATTAATGGACGTTACTTCACCAACAAAGCCCAGCTTCTCAAAATCCTTCGCTTCCGCTTGGATTAAGCCACTATCAGATCCTGTCATCCCAATGGCAGAAATTCCATTTGCATGCATTGAACGAACAATTTTATTTGTAATACTTCCTGATAAAACCATTTCTACAACTTCCATGACTTCCTCTGTCGTCTTTCTTAAGCCGTTAATAAACTCTGACTGTATCTGTAAATTCTCCAGTAATCGATTAATAGCAGGTCCACCACCATGGACGATAATCGGTTTAAATCCGTGTTCTTGCATTTTTTTTATATCCATAAAGAATTTTTCAGATAGGTCATCAATCATGCTGCCACCGCATTTGATGACAATAATCTTTTCCATTTTGATTTCCCTCCAATTACGTGCGGTAACTAGCATTGATGCGGACATAATCATAGGTAAGATCACAGCCCCATGCTTTACCAGAACCATCTCCCATATTTAAATGAATCGTAATTTCTACCTTTTCATTATTTAAATACTGACTTAATTGTTCTTCGTTGTAATGAGCTGGCTCACTTTTTGCAAGTAATGCATATGGTCCGATTTCAATGTCAATAGCATGAGGATCTAATGTAATCCCACTTCTTCCAATCGCCATCATTAAGCGTCCCCAATTCGGATCAGAGCCATAGACCATTGTTTTGACCAAATCAGAGCCGACTACTGTCTTAGCACACTTTCCAGCATCACTAGAAGTCATTGCTCCATGCACTTGTACTTCTATTAACTTTGTTGCCCCTTCTCCATCTTTCGCAATCATAATCGCAAGATCTTCACAAACTTGCTTCAATAATTGCTTGAAGGTTTCCCACTCATCATGAGCTGGTGAAAGTGTATGATTGTCAGCTAAACCATTTGCCATGACAAGCACCATATCATTTGTCGATGTATCACCATCGACTGTGATACGGTTAAAGGTTTCATTCGTAATGTCTTGGAGCGCTGTTTGCAAATGTTGATGAGAGATCTTGGCATCTGTCGTAATGAATCCTAGCATTGTCGCCATATTAGGTGCGATCATTCCAGAGCCTTTCGCCGATCCTCCCATTGTAATCTTCTTACCATCAATATACGTTTCATAACAAGTCGATTTCATACAAGTATCCGTTGTTAAAATAGATTCATTAAAGTCATAAGCTGCTTGATTCGTTTTTTCTGGTGTTATCTTCTCGATTCCAGAAATAATTTTATCCATCGGCATTTTTTCGCCGATTACTCCAGTTGATGCAACTGCAACGAAATGCTCTTGAATGGAAAATCGTTCAGAAACCGATGTTCTCATCGTTTCAGCATCTAAATATCCTTGCTTTCCCATACAAGCATTTGCATTCCCGCTATTAATCACGATTGCTTGAATTTTACCTTCTTTAGCAATACTTTCTTTTGTAACAAGAAGAGGAGCAGCAATAATTTGATTCAATGTATAAACAGCAGCAGTCTCTGCAGGAACCTCACTATATAAAACTCCTAAATCATTCCTTTTATACTTTACCTTCGTGTGAAGGCCAGCAGCAGAATAACCCTGAGGTGATACAATGCTCCCCTCTGTTACTTTTGAAATTGGCTGTTTACTAGCTACATTCATTTTGAACACTCCTCTAAAACTAGTCTATGGATATACAGGACTAAACTGAAGTCCTAAAGTTTCATCAAACCCAAACATGATATTTGCATTTTGAACTGCTTGACTCGCAGCCCCTTTCATTAAATTATCAATCACTGAAACAATGGTGACCCTGGAAGTTCGTTCATCGAAATCTATCCCGATATCACAGCAATTAGAACCTGCTACTTCTTTTGTTGTGGGAAAAGTCCCTAGCTTTCTTAGCCTCACAAAAGGTTCATCAGCATAAGCTTGTTGGTAAAGCTCCCAAATTTCGTTCTTTGTTACTTTCGTATCTATATTTCCATATATTGTTGCCATAATTCCCCTTGTCATTGGAACTAAATGTGTCTGAAATGTAATCGGAGATTCGTAGCCTAAGCTTCCTAGCATTTGTTCAATTTCTGGTATATGTTGATGTTGATTCACTTTATATACTTTCAAGTTTTCATTTAATTCGCTGTATATAGTAGCTAAGCTTGCGGATTGCCCAGCACCAGAAACACCTGATTTTGCATCGATGATGATTGAATTTTCCGTTAACAATTTTTCCTGCACTAGTGGTGCAAGGCCTAATATCGTAGCTGTAGGGTAACACCCTGGATTTGAAATAAACCTTGCACCCTTTGCTTTCTCCCGGTTCAGTTCTGGTAATGAATAGACAGCTTCTTCAAGCCAAAATGAATTAGCTGCTTCTTTCTTATACCATTGTTCATATTCCGCTTGGTTTTTGATCCGAAAATCCCCAGATAAATCAATGACTGAACAGCCATTTTCCACCAGTTGCGGTGCTAATTTAGAAGCAATTCCCGATGGGGTGGCTAAGAAAATTAAATCTGTTTCTTTCGCCATTTTTGCTGGATCAATCTCTTCTAACTTTTGTGGGATTAGTCCAGTTAAATGAGGATAATGTTCTTCTATATTTTTCCCATGCTGGGATGATGTGTATAAAGAGGTAATCGAGAATTCTGGATGTACCTGTAAAATCCTCAGTAATTCCGCTCCACTGTAACCTGTCGCACCCACAATGCCTATTTTCATTGATTTCACTCCTATGAATTCGTCCATAACTGTATATTTAGAGTATAACTTTTCATACTCATATTCATCTAATCAGTGTCTTTATCAAGTTAATCTTTAAATTTTATTGGATATTTATTATTATACTGTGAATAAAAATAAATACAATAGTATATTTATAACTTTCTTGAAAAAATTAAATTTTTTGCTTTATCCCTTTTTAATCAAATGATAAACAGAAAAAGACATCAAGTACATTCTCTCCCTGTACTTGATGCCTTTATTGCTCGAATCATTCATTATTATTGTTGTTGGTTGCTTTTCTATAGAGAAGGGTCGCTTTCCCGTCTGTTTTCTCATCGATTATAAAAGACCCATTGGAGTAGCGGTCATTAAATCTAAGAGTAGATACCAGAATAGTTTCTTCTTTTCCATTTTCTGTTCTTACAATAAGCTCATCTTGCTCTTCTACGGCCTTCATGCCAATCAAACGATGCGGGTTATTCTTTAATTCTCTTAATGTGACGAGGCCGCGTTTCGCTCGTGCCGCCCGCTCAAACTCGGAGAGACGCATTTTCTTAGTCGCTCCTCGGTGAGTGACAATACAGATTGCTTTTTCAGTTGGAGAACCATCTATTGAGATAGGTTCCGCTCCAATGACGAAATCTCCCTGTTTTAAGCTAATTGCTTTAACACCTGCCGCTCTTGGTCCAATGATCCCTACTTCCGATTCAGGATACCAAAGTACATAACCAAAGTGGGTCGCGAAGATAAGATCTTGCTGACCGTCTGTTAAAAAGATGTCAATTAACTCGTCTTGCTCTTTTATATTAATGGCAACAAGCGGCCTTGAATAGCGCATCGCTTTATAGGCGGCAAGTGAACTTTTCTTCACCATTCCCTGTTTCGTTACAAAAACAAGGTTGATTGCTTCCTCAAATTCTTTTACATGAATGACCTTTACAATTTCTTCATCGCGTTCGATCGGAATAAGAGAAGCTATATGTTGTCCCATATCTTTCCATCTAATATCAGGTAATTCATGAACAGGGAAATATAAATAATTCCCCTTATTGGTAAAGACTAATAACGTATCTGTCGTATTCACTTCTTGCTGCAATAGCAGACGGTCTGTTTCTTTCATAGCAAGTTCTTGACCATTAGAAGCTGCGAAGGAGCGGAGACTTGTTCGCTTAATGTATCCTCCCTTCGTTACGGTGGCAATCACATCTTCACTAGGGATCATGACCTCAAGATTGATCTTAATCTCGGAAATCTTTTCCTCAATGACTGTTCTTCGTTCATCTTGATACTTCTTTTTGACTTCCTTTAATTCTTTTTTTATAACAGATAATAATTTCTTATCACTTTCAAGAATAGCTGATAACCGACTAATTGCTTTTAGTAATTCCTCCGCTTCAGCTTGTAAAGCCGTGACATCGGTATTAGTTAGTCGATAAAGCTGCAACGAAACAATCGCTTCTGCCTGCTTTTCGGTAAAAGCAAACTTGGCGATTAAATTATCTTTTGCATTCCGTTTATCCTTAGAAGCTCTGATTGTGGCAATCACTTCATCTAACACAGAAAGTGCCTTCATTAGTCCCTCGACAATATGATGCCGTTCTTTTGCTTTTTCAAGATCGAATCGAGAGCGATTTGTAATCACTTCTTTTTGATGAGCAATATAGGCATCCAACAACTGACAAAGCCCCATTAGTTTAGGTCTGCGTTCGTCAATAGCCACCATGTTGAAGTTATAATTCACTTGTAAATCACTATTTTTGAACAAGTAATTTAAAACACTTTCCGAATCGGCTTCTTTTTTTAATTCTATTACAATTCTTAAACCAGTTCGATCTGTTTCATCTCGAACCTCAGCAATCCCTTCAAGTTTACGATCAATCCGGAATTCATCCATCCTTTTTACAAGACTAGCTTTATTGACGTCATAAGGGATTTCTGTAATGACGATTTGTTCTTTTCCTCCCCGAATCGTTTCAATCTCTGTCTTCGCTCTAACAATAATTCTTCCTCGTCCGGTTTCATACGCCTTTTTTATGCCATCTACCCCTTGAATGATTCCTCCAGTTGGAAAATCAGGGCCTTTGATTACCGTCATTAAATCTTCAACTTGAGAAGTCGGCTTTTCCATGCGCATAATCACTGCATCAATCACTTCCCCAAGATGATGTGGTGGGATTTCCGTTGCATATCCGGCAGAAATTCCAGTAGATCCATTGACAAGTAAATTTGGAAAACGCGCTGGGAGGACAATTGGTTCTGAAGAGGTGTCATCAAAATTAGGGACAAAATCGACCGTTCGTTTTTCAATATCTCTTAAAAGCTCTGAAGAAACTTTCGATAATCTTGCTTCTGTATAACGCATTGCCGCAGCTGGATCTCCATCCACACTTCCGTTGTTTCCATGCATATCAACAAGCATATTACGAACTTTCCATGACTGACTCATTCTCACCATCGCATCATAGACAGAAGTATCACCATGTGGATGGTAGTTCCCAATGACGTTCCCGACTGTTTTAGCTGATTTCCGAAATCCTTTTTCCGCTGTATTTCCTTCCATATGCATCGCATATAGAATACGTCGTTGAACCGGTTTTAAGCCATCTCGGGCATCCGGTAATGCACGGTCTTGAATAATATATTTACTATATCTGCCAAAACGATCGCCAATGACTTCTTCTAGTGCTAAATCTTGAAATTTTTCTTGAATACTCACGATACCTCAGGGCCCCCATCTACCATCAAATTATCATTTTCTAAAATACTTTGGTCTTCTTCCAATCCAAATTGAACATTGTTTTCGATCCATTTTCGGCGTGGTTCTACCTTATCCCCCATCAAGGTTGTCACTCTTCTTTCAGCACGGGCAATATCATCAATCCGAACACGAATAAGCGTCCTCGTATCTGGATTCATTGTTGTCTCCCACAGTTGATCGGCATTCATTTCACCAAGACCTTTGTAGCGTTGGAGCATATACCCTTTCCCAACCTTTTGAATGACACCATCCAATTCTTCATCTGTCCAAGCATATTCAATAGTTTCCTTTTTCCCGCTCCCCTTGCTTACTTTATAAAGAGGCGGGAGAGCGATAAACACTTTCCCTGCTTCCATTAATGGTTTCATATAGCGATAGAAAAATGTCAGTAATAATACTTGAATATGAGCTCCATCTGTGTCAGCGTCCGTCATAATCACAACTTTATCGTAATTTATGTCTTCTAAATTAAAATCAGGTCCAACACCGGCACCAATCGTATGAATAATGGTGTTAATCTCCTCGTTTTTAAAGATATCTTGTAGCTTGGCTTTTTCTGTGTTGATGACTTTCCCACGCAAAGGGAGAACAGCTTGAAACTTCCGATCTCGACCTTGCTTGGCTGATCCCCCCGCAGAATCACCCTCCACTAAATAAAGCTCATTCTTTTGTGGGTTACGGGACTGAGCAGGCGTTAACTTCCCTGAAAGAATGGCTTCCGTTTTACGGCGTTTTTTCCCACTACGTGCTTCTTCTCGAGCTTTACGAGCCGCTTCTCGCGCCTGAGATGCCTTGATGGCTTTTTTCGTTAATAATGCACTCACATCATGATTTTCTGCCAAAAAATAGGATAAATGTTCAGAGATCACTGTGTCTACTGCTGATCGTGCTTCTGCGGTTCCGAGTTTTCCTTTTGTTTGACCCTCAAATTGTAATTTTCCTTCTGGAACTTTAACTGAAACAATAGCAGCCAATCCTTCTCTGATATCTGTTCCCTCAAGGTTTTTATCTTTTTCCTTTAATAATCCTGTTTTTCTGGCATAGTCATTAAACACTCTTGTCATAGTAGCCCTAGTCCCTGCTTCATGAGTGCCCCCATCCTTTGTTCTAACATTATTGACAAACGAAAGCATATTTTCGGAAAAGCCATCATTAAATTGAAAGGAAAATTCTACTTCAATTTCATTTGCTTCGCCTTCAAAATAAGCAACCGGGTGTAGGCGATCTTTATCTTCGTTTAAATATTCAACAAAAGCTTCAATTCCATTTTCATAGAAAAAGACATCTTTTTGGTCAAAACGCTGATCCTTAATCTCAATCTTTAATCCCTTTAATAAGAAAGCAGATTCTCGTAGCCTTTCACATAAAGTATCATAATTATATTCTGTCACACTAAAGATGCTAGGATCTGGCTTAAAGTGGATTGTTGTCCCAGTTTGTTTCGTTGATCCTATTTTTTCTAGTGTTGTTTCTGGTTTACCACCTTGATGGAACTTCTGCTCATAAATAAAGCCATCTCGTTTTATTGTCACAACTAACCACTCTGATAAAGCATTTACCACGGAAGCTCCTACCCCGTGGAGCCCTCCGCTTGTTTTATAACCACCTTGCCCAAACTTCCCTCCGGCATGTAAAACGGTAAGGATAACTTCGGTTGTTGGTCTACCAGTATGATGGATCCCAGTGGGCATACCCCGTCCCTTGTCCTCTACAGTCACACTCTGATCACGATGAAGTGTAATTGTAATTTCATTTCCATAGCCCGCTAACGCTTCATCTACAGAATTGTCTACAATCTCATATACGAGGTGATGCAAACCACGTGTATCCGTTGACCCAATATACATCCCTGGGCGTTTTCTAACGGCTTCTAAACCTTCTAATACTTGTATAGAATCATCATTATATGCAAATTCTTTATTTTTAAGATCGGTCACACAAACTTCCCCTTTCAAAACTGCACAAATAATCGCAAAGGACTTAATTTCTACGCCTTCACAAAAACGTACGTTCCCTTATCTATCGTACCATAATAGAACACATATGTCTTATAATATAACTGAATGATCGATTTTGGCAAATCACTGTAGCATTCGATGGATTCCTTTATGTAAAAAAATAAGCGCCACTCTGCGCTTATTTTGATCTCGTTATTGCATGTTCCACTTTAATACAGCGGTTCATGATAACGGTATATCCTTTGTTTGTTAAAAAGTCATAAGCTTCTTGGTTCTCAATGCCAAGTTGGGCCCAAAATACATCGGCATCAATCTCATCAAATTCTTTGGCAAGCTCTGGTAAGTATTCTGGTCGTCTGAAAATATTTACGATGTCAACATGTCCATCGATCTCTCTTAAAGAAGGTACAGCTTTTATGCCAAAGACCTCATCTACTGTAGGATTGACTGGAATGATCTCATAGCCAGCATCCTTCATTGCTTTGGCTACTGAATAGGAAGTACGACTTGGTTGTTGACTTACCCCTACAACAGCGATCCTTTTTGCCTTATGAAGAATTTCAGCGATTTGCTTGCGGTCTGGATTCTCAATGGACATACATAACCTCCTCAGCATCATTCGTATTATCTAAATGTTAATTTAATCCTCATAAAGATTCAAGCGAAAGCGCCTATAAGACGATAAATTGGACCAAGTCGGCTTCGAAAGTTTGAGATGGTGCTGTTTCGAGCACAGGACATGTCGGCATCTAGTCGAAGATCCTTTATCCTGAAGTGTCATTTTGACAGGTATTTTTGAACATTTTCATATAGGGAAAATAGTTTTTTCATTTACCGTTCTTCATGGTACAATGAGTGAGCAGTGATTGTCCCATTCGGACTCATTTGACGCATTTTAAAAGGGGTAATGCTTATGCAGTATGTATTAATACTTTTATTGGCCTATTTAATTGGGTCCATTCCTTCTGGCTTGATTGTTGGTAAAGTATTTTACGGAATAGATATTCGTGAACATGGAAGTGGAAATCTAGGAGCAACGAACTCATTTCGTACTTTAGGGAAAAAGGCGGGGTCAGTCGTTATTCTAGCCGATATCCTCAAAGGAACAGTGACTATTTTTTTACCAATGCTGTTTGGAAGTGAGCTCCATCCATTAATCCCGGGAATCTTTGCCGTTATTGGTCATATGTTTCCAGTTTTTGCTCATTTTCGGGGTGGCAAGGCTGTGGCAACTTCTGGAGGAATCTTACTCGGCTATGATCCCCTACTTTTTATTTCCGTCGTGATTGTATTTTTAATTAGCTTAAAACTTTCTAAATACGTATCTTTATCATCGATTATTGTGGCAATTTTTGCGATTATCTATTCGTTAATCAATATGATCTTCACAAAGGACTATCTTTTGTCGCTTGTCGTAGCACTTCTAGCAGCCTTCGTTATTATACGACACCGAACGAATATCAGTAGAATTCGAAATAAAACAGAACCTAAAATAAAATGGTTATAAGGATGATAAGGAGGGAGAGATTTGACAAGAAACAAGCGGTTGATATGGACAGTCTCTCTTACTTTTTTGGTGATGATCTGCATAATCGCTCTGTTAATTTTTCAAAAAACAACTGCTCTTTCGAACCGTGAAATAGCGCAGAATGGCCAGAACTCACTTCAGCATACTCCTAAACAATTTGAGACAGAAGCTGTGATTGCCGGAATTGGTGATATTTTACTCCATGACACTGTTTATCATGATGCTTTAACTAAAGATGATGATTATAATTTTGACCCTATGTTGTCTCCAGTATATTCGCTACTGCAAAAACCGGATTTCTTAATTGCGAATCAAGAGTCTGTTCCAGGAGGAACGAAATTAGGGCTTTCGGGTTATCCTAGTTTCAATAGCCCTTATGAAATCATTGATGGAATTATCAATGCTGGTGTTGATATGGTCACAACGGCCAATAATCATATGTTAGATAAGGGTGAAAAAGGGATTTTAAGTGCTATTGATTATTATGAAGAAAAAAATTTACCCTATACTGGGACATTCAAAAGTCCAGAAGACAAAAGCACAATAAGAGTCGTGAATGTGAATGGTATTAAATTAGCTGTCTTGGCTTATGCTTATGGAACAAATGGAGTCCCCGTTCCAGCAGGAAAGGATTATTTGGTTAGTATATTAGAGCCGAAGAAAGTACTAGATGATATTGAAGAAGCTCAAGGAAAATCAGATATTGTCTTACTTGCGCTGCATTGGGGAGACGAATATGCCAGAACACCTAATCAAATGCAAAAGGAGCTCGCTCATCAGTTCATTGAGGCTGGAGCTGACATTATTTTTGGGCATCACCCTCATGTCTTACAGCCGATTGAATGGATAGATAAACCTGACGGAGGAAAAGGGGTTGTTGTTTACTCTTTAGGAAATTTTCTTAATGGGCAAACAACGGAGAATGAATACATAGATATTGGGGGAATGATTGAAGTCTCAATCAAGAAGAAAACGGTCGGAGAAACCAGTGACACAACGATTGAGAATGTTGATTTTCATCCTACCTTCAACTCCAGTACACAATTTAAAAATTATCAAGTATACCCGATTGATGAAGCAAAAGAAAAAGGCTTTACAGATTACAGTGGAAAAGATTTAAAGCAATTCATGTTTCCTAAATAATGCAGAATCCCCTAAACATAGAAAGGACGAAGAGAAATCTCCCTTCGTCTTTTCTGTTATTTATAATCATAAATTGGTTCATCCTGTTTTTCATCATAATCAACAACTAAATCATACTGATCAAAGTACCAGACATCACGTGTTTCTACGAAATAGGTTATCCCGTTTTTTATCATTTCAATGCCTGGATCCATAGGTTCTTCCTTATTCACACCTAATGAGAAGCCTTGTTGAATAGGGCTTGATCCACCATAACGAACATAAAAACGGACAAAATCACCACTATGTAAAGACATTTCCGATTCAAACCACTTTGCCGCTCTATCGGTTAATTTTATTTCCATTTCGAAGACCTCCCCGTTTAATTTAATTGGATTTTTGCTTTTACATGATCAAGCAATCCTTCTTTTTCCAATACCTCTATCTGTTTTTCCCCAAGTAAATCATAATGAGAATAGCCATCTTTACGATGATGAATCCATTCTTCTTTTAATTGGAAGCCTTCTCCCCACTTAGCAAGCTTCACTAAATCATGACAACCTACTTTCGTAACAGACTTACAAGCAGGAAAACGAGCATCTAGCCAATAATGGGTAAGAAAAGCTATTTTCCCTTGATCAATTTCCTGTTTCCAATGATGTAAATCCAATTTTGTAATACCAAATGCCATTATCTATTCCCTTCCCTTTCAGGATCTTTTTTGGCATTTAAATAAGCCTTGTGCCAATCTGGATAAAGCTTACGCAAAGAAACAGGTCTAAAATTATCTTTTTTTACACATACATGCTTTGAAAAGCCAGTTACAGCTAAATCTTTATCGTGTATATAAATCTTATACCCATAGGTTGTCCTAAGACCGTTATATTCCTCTATCCATGTTTCGATTTTAACAGGATCGCCATATTTTACAGGCTGATGATAGGACACTTGGATATCAACAACGGGAGCTAAAATTCCATCCTCTTCCATTTTGGTATAATGGAAGCCTAGATCCTCAATGAGCTTTGTTCTTCCAATTTCCATCCAAATAAGATAGTTTGCATGGTAAACAATTCCCATCTGATCTGTTTCAGCATATCGAACTTCTATGCTCGCTTCTGATAAATACATCTATTCTCACCCTCTTTATGCTTATGTTCATTCTATCACATTACTTTATTTTCTAAAAAGAATATGGATTTTAACGAAAAGCCAAGGAGTCTGCCTATCGGAAGACAAACAAACGTTCTAATCCAAAGAAAGTTCTTTGCCTTTCTTTGGCAGAAAAGTTCGCGCCGTACTGGTGCAACGCTAATGAAGACTGGAGCTAGACTACAACTCCACTCAGACTCAAGGCAATCTCAAGAAAAATTTCTTTTAGGCTTTCTTATTTTTAAAATCAAAAACCGGCTTAAAGGGCCGGTTTTTGATGATTATTCATATTGATTTTCTTGCGCAGCTGCTTCATCTTCTATTTCTTCACGCATACCTTTAAGACTTTGTTGTCTCTTTTCATTTTTCTTAGAAATATTTTCTCTTTGTTTGCCGTCAGAAAATTCCATTGTTGCTTCTGCTTCTTCCATATTTTCAATGGTATTGTCGATCATCTCTTTTAATTTTTCTACATTATCACTACGATCGTCGGGTTTCGGTTGATATTTATCATGTGCCATCATAAAACACTCCTTTTGATAATGTAGTTTTATTCCCCTTTTGTTTGTATTACATCAGGACCTTTATTGGTTTTATTAGCCATCTTTTTTCCTTTATTTGCATCAACTGCTACACTTTTTTCTCCAAGATGATCTGGAGTAAAGTTTTGCTGACTATGTTGTGGTTTACTCATTTTTTCTCCCCCTTTCCATCATATCTTTCACAGAAAGGGGGAGATTTATGAGGATTAATTATGCTCTTTTTGTATGCTTTTCTTCCAATTTGCTTTCTATTTTTTCAATTGCCTTTGCATCATTTATTAACGCTTGTTTATTTTCTTGTACAAGATCAGAAAAAGACTTTCTATGCACTTTTCTCACTATGTATCACTCCTTCACAATTTCCTATTATTACTATTCACCAAAAGGCGACTGACTAAACCAAATTTTCAAACTTTTTTTTCAGGAAAGGTTTTAAATTTCTCTTTAAAGAAAACACTTTACCCTAAAAAAATTAAGGCAAAGTGTTTTCGTGTACAGGATCTACTGATTTTCGTGTTGCCCATAGAACACATGGGAAATTTTGATTACAAATCTAAAGCTTTATGCAAGCTTTCCACGAAGAACGAGTTGTAGAATTCCTCCATTACGGTAGTAGTCAATTTCTACTTCGGAATCAAAGCGAACCAGTGCATCAAATTCTGTCTTCTTTCCATCTTCAGCTATAGCTGTAACCTTAATAATATCACGTGGTTTAACTTTTTCATCAACATGTACATTGATAACTTCTTTTCCAGTTAAACCAAGAGTCTCAGCATTTTCACCTTTTTTGAACTGTAATGGTAACACACCCATCATCGCTAAGTTCGAACGGTGAATTCTTTCGAAGCTTTCAGCAATAACTGTTTTAATCCCAAGAAGATTCGTTCCCTTTGCTGCCCAGTCACGAGAAGATCCCATACCATAGTCTTTCCCAGCAAGAACAACTAGACCGGTATCTTCCTCTTTATAACGCATGCATGCATCATAAATCGGCATAATTTCTTCTGTTGGCCAGTAAGTCGTGAAACCACCCTCCGTTTCCGGGGCAATTTGATTGCGGATGCGGATATTAGCAAACGTTCCGCGCATCATGACTTCATGGTTCCCACGACGTGATCCATAAGAGTTAAAATCACGTGGTTTTACACCCTTTTCGATCAAATATTTTCCAGCAGGTGTATCTTTACCAATCGCACCGGCGGGAGAAATATGGTCAGTTGTCACGGAATCCCCGAACTTACCAACTACTCTTAAATCAGTAAGTGGTTTGACTGTTTCTAAGTCATTAGCTAAATCTTCAAAGAAAGGTGGGTTTTGAATATAAGTCGAATCATCATTCCATTTATACAATGGATCATTACTTGTTTTAATTTCATTCCAACGCTTGTTATCATCAAACACATGCTCATATTCTTTACGGAATAGTTCAGGTGTCACAGCGCTACTTACAGTTTCAGCAATTTCCTCTTTTGAAGGCCAAATATCCTTCATGAACACGTCGTTCCCATCTTGGTCTTTTCCAAGCGGTTCATTATTCAAGTCAATATCAACTGTACCTGCAAGAGCATAAGCAACAACAAGTGGAGGGGATGCCAGGTAATTTCCTCTCACAAGTGGATGGATACGTCCTTCAAAATTTCGGTTACCTGAAAGAACAGATGTAACAAGTAAATCATTATCCATAATCGCCTTTTCAATTTCCTCTTTCAATGGTCCAGAGTTTCCGATACATGTTGTACACCCATAGCCGACTAGATCAAAACCTAATTTAGATAAAAACGGCATAAGTCCAGCATCACGCAAGTAACCAGTTACCACTTTTGAACCTGGAGCAAGTGATGTTTTGACATACTTCGGTACTTCCAATCCTTTTTCAACGGCTTTTTTCGCAAGTAAACCTGCACCAAGCATAACGTATGGATTTGATGTATTTGTACAACTCGTAATCGCTGCGATGGCTACTGCACCTGTCTTCATCGTAGCTTCATCACCATTATTAAATTTAACCGTTGCTTCTTTATCGATTTCTCTTGCCGTCAAACCAAAGCCTTGATTTCCAGCAGGGGCTTGAAGAGACACTTCAAAAGAAGTTTTCATTTTTGATAGTGGAATCAAATCCTGTGGACGTTTTGGACCAGAAAGATTTGCTTCTATTTCAGATAAATCCAATTCAACGATATCTTTGTATACTGGATCCTCTTTATCCACTGTAAAGAACATATCATTTTCTTTTAAGTATGTTTCCACAAGTTGAATTTGTTCTTCTGGACGACCAGTAAGGCGTAAATAGTTTAATGTTTCAGCATCTACAGGGAAAAAGCCACATGTTGCCCCATACTCTGGAGCCATATTCGCAATCGTTGCACGGTCTGCTAGTGGTAGGCTTGCAACACCAGGACCATAGAACTCAACAAATTTACCAACTACACCATGTGAGCGTAGTACTTGTGTAACCTTTAACGCCAAATCAGTTGCTGTTGCAGCATTTGGTAATTCACCCGTTAATTTAACTCCAACTACTTCCGGAATTGGAAAATAAGATGGCTGGCCGAGCATTCCTGCTTCCGCTTCAATTCCACCTACACCCCATCCAAGCACACCTACACCATTGATCATGGTTGTATGGGAATCTGTTCCTACTAGCGTATCCGGATAAGCATCAAAATCTCCATCTGGCGTTTCGACAGCATGTACCACATTAGCTAAATACTCTAAGTTAACCTGGTGAACAATACCTGTAGCAGGTGGTACAGCACGATAATTATCAAATGCTTTTTGGGCCCAGCTTAAAAACTCATAACGTTCAGCATTTCTTTGAAATTCAAAATCCATATTTGTTTGTAATGCCTCTGGTGTCCCATAAGAATCGACCTGTACAGAGTGGTCAATAACTAGATCTACAGGGATTTCCGGATTAATCTTTTCAGCATCTCCGCCTATATCAGACATTGCTTTTCTAAGTGAAGCAAGGTCCACTACAGCCGGAACTCCTGTAAAATCCTGTAAAATAACTCGAGATGGTTTAAATGGGACTTCTCCTGTCACTTCGCTATCTTCTGCCCATTTAGCCAAATCTTCTACATGCGATTGTTTAATCACCCGTCCATCCATTTGACGAAGTACAGATTCCAATAAGACCTTAATAGAGTAAGGTAGACGCCCTACTTTGGCCACACCTGCATCATCTAAAACTGATAGTCGATAGTAGTTATACCGTTTCCCATTCAATTCAAAAGAAGAACGCGCTTTAAAAACATCATTTTTCGATTGTTTTCCCATAAGAATACCCCCATTTCCAATTCATCCAACCTATTTAAAAAATAGGCTTAAAACCGCTAATTTTTCCTCAATATTATTTTATAATAATTATTGTTATAAGTAAATATTAAGAAAGTTATGGTTTTCGATAAAAAAAACTTATGACTTCATAAAAGAATGCAAGTCCCAATCCATTGTTCATCATATCAAAAAAATCGAGTGAATGGAATAAAAATGATTTTGTAAGGAATACTATAAATTTCTCATCAAATGAATCATTATCAAACGTATATCAATATTTTTTTCAAATTCTTCCAATATGTTTATCCTCAACCTTTTCGGTCATAATAAAAACAAGTTCGTTAGTTTAAATCAATTATCTTAAAGGAGATGAATATAATGAGCTTTCTTTTATATCTAATCATTGGTGGAATTATCGGTTGGATTGCAAGTTTAATTCTCGGAAAAAATATCCCTGGTGGAATCGTTGGAAATATCATCGCTGGGATTATTGGAGCTTGGATCGGTGGAGCCTTATTTGGAGACTGGGGACCACAGGTAGCCGGAATGGCAATCGTACCAGCCTTAATTGGTTCATTGATTTTGGTCTTTATTATGAGCTTAATTCTTGGGGCTATTTCGAAGGGAAGAGACAATGCCTAAATAAGAAAAGCGCAAGCACCTTGATGTAAGAAGAAAGGCTAAATTCGCGACGTCCTGGCGGCAGACTCAAACAGCGACGTCCTGTCGCTTCGTCTGCACCAGTACATCCTGTACTTCGCAGCGCCGATGGACTCGCATCCTCCGAGCCTCGAGGAGCTGGGCACTGGAGCTAGATCAAAACACTAGCCAAAATTTTATACTTTTAAAAAAACCGGGAGCATAAACACTCCCGGTTTTTTAAGTTTCAATGTCATCCTCGTCCTCTTCATCATATTTTTCTTTATATAAATTCATGTAATGAAGGACATCCTCTACATATTGATCGCTATGATTATAAGTATAGATCGCTTTTTCAACCTCTCCCTCCGCAGCACCTGAATGGGATAAAAAATTGGCTGCGCTGAAAATAGCATCTTCTATATCCCATGGATCTGCTTTACCATCACCATTTGCATCTATTCCATAACCGTTATACTTTTTTATAATCTCTGGGTCTACCTTGTCCTCTTCTGGAATATCTCCCTCACCTAGACCATCACAACTCGGATGAGTCCAACCGACAAATGTACATGGCATAAACTGCATCGGTCCTTCTGCCCCTGCAGGCGATAGCATAGGGTCCATAGTGGAAAAAATCGTTTCTACTCTATGGTGGGCGGCTAACAAATACCATGGTACTCCGAATTCTTGCTCTGCCGCTTTATAAATTGGGATAAATTCTTCAGGTATAAGGGGGCGCTCTACTTCTTGATTTTCGTTAAACAAATGACCAATATAAAAAATGAGCGCGATAAAAATAGTCATGGGGACGAGAACAATCGCGAACACGATTCTTCTTCTAATAGCCTGCTTTGTCTTTTTTACGTTTTTCTTTTTATTCACTTTATTCAACCATGGATTCTCCTTATCAACTCGTGTAAGTTTGGATGAAAGTAAAATGATCCTAATCTTTTAGGGAAAACAGTTTGTCCTATAAAAGTACGCTTTTTTCACATAGAAATATTCACGAGAAACAACTTCCTTTACTCTAAACAAAGTGATTGGAAAAAGCAATTTTTTCATTACAAAAAAATAGACCCCCTTCACATATGAAGGAAAGTCTATTTTTCGTTTTGGTTCCCTTATTCTTTTAATAAAAGAAGGATTTTCCCATTGTCAAGTTCTTCCGTATACTCATCTGATAGGTTATTTTCCCAATCATACATAGTTCCTTCCTGAAGCCCTGAAACGATTGGTCCAATCGCTAAAACGCCTGCACCTGATGTTGCACCTGTAGTGGTTCCAGTTGGAACGCCGGCCGCTGGTCCAGCCCCTGCTAAAAATCCACTTAAAAAATCAAATGGTCCACCTGAATTCTCATCATCTACATCCATTTTTTCTGTTAAATATTCAGTTTTTTTGTCATCTTTGGCTAGTACGGAAAAATTATCCCTCTTTACCCCTTTTTTTTCGTATTTCCTTATTTCCTCAATTACTTCATCTTCACTATCAAAAACACCCACCACTTTAGAAGTATCCATACTAACAGCCTCCTTTTTTTCTAGAATACCCATAGAAGCTATAAATGAAACAAAAAAAGACTGTCTAAGGTGAAATAGGAACTTCACTTTAGACAGCCTTTATTTCTTTAATCGAGAACTTTTATTTTAACAGAACGGACACCAAACTTAGTGGCATCTGATTTAGCTGGCATAAATAGGTCAATCTTCTTTCCTTTAATGGCACCGCCCGTATCGCCTGCGACAGCCGTTCCATATCCTTCAACCTGTACCTTTGATCCTAATGGAATGACTTTTGGATCTACAGCGATGACTTTTTGGTCTGGATTTTTCTTCAGATCGATTCCTGTTGCAGTAACACCTGAACAACCATCGCAAGAAGCTGTATAGGCTGTAGCTGTAACTGTCATTTCTTTTCCAGCGGGCTCGTTATCAGCCTGCACCGGTTCAGATTTCTCAGATTGAGTAGAAACATCCTTTTCCTCTTTTTGTTGAGGATTATTATTTTCTTCTACCTTATTATTCCCTTGTATGTGAAGTTCTTGTCCCGGATGAATTGTATCTCCATCAAGTTTATTCCACTTTTTTAATTGCTTAACCGTTACATTATAGGTGCTAGCAATGTCCCAAAGAGAATCTCCAGCTTTTACTGTATATATTTCTTCTGCTTCTTGAGCATCTAATGCTAATGTTTGATTAGGTAGAATAATATCGGATGATAAATTATTTAGCTCTTTTAAATGATCGACTGTTGTCCCTTCATTATCTGAGATACTCCATAAGCTGTCACCCTCTTGGACTTTGTATGTAGCCGCAGAAACACTATTGACTCCAATGGTTGTTACGGTAATGGCGGCTGCCATAGCGATTAAAGACTTTTTCATATTTATATCCTCCTTTTTGTTAGCCCAAATCGAACCAACATGTCTTATCCTAACAGAGGAGTATAACAAGACAATAACAAACCAATGTTCATTTCTTTACAATCCTATTTCAGTTCTCGAAAGTAGTTTATTTATTAAAAATAGTGGTAGCACATTTCCATTATTTGTTGCCCAAACAATTTTCATGCCGACACAAACCAATCCATTTGAACGTAAAATAGGATAAGGAGGGATCATCATGACTTTTCTGAATAGTAAAATCCCCATATACTTTGCTAGTATATTTGCTGGTTTTGCTGTAATTGGTCTATTGTTTGTCCCGAATGTATCAGACATGCTTGGACCAGTAGCGGGGATTCTAATGACCATGTCCGTAATCTTGATCTTACTTTTCGCAGCCGCCATTATATTAAAAGGACTATTTACCTTGTTTAGTTCTTTTATTAAACAATAATTAAGAATAAAAGCGCAAGCACCCGCATATCGGCGACAAGCAAATGTTTCTGGACCTATGAAGGAGCTTTTCCCCTTCATAGGTCCAGGGTTATTTAGTGGAACATCGGCTAAGGCTAAGGTCACGACATCCTACATCCTGTCGGCAGACTCAAACGCGACGTCCTGTCGCTTCGTCTGCACCAGTACATCCTGTACTTCGCAGCGCCGATGGACTCGCATCCTGCGAGCCTTTCGAGGCTAGGAGCTGGAGCTTGATGTCAAACTGCAAGCTAATTACTCTATAAATGCAACATTTCATAGTTTCCTAACGCATAAAAAATCCGCTTTGCATTTATTTTTCTGATGCAAAGCGGATTTTCTTTTATCCCGCCTTAACGGGCAGTAATACTCCCACCTCTAGACTTTAGAGAATACGGAGAAACATTGGGCGTGGGGATAAATTGCCCGTAAAGGCCCGATTGGTTCAGGCCAACAGGAGGTTGGTCACAAAGGCATTATTGCAACAGGATGTTGCGACCTTAGCCTTTGATTCTCTAAAATCAGCGGGGATGGAAGGAACCCCACTGATTGAAGTTTCACTTTATTTTTGCGGTTGCTTTTTTATATTTCGATAGAGCAAAACATTGACAGCTACCGCTGCTATGCAAATGATCAAAATTAGGACTCCAAAAAAATAATACGAGAGTTGGAAAGCAAAAAATGAAAAGACAAATAAGCTTAAAGTGATAAACCAAGCAAAAATCAAGGTTGCTACATAATATGTCTTCTCCAATCAGGTCACCACCTTAAAGTACGGTTCAAAAAGGCGGGTAAAAAGGGCGGAGTCAGCTAAGGTCGCAGACTTTCGCCGTACAGGATATGGTGACTTCGACGTTGTCCATAGAATGTGTTGGTCCTTAGTCGAAGATCTCTTACCCTCGCCGTGTCTTTTTTTACCGGAATTTTTTGAACATCCTCTTAAATCTTATTTTACGTTTCTCATGATTTAAAGATCAAGTAGAATTAAGAATTTATTTCGACAAACGTCCTAAGTGCTTGTTTTTATAATTTTATATTCGCTATAATAACTAGAGTACTGTATGTTATATAGGGGTGAAAACATGCTTCACGGTTGGTTTTTATGGCTTATACTTTTATGGGTTGTGTTCCTAATCACTTTTATGGGGATAGGCGGGTTTTTTATGTTTAGAAAGTTCCTCAAACGCCTGCCTAAGGAAGATGGAAAATCAGACATGGATTGGGAAGAATATTTTGTTAAAAAGACTAAAAAACTATGGACACCAGATAAAAGGGCTTTACTCGATGAATTAGTCAGTCCTGTACCCGAATTATTCCGCGATATTGCTAGACAAAAAATTGCTGGGAAAATCGGAGAACTGGCTTTACAAGAAAAGGTAAAAAAGATCGATTTAGATGTATTGATAAGAGGGTATATCGTCGCTACGCCTAAACGTGATCATAAATTTTTAAGAAAAAAGCTAGAGGAATTAAATATCGATGTTTCTCCTTATGAACATCTTTTTTAGAAAAGCTGTTCTTCCGAGGACGAAAAAATAGGTTTGAATCTATCTGATTCAAACCTATTTTCATATCTCACTTTTCTTTATCCATTTAAAAACCCATAAAATCGCCAAATAGCAACTGAAAAATACCGATAATAAAAGTCAAACCATCAAAGAAAAGCAAGATCCCAACTAAAATCATGATGATTCCGCCAATTTTCATGATTTTTACATTATGTTTGCGAATCCAGTTCATTCGACCAATAAAGAAGGAGAGAATGAAGAAGGGAATGGCAAAACCTAATGTATAGGCGATCATATAAATCACACCTGCTCCCGGATTCGAAGCAATCAATCCCAATACAACCATCAAAATGGGGCCTGTACAAGGTGTCCAGCCAGCTGCAAACGCCATTCCAATTAAGGTAGAGCCGAGGTAACCTGCTGGGCGATTCTTAAATTCAAAACGTCTTTCTTTCATTATAAAATCAAAAGAAATGACCCCTGTAATCACCAAACCAAAGAACACAATAAATATTGAGCCAATTCTTCTAATTAGATCCTGGTACTGTATGAAAAAGTGACCTATAAACGTAGTACTGAACCCAAGGACAATGAAAATAATGGAAAAACCTAATAAGAAAAAAAGCGTATGTAACATGCTTCTGCGCTTGAACATCGCATTCTCACTTTTTATTTCACTAACAGACATTCCTGTAATATACGATAAAAAGGCGGGATATAGAGGGAGACAGCATGGTGAAATAAAGCTCAAAAACCCCGCCCCAAAAGCCAAGAATAAATTAATATCGCCAGACATAACATGCAACTCCTACATTGATTTGATTCCATTCTAACAAATATTTAATCCTATAGGCACCTAGATGCTGTCATCACGGCAACAAAAATAGTGATTCGTTACAAACTGATGAACATTTCACAATTAAAAGGGTTTGGAATGCTGTCTTATTATAAAGGTTACTTTTATATTATACGTGTCATTTCAGATTTAATGTTACTATCTCCCCATTCACCCAATCTTTGTACTAGATTTTTTTCAATCTCTTCATCTAAAACCAATTGTTCAGATGAAAATGGTGCTAGCTGTTCATTATGACCGATCATAATGGAGTGCAGCGCATGTTGAAACATCGTAATATCATTGGCGTCATTTCCAAATGCTATATATTCTCCCTCTTTAACACCTAGTTGTTGCAATCCGCTCCATTTATCTATGCCCTTTGGACTAATGTCTAAAATTCCTTCATTTCCGTGAGCATGGACGACAACGTCTATATTTTCCAGCTGCTCTTCAACAGCTTTCATATTATTAGCAGTAAGCATTAGTATTTTCACAATTGGTTGTAATTGCTCTAATTTAACTTTTTTAGCCCGTCTTTGCGGATCAAGATTATTTAAAATCGGATGATCTGCGGGCCCAGTATAGGCATAATCCCAATCACTATCGATTAAATAGGTTACATTATACTTTTTTAATAACTGCGTAACTCTTACAATTGTTTGATCTTCAAAACAAATCGTTGAAATTATTTCCCCTTTATTTGCCACGATTGCTCCATTTCCACCAATCATTGGATAATGATGGAACCTCTCATGTAAGACTGGAAGCAAATCTCGTATTGGTCTAGCTGAAGCCAATATGATTTCATGTCCCATCCCAACTAATTTTTCTAAGGAACTTAATAACCTTTCCGAAACTGGCTGCCCTTTAAAACAAATAGTTCCATCTAAATCAAACACAAATTTCATTATGTAACACTCCTGCAACTTTTTATTTATACCTATCATATCAGCTTAGTTTATAATAAAAAGGACATATGTCCCAAAAGGAGTTTTTTTATGAAGTTTATTCATAATAAACAAAAGCTGGAAACGAAGTTACAAGAATTTCAGATTGAGCAAATATTTAATGCAGCAAAGCCACTTCCGTTTACGCTTCAGCAATATGATCCAGATGAAATTATTTTACTAGAAGGAAGTGAGCTGGAATCATTATTGTTTTTAGTAGAAGGAAACGTAAAAATCACTTCAAGCATCGAAACTGGAAAATCACTTTTACTACGATTTGCACAACCCTTCTCTATTATTGGTGATATTGAACTAATTCAAGAAGTTCCCGTTCAATCACAAGTTAAAGCAGTGAATACATGCTTATTCATCGGATTACCCGTTCATTATATTAAACAATTTGAGATGAAAAATCCAAATTTTTTGCGAACATTATTAGAACATGTAAGCTATAAGCTGCAAACTTGTACAACAGCTTCCCGTGTCAATTTATTGGCCACGGTGGAAAGTAAATTTGCCAGTTACCTCTTATCAACCTTATCAGTTGAATCTAAGCATAGATTTGGTAAAGAAATACAAACTTCAAATATTAAAGAAATTGCAGATTTACTTGGGACAACCTATAGACATCTAAATCGTGTCATTCAATCACTAATACAAAAGAACATGATTGAAAAAGACAAGGATTTTATTCGAATAGTAGATTGGTCTAGTTTAGAAAAATTGTCTAACGGAATTCGTTATAAATAAAAATCTTGTCTTTAATTTGTTGAATATTAACGAATGAAGTTTCTTTAAAATATAAAAAACACTTTTCACTTCAAAATACAGTGGAAAGAGATATAGTATTGGAATACCGCAATTGGAATATCCTCTTTAATGGTAATAAAAACACATCCATTTATTGACATTTAATTCCTATATGCTATCTTTTTCTTATATAAGGAAACTTGACACAGTAACTGACGACATTTGTGGAAAAGACCACAAGGAAGCTGTGTTTTATATGGTCGGGTCGTCTGGGCAGAGATAAGGATATCATCCTTATCTCTTTTTTATTACATTTGAGGAGGAGTTATTATTATGGAGAAAATCATTATGGATGGGAATGTCGTAGCTAAAGAAATAAAAGAACACTTGAAAGAACGAATTGAATCATTAATAAACAATGGTATCATACCTTGCCTTGCAACAATTTTGGTTGGGAATAATCCAGCTTCAGAGACATATGTAAGAATGAAAGGCAATGCGTGTAAAAGAATAGGTATAAAGTCCATTCGTGTTGATTTGCCCGAAGAAACAGAAACAATAGAGTTAGTAAAAACGATTCAAGAATTAAATAATGATCATTCCGTTCATGGCATTCTTTTGCAGCATCCAGTCCCAGCGCATATTGATGAGCGGCTTGCTTTTGAAGCAATTGATATTCGAAAAGACGTAGATGGTGTTACAAGTAGAGGATACGGTCAGACAGCATTAGGGTTTGGGGAATATCCTTCCTGTACTCCAGCTGCAATTATGAAAATATTAGAATATTATCAGATACAAATTGATGGTAAACATGCTGTAGTAGTTGGGAGAAGCCCAATCCTAGGGAAACCTATTTCAGCGTTACTTCTTAATGAAAATGCAACCGTTACTACCTGCCATTCAAGAACTTCCAATTTACCTGACATTGTAAAACAAGCAGATATCGTCGTTGCAGCGGTAGGGAAACCTAAGTTTATTCAAGGAAGTTGGTTAAAGAAGGGGGCAATCGTTTTAGATGCAGGTTATAACAAAGGGAATGTCGGGGATATTGATTATAATACTTGTTATGAAGTTGCCAGCGCCATAACCCCTGTTCCAGGTGGTATTGGTCCTGTAACAATTGCTACATTGATGAAGCATACTGTTGAATCGGCGGAAAAAGCATTATAAATAGTGGGCAATTAGTTGGGAGCAGGATATCGTTAGAATGTCGCAAATGGAATATGCGATCTCGTATAGACAAAATCTCGGTCAGTCCCGTACACTGCATAAGGAGGCTCATTAGCCGCCAGCATCTTCCATTTGCGTGTATCCCTTGGCATTGATTGGTTTTCGATTAAGGCTTTTAAAAGCACAAAAACCACTTTTTCTGTTAGAAAAAGTGGTTTGAGAAAAATTAATCAAACAGCTATGTTAAGCGAATGAACAAGTTCCTAAATTGTTAGAAGCGTTGTTGTACCAATGGTTACTTATCCATCTGTTTATTCATTGCATTCATCATTTGATTGATTTTCTTTTGGGATGGTTTCATTCCCATTTGCATCATCATCATTTTTAGCATTTGTTCATTGATTGGTGGATTTTTCTTTAAATAATCCATCATATATTTTCGGGCTATGAAAAAGCCTAGGGCTAGTCCTGCTAGGAGACATAAAAAACCCGTTAGTCCAAATTGCCACCACATAGTGATCCTCCTTCAAGTTGTCTATCATTCAGTTTACTAAATCCTTGATTATTATACAATAATGGCCGACGATTTCATACATATTTTCTTTCTTTAATTGGCTTTACCCAGCCATAATGGTTATGTTTCATATCCATGGCTAAAAATCTACCATCAAATTTACGTAATGCTTCGAAAAAACTAGACTCACTATCATATCCACCCCACGCTTTTAATTGTAAAAAGCGTTCTCCAATCGATAATTCTGCTCCATCATTTTTATAGTTAGATTCCTTACAGTATGTTTTTCCGTTAATAAAAAACTCTCTTTTTTCAACCTCATATGATAAATGTTTATGCAGATCTAAATAAGGCAATGGTCTCGTTATGTAATTAATTTGTTTTCTAATAGTTTCTAATAATTCGCCATGCGACTGTTTTTCCGCTCTGAACAATTCGACAATTTTACTTTCTCGTCCATAGAAATACTCGGCAAATTCATCTTCTATTAAGTAAATCAAATAAATTCTCATGATCCCTTCACTCCTCAGCCTTATTTTACTCTATTATAGATGAGGTTTGATAAATTTTTTGTCTAATCTTGTTATATTCAGAAAAAACATTTAAATTTCAGCATTCCCTACAAGGTTTTCGAAGTCTAATAATACGAGTCAAATATATACTTTTCTTATAAAAAAAAGAGAGGGGTCCCCTCTCTTTCACCCATTTAGATCGTTACATACATTTTACTATTAGCGATTCAGTAATTCTTCAACCTGAGCTACAACATTTTCAACGGTAAATCCGTATTCTGCCATGACTTTTCCTCCTGGTGCTGAGGCACCGAATCGATCGATTCCAAGTACTGCTCCGTCATCACCAGTGTATCTTTCCCAGCCAAAGGAAGAACCCACTTCAATGGCAAGACGCTTTTTAACAGAGCTAGGCAATACAGATTCCTTATACTCTTTTGATTGCTTTTCAAACCGATCCCATGAAGGCATACTTACAACTGTTGCTTGGATTCCCTTGTCAGCTAATGCTTGCTGAGACTCCACAGCCAAGTTTACCTCTGAACCTGTTGCTAGAAGGAGAAGGTCTACATTTTCCTCTTTTGCAGGAGAAACAACATAGGCACCTTTTTCTACCCCATCAACCGCTCCATCAATAGTTCCAGGCATCGTATCTAAGTTTTGGCGTGTTAGTACAAGAGCTGTAGGTTGATGCTTCGAATTTAATGCTAGACGCCAAGCCGCTGCTGTTTCATTTCCATCTGCTGGTCTGATAACTGAAAGGCCAGGCATAGCACGTAATGAAGCTAGCTGTTCAATTGGTTCGTGAGTTGGTCCATCTTCTCCAACCGCAATACTATCATGAGTAAATACATAGGTAACAGGTAGTTCCATTAAAGAAGCTAGACGAATAGCGGGACGTAAATAATCAGAGAACACGAAGAAGGTTCCGCCAAAGACATGTAACCCACCATGGAGCACCATGCCATTCATCGCTGCACCCATACCAAATTCTCTTACCCCAAACCAAATATTTCTTCCAGAATAGTCGTCTGCACTATAATCAGGAGAACCAGAGATCATTGTTTTATTAGAACCAGCCAAGTCAGCTGCTCCGCCAATTAGGCTAGGCGTATTTTTAGCAATCGCATTTAGAACTTCACTGCTTGATGCTCTTGTTGCTAAGCTTTTCCCTTCCTCATAGACAGGAATATCTTGATCCCAATTTTCAGGAAGCTTTCCAGCAATGGCTTGTTCAAATTGGCTTGCAAGTTCTGGGTATGCTTGCTTATATTTAGCTAAGCGGTTTTCCCACTCAGATTCTTTTTCTTGTCCATTTTTAATAATTGTTTTTTCGAATAATTCATAGACTTCTGCTGGGACATGGAAATCTTCTTCATATGTCCATTTATAGTATTCTTTTGTTAGCTTCATTTCATCCTCGCCTAATGGAGCACCGTGAACAGCTGATTTCCCAGATTTATTCGGAGAGCCATAGCCAATAACCGTTTTTACTTCAATTAAGGTTGGTTTAGAGGTTTCCGCCTTTGCTTCTTCCAAAGCTTTGGCGATTTCTTCGACGTTATTTCCATCCCCTACTCTAATATAGTGCCAACCATAAGCTTTAAAACGATCTCCTACATTTTCAGAGAAGGATTTATCAAGTTCTCCATCAAGAGTGATATCATTGGAGTCATATAATAAAATCATTTTTCCTAATTTTAAGTGACCAGCTAGGGAAACTGCCTCAGATGAAACACCTTCCATTAAATCGCCATCACCACATAATGCGTAAGTATAGTGATCCACCACATTATAGCCATCTTGATTATAGGTAGCTGCGAGATGCTTCTCAGCCATTGCCATCCCAACGGCCATTGCAATTCCTTGGCCAAGTGGCCCTGTTGTTGCTTCTACACCTGGAGTATGACCATACTCAGGATGCCCGGGTGTTCTACTTCCCCATTGGCGGAAATTCTTAATGTCATCCATTTCAACACCATAACCTGATAGATGCAGTAAGCTATATAGTAACATGGAGCCATGTCCTGCTGAAAGCACAAAACGATCACGGTTAAACCAAGCTGGATTTTTCGGATTATGATCCATAAATCTTGTCCATAGTGTATAGGCCATAGGAGCTGCACCCATTGGTAAGCCAGGATGTCCTGAATTTGCTTTTTCAATCGCATCGATCGATAATGTTCGTATAGTATTTATTGCTATTTGATCCTCTTTCGTAAACATATCTCAACTTCCTTTCACTCAATCTGCTTTATATTTTACCATATTTTGAAAAACTTGCATCAACTTCCTTATTGAGCATGCGTTTTAATGAAGTTTTTTGTTTTTTCCTTCTTGAATGCGTTTGACCTTTTCAGGTGTTACATCTTGGCCCTCTGTATCGAAAACACGTACATTTTCGATTGTTTGCCTCATGGATGAACGAAATTGCTGTAAATATTCAGAGCGAAGCTTTGTTTGTTCTTTCGCTTCTTCATTTGATAGTCCTGATGTTTTAGCTTTTTTGGCCAATTGATTAATTCTTTTAATTTTTTCCTTTGATAACATAAAGAAGCTCCTTTAAACTTGGCATAATTTATATTATCCTACTAAAAAAAAGCACAGATCACAAATGATCTGCCTTCAACTAAAGCTATTCTGTTTTTGTTTCTATGTCTGATTGCAACATATACTCCTGGTATCTTCTATGGACCGTAGCTTTAGAAATTTCGTATCCGAATCCCCTTAAGGTCGCAGCAATTTCTGCAAAAGTCAATTTATTCTTCCGCAATCTTACAATCTCTTCGATAGGGACGACTTTTCTTTCTCTCCCATCTATATTTCCACGGTTCTTTAGGTTTTTCTCAGGCCGATAACCTTTTTTAACCGCACGTTTCATACCTCTTTTTATTTTTAAATTATGTAATGTTCGCTGGTATTCCTCTACAACACTCAATATATTAAGGACCATTGAGTCAGCCTCAGATAGTTGAAGCTCACCATTTTGTGCTACATTATAAACCTTCACATTTTCCTTCATTAAGCAATGAAGCAAGGCGATTTTTGCATTTCCCCTGCCTATCCTCGTTTCATCTTGGATTAAAATAGCTTCAATATCGTCATTTTTTATTCTTTCAAATACATCTAAAATACCAGGTCTTTCCATATCATAGCCACTTGCTTGATCGCAAATAACCGACTGAACGTTTAAACCCCAATTTTTTGCCGCCATCTCCAGTTCTTCTTGCTGACGATGGAGCGAGGTGACCTGTGTATCCTTTTCTGTACTTACTCTGCAATAGATAAGAGCCTTCATTTTTACACTTCCTTACTCTTCCTTTAGTGCCATTTTCAGTTGTGAAGGCGAAGAATGAATATATTCACCTGGTATAACAAGTTGTTCACCGCTTTTGATCACTTTTCCATAAAGTTGATTTTCCTTCTCAATAATTTTTACAAATTGAGCGGTTGAAATCCCGTATTCTTCCGCATATTTCTTTGAGATCGACCAAAGGGAATCTCCTTCTTGAACTGTTACAGTTAAATGGGTTTGCTCACTACTTGTCTTACTACTTATTATATAAATTCCCATAAGAAATGTAATGAATATAAATACAATGATAAATGAATATTTTCTCCATAAAGTTATCATATTTATGACCCCCGTCTTTTTTTAGAATGTTTGTTCTTATGTAAATTCATTATATGAGAACAACCGTTTGTTGTCAATGCTTTTTTCGAACTTACGTTTGTTGTATATGTATTTTCGTGCTATAATTAAGATAGATATATTTATAGAGGGAGAGTGAGACATTTGACAAAGTTATCCAAAAGACAACAAGACATTATTGATTTCATAAAAAATGAAGTGAAAAGCAAAGGATATCCTCCATCCGTACGGGAAATTGGACAGGCTGTTGGATTAGCTTCGAGTTCAACGGTTCATGGGCATCTTGCTCGGCTTGAAAAGAAAGGGTTAATTAGACGCGACCCTACAAAACCTAGGGCGATTGAGATTTTACAGGTAGAAGAAGATAATATTCCTCGCCAAAGAACAATCAATGTTCCTATTGTTGGTAAGGTTACTGCTGGACTACCTATTTCAGCCATTGAGAATATCGAAGAATATTTTCCTCTACCTGAACAATTAGTTCCCGATGACGAACAAATTTTCATGCTTGAAATTGTGGGTGAAAGCATGATCGAGACTGGTATCTTAGATGGTGATTATGTAATTGTTCGACAACAGCAAACAGCCAATAATAATGATATTGTTGTAGCCATGACAGAAGATAACGAAGCAACAGTGAAACGCTTTTTTAAGGAAAAAGATTATTTCCGACTCCAGCCAGAAAACTCAAGTATGGAACCGATTATTTTAAGAGATGTTTCAATCTTAGGGAAAGTCATCGGTCTTTATCGGAATATTATTCATTAATCTTCCAAGCCTTAACTGCATATGAGTTAAGGCTTTTTAGTTACTTTGGAAACTATAAAATTGTCGCTTGTGGATAAGTAACTTATGTTGCGGTCGGCATCCAGCTCCAGCGCCTAGCCCCTCGAGGTCAAATAACCCTGAACCTAGGAAGGGAACATTTGCTTGTCGGGGCTGATCAAGGCGCTTGCGCTTTTGTATTTATTTTGTTGTTTCAACCGCGTCGTCCCAATAATACTCACTTATTACATCTGCTAGTGCATCAACTGTACGATTTAGCTCCTCCTCTGTGTTATCGATTCCCCCAATCTCCATTACAATCGACTTCTCTGCTAGGTCCTGATTATAAACCCCGTTACTTCCCATCGATTTTTGTTTCTTGAATGCTCCCCTTGAAACTGTTGGATACTTTTTCTCCAGCAATTGATGAAGATCATTGGCAAAAGCAAAGTTTTTCTCAAAATGATCATGCCCCGTCCCAATGACAAACATCACTTTGGCATAAGATTTGCCATTTATCTCAGTAGTCGTCGTATCTTTCCTAGCAGCATCGCGGTGGATATCAAAGACAATGTCGATGCCCTTATTTTGATTCAATGTTTCCGCAGCCACTTCTCTCGATGCTACATAAGATTGACCATAGTCCATATTTCGTTCATTTAACAAGGCCTGTATATCCTTTTGTTCTACTAAAGTATTAATCCCCTTATCCTTCAATTTCTCACTTAGTCGTTTTCCAAACAGAGTGATATTTTTTTCTTTATGGAATGTTTCATTTGCTTCTTTTGCATTTGGGAGCATTGGGAAAAATGATTCATACGTATGTGTATGATAAATATATACTTTGTAATCCTCCGTCAAATCTTTTTCCGTTTTTTCTTGTTCCTCTTTATCCTCTTGCTCTTTTTGTTCTGGATTAGCATCCTCCTCATTTTCCCAGTAGTCGAAATCTTTCGGGGGAGGAGATTCAATCGGTAGATTTGTAAAATCCGTTCCTTTTCCCGCGATTAGAATTTGCGGAGTGACAGCTCGTAAACCAGGGATTTCCGTAATCAGAAATGTTTTCATATCTGTTAAATTTATATTCGTCATAAACTCTAATGCCACTTCGCCTAAGGAGCTTTCCTTCTGAGTGTCTAGGACAGATGTAAGCGAATGATTTTCAAGACTCATAAGGTATAAGAATGACTCTGTTCTTGAGAAATCATCTCCTAAAAATGACAGAAAGTTTACTTTAATACTTGAAAAGGCGATAGCCGAAGTAAGACAAAATATTGCAATGATGGTTAGGGTAGATTTTGCTACAAATCGGAACATTCACTTCAGTCCTTTATAAAATTTGTCTTTATTCATCTTTATGAAAAGAATTAGTAGTCTATGAGGAAAATTTACAAGAATAGATAGAATGAGGGAAAGAACGTGATAACAGAAACGGTTGTGGAATTTGAAAAAGTTACATCGAGAACAGAAGAATTTCATTACAATCTTTCCTTCTGCTCTCTTTTTCGTCTGTATAAATGGAGAAGAAGAACCCAAAAAAGGCGGGCTGCAAAATTTGCAACCCGCCTCACGGACATACGCTCGATGAATCAACCAGTATTGACTAAACCAGCAGCTACCCCATTAATGGTAAGCAATACTTCCGTCACTAAATCCTCTGATGGTTCATCGGTTTCTCTTAATTTTTGAATTAAATAGACTTGCAAGAAATTTAAAGGATCTACATATGGATTTCTTCTATGCACAGATTCTTTAATATTTGGAACATGGTCGAGAAGTTCTTCATTTTCAGAAATGAGCAATAAAGCTTTTTTCGTCCGCTGATATTCATCAAAAATATTACTATAAATTCTCTCCGCTATATCAGGTGACTGAACCAATGTTAGATATTGCTTTGCTGTTGCCATATCTGCTTTCATAAGAGCCATTTGTAAATTATTAATTGTCGAACGGAAAAATGGCCATTTACGATACATTGTTTGTAATATTTCTAGATGCTGTGGCTTTTGGTTAATAAAGGTTTCGAGCCCAGTCCCTGCCGCATACCATGCTGGCAGCATATGACGAGATTGAGTCCAAGCAAAAACCCAAGGAATCGCTCTGAGGTCCTCAAATTGCTGACTATTTTTTCTACTCATTGGTCGCGAACCTATATTGAGTGCACCAATTTCTTTCAGTGGTGTTGCTTGATTAAAGTAAGTAAGGAAATCTGGATCACCAAACACTAACGACTGATACTTCTTTAATGAATGTTTGGACATTTCTTCCATCGCCAATTCCCAATCCTTCTCACGGGTAGAATCGACTTGTGATTCACTTGAAGCTCGAACGCTTGCTTCAAGTAATGCTGATGCAGCTTGTTCTAAATTTCTGTATGCAATGTCAGAGATTAAATACCTTGAAGAGAGAACCTCTCCTTGTTCTGTAATCTTAACTCCATCTCCTAATGTTTCCACTGGTTGTGAAAGAATACTGGTATTCAATGATCCACCACCGCGTCCTAATGAACCACCACGTCCATGGAAAAACTTAAGACGGATATCAAAATCCTTTGCCATATTATGGATCTCTTGCTGAGCTTTAAAGAGCTTCCAATTGGCCGTTAACGTTCCGCCATCCTTGCTTCCATCTGAGTAGCCTAACATTATTTCCTGATGATTCTGATGTGCCTTTAGCTGATTGTAATAGACATCCATTTCGAATAAAGTCTTCATAATTTTTGGACCCGCAATTAAATCATCGATGGTTTCCAATAATGGAGCAACATTGATGTCAGATTCCACTGTACCATCAGCATACAGACGATAAATCCCAGCCTCTTTTGCGAGTAATAATACTTCCAGTAAATCACTTGCAGATTGGGTCATAGAGATTAGATACACTTGAATAGAACGTTTACCAAACTCTTTATGAGCATTTCTAATTAAATGAAAGATCTTTAAAATGTCCCTTGTTTGTTTTGAATAATCCTCTTCGAATAATAGTAATGGACGAGGGTTATTTAGTGCCTCTTGCAGGATCTTTATTTTTTCCGCTTCGTTGAGTTCTGAATAATTCTTTGTGATATTAACAGCTTTAAAAATCTCGTTTACTGCAAATTCATGTTCCCCGCTATGATTACGAATATCTAAAGTGACTAAGTGAAATCCAAATAATTTTACTTGCCTAATCAGTGTACGTAATGATTTAAGGGTTTTACCCTGCGGCTGATGACTTTCTGCACTCTCCAAAATTAACTGTAAATCTTCTATCAGTTCCTCTGAATCTTTATAACCTAAATCAGATTTTCCAACCTCATGAAGTCTTTTTAAAATGATGGCAAATTTCCGACGATACACTTCTGATGTAACCGGCCATTTTTCCTCTCCATTTAAATAAACAGGCTCTTCTTTATCAATCGATTGTAATAGATTCTCATTTACTTTGATTCGAGCAGTGGATTGACTGAATCTCTTCATAAGCGCATTAATGGCATCGTCATATTTTTTAAGTATTAAAGTTCTTTGCATTTGCAATGTTTCCCAAGTGATTTCCGGCGTAACATTTGGGTTGCCATCCCTGTCCCCACCGATCCAAGAGCCAAAATGAAGAAAGTTAGGAACTTTCCAATCAAAATCGTCTATTTGATTCTTTAACTGTAATTCTAATTCTTCGTGTACAGCTGGAATGACATCAAATAACGTTTGGTCAAAATAGTAAAGTCCGTTACGAACTTCATCCAAAACCCTTGGCTTTCGATGACGCAATTCGTCTGTTTGCCATAGAGTCGCCACTTCATTATAAAGATTTCCTAATAAGTTTTCTTTCTCTAATTCTTCAATAGCTGGACGGTTTAAATTCTGCAAAATCGTAGAGATTCTCTTTTGTATCTCTAGTACAGTGCGCTTTGTTGCCTCCGTTGGATGAGCCGTAATGATAAGCTCAATGGACAGATCATGAATAACATTTTGCAAGGCTTCATTTGGCATCTTATAATCTTTTACTTTTGATACAGCTCTTTCAATTGAAAAAGGTTGAGCTTTCTGTTCCTCTACTTTATATTGCTTTCTTCTACGCATTCGGTGATTTTGTTCAGCGATATTAATTAAATGAAAATAAATCGAAAAGGCTCTTATCACATTTTGTCGCATAGGTGGTTGCAGTTGCTGAATTTTCTCTTTTAGTTGCTGATAAATATTGACATCATATTCTTGCCTTAGCTTTTTCGTCATTTCCCTAATAGCTTCTACTTCATCAAATAATTCAACACCACCATGGTGAACAAGAATTTCTCCTAAAATATTCCCTAGTTTTTTTACATCGCTTCTCAATAAAGCGTTTCGATCGATTGTCTCGTTCATAAAATCCTCCTTCTTCTAGCTTATAAAAAATCATCACCTAAATAATAAAAATTATCTTACATATTTGCGTGATCAGATTAAGCTAAGTATATTATTCTGTTAACTAAATTTGAAAGATTGAATGGGCAAAGAAATTCATGCGAGATAAACAAAGACAGTTTACCTCCCAACGGGTATAAACTGTCCTTTATTGATAGAATATGTACCGCCTGAAAGTACATATAATTTTATCATAGTTAAAATTAACTGGCAAATTTTTTGGAATTTTGACGAATACACCAGCCACATATTAATTTTCTGTTCTCCCCTGTGTAAGCATCCATATGCACTCCACTGATGGCAGTCTTTCTTTATAAAACGAAAACTAGGTATTTGAACATACACATGATGGACACCTCTCATAATATATAGTGAAAAGGAGGCTGTTATAATGAATAGGAACAAACCTTGTGGGTGCGAAGGAAAGTGCAATTGCGGATATCCTGAGGTAAAGCCAGCGCAGCAGTTACCAGCCCAGACTATGCCTGCACAGTATAGCCCAACAAAACAATTCAATGAGTATCAAGGCCAAGATGTTTATATCCCTATGGTCCACCCATCACACACAACGCAACAACAGCATACAACGTATAAATATATGCATTCTTACCCCCACACACAATCTGTTGTTAATTCGGTATCTGAAGAACATTACTGCGTTTGTCCACCAAACCAACATTCCTGTTGTAAACCGACAAAATATTGGCGTTAATATCGCTTAGGTGACTGTTCTCGGAAAAAATATTAAAAGACGAAGGGAGATAAAAAATGCTCCTCCTTCGTCTTTTCTTTGAAAAGTTTTTTGTTTCTATTAAGATCGTATTTATATGTTATGAATATTTCAATGGTTATAACCCAAAAATCATCTTCGCCGATCCAATTTGCAGCCATTTTCTCAATAAATTGTTCATATGGCATTGATTTGTGTGGAAAGTATGGTGCATCCCACTTTTTCAACTCTGGAGCATCCTCTTTGTAGATTAGCTCCCAAAGTTTTAATAAATCCTGTTCCTCAATTTGACGAATGGTTAATTCATTATCACGATACATAATACCCTCTTTTCAATATTTAGTCGATTTTGTTTGATTGAAAAGAAGAATAAATCACCTACTTTTCAATCACCTTTTTGCATTGATATTTTTTCATTTTGCATCCCACCTCTCACATGTATAGAATTTATTATAATATTTATCGAGATCATACAGCAAGGTCAGCTCCTGTAACTGTTCAAACGAAAATACCTTGTATCATGGAACATTGTGAAATAGAAGAAATATTGTGAGTTTTAATTATGTAGTAAAGGGGACTTACGTATGGAAAATTGTATATTCTGTAAAATTGGAAAAGGTGAAGCGAAATCTTGGAAGGTTTGTGAAGATGAATACGCATATGCATTTCTTGATATTAACCCTGTCAATGAATATCATACTTTAATCATTCCTAAGAAGCATTATGAGAACATTTTTGATATAACGGAAGAAGAATTATTTAGAGTCATTTCGGTCGTAAAGAAGGTTGTGTCGCTGTATAACGATAAACTCGGAATAAAGAATGTTCAAATCATTAATAGTTCAGGTCCAGAGGCTCAGCAGGATGTATTTCATTTTCATTTTCACGTTGTTCCTAGAACATTAGGAGATAATCAAAATATTAAATGGACTACTCATAAAGAATGGCGAGAGAAGTTTGATGATTTGTTGGCAAAAATATAAATGGGTTTACTTTAAGAAATCCTGCCGACAAAACACAGCTATTATTTAGTAAGCAAATAAGAATATATTATAATTACTCCTTGCTAAGCTAACAAGGTGTTTCTCTATTAGAGCTGAATTATGAAATTGATTCAATTAGTAATCGGGGAGTTAAAAATCTCACAAAGAAACCGCCAAAGCCAGGTGGCCTTAGCGGTTTTCTACCAGCTCCAGCGCCTAGCCCCTCGAGGTCAAATAACCTGAGACAATAAAAGTCAAAACCGGATTTTTCTTGTCTCAGAACATTTGCTTGTCGGAAGGCAACAGGATGTTGGTCAGAACAGCGTTGCGACGTACCGGATGTACTAGTGCCAGACGAAGCGACAGGACATCGCGTTTGAGTCTGCCGCCAGGACGGCGCGAACTTAGCCTTTCTTCCTATAGCAAGGCGTCTTGCGCTTTTCTTATTAATACTGCTTCAAATACTGTTCTCTCTCCCATGGATGGACTTGAGTTCGGAACATATCCCATTCGATCTCTTTTGCTTCGATGAAATTTTCATAAATATGACTGCCTAAACCAGCTTTTATGATTTCACTTTGTTTTAGTTGATCCAAGGCCTCTGATAAATTAGCTGGTAAATCAACGACCCCTTCTTCACTTCTTTCTTTTTTATTCATGACATAAATGTTTTTATCTACAGCATGAGGTGGTGTTAATTTGGCCTCAATGCCACTTAAACCAGCTTTAAGAAGAACAGCCATGGCTAGATATGGATTCGCACTTGGGTCTACGCTTCTTACCTCAATTCGCGTGCTAAGACCACGAGAGGAAGGGATGCGAACAAGCGGACTTCTATTTTGCGCTGACCAAGCAATATAGCAAGGTGCTTCAAACCCAGGGACCAAGCGTTTATAAGAATTGATCGTTGGATTCGTAATCGCCGTAAAGCCTGGTGCATGTTTAATAATTCCTGCCAAGAAATGATAGGCTGTTTCACTCATTTGTAGTTCCCCATTTTTATCATAGAAAACATTTTCCCCATCATCAAATAATGATAAATTAAAATGCATTCCCGATCCTGCAACCCCATAAAGTGGCTTTGGCATGAAAGTCGCGTGAAGTCCATGCTTTCTTGCCATTGTTTTGACAACCAGTTTAAAAGTTTGGATTTGATCACAAGCCGTGATCGCATCAGCATATTTAAAATCAATTTCATGTTGCCCTGGAGCTTCTTCATGATGAGAAGCCTCAATTTCAAACCCTAATTCTTCTAATTCTAATACGATGTCGCGGCGACAATTCTCCCCAAGATCAGTAGGAGCTAAGTCAAAATAACCGCCATGGTCATTTAATTCTAGTGTTGGCTCCCCATTGTCATCTAATTTAAATAGGAAAAATTCAGGCTCAGGTCCTAAATTGAAATTAGTAAATCCATACTGTTCCATTTCTTTTAATACTCTTTTTAAATTACTTCGTGGATCCCCGGCAAAAGGCTCCAGATTGGAATTGTACACATCACAAATTAATCGAGCAACTTTGCCTTTACTTGCAGACCATGGGAATACAACCCAAGTATCTAAGTCGGGATATAAATACATATCTGACTCCTCAATTCTGACAAACCCTTCGATCGAGGAACCATCGAACATCATTTTATTATCCAACGCCTTCTCCAATTGAGTAATTGGAATTTCAACATTTTTTACCGTGCCGAGAATATCCGTAAATTGCAACCTTACAAATGTAACATTTTGTTCTTTTGCTAACCGCGCAATGTCTTCTTTGGTATACCTACATCTACCCATATTAATCTAAATATCCTCCCGTAATTTCAAAGTTGCATATTCCTATTCTCTTATTTACTTATATGCACCTAAGATTTTATAAAATTTCCCCTAAAAAATAAAGGATAAATTTATCTACCTATTTATATTCACTTATCTTATATCGATTAAACCTTTTTCTAGTAAACAATTTAACGCTTTTGTTACAGCTATTTTTACATGGGCATATGTTAATCCCCCTTGAATATAAGCTATGTAAGGGGGCCTAATAGGACCATCAGCAGATAGCTCGATACTTGCCCCTTGAATAAAGGTCCCAGCAGCCATGATCACTTCATGCTCATAACCAGGCATTGGACTTGGATAAGGTGTGACAAAGGAATCGACAGGAGAGGCCGCCTGGATTTCTTGACAAAATGCGATCATCATTTCTTTATGATTGAATTGGACAGATTGGATTAAATCTGTTCGCTCGGCATTCCATTTCGGTGATGTTTGTAGGCCAGCCTTTTCCAGTAAAGCTGATGTAAAAACAGCTCCTTTTAACGCTTGACCTGTAATATGAGGAGCCAAAAAGAAACCCTGATACATTTCAAGTAAACTATAGAGAGAAGCCCCTGCCTCTCGTCCAATGCCCGGTGAGGTCATTCGATAAGCACACATCTCAACAAATTGTGTCTTTCCCACTATATAACCGCCTGTTTTTACAATGCCGCCTCCGGGGTTCTTGATTAAAGAGCCTGCCATTAAATCTGCCCCAACATGACAAGGTTCAAATTCTTCAACAAATTCACCATAGCAATTATCCACAAATACAATCAAGTCTGATTTTATTTCTTTTACAAACTCAATCATCGTCTTAATTTCCGATATGGTAAATGAAGGTCGATCACCATATCCTTTAGAACGCTGAATGCCAATCATCTTTGTGTTTGGTTTAATCGCATATCGTATCGCCTCATAATCAACAGAACCATCTTCACATAAATCTACACAATTATAGCTAACATTATATTCCTTTAACGAGCCATTGTCATGCCCTCTTAAACCAACTACCTCTTCCAGGGTATCATAGGGCTTTCCAGTCATATATAATAATTCATCACCTGGTCTGAGCATCGCAAATAGCGAAATAGAAATAGCATGTGTTCCAGAAATAATCTGCGGACGAACCAATGCCGCTTCTCCGCCAAACACATCAGCGTACACAGCTTCTAACACTTCTCGCCCCATATCACCATACCCGTATCCGGTAGAAGGAGTAAAATGTATTTCGCTGACCCGATGTTTCTGAAAGCTTTCCAACACTCGTTGTTGGTTTACCTCAATCACCTGATCAATTTTTCTATGGATTGGTAAAATTTGTTCTTCAATATTTTCAATCATCTGCTTCAGTACTACATTCATTCTCTCTCTAACTCCCTTTAATCTCCGTATAATTCCAACGCCGCCTTAACGGGATGATCTTCCAGCACATATCCTTTACATTTATAGGATTGTTCCTCTTCTAAAAACTTAAATTCTCGTAATATGGTGTCGTTTTTCAAAACGGACAAAAGTCTTCCTTCATTTGACGGAACGATGACTTGATAATAATCCATATTTTCGGTGGCCATTTTTTCAATGATTTGTTTTAATTTTTGACGGTCACTATCATTCAAAGCACTCATAATTAAATGCTCACCTGTTTGAGGGACAAACTCTTGGGTAATTTGATCCGATTTATTATAAACGGTTAATTGGGGCAAATGATCCATTTCTAACTCTTTTAATAAATGCTGGACAGTATGCTCATGATTTTCATAATCAGGGTTTGAACTGTCTACTACATGAAGTAAAAGATCGGCATCTCGCACTTCCTCTAGGGTTGAACGAAACGCAGCAATTAACGTTGTGGGAAGATCTTGGATAAATCCCACTGTGTCCGTAAGAATCGCGCTATAGCCAATAGGCAGGACCAATTTTCTTGTTAAGGGATCAAGGGTTGCAAATAATTGATTTTCTTCAAATGCCTGTGCAGTGGATAATCTATTGAATAACGTGGATTTCCCTGCATTTGTATAGCCAACAAGGGCAATTTGAAAGGCTCGATTACGTCGTCTTCTCTCACGATAACGTTCACGATGATGAACGACAACTTGTAATTGCTTTTTTATCTCATCAATTCTACGACGAATATGCCGTCTGTCTGACTCTAGCTTCGTTTCACCTGGTCCCCTTGTTCCTATTCCGCCACCTAAGCGTGAGAGAAGAATACCCTGTCCTGCTAATCTTGGTAAAAGATATTGAAGTTGGGCAAGCTCAACTTGTAATTTCCCTTCTTTCGAACGGGCTCGTTGTGCAAAGATATCCAATATTAATTGGGGACGATCTAACACTTTTGCCATAAGTTTTTCTTGGAGATTTCGTTGCTGACTTGGAGAAAGCTCATCATTAAAAATGATTAAATCTGGTTCAAGTTCTTCCTCTAAATGCTGCAGTTCTTCCAATTTTCCTTTTCCAATATAAGTAGAAGGATGGATTTTTTCCTGTTTCTGAGTCAATGAAGCAATGGTATTCCCTCGCGCAGTCGAAACTAATGACTCAAGCTCAGACATGGAGTAGTGAAAATGTAAATTGGAATCAATCGTCTGGCTTCCAACGATAATAACCTTCTCTTTATCGGGTATCTGCAAATGTTTCCCTCTTTTCCTCATATGCCATATTTTTATCATAACAAAAAGCGATTTTAAAGACGAATTTAGCGTTTTCCAAATAACGTCTTATTAGTGTATGTATACTTGTACATAACAAATTTCTAAACTGTCTTATAGCCAAGTGCTGGCCATAAGGACAGTATTTTCAACCCTACTTAGAGAAATTAAAATCTTCGCTCATCAAGGTTGCTAATCTATTTTTATCTAAATGTGATTCACTTAAAAGTCGCATCGCTTGTGAGCGAATTGCTTTTTCGATTTGGTTGCGAACGTAACGCCCATTTGAAAAATGCTCCCCCTTTATGCCTTTCACATAAAGCAAGTGATCTTTCAATTTTGCCTCTGCTTCTTTGCTTAAAATATATTCTTTCTCTCCCACCATCCGACGTCCGATATCCATTAATTCATTAGCCGTATAGTCCGGAAAATGAAAAACGAGTGGAAAGCGAGAATGGAGGCCAGGATTCAAACTAAGAAAATAATCCATTTCTTGGGAGTATCCCGCTAAAATAAGAATAAATTCATTTTGCTTATCTTCCATATGCTTCACTAATGTATCAATCGCTTCTTTTCCAAAATCTTTTTCCCCGCCACGTCCTAATGAATAGGCTTCATCAATAAATAAAACTCCTCCTGTTGCTTTCTTGATTAAATCACGTGTTTTTTGAGCAGTATGACCAATATATTCTCCCACTAAATCGGCTCTTTCAGCTTCAATCAGATGTCCCTTAGGCAAAATATCCATTTTTTGAAATAGCTTTCCGATTAATCGGGCAACCGTTGTTTTCCCTGTACCTGGATTACCTTTAAACATCATGTGCAAAACTTGCTGCCCTGGTTTTAATCCCGCTTCTTCTCGTCTTTTATTTATATAGATCCAGGCATATACTTCTTTCATCATTTTTTTTATTTGTGTCATTCCAACAAGAGTATTCATTTCTTTTTCAATCTCTTTCAGGATCGCATGTTCTTGTGATAAAGGTTTTGGTGATATGCTCTTTTGCAAATCAGATTTCTTTTCTCTATTATTCACATTCAGCATAATACTGATCTGTCCATTATTTTTCATTCTAATCGGTTCACTCATCCTCATCACCTCACATTAAAAACAGTATACGCCCAAAGCTGCAATTTTGTGCCCAGTTCAATCAAGAAAAGCGCAAGGCGCCCACCTATCGGCGAGAAGCAAATGTTCTGAGACAAAGAAAGGCGTTCTTTGCCTTTCATTGGCTCAGGTTATTTCGTGGAACATCGGCTAAGGTCGCCACGTCCTGTGGCAACGCCGATGGACTCGCTCCTGCGAGCCTCAAGCCGATGGCGCCTGGAGCTAGACAACAATTGCAAGGTAAACACTTATCCATAAGCTACAATTTTATAATTTCTCAAACCAGAACAAACGCACAAGCGCCTTGATGTAAGAACATCGGCTAAGTTCGCGACGTCCCGGCGGCAGACTCAAACAGCGACGTCCTGTCGCTTCGTCTGCACTAGTAATATCCTGTACGTCGCAACGCTGATGAACGGACATCCTGTGAGCTTCCCGGCCTAGGCACTGGAGCTAGATCCAGTATTAGCTAAAATTATACGTTTTTATCTTTTTAAAAAGGATTATTTCAGTATATTCAACCTTAATCGCAGCCATTACTGTGGAAAACGGGAAATGCTAAAATATGTACGAATGAATTCTTATGTGTGTGTGATATTCAGTACACTTGACCTAATTAGTGGGAAGTATCCTGCCCAATAATGCAGGATACAAAGAAAGCCGTTTATAACAGAATCCTTATTTTATAAGGAACCTATTGCAAACAGCTTTCTTCAAACGGTTTATTCTTCTAATTTAATTTGAATATTACGTTGGGGTGAAAAAGTTGAGATAGCATGTTTAAATACTAATTGTTGTTTTCCTTCTGATTCAAACAGTACTGTAAAATTATCAAATCCCTTAACATTTCCGCGAAGTTGAAATCCATTTAGTAGAAATAAAGTAACTGGGATTGCTTCCTTTCGAAGTTGATTCAAAAATTGATCTTGAATATTGACTGATGATTTCATTAAATGGCCTCCTAATTTATCTCTATATTTAATTATTCGATTTTAATTCAAGCTTTCCTGCTATAAAATCGATAATTCCGGCTATTTTTTTCCAGTCTTCCCTTTGATCCGTTAAATCAAACCATTCCGCCTCCATTTTATTTCTAAACCATGTTAATTGACGCTTAGCGTAATGACGGGAATTCTTTTTAAGTAAAGTAAGTGCTTCTTCATAAGAAGTTCTTTTTTCAAGATAATCAGCGATTTCTTTATAGCCGATTGCCTTCATGGATTGGTGTTCACGATGAAGGCCATTGTTCATCAGATCGCTTACCTCTTGAACAAGTCCTTCCTCCATCATTATATCAACTCTGTGATCAATTCGTTGATATAATATTTCTCTATCCATTGTTAATCCAATTAATACATCTTGATATAAAGGAATATTTTGTTGCTTTTTTTGGAATTCAGTCATTGTTTTTCCTGTACAATGAAAGATTTCTAACGCTCTTATTACCCGACGATGATTATTTGGATGGATTTTGTCTGCAGCATCAGGGTCAACGGCTTCTAACTGATTATATAAATTCATTGCTTCTCCTGACTGAACTTTTTCTTCCATCCTCTTCCTAAAGGATGGATCAGCAGGTGCATCGGAAAATTGATAGTCATATAAGACGGATTGAATATATAGTCCCGTTCCTCCAACAAGAATAGGTAAATGCCCTCTACTCTGTACCTCTTTAATTTTTTCTCTGACAACTTTTTGATATTCTGCTACCGAAAATGACTCCCGTGGATCTTTAAAACTTAAAAGATGATGAGGCACTCCTTGCATTTCGCTAGGTTTAATTTTTGCTGTTCCAATATCCATCCCTCTATAAATTTGCATTGAATCGCCACTAATAATTTCCCCATTAAATCTTTTAGCAATTTGTAGACTTAATTCTGTTTTCCCTACAGCGGTTGGTCCAATGACGGAAACAACCTTTTCCTTCTGTCTGCTTGGCAATTTCATTCACTGCTTTCTCAAAACACCATTTTTTTAAATAATACCATATCTTATCAATGGGCTTATAGTATTATGGTCATTTTCGTCTTTAAGTTTACATAATAATATTATGTAATACCATAAAATAAAACCATCTGGAAGTATAATCCAGATGGTTTTATTTAAAACGAAATCATAATGCCAATCGCAGTCGCTATTACAAGTACTGTTAAGCCGATATAGATCCATGTTAATGATTTTATATTTGTTTTTAATGACTTTGTCTCATATTCATGAGATCTAGCAATCTCTTCTTTGAGTGAATCGCCTTCTACTTCGTATTGTTTTTGCTTGGTACTTACTTCTTTGCCAACTAATAAAGTACCAACAAGAGCAATTATGAATACAACAATAACAGCAATAATCAGGAATGTATACACTTTTATCATTACTCCTATCTGTTAGCCTAAATGTTATTTCTATTGTATCGTACTCTATATTTTTAATCCGTATGACATTTGACAATTATCTTACATAATTCTTTTAAACATTTTTTCTATTTCGTACGTTGAAAAATGAACGATAATTGGCCTGCCATGTGGGCATGTGAAAGGATCTTCGGTTTGACGCAATTCCTGAAGTAAAGCTTGAATTTCATCTTGTCTTAAAAAACGATTTGCTTTTATAGATCCTTTACAACTCATCATAATCGCTGCTTCTTCTAGTAAGGTCTTAATATTCATCTTTTTCATAGCAAGAAGTTGCTCAATGAGATCCTCAATCGTTTCTTTTTCATAGCCCTTCGGAAACCAGTTCGGGTGCGAGCGAACAATAAAACTATTCGTCCCAAAGTCTTCCAAAAAAATCCCGACTGTTTCTAGTTCATTCTTATATTCTCCTATTTTAATATATTCATCTGTCGAAAATTCCAATGTTAAAGGAACGAGCATTTCTTGGAGTTCATTGGTCACTTCTCCCACCTTTTCACGGAAATACTCATATTTTATACGTTCTTGGGCTGCGTGTTGATCGATCATATAAAAACCTCGATCATTTTGCGCTAAAATATAGGTACCATGCAATTGGCCAATTGCATATAAAGGTGGGATTCGATCAGATGCTACCTCCCTCTTCTTTTCGATGACCGGATCCATTGTTGTAACAGCTTCTTTAGCGACAAAACCTGTCGGCTGTTCTTCAATCTCCGGCTTATACTCAGTTGCTGTTTCATCTGGCACTGATGTATCCGTATGTGGGATAGACGGCTTGCTTATCGAATATTCCTCACTTTTTGAAAATAGTGATTTAGCTGGTTTATTTTCTTCAAGATGCAGATAGGTTTGCTCCGATTTCTGTTCATTTCTCTTTGCTATATTTCCCTCTGGAATTAACTCTTGTTGTTGAAATGCTTGCTTGATGGTGGTTGAAATTAACTGTTCAAGCTCAGTTTCTTTACTAAGGCGAACAGTCATTTTAGCCGGGTGAACATTGACGTCTACTAATATCGGATCCATCTCTATAGATAATAAAACAATAGGATGACGATTGATTGGTAATAAAGTATGATATCCATTCATAATCGCATTCACTAACGAATAATTCTTGATAAACCGGCCATTGACCATCGTTGAAATATAATTTCGAGAGGCCCGAGTGATTTCTGGTAATGCTATCCAACCACTCAGTGTAAAATCAAGCGATTGTGCTGTAATTGGAATCATTTTTCTGGCGATATTCATTCCATAAATAGCCGCTAACACTTGCCGAATATCACCGTTTCCATTTGTTCTTAATAACTCTCTGTCATTATGACGAAGTCGGAAGGAAATTTCCGGATGAGCAAGGGCTAAGCGATTGACAATATCAGAAATATGACCAATTTCCGTATGAATGGACTTCATATATTTTAAACGGGCAGGTGTGTTAAAAAACAATCCAGAAACCGTTAGCTCTGTCCCAACACGAGCGGATGACTTTTCTTGACGAAGTAATTTCCCCGCCTCTAAACAGACTTTTGTACCCGGTTTTCCGGCTTTAGCCGAGGTTAGTTCAACCATGGAAACTGAAGCGATACTAGGGAGAGCCTCCCCCCTAAATCCTAATGTGCGAATTCGAAACAGATCATTTTCATCTTTAATCTTACTTGTGGCATGTCGTTTAAATGCTCTTAGGACATCTTCTTCATCAATGCCCTCCCCGTTATCTAAAACCCGAATTTTCCCCAGGCCAGCTTCTTCCACATCAATTTCAATGATCGTGCTACAGGCATCAATCGCATTTTCTATCAATTCTTTTACAACAGAGGCAGGACGTTCTACTACCTCTCCTGCAGCAATTTTATTAGAAAGGTAATCATCTAATTCAATAATTTCGGACATCATGATTCCACCTTTCATTCTTTATGATTAAGGGTATGTTCAAAAAAAGACCAAGTCGACGATTACGCAATCATTAATGTTCGTCATAGAAGGTGTCGGCACTTAATCGAAGTCACTTTCTCGTTGTGTCATTTAACCGGAGGCCTGCAGGACGCAGGTCACAAAGACGTGGCGATTGATGTCGCGAATTTAGCCTTTGATCCTTATTTTTGAACTTCCTATTTAACTTGTTTTTTAAGCTCATAGAGTAAATTCATCGCTTGCATCGGGTTTAATTCTAAAATATCGATGTTGCGGATTTTCTCTAACACTTTGTGATCTGAAGTACGAGTTTGAGTTGGTTTTGGTGGTTCAAACAATGTGAGCTGTTCTTGAACTTTGTCATTTTCTTCATCCATTGATACGGCTGTTTCAAGCCGTGAATCTCTAGCTGATTTTTCCAATTCAGCTAATACTTCATTCGCTCGTTTAATAAGGCTTGCCGGAAGTTCCGCTAATTCTGCAACATGAATACCATAGCTTTTATCCGCTGCCCCTTTCTTTACTTTATGAAGAAAAACAAGTTTTCCTTGTTGCTCAATGGCACTAACATGTACATTGCTTAATTTGGCTAACTTTTCTTCCAAGACCGTTAATTCATGATAATGGGTTGAAAAAAGTGTTTTAGCTCCGATATTTTCATGGATATATTCAATAATTGCTTGTGCCAAAGCCATTCCATCATAGGTAGACGTTCCACGTCCTATTTCATCGAACAGGATTAAACTATCATTTGTCGCATGCATGAGTGCATTTTTCGCTTCAAGCATCTCAACCATAAAGGTACTTTGTCCTGAAATTAAGTCATCCGCCGCTCCAATCCGCGTAAATATCTGATCAAAGATTGGTAACTCAACGGATTTGGCTGGAACAAAACAACCAATTTGGGCCATTAGAGCAATCAAGGCAATTTGTCGCATATATGTACTCTTACCCGACATATTTGGCCCTGTGATTAAAAACATCTCATTCTGCTCATTCATATAACAATCATTTGGTACATAATGATTGGAATCCATCACCTTCTCAACAACTGGATGTCGTCCTTCTTCTATAGCAATGTTTCGATTTGAGTTGAAAAGGGGACGTGTATAATGGCGCTTTTCACTAAGTGTTGCAAAACATTGAAAAACATCTAACATACTGATGATTTTGGCCGTTTGTTGAATCCTTTTTATATAAGATTGCACCGTTTCCCTTATGTTTAGAAATAATTCGTATTCTAAATCGACACTTTTTTCCTCTGCTTGGAGAATAAGTGCTTCTTTTTCTTTTAATTCAGGCGTTATATATCTCTCTGAATTGGCTAATGTTTGTTTCCGTTCATAGCGTGAATCTTCAAGGAGATGGGTATTCGCTCGTGTCACTTCAATATAATAACCGAATACTCGGTTAAACCCTACTTTTAAAGATTTTATTCCCGTTTTTTCTCTTTCTTTTTTTTCTAACTGAGCAAGCCATTGTTTTCCATTTCGGCTGGCATCTCGATACTTGTCCAGTTCTTGATGGAAACCATCTTTAATAAGTCCTCCCTCTTTAATTGTTAACGGGGGTTGATCAATAATCGCATTTTCTAACAAGGTGACTAAATCTTCACATGGATCTAACTGATTTGCTAAATCCTTCGCCCACTCTTGCTCTAATTGTTCCGTTAATTGTTTGATAGCTGGGATTTGCATTAAGGACTTTTTCAACTGAATAAAATCGCGGGCATTTGCATTTCCAAAGGCAACGCGACCAGATAGACGCTCTAAATCATACACGCCGGTTAATTTATCTCGTAGGTCTTCTCTTTCAAAATAATGTTCCAATAGCGTTTCAACCATATCAAGCCGTTGTTTAATCTTCATTTCGTTAATAAGAGGGCGATCCATCCATTGTCGCAATAAACGACCGCCCATTGCTGTGACCGTTTCATCTAATAGCCATAATAATGTGCCTTTATTATTATTTCCACGGATTGACTCTGAGATTTCGAGATTCCGTTTTGAAAAATAATCAATTTTCATATATTGATTTAATTCATATTCAGTAAATGCCTGTAAATGGTGGAGACTTCTTTTTTGTGATCTTTTTAGATAGTGTAATAGTCGGTGCGCAACCATTTTTAATGGTTGATGATGAAGCTGATTCACTAATTCATGAAATTCTTCAGTCTCTGTTCCTTGATCTTCAAAAGAAATAACCACATGACAGCGTGTCTGTATGAAGGTAATCTCTTTTTGATCAAAATTCGGATCAACTACGATTTCTTTCGCCCCAATTGAAGCTATTTCATGCGATAATCGTTCTAAGGAATCCTCCAATAATAAGGCTTTGCTTTCTCCTGTTGACAAATCTGTATAGGCAAGCGCATATTTTCCAGACTGATCACAATGAATCGACGCAATGTAGTTATTTTCCTTATCATTTAGCCCTTTTTCATCCATAACAGTACCAGGGGTAATTAATTGAATCACTTCACGTCGTACAACACCTTTTGCTTGCTTCGGATCTTCTGTTTGCTCACAAATGGCTACTTTATAGCCTTTATCAATTAATTGTTCTATATAACCTGTAGCAGCATGATATGGAACCCCACACATCGGTATTTTTTCTTCAGCTCCGCCATCCCTGCTTGTTAATGTGATTTCTAAAACCTGAGACGCTTTTAACGCATCTTCAAAAAACATTTCATAAAAATCTCCTAAACGAAAAAACAAAAAGGCATCTTGATATTCAGCCTTTATTTTTAAATATTGTTGTATCATCGGAGTATATTGAGCCATTATGTACCGATTTCCTTTCTTCTTGAAACTATGTACAAACAAGTATAACATACCAAGGTTTATTCAATCACTAATGGAAATTTTCAATTCATCAAAGAATATTTACCCAAAAAGAAAAACCGGAAAAATTTTTCCCGGTTTACTCTTTTCCTTCATCAGCTGTGAGAAAATCCGTGTTGATGTCTTCCAATTCACTATCAGATAATTCTTCATGTAAATCATAATCATCATCATCTGAGCATTTGTCATAATGGACTTCAACACAAACTTTTGTTTCACCAATGACATCGACTTGAAATTCTCGTTCGGTTGTGACGAGAATTTTATTGCCTTTTTTAGAAATAACCGCTTCGACGCAATTAGGCTGTTGTAAAACATTTGCTAAAACTTGTCGGTCATCCATGCAATCAGGATCTTTGTAATGCAGTTTGAGTATATCTCTGTATTCTACCCTTTCAGTTGCAACAGATGTTTTTGTATTATCATGATGGGAATACCAAACATTCATATCAAAAGAGCCGCTTACTTCGACTTCTTTTTTGCCGACTTTCCGTGCTTCATATTTATGATTGATAATCCAACAGCCTAAAATGCTCGAAGGATGATGCGGTGGGCTAATCGTATAATTGGCTTTCGTAAATTTACGCCCTTTCGCAACAACTGCTTTTGTTATAATTTCTCTGTATTCTGCCATTCGAGCGAACCTCCTCATTCATTTTCCCTTCATCATATGCATTTACCTAGATGATTGTGCTCATTTCCTAGAACCACAACTTTTTGTGCCTGTGATATTGTATGTTGTGAAGGAAGAATGTTGAGGAAAACGCGGAGAAATCTTCAAAAAGTAAAGAGGTGGAACAAAAGTGTTTTCACCAAAGAAAAAACCGAACTAGTATGATGCATATCCCTGCTCCGGAAATATACTTCGCTTTCCGCGGGCGGCTGGTGAGCTTCCTCGTGCTATCGCACTCCGGGATCTCACCGATGCCTTTCCTCCCGCTGGAGTCTACGTATATTTCTCCGCTAAGGTAATGCATTGTTCGGTTTTAGAGCTTATTTTTTAGTTTTGTCCCAGCCTCTTTAGACCACTCTATTTTACAGATTAACAGCTTGATGGACTATTCTTTATTTTAGACCCAGTTTCCCCTGTCAGTAAATCACCCTCAGTGGAAAGTAAGATTTCATCTGTTACTTTATTCGATATTGCAGATGATACCATCTGCAATAAATCATTTACATCTGTTTGCGATTGCTTAAATTCTTGAACAATCGGAATTTCATCTAATTCGGCTTCTAATTTCTCCAATTTCTCTTCCACTAAATGAAGGGCTTTTTCTTTGCCATAATGTTGGAAGTTAACAGCCTGTTTTTGGAGACTTTTGATCCCAGCTATCATTTCGCGGACTTTTTGATTCTCATTTATTTGTGCTTCCGCTCGCTTAAAGAAATCAACCTCTTCTGTGTTTGCAATCATTGTTGCTAATTCATGTGCTCGAATTAAAATATCATCTTTTGTATATTTTTCCACTTAAATCACCTCAACCGATTCCTTTACATCAACCATTTCTCCGTTTAAGGACCATGTTTTAGCATCAGTAATTTTCACTTGAACCAGATTTCCAATTGCTGATTTTGGCCCTTTAAAATTCACTAACTTATTTTTCCTTGTGTAACCAGAAAGAATCTCCGGGTTATTTTTACTCTCCCCTTCAACTAATACTTCAACAATTTGTCCTTTATGAGCTTCCATTGCTTTTCTTGAAAAGTCATTTACTAAAGCATTTAAGCGTTGAAGTCGTTTTTTCTTTACTTCCATTGAAACATTGTCTTTCATTTTTGCTGCTGGAGTACCTTCTCTTGCTGAATAGATAAATGTGTAGGCTGTTTCAAAGCCTACTTCACGATAAAGTGACATTGTTTCTTCAAACTGCTCATCCGTTTCATTTGGAAACCCGACAATAATATCAGTTGAAAGAGAAATATCTGGTATGGCTTGCTTGATCTTTCTAACAAGCTCTAAAAATTGCTCTCTTGTGTACTTACGTCCCATAATTTTTAGCATTGCACTTGAGCCTGATTGAACAGGTAAATGAATATGCTCAACAAGATTTCCTTGATTGGCTAGCACTTCAATTAAATGATCATCAAAATCACGAGGATGACTTGTCGTGAAACGAACACGGGGGATATCGACTTTTCTCAAATCGTCCATTAAATCACCAAAGCGATAATCGATATCTTCAAAATCCTTCCCGTACGCATTTACGTTTTGACCAAGCACAGTAATTTCTTGATACCCATGTGCCGCTAGTTGACGTACTTCTTGGATAATATCCTCTGGTCTCCTACTTCTCTCTTTTCCCCTTGTATAAGGAACGATACAGTAGGTGCAGAATTTATCACAGCCATACATAATATTTACCCAAGCTTTTATTTTACCTGCCCTAACTTTAGGAAGATTTTCAATAACATCTCCTTCTTTAGACCAAACTTCAACAACCATTTCCTTCGACATATATGCTTCATTTAAAATTTCAGGAAGACGGTGGATGTTATGCGTTCCAAAGATCATATCCACAAAGGGATGTTTTTCTAATATTCGATTGACGACAGACTCTTGCTGGGCCATACAACCACATACACCTAATAGAAGATCGGGCTTCTCCATTTTTAAATGTTTTAAATGTCCTAATTCACCAAACACTTTGTTTTCAGCATTTTCTCTGATTGCACAAGTATTCATTAAAATCACATCAGCATCTTCTACGGTCTCGGTTACTTGATAACCGAGATTCATAAAAATTCCTGCCATGACTTCTGTATCATGTTCATTCATTTGACAACCGTAAGTTCGGATATAAAATTTACGACCATTTCCCATTCCTTTAAAACGTTCATCTATGTCAAAATCATCATGATATTTTATTTCTTCTTTTCCTCTTCTGCGAGCATCTTTTAAAGAGGGTGGCATATAGACTGTTTGAAAATACTTGCTATAATCTTTTTCTTCACTACTCTTTGGACTTTGAACTTGCTGACTTTCTAAACGTTGTTTCTCGTTCATGAAAATCCCCTTTCTAACTTTATGTAAAAAATACTCATAAAACTTACATTCATTCTAATAGTGTGTTCAAAAAGGACCAAGGAGTTCGAGGCGACGTAGTTTCGAGTAGCGGACTTGTACAGGATGTACTGACTTCCGTGTTACCCACAGGACGTGGGTGGTTTTAACGGAAGATCCTTTCCCTGGCACAGAAACAAGCCAACGAGCTTCCACAGGCTGGGTGACTTCGACGTTCGAGACAGGACGTATCGTTACTTAGTCGAAGATCCTTCATCCTGAAGTGTAATTTTTACCGAACTTTTTGAACATCCCCTACTAGTATATAGTCTTTTATTTTCGAATACAACATTAGCCTATTTCAAATCAATTTTGAAAATAAAAAAGATCCGTAGGCTAGATCGCAAACGAATCTTTTTATTCCGTACAAACATCCGTAAATCCTTCACTACAAGACGATAAGACGCCCATATGTCTAGATGGGAATAGCGAGCACTAACACTCCGATGAGTCCCGCTACCCAGCAATGGGGATGAGAACCTCCCACTGCTGGCAGTCTCACTTTATCTGTAAAAAAATGAATGTTGTATTATCTCGGTTCTACTATTAACTTAATCGCTGTTCTTTCTTCCCCGTCAATCAGGATATCCGTAAATGCGGGTATACAAATTAAATCGACACCTCCAGGGGCGACAAAACCTCTTGCAATTGCTACTGCCTTCACTGCCTGATTTATTGCCCCGGCTCCAATCGCTTGGATTTCCGCTCCTCCTCTTTCCCTGAGAACGCCAGCTAGCGCACCCGCTACGGAATTAGGACTGGATTTAGCTGAAACTTTTAATATTTCCATTTCTTGTTCCTCCTTGTCATTTCCCCATACAATTGTACAAATCAAAGGTCGCAGTAACCCTTATCACTGTTACTATATTCAGGGAATTTACGAACTATTCCAGATTGTCCAAAAGAGAGAACGAGAGAATGGAGAAAATTATTCATCTAAAAATGGGTGATCGTCATTAATAAGAATAGGGCGAAGCTTTAAAGCTTTTCCAGTCTCTTGATTGAGACTAACTACACAAGCGCTTAACTGTGTTCGTCCATTCTTAGGCACTTCAAACCTTACCGGTAAAGCAGTACGAAATTTTTGTAAAACTGCCGCTTTTTCCATCCCAAGGATCCCATCATAGGGTCCTGTCATGCCTACATCTGTTAAATAGGCTGTTCCATTAGGCAGGATGCGTTGGTCAGCGGTTTGCACATGGGTATGGGTACCAATTACAGCCGTCACCTTTCCATCGAGAAACCAGCCCATTGCTTGTTTTTCACTGGTTGTCTCAGCATGGAAATCAACAAAGATGATATTTGTGCGTTTTTTAGCGATATTAATTAATTCTTCCGCTTTGTTAAATGGACAATCGAGCGGAGTCATAAATGTTCTTCCTTGAAGATTGATAATGGCTACTTCAATTGAATTAATTTTAACAAACACCAGTCCTTTTCCAGGTGTCTTATCTGGAAAATTTGCTGGTCTCACTAAATATTTTGCGCTGTCAATAAACTCAAATATATTCTTATTGTCCCATGCATGATTCCCTAAAGTAACAGCATTTGCTCCTGCCTCAAGAAACTGTTTATAAATTTGCTCTGTAATCCCCCGTCCACCTGCTGCATTTTCGCCATTAATAATGGTTACATGGGGACGATATTTCCTTTTCAACTTTGATAAATATTCTTGAATCATCGCTCTTCCAAGTGAGCCAACGACATCACCGATAAATAGAATTTCCATAAAAATCCCTTTCTTCTTTAAACATGTATAACATGTTCCAGTTTATCACAGTATAAATTATACGCATAAGAAAAGCGGAGTGATCACACCCCGCTTTGTTTCATTTTGCATATTCGACTGCTCGTGTTTCTCGAATGACAGTAACTTTAATATGCCCTGGATAATCGAGATCATGTTCAATTCTCTTCCGGATATCACGTGCTAGTTTATGTGACTCTAGATCATTGATTTGTTCGGGTTTCACAATAATGCGAACTTCTCTTCCGGCTTGTATGGCATATGACTTTTCAACACCATCATAAGACTCGGAAATTTCTTCTAACTTCTCCAAACGACGAATATAATTTTCGAGAGTCTCACTTCTAGCCCCTGGTCTTGCGGCTGACAAAGCATCTGCTGCGGCGACTAATACAGAAATTGTCGAAGTTGGTTCTGTATCCCCATGATGGGATGCAATACTATTGATCACAACTGGATGTTCTTTATACTTTGTAGCCAACTCAACACCAATTTCCACATGGCTACCTTCCACCTCATGATCAATTGCTTTTCCAATGTCATGCAATAATCCTGCCCGACGAGCAAGGGTTACGTCTTCTCCTAATTCTGCAGCAAGCAATCCTGATAGAAAAGCAACCTCTATTGAATGCTTAAGAACATTTTGTCCATAACTAGTGCGGTATTTCAAACGCCCAAGTATTTTGATTAGATCAGGATGCAATCCGTGAACACTGACCTCAAATGTTGTCTGTTCACCGATTTCACGAATATGCTCATCTACTTCACGTCTAGCCTTGTCCACCATTTCTTCAATTCGCGCTGGGTGAATTCGTCCATCCTGAACTAGTTTTTCAAGTGCTATTCGCGCAATTTCTCGTCTAATCGGATCAAACCCTGATAAAATTACGGCTTCAGGTGTATCATCGATAATTAAATCAATGCCGGTCAATGTCTCAAGAGTCCTGATATTTCGGCCTTCTCTACCAATAATTCGCCCTTTCATTTCATCATTTGGTAGATTAACAACAGAAACGGTTGTTTCAGCCACATGTTCAGCTGAACAACGTTGAATGGCAAGTGAAAGAATATTTTTAGCTTTTTTATCAGCCTCTTCTTTTGCTTGCATTTCGCTCTCCTTGATCATAACAGCCGTCTCGTGAGCCAATTCTTTTTCTACATCTGAAAGAATAATGTTTTTGGCTTCTTCACGAGTTAAGCCTGAAATCCGTTCTATTTCAGCCTCTTGTTTACGGACCAATTCATCCACTTTGCTTTCCATCTCTTCAATATGTTGTTGTCTTTCATTAAGAGACTCCTCTTTCCTTTCAAGCGTATTTTCCCGCTTATCAAGAGTTTCGTCTTTTCGGTCGAGGTTCTCCTCCTTTTGCAATAATCGTTTTTCTTGTTTTTGCAATTCGGTTCTTCTATCTCGAAGTTCAAGTTCCGCTTCGGTACGAAGACGGTGATTTTCATCCTTCGCTTCTAACAAGGCTTCCTTCTTTAATGCTTCCGCATCTCGCTTAGCATCTACTAAAATCTGCTCAGCAGAACTTTTAGCACCTGTTATTTTAGCCTCTGTAATCAATTTAAAAATGAAATAGCCAACAACTAAACCGACGATAAGGGCAAGCAAAATGGAGATGATGATAATAGGTGTATCCATACTTTCACCTCCTCTTGCTATTAAATTAAAATAATTTTTTTCATGTCGGCTGGTACATTGCTACATAGGTTTCAATATACTGAGCCAAGCTCAAATTCATGCATGCGAAAAAAATGTAAAATATACATGTTAATTTTATAGTTGTGACGTTTTAATGTCAAGTGATGTTCAGTTCTATATAGAAGAAAAAACAAAGTCGCTGATGTTGTGGACTTTGTTTTCTCCCTTTTAAACTTATTCTTCTAAAAGACTAAACTCATTCTGTTCTTCTTCCTCTACTTCTGGAGGGGCTGTTTTTTCCTCATCCAGTTGATGATGATCACGAACTTTATGCATGATTTCAGTTCTCAATTCTGCATTTTCTTTCAGGAATTGTTTGGCATTTTCGCGACCTTGCCCAAGTCTCTCATCATTATAAGAATACCAGGATCCACTTTTTTGGACGATATCAAGTTCTGAACCCATATCGATAATTTCACCTTCACGAGAAATCCCTTCTCCATACATGATATCTACTTCGGCAGTTCGGAATGGAGGAGCAACTTTATTTTTCACAACTTTTACTTTCGTTCTATTTCCGACAATGTCTTGTCCTTGCTTTAGTTGTTCTGCACGGCGAACTTCCAGACGAACGGATGAATAGAATTTAAGTGCTCTACCACCTGGAGTTGTTTCTGGCATAATCTATAGATTTACCATTTCTATAGTGTGGACTATCTCTTCATCTCTATGTTAGAGAGCCTTGCACTTCCGACAGTAGCCTATCCTCTGACGTACCCTACTCAGTTAACCAATCGGTCCTTTTCGGTAGTCTCTACACCTTCCTTACTAAGTTGGTAAGGCTTGGCACGGTATTACCCAATAATGGGGGGCTTCACCGTTAGCAGTTTTAGCAACTACACCCCTAGGCAATAGGGTTCACAAGGTTTTTTTCATGCTATCACTAACATGGGAAACCCAGAGTAAACTGCTTTATTCTATTTATTACTTTTTTCGGCTGTAGTAATTCTTTTTCTTCAATGACCAAATAATTAATAGAGTGTGCTTCAAAATAGGTTTTTTTGCGTTTATCTCTTTCGATAATTTTTCGCTTGGAATGTGACCATTCTCCATGAACGTCTATACAATATTTTCTCCCAAGGTAAAAATCTACCGACCATCTTCCAAAACGCTTTTGTTTTAAAAATGCTAGATCAAGGATAAGAAGAATTCTTCAACTTGTTTTTCAATCAGGGTATCATAGTTTTTCCTTCTTGAATTTACTCCAAGTTCTTTTCTTCTTTTTGCAACACAAGCTTCTGACACTTTATACTTATAAGCTATCTCCACATGAGAAAGATAAGGGTTTTTTAATTCTTCTTCCACTTCTTTCGTCTTGGGTAAATAAATCTTCCAATGTCTTTCTCTTGGAATACCAAGTAATTTGATAATTTCCCCAACCCGTCTTTCATCAAGATTTATAGCCCCACCAATCTCTTTGAGCTTTTTCTCCGAGTGTCTCTTAATATAGTCTACTTGCCACGAATCTACATTTTTAAAAAGTCTATTTCCTATTTTTACAGCCACGGAACTTTTCTCTCCCATCAATTTTCAATGGTCATTTGTTTCACAACAGCTTTGAAAGTCTAGGCAGTTTGAAGTTGATTTCCGAACATGACTCCTACTTTTTCACGGATTTGGTTAATAAAAATAGCAATTGTATTTGATTTATTAATCGCACCTGATAATTTTCTAAGTGCCTGAGACATTAACCGAGCCTGAAGACCCACGTGAGCATCTCCCATTTCGCCTTCAATCTCAGCCTTTGGAACTAATGCAGCTACTGAATCAATGACGATCACTTCAATAGCTCCACTTCTAACGAGAGCCTCCGCAATTTCTAAGCCCTGTTCGCCTGTATCAGGTTGTGAAAGAAGTAATTCATCAATATTTACACCCAATTTTTCGGCATACACAGGGTCAAGGGCATGCTCAGCATCTATAAATGCCGCTTGACCACCGTTTGCTTGTACTTCAGCAATCGCATGGAGCGCAACGGTCGTTTTACCGGAACTCTCAGGACCATAAATTTCTATTACCCGTCCTCTTGGATACCCCCCAACTCCTAGCGCAATATCAAGAGCAAGAGAGCCACTCGATATAGTAGAAATTTTTCGGTTTGTTTGTTCTCCTAGTTTCATAACCGAACCTTTTCCAAATTGTTTCTCGATCTGTTTTAATGCCAAGTCTAATGCTTTTTGGCGATCACTCATAAAATATCCTCCCTATATTTATATTCTATTAAATAAATTTGCTATATTATTTAAAGCTAACTCTAGTATAAAGCTTTTAATCTGATTTGCCAAGTAAAAAAACGAACATTTATTCGTCGATTTTCAAGAAAAAAAGAGCCTTAAAAAGTATTTTTCAATAGGGGAAAACCCCTTTTTCACCCTATTTTCTAGCGCAAAACAATATTTTTACAAATATAAAAAGCGCCCACGCGCTTTTTATGATCGTCTAGCTCCAGCGCCTAGCGGCTAGCAAATTTACGTCTTCTTTCTTCGATAAGTCAACATTCGGTCCGTACCTTCGTCCTCACCGTGTTTCCTTTATCTCGTCAGAAGCCTTTAAATTTGTACGCCGCTAAACAGGCGCTTGCGCTTTTCTTATAAGGACTCTTCCAATTCTTTTAACAGATAATAACAGCCATATCTAACTGTCCTTTTTTGATTTCCAATTCTTGAACCAGAAAGATTTAATAGATAGGTTTTAGTGTGGCGATCATCAAAAGAAATCCCGATCCATACTGTTCCTGCTGGATGCCCTTCTAAAGAATCAGGCCCTGCTACTCCTGTAAAGCTTATTCCAATATTGGTACCTAAAATGGTACGAATATTTTCAGCTAGTTCAATCGCACATTGTTCACTTACGACTCCATGCTTTTCAATCGTTTCAGCTTTTACCTGGCATAGCTTTATTTTAGATTGGTTAGAGTAACAAACTACTCCTCCAATTAACATTGTGCTTACACCTGTCACACCAGTCATTTCAGATTGAAACATGCCACCTGTTAAACTTTCTGCCGCCGCAATCGTTAAATCCTTTTTATCCAAAATGGTAAGTAATTCTTTCATGATCGTTGTTTGGTCATATCCATAAAAGAATTGTCCCACTCTAGCATTAATTTTCTTTTCCATCTGCTCAATCATTTGTAGCGCTTTTTCCTCGGATTGACCACGTGCAGTTATACGAATTGTGACTTCATTATCGCCTGCAAGCGGAGCAATGGTTGGATTGGTCTGCACATCAATAAGATCTTCAATCTCTGTCTCTAGTTGTGATTCGCCAATGCCAAAATAACGCAATACTCTTGATTCAATTCGTTCACGTGATTCCAATTGATCTATAATAGCGGGTGCCCCATATTTTCTGAGCATTGGTTGCATTTCATGCGGTGGTCCAGGTAATAACATATAAAGATGTTGAGCTTTCTTCACAAACATTCCTGGAGCCATTCCATGTTCGTTAGGCAGTACAGCAGCTCCCTCTAGGACAAGCGCTTGTTTTTTATTATTCTCAGACATTTCTCTACCCGTTTTTTTAAAATAAGAAAGGATATTTTCCATCGCCATAGGGTCTGCAACAAGCTGCTTTCCAGTATGATTGGCGATTACTTCTTTCGTTAAATCGTCTTTAGTTGGTCCTAATCCACCTGTAAAAATAATAAGATCGGCTCTTTCTTCAGCTATCGAAATGGCGTTTTCCAATCTCCTCGGATTATCCCCAACGACAGTATGATAGTAGACATGAACTCCCAGCTCTGCTAGTTCACGTGAGATAAACTGTGCATTCGAATTCACAATTTGCCCTAATAAAAGTTCTGTTCCTACTCCAATAATCTCAGCATTCATTCAGCAAAATCCTTCCTACATCATAATCATTATTTTGATTGTAAAAGAGCTGTTCTATTTTTGTGAAAATATTCATATCCAGACCATATTGTAAAGAACATCGCGATCCATAAAGCGATTAAAGCAAAAGGGAATCCGATTGCTTCAAAAAAGATATTATTAAGAAGTAAAGCCGAAATAGCAATAATTTGCGTCCACATTTTTATTTTTCCCAACATTTTCGCTGCAACTACCTCACCTGAACCAGCCAATACAAGTCGCAGCCCTGTAACCGCAAATTCCCGACTAATAATAATAATAACAATCCAAGAAGGAGCAAGTTGCATCTCAGCCAAAATAATAAGTGCAGCAGACACAAGCAGTTTATCGGCAAGCGGATCCAAAAACTTGCCTAAAGTTGTCACTAAATCGTATTTTCGGGCAAAATAACCATCCACCCAATCTGTTACGGCTGCAATAATAAAAATCAATGCACCGATCAGGTGGGCCATTTCAATTTCTGTCCCAGGAAGCTGTACAACCCCCCAATGAAATGGGACAAGCATAAAAACCATAAAAATTGGAATCAGAAAGATTCTAGAAATCGTAATTTTATTTGGTAAATTCATGAACAAAGTTCCTCCCAATCAAAAGCTTAACTCATTTTAAGCTCGGTAAAAATAACCGCCGACAAGCGGCGGGAAAAGTTATGATTCTTTATTGAATTTTATAACGATATTTTGGACAGTCGCATCGCTTTCCAATTCTAGTTTCTCATCATTTATATAAATTTCAGTCTCCGCCGCTCTTCCCGTCCGGATGTAAGCCTCTGAATCATCTGAGAAATCATATGTTTCGCTTTCCCCATTGGCTATTTTTTTAGATGCAAACTCTTTATCGCCATTATTCGTCACTTTAATCCACGCTTCTCCAGAATCCGTTGCTTTCACCATCACTTCATACTTATCAGCATTGGTAACCTCATAAGTTGTTGTGCTTCCTGACACTCCTTCCATTGTGATTTTTTGTTCTTCCTCTTCTTCACTTTCCTCCGATTGCTTATCCGTATCCACTGCATCATCTTGTTCATCCGAACCTGACTGATCTTCCTCATCATCTTCACTGGAATCAGATGGAGAGACATCATCTGATTCGGTAATATTAACCCCTGCATTTTGATTATCTACTGGATCTTTATCATTAGAAATAAGAAAATTAGTTACCAAATACCAAATTAAAACCACAATGGCGATAAAGAAAATGGCCATTAGAATTTTAGGAAAAAACTCCATAATCTTTGACGTTTTACGTGAGACGGAATCCCTCGATTGTACGCGTGTTAAGTTTCCAGGTACATTATCATCATAAGCGACTGGGATCTCATTTTTATATTCATCAAACAGCACCTCAGGCTCAAGATCAACAGCCTCAGCATATTGCTTAATAAATGCTCGGGTATAAAACTTCCCAGGCATCACTTTAAAATTCCCCTCTTCAATCGCAGACAAATACCGTTTCTGTATTCTTGTAATAGCTTGCAGTTCATCCAATGTGAGACTTTTTTCCTCTCGCGCCATTCGCAGTCTGTTACCTAAATCTGACAATGCCAACACCTGCCTATCCTAGAAATCAAATCCAAACTCAGGTTCACTAAAAAGACTGTTTTTCGCTACTACTTCGTATGTAATTTTTTCTTCATGTGTATTTCTAAGCTCAATAATATAATCAAAATCTTCAATCGAATACTCAGAATGCTGTACAAAAATATCAGGATGTTCGATTACTTTAACAGCAGGGAGGCACATAATTTCTCGGACAAGCTGCAAATGTCTTTCATCTGCCCGCTTTCTAGAAACAATCCCATCGATAATAAAAATATTATCGGCATCGTATTCATCCTTGATTAATTCTTTACGTATCGTCTGTTTTAATAAAGTAGATGAAACAAAAAGCCATTTTTTATTTGCACAAACACTCGAGGCTACCACTGATTCCGTTTTTCCTACCCGTGGCATTCCTCTAATCCCAATTAGTTTATGTCCATCTTGTTTAAATAATTCAGCCATAAAATCAACAAGGAGTCCCAATTCATCCCGAACAAAGCGAAAAGTCTTTTTATCATCCATATCTCTCTGAATATAACGACCATGCCTAACAGCTAGACGATCACGAAGCTTTGGTTCTCTCATCTTAGTCACTTTAATTGTATCAACTGTATCTAAAATTGATTCTAATCGTTTTATTTGCACTTCATTACTAGCACGTATTAAAAGGCCGCGTCTTCCACTATCTACCCCATTAATGCTAACGATATTAATCGAGAGCATCCCTAATAAAGAAGAGATATCTCCTAATAGACCAGGTCGATCAATTGCAATTTCATATTCAAAGTACCATTCTTTCCGATCCACTGCGACCCACTCCTCAGTCAAACTAAGTTCGTAAAGATATCTAGTATATATAATAGCGGATTATCATGTAATTTGAAAGAGAAACATATGTGAATTAAATGAAAAAAAGACTGAGCCTAAAGAGGTTTCATTTCCTTTTTCCGTAAAAGAAACCTCTTTAGAACACAGTCAATTTGTTGTTCACCTTTTATTTAGAGCTATTATTTTCTACAAGCTTTACCATTACACTCGCAATGGCATCTTGTTCTTCCTCTGAAGCAACAGACCAAAGATCAGATAAAACTCTTTGTTGCTCATTTTTTGGGTCGACATGATTGGCTAAATAATCTCCGACATGATGGGCCATTTTATCAATAACTTTTCCGGACATTCCTTGTTCTTGTGCACCATCAAGCTGGTCACCCAAAAAGTTTTTCCATTGATCCCAATTATTAAGAACTGACATAGCATATCCTCCTTTAATTGAACAGCTTCACATTTATTATGTACAAGTGAAAATCACATTATTCTATGGAGATCATGTATACCATCCGCCATTTACTGCTAAAACCTGTCCAGTTATATAGGAGGCTCTTTCCGATAATAAGAAAGAAACGGCGCCAGAAATATCCTTCGGTTCAGCTATATATCCAAGCGGAATAGCGGATTCGAGTTCTTCTAATTCTTGTGCATCAAATGGTGCTAACATATTGGTTTTGACCGCTCCGGGAGCTACACAATTAATACGTAAACTAGAGCTCGCTGTTTCTTTGCTTAACGATTTAACGAACGCGATTTGTGCCCCTTTAACGGTCGAGTACAGGACTTCACAAGCTGCTCCTGTTTGTCCCCATATGGAACTAATAAGGACAATTCGAGCAGATGGACGTTGCCTTAAACTTGATAATAAAGATTGAACCAGCATCATTGGACTTTTTATATGAAGCTGTAACATTTTGTCCATTTCCACTTCAGCTAAATCAGAAAAAAGACCATATGGAGCACTGCCAGAGGAGTAAATCAAAGCATCAATCTGAAAAATATGATCAATAAGATGGTTCGCTCCTTCTCTTGTTGATAAATCGGCACAAATCGGGATACATTCTATTCCATATGGGCTTAACTGATGAATTAATTGAAATAGAGCTTCCTTATTTTTATGATAATGTAAATAAAGGTTCCAACCTTCATTAGCAAGGTCCTCTGCTACCGCTGAACCAATCCCACCACTCGCACCAGTGATTAAAGCATATTTCTTCATTCTACTTCCCCTCACATTTTTTAAATAAAAATGCCCGGCAGCATTTCGTCCGGGCAATAACAAAAGCGCAAGGCGCCCGCCTATCGGCGACAAGCAAAATTTCTGAGACAAAGAAAATTCTGGTTTTGACTTTTATTGGCTCAGGTATTTCTTGGAACATCGGCTAAGGACGCCACGTCCTGGCGGCAGACTCAAACGCGACGTCCTGTCGCTTCGTCTGCACTAGTACATCCTGTACGTCGCAACGCCGATGGACTCGCATCCTGCGAGCCTCTCGGGGCTAGGCGCTGGAGCTGGATGTAAAAATCCACACTTATTGTTTTGGCACAACCTGGCAAACCGTCATCCGGCTTTCCTCAATCAAGTCCTTCGCGGCTGCTAAAACATCTTGAATCGTCAATGTCTCAAGTACAGGAACAACGTCGAATAAATTCATTTCATTAAAAATAAATCTTGTGAATTGATTCGCAATGTACTCTTGTGAATTTAATGAGCGAAGAAATCGGCCAATTCTTTTTTTCTTCGTTCTTTCTAACGCTTCTTCAGTAATATATTTCCCTGTTTTTGCCTCTAATAAAATGCTATTTATCTTATTTGCGAGCTCTTCAGGTTTTTTTGTATTTCCTCCAATCACCGCAAAACCATAGCTCTGTTCTTGTGAATATTCATATTGAAAAGTATCATCAATTAATTCGCTCGTATATAATTCTTCATACAAATCAGAGCTTTTGCTAAACAATATATCCATGAAAAGGGATAAGGATAATTCGTTCCTTAACATTTCTTCACCTGATTGGCCAATTTTTGTCGCTTTTACTCCCACAAAGCATTTAGGTGTCTGTACATTCATTTCTAGTACTTGCATTTTTTGCGCGACTGTTTCTGGCTCTTCTTCAAAAATCCGCTCAATCTGTGGTGCTGCTTGGTATTGCTTTGCCGCTTGATCGTCACGGATGAATGTCATGATGTCTGTCGGATCAAGTGGGCCCGTAATGAATAACATCATATTACTCGGATGATAAAAAGTCTCATAACAGTCATAGAGTAACTCAGCCGTGATCGGCGCAATCGATTCAACCGTCCCAGCAATATCTATTTTCACAGGATGATGATGGTACATATTCTCAATTGTTCCGAAATAAGCTCTCCAATCAGGATTATCATCATACATCATAATTTCTTGGCCAATAATCCCTTTTTCCTTTTCGACCGTCTTTTCAGTGAAATATGGTTTTTGTACCATATCTAATAATGTCTTTAAATTAAGTTTGACATGATCTGTACTTGAAAATAAGTAGGCAGTTCGATCAAAGGATGTAAAGGCATTGGCTGATGCCCCTTGTTTACTAAATGTTTGAAAAGTATCTCCATCCTCTTTCTCAAACATCTTATGCTCGAGAAAATGAGCGATCCCATCGGGAACACGTTTAAATTCAGTTTGATTCAGTGGTTTGAAATGATCATCAATGGAACCATATTTTGTCGTGAATGTCACATAGGTTTTATTAAACCCAGGCTTAGGCAGTATATAAACATCCAAGCCATTCTCCAATTTTTCACGGTACAATATCTCATTTATTTGAGTAAATTCAACTTTATTCATTTTTTACTCACCTTCCGTTCCAGCCAAAAAGTAAATGGTATCCATTTCAATCTTCTCGGCCACTTCAATGATTTCTTCTTTCGAAACAGCTTGGATTCTTTCAAGCCAATTTGCTAACGTAATCTTTTCATCTCCAACATAATTATTATAAAGAACTTCTATAAAACCTTTAGCTGAATCAAGTGTTTCTAAAAGTTCATTTCTAATAACAGCCTTTGTTTGCTCAATTTCCTTTTCTGTAAATTCTCCTAATCGCATCAAGTCCAGCTGCTCCTTAATGATGGAAACGGCTTTATCATAATTTTGATTTTCAATTCCGGACATGATCATTAATAAACCTTTATGACTTTCAATTCGACTTGCGGCATAATAAGCAAGGCTTTCTTTTTCCCGCACATTAATAAATAGTTTAGAGTGAGCAAATCCTCCAAAAATACCATTAAACATCTGTAAAGCATAGTATTCTTGATCTCCAAGTAGAATGTTTGTGCGACAGCCTATATTTAATTTACCTTGATTTAAGTCCTGATGTTCTTTAACAACTGTTAGTTCACCGACTTCCTTTGTAGCCGGTCTATTTTTTTGTTTCATGCCCCGATCAGAAAGGGACAATACTGAAAATAGATTCTGGACTTCTGATACCTCAATATCGCCAATAATATATAAATCAATTTGATCCTCATTAAAAGCTCGCTGATAGTATTCGTAAAGGCTTTCCCCGGTGATTGCATCGATTTCATCAAGCTCACCAGTTGGTTGAATCGCATAAGGCTCATTTTTACACATTTCCTCTACCAAGCGGACTGTTGCATAACGCATTTTATCATCATAAAGAGAATGAATCCTTTCTTTCAATCCTCTTTTTTCCTTCTTCATTGTTTTTTCATCGAATCGGTCATTCGCGACATTAGGATGAAGCAACACTTCAGTTAAAAAATCAACGCCCTTATGCAAAAGAGGAGTTTTATCTTGCAAATACTTCTCATTGGCGATCTCTAATGTAAAACTAATGATGTTTTCTTCTCCTTTTTTACTCGTATCTGCATAAAATGATGCCCCATAAAGTTCATCCAAATAGGAGCGTAACGCACCAGAAGTAGCATATTTCTTTGTGCTACTTTGCATGACTAATGGTAATAACGCTCTTAATGTCGCGGTTTCTTTTTGAAGAGGGGCCTTCATTTTCCAAACAATTGTATTTGTTTTATATTTCTCTGTCTGTATCATATGTAGAGTAAAACCGTTCATTTTTACAATATGTTCTTTTTCAAATTCCATTGCTAAACCTCCATTTATAGATAATTAACTTTACATAATACTTTTATGGTAAAATACATCAAGAGACTAGAATGCTGCACTTTATTTTATGTTATTGAACATGAAATATGCGAATAAGCAGCTAATCCGGCAGATGATTTTTGTCTAACGATAGGCGGCAGAGCAAAAAGCTCGTAGAATGCGAGTCCATCGTTGTTGTGACAGAGCGTCGCAACAACCGATGGACTACTAAATAGCCTTGTCGTATCTAGACGACATCGTCTTTCACTTTTCTTTGTCCAGCTACAGCACCTAGCGACTAGCAAATTTACGACTTCTTCCAACGATAAGTCAACATCGGCTCATCCTTCGCTGTGTTTCCTTTATCTCGTCAGAAGCCTTTAAATTTGTACGTCGCTGAACAGACGCTTCCGCTTTTCTAAGAGGAATGCTCTTCCATATTGCCTTTAGGAATTAGCACTGTCCGTGGTTTACTACCCTCATAAGGACCTACAATTCCTCGCATCTCCATTTCATCGATTAATCTTGCCGCTCTCGTATAACCAATTCTAAATCGACGTTGAAGCATAGATACAGAGGCTGTTTGCATGTCCGCTATTAATTGCACCGCTTCCTCATAAAGATCATCTGCTACATCTTCCACAATTTCAGGGGTGTCATCTGGGATCATTTCTTCTTGATATTGAGCCTTTTGTTGACCGATCACATATTCAACCACTTCTTCAACTTCTTGATCTGACAAAAAAGCTCCTTGAATTCTCACTGGTTTGCTAGCTCCTACTGGTAAGAACAGCATATCTCCTCGTCCTAATAATTTTTCCGCTCCTCCTGAATCTAGAATGGTCCGGGAATCTGTTGCCGATGATACTGCAAACGCAATTCTAGACGGAATATTAGCTTTTATCACACCTGTAATGACATCAACAGATGGTCTTTGAGTCGCAATAATAAGATGGATTCCAGCAGCCCTAGCCATTTGCGCAAGTCTAGTGATGGCATCTTCTACATCATTCGATGCTACCATCATTAAATCTGCTAATTCATCGACAATAACGACGATATAAGGTAATAATGGTTGCTTTTCATCATTTTCCGCATTTGCTTTGATGATATAGTCATTATAACCACCGATATTTCTCGTCCCTGTGTGTGAAAATAGCTCATACCTTCTTTCCATCTCATTTACCACTTTCATAAGTGCCTGAGCCGCTTTTTTAGGATCCGTTACCACAGGAGCAAGTAAATGAGGGACACCATTATAAACATTTAACTCAACCATTTTCGGGTCAATCATCATCATCTTCACTTCATGAGGTTTCGCCCTCATTAAAATACTTGTAATAATGCCATTAATACAAACACTCTTCCCGCTTCCAGTAGCACCAGCAACAAGCATATGAGGCATTTTATTTAATTCGGCCACTACCGCTTGTCCTGTAATATCTCGTCCTAAACCAATTTGCAGTTTCGCTTCTGGTCGCTCATTCTCTTTGGATTCCAATACTTCACGGAGAGATACCATTGCAACTTCTGAGTTGGGAACTTCAATCCCAATTGCTGATTTTCCAGGAATAGGGGCTTCCATCCGAATATCCTTAGCAGCTAAAGCTAGAGCAATATCATCACTAAGACTAACAATTCGGCTTACTTTTACACCGGCCTCAGGATGAACTTCATATTTCGTTACAGCTGGACCAAGATGAACTTGTGCTACTCTTGCTTTTACCCCGAAGCTTTGAAACGTTTTTTCGAGCTTTGATGCATTCGTATGAATTAATTGATATTCATTGGTTTGATCCGTTGCTTTTGGTCTTCTTAACAGCTGAATAGATGGAAGTTGATAATCCATATTTTCAAGCTCTGTAAAAGCCATTGGCGGGACTACTTCTTCATCTGCTGTCCCTTCGATTTCTTCTTCATTCTGCTCTTCCTCTAACGGATCTATTTCCTGATATGCCCGTTCCGTAAAACTTGAGATAATTGGTTCTGGATTACCATCAAGTTCATCATGTGCTTGGACCATTACACTTTCTTTTTGATCTACCTCTGTAATATTCTCTTCGTTCTTATTCAAATCCTCCATTTGTTTTTCTTCTTTCTTCTTTCTCTGCTCTTCCCTCCATTCTTTCACATCTAATTTAAATTGTTCCCACTGTTTTTTGGTAAACTCTACTAATTTTTGTCCGATCTTGGCAACGACTTCTCCGATTGATTTCCCAGTAATTAACATAAGACCGATAATCATAAGAAAGAAGCTTAAAATTTTTGTTCCTAAAGATCCAAACACAAAGTATGTAACAGAAGTTACTATAGCTCCAAGCATTCCCCCGCCAAATTCCTTAGTTGAAGTATTTCCTTTTACGATCTGAAAAAAGTCATGAAATGTATTGGCAATCACACTAACTCCTTGAATTTTTCCACTCTCAATTTTTAAATCAAAGAATTTAATATGCGATAAAAGTAAAAAGCAGGCAATGATAATATACATGCCAAAGAGACGATAGTTAATAAGGGGAGGTCTTTCTCTTTTAATAATCATATAACCTGCAATCCCAATAATTCCTAGCGGCCCCACAATATGCCATTCTCCAAATAGAAAATAAAAAGGATAATTCATAGGAAAAAGCTTGTCACCTGTTACGATAATAATCAAACTTAATGCGAGCAATATAATTCCTGTAATTTCAAACTTTAAAATTTCTTGCATCTTTTTTTTCGAGCGTTTCCGGTTTTTACGTTTATTTTTTGCCATACCATCACCTTGCCCAATATAATAAAAATAGTCTGTTGATCATTTCAATGCAGAATGAGTGACTCCATTTTCAATGTGTATATTATACCATATTTGGATAATCTCCCCTATTTTTAAAGGGATGAAAAAAGAGGAGCTTCCAAACAACCGCTTTGGACAGCTCCTATGACAATCAGTTATCATAAAGTGAAATGAGGGCACCAGGGTACAAATCGCTTCTCAAATAATCATCGGGATTACTACTCATTATTCGCACTACTTTGTACATCTTATCATCCTGCTCTACGAGCAATGGAATGCCATTTCTTGTTATCATTTGTTGACCTGCGAACTCTTGCTCTGATCCTTGAAAAATAAGTTCCAGTGGGACAATTGTATGAATAATCATTGGATCAAATCTCCATCAGGTACGGTATTTTGTTTAGATGTTATAAGTTGGCGAAGCTTTTGAATAGCATTCCCAATCCCTCCAACATCATCAATTAAACCTGTTTGCACAGCATCTTCCCCGATCACATTTGTTCCAATATCTCTTGTAAGATTCCCTTTGGCAAACATTAAATCTTTGAACACTTCTTCTGAAATATCGGAATGCTTCGTGACGAATTTAACGACGCGTTCTTGCATTTTATCCATGTATTCAAATGACTGGGGCACACCAATGACAAGTCCGGTTAAGCGAATGGGATGAATGGTCATTGTTGCACTTTCTGCTATATACGAATAGTCACATGAAACAGCAATAGGTACTCCGATTGAATGTCCCCCGCCTAATACAATTGAAACAGTTGGTTTCGAAATCGTCGCAATCATTTCTGAGATCGCAAGTCCTGCCTCTACATCGCCACCGACTGTATTTAAAACAACAAGCAGCCCTTCGATTTTTGGATTTTGTTCAATTGCGACTAATTGAGGAATGATGTGTTCATATTTTGTCGTTTTATTTTGCGGTGGCAACTGCATGTGCCCCTCAATTTGACCAATAATCGTTAAACAATGAATATTACTGTCTTGAGATAGTTCAGGGACTTTTGTTTGACCTAGTTGCTGAATCTTCTCAATAACTCCTTCTTCCTTTTCCTCATTTTGACGATTTGGTTCTTGTTCAGATTGTGCATTGGCTCTATAGGATTGGCTCATAATATCCTCCCTTACTCGAACAATTAATATCTATAGTATGAGCGGAGAAGACTTTTTCATTCAGAGAGAAAAGTGAAGAAAAACAATTGCCATAAAAAAAAGCCACCCCATTTTTTAGGAGTAGCTTTCAACCTTATACGTCGCTAAACGGGCGCTTGCGCTTTTGTTCTTGTTAAGGAAATTATAAAATTGTCGCTTGTGGATAACTGTTTGCGTTGCGGTTTGACATCCAGCTCCAGCGCCTAGCCCCTCGAGGTCAAATAACCCTGAACCTATGAAGGGAAAAAGCCCCTTCCTAGGTTCAGGAACATTTGCTTGTCGGGGCTGATCAAGGCGCTTGCGCTTTTGTTCTATACCTCCATAATAATTGGGAGGATCATTGGTCTACGTTTCGTGTGTTCGTAGAGAAAATGATTTAAGCGGTCTCTAATATCTTGCTTGAAACTCGCCCAGTCAAATGTATTTTCTGCAATGGCCTCTTCCGCAATTCCTCGGACGATTTTTGAAGCTTCGTCAAGCAATTTTTCAGATTCACGTACATAAACAAAGCCTCTTGAAATAATTTCTGGGCCTGATGCTATTTTCTTACTTTTCTTATTAACGGTAACGACAATGATAAAAATACCATCCTGAGACAATAGTTTTCGATCCCGCAATACAATGTTCCCGACATCCCCTACACCAATTCCATCAATTAAAACATTTCCTGATTGAACGCGTTTACCTGCGGACATTTTCCCGTTTTTATATTCAATTACATCCCCTTTTCCAGGGATGAAAATGTGATCTTTCGGTATAGCGACCTCTTCAGCCAATTTGGCATGGGAATATAGCATTCGATATTCACCCTGAATAGGAATAAAATATTTCGGCTTCATTAAATTCAACATCAGCTTTAAGTCTTCTTGACTTCCATGCCCAGAAACATAGCTCTTTCGATTCGATGAGCCTACCGTTGCTCCTGCCCGACTTAACATATCAATTGTTTTAAACATACTAGTCTCAAGTGCCGGTGATGGAGTAGCTGTAATGAGCACTGTGTCACCCTTTTTTACATTAATTTTCTTATGGTTTTGTCGTGCCATTTTTTGTAGTGCTTCAATAGGTTCACCCATAACACCAGTAAAAATAATTGCCACTTCATGATCTTTGAATTTCTCTATATCTTGAATAGGGATAATATTTTCAGGGTCTTTCACCGAAATATACCCCATTTTTAATGCGAGTTCAAAGCTTTTTTCGATACTTTTCCCAACTACTACGACTTTACGATTGTTTTCAAATGCCGCGTCAAGGGCTTGCTGAATTCTAATAAAATTTGATGCAAAGCAAGCTACTATCACTCTTCCTTTAGCTCCATGGAAAGCATCGGAAATTTCTCTACCTGTAACCGATTCTGAAATAGCAAATCCAGGTCGCTCAGCTTCTGTACTATCCGATAATAGACATAAGACACCTGATTCTCCAATATTTGCCATTTTCCCCATTTCCGAACGATATAATTCAGTGGCAGCTTGATCAAATTTAAAATCCCCTGTATGGACGATTTTTCCTTCAGAGGTATGGATGCAAACTCCTAGAGAGTCCGGAATACTGTGAGTTGTATGGAAGAAAGTAACGTTCACACAATCAAATCTTAAGCGAGAGCTTGATTTGATCGTATGAAAATAGCCTTCTGTTTTCACATTTTGTTCTTTCATTTTTTCTTTTGCTAGCGCAATCGTTAATTTTGCTCCATAAACGGGAACTTTTAATTTCTGAAAAATATATGGTAATGCTCCGATCGCATCTTCATGACCATGTGTTAAAAATATCGCCTCAATCCGTTCCTTCTGTTCAACAAGCCATGTAATGTCAGGTATGACAATATCGATCCCTAACATTTCATTTTCCGGGAACATAAGACCGGCATCAATAATAAAGATGTCTGCATCTATTTCGATGGCATACATATTTTTGCCGACCTCTCCTACTCCCCCCAATGGTATGACTTTGATGACTTCATTTTTTGTTTTTACCAAAATCTTTTCCTCCTACCATTTATTTCCGATCTTCATCAGTAGCTTCATTATACTTGAATGTCCATAGCCTGTACAACCTTATTGATTTTTTGAAATAGGATATCGCAAACACTTGTCCATTTTTTTAAGATCGTAAGTATGGGAATTCGTATGAATAAAGTCGGATTTACATTGGTAATGTTTTTTATTCTATCTTCGACTATAGTATGTTATTTAATCCTTTTCATCATAGAAAAGGACTGTCTCCAAGAGTTTAGCCCTTTGCTGAAGAACACTCTATAGATTAGAGACAATTCTCTATCCTACATATAAGAAGGGCTAAATTCTATTATGGAAACAGTCCTTTGTATTACTATGTTGTAATTTATAACATTCTAGCTTGTAAATAAGTAGTATATAATGTCATTGTTTGTTGCCGATAGGGCGTCTTACGCTTTTATTGATTATTTAATGGTTAGTAATAATTCATTTAATGTAACGCGCTCATCACCTGTTAAGGGAACAAGTGGAAGGCGAACTGACCCGACATCAAATCCTAGTAATTGTAGAGCGGTTTTAACCGGAACAGGACTTGGGGCTGCAAATAATCCTCGCATGATTGGTAAGAGGTCTCTATGAAGCTGAGCTGCCTCGGCAACTTCTCCTCGTTCATACGATTGAATCATCTGTTGCATCTCTGAACCAATGACATGACTGGCAACCGAGACGACTCCACAGCCGCCAATGGACATAACTGGTAAGGTTAAACTATCATCTCCGCTATATAAAAGAAAATCTTCTTTTGTTTTAGCAATAATCTGAGCCATCGCCTCAAGATTACCACTCGCTTCTTTCGCAGCAATAACATTATCGATTTTTGCTAATTCAATAATTGTATCAGGCTCAATATTCACAACAGATCGCCCTGGAATATTGTAGATCATGATAGGCAAATGAGTTGACTGGGCAATTGCTGAAAAATGCTCATATAGCCCTCTTTGATTGGTTTTATTATAATATGGAGCCACTAGCATAATCGCGTCAACGCCGATTTCTTCTGCCTTTTTTGTTAACTCTATAGAAGCATACGTATTATTACTACCTGTTCCAGCAATGACAGGAACTCTCCCATCAACCGTTTTTACTATATATTCGAATAAGGCCAATTTTTCCTCTGTTGTTAGTGTCGGCGATTCGCCAGTAGTACCAGCAACTAAAAGAGAATCACTACCATGGTTAAGCAAATGTTCAATTAACATCGACGTTTTTGGAAAGTCGATGTTCCCTTTGCTGTCAAAGGGGGTGACCATCGCTGTTGACACTCGGCCGAAATGAACCATAAAAACACCTCTATCCTTATTGTTCGTATTTCACTTCTTCATTTTGCAGTTCAAATGCATCGTGTAAAGCATTTACTGCATTAACTAAATCATTCCCATTTACGAGCACCCAAATTGTGGTATGACTATCTGCTGATTGCAGAATTCCGATTTCCTCTTCCGATAATGCAGCAACGATCTTCGCTGTTACGCCAGGAACACCTGTAATTCCTGCCCCAACAACCGATACCTTCGCACAATTGTCTTCAACAGTAGGGATATATCCGATTTTTTCTAATGCAGCCACAGCCTTTTGTAATACAGTAGAAGGGACGGTATAGATGACATTATTAGGAGAAATATTAATAAAATCTATACTGATCCCTTCATTCGCCATTGCTTTAAACACCTCAGATTGAAGATTATATTCACCGTCATTTGCTCTCACCTTTATCTGAGAAACATTTGGGACATAGGCAATTCCCGTTACAAGTCGTTCTTTCACATCGTATTGTTGAGCCTGAGCACTTAAAGATGTTACAAGTGTTCCAGGTGTATCTGTGTAGGTTGACTTGATTCTAATCGGAATTTTCGCGTGCATAGCAATTTCTACAGCCCTAGGGTGAATCACCTTTGCTCCCTCATAGGCCATATTGGATACTTCATTATACGTAACAGATGAGAGGGAACGTGCTTTTTTAACTAATCTAGGATCAGCTGTCATCATTCCATCGACATCTGTATAAATGTCAATCCATTCAGAGTTTAAGGCCGCGCCTAAAGCTGCTGCAGATGTATCGCTGCCTCCCCTTCCAATCGTTGTCACGTCTCCTTCTTTCGTTGCTCCTTGGAAACCAGCAACAACAACTACATCCATTGTCTCTAAATGGTTTAAAAGCCTTTTACAATCCATTTTATTAATTTTTGCGTTTGTATGATCATTTGTTGTGATGAAACCTGCTTGAGCCCCAGTCAAAGCTGTGGCTTTCAAACCTTTCTCTAGTAATTCATTCGTAAACACAACACTTGAGATTGTTTCACCGCATGAAAGCAATAGATCTTGCTCCCTTTGGTTCAAAAAGGTTGTAGAACCACCTACAAGTGATAATAATGTATCGGTCGCATATGGCGCTCCGCTTCTCCCCATGGCGGAAACGACGACGACTACCTTATAGCCTTGTTTAATGGCATTCTGAACATGTTTATGAGCATATTGTCTTGTCTCATTATTTTGAACAGAAGTTCCGCCAAATTTTTGGATGATTATTTTCATGATGACACCTCTATATGAAGTCCTCTATATTGAACAATTCCTACTTCGTTACTAGCCCTAATTTAATTAGACTTTCTGCAATTTGGATTGTATTTAAAGCTGCACCCTTTAACAAATTATCTGAGACAATCCACATATGAAAACCAGATTTTTCATCAAGATCTTGTCTGATTCTTCCTACGAAGACATCATCTTTCCCAACAGCCGCTGCAGGCATTGGGTAAATTTGCTCTTCTGGTTGATCCTGGAGTGTAATGCCAGGTGCTTTTGCAAGAACTTCCCATAAATCCTCTACCTTAAGATCTTCCCTATCTAATTCAACATATACAGATTCAGAATGACTTGTTTCAATTGGCAGGCGCACACAAGTGGCTGCTACTTTCAGCTCTGGCATTTCCATAATTTTCTTCGTTTCATTGATCATTTTCATTTCTTCAAATGTGAAACCATTATCTGTAAATACATCGATTTGCGGGATAGCATTAAAAGCAATTTGGTAATGCTTTTCTCCACTAGCCACTGGTAAAACGGAAGGCTGATATTCTTGATTTTTTAGAATCGCATCCGTCTCTTCATTTAATTCTTGAATCGCTTCAGCTCCTGCACCTGAAACAGCTTGATAAGTTGAAACAATTACTTTCTTTAGTCCAAATGCCTTTTGAATTGGCTCTAAAGCAGCTACCATCTGAATCGTAGAACAATTTGGGTTCGCAATAATTCCTTTATGATCTCGAAGCTTATCTTCGTTCACCTCTGGAACCACAAGCGGAACCTCAGGATCCATACGAAAGGCGCTTGTATTATCCACTACAATTGCACCACGTTGTACAGCTTCTGAAGCAAATTTCTGAGATATACTGCCACCAGCACTAAATAAAGCAATATCAACACCTTCAAAAGACTCTGGAACGGCCTCTTGAACAGTAATCGTCTCTTCTTTAAATTTCAATTTTGTACCAGCTGAACGAGCTGAAGACAATAAGGTTAATTGAGATATAGGAAAATTTCTTTTTTCTAATGTTTGAATAATCTGCTTGCCAACTGCCCCGGTAGCCCCCATTACAGCAATATGAAAGCCTTGTTTCTTTACCATCTAAATTCCCCTTCCACTCCAACAAACTATAAGAGGATGTTCAAAAAGATCAAAGGCTAATTCGCGACGTCCTGTCGCAACGCCTTTGTAACCTGCTTTCTGCAGGCCTCCGGTAAAAATGACACTTCAGGATGGAGGATCTTCGACTAAGTACTGACACGTCCTGTGTCGAACGTCGAAGTCACCACATCATGTGGAAGCTCGTTGGCTTGTTTCTACACTCCTTGGAAAAGAAAACCACTTTTCCTTCGTGCGATGCGGATTCAGGGATGCTTTCCTTGTGCTCATTGTATCAGGAAAAGGATCTTCCGTTAAAACCACCCACGTCCTGTAGGTAACACGGAAGTCAGTACATCCTGTACAAGTCCGCTACTCGAAACGGCGCCGCCTCGAACTTCTTGGTCCTTTTATCCTCCTTTTTGAACTCACACTATAAATATCGTTGTTTTATATTCATTAATATTAATATATTATCATATTTAAAGCAGTGAACGATAATTTTTTGATAAAAAGCTGTCGAATATCGATGGCCAAGTAGGACATACGTGGGAATAAAGGCTCCGCTATCATAAACTAGGCTTATTTTATTTTTCCTTTTACGATCAACTTTTCACTCAAATTAATTCTTTGAACAAGACAAGATTATTTTCCAACAATTTGCCAACCACCATTATATGGAGGTTGACAAATTTCACATTACCGATATTCTTGAACAACAGGTTGTAGTTGGTTTCCCTCTAATGCGGCCATAATTGTTTCGGGAAGCAATTCCATTTTTGATACCATGGAAGTGGGTTTGTTGATGGGATCATCTTGACCAAAAGGGACAAAATAGATATTTTTAGCGGAGATTAGGCGCATTAAGTTGACTCCATTTAGCCCTAAAGCATCGTTCGTCGATATCCCTAATACAACTGGGTGGCGATTTCTTAAAGTCGCTTTTGCTGCCATTAAAACTGGAGAATCAGTCAAGGCATTTGCAAATTTGCTCATTGAATTTCCTGTCAATGGAGAAATAACCATGCAATCCAGTGGCTCTTTTGGTCCTAATGGCTCTGCCGCTACCATCGAGTCAATGACTTTCTTTCCTGTAATTTCTTCTACTTTTGCTACCCAATCGGCTCCATTCCCGAATTTTGTATTCGTGTTTTGAACAGTAAAGGTAACGACTGGAACGACTTCAGCACCAAAATCCACCAACTTTTCTATTTGGGGAACAACTTGATCATACGTACAATGAGATCCTGTGATCCCGAAGCCAATTCGTCTATTTTGCAAATCCATTATACATTCTCCTCTCTAATCTGAAAATCCTCTGATAATAATTGGGCAAGAATATTGGCCAAAATTTGTCCAGCTGTTTTAGGTGCAACAATTCCTGGCAAACTTGGAGCTAACAGAGCTTTTACTCCACGTTTTTCCGCATAACGAAAATCTGTTCCACCAGGTTTTGAAGCTAGATCAATGATCAATGTGTTAGTTGGCATACCTGCAATAATTCCAGCTGTTAAAACTGGATGAGGGATGGTATTAATACAAATATCTAAATCCTTTACCTCAACTTTCAAAGCATCTAAATGAAATGGCTTCATCCCCATTTCAGTGATTCTGGCTAAATGAGCCCGATCTCTAGCGCCAACTTTTACTCTTGCTCCTAATAGCGAAAACGTCCGAGCTACACTCATTCCAACTCTCCCAAACCCTAATACTGTCACGGAAGATTGATGTATCGTTATATCAGTATTTTGAATCGCCATCATAATCGTTCCCTCAACTGTTGGAATCGAATTATAAATGGCCACATCATCACGTTTAAATAATTGAATAAGTTCTCGATTCGCATTATTCGTGATTTTATCGAGATATGCATTGCTAATACCGGAGTAAATTTTACAATGGGATGGTGTTGCACGAAGTATTTTTTCTGTTAAAGTAATTTTTTCATTGGAGAATATTGTATCTACTTCACCTGCTAAATTTGTACCTGGCACTGGCAAAATGAGGGCATCAATTTTGGAAAAATCAACATCATTGATTTTTTCTTTTACTGCTCCAGAAAAGGCCTGCGCCAATTGTTCAAATCCAATTAAATATAATTTAGCATCTAGTTCTGTTAATTTTTTAACAATTTCTAGTTGCCTCGCATCACCACCTAAAACAGCGATTTGCATTTCTGTCAACATCAATGGTGTTCACCTTCTTTACGCATCATAAATAGCACTGCAAGATTATTGTATGTATGCGCCCTCTTGCTGTGCTTGATTACCAATAAATAAAAAAGAAGAGGGGGATCCTCTTCTTTTGATCATGTATTCCATTTTTCATCATTGTTATGATTTACTTTCTGGTACTTCCAAAATAATCATATCTGTACCAATAGTTCGGATATAGTGCCAAGGCACTTTTATTTCATTACCTGTTTTTTTTCCCATCCATTTACTTGTCGGAATAATTAAGCCATTAATTTCACCTGTCCTTGGATCAATTTCTAGGTCTGTTTGTCCAAGAACTCCTAATCTTTTCGCTTTTCGATAATCAACAATTTCTTTCCCACCAAGTTCACTAAGTCGCATCCAGTTTCTCCCCTTTTTTGCATCCTTATATCATATATAGTGCGCATTCATTCATTTTAGAAGCAAAATTCCCTTATCGACTGATAAAGGAATTTTGCTTCTTACATAAAGTGAAACTTCAATCAATGGGACTTTATCCAGTAGGCCTGAGATAAAGAGTGAAAGACGGCTGATTAGGAGGGACAAGCAAATAACCCTGAACCGAAGAAGGGTGAATTTCCCCTTCTTCGGTTCAAGATCATTTTGCAGCATCGGTTCAAGGTTCGGCGTCCTGTCGAAACATCGATGGACTCGCATCCTGCCGACAATACAGCGAAGCATGAGGCGATGTTGACTTACGCAAGCACAAAAGCTTAAATTTGGTAGTGTCCCCACCTACGCTGCTCCGCACTCTCTAGGGGTATTAGTATTACTACCCGTTAATGCGGGATAACTTTGAACTTGGTTGATGAGGGCTGATGAGAGCAGAAGTGAAATGATCCGTAAAAATTTCACTTGTTAGCTGGTAGACAGAATCCACTGTCACTCGATCTATATCCCTGATAATATCATCTAACGAGCGATGCTTTTTTAATAACAATTCGTTTTTCCCAATTCTGCCCATTCGACTATTGGTACTTTCTAAACTAAGCATTAAGTTTCCTTTTAACTGCTCTTTACTATTTTGTAATTCTTTTTGTGAAATACCATTATTTTTAAAATCAGCCAGAGTAGAGAATATTGTATCTTGAAGTTCATCTAATTGGTTCGCAGCGGTCCCTCCGTAGATCACCAACATCCCTGTATCTTTATAGGAAGAGTGATAGGAGAAGACTGAATAGGCTAACCCTCTTTCTTCACGAACCTCCTGAAACAGACGTGAGGACATTCCACCACCAAAAATAATATTCATGACAATTAGATCATAAATTCTTTCTGAACCAATCGGCAACCCTTCATATCCTAGACAAAGATGCGCTTGTTCAGTCTCTTTCTGTTTTATCACTTGTTCTGCATAAAACGCTGGTTTGTCATTTAAAAACTTATTTCTTCCTCTTTCAAATGCTCCAAAAAGTTTTTCAATCTGGTAAATAAAATTCTCATCCGTATTCCCCGCTACCGAAATAACAATGTTTTCTGGTCTATACATATCGTAAATATATTGACGTAGCATATCACCTGTAAATGTATTTAATGTTTCCTCTGTTCCTAAAATCGGAAAACCTAGTGGATGTTGATGATAAGCGGCTTTACTTAACATATCATGGACAATATCATCCGGAGTATCTTCATACATTTTAATTTCTTCTAACACAACATTTTTTTCTTTCTTTAATTCTCCTTCATCAAAAGTCGAATGAAAAAACATATCAGCAAGCACATCCAACGCATATGTTGCGTGGTTATCTAATACTTTCGCATAAATACAAGTATATTCTTTTGCTGTAAAGGCATTTACCTGACCTCCAATGGAGTCAAAGGCTTCCGCTATTTCCCTTGCAGTTCTTGTTTTTGTCCCTTTAAAAAACATATGTTCTAAAAAGTGAGAAATTCCATTATTTTTTTCATTTTCATCACGGGAACCTACACCAATCCAAATACCAATTGTAACAGAACGCACTGTAGGAATTGATTCAAGTACAACTCTTACTCCATTTTGGCATGTATGTTTCTTCATCATTTACAATTCCTCCTATTCTAGGTGCAAAAACGTAGCAAGTTAAAACGAATTATTGGTCTTGAGTTTCCTCCTGCTTTAAATCTTGCTTATCCAGTTTAATGATTCTCTCTTCATCCATTAATTTTGTAACGGTGCCAATTTTTAAATCTTGAGCATGTATTTCCGAAATTAATGTATCTAACGATTTGGCAGTAGCGTCAGTTGGATGCATAAGAATCATGGCGCCAGGATGAACATTTGACATGACTCTTTGAACTAAGACCTGAGGAGAGGGTTTTCTCCAATCAATCGTGTCAACCGTCCACATTATCGTTTTCAACCCTTGTGCATCGGCGATTTTCACTGTTTCATCACGATAGGCTCCACTTGGTGGTCCAAACCATGTTGGGGTAATCTTAGTAGTTGCTTCAATAATCTCATTTGTCTGTGATAGCTCTTGTTTCATTTGTGCTGCACTAATACGTGCCATATTCGGATGGCTATAAGAATGATTTCCTATTTCATGACCACTGTCCGCAATCATCTTTGCTAATTCGGGGTTTTCTTTTACCCAACGGCCCTCTAAAAAAAATGTAGCATAAGTCTTATGTTCTTTTAAAGTTTCAAGAATGGAAGGGATATACTCATTTCCCCAAGCAACATTGATCAAAAAACTTACCATAGGCTTATCTGGATGCCCTCGATAAATAGGGGCAGGCGATAAATCCGTTAAATGAACTTTTGGCTTAACTTGAATAAAGACCAATTTACGTTCATCAAACACTTTATTCTTTTTCATTTTTTGATAAGAAGCTTTTTCATCAACCCGAATGCCATTATACCCAGGCATGGCTTTCCATACTCGATCGATTTTCGCATCTTGGGAATCCGCCTGATAATTTTGCGCTGCTTCTATAATTTGGTTATATAGTTCATCTTGCCCTTTGCTTGTTGGTACATACCCATTTTTCAATTGTCCTAAATACTGTTTTGTATATGGATTAAAAATGGCAGATATTGATAGAATAGCAATCAGTGTAAAGGCTATCAAGTTTTTTGCACTCAATCAGTTCTACCTCCTTCATCATAAAATATGAAAAAGACGGACAAGTTAGAACTAAAGAACAAAAGCGCAAGCGCCTTGATCAGCCCCGACAAGCAAATGTTCCTGAACCTAGGAAGGGGCTTTTTCCCTTCATAGGTTCAGGGTTATTTGACCTCGAGGGGCTAGGCGCTGGAGCTGGATGTCAAACCGCAACGCAAACACTTATCCACAAGCGACAATTTTATAATTTCCTTAACAATAAGAAAAGCGCAAGGCGCCCGCCTATTGGCGACAAGCAAATGTTCTGAGACAAAGAAAGGCGTTCTTTGCCTTTCATTGGCTCAGGTTATTTGACCTCGAGCCGATGGCGCCTGGAGCTAGACACCAACCGCAATATAAGCACTTATCCACAAGCGACAATTTTATAATTTCCTAAACGAGAACAAAAGCGCAAGCGCCTTGAACTAGGAAGAGAGGCTAAGTTCGCGACGTCCTGGCTGCAGACTCAAACGCGACGTCCCATCCCTTCGTCTGCACCAGTACATCCTGTACGTCGCAACGCCTTTCTGACCAACATCCTGTTGGCCTCCGACAAGCGAATATTCCTGAACCTAGGAAGGGGCTTTTTCCCTTCCTAGGTTCAGGAATATTTAGTGAAACATCGGCTAAGGACGCCACTTCCGCATGTCTTCGCCGATGGACTCGCGTTCTGTGAGCCTCTCGGGGTAGGCGCTAAGAAAAACGCCAGGCTTTTGACCAGTTGCTAGACATAAGAAAGCTACAAACATTGTTGTAAAAATACTCATAAAAAAAAACGGGGAATCTCCCCGTTTTTATTCATCCGTTTTCTGATTTTCTTTTTGGTCTTTTAAAACCACTTTCCTGGATGCATTTGCTCGTCCATGATTATCAATTTCAATCACTTTTACAAGGATTTCATCTCCAATGGAAACAACATCCTCCACTTTATTAACTCTTTGCTCATCTAATTGGGAAATATGAACAAGTGCATCTTTCCCAGGGAACAGTTCAACAAACGCACCAAATTTTTCAATTCGTTTTACTTTTCCCAAATACATTTGTCCTGCTTCAACTTCTCGGACAAGATCTTCAATGATTTTCTTGGCTTTTGCGTTCATTGCTTGATCAGCAGAAGAGATAAATACTTTACCATCTTGCTCTATATCAATTTTCACACCGGTTTCTTCAATAATTTTGTTAATTTGCTTACCGCTAGGTCCAATAACATCCCTAATTTTATCAGGATTAATATCCATTGTTAAAATCTTAGGCGCATATGTTGATAATTGTTCATTCGGTGTAGAAATCGTAGATAGCATCGAATTAAGAATATGCATACGGCCTTCTTTTGCTTGTTGTAATGCTTCTTCAAGGATTTCTCTAGAAAGTCCATCTATCTTAATATCCATTTGAAGAGCTGTAACACCCTTGTCTGTACCAGCCACTTTAAAGTCCATATCTCCAAGATGGTCTTCCATTCCCTGAATATCTGTTAAGATCGTGTAATGCTCTCCAGACTTCACAAGCCCCATAGCAATCCCTGCAACTGGCGCTTTAATCGGAACACCAGCAGCCATCATCGCTAATGTACTTGCACAAATGCTAGCCTGCGAAGTAGAGCCATTTGATTCAAGCACCTCTGAAACAAGTCGAATAGTGTATGGAAAATCTGTTTCGTTTGGAATAACAGGTTCTAGAGCTCGTTCACCTAAGGCCCCATGACCAATTTCTCGTCGACCAGGTGCGCGAATAGGTCCAGTTTCCCCTACACTGAAATGTGGAAAATTATAATGATGCATAAACCGTTTTGATTCTTCAATTCCTAACCCGTCTAAAATTTGGGCTTCTCCCAGTGAACCCAAGGTACAAATACTTAAAGCTTGGGTTTGTCCACGAGTAAACAAACCGGAACCATGAGTTCGTGGCAGGATATCAATTTCTGACGCCAAAGGACGAATTTCATGAGGTTTCCGACCATCAGGCCGAACTTTCTCAACGGTAATTAAACGGCGGACTTCTTCTTTCACAAGATCATCTAAAACGCGTTTCACCTGTTTAATTGTTTCTTCATTGGCTTCTTTTTCTTCATAATGAGAAATAACCTGGTCTTTTACCTTCTGAATGGCCGTTTCACGTGCATGTTTCTCCTCAACCTGAATCGCTTCAATAAGGGATTTTTCACACATTCCGCGAACCTCGGTATTCAATTCAGAATCTACTTCATACAAAGAAATTTCTCTTTTTTCTTTCCCAATTTTTCTTACAATTTCTTCCTGAAATTGAATTAATTTTTTAATTTCTTCATGCCCAAACATAATCGCTTCAAGCATCGTTTCTTCAGGGACTTCTAAAGCACCCGCTTCCACCATATTGATAGCATCTTTCGTACCAGCCACACTTAAATTAATATCGCTTTTTTCCATTTGTTCCACAGTAGGATTCACAATAAACTGCCCGTCAACTCTACCAACCACTACTCCAGCAATTGGTCCTTCGAACGGAATATCGGAAATACTAAGGGCAAGTGATGATCCGAACATCGCTGCCATTTCTGATGAACAATCTTGATCCACACTCATAACTAAATTAATAACTTGTACTTCATTGCGAAAACCGTTCGCAAAAAGTGGACGAATCGGTCGGTCAATCAATCGACTTGCAAGTATGGCCTTTTCACTTGGTCTACCTTCACGCTTAGGGAACCCACCAGGAATTTTCCCCACTGCATACAGTCTTTCTTCATAATTTACAGTTAAAGGGAAAAAATCGACGGCTTTTGCTTCCTTTGATGCAGTCGCCGTACTTAAAACGGCCGTATCGCCGTAGCGAATGAATGCAGAGCCGCTTGCCTGTTTAGCTAATTGTCCTATTTCGACAGTTAGAGTTCGGCCAGCCCAGTCCATACTAAAAATTTCTTTCTTCTGTTCCATGCAATAATTTCCTCTCTTTCAGTTTGCAATTTAGTCGCCTGTTATTATTTTGGACAACTGTAGTAAATAAGTGAATGTAACTTGTTGGAATCTGGATAGCTAGCTGAACCACTGAACATTAGACATAAATATGAAAAGGTTGAAAGAGGCTGTGGCATAACTAAAATGCTAAGCCCCCAAAGATGATCAATACATTACAGAAGCGGGGTATATGCACCATAGAGTTCGGCTTTTTCTTTTTGACCCCACTTAAAACCACCTTAACTTCATATTCATGTCCAATGTTCAGTTCTGCCATGCTCTGCATGACAGTCCTTCTATAAATTGCCTCAGAAGCATATCACAGAATTTTCCATCATTACCTAACAAAAAAGCGGGAAATCTCCCGCTTTTTTCTCTCTTTATTATCTACGCAATCCAAGTCTGTTAATTAGTTCACGATAGCGCTGCACATCTTTATTACGAAGATAAGTCAAAAGATTGCGGCGACGGCCAACCATTTTCATCAATCCGCGTCTTGAATGATGATCTTTTTTGTGCACGCGAAGATGATCGTTCAATTTGTTAATGTCTTCTGTTAAAACAGCAATTTGAACTTCTGGAGAACCAGTATCAGTATCATGAATTTTAAAATCATTAATGATTTCATTTTTACGTTCTTGAGAAATCGCCAATGGATTCACCTCCTAATTTTTGCAAATCCCCTATTACCGAGCAATCGTTGGTGAGTCGAGTTGCCAAGCAAAGGTTCTTGATACTGTACTAGAATACAACTTTATCAACAAAAAATCAAGTTTCTTTATTTGGAGGAAGAAAAATATTCTCTTGTTACATCTGTATCTTTTTTTATCTGTGCAATCAGCTGCTCAGTTCCAGCAAATTTTTGTTCATCTCTAATTTTTTTGTGCCATTCTATTGTAACGGTCTCACCGTAAATTTCCTGGTTAAAATCGAGTATATAAACTTCTAGTGATAATTGTTTCCCTTCTGGATTATGAAATGTCGGATTATATCCTACACTACATACTCCCTGTTTCCAATTACCATCCACGAATACCTTGACAATATATATGCCTATTTGAGGTAGGAAATATTCGCGATCCGTACTTATATTCGCAGTCGGAAAACCAATCGTCCTTCCCCGTTTTTTCCCATGAATAACAGTACCTTTAATTGTAAAATAACGACCAAGTAATTGATTAGCTTTAACTATTTCTCCATTCTGAATCGACTGTCGAATAGAGGTAGAACTAATTTTTTGATTATTTATTTCTAGCTTAGGGACAATGGTAACGTCAAAACTGCCTTTTGAATGAACAGGCAAAGTCTCCATATTGCCTTTCCCGAATTTTCCATATGTAAAATCAAAGCCAGCAACAGCATGTTTTACATTTAATTGGACCAAATAATTTTCAACAAATTCCTCTGGTAATAACTGAGAAAATTCCTTTGTAAAATGGACAATAAATAAATAGTCGACATTTAAATCTTCCATTAATTTAATCTTATCTTCCACAGGCGTGATGTATTGAACCGCCTCTTGGCCTTTCCCAAGCACAACAGATGGATGTGGGTCAAATGTCATGACTGCAGACTGTTGATTATGAAGAGAAGCGATCTCATTTGCTTGATGGATTACTCTTTGATGACCTAAATGAACGCCATCAAAAAAGCCTAAGGCCATGACCAATGGAGGAAAGTCGCTATTAGTATAAGAATGTGGATGATCAAGCTGTATTACTTTCAAGATTTTTCCTTCTTTCTATTTCAAAGTTTAACGTTACGAATGACTTTAACCGGCTTAATTAGATTAGGCTTATTGGGATGACGATCATAAATGGCATAAGCTAAATGCTGATAGCTCATTACTGCTGGGCTTTGAGACCAATTTTCTAGGATGGGAAGCACAGCCCCATTAAGCACACGCTCAAGCAATAATTCATCCATCTCAATCATCGGTAAATGAGAGAGGGCTTTTTCTAAAGGAAAAAGAAAAGCATCAATAGAACGATTCTCTTTTACCAACTTCTCAAGTTCCTCTAAAGGTATACATTCATTACGTGTAAAGGAAGCGGAAGCTGTTCTTGTTAAAGCTGACATATATGCAGGGTATCCTAACTTCTCTCCTATCATAACAGCAAGTGTTCGGATATATGTTCCTTTGCTACAATGAACTCGGAAGGAAAAGCTCACTTCGCCTTCTTTCCATTTTATTTCATCATCCAACAGACATAAATCGTAAATATGTATCTTCCTTTTTGGCCTTTCAACAGGAATACCAGCCCTAGCATATTCATATAATTTCTTTCCATTTACTTTAACCGCTGAATACATGGGAGGGATTTGTTCAATGGTACCTGTTAACTCTTGAAGTACATGGTTAATTTGCTGAATTGTAATTGAACTCTCTACTTTTTTCTCTTCTACGGTTTCTCCCTCAGCATCTTCCGTTGTAGTAGATCTTCCAATAGTCACTTCACCTTCATACACTTTACCAGCATTCGTTATGTATTCAGCAATTTTAGTGCCTTTTCCTAAACAAATAGGCAGAACGCCCTCTACCTCCGGATCTAATGTCCCTGTATGACCAACTTTCTTCATTTTTAATAATTTCCTTATTTTAAAAACACAATCATGAGATGTCAACCCTTTTGGTTTCCATAATGGGATGATTCCGTCCAATCTCTTCACTCCCTTTTAGAGGTTGTTCAAAAAGTCCGGTAAAAATGACACTGTGAGAAAATGATCTTCAACTAAGTACCGACGCGGCCTGTATCAAACGTCGAAACCACTACACATGCGCAAGCTCGTTGGCTAGTATCTAAAGAGTACCACTTTTCCTAAGTGGGAAGACCCTTGTACTCATGTAACAGGGCACAAGGAGCTTCCGCTAAAACCGCCACGTCTTGTGGACAACGTAGAAGTCAGTACATCCTGTAAAGAGTCCGCTTCGAACTTTCGCTGACAGGACATCAGTGCCTTTAACCACTTGGTCCTTTTTATCTTACTTTTTGCACACTATTTTACATAAAAATAGACTGTCTCAAAATGAAAGTAGACTGTTCTATTGCCATAGCAATTTCTAGAAGAGTCTTACATTTCACGAGACAGCCATTAGCAAAAGCTGCTATTCATCTTTCAATTCTTTAAGAATGGATTCAATTTTGTTTCCATAGCCAATGGATTCATCAAATTCAAATGTAATTTCCGGAGTTTTACGCAAGCGTATTCGCTTCCCTATTTCAGACCTTATAAATCCTTTTGCTTTTGAAAGGCCTTTAAGGGTAGCCTCCATTTGATCTTCATCTCCTAAAACAGAAATAAAGATGGTAGCTTGCTGTAAATCACCTGTTACCTGTACATCTGTTACAGTAACAAATCCCACCCGAGGGTCTTTAAGTTTTCTACCAATGATCTCGCCGAGTTCTTTTTTCATTTGTTCTCCAACTCGATTGGCACGAACATTCATTTTTAACACCTCGCTTATACTAACATACTCATAAAAGCTAAAAACAACCGTGCCGGCTGCCTTTTGCCAAGAAGTGAAAAGCGAGCCTTATCAGTTTGTTTGGCCTGTTTTTCTGGTTTCACCCAGTTATAGCCATTCATATTCCGTTTTTACTCTTTCCCACTCAGGAAAGGTGTCTAGAAATTTTATTGCACGCTCTAATTCACGCTCAGCAGATTGATGTGAATTAGAGACAGTCACTAGGGAGATGTTTGACAACTGCCAGACATCTTGATGCCCAGTTTCTGCTGCAGAAAGATTGAATTTTTGTCGTACCCTCGTTAAAGTTCGTTGCAAAACAGCTCTCTTATCTTTTAGGGAGTGTGCATCATGAATTCTAAATTCCAGTTCGACAAAACCGATCAAGCTCGTTCAATTTCCTTCATGACAAAGGCTTCAATGACATCCTCTTCTTTAACATCATTGAAATTCTTAATAGTAATTCCACATTCATACCCTTGGCTTACTTCCTTTACATCGTCTTTGAAGCGTTTCAAATCATCGATTTCCCCTTCATAGATGACGATACCATTTCTAATGATGCGCACACTACTATCTCGTGTGATTTTTCCATCTGTTACATAAGAACCAGCAATTGTCCCAATTTTAGATACTTTGAAAGTTTGGCGGATTTCTGCTTGGCCAATGACTTCTTCTTTAAATTCAGGATCCAGCATTCCTTTCATCGCTGATTCAATTTCTTCAATCGCTTTATAAATCACTCTGTGCAAACGTACGTCTACTTTCTCAGAATCAGCAGCACGTTTGGCATTCACATCAGGGCGTACATTAAAGCCAATTACAATAGCATTGGAAGCTGCTGCTAAGGTAATGTCGGATTCGTTTATTGCACCCACCGCTGTGTGAATGATTTTAACATTAACTCCTGCAACTTCTATTTGTCTAAGAGCAGCAGCAAGAGCTTCTACAGAACCTTGAACATCGGCCTTCACAATGACATTCAAGTCCTTCATTTCACCTTGCTTCATCTGATCAAATAATGTGTCCAAGCTTACGCGCGAACTTTCACCTCTTGAAGCAAGTAGGGCTTGCTGAGCTCTTGTTTCTCCAATTTGACGCGCCGTCTTTTCATCTTCAAACACTACAAAGCGGTCCCCGGCTTGTGGAACATCATTTAAACCTGTGATTTCAACCGGTGTCGAAGGAGAGGCTTTCTTCACTCTTCTGCCAATATCATTCACCATAGCGCGAACACGACCAAATGTATCGCCTGCCACAATAGGATCCCCTACATTTAACGTTCCATTCTGAACTAAAAGTGTGGCAACAGACCCTCGCCCTTTATCAAGTTGCGCTTCAATCACGGTACCTATTGCTTTACGGCTCGGATTAGCTTTTAATTCTTCTACTTCACTGACTAACAGAATCATTTCTAATAAATTGTCTATTCCTTCTCCCTTTAAAGCAGAGATGGGAACAAAGATTGTGTCTCCTCCCCAATCTTCTGGTACAAGAGCATGTTCTGTTAATTCTTGCATCACCCGATCTGGATTTGCTGATGGCTTATCCATCTTGTTCACTGCAACGATGATTGGTACCTCTGCTGCTTTTGCATGGTTAATCGCTTCAATTGTTTGTGGCATAACCCCATCATCTGCTGCAACAACAAGAATCGTAATATCCGTTATTTTTGCACCTCTTGCTCTCATTGTTGTAAAAGCAGCGTGTCCAGGTGTATCGAGGAATGTGATTTTTTTGCCATTTTCTTCAATTTGATAAGCACCAATATGCTGAGTAATTCCCCCGGCTTCCCCAGCCGTAACCTTCGTATGTCGTAATGAGTCTAAAAGCGTTGTTTTCCCGTGGTCAACATGCCCCATGATGGTCACAACAGCAGGTCGTTCTTGCAATTTCTCAGTTTCATCATCAGTAAAATAGACTTCAAGATCTGTTGTATCCACAAGTATTTCTTCTTCTACATTTACCCCATACTCACTGCAAATTAATTCGATGGCATCCCGATCCAATTCCTGATTGATCGTTGCCATAACTCCAAGTATGAAGAGTTTCTTAATAATTTCAGATGGCTCTCTATGCAGCTTTTTAGCTAATTCTCCAACAGATAAGGACTCCGTGAAAACAATCTTTTCGGGTAGCTCCTTTTGTTTCTTTGGTGCTGGTTGTGGAGCTGGTGTGTTCGCTTTATTTCTATGGTTGTTTCTGTTCTGATTGCCTTTTCTATTTTTGTTAAAACCTTTATTTCCACTTTTTGAAGCTGTTTGCGGTCCTTTATTATTCATATGTGGTTTATTTTGCTCCATTTTCTGTTTTTTACCTGTCTGTTGACCAGAAGATTGGTTAACGGACTGGTTTGATTTGTTTTGCTGATTATTGCTTTTTGTTTGTGGATTTTTTTCATCGCGCTTTTGAAATGGCGGCTTTTGTTGGCCACTTTGCTGGCGATTTTTCTGGTTTGATTGCGCTGGCCTGTTCTGTTCATTCTTTTTTGGAAAGTTCTTTTTTGCATTCGCTTTATCTGGCGTTTTTTCGTTCTTTTGATAAGCAGCATCGAGACGACTGACTGTTTCCGGCTCAATCATTGACATATGGTTTCCTACTTCGATATTCATTTCTTTCAATTTATTAATAATTTCTTTACTTGTTTTATTTTGCTTTTTTGCATATTCATAAACTCGTACCTTACTCATCGGTTCACCCCCGTTTTATTGATCGAGCATTGAAATAAGTTTCTTTGCGAAACCCTCTTCCAGGACAGCCACAACCACTCTTTCATCCTTTCCTATAGAGTGGCCGAGTTTTTCTCTGGATTCTACAAAGCGGAAAGGAACATGGTAAAAAGTACATTTATCCTGTATTTTTTTAGAAGTATTCATGGATGCATCATTCGAAATTAAAATCAATTTTGCCCTTTGTAATTTAATTTCCTTTAGCACCAATTCTTCCCCTGAAATTATTTTTCTAGCTCGATTCGCCAAACCAAGCAGGCTCATCCAAGGGTCCTGCTTTCTCATTTCGACTCATCTTTCTGGACTAAAGTAAGTAATTCATCATAAAGTGAGTCCTCCACTTTAGCATTCAATTGATTTGCAAACACATTATGCTTTTTCGCGTTTACGATTGCTTCCTGACTTAAAGAAACATAAGCTCCCCTTCCAGGTTTTTTACCAGTTGGGTCGATCGAAACTTCTCCTTCCTTGGAACGAACAATTCGGATCATTTCTTTCTTAGGCTTCATTTCTCCAGTTGCTAGACATTTTCTTAATGGCACTTTTTTTCGAGCCATTTTTCTCCCCCCTATTCGATTTCATCCTCACTTAAATCGAATGTGCTCTCTGAGGTATCCTCTTCTTCGAAGAACAGATCATCATTTAGTGGATAGATCCCGGCATCGCGGGCATCTGTTTCACTTTTGATATCAATTTTCCAGCCTGTTAGTTTAGCTGCAAGTCTCGCATTCTGTCCTCTTTTTCCAATCGCAAGAGAAAGCTGGTAGTCCGGTACAATGACCGTTGTTGCTTTATCCTCTTCATCTATTATCACTTCTAAAACTTTAGAAGGACTCAAGGCATTGGCAACAAAAACTTTCGGATCAGTGGACCATTCCACTATATCTATTTTTTCCCCTTTTAGTTCATCTACTATTGCTTGAACTCTCGTACCCTTGGGGCCAACGCATGAACCTACAGGGTCTACCTCAGGATATTCTGTGCTAACTGAAATTTTCGAACGGTCTCCAGCTTCACGTGCCACAGATCTTAACTCTACAGTACCATCATAGATTTCCGGAACTTCAATTTCAAAAAGTCTTTTCAATAGACCTGGATGAGTACGGGAAACATAGATTTGCGGACCTTTTGTTGTTTTTTCTACTTTTGTAATGTAAACCTTAATTCGGTCATGTGGCTTATAGACTTCATTTGGCATTTGTTCACTTTGTGGTAAAATAGCCTCTATTTTACCAAGACTGACATAGATAAATTTGGAATCATAGCGTTGAACAATTCCTGTCATAATATCATCTTCACGATCGATAAACTCAGAATAAATAATGCCTCGTTCTGCTTCACGGACCCGTTGAGTGACAACTTGCTTAGCGGTTTGGGCAGCAATACGTCCAAAATCCTTTGGAGTGACTTCTAATTCAACAACGTCTTCAATTTCATAGGCAGGATTAATTTTCTTAGCTTCGTCGATAGAAATTTCTAGTCTTGAATCAAAGACTTCTTCAACAACATCTTTTCTAGCGAAAACTCGCATGGTTCCCGATCCTAAATTCAGATCAACACGAACATTTTGCGCTTGATTGAAATTTCTTTTATATGCTGATACGAGTGCAGCCTCAATAGCTTCGATCAAGACCTCTCTGCTGATTCCCTTTTCCTTTTCTAAAATAATGAGAGCATCCAATAATTCCGAGCTCATTAAATGTCATCCCCTTTAAAATTCTACAGCTAATCTTGCTTTCGATACTTTATTTAGTGGCAGTTCAATCTTTTTCATTCGTGTCTTTTCTTTCATCTCAAGTGTAAGGATCTCATTGTCAAAGGCAACTAGACGGCCTTCAAAGGATTTTTCACCATCAATCGGTTCATACGTATTTACCTGTATCATTTTACCGATTGCCTGCATATAATCTTTCTCTTTTTTCAACGGACGCTCTGCTCCAGGTGAAGATACTTCTAAAAAATAATTATGAGGAATTGGATCAATCTCATCTAGTTGTTCGCTTAGTCGCTCACTAACAAGACCGCATTCTTCAATATCAACACCATTTTCTTTGTCAATAAATAGGCGTAGAAACCAGTTTTTTCCTTCTTTTACATATTCAACATCAACTAATTCTATTCCCATATCATCAAGAATCGGCTTTGCGAGCTTTTCAACGAGGTCAGTAACTTTGCTCATAATTACCTCCAGAATTTCAAAGTTATAATCAATTTTGTTATGACAATACGAAAGAGTGGGGGGCGCCCACTCTTTTTAACAGAGAGTTATTCATAGTATATCCATAAAAAATATACCACAATCAAAGCCTAGTTGCAAACAGAAAAGCGTAAGCGCCTGTTTAGTGACGTAGAAACTTTTTAGGGTTCTGACGAGATAAAGGAAACACTATGAGCTTGAAAAGCGAATGGATGTTGACTTACGCAAGCAGCAGCCGAAAGTTTACTAGTCAACAACCAAAAAGCCCAAGCTCCGCTCTTAACAACATCCTGTAGCTTTAAAATAGAGAAAGTTGGTTCTGGTCAGGGAGCCCCTGAAGTATACCTTGTTGATCCAAGTACTCAATAATTGTTTTGGATACTTTCCCACGTTTTTGTAAATCCTCTTTTGAAAGAAAATCTCCTTCTTTGCGAGCCTGGACAATATTTAAGGCTGCATTTGTCCCAAGTCCAGGAACAGCATTAAAAGGGGGAATTAAAGCATCCTCATCAATGATAAAATCAGTTGCACTAGAACGATAGAGATCAACCTGTTTAAATTTAAATCCTCTTTCACACATTTCTAGTGCAAGTTCTAATACAGTTAAAACACTTTTTTCCTTTGGAGCTGCATCTAACCCTTTAGCATTTATTTCTTGTATTCGAGTACGAATCGCATGAGAGCCGCGATTCATTGCAATGAGATCAAAATCCTCTGCCCTAACAGTGAAATAGGCTGCATAATAATAGAGAGGATGATGAACTTTAAAATAAGCAATTCTCACAGCCATTAATACATATGCAGCTGCGTGGGCCTTAGGGAACATATATTTAATCTTCTTACATGAATCAATATACCAATCAGGCACATTGTTTTTTTTCATTTCTTCTTCCCATTCTGGAGGTAAACCTTTCCCCTTACGTACAGATTCCATAATTTTAAACGCTAAAGAAGAATCTAATCCCTGATAAATTAAATATACCATAATATCATCCCGGCAGCCGATTACCTCTGGTAGTGTACATATTTTATTATGGATTAATTCCTGTGCGTTTCCAAGCCATACATCTGTTCCATGAGATAGCCCTGAAATTTGTACCAGCTCTGAAAAAGTGGTTGGCTTCGTATCCTCTAACATTTGTCGAACAAAGCGTGTTCCAAATTCCGGGATACCTAGGGTACCTGTTTTACACATGATCTGCTCTTCCGTCACACCGAGGGATTCCGTACCGGTAAATAGTTTCATCACTTCAGAATCATCTGTAGGAATGGTTTTCGGATCAATTCCACTCAGATCTTGAAGCATCCTGATAACGGTTGGATCATCATGACCAAGTATATCTAATTTTAATAAATTGCTATCGATCGAGTGGAAATCATAATGAGTTGTCCGCCATTCCGAGCCGCTATCATCTGCTGGAAACTGGATAGGAGTGAAATCATAAATTTCCATATCATCTGGGACAACAATAATTCCACCTGGATGCTGTCCTGTCGTTCGTTTAACACCTGTACACCCTTGAACAAGTCGGTCTACTTCTGCCCCTCTTTGCTGAAGATTATTGTCTTGAGCATAGCCTTTTACATATCCATAGGCGGTTTTTTCTGCAACGGTTCCGATTGTTCCTGCTCTGTAGACATAATCTTCTCCAAAAAGAATCTTCGTATAATTATGCGCCTGTGGCTGATATTCTCCAGAAAAATTCAGGTCAATATCCGGAACCTTGTCCCCTTTAAAACCAAGGAATGTTTCAAACGGTATATCGTGTCCATCTTTTTGATAAGGCGTACCACATTTTTCACACTCTTTATCAGGTAAATCAAAGCCCGATCCGACTGATCCATCGTCAAAAAATATGGAGTGTTTACATTCGGGACATACGTAATGCGGCGGCAATGGATTTACCTCTGTAATTTCTGTCATTGTTGCCACTAATGATGATCCAACTGACCCTCTTGAACCAACTAGATATCCATCATCCAATGATTTTTTAACTAATTTATGGGAGATTAGATAGATAACAGCGAATCCATGCCCAATGATACTTTTTAATTCTTTTTCCAGTCTCGCTTCAATAATTTCTGGTAACGTGTCTCCATAAATGCTCTTTGCCCGACCATAGCTCATGGAGCGAATTTCTTCTTCTGCCCCTTCAATTTTCGGAGTATACAAGTCATCTTTAATTGGTTTAACTGACTCAAGTGAATCGGCAATTGCGTTAGAATTCTCTATCACAATTTTACGCGCTCTATCTTTACCGAGAAAAGAAAATTCAGCCAACATTTCATCGGTTGTTCGAAAATGAACTGACGGAAGACGATGGCGATTTAATGGATTCGCTCCACCCTGAGAGTTAATTAAAATTTGCCGATTGATTTTATTTTCCTCATGCAAATAATGTACATTTCCTGTTGCTACCACAGGAATATCCATTTTTTCGCCCATGTCAATAATATTCGTAATAATGTCTTCAAGATCCTTTTGATCTCTTACAAGCTCCATCTCTATTAGGGGCGCATACACAGACTTAGGATGAATTTCAAAATAATCATAAAAGCTTGCTACTTTTTCTGCCTCTTGGCGCCCTTTTTGCATCATGGCTTCAAAGACTTCCCCCTTGTCACAACCTGAACCAATCAATAGACCTTCTCGATATTTTTCTAGAAGCGATCTAGGAATACGGGGAACTCGAAAGAAATACTGAAGATGTGAAATAGAAACCAATTTATATAGATTTTTTAATCCAATATCATTTTTAGCTAAAATCGTACAATGGTTAGGACGAGCACGTTTATAGGCTTCTCCTTCTCCCAGATAATCATTGAATTGATCATGATATTCAATTCCTTTTTCAGATGCATCCTTCAACATTTTTAAAAATAAGTAGCCCGTTGCCTCAGCATCATAGATAGCACGGTGATGCTGTGTGAGGTCAATATCGAACTTTTTCGCCAATGTATTTAAACGATGGTTTTTCATTTGCGGATACAGTAATCTCGCCAGCTCCAATGTGTCGATCACCGGATTCGTCGATTTTCCAAGTTCGTATTTTTGATAACCTGTATTTAGGAATCCCATATCAAATGATGCATTATGAGCGACATAAATAGCATTGCCCGTCCATTCATGGAATCGGTGTAAAACAGCGTCGATGTCAGGTGCGTTTTGGACCATCTCATCGGTGATTCCTGTCAAATCAATAGTCGTAGTTGAAAGTGGATGATGAGGATTAGCAAAGCTTTCGAAAGTATCAATAATCTCTCCTCCACGTATCTTAACAGCAGCCAATTCAATAATTGTGTCATATATAGCAGAAAGGCCCGTTGTTTCTACATCAAAAACAACAAACTCTGAATCTTCTAATTTTAGATGTGTACTATTATAGGCAATCGGTACGCCATCATCGACAAGATTGGCCTCCAAACCATAAATAATTTTCACATCATGTTTTTTGCCAGCATTATAAGCTTCTGGAAAAGATTGAACAACAGCATGATCTGTTACCGCGATCGCTTTATGACCCCATTTTTTAGCCTGAGCCACATAATTAGACATAGATGTAAGACCATCCATTTGACTCATGGTCGTGTGAAGATGAAGCTCAACTCTTTTTTCTTCAGCTTGATCAAAGCGCTCTTTCGGCTTGACTTCATTTATATCATTCGCAATCATGACTAGATCACGCACAAATGTATCATTCTGGATGCTCCCTCGCGCTTTTACCCACTTACCCTTTGTGACCTGTTGTAGCGTTTCTGCATCCTCTTTATCCCTAGAAAACATTTTAACGAGAATGGAATCCGTATAATCTGTTATTTTAAAGGTTAGAAGAGTACGGCCACTACGGAGTTCCCTGGTTTGCGCATCAAAAATATAGCCCTCTACAGTGACTCTTCTTTCTTCGTCTACTATATTTTTCAAGCTTACGATCTCTTCTGTTGGATTAATCGAAATTCCAATCGTAAGAGGTCCACTTGGCGTTCCTTTCTTACTTTCTTTTTCTGTTTCTTGTTTCTGCATCTCAATCATTGCTTGTTTGGCTTTTTCTGCATCCTCTTTTTGCTTTGCTTCAAGAAATTTTTGATAATCATCATTTGTGTCTTCCTGAGCCATTACTTGTCCATCCAATTGCAAAGGAGGAAAACCATATTGTATGAAAATGTCCTGAATAAGTTGGCTGTATTTTTGCTTTAAGGTTTGTATCTCTGTATCATTTCGAGCAGTAATGGATAGGACATTCCCATTTACTTGAGGAATTTGATTGTTTAATAAGGACAACAGGACTGGGGATATACCATCCAGTTCTTTGATACAATGTGTCCAGTATGCTTGCACCAATTCCTCCGTAATCGTGGAATCTGCGGTTGAGACCTCAAAACGAATAGCTGCAATATGTTGAAAAGCTTGCTGAAGTTTTTCGGCGAATTGAATAAACAAATCATAAGGAAGCACTTTTTCAAATTGAAAAGAAAAATGCCACACTTTTTGTGTGCGATCTACAACTAATTTCGTAATTTCCGCATGCTGAAAAAAGGGGACGCTCGCATCAGCAGTTAGTCCAATTTGTTGTAATAATACTTGAAACCTTTCTCTTCTAGAGGCGGGATCATTTGCCATTTTTCTCTCACCCATCCTTTTATATTGCGTTGCTCAAAAAGTCCGATAAAAAGGACCAAGTCGGTGACTACGCTGACGTCCTGTCAGCAGCACCCGACACTAGTACATCCTGTATGTCGAAAGTTCAAGACATAGCATTGAGGAACGGACTTGCGTGTGTGCTGACGTCGACGTCCGACACAGGACGTGTCGGTACTTAGTCGAAGATCATTTATCTCGATACCATTTTTGTTGAGCTTTTTGAACAACCTATTATAATGTTATTTTAACAGACTAAGGTACCCTTTAGGGAAGTTCAAAAGTTCTTTTTGAACACGCACCTTGAGGGTACCTTGAGTTATTCCCCGATTTTTAATAATTGTGCAATTGTTGCTAGAAGTTCCGCTTTATGAATCTCCAACACTTCACCTGAATGTCTTAATTTGACTTCTAAAATGCCCTCTGCAGCCTTTTTGCCAATTGTTACTCTTATCGGAAGCCCCATTAAATCAGCATCTTTAAATTTAACGCCAGGCCGTTCTAGACGATCATCGAATAACACTTCGTAGTCTTGCTGGAGCTCTTGATATAAGCTTTCGGCAAGCTCCTTTTGGTCTTCATTCTTCATATTGATTGGAATTAAATGAACCTGATAAGGGGCAATATTTATTGGCCATTTCAAGCCATTTTCATCATTGTATTGTTCAGTAATAGCAGAAAGAGTACGAGAAACACCAATCCCATAGCAGCCCATAATGATACTTTGCGACTTCCCATTTTCATCTAAATATTTTGCCTCAAGTGCATCACTATACTTTGTCCCTAATTTAAAAATATGCCCTACCTCAATTCCTTGGGCGAAGCGGATTGTGCCATCCCCATCTGGTGAAGGATCTCCCTCTTTTATGAAACGAAGATCTGCATAGTCCTCTACTTTAAAATCTCTTTCAGGTACAACTCCTGTAAAATGATATCCTTCTTCATTCGCTCCACAAACAGCATTTACCATTGATTGAATGGCAAGATCTGCATAAATTTTAATTTCTGAAGGTAATTGAACCGGTCCAATCGAGCCAACTGAACACCCTAAAAGTTGTTCAATCTCCGCATGCTCTGCCAATTCTACAGAATCAGCTTGTAATATATTCTTCAGTTTAATGTCATTGATTTCATGATCTCCTCGCACTAAAATCAACATAAACTTTCCATCAACATTAAAAACAAGTGATTTTATGCATTTCTCTGGATTAACTTCCAGAAAAGAAGAAATATTTTCAATTGTTTTTTGATTTGGTGTTTCGATCTTAGTTAAAACTTGTTTGGGCTCAGTTGATTTTTCATAGGTTCGTTTTACCTCTGCCATTTCAATATTCGCAGCATAGGATGAGGAATCAGAATAAGCGATCGTATCTTCACCAATCTCTGATAAAACCATAAATTCTTGTGTATCTTTTCCGCCAATTGCGCCTGAATCGGCTAGGACAGCGCGAAAATTCAGACCACATCTAGTGAATATATTGTGATAAGCTTGATAGATTTTATCATATACTTCATCAAGGCTTTCTTGATTCGCATGGAAGGAATAGGCATCTTTCATAATAAATTCTCGTCCACGTAATAGGCCAAATCTTGGACGTTTCTCATCACGAAATTTTGTTTGGATTTGGTATAAAGTAAGCGGAAGGCGTTTATAGGATTTCAACTCATCCTTAACAATGGACGTAATCACTTCCTCATGGGTAGGTCCTAATGCGAATTCACGTCCATGTCTGTCCGTTATTCGCATTAATTCTGCCCCATACCCTTCCCAGCGTCCAGATTCCTGCCATAATTCAGCTGGTTGCAGTGTAGGCATTAATATTTCCGCTGCTCCTGCGTTTTCCAATTCTTCTCTAATAATCGTTTCGATTTTATTTAACACGCGTTTTGCAAGTGGCATATACGTATATACGCCACTTGCCGTTTGTCTAATAAACCCTGCACGAAGAAGGAGCTGATGGCTTTTTACTTCTGCATCAGCAGGAACTTCACGAAGCGTAGGGATTAATGTCATACTTTGTCTCATATTGGCACCCCGACTTTAATTATATTAATGAATGAAAAATCTTTGAATATCATTCCATGTGACAACGATCATTAACAGCATAAGCAATGCAAAGCCGATAAAATGAACAATACCTTCCATTTGACGATCAACTGGTTTTCCTCTTAATGCTTCCACTCCAAAAAACAGAAGTCGTCCACCATCAAGGGCAGGAATAGGTAAAAGATTCATAATACCTAAATTAATGCTGAGTAGACCAGTCCAACGAAGAAGATTTAATAACCCTGTTTTCACAACAGTTTCAGTCGTTTTATAAATCCCAACTGGTCCAGAGAGCATATCAATGGAAAAATTCCCTGTCACTAGTTGTCCTAGCAACTTAAAGATTTCAATTGTCATAAGATACGTTTCTTGAAAACCGCTTAAAGCAATTTTGCTAAACGATTTATCTAATTCTGCTTGTACTCCTATTAAACCGATCGCTTCACTTTCTTCCATCTCTTGCTTTTCAGGAACAACTGGAATTTCCAAAGTTTGTTGATCTCTTTCAATCGTAAAGACTAATTCTTCATTTGGATGTGCGCGCACAATGGTTGTCATATCGGTAAACGTCTTAACCTCGGAACCATCAATACTTAAGACGGTATCACCTTCCTGAAATCCTGCTTCTTTTGCCGGACTATCTGGTAAGATAGTTCCAAAAACGGCTTCTTTTACAGGTACTCCCTGGATCATCGATATGATTGTGAAAACAACAACCGCTAAAATAAAATTAAAAAGCGGGCCTGCGAAAATCGTCATCGCTCTTTGACTAAGCTTTTTAGAAGCAAATTGCCGGTCCCATGGAGCGATTTGAGTCTCTGTTTGATTCTCGACTATGACTGCTTCCCGAGAAAGTTGGAATGTTTGTAGTACATCATCTTCCATATCCTCGTAGCCACTAATAAACAATTGATGTTCTAAATCGGCTTTCTCCACTTCTATGGTGCGAGCATTGGGAAAGCGATCACGACCATTGAGAATGATTTTCGTGACAATCCCATTTTCATCAAGTAGGAGGCCGATTCGATGACCTGGTTTAATTTCTGCTATTTCTGGGTCTTCGCCAGCCATTCTGACATACCCACCAATAGGAAGTAAACGGATTGTATAAATGGTCTCATTTTTTTTATAGGAAAAGACTTTCGGCCCAAAGCCGATGGCAAATTCTCTCACCAAAATCCCTGATCTTTTTGCGAAAATAAAATGCCCGAACTCATGAAAAAATACAAGAGCTCCGAAAATGATAATAAATGATATAATCGTGTTCAACCGGCATAACCACCTTTTTTATAAAGAGAGTGAATGAACATAATTTCTAGTTTCGGAATCTACTTCCCGAATAGTTGCTAAATCAGGATGCTTAATATTCTGGTGATGTGTGAGTGCTTTTTCAATTAGTTTTTCAATCATTAAAAAGGAAATTTTTCCATTTAGAAACTGATTCACTGCTACTTCATTAGCTGCATTTAGAACGGTTGGCATTGAACCACCTAGATTTCCCGCCTCATAGGCAAACCGTAAGCATGGGAACCGATCTGTATCCATTTCTTCAAATTGAAGTTTCCCTATTTTTACAAGATCAAGTGGCTCTCCAGACTGGAAAGGTAATCGTTCCGGATAGCTAAGTGCATATTGAATCGGAACTCTCATGTCTGGACTCCCTAATTGTGCAATCACACTACTATCATGATACTCCACCATTGAGTGAATAATACTTTCTCTATGTAAAACGACATTAATTTGCTCATAAGCAATTCCGAACAACCAATAAGCTTCAATAACTTCTAATCCTTTATTCATCATTGTAGCAGAATCAATGGTTATTTTCGATCCCATCGACCAATTAGGGTGGGCAAGTGCCTGTTGAAGTGTCACTTTTTCAAGCTCTTTTCTCGTAAGATCTCTGAAACTTCCCCCTGAAGCAGTAAGAATCAAGCGTGACACATTTCTCGTTTTTTCCCCATTTAAGCATTGAAAAATCGCAGAATGTTCACTATCAACTGGAAGAATGGAGACTTGCTTTCGCTGTGCTGCCTCCATAACAATATGACCAGCCGTTACAAGAGTTTCCTTATTCGCTAGTGCAATCGTTTTTCCCGCTTCAATTGCCATTAAGGTCGGCTCCAAACCAACACTTCCCATCACAGCATTTAAAACAATTTGCACTTTATGATGAACAGCTGCTTCAATAAGCCCCTCGGTCCCATATGCAAATGAAACACGAGGAAATTCACTTTGCAATAGCGCGCAATCTGCTTGCTCTTGTACAGAAACAAATTGTGGTGCAAATTCCACAATGATTTTTCTAGTTAACTCTATATTTTTCCCTGTGGTCATCGCCACTAATTTATATTGCTCTGGATTTTTTCGTATAATATCAAGGGTTTGAGTACCAATGGAACCTGTAGCTCCTAATAAACTGATTAACTTCATCATTTTCTCTCCTTATAGGGGGTGTTCATAAAGTTCGGTAAAAAGGACACTGCCAGATAAATGATCTTCAACTGAGTAGCTACATGACCTATAGGCAACGAAAGTCAGTACATTCTTGTACAAGTCCGCTCCTTGGAAAAAAATCACTACGATGTTGATTCGGGAAAAGCTTTCCTCATGTTCAAAGCTAAGCCGTCTCGCACTTTCGACACTAGTGTCGATCGGTTATGATTGATGTCAGCCTAGTCGCCAGCTTGGTCCTTTTATCCTCCCTTGAACAGCTCTTATACATAAAACACGCCAATCGTATGAAGTTTACATTCCTAGGTAAACTCCGATTAGGGGAGCTTTGTTAATAAAAAATAAAGTAGTGGTAATACAAATAACCAACTATCACATCGATCTAACATTCCACCATGTCCCGGGAAAATCCTGCCTGAATCTTTCACTGCAAAATGGCGTTTCAAAGCTGATTCAGCTAGATCACCTAGTTGTCCAAATATTGATAAGACGACTGTAATCATTAATAACTTAACAGTAGGCACGGGAATGTTCAAAAAAATAGCAAAGATCAGCGCAACGATAAGGGCTGAAAGAATTCCTCCAATAAAGCCACCTATGGTTTTATTAGGGCTGATTTCAGGCCAGAGTTTGCGTTTTCCAAAGTATTTTCCTACAAAATAGGCTCCAGAATCTGTCATCCAGACGACAAGTAAAGCAAAAAACAATAAAATTAGTCCTTCTTCTCGAATCTGGACCATATAATAAAAACCTATTCCGATATAAAATATCGATAAAAAAGTAAAGCCTGCTTGATCAAAATGAAACTTGTTTTTTACGATAACTGTATAAGATAGTAAAATTAAAACGAAAACATATGAAAGCTCCATTTTTGATAAATTAAAAATAGATAGTGTTTCATACAGCTTCGGAGGCAAAAGAAAAACCCATAAAAACAAAGTCGCCAAGCCGCCATGAACTGAAAAAATAGATAGTTTCCTCATTTGTAATAGTTCATAAAGAGCAATGGTTGCCATCACATAAGTTAATAATAAAAATGGTATGCCGCCAACTATAACCATCGGTAAAAAAATGGCTATAAGTATAGCAGCAGTAATGATTCGTTGCTTCATCTCTTGGACTCCTCTTCATTTAATCCACCATATCGTCTTGTTCGCTGTTGAAAGGCTTCAACGGCTTCGATAAGCTGTATCTCAGAAAAATCCGGCCATAATACATCGGTAAACCATAATTCAGTATAGGCGATTTGCCAAAGCATAAAATTACTTAATCGCAGTTCTCCACTAGTTCGTATTAATAAATCCGGATCAGATAGGGATTGAGTCATTAAATAATGTGAAAAACATGAGTCAGTAATGTCATCCAGCGCTAATTTATCCTGTTTCACATCATTCGCTAAGTTTTTGACAGCATCAATGATCTCAGCTCTTCCACCATAGTTTAATGCAAAATGTAAATTTAAGCCTGTATTTCCCGCTGTTCTCTTTATGGCATCATCTACTGCTCTTTTTGTCTTTTCAGGGAGCTGACTTCTATCTCCCATCATTGTAACTCTCACATTCTCTTCAATTAACTCCGGTAAAAAACTGCCTAAAAATTCCTCTGGCAGTCCCATTAAATAATCGACCTCGAATTTTGGTCGTTTCCAATTTTCAGTTGAAAATGCATATAAAGTTAAAGTATTGATATTTAGTTGATTCGCCAGCTTCGTAATTTTTCTGACCGTTCTCATCCCCTCATGATGGCCAGCAACACGAGGTAATGCTCGTTTTTTCGCCCATCTCCCATTACCATCCATAATAATCGCTACATGTCTTGGAATGGGTTGGTCTAAAATTCGCGTTACCCTCTCGCTCATTGTGGTTTGTTTTTCGGGGGTATTCCATAATTTTATTTTTTTAAACATGAAAGGGTCCTCCATCAGCGTTGCATCCTATTTGACCTTAATCCATATCTTACCATAGGACGTTAGGCGTATCACACACTTTCTAATTATTTATGCAATAACCATGGATTCTATTATAAAGAAAAAAATACTTTTTGGATAGTCACTCATGTAAGAAGTACAAAAACATTGGAACCGAAAGCTAGAATATAAAGTTCTTTACAGTTTAAAAAAGCTCCCAATATAGATAAATTGGGAGCTAGTCATGTAAATGTCACACCTCAAGAACCTCTTGTTCTTTTTCCTTTGTAGTTGTTTCAATTTGGCTAATATGCTCATCAGTTAGCTTTTGAATATCTTCTGTGTAACTGCGAAGCTCATCCTCAGTAATATCTCCTGATTTTTCCAGTTTCTTGAGGTCTTCATTCGCATCACGTCTAATATTTCGTACCACTACTTTAGCATTTTCAGCTTCTTTTTTTACGACCTTGACTAGCTCTTTTCTTCGCTCTTCCGTAAGTTGCGGAATGGTTAATCTGATTAAAGAACCATCATTAGCTGGATTTAAACCAAGGTCTGATTTTAAAATAGCTTTTTCAATATCACCGATAATCGTCTTATCATATGGTTGAACAACCAACATTCTTGCTTCTGGCACAGAAATAGATGCCATTTGATTAATTGGCGTTGGTGCACCATAATAATCTACCGATATCTTATCTAAAAGTGAGGCATTGGCACGTCCAGCTCGTATACTTGAAAGCTCTCTTTTATAAGCTTGAAGCGATTTTTCCATTTTGTCTTTAGTACTCGAAATAACTTGTTTTGCCATTATTCCTTCCCCCTAACTAAAGTTCCAATTTGTTCTCCCATAACAGCTCTCTTCACATTTCCGTTCTCTGTAAAAGAGAAAACGATAAGTGGAATATCATTATCCATACATAAAGATGAAGCGGTGGAATCCATTACACCCAAACCTTCTTTTAAGACGTCTAAATAGGAAAGCTGCTCATATTTCTGTGCATCTTTATCAAGCTTAGGATCAGCATTGTATACGCCATCCACGTTATTTTTCGCCATAAGAATGACTTCAGCTTCTATTTCAGCTGCCCTCAAGGCTGCAGTCGTATCTGTAGTGAAATAAGGATTTCCAGTACCAGCTGCAAAAATAACCACTCGTTTTTTTTCAAGATGGCGAATTGCTCTTCTTCTAATATACGGTTCTGCTACTTGACGCATATCGATAGATGTTTGCACACGTGTTTCAATTCCCATCTGTTCAAGGCTGTCTTGCAGGGCTAATGAATTCATTACGGTTGCCAACATCCCCATGTAATCGGCGTTAGCTCGATCCATCCCCATTTCACTGCCTACTTTTCCACGCCAAATATTTCCAGCGCCCACAACAACAGCCACTTCAACACCTAGTTCAGCGACCTCTTTAATTTGACCGGCAATTGACTTAATGACGGACGGATTAATACCAAACCCTTCTGCCCCCGCCAAAGCCTCGCCACTGAGTTTAAGAACCACTCTCTTGTATTTTGGCTTGTCCATATGAACCTCCATTGTCATCTCTTATGTATCTTTTTCAAAATAGGGAACACAATGTGTTCCCTATTTTGAAAAGTGCAAACACCCATTTAGCGATATCAAAGCCTAAAGATTACAACGTCCATCGTCTGCGCTCAAAAAGCTTGTGTTCACTATGTGTTGAGTGCTAGCGTTGATCCAGTTGTTTTTTTGTGCAAATTATTTTTTGATTTGGCTCATAACTTCTTCAGCGAAGTTTTCTTGACGTTTTTCAAGACCTTCACCGACTTCATAACGTACGAAATCTTGGACAGTTGCCCCTTTGGACTCTACAAATTTACGTACTTTTTGATCAGGATCTTTTACAAAAGATTGGTCAAGAAGGCAAATTTGTTCAAAGAATTTTCCTAGACGACCTTCAACCATTTTTTCAACGATTTTTTCAGGTTTTCCTTCATTTAAAGCTTGTTGTGTTAAAACTTGGCGTTCACTGTCCACTTCTTCTGCTGAAACTTGGTCACGAGAAATGTATTTAGGGTTGATCGCCGCAATATGCATTGCTACATCTTTTGCTACCTCTTGATCAGTTGTTCCTTCAAGAACAGTTAACACACCAATTCTTCCACCCATGTGCAAATATTCACCAAATACACCTTGATCAGATTTCGTTTTCACCGCAAAACGGCGTAGCGTAATCTTTTCACCAATTTTTGCAATTGCACCGTTAATATATTCACTCATCACTTGGCCGTTTGTCATTTTCTGTTGAAGAGCTGTTTCAACAGAATCAGCGTTATTTTCAAGCAAATGCTGAGCAAGTTCTTTAACAAGAGCTTGGAAAGTTTCGTTTTTAGCAACAAAGTCTGTTTCAGCATTCACTTCAAGAATCACTGCTTTATTTCCTTCACTTAAAATGAAAGTTGTGCCTTCAGCTGCAATACGATCTGCTTTTTTAGCAGCAGAAGCAATCCCTTTTTCACGAAGAAAATTAATTGCTTCTTCCATATTTCCATCGGTTTCAGTTAAAGCCTTTTTACAGTCTAACATCCCTGCGCCTGTTTTTTCACGCAGTTCCTTTACCATTTGTGCATTAATTGCCATATTATAAGTCCTCCCTATCCTGCTATCAATTAGTATTAAAAAGAATCATATTTGATAAAAAAGGTGATAAGTGTTTACCACTTCATCACCTTTTTTTGTCACGATTATGAATTGGCCTGTCTCACAGCATTCTTAAACATTAGCTGTATCTGTTGCTTCCTCTGCTTCTTCCTCTTCAACCTCTTTTTGGGCTTCAAGCAAAGCATCAGCCATTTTAGAAGTTAATAGTTTAACGGCACGGATTGCGTCGTCATTCGCTGGAATCACATAATCAATTTCATCTGGATCACAGTTTGTATCAACAATACCAACGATTGGAATATTTAGTTTGCGTGCTTCAGCAACAGCAATTCTTTCCTTACGTGGGTCAATAATGAAGAGAGCATCTGGAAGAACTTTCATATCTTTAATTCCACCTAAGAAACGTACAAGTCGATCATATTCTTTATTTAACATAACAACTTCTTTTTTAGGTAGAACTTCAAAGGTTCCATCTTCTTCCATCTTTTCAATCGCTTTTAAACGCTCAATTCTTGATTGAATGGTTTCAAAGTTCGTTAGAGTTCCGCCAAGCCAACGATGGTTTACATAATAATGCCCAGCACGTTCTGCTTCGTCTTTGACAGATTCTTGAGCTTGTTTTTTAGTTCCTACGAAAAGAACTTTTCCATTGTTTTCGGCAAGCTCTCTCATAAAGTTATAAGCTGCCTCAACCTTCTTAACTGTTTTTTGAAGGTCAATAATATAAATACCGTTACGCTCCGTAAAAATATATTTCTTCATTTTTGGGTTCCAACGGCGTGTTTGGTGTCCAAAGTGAACACCAGCTTCTAATAATTGTTTCATTGAAATGACTGACATTTCTACTTCCTCCTCGGTTTTTATCCTCCGTTCTGGTCATACCTTGCACAAACTGTTCATAGCTTGAGCTACAGACAGCACCTTGCCACAAAATCACAGAACGTGTGTATTAACACCATCAATGAATATAGCATAAACCAAACGTCATATCAAGTATTAAGAATTATAAGTTTAGCTATTTTTCCATTGTGGTATGGACATTTGCTTTTTAGATAGATTAATCTGACATTTTTTTGAGATATGAATCAATTTCATAATTGCTTTTTGTAAAAAAACACACCACGTTCTATACGAAATGAGAAATGAGTTTAAGTTACTAGTAGCTCAACGGTATGAAAATGAAATCATTAGTTATCGTGACCTGGCAAAGCAATCCGGCATTGACGAATCGGCAGTCCGTTATTGGGTATTGTTATTTCGGCATCATGGAGACCAAGCGTTTGATTTTCCCTATACAAATTATTCGGCAGCCTTTAAACTAAGGGTAATTCAATTTATGAACGAAACGAATTATTCCATTCGAGAGGCATCAGCCCTTTTCCATATCCCGGATCCCAGTATGGTTCGCAGGTGGAGGAAAAAGTGGGAAACAGGCGGAGTAGATGCCCTTGAATCAAAAGAAAAGGGGCCATCTATTATGACATCTCGTAATCAAAAGAAACATACTTCCGCAGATCTTTCCAGCCAATCAAGAGAAGAGTTGGAAAAGGAACTTGAGTACCTTCGCATGGAGAACGCCTATTTAAAAAAGTTAAAAGCCTTAGTTCAGAAAGAGAAATCACCAACAAAGTCAAAGCGAAAGTAATATTCGAACTAAGGCACGCATTGGGTCCACTGCACTTCGCTCCCTGCGGGGTCTCCCCTGTCACGCTAATCCCCCAGGAGTCGCCGCCTTCCACTCCAATCAACTACGGTTTTCTTTTGCTCTTAGAAAGCCTAAAATAGTGTTGCCTTGGTTATTTTTTAGCCTGTTCTTTTGAAATTTAGAAATACCAAACTAATCTCTCCCTCTTTCCGGAGAAACAAGCTATTGAGAAAGATTACTTCCCGGTTGATTTGGAAAAAGTGCATAAGGAGCTGCAGAAAAAGAATGTTACCTTGGCCTTATTGCATCATGAGTACGCAACATGCACGTGAGAGTGGAAAGAATCCCTATGCCTACCGAACTTTTTGTGAGAATTATGGGAAATACGCGAAGAAGTATAAATTAACGATGCGTAGAAAACCAGGTGAAATTATGGAGGTGGATTGGGCATCTACGCTTCATACCATAGATCGTTCAACAGGTGAAACGATTCCAGTGTATGTTTTTATTGCAACATTGCCTTACAGTCAATTAAGTTACATTGAAGCATTTTTAGATATGAAATCACCTAATTGGCTGATCTCTCATATCCATGCATTGAAATACTTTGGTGGGATTCCTGAAACCTTGGTTCCGGTTAATAAAGACAGGGGTCACAAAAGCTCTTCGAGGAGAGCCTCTTGTAAATGAAGCCTATCGTGAACTAATTAGAACGTGATCTTATTCGAATGCGTCAGCGTGAAGGAATAGGACTTGCAAAAAAGAGGGGAAATATCGGGGGCGGGTAAAAAAATATCATTCGAAATATGAAGGCATTAACTATGAGGTGGAACTTTACAGAGAGAGAAATATGACTGTTAAAAAAATTTGTAAAATCACAAATGTGTCAAGATCGGCTTTGTACAGAAAATTGGCAGAAAGGAAGTAAAGAAGCTACCCCCATTAAAAAGTAAATATTTCCCATAGTGGCCCTTCAATCCTCGAATCGTTTCCGTACCCCCACCATAGGTGAAACATTAATCTGTGATATATTAATGAGGAGTAATTCTTTATTACCTCAAATTATTTTATTACAACAGTCAAATTTGCGACACTAGGAGGCTGGCCCGATGAAGATAAACATATTTGTTGTTGAAGATGATGATGCTTTGTTTGCTGCGTTGAAGAAAGGTCTAGAGGCTTGGTCGTTCCGGGTCACGAGACCAGATGATTTTGAAGGTGTGATGCGTTCATTTCTTGAACAACAGCCTCAGCTCGTCATCATGGATGTCATACTCCCGAAATTTGACGGTTTTCATTGGTGTCGCGAGATTCGCGCTGTATCCAAAACACCCATTATTTTCCTTTCCTCCCGCGATCACCCAATGGATATGGTCATGGCGCTGAACATGGGGGCGGACGACTTCATCCAGAAGCCGTTTCATACAGACGTGCTTTATGCCAAAATTCAAGCCGTTCTCCGGAGGACATATGCTTATGGCGAAGAGCAATCGAATATTCTTGAATGGAACGGCGCCTTGATTGATTTGAATCGAGGTGTAATTCGAAACGCTGGGAAAGAAGTGGATTTAACAAAAAACGAATTTTTCATACTGATCACGCTCGTGAAATCGAACAATGTCATTATCTCGCGCCATGACTTGATACGAAAGCTGTGGGAGGACGAGCAGTTCGTGAACGACAATACCCTCACGGCGAATATAACCCGTTTGCGGCGGAAGTTGGAGACGATCGATTTGGCAGATGCTATTGTGACAAAAAAAGGGCTGGGTTATATGGCCATCACTTTATAGAGATTACGAACATGTACTGATAGGGGGAACCATGCTATGTTTATCCGTTACGTTGATGCAAGGAAAAGCTGGATTTTACTGTTTGCAGGCTTGCTCGGCTTAGCCAATGCTCTGATCCTGCTTGATCAAGGCATCCAGGTCACATCTACTTCTCTCCTTTATTTTAACGGCTCATTTATTCTGTCCTTTCTCCTGTTTTTTATATGGCGCTTCAAAAGAGAGACAAAATATGCCGCCGCGTTGGCTGCTCTGCAGGAAGACATGGCCTTAGACTGGATTGAGACACTTCCTGAGCCTGGGGACTGCCTAGATCAGATGACCAACGACATCTTGCGGGAGGCCTCCCTTCAGTTCAAGCGAAAGCTTTCTGACTATAAAGAAACTCAACTGATCGAGAATGAATTCACGGCCTCGTGGATCCATGAGGTGAAGACTCCTCTCACCGCCATGAAGCTAATCCTGGACGCCTTGCCAAGTGATCCGGAAATACGTAAAATTGAAGCGGAATGGTTGCGGGTGTATTTGTTGGTCGACCGTCAGCTGCATATGACACGTCTGCCCGCGATCGAATCAGACTATGTTCTTGAATTTACCTCCATACAGCGTCTTGCCGCGGAAGAAGTACGGGAGCTGGCGCCATGGTGTATGGAAAAAAATCTGGCGGTCAGTATCGAAGGTACGGATGTAAAGGCCATTACAGACCGAAAATGGTGCCGCTTCATCCTTCGGCAACTGTTGACGAATGCCGTGAAATATAATCCTGCGAATACGGCACTTATGATCGTGACGGATGTAACGGAGACAGGCCAAGTCTTTTTGGATGTCATCGATGAAGGACCGGGAATACAGCCGCACGAATTGGCGCGTATCTTTGACAAAGGCTTCACGGGCGAAAACGGCAGGATTCAAAACGCAGCGACTGGACTTGGGCTCTATCTTGCAAAAACCGTTGCAGATAAATTAGGAATTACCCTCAAAGTGCAGCCCGGTCAAACGAAAGGTACAGTGATGCGAATGATTTTTGTCAATCCCAACGCATTCGAAGCTGTCCGAAGAGGGGCGGGCGGGTAATATCCAGCTATGAAGCAGTCAGGATTGCTCCTGGCTGTTTTTTGGTGTGGAATAGTGAACCTGACAATATTGTCAGGTTGTCTTGCCAGATTGTCATGTAAAACGTACGACAAGCGGAAAATCCAATCGTATAATAAAGCTATCATCAAGCAACAATTATGATTTGGAGGTACATTATGAATCAGTTGAATGTAGGAGAAACCGTTTTACAAGCAAGAAATGTCCACAAAACATTTGGTACTAAAGGAAATACACAGCATGTATTAAAAGGAATAGATTTACACGTCACCCGCAGTGAATTTGTCGGCATTATGGGCCCTTCCGGCTCAGGCAAGACGACATTGCTTAACGTCTTAGCCACGATTGATCATACAACGGACGGAACGGTTTTAATTGATGACGAAGATATCTCTAAGCTGAGTAATACCTCGCTTTCCGCCTTTCGTCGCAACAAGCTGGGATTCATTTTCCAGGATTACAATCTACTGGACACGTTGACAGTGAAGGAAAATATACTGCTGCCCATCTCCCTTAGCAAAATGAGCAAACGGAAAGCGGAAAGCGAGTTCATAGCCATCGCTGATGTGTTTGACATTAAAGCACTATCGCACAAATATCCGCATGAAATATCAGGAGGCCAGAAACAACGGACAGCTGCCGGGCGCGCTCTGATCCACCAGCCTTCGATCGTGTTTGCGGACGAACCGACCGGTGCACTGGATTCCAAATCCGCTTCCTCGTTACTGAACGTGATGGAGAAGGTAAATCAACAGCGAGGCGTCACCGTTGTAATGGTGACCCATGATCCGGTAGCCTCCAGCTATTGCAGCCGTGTTGTGTTTTTAAGAGACGGGAAGATTTATTCCGAGCTGTACCGCGGCGATAAAACAAGACATGCCTTCTTTAATGAAATTTTGGACGTGCAAGCTGTACTGGGGGGCGACCATGTTGACAGTTTTTGAATTAGCGCTTCGCAGCATGCGACAAAATGTGAAGCATTATTATTTGTACTTCTTTGCGCTGATCTTTAGTATGAGCCTGTATTTTGTCTTCACCTCACTACAGCACGATCAGGCTGTTCAGAATATGACACATCCGAGCGTTGACTTCTCTGCCGGGTTTCAAATTGCGGGAGTCATGCTGATTGTGATCGTTGGGATCTTTACCATCTCGGCCAATGGGATTTTCCTGCGTCGGCGCAGTCGAGAAATCGGACTATATCAGCTGATTGGTCTTTCCAAAGGCTGGGTAGCCCGATATCTAATGATCGAGAATATACTGCTTGGCTTAGGTGCACTACTTGCTGCGATCATCTGTGGCGCGTTGATTTCAAGACTGTTCGTCTTGATTTTGTTGAATCTGCTCGGCTTAGAAGGGATTGTCGACATCAGCTTCTCCGTACTAGCGGCTTTTAAAACGTTGATGGTCTATCTTCTCATCATCGTCATCACGTCCATTCAGATGATGCTGAAGGTTTATCGCAGCACCCTTCTGAATCTGTTTCAAGCTGACAAGCGGCCTGACCTCACTAAACCGCCCAAAGCGGTGGCATCTGCTATTTTCGCCCTGCTCGGTCTGGCGCTGATTGGATACGGCTATGAATTATCGGGTCATATCAATAAACAGTTATTCCTCAACGCACTCTTGATGCTCGGATCCATCGTTGCAGGGACTTACTTATTGTTTCGCGCTACGATCAGATGGTGCTTTTACCGGTTCCGCAAACGTAAAGATGGACACCTGGGCTTAACAAACAGCCTGTCGATGGCTCCACTGATGCACCATACGAAAGCAAATGCCAACTCACTTACCTTGATTACGTTGTTGTCGGCCATGACCATCACGATGATTTCCATGGCCTACTCCTTCTACTACTCCGTAGAGCAAGAGACCCGCCGTGATCTCCCTTATGATTTTATGTTTGAAAACGAGCCGCAGGAGGCGCTGTCGTTCAAGAAGGAGCTGGAGAAGGAAGGCATCGATGTTCAACACCATGTCGTTGAAGCGGTTCTGACGATGGGCATCATCCTTGATCCGAATGACGAATCCCGCAAGTTTGAAGAAAGTTTGTTATGGCTTCCGGCAGAACAGCTTAAACAAACAGGCGCAGACCTCAACATGCCGCCAGATGGAGAAGCCATTTTGTACAATGCTGGGGCCTCACTTGCCGGGGACTTAGATGAGCAGTCGAAGCGATATCCAACCGAAATAGAGCTGGGGCAGCATGGACAGACCGTTATGTATACATTGAGGACATTGATGGAAAGGAACATCATGAATTTAAATGCCCCCGGCCGTCAACTGCTAGTGTCAGAAGCGACGATGGACAAAATCGCAGAACAAATGGCCGGTACGCCTAGTTATAAAAAAATTCACTTTGATACGTATCAAGTTCCGGACCAGGAAGAGCTTGCCATAGCTTCCTCTCTATACAACGCAAAATACGTCAGCGACGAACAATTAACGTATGATTTCTATACGCAGTACAATGAAGTGCTGCAGACGACAGGCTTACTCATTTTTATCGCAGCTTTCCTTGGACTTGTCTTTTTGATCTCAACCGGCAGCATCTTGTACTTCAAGCAAATGACCGAAGCCGAGCAGGAAAAGCAAAGCTTTAAGACGTTACGTCAGCTCGGATTTGATGTGGATATGATCATGAAAGGCATTATACGAAAGCAGGCCATCGTGTTCCTTCTTCCTCTATCGATCGGTATACTGCATTCGATCTTTGCTATCAAGGCGGCTTCATTTATGAACCGGTCGAACACCGCGTTTCCGGCATCCATCGCCATAGCGATTTACACGGTTATCTATCTTGTATTCGCTCTGTTTACCATAGGCTACTATCGCAACATTGTAAAAAACGCTATGTCATAACCATCACTTAAAGGGGGTTAAGCTATATGGGGTACCGCCAACATTTCGGACATTTTGTACGCTAAGCATATTTCCAACCTAAAAAAATCGATTTCTTATCGTACAGGGAATCGATTTTTTGTTTTACAATCGCGCTCGTTGAATAGAGCTTGCTTAAAAAAACTGAACTAAAACATTTCCTCTTTACATTGACATCGTGTCATACCTTATATTGTTGGAAAGAAGGGGTTTATAATGAAGATCAGTGAACTTTCTAATCAAACAGGTGTTAGCACCCGTTCTACGTGAAGAACAATAATGCCACTCATTGTTTCGAATGCCTATTTTTATAAAAATTCAGGATTTATTGGGTATTCGGATTATCTTGTGGAAAATATGAAATGATAAGCTATCCTAGCAAATGGAATATGCGAGACTCCTGCGGGAGCAAAGGCCTCGATGAGACCCCGCAGTGCGCAG
>NZ_JADIJK010000070.1 GCF_017355205.1 Bacillus sp. SD088
TATTATAACTATGTCGAGAGGATGGATCGAGAAGAAACAGAACGTGAGGCGCTTAACCGCTATTTGGACGAGCGGATTCTTTTTCATTATCATGATAACCATGGATTTTATGGCAGTCCGCGTATCCACAGAAAAATCCGTGACAGGGATAAGATTAAAGTTTCCGAGAAAAAGGTGACTAATAGAATGAGAGAATTGGGTCTTTACGCGAGTCTGCCGAAAAAGTTCAGGCGTACGACCGATTCCGACCATACTAAGCTGGCCTACCCAAATCAATTAGAACGGGAATTTGAGCCAGAGGCACCAAACCAGGTATGGGCAACGGATATTACCTACATTCATACTGGGGAAGGGTTCTTGTATTTAAACCCAGTCATGGATCTTTATGGCCGAAGGATCATTAGTTATCGGGTGGATGACCATATGAGACACGAGCTCAGTCTGAACGCCTTAAAAGAAGCTCTTGCATTGCGCCGGCCGGGAGAAGGTATGATTCATCACTCTGACAGAGGGTCACAATATTGTTCTAACGCCTATATAAACACATTAAAGAAAGTTGGCGCCCAAATAAGCATGAGCCGAAAAGCAAATCCTTATGACAATGCCTGCATGGAGAGCTTTTTTGCATCTTTAAAGAAGGAATACTTATATAAACACGTATTTGCGACGAAAGCTGAAGCCATTTTAGCCATCCAGTTTTATATCAAATTTTATAACGAGAAGCGCATGCATTCTTCAAATGGCTATTTGAGCCCGAATGAAAAAGAAATGGCCTATGAAAAGGGCCAGCAAACAAGGACCG
>NZ_JADIJK010000071.1 GCF_017355205.1 Bacillus sp. SD088
GGGTATGGTAGTCCTGTCCAAATCCCTAACTATAAGGAGCATCCATGGACAATCATACCATAAAAAATGTATTCAAGGAATACATTCATCCATTAGAATCAAAAGTTATTCAAAAAATGATTGATTACACCGAAATTGATAAATACGTGAAAAGGCTTGATACCCTTAAGTATTTGTATATATTTCTATACGCACAATTAAAAGGGATCACGAGTTTGAGAAGAGTAAGTGAACAGGTGGGCCGGAAGAAAAATGTTCAAAGACTAGTGGGATTAGAAAGCATCAGTAAGTCGCAGCTTTCTCGTAAAAATCGAAGTATTCCCCCTGGGGTTTTCCAAGCAGTTTTACAACATTTAATTCTACAACTGCACCAAGTAATGGGACCAAAAAAGGCAAGTGAGGGACTTGGAAAACTGATTTTGATTGATTCCTCCACCATCTCGATGTGTCTTAAACAATATGAATGGGCTGATTTTCGAGAGACAAAGTCTGGGATAAAGCTCCATACATCTGTGGTTCTTGTCGGTGAAGAATCATATCCAAATGCTGTCATTCCAACTCCTGCTAGACCAGCTGATGAAACACAGTTAGACGCACTCATTACACCAGATAAAAAGGCCCTCCATATCTTTGATCGGGGATATTTCAACTTTGAAAAATTTGATCTTTATTCTTCGAACGGAATTCGATTTGTCACACGGATTAAAAGCAATACCGTTGTACACGTAGTCGAAGAGTTACCGGTCGATCCATCTTCTTCCATTACACGACATGCCGTTGTGAAAATTGGCACC
>NZ_JADIJK010000072.1 GCF_017355205.1 Bacillus sp. SD088
TTGGATTCGTGAGAATTTCCATACCGTGAACATAGAGGATCCTCAGCAATACTTACTAACCCTTTTTGAAAAGGAAGTCGAACAGCGTGAAGAGCGAAAAATAAACCTTCTATTCAAAACGGCAACTCTGCCAAACATATCCGGCAATTCTTTTGATTGGACAGATATTCAATTGGGTCAGGGATTAAGTCAAGAATCGGTATTAGAAGGAGAGTTTATTGAAGCAAAGGAGAATATGATTTTTTATGGAGGAGTTGGTGCAGGTAAAACCTATCTCTCTACGCTCATTGGAATCAATGCCATACAGAAGTTTGGCAGGCGAGTGAAATTTTACACTGTTGCCTCCTTGGCAAATGAACTGTTGGAAGCAAATGAGAAAGGTACATTGAATAGACTGTTTAACAGAATAGACAAGCTTGATCTATTGATTTTGGACGAGCTTGGTTACATTCCATTACATAAGCAAGGGGCGGAATTACTGTTTCAGGTGATATCCATGTGTTATGAGAAACGGAGTATCATCATAACTACCAATCTACAATTCGGGCAATGGAACCATGTTTTTGGCGATCCGATTCTCACGGAAGCTGTCGTGGATCGCCTGATTCACCACTCCCACCTCATTCTCTTTGGTGGAGAAAGTAAACGAATGAAAGAGTCTATGATGATGAAAAATTAGATGTTGGCAAGTGGTTCACAAAAAGGCCTGCCGTTTTATACATTTTATACTTGCCAAATACA
>NZ_JADIJK010000073.1 GCF_017355205.1 Bacillus sp. SD088
CACTTGCTAACAACTCAATAATTAACTACACTTCCTGTTGGACCCAATATTCTGGCAGGAGGTAGATTAGGAGTGTTAGAAGTGACTGAAATCAATTATATCAGACAACAAGTTAATGGAAAAGGGCATACATATGCAGAGGTTGCGAGGAGAACAAATAGAGATCCAAGAACTGTACAGAAATATGTAGATTTAGATGAATTCCAACCTGAATTGAAAGGGAAGAAACATCAACTCTCTCCCGTAATGGATCCGGTGAAAGAAATCGTAGATCAGTGGATGAAAGAGGATCTGAAGAAGAAAAAGAAATATCGAAGAACCGCTAAGCGAATCTGGGAGTTATTGAAAGTAGAATATGCTTTTAAAGGTTCCGACCGAACAGTAAGGGCATACGTCTCTAAACGAAAAAAAGAATTAATTGAAGAAATGGAAGCAAATGATGAGGCAGCTCTCCCGTTAGAATCAAATCCAGGGGATGCCCAGGTGGACTTTGGAGAAGCACCGTTTAAACTAGAGGGAGAAGTCGTAGAACTTCCGTATCTGGTTATGTCATTCCCGTACAGTAATGCATTTCTGGTTCAAGTTTTCGAATCCCAGAATCAAGATTGCTTTTTAGAAGGGATGAAACGATTCTTTCATTACATTGGGGG
>NZ_JADIJK010000074.1 GCF_017355205.1 Bacillus sp. SD088
AAAGTGGAGGAGCAAGCGTACTATCCGGTTTCCTCCCAGCAAAAACGTCTGTACTTGATCCATGAAATGGGCGAGCAGGGAACTGTTTATAATATGCCAGCATTGCTTGAGCTGGCGGGACAGCTGGATCGAGAAAAGGTTGAGCAAGCATGCGCTCAATTAAGCGCACGTCATGAAGCCTTACGGACAACCTTTACGGTAGTGGATGGTGAATCAGTCCAGCAAATTGCCTCCGCTCTGCCTATAGAAGTAGAATGGTCTGAGCATGAAAGCTTGGATGAAGCACAAGCTCAAGCTGCATTTACCGATTTTGTCCGTCCATTTGATCTTGCCCATGGTCCATTATTCCGGGTTAAAGTGTTACAAGGTCCGACAAATAGTTATTTGTTCTTTGATATGCATCATATTATTTCAGATGGAGAATCGATCAACATTCTCACAAAGGAATTCTCGGAGCTTTATAATGGTGTCGAGCTAGCGCCGCTTACGGTTCACTATAAAGATTATAGTCATTGGCTGGCGCAAAAGGATTTGCAAGCACAAGAGGATTATTGGGTAGGCCAATTT
>NZ_JADIJK010000075.1 GCF_017355205.1 Bacillus sp. SD088
AGGGAATAAGATTTCCATTATCTGCAATGACGCAAAAGTCAAGGCCGAAGAGATCAGTGATCTCTATCGAAATCGGTGGCAGATTGAGTTATTCTTCAAATGGATCAAACAACATCTTGTTCTGAAGACGTTATATGGAAAAGGAAAAAATGCGGTCTATAATCAGATTTATATTGCGATGATTACCTACTGTTTAGCCTTACTCATGAAGAAGAAAGTAGGCTACAAAGGAACATTGCTTGAAATGCTAAATGGTATTAGTGATTATTGGTCAAAGCCTATGGTTAAGCTGATTTCAGAGTTGTTTAAAGAACCTGAGCGATCTTCTAATGGTCGACGAAGGCCTGAACATCAGCGGATTTTTGAAGAAACTCTTGCACAATATGAATCTGGGGATATTTTCCATTTGGAGGACGTAACTTACGATCCAATCATTTGAGTCAATGTACATC
>NZ_JADIJK010000076.1 GCF_017355205.1 Bacillus sp. SD088
CATGGATAAACGCAAATTTTACTCCTTTTCTTGCGTGAAGATGTGCATGGCTTTTTTTAATATCTCATTCTCCTCTTCCATTTCAAGCTTGGCTTGGCGCTCTTTCTCGTATAACTCCTTATACTCTGTGGCGGTCAATAACTGATTTTGGCTCTCCTTCTCCGTTTCCTTCTGTTTCTTTCGATACTCCTGTACCCATCTCTTCAAAGTCCCATAAGGGATGGCCAGCTTCTTGCTCATTTCCGTTATTTTGTGCCCATCCAGCACGACCATCTTAGTTACATACTCTCTAAATTCAACACTATAACTTTTGTGTTTTTCCGCCATAGGGAACACGTCCTTTTCACCTTTGTATTTGATTAAAACATGGCTCAATTGGGGTGTCCACTTTTTATACTAACTTCAA
>NZ_JADIJK010000077.1 GCF_017355205.1 Bacillus sp. SD088
ACAATTCTTATGAATACAATCCATAAGGTGATGCTTCTCGGTTTGTTATATCTTCTTATTTTATCTGGTTTTCAAAGAACAAATAAGCTGACGATTTATAATTAAATCAGCTTGAGTTTGGTGGAGCCTAGCGGGATCGAACCGCTGACCTCCTGCGTGCAAAGCAGGCGCTCTCCCAGCTGAGCTAAGGCCCCACAAATAAAAAAGCTAACGTGTGATGGGCCTGAGTGGACTCGAACCACCGACCTCACGCTTATCAGGCGTGCGCTCTAACCAGCTGAGCTACAGGCCCACATTAACTTTATAA
>NZ_JADIJK010000078.1 GCF_017355205.1 Bacillus sp. SD088
AGTACCTAGAAGAATTCGCTTTGATAACTTATCCCCTGCGGTGAAAAGGATTTTCCCACATGGTAGGCGTGAATTAACGGATGGTTTCGAAAGATTTGTTTTACACTATGGCTTCGAATATGAATTTTGTAATCCAGGTTTAGGTAATGAAAAGGGTCAGGTGGAAGCTATGGTGAAATATGTCCGGAATAATTTCTTCTTACCGGAACGAAGGGTGTTTCAATTAGACGAAT
>NZ_JADIJK010000079.1 GCF_017355205.1 Bacillus sp. SD088
GATTCTGATTCCACGCTTACCGCGATACCATTCCTAAGGCTGGCGATAATTGACGCACTGGCGCTCGCACTACTACGAAGATTTAAGCTCGAACCCGCATCCACTGACACATATTTTGTTTCTGTTTTAGATGGTGTTGGCGTGGATGGTTTGGACGGATTGGTGCTTGTCTTGCCTGATAAAAACTGGCTGCTCACATACCCAGTCTTCCCATTCA
>NZ_JADIJK010000008.1 GCF_017355205.1 Bacillus sp. SD088
AAATGGCTCTATTCTTCTGCAATCTTCAGCCCATATTGCTCAAGTTGTTTATGAATCATTGGGCTATCTGCAATCCCTTGGCAATAACTAATTTCAAGGAAAATGCCATACATACTGTCCCAAGCGGATTTTAATTCATGAAGTAATTCTTTTTGCTCCTTAGTCGAGAATGTCTCTTCTAATTGCGAAAGGAGATTGCTAGAAACTGCTTCTGCATCACGGTATTCTGAATCAGCCATGACCTTTTGAAATGCTACTTGATGGACTCGCTCAACAAAGACAATATTTACAAAGGCTTTTTGAATAATATTGTTACTAGTCATAGGCCTCTCCTGTTTATGTAGGAATTATAGGTATCACGATTCTTGTAGATTTCTTGGACAACAATTTGCTTCGAAAAATAAACTTTCTCAAAGTCTGTCTTACCTCCTATTAGTTTTTCTACTTTGTAAACCTCGATATCCATTCAATTTCCTCCTATCATGGTTATATAACTAATATATTATATATAACCATGATACGAATTTAGGAATAAATTGTCAACAATAGGTTATACAACCTATAATACTTTATATAGAAAGGGTGATTGTATGGCCATCGATAAAAAGAAAAATACGCAAGTCTTAGTCACTTTTCCAAATGAGCTTTTAGAAAAAGTGGAGGATTTCCAATTTGCGAATCGCGTTCAAAACCGAAGTGAGGCTATTCGAGAATTGATTAGAAGGGGATTAGGGAAAAGCGGGAAAGGTCATTAGACTTTTGTGCACTTTTGGGAAAACAGAAATAGGGGCTTCGCTTTACTGATCTAGTTGATGGAGGCCAATGAATGTTTATAAGACCACAGTTTTCCCCATTCTGAATAGAACGGTACAGAAACCATTCATGTTTCTGTGCCGTTCTCATTATAATTTATCCCCACATTTATGGGCAGTAAGTCAAAGCTTTAGAGAGTACAGAGAAACGTAGGTGGGAGGATAAGCTGTCCGTAAAAAAATACATTTGAAAGAAGTACCTCGATATACGAAGTACGAAGCTTAATTTCCTCATAAATCATTTGGTTACTGCCAATCCATGAAGTTCACTAATAGAGATTTATCATACAATAAGTATGTTGTAAGAATCGTACACCATTCTGTCTAGAATGATGCTTGATAGTGTACGTTCGCCAATTTTTTTATTCCTTCCACGAGGTGGTGAAGCAGAAGTAACTGTTTCAACAGACCCTTCATAATAGGTTAATGACTTATCATGTTTCTTATTTCAAGAGGCGTAGATATACAGGCAAGTCCTAGACAAATTGCTTTGTCTAGGACCCGGTTGAGTTATTTGAGATGTTCTAACGCCTGAGAAAGATCGCTTATTAGATCTTCACTATCCTCAAGACCAATGGATACTCTAATTGTACCTAATGATATATTCATCGCTTTAAATTGGTCAGGTGTCAATTCTTTTAAATAACTAATAGCTGGGGCATAAACTAAACTTTCGTGACCACCCCAACTTACCCCAATTTTAAACAACTTTAAAGCATTCACGAACGATTTTATTTTTGTTAGATTATCACTCCTCAATTGAAATGCGAATAATCCAGAAAAGCCGCTCATTTGTTGTTTCGCTAATGTATGTTGTTCATGATTAGGTAATCCAGGATAATATACACGTTCGATCGCAGGATGTTTATTTAAATAATTTGCGATGATCATTGCATTGTTTTGATGTTCTTTCATTCTTATATTCAATGTACGTAAACTTCTTAAAATGAGCCACGCTTCGAACGGGGCCATTTTAGCACCTAACAATGCCGCTTCTTGATGAAAGATTTCATCAATATCTTTCTTTTTTCCTACAATAACCCCAGCAACGACATCACTATGGCCACCAAGATATTTAGAACATGAGTGAACCTCTAAGTCAATTCCGATATCCAAAGGTTTTTGAAAAATAGGTGTTGCCCAAGTATTATCAATGATTGTTTTGATATTATGTTTATTAGCTAGTTTTACTACTGCTTCAAGATCTTGAATGGAAAATATTGCACTAGATGGTGATTCTAAATAAATCAATGTAGTATTGGGTCGTATAGATTCTTCAAATTCTTTAATATCGTCGCCAGAAATAAATGTAGATTCTATATTACATTTTTCTTTTAAATAATGATTAATAAAGTTATTTGCGGGTCCATAGGCATTGTTGATCGTTATGATATGATCATTTGCTTTTGTAAAATGAAGAATGGCAGAAGATATTGCGCCCATTCCACTAGCGAACATCTTCGCTTTTTCGCCGTTACATAACATAGCAATTTTTTCTTCTACTAATGCAACGCCAGGGTTTTTCCCTCTCGTATAAATTGCGTTCTCTGTAGGATCATTAAATACATGATCAATGTCATCCCAATCCTCAAAAACAAATAATGAATTCTGGTAAATAGGTGGGACAACTGCCCCTTGATATTGATCATGTTCCTCACCATGGTGGATTAACATCGTTTGATTTCTCATAAGGTGTTATTCTCCTTTTTCAGCCGTTTTCCTTTTTTCATTATAGAAACAACCAATTCCCGTAAGCGCTAAAATAATAGCTATGACAAATCCATATAAAGAGACAAATTGGAATTTCCAATAATCAAGAGCGGAAACGCCTAATGCTCCGAACATAAATACTCCTGTGGTCGTCCAAGGAAGTAGATTTTCTATCATTGTTCCGTAATCTTCAATACTTCGCGACAATACTTTTCTAGGAATTTTAAATTTAGAATAAATTGGGCGAAAAGCCTCTGCGATAATATATGAAGTAGCAAACTGGTTAGATGTTAAAGCGTTTGTAAGACCTGTTGCAAATAAAGAACTGATAATTGCTTGCGGTCTTGACTTAATCCAAGCAAAACTTTTATTAATTATATTAGGGATCGCATCAATGCAATCTAATGTTCCGACAAATATAAATACCATAATTGAAATAATTACAGGCTCTACCATACTGTATAAGCCGCCTCTATTTAAAATCTCTGTTACGTCTTTATTAATCTCAACATCTGGAAAAACAAGGCTCGTATCAAATCCTGTGTTTAAAGCTGCAAGCATTTGCTCAAATGAGAATCCATGTAAGAATACCCCAATTAAGGCAGCGATAATAGAAGAAACAATTAATGTTGGTACAGTTGGTTTCTTGGTAAATGAACCATATAAAACGATAATGATCGGGATTAGTATAATAATAATTAGAAATAGATTACTGAAATTAAACAGACTTGAAAGTTCGTTTTTAAGAATAACGATGTCATTTAATTGCGCAGCATCACTATTGATCGATGTAGTAAAACCAATGATTGCATAGGTAATGGCCGCTAATATATAGGCTGGACCTGTTGTATTGATCATTGAGCGAATATGATCCATTAAAGGTACATCAGCTGCAAGTGCTGCAATATTTGTAGTGTCTGAAAGGGGTGACATTTTATCGCCAAAATATGCTCCGCCGACAACTGCCCCTGCAACAATGGCTAAATTTGCATCAATTGCTGCTGCAATCCCTAGTAATACAACCCCAATTGTTCCTGCACTACCCCAAGATGTACCAGTTAGGATACTAAATATGGAAGGGACGATGAAAGCAACTAGGTAAATATAATTTGGATTAATTAAATCTACACCATAATAAATTAACATGGGGATTGTACCTGAAAAAACCCATGAACCAACGATTAAGCCGATAGAAAAAAGGATCATTGCAGCGGGGACTAGCTTTGCCACTTTTTTGACAACTTCATTTTCGATCTCTTTCCATTTAAAGCCCATACTAAATAAATTAGCAATACTGATAATAGTCGCGAAAATAAACACTAATTCTAACGGCATTGCTTCTCCTGGTTCCTTAACTGTCGATACAGTACCACTGGAATCGGTAACTTCAGTCATAGTTGCAGTTAATTGTGGCATAATAATAACACCCACTAGTATGAGAAGAAACAAACTTATGATGGGTAAAGCACTCCGGAAGATTGATACCTCTTTCTTTGTTTTTAGCATCTAAATTTCTCCCTTCTAGTCAAATTCTTAGATAGTTTAAATGAAAAAGAATATGGAACTTTCTTTCAACTAAAAAGTTAATAAAGCCAGTTTATCCAGTAGTCAGAAAAATGTCAATCCAAGATGAATTTTGAAAATATATGGTAATTCTTCTTGAAGTTTCGATCGGAAAAAGGCATTGAGAGTGATCTTCCCAATGCCTTTTACGATTTTTACCCAAATGTTTCTTTAGCTTTGATTGAGAAACATTTGGGTTTTCTTGTTTGTTACATGAGTCACAGCTGCCCCCTAATAGAATAAAAGGGCGAAGTTTTTTGTAGCTAAATATTCGCGAAATTTTAAGGCTTCCTGCGCATGAAGTCATACAAAAGGAGAAGGTTTCAATATAGTTATTTTAGAAGCACGATTCAGAGAAGTAATTTGATGATTGGAAGAGCAAAACAATATACAGAGGACAATTGAAAAGGTATGAAAGACCTATACCTACAGTTGATATCTTTTTTGTGTAATAATCACCAGCAATATGCTGAGGGTGCCTTTTTAGTAGATTTTCCAGAATCCCCTTCCTATTACCTATCCCTATGGTGCAATTTACGATCGTTAGTAATAGAAATGGTATAATAAAGAAAAAAGGGGTAATTAAATCATGAAAGATAAGAAGCGTTATACTTTTACTGTATCGGACAATCCGCTCCCGCTTTTTATTGAAAGTATTGGTTATAATACGAAAGAACTTGATTTTGATAGACCCGAAGGTTATCCTTATTATCATTGGTTACAAACATATGCGGGGGAAGGCATCTTTCATTTTGCAGATCGAGAATTTCGATTGACCCCTGGAAAAGCTGTTTTTTTAACACCGTATACGCCACATTTTTATTATTCGGATCATAATGCGGACGTGCTATGGTCTACATGGTATATGACCTTTAGCGGTGCCGCCATCGATCAAATATTAAATGCTCTTAATATGAATTATTCAGCTATATATGAAGAAACGGACGCTTTCTCCTTTACTAGCATGCAAAAAGAAATGCTAGTAAAAATTGATGAGAGCGATCAATATTTAGAGTATGAATCATCATCAGATTTATACCATTTCTTGCTTATGTTAAAAAAATACGGAAAAACTAATAGTAAATTATCAATTTCTCAGTCATACAGGAAGATAAAACCAATTGTTGAATGGCTTGAATTAAACTATTCAAGGAATATTGGTTTGTTAGAAATATCAGAAAGGGCTAAAGTGAGTTCGCAACGTCTTAATACATTATTTCATGATGCGTTTGGCATTAGCCCGTACTCTTTTTTAGTTCAATTACGTATTCGCGAGGCAAAAAGACTTTTAATTACTGATACGACTTTGACTTTAGAGGAAATCACAAATTCAGTCGGATTTAATAGTGTCAGTCATTTTGTATCAACTTTTAAAAAAAGAGAAGGGATTACCCCTAGTGTCTATCGTAGTCTATATTGTTAAGTATTCTGTCAATCAAATCCATTTAGTAACAACTCTTTAGAAGGGATGAACGATTTTCCTTTTTAAAGAGTTATTTTTTTCTTCGGATTTCCATTAAATAGGGAAAACTCAGAGGAGAATCCCTATAAGTGCGTGTTCAAAAAGGAGGATAAAAAGGACCAAGTCGGCTAAAGGCGCTGACGTCCTGTCTGCAACACCGACACTAGTACATCCTGTACTTCGAAAGTTCGAGGCGGCGTAGTTTCGAGCCGCGGACTTGCACAGGATATGCTGACTTCTACGTTGCCCACAGGACGTGGGCGGTTTTAGTAGAAGTTCCTTATCCTAATACATGAGCATAAGTAAATCTTCCACGAATCCGCATCGCACGAAGGAAAAGTGGTTTTCTTTTCCAAGCAGCGGAGAAACAAGCCAACGAAGAAATTAGCACTGTCATTTTTACCGGAATTTTTGAACATTCTCTATAAAGGAAATAAGAAAAAAATGTTTGACAATAAGTATGTCAATTGAACTATTTGAAAGTTAAGGAGAATATTATTATATTTAAAACCATTTGTAAACGCTATATAATTATTTTAATTAATTTAACAAACATTATAAAAATTATAAGGGGGTTGTTCTAATTGTCTAAAAAAGTATATTGGAATGTGCTTTTGATCTTATTGTTATCTATCATGATGGTTGCGTGTGCACCGGTTCGTGAAGAGAACGGGAGCACAGCAAATAATCGGGAAGAGAGCGGGAACGGTAGTGCAGAAGTAGAAAAACCTGAAAAGCTAGTCGTTTGGGTGAATGATGAGGATATTGCTGAAGAGGCTGTCCAGAAACTAGCTGACAAATACACTGATAAGACAGGAATTGACATAGTTCTAGAAAGAGTGGCACAGCCCGATCAAGTTCAGGATTTAGCACTTGCAGGACCAGCGGGAGATGGACCAGACTTATTTTTCCAACCTCAAGATCGGTTAGGGGATATAGTGGCCCAAGGTTTGGCAGTTCCTTTTCAATATTCTGATGAAGAATTGAGTGGGTTTAGTCAAGCAGCCATTGATGCCTTTACTTATGAAGGTGAGATTTATGGTGCGCCTACAGCAATAGAAACCTATTTTGCCTATTATAATAAAAATATCATTGATACACCTCCGTCAACAATAGAAGAGGCCTTTGAAATGTCTAAAGAACTAACAAATGCTAGCAAGGATGAGTATGGATACTTAGTTTTACCGGAATTTTACTATTTATATTCATTTATTAATAGTTATGGCGGCTATGTTTTTGGCGAAGAAGATGGAATCTATGATCCTGAGGATATAGGGTTAAATAATGAGGGCGCAATAGAAGGATTAACAAAATATCAAGAATTTGTCAAAGAAGGCTTAATACCAAAAACTTTAACGATCGATGTTTTAGATGGACTTTTTACGGAAGGTAAAGTTGGAATGGTTGTAAGTGGTCCATGGAACTTACCTATTTACGGTGAAGCACTTGGTGATGATTTGGGGACTGCACCACTTCCGAAAATAAATGGAGAAGATGCGCCATCCTTTGTCGGAGTTAAGTCGTGGTTAATCTCCTACTACTCAGAGAATCCCGAATGGGCGGAAGATTTAGCCATGTTTTTAACAAGTGAGGAAAGTGCGCAAACGTATTATGAGGTAACTGGAGAGTTGCCACCACGAGATAAGTTACTTGATCAAATCAATGAACCTATTTACAAAGGATATACAGAACAAATTCAATATGCAGCACCAATGCCAAATATCCCTGAGATGTCAGCCATTTGGGAAATAGATGATGCGATTGAGCTGATTAGTAATGGCGAAGATGTCAAAGAGGTGTTGGATGATGCCGTTGATTTAATCGAAGAGAAAATGAATGTAATGGGAAACTAAGTTGATGGTGAAGAGATTCCTTTTCTCTTCACTCCTTATTATATTCCGGCTTGCGAGAATATTTACTTTATAAATTGAGGATAGAGGTAGAGGTAAATGTCGAATAAAATGAATTCAAATGAAAAGGCATCTATTTCAAATAAAAGGAAAAAGCCTGTTCCTAAAAAGGGACATAATCCTACTACTGCGTTAATATTATCCATTCTATTAGCTGGTTTGGGACAAATATATAATAAACGATACTTAAAAGGAATAGTGTTTATTGTTTTAGAAATTGCCTTTATTGTTTGTTTCGGAAACTTTATCAATTTAGGTTTGTGGGGAATAAGAACCCTTGGGACAATCCCTGGTGTTGACCACTCTATTTATTTACTTGTTTATGGAATCCTTTCGATTATTTTATTAGTATTTGCAGTAGCGTTCTATATATATAATGTGTTGGATGCGAAAAAGCAGGCTACACTTATTTCCCAAGGTCATGAAGCACCAAATCTAGGGGATGCTTTTAAAGCAAGCTATGATAAGTCATTTCCCTATTTTCTAACAGGACCCGGACTCATCTTGCTTATATTTACGGTTGTTTTTCCATTGTTATTTGCAATCACTCTATCTTTTACAAACTATGATTTATATCATTCTCCACCAAGAAAATTAGTAGAGTGGGTAGGATTTACTAATTTCAAAAATTTAGTGACCGTTCCTCTCTGGAAAAATACTTTTATCAGTGTTTTTTCATGGACGATTATTTGGACACTTGTGGCAACAACCTTACAAATAGTAGTCGGTCTATTCCTAGCTGTCCTTGTAAACGACAAAAGGGTTAAATTTAAAAAAATAATCCGAACAATATTGATTTTGCCATGGGCGGTTCCAGGATTCGTATCTATTTTAATTTTTTCTGCCATGTTTAATGATCAATTTGGAACGATCAATCGTGATCTCATTGTTCCACTGTTTGGAGGCAATGGAATCCCTTGGATGACTGATCCATTTTATACAAAAATTCTCCTCATTATGATTCAGACTTGGCTAGCTTATCCATTTTTATTTGCTTTATTTACTGGAATTCTGCAGAGTGTTTCAAATGAATGGTACGAGGCGGCAGATGTAGATGGGGCAACTCGTTGGCAAAAATTCAGACATATTACGTTACCCCATATTTTATTTGCAACGGCACCGATGTTAATTGTTCAATATACAACGAATTTTAATAATTTTAATGTGATTTATTTGCTTAATGGAGGGGGACCAGCCATAAAGGGGCAAAATGCTGGTGGAACAGATATCCTCATATCCTGGGTCTATAAGTTAACATTTGATACAAATAATTACAGTATGGCAGCTGCCATCTCATTGATTATTGGAATTATCGTTTCGGTTTTTGCTATATTTCAATTTCGTAAAACGAGTTCATTTAAAGAAGAGGGGAATATTTGATGAATTCAAAAATTAAGTCTGGTATAGAGTTGGCAGGTATATATGCAATTTTTGCTTTTATGGCTGTTATTATCATTTACCCTATTCTATGGGCGATTGGGATCTCTCTAAACTCCGGTACAAGTTTGTATTCTTCCACGATCATTCCAGAAAATTGGTCGCTTGTTCACTATAAATGGTTATTCACAGATCCTAAAAGTAATTACCTTTTATGGTATAAGAATAGCATGATTGTTTCAGGTCTATCGGCACTTATTTCGGTGGGGATAACCTCTTTAGTTGCTTATGCCTTTTCTAGGTATAAATTTGTAGGTCGAAAAACAGGGTTATATACGTTTTTAATATTGCAAATGTTCCCGGTCATCATGGCGATGGTAGCTTTATATATTCTCTTAAATTTAGTAGGATTATTGAATACGTTAACGGGTTTAATCCTTATTTATGTTGGTGGTCAAATCCCTTTTAACGCGTGGCTTGTCAAGGGTTACTTAGATACGATTCCAAGGGAACTAGATGAAGCTGGCAGGATGGATGGCGCGGGACATTTGACCGTGTTTGTAAAAATCATCTTACCTCTTGCAAAGCCTATACTTGGAGTGGTTGCATTATTTAATTTTATGGGACCATTATTTGATTTTATCCTTCCATCGATCATATTGAGAAGTCCAGAAAAATATACACTGGCGGTTGGATTATTTAACTTTGTTAATGATAAATTTTCTAATAACTTTACTCGATTTTCAGCAGGTGCCTTGTTAATTGCCATTCCAGTTTCTCTTGTCTATTTATATTCACAGAGATCATTAATTTCAGGTTTAACTGGCGGTGGGACGAAGGGCTAGAAAAGTATCCATATTTATGGAACTTAGTAAAATAGTGAAAAAGGAATGACACGATGTTAAAAAAATATAAACCAATTAATCAAAAAGTATCCAATCTCTTACATGGTGCTGATTATTTCCCGGAACAATGGATACATCAGCCGGAGATTTTAGATGAAGATATTCGTTTAATGAAACTTGCAAATTGTAATGTGATGTCCATAGGGATGTTTGCATGGAGCAAACTTGAGCCAGAAGAAGGTGTATTTACTTTTGGATGGCTTGATAATGTACTAGATAAATTTGCGAAAAATGGTATTTTTGCTTTTCTAGCCACCCCAAGTGGTGCAAGACCGACATGGATGTCAGAGAAATATCCGGAGGTATTACGTGTAGGAGCGAATAGAGTACGTAATTTACATGGTGCCAGGCATAATCATTGCTTTACCTCACCAGTCTATCGTGAAAAAGTAACAATAATAAATCAACAATTAGCGAAAAGATATGCACATCATCCAGCCGTCATTGGATGGCATGTTTCCAATGAATATGGTGGAGATTGCCATTGTGACTATTGTCAGAACGCCTTCCGATCTTGGGTAAAGAATAAATACAAAACATTGGACGATTTAAATTATGCTTGGTGGTCAACCTTTTGGAGCCATACCATTACAAGTTGGTCACAGGTTGAATCACCTTCTCCACATGGAGAATCAGCTGTGCACGCGATGAACTTGGATTGGCAACGCTTTGTGACAGATCAGACGATCGACTTTTATAAACATGAAACTAAACCCCTGAAAAAGGAAAATGCTGAACTCCCAACGTTTACTAATTTTATGGAAACAAGTGAATTCTCCGGATTAAATTATGCTAAATTTGCGAAGGAATTAGACTTTGTTTCATGGGATTCTTATCCGAAGTGGCATGATCAAGATGACGATAGCCAGTTAGCTGCATGGATTGGATTTAATCATGATCGTTTCCGATCCTTAAAGGATGGACAACCATTTTTGTTAATGGAAAGTACGCCTAGTTTAACGAATTGGCAACCTATTAGTAAGTTAAAACGGCCAGGGATGCATTATTTATCATCCATGCAAGCTATTGCCCATGGTTCAGATTCAGTCCAATACTTTCAATGGCGAAAAAGTCGTGGATCAAGTGAAAAATTTCATGGTGCTGTTGTGGATCATTCAGGATATGAAAACACGAGAGTATTTAAGGAAGTGAGGAATCTAGGTGAATCACTCGAAAGATCAAGCGGTGTAGTTGGCACGAGGATTGATGCAGAAGTTGCGATTATATTTGACACTGAAAATCGCTGGGCGATCAAAGATGCACAAGGACCACGTAATCAAGGTATCGGTTATGAAAAGACCGTAGGCCAGCATTATAAAGCATTTTGGGATCAAGGTGTTCCAGTTGATGTGATCGATATGGATGCAGACCTATTAAAATATAAACTTGTTGTTGCTCCGATGCTATATATGGTCCGATCTGGGGTTGGTGAGAAGATAGAAGAATTTGTACGCGAAGGTGGTACTTTTGTTGGAACATACTGGTCAGGAATCGTTGATGAAAATGATTTAGTTTTTCTAGGTGGATTCCCGGGACCTCTTCGTAAGACATTAGGTATTTGGTCAGAGGAAATCGATGCTTTACATGATGGACAAATAAATTCCATTAAAACAGATCCGAATAACCATTTAGGACTTTTTGGTGAATATGAAGCACATGAATTATGCGATATTATTCATCTTGAAGGAGCTGATGCACTCGCCTACTATCAAGAAGATTTCTATAAAGGCCATCCTGCTTTAACGGTAAATCAACTTGGCAAAGGAAAAGCCTATTATATTTCTTCTAGAAATAAAGGGAATTTTCATTTAGATTTTTTTACTAAACTAGTAGATGAATCAGGAGTCAGAAAAGTGATAGAAACACAACTTCCTGAAGGAGTAACAGCACAAAAGCGAACAGATGGGGAGCATGATTATATTTATCTATTTAACTTTAGCAGGGAAGCGAAAGAAGTGGAATTGACAGATGCGGAATACACGAATTTACTGAATGGAAGATCCGTACCTAAGAAGGTTGTTTTAGAAAAATTTGCTGTGAGATTGTTAAAACGTAAAGCAAAATAACAAGTATGATCTAGATACTGATATGCTTTTTTAGGGGCATTGACGGAATGATCGTTATAAGTAGCAACGAAAAGGGGACTGGATAACGGTGACAGATACATTTGTAAAAGGCGCAGATATTTCTATCATCCATGAATTAGAGGAATTAGGTGGAAAGTTTTATTATCAAAAGAAAGAAAGGGACCTATTTGAAATTCTAAAAATAAATGGGATTAATACCATCCGCTTACGTATATGGGTGGATCCTTATGATGAAGAAAAAAACCCTTATTTGGGTGGGACGAATGATCTGAGAACAACACTTGATTTAGCGAAAAGGGCAAAAGCGAATGGTATGCAATGGATGATTAATTTTCATTATAGTGATTTTTGGGCGGATCCTAAAAAACAAATGAAGCCTAAAGCTTGGGATGGATTGAGTGGCAAGCAATTAGAAGACGAAGTATATCAATATACAAGACAAGTCCTTGAAATATGTGCAGAACAGGATGTCATTCCGGAATTTATTCAAATTGGGAATGAAATAACAAATGGGATGTTATGGCCGGATGGAAAAACGCCAATGTTCAAATTTGAGGAACGCAGGTTTGAAGATGTCGAAGAAGAAGTCAGGGAAAAATCTTATAATCAGTTAGCCCGTTTGTTGAAAGCAGGAATTCGAGCAGTCAAGGAAGTGCGCATGCCTCAATCCTCCAAGATCATTTTGCATCTGGATTTTGGTGGGGCAAATGAACTTTACCGTACCTGGTTTGATGAAATAACCCGGAGGGATGTAGATTTTGATATTATTGGCTTATCTTATTATCCCTTCTGGCACGGCAGTTTAGATGAATTGGAATTTAATTTAAATGATATAAGTGCTCGATATAACAAAGAAGTGCTCATTGTAGAAACAGCATATGGATTTACCGAGGAAGACCCTTTAGGAAGCTGTATTTTCACTAAGGATCTTGCAGATATAGGAGGGTACCCTGCTACAGTCGAAGGGCAAAAAAGTTTTTTACGAGACCTGATGAAAATTGTTCAACAAACCGAAAATCATAAAGGAAAAGGGATTGTCTATTGGGAACCCTCCTGGCTTCCTTTGAAAAATACGACCTGGGCTAGTTATGAAGGCATGAAATATGGCAATGATGTGGCCCCAACGGGAAATCATTGGGCCAATCAGGGATTGTTTGATTTTAAAGGAAATACTTTAGATTCCTTGAATGTGTTTAGGGAGTTTTAGAAATAAATTCACCTTATTTCAAGCTTTAACGGTAGTGAGATTAGGGCGGTTCAGTGATCAAAATGAACCGCTTTAGTTAGTGTAGGGAGAATTACCTTTTGCATGATCGTTTGTTTCCCAATCTATTATTCCTCCAAGAGCTATTTCATTCTATCTCATCAGTCCTAAACATCAAAAATTTCACCTTATGCGTGGTGGATGATCGGGGGCATCCAAATGTTTAATCCATATTCCTTTATCTCTTTCATTAGACTTTTTAGGAAGCCATCTCTGTCTTCACTTATAACAAGGGTACTCTACCGTACTCTTGTGCATTAGGAAATTCACCAAGAAAATACAAAAAAACAATCTCATTAAGGGATAAAATACTTAAACAAATCAAACGCACGAATACGAGTGTCCATTTATCTTGGAATAAACGCATAATCAAATTTAATATTTTGATTAATTCCCTTCAAGATAGCTTGATTTTATCTTCTACTTTGTCAATAGCTGCTGAATCCATCCGCTTAGGGTCGCTTTGTCAACAAATGGTGCCAATTGCGCAATCGTTTCAGGTCCCATATTACCGATTTTTCTTGTATTCATAAGTTGTTTCAGAGAGTTTCTCCCAAGAAAAGGGGCTAGCGAGACGAGGAAGCTTGCGTCTAATTGGTCATCCACTCTCTGATCTACTAAGTTTATTAACTTTTCGCCACTGCAGAAAGGAGCCAGTCGCATGATTGTTCCAGGGTCAATATCTTCGTCGAGTGCTTGCTCAATTAATTCATCCATTGTTTCCTTCCCAATAAATGGTGCTAGTTGTGCAATGGATTTCAAATTCATTTCTTTTTTATTCGCTTTCTCAATTAACACCTTCAATCCATTTCTACTCATGAACGGGGCAAGTTTCTGAACAAACTCCATATCGACGCCGTCTTCCGTTACTCCTGCAACCAATCCATCCAACAATTCAGTCTCTACAAATGGAGCCAACCGTAATATCAAGTCCTGATTAAATAACTGTTTATCTACTCGTGCTGTCATCTCTGTCAATTCACTTGCTTTCAATAAAGGGGCTACTTCAATCAAACCTTCCATATCCACTTCTCCCTCATTTATCATATCAGCAACGTCCTCTTGACGATTTTCAGTAAACCCTGTCATGATGTGACCAACATGTTGGATATATGTCGAGCTGTCCTTCGTTGCTCCCCCATTTATTATATCTTCGATGGATACCCCAAACGTTTGCCCAATCGTCATCAACGTTCCAATATCCGGCAACGAATCACCACGCTCCCATTTTGACACGGCTTGGTGACTCACACTTAACCGATCTGCTAGCTCCATTTGTGTCCAATCCCTTTCCTTCCTCATCTTTGAGATATAGCTTCCAATCATACTTGTATCTAACATCCAAACTACCTCCCCAATAAGTTTCAATGCGCATTGTTAATGAAAGAGTAGCATATTGCGTCCCTGATGCCTATCAACTATTAGTTGAATTCGGAATTCTACTATTGGTAGAATGTATCAACTTGGAATTTATTCGAAAGTTGCTATGTAAGTTGTTTTTTAGCTAAGTGCAAAAACCCCTGATCCGCCAGCGAAAACGGCTAGTTGTGACATAATAGGTATATATCAAGTTCCGGGAAGCACGTATTACAGTCGTACCAAGAATGTCGCTCAATAGTTTTGTTCGGCAGAAGTGGTGGATAATACAGGGTATCGCGATCTGGAGGGGTAGTTATAATGGTAAAATTTATATGATATTCTAGCAATTTTTGAGCACTGTTAGGTCATCGTTCATATATAAAATTAAAAAGCTTTGTATCTAATGTATGCAGTTTATTTTTATTAGTCTATTATTAGATTATACTGAAAGCCTTTGCGTGTACACACATAGATTAATGGAGATTTTTGTTGAATATCCCTGCGCTGTTATTTAACGGAACCAAAACATTGGAGATGAGTTTTAAATGAATACAAATCAAGTTGCATTTAGAGAAGCCAAACTACAAGATCTCGACAGGATTGTATATATGCTTTCAGATGATGTGTTGGGAAACAAAAGAGAGCGTTACCAACAGCCTTTGCCAGAAAGCTACATACAAGCATTTCAATCAATTCATTCTGACCCAAACAATGAATTGATTGTGGCGTGTTATGGTGAAGAGATAGTAGGTGTTTTACAGATTACATTTACTCCATACATTACCTATCAAGGGGGGTGGAGAGCCACCATCGAAGGTGTTCGTACTGCAACTTTAGAACGTGGCAAAGGTATAGGGTCTATGTTAATTCGATGGACAATTCAACGTGCCAAAGAGCGTGGATGTCATATCATTCAACTAACAACAGATAAAAAGAGACCCGAAGCACTTTATTTCTATGAAAAGTTAGGTTTTAAGGCATCGCATGAGGGATTAAAATTACACCTTTAGATGGTATGGGGATTGAACTAACGAGCAACTCTAACACGACAACGAATATAAGCTAAAAGCTAAAACTATGATGAATTTATGCAATACTTGTACATTTAGGCTTTCTTAATTCATAAAATATCCTGCCATCTTTGTTTGCCAAATATAGAATGTCACAGAAATCATTCATGTTTCTGTGACATTTCCATTTCAATCATCATCAGGCCGAAACATCAAGAATTTCACTTTTTTCTTGGTGGATGGTCGAGTAGTCGTCCAAATGTCCAATCCATGTTCTTCTATCTCTTCCATTAAGTTTTTTAGGGCGCCAGCTACGGCCCTGTTTAAGATAGGATGTTTCCCACAGCCGTCAATGCTTTCCTCTTCCCAATAATAATAACTTGCAAATGCCTCATAATGATTCTCATATTGCGTGTACAAGACTTGAACGCGTAAGTTTTTATGCGTAGTCCAGAACGTTCCTCCATCCTTTGGTAGGGGATGCATGCTATCACTCTCCCATTTTCATAGTTGCAACTTTCCGTTTAAGCACAAAATTCACCTGAAAAAAATTTAACCAAGAACCCTCTCCTAAGAAAAAATCTCAGGAAAGGAAGCAATCTGTTTTATATGTCAAACTATGATAACGCATACAATTCACATCTACTGGTTAAGCCTAAAAGCTTCTTTCTACTCTTGAAGCAAATTTAATTTTGTAAAAAGAATATCTTTTGCTTTCCCTTTTTTTCGTTATTTGGCTTCTGGCCAACCTCTGCAAAATAATAATATGGATGTTGGTATTCTTTGATGATGTGGGTGTTGGTCTCGATGGGGGTATCTTCGTCTATTTCTTGAAATCGATCATGATGTATCTTCTCGAGGGTTCTTGCTTTATTTAACTTCCTTTCATAGGCTCTGAGGCTAAGTTCTAAGGTAATGGTATATTTTTTACCGATGTCCAAGCTCGTTTCCTTCTTATTTTCCGCCTTGTAACGGTCTACATGATTGGCGGAGAGCCAAATATTATGTTCCCTTTCTTTCGAATAAATGGGGAACCAGTAAATACGATCATAGACTTTTACAGGGGGCATATTGATATTGCCTAAGGCCTGCCTGCTTGCCTGTGAAGCACCTTCTAGATCATGTCCATAATAAAGCAGGCTATCTTGCATAATTTGTAATGGACTTTTCCGTACTGCAAAATAATCATTTTCTTCTACGACCTGTGTCATCAAATATCCATAGTTATCGATCAATGGCAATAAACCAGCTGTGAAAGACTTAATGATATAGTTCTCACGCACTTCTCCACTTTTATTAACTTCACATCGATTGATCACTTTCACTCTCCCTTAAGTTGGAATTACGGTATTTATAAATACCTATGTCTATTATCCTATAAAAAGATGGGAATTCCAAATAATTTGATTTCTAGTTTTATACCTTATTTGAAAACTTGCGTGCAGGCCAATCACAACTGCAGTCGGGATTGCGCAACTTTCCTTGTCCATTGCGTCATTCCCTCAGTGAATTGCGCTACTACCTAGGTTTTCTTGCCCACGTCGCGTAGCACGTATCGTGCATTGATTGTCATAGTCGAATGGGCCGGTGTTTGCTTGGCTCTCTATCATCTTTTTTTAAAAGAAATTGCTTGAAAGTGATTTTTTATAGATAGGATAAATTTCCCTTATTGAAATGGCAAAAAAGAGCTCAATGTTAAAGCAAATTGGCAAAAACCAATCCTATTTTTGAAAAAAGAACCATTAGCTTTGAAAAGATCTTTTTCCTAAGGTAGAGAGACCCGGGAATAAACAGAAAGCGCGCTTTCCAAAAGGAACGACAAATGGAAAGTTTTAGTGAAATTGTTGAGAACTATCAACCGATGATTTACCATGTGATGAAATCTTTAGCGATTTATAAAAACCAGGATGAATTTTTTCAAATAGGCTTGATTGCCTTATGGGATGCTCACCAACGATTTGATCATGAAAAGGGGGGATTCTCTTCCTACGCCTACTCCTACATAAAAGGGCGCATGATGACCAACCTCACAAAGCACAGACAAAACGAAGAACGAAACGTCTATCCAGATGACGGATTTTGGGAAAACACAATGGAAGAAGAGGTACAATGGCTTGAACGAGAACACCTGCAAAATTACTGCATCGGCCTCTCCGACAAACAAACCCAATGGGTCATCGACACCTTTTACAAAGGCATGACCACCCGCGACATCGCCGAAAAAGAACAACTCTCCTTCTCTGCCATCAAAAAACGCAAGGCTGTCACCTTGGCGAAAATACGAGAGAATATTGAGAGAGGGGTGGTGTGATTTGGGGACGTGATTTGGGGACAGTCCCCCATCCAGATACAGCGTTAATGTAGTAAAAAAATCCGTTTTTGGATGTGGCCGACAGTCCCGTAGAGATGATACCCGTTATGCAATAAATTAGCAGAACGGGACCCAGAAAATATTTGTCATAGAGGACCATTCTTCATTGTTTTTTATACATCATTAAGATAAAGTTAAATTAATAATTTGTTCGGATGGATGTGGCTTTTTCGGAGGAATTTGAAAAACAATTTGTTGATAAGTTCTCAACTTCAACTACAAGAAATGCAATTTACAAAGGTTTTAAAGAATGGTTCAAATTGCTAATGCAAATCTTATCACCAAGGTACGTTTGGTTAGGCGGAAGCTATTTAGCAACCAGGTAGAGCCAAACGACATTGATTTAGGCGTTTTTTACAGGCTGGAGGATATTGTGGAACTTGGAGAAGATGAAACTAAAAAGTTAGGCAATCTCCTCAATCAATTATCGGTAGAGTACGATTGTGATACGTATTTTTGTAATACATTAGACCATCTACCACCGAATGCTATTACGGAAAATTTCAACTGCCAAGAGAAAATAATGCAAAACTACTGGATGGGTCAATTTTGTTTTGATCGTAGTAGAAACCCCAAAGGGACGTAGAATTTACTAAAGAAGTGTTAGACACATTGTTAGAGGTTTTGAAATGATATCTCCTCAAGATAAAGCTAATGGAAAATTGTAGGAAACTGAGACGGCTATTAAGGTTATCAATGAAATCTTTAATAATTAATCTATTAAAAGGGTGGTATGAAAATGATTAATGATCATATTCCAAGAAATGAATATCCGAGGCCGCAAATGGTCAGAAAAGACTGGATAAATTTAAATGGAGAATGGGAATTTGAGATTGATGCGGGTGATAGTGGAAAGGAACGCAAGCTTTATAATATGAAACACCTGTCACAGAAAATAGTAGTTCCTTTTTGCCCAGAAAGTAAATTATCTCGAATTGAAAATAAGGATTTTATGAATGCTGTATGGTATAAAAGGGAATTTTCTATCCCTAGTAACTGGAGAGATAAAAAAATAATCCTTCATTTTGGGGCAGTGGATTATGAAACGGAAGTGTGGATTAACGGGCTTTCCGTGGGGACACATGTTGGTGGGTATACACCGTTTACATTTGATATAACAGAAACATTAAATGTAAACGGTGGTAATACAGTGACCGTTTATGCAAAGGATGATATAAAAAGTCGATTGCAGCCTTGTGGTAAGCAGGCTACCGAATATCAATCGAATAAATGTAGATATACTAGAACGACGGGTATTTGGCAAACGGTTTGGCTTGAGGCTGTTCCATTAAGTTCGATTGACACATTTAAGGTTACTTCGGACATCGATAATAACCGTGTTACTATTGATACCAGTTTTCAGGGAGATACTTTAGGGTATTCTTTTAAAGCGCTCTCAAGTTATGAAGGTAGAGTTATGGGCGAAACTGAGTTGTTGTTATCTTATAAAAAGAATATTATAGCATCGATTGATTTATCCGAATTATATCTATGGGAACCTGGGGACGGAAAATTGTATGATTTACAACTTTTCTTATTACGAGACAATGAAGTGATAGATGAAGTGACAAGCTACTTTGGAATGAGAGAAATAGCGATTAACAAGCAAAAGGTGCTTATAAACGGTAAATCGGTATTCCAAAGGTTAGTGCTAGATCAGGGCTATTATCCCGATGGTGTTTATACAGCTCCTACAGAAGCTGATTTAAAAAAAGATATAGAATTGGCTATAGAGTTAGGGTTCAATGGTGCGAGATTACATGAAAAAGTTTTTGAACCCCGGTATCTATATTGGGCAGATCGGCTAGGATTCATGGTTTGGGGGGAATATGCGGACTGGGGATGTGATTTTAGTAACTTAGATGCTTTCGCAAGATTTCTTCCTGAATGGTTAGAGTCGGTTGATCGAGATTTTAATCATCCGTCAATTGTGGGATGGTGCCCTTTAAATGAAATTCAAGGTGCAAAATTTAAAACGGAGAGTGGAGACTCTGTATTATTACCTGATCAAAACGATCATGTCGTTAGAATGATTTATCGATCAACTAAACGTATGGATAACACACGACCTGTGATTGATGTTAGCGGATTTTTCCACGTTGAAACGGATATCTTTGATGCCCATTTGTACGATCAAGATCCTGAATCTTTTGCCGAAAAGTTTGAAGACTTCAAACATGGCGGGAAGCCATATATTAGTTTTAATTATTCGGATGAGAAACAGAAATATGAAGGTCAACCCTATATGCTTAGCGAGTATGGTGGGATTTTTTGGGCACCTGGTGAGACCTTGGAACTTGAAGACTGGGAAGTTGGGAAACCTAAGACAAAAGAAGAGTTTATGTATCGTTATGAAGGGATTACAAAAGCTTTATTGGAACATCCTAATATTTTTGGTTTCTGTTATACACAACTTTACGATATTGAACAAGAGAAGAATGGTTTATACACTTACGATCGTCGCTTGAAATTTGATAAGGAAGCTATTAAAAGAATCAATAGTGGAAAAGCGGCTATTGAAGATAATACAGATGCAAACAAATGAAGCCTCTAGTCAACAATATGAGAGGTTAGGGCTTATTGAAGTAGATTAAATTGGCTACTAGTCAGGATGAAATAAACAAATCAGATCTTGTTAAAATAAATAGACCGTCACAGAATTCATTTGCAGTTCTGTGACGGTCTATTTCAATCGCGATCGCCTGGTTTAAACATCAAAATTCATTTGCTTTAGTTTGATTTATTCTGCCTTAATTTTACTGCTTCTTCTTCCGTTATATCCGACAGGTGCTCCAATTAAAGGAGGGGACTTATAAAAATCTGCTAATAAATATAGGGGTTCCCCAGTTTGTTTTGTTTCATTTAATGTCAACGGAACTTCTTATCCGTTTTTCTGAAACAAAAAAGTCTTAAGTCAATTACTCACCTGAATCGTATTTGCGCATCCTCGCTTTTTCGACAATCCACTCAAAATGATCGTTCAATTCCTTAACATCTTCTTTAGAGAGGATCGCCCATTTTTTGGACTGCAAAAAATAAGCCGATTTTATTCCTTTATTTGCAAGGTCGTTTGTAATGTCTTTTACTGTTTTTTCATTTTGAGTCAAGTTACTATCTTCTTTATATTCTGTTCCACGAATCAGGAAATCAAGGGAGACATCGAAAATATCCGCTAGTTTTATGAGTGCTTCAAATGAAGGACGTCTTTCCCCTCTTTCGTAAGATCCATACACATTATCTGTAAAACCTAGCTTATGACTCATTTCCTTTTTTGAATAGCCCTTCTTATCACGAAGATTTTCTAGTCGCTGTTCAAAGCTCTCCATCCTGAACACCTCTCTTCATTTGGCAAAAACTTAACACAGTCTGTGTGTTTGTATTTATAAAACACACGAAATGAGTTGACAATTCGACAAATTCTGCTTAATATAGATTTACGGCACACAGAACGTGTGTTGTATAGGTGGTTTTTAGTGTTACTCAAGTTGAGTGGAAAGATTACTACATTCAACTTGGAAATTCAGAAAGTTGATTGCGCAAATTGGGGGGATGTCTCAAATAAACTTAGATTTAAAGATCAGTTGTACATTGGGAAGGTAAGGTATGTGATAATCAACTATCACTATCATTACATTAGTAACGTATTATATTGAGGGTCAATAAAGAAAAATTTAATACAAGGAGGACTTTTTAATGTTTACGTACAGTTTTGATTCACTTGTTTATTATGGGGAGGATGTATCGAAAAGTATTGAGAGAGTCGCACGGTTTGGTTATGACGCAATTGAATTAATTGGAGAGCCGGATGCTTATGATACCAAAAAGGTAAGGAAACTTGTAAATGATTATGGCATTACTGTTTCTTCGATATGTTCCATTTATAATGCTGAACGTGATTTGGCCCATCCTGATCCCATGAAACGCAGAAAAGCAATAGATTATGTGAAAAGAGTAGCAGATATGTCTGCTGAAGTTGGTGCGCCGGTGATGATTGTCGCTCCGACAGCAAATGGGAAAACGGCATCTCTAGCTCATTACGAGGATGAAGTAAATTGGGCGATTGAAGGAATACGAGAGGGAGCGGAATATGCAGCTACTTTAAATGTGGATTTGTGTATTGAAGCTTGGAATCGCTATGAAACGTATATGTTAAATCGTTTAGATCAGGCTCTAGACATGTGGAAAAAAGTTAATCTACCGAATGTTGGGATTATGGGGGATACCTTTCACATGAATATTGAGGAGGACGATATAGCCGAAGCGATTCGAAAAAGTAGTGATGCATTGATTCATATCCATCTTGCTGATAACAATCGCAAGGCACCTGGATTAGGGACGATTGATTTTGTGCCCATATTAAAAGCGTTAAAAGAAATTGATTATCAACGACCTCTAACATTTGAAATTTTGCCAGCAGCTGCCGATCCATTTGCTGTAATGGAAACAGGTGGAGGTCGAGAGTTCTTTGATGAATATACGAAAAAATCAATTGATTACATGAAGGAGATTGAAAAATCAATTTAAGAAAGGGGAGGAACGACCATGAAATTTGGTGCAAGTACATTTATATGGGTGTCCCCATTTTCGAATCATACACTAGATTTGATCGAAAAAGTGAAGAAGATGGGTTTTGATTATATCGAAATTTGCATTGAAGATCCAGAAACCATTGATGTTAACGCGATTAAACAGAGGCTTAAAGCGACCGACCTTGAAGCACTCGTTTGTGGTGCCTTTGGATCAATGCGTGATATAAGTTCTGAGGATGAAAGTATTCGGGAAGGTGGAGTTGAATACATTAAGCATTGCATTGATATAGCAGCAGAGCTTGGTTCCCCACTGGTTTCAGGTCCGATGTACTCTGCAACAGGAAAAACGAGATTACTTTCAGGTACTGAAAAGGAACAACAGATTGAGTGGGCTGTCATAAATATGAAAAGGGCTGCGGAGTATGCGCAAGCAAAAGATATAAAACTAGCAGTTGAACCGTTAAATCGCTATGAAACAGATTTTATGAATACAGTACAGCAAGGATTAGAATTCTTCGAGAAAGTGGGATACGACAACGTTGGATTTCTACTAGATACTTTTCATATGAATCTTGAAGAAAAAAGTATACCTGAAGCGATAAAACTTGCCAATGATAAGATTTTTAACTTTCATTCTTGTGAAAACGATAGAGGAACACCGGGAACTGGAAACATACCGTGGAACGAAGTTGCGCAGGCTTTAAAAGTCATTAATTATACCGGTCCTAATGTAATCGAATCTTTTACTTCCGAGATTAAAGAAATTGCAAGAGCGGTTTCGCAATGGAGGCCACTGGCACCGACACAAGATTCTATCGGAGAAGATGGATTGGTGTTTTTAAAGAAGGTTATGAACGGATGATTCATACAATCCAAATTCAGAATATCCAAAAAAGTTTTCATGGTGTTCAGGCACTAAAGGATGTCAGTTTTACCATTCGTGGTAGCCAGATTCAATGCCTTGTTGGTGAAAATGGAGCCGGGAAATCAACCATTATTAAGATTTTGGCAGGTTATTATCAACCAGACCAGGGTGATCTCATAATGGACGGTGAAAAGATTGTTTTCTCTAATCCAAGGGATTCAAAAAAACACGGAATATCCGTTATTCATCAAGAATTGCTTCTTATTCCACATTTAACAGTCGCAGAAAATATATCTCTAGGACAATGGCCAAAAAAACAAAGAAGTCTAGTGGATTGGGAAGAAATGAAGCGCCGTGCAAAGGAAGCGTTAAATAAGTTAGGTGCAAATATAGATGTAGAAGCGGTTGTCTCTACATTGTCAACGGGAGAACAGCAATTAGTTGAAATTGCTCGTTCTCTCTCAATGGAAACAAAAGTGCTTATATTAGATGAACCTACGGCGTCTCTTTCAGAAACGGAAACCCAGCAATTACTGAAAGTCGTTAAACATTTAAAAGAAAAAGGACTAGCGATCCTTTACGTCTCTCACCGATTGGAAGAGGTGTTTGAACTAGCTGATTATATCACAGTATTCCGCGATGGAAAGTTGGTAAAATCTGCGCCACCGAAAGAGATAACGCCAAAAAATATTGTCCGGTTGATGGTCGGAAAAGATGTAACGTTAGAAAGAATTAAAAAGCATCAACATGGTCAAAAAGTAATGGAAGTGAAAGGGTTAACACGTAAAGGGGCACTGACTAATGTTTCTTTTGATGTGCATGAAGGGGAAATAGTAGGCTTAGGTGGTCTTGTTGGAGCAGGCCGGACGGAAATCTTCAGATGCCTGTTTGGAGTGGATCCAATAGACAGTGGCGAAATTTTTATTGATGGAAAGGAAGTTCCCATTAAAAGTCCAACAGATGCAATCCAGCATAAAATTGGATTTGTCCCTGAAGACAGAAAGACCCAAGGGCTAGTTTTATCTAGTAGTGTGAGAGAAAATACATCACTTTCTATCCTCAACCTCATCATGAAATTTGGTTGGATTAACAAAAGTCAGGAAAAAGAAGTCGTTGAGAATTACAAGGAACGATTGCAGATTAAGACTCCGAAACTAGAAACAATCGTCATGACATTAAGTGGTGGGAATCAGCAGAAAGTATTATTAGCTAGATGGTTAGCGACACATCCGAAAATTTTACTATTGGATGAACCAACAAGAGGAGTAGATGTGGGAGCGAGAGCAGAGATTCAAAGGTTAATTGAGGAACTTGTTGCTGATGGATTAGCGGTCGTCATCATTTCCTCTGACATTATGGAGCTATTAGCATTGAGTGACAGAATTGTTGTCATAAGAGAAGGAAGAAGTGTTGTAGAGCTAAAAGGAGACAACATGACGAAGGAGGAGGTGTTGAAGTATGCAACAGGAGCAGGCGAAAACGAATCCTAAGCAAATAAAGCTAGAGAAAAAAGATGTAAGGAAAGGTTTTCGGTTTGATATCAAAAAATATATCGGTAGCCTAGGGCTGTTACTTGTAATAGTGGCATTTTGCATTGCACTTAGTATTTTGTCTCCTGTCTTTTTAACAAAGGCTAATTTAGTCAATTTACTTATGCAGTCGACGATCCTAGCAACATTAGCATTGGGAGTTACATTTGTCATCATTACAGGAGGTATCGACTTATCTGTTGGCTCCGTCATGGCGGTATCTTCAGCTATTGGCCTAGGATTAATCGTTTATAATGGTGTTCCTGTTTTTATAGGGGTGCTTGTCATGATTTTAATTGGAGCTACTTTTGGGCTTTTAAACGGATTGTTAGTTACAAAATTACAATTATCTCCGTTAATTGTCACACTTGCGACGATGGGAATTGCACGTGGAATCGTGTTAATTTACACGAATAGCGCGAATGTTAATCCAGTCCCCGAAAGCTTTGTGAAATTAGCATCCGGTCATTTTTTAACAATCCCTTATTTAATCATTGTTGTGGCGATTCTTACTGTTATCGCTCATGTGCTTCTAAAACATACTGTATTTGGAAGATCCGTCTATGCAAGTGGTGGGAATGAACTAGCTGCACAATTATCAGGAATTCGAACAAAAACAATCGTTACCTTAACGTATGTTTTAGCAGGAGTAGCTGCTGCAATAGGAGGTTTATTATTAACGGCACGGTTAGAATCGGCGGGACCTTCCGCAGGAACTGGTATTGAATTAACTGTCATAGCTGCAGTTGTCATTGGCGGGACAAGCTTATTCGGTGGGCAGGGGAATATTCTTGGTACCATCTTAGGGGTCATATTGCTGTCTCTTGTATCAAATGCCATTAATTTACTTGGTGTACCACCAGCATGGGATGCTCTTGTAACGGGAAGTGTCATTCTTGTTGCAGCCATTTTAGATGTATATCGACGTAAATTTTCTTTAGGTACGTAAACGAATTAGTTGAGGTGAAGAAAAAGATGAAGATGAAACGAATAAATAGTTTAGTTGTTTTTCTTATGGTTCTAGTGTTAGTGGGGTGTAACTCGAATAATCCATCTGCTACCAATAAGGAATCAGAAGAAAGCGATCATAGTGAAGAAACAATCGATATTGCTGTTTTGTTATGGAGTCGTGGTTTTGAATTTATGGTCGCGCTGGATGAGGGGATTAAAGAGGAGGCTGAAAAATTAGGAGCAAATGTAACGGTTCTCGATGGGCAAGAAGATAGTCAAGTACAGCTTCGACAAATTGAAGATAATATTGCGAAGGGAGTCGATTTAATCATCCTGGCTCCAAATAATTCAGATGAATTGGTTCCTGGTGTAAAAAAGGCAAACGATGCAGGGATTCCGGTTGTCACCGTAGATAGTATTGTCGCAGAAGGTGCAGAAATTGTCAGTAGTATTTCTTTTAATAATGCAGAGGCCGGGCAGGTAGCCGCCCAATATATTAGGACAGCTTTGGGAGAGGGAACGGTTCTAGAGCTAACTGGGTCTCCAGCAGCGTATCATGCCATTTTCCGTGGTGGCGGGTTTAACCAAGGGATGGAGGAATCCACCGATTTCGAAGTGATTTCACAGAATGCGGAATGGTCTGCAGAGGAATCACAAAGCATTACCGCAGATTCATTAACGGCCAATTCGGAAATTAACGCCATCTTTACCCATAATGATGATATGCAACGCGGTGTACTAAGTGGACTTAGACAGGTGGATAAATTAAAGACAGCAGATGAAGATGAATATATTGTGTCGGTTGGTGTAGATGGAACACCAGAGGCATTAGAACGAATTAGAAAAGGTGAGCAAGCAGCGACTGTGAATCAAGATCCCTTTGAGATGGGGGCACTTGCTGTACAAACGGCAATAAAATATATAAAAGGTGAGGATGTACCAAAAGAACAGTTTACTCCACCAATGTTAATTACGAAGGAAAATGTAGATGATCCCGATTTATGGGGAAATGTTATGAAGGATAAATAAACCGAGACTTATCAAGGTGTTAGTGTTCGTGATCCCTCACTTAGACTTCTTTGAAAAGTCCTAGTCCTAAAGTGGGGGTCATACGGACGGTTGCAGGTTCTGTCAAAAAATAATCAGAGACAGCCTATTTTTGAAAATTTTAAAGAGAGGAAGTTGTGTAATGAAACCATTGAAGCTGATTCAAGTCGGTATAGGAGGATGGGGCTGGAGCTGGGTACAAGTTGTGTTAAGCTCTCCTCACTGGGAGCTAGCCGCGATTGTCGATTTGAATCGTGATTTATTGAACAAGGCTTGCGAATACTATCAGCTTAGTCCTGAATCTGCTTTTACAACATTATCGGAAGCGATACAGGAAACAGAGGCAGATGCCGTTCTTGTGGTTGTTCCGCCTGATTTTCATAAAGAGGTGGCTTTGGAGGCATTTGCACATAATCTTCACTGTATCATTGAAAAACCGTTGGCTGGCAACGTGGAAGATTCTTTAGAAATAATTGAAACGGCAGAGCGAAGCGAACGTAAACTGATGGTTAGCCAAAATTATCGCTATAAGCGTGCTCCGCAAACCGTTAAAAACGTCATTCAACAAAATATAATTGGAAAACTAGGAAGTGTGTACATTTATTTTCAAAAGGCACCAAAATTCTCAGGTTTCCGGACTGAAATGGAAGAACCACTCATCACCGATATGGCGATTCATCACTTTGACCAAATTAGAGGGATACTAGACTTAGAGCCTATCTCCGTGCATGCTATCTCTTGGAATCCTCCATGGAGTTGGTTTAAAGGGAATGCGATTTCTTCCGTTTTATTCGAAACAACCAACGGAGCGGTAGTTTCATATACAGGTAGCTGGGTTTCGCGTGGATGGGACACCAGTTGGGATGGTGATTGGCGCATTCAAGGGGAAGAAGGAGAAATTCATTGGGCTAACAATCAAGTCATTATAAAACCAAATGACATCTTTACCTCTGTCTTTATGAAAGACGCTTTGGAATCAAATGGTCACCTGCATGTAAATTTACGATCATTGGAAACGGAAGAAAGATGGGCAAGTCTTCAAGAATTCTATGAATCAATCATTGATAACCGAGAGCCTGACTCCTCTGGAAGGGATAACTTAAATAGTCTTGCAATGGTGTTGGGAGCGGTCGAGTCTGTAAAGACGGGGAAAAAGGTATATATCAAAGATGTTTTAGGAATTTGAGAGGAAGTTTAAAGTTTGGAGGCTAGGATAATAAATGTACTTTTTTGCGGCATGGAGTTCAATAAGAAGGTAAGGTGATACAAGTAATGAAGAAAATAAAAGTGGGAATTATCGGCTCTGGCTTTTCTGCGTTGGCCCATATGGAGGCGCTAAGACGTCTACCCGATATTGAAGTTGTTGCAATCTCATCAAGGAATAAGGAAAAAGCAGATAAGATTGCGGCTGAATTTCACATTCGTCAAGCATATGCTGATCCGCATGAATTGATCCATGATCCTCATGTGGAGGTCGTTCATAATTGCACGCCAAATCATCTTCACTATGAGTTTAATCGTGATACTTTATTGGCTGGAAAGCATTTATTATCAGAAAAACCTTTGGGCATGAATAGTAAACAAACCAAAGAACTTGTAGAATTGTCCAATAAAAGTCCAGTGGTAAGCGGTGTTTGTTTTAATTATCGCCATTTTCCATTGGTTCGACAATTAAGAGACGAGATTCATTCTAACAAGCATGGAGGCGTTTATCATGTCCATGGTGGCTATTTGCAAGATTGGTGTTTGTATGACACTGATTATAGCTGGAGAATGGAGCAAGAGAAAAATGGCCCTTCCCGGGCAATGGCTGATATCGGGTCTCATTGGTGTGATATTACCCAGTATATATTAGGTAAGAGGATTATAGAAGTACTGGCGGATTTGAAAACGGTACATAGTATCCGGAAGAAATCGAAAAACCAAGTGAGTACTTTTGCCAAAAGGCAAGTGTTAGAGGCTGAGAAAGTTCCTATTGATACCGAAGATTATGGAAGTGTATTGATTCGTTTTGAGGATGGGGTACAAGGCGTTTTTATGGTTTCTCAAGTTGCTGCCGGAAGGAAAAATCATTTGTTTTTGGAGATTGCAGCTGAACATTCATCTTTTTCATGGAATCAGGAAAAATCCAATACATTATGGATGGGTAAAAGAAATGAAGCTAATCAGGAATTGTTTAGGGATCCTAATTTGTTAACTGAAAAAGCTAGTCAGCTTACGCATTTTCCTGCCGGACATCAAGAAGGTTGGCCGGACGGGTTGAAAAATTTAATGATTGATTTCTATGGAACGATAAAAGGTGAAGTGAAGAACCCAAGTTTTGCAACCTTTCAAGATGGACATCAAATCGTGTTATTAATTGAAGCAATTTTAAGGAGTCATAGGAATAAGCAGTGGGTAAAAATAGATGACAAGAGGACGGATAGTGAAATTTTGTTGGGAGGATTGCATTGAAGGTTATGTTTTTTCGAGTCCTTCCAGTGTGATATCGTTGTCTGTAACGATATAAAATAAACAATACCATGGGAAGGCACGGGTAATGCCAGAAGCTAAATATTCAATTTGTGGGAGGAGTGGGACTGTATGTTTCGCTCCTTTTTTGTGGTTACTAAAAAAGTGGTAAGACCTCTGCTTTGGATGTTTAGTGCTGGTAGTAAGAAATAGAAGCGAAGTGAAATTAGGGGACCCTATTTTTGGAAGAAAGTATTAATTTTAGGTTTTGAGGTCTGTCCATCCACCAATTAAGATTTGAAGTCCCCGAAATTTGTTGAAACTTTCAACAAGCATTTCAAGTACTGTTAAAAATTATCAAAAAAGCAATAAGAAAAACATTGATGACAATTATAATAAAGTTTATTATCTTCTTAGGGTTGGCTGTAGATAGGTTTAAGATGTTAAAATTTGTTAAGGGAAAATAAAATATGATGTGTGTAACTAGAATAATAGCGGCGAATATGTCCTATTTAATTTGGGGAGTTAAGTAATTGAAGAGGTTTGACACACGGGGGAATGATGAAGATTAGGTTATTCAAGTACAATTACAAAGACCTGAGTATACGATCCATTTTATTAGTAAGTTTTATTTGTATTGCTGTAATACCAATTGTTCTTATGTCTACAGTTAATTATAGTAAAAGCGCCCAAATCATTAATAATAACGCCGCACAATATGTTACACAGATGTTACAACAAACAAATCAGGAGCTTGATTTAAAGTTAAGGCAAATTTCTGATGATTCGGTGGCTGTTTTAACGAATGAGGAGGTACAGGATAGTTTAAACCCAAAAAATAGCTCGATCTTCAGTTATCAAAAACGAGAGAGATTAAGAGACATATTGACCAAGTTTATCCTATCAAATGGAAATGTTACTGGGGCTTCGATCCATCTTAATGACGGAAATCTTTTAGTTACTACAGGGAATTATAATAATAGTTTTTACTTAAATAAAGATCTGAGAAATGAACTCGATAATTACAATGGCAGTGTGGTATGGAGATACGAACAAGCCCATATATCAAATCCTCAAGAAAAATTGATTATTGCTCATCGTGCCATAAAGAATATAAAGGGTCCTACAGTGGACACAATCGGTTATCTATCTTTTACTATTTCAGAAGATCTTGTATTTGATTCAATAGAGGAGATAAGGATGGGGCAAACTGGGAGTGCTTTCATTATTGATAAAACAGGTACGGTATTAACAAGTCAAAATAGGGGACGTGTTGGTACTAAGCTTGATAAAGAATTACTCAAATCATTATCTGGTAAATATAAGGAAAATGCAGAAACTATTATAGAACAAATTGGAAGAAAGCGCTATTTTATTGCTTTTAATAAGTCAGAAGAAACGGAATGGAGGATCATTGGATTAGTCCCTAGTGAGGAAATGATCAATGGGTTGTGGGATGTTCAAAAGTTGATTTTTATTGCTGTGATTATATGGATTATTATTGCTATCTTCCTCTCATTAAAAATCACAAAAACTGTAACCCATCCATTAAATAATCTGATAGGTACAATGAAAAAGGTGGAAAAGGGGGATTTTACAGTACACGTAAACTTAAAGCAGAATAGAGAAACCAATCTATTAAGTAACAGCTTTAATAGTATGATTGCAAAAATAAATGAACTGATTAATCAGGTATTTGAAAAAGAGATGAAGGAAAAGCAAGCGGAATTGAAAGCCCTTCAAGCACAAATCAATCCCCATTTTCTTTATAATACGCTTGATACACTATATTGGATGCTTTATTTAAAAGGGGAGGAAAAAATAGGTAATTTAATCGTATCCCTGTCAAGAATGCTTCGCTATAGTATACAAAACGAAGGGTCATTTGTTTCTCTGAAACAAGAACTAGATAATTTAAAGAATTATATTAATTTACAGTCTGCAAGATATGGCACGAAATTAAATTTCGAACTCGAGATAGATCAATCACTTGAGAATGCGTTGGTACCTAAACTTATCCTTCAACCACTCGTAGAAAATGCAATTCATCATGGGATTGAACCGTGCGAGCGAGATGGAAAACTTACAGTGCAGGTTTGTAATAAAGGAGACGGATTACAAATTGTTGTTATGGATAATGGTGTAGGTATTGAAAAAGCAGAACTTGAACGTTTTAAGATGGAACGGAAAATAAATAACGGAATAGGAATCCATAACGTTGATGAACGGATTAAACTTACTTTTGGCCAATCCTATGGAATATCTATTGAAAGTGAAATTGGTATTGGTACAAAGGTAACTATTCTTTTACCCTTTACTGAAAGGTTTTAACTGGCTGTGTAAATAATGACAAAATACCACTGGCAGAAGGTTATCTAATATAAGGAAAGACTCTATCTTAACGGGATGACTTATTTTTGTACTATGTGAAAAAAGGGTGGAAAACAGTGTATAAATATAAAGTATTCTTGGTTGATGACGAGCCTATGGTTCGAGCAGGTCTTAAAAAGGTTTTAGAAAAAGTAGGTAGTAATTGGCAATACATTGGGGAAGCGACAAATGGTAAACAAGCCTTATCAATGATTAGACAACTGCAACCAGATTTAGTGATTTCAGATATCAGGATGCCAGGTATAACGGGTCTGCAATTACTAGAGGCAATAAAACAACTTTATCCGGATACAATCCTTATTTTACTGACTGGCTATCCAGAGTTTGAATATGCCCAACATGCGTTACGATACGGAGCATTTGATTATATTTTAAAACCTTCTAGTGCTGAAGACTTAATGAAGGTTCTAAATAAGGCGGAGCTAGAAATATCAAAAATTAAAGAAAAAAAATCCAGTAAGGATCCTTCGGCTATACCAATTGAATTGGAGTTTTCTTTATTGAATGCAATAAAGACAGGGAATAAAGCGGATGCATTTTCGGGATTAACAAAGATTTTTGATTACCTAGATTTTATGACATATCAGGAATTAGTTGACTACACAAATAGTCTTTTAATGAAGATGAAAAATAGTTTACCTTTCGAGTTCGAACCCATTTCATTATCTTTTCAAACTCCTGTAGACGTGAAGGAATGGTTAAAAGAGCAAATTACACTATGTTTCAATATGGTCCATGTAAAGGAAACAAGGGACATTAGTTTCATTATCCAAAGGGCGATGGCAGTAATTCGAAAAAAGTATAATTGTGATTTAACTTTGAAGAGTGTTGCGGTTGAATTATGTATGAATTCAAGCTATTTAAGTGTGCTTTTTAAACAAGAAACGGGTGAAACCTTTAGCAACTATTTAACAAATTATCGTTACAACAAGGCAAAGGAACTTTTGAATAATCCTCAATTAAAAATATATGAGATCGGTGAACAAGTTGGCTATGTAAATGGAAGGCATTTTAGTCAAATGTTTAAGGGGAAAAGTGGAATGACACCAAAACAATATCGCAATCAATTAAAAATAGAGTAACCTCCAAATTATTTGGAGGTTTTTAATATTATCGAACAAAATCCAATCATGACTACATTTGCTAAGTACAAGAAATGCCATAAACTATTTATATCGTCAAAGTGTCTAAATAATTTAAATATAGAGGAGGTTAGTACATGTTTACACTCAAAAGAAAAACTCGTGAAAACTTATGGGCATATCTTTTTATAGGACCGCAAATTTTGGGCCTTTTACTATTTATTATTGGCCCGGTTATCTTTGCATTTGCGATTAGTTTTACGCAATGGGATATTGGTTCTTCTCCAAAGTGGATTGGATTTGAAAATTATGAAAAACAAATATCAGATCCTGTCTTTTTGAAAGTGGTGAAAAATACCTCAATATATGCGCTAATCAATATACCATTAACGATGATAGGTGCATTAGCCATTGCTTTAATGCTTAATCAGAATATTCGGGGCAAGGTCATATTACGTACTGCTTACTTTATGCCAGTTGTGACATCATCTGTTGCAGTCGCATTGGTATGGACGTGGATGTACAACCCGAATTTCGGGTTAATAAACTCTGGGTTAGCCGCGGTAGGAATTGAAGGGCCAAGCTGGCTAGCAAGTTTAAAGTGGGCATTACCATCCATCGTATTTATGACGGTGTGGCAAGGGATTGGATATAATATGATTTTATTTCTTGCTGGATTACAAGGGATACCAAAACATCTTTATGAAGCCGCCACCATCGATGGCGCAAATTCTTGGCAAAGATTCTGGAAAATAACATTTCCGATGCTTTCGCCAACAACATTCTTTGTATTAATCATGTTGTTGATTGGTTCATTCCAAATATTTAATGAACCCTATATGATGACAAATGGAGGCCCGGCCGATGCAACGAACGTTTTTGTACTTCATATTTATAATACGGCATTCCAGTTTTATAAGATGGGCGAGGCATCTGCAATATCATTTATCTTATTTGCTATTATTTTGGTGTTCACACTTGTACAATTTAAATTTTCAAAGTGGGTGAATTATGATGCCTAGAACTGAAGTTACTAGAGTAGGATTAGTTGATTTTAAAAAAGGATTTACTAAAACAGGCGACACAGCCTTTAAATTTTTAATATATATCGTATTAATTTTTGGTGCAATCGCTATGCTTATCCCATTTATATGGATGATATCTACTTCCCTCAAAGGGCAAGGGGCTGTATTTGAATATCCGCCAAAATTAATTCCAAATCCTGTTCACTTTGACAATTATATAAGGGCTTGGACATCGTTACCTGTTGGTTTAGCCTATCTAAACAGCCTTAAGATCACTATACTAGTTACGTTAGGTACATTGCTCAGTTGTTCGATGGCAGGATACGCTTTTGCCAAAATGAAATTTCCCGGAAAAAATATATTATTTATTACTTTATTAGCGACAATGATGATACCAGGTCAGATCACATTGATTCCGATGTTTATGTTGTTTAAAGAAATAAATTGGGTAGATACACATTTACCGCTAATTATTCCACCGATTTTAACAAATGCGTTTGGTGTATTTCTTCTTCGCCAATTCATGAGTACGTTTCCAACTGAATTGGAGGAAGCCGCTAGGATAGATGGCCTTAATACTTGGCAAATCTATTGGAGAGTTGTGCTGCCAAACTGTAAACCTGCTCTTGCAGCACTAGGAATTTTTACGTTTATGGCCAATTGGAATAATTTTTTAACGCCATTGATTTATCTGAATGATGACAGCAAATTTACATTGCCATTAATCATTGCCTCCTTCCAAGGGCTGTATACAACGGATTGGACGTTATTAATGGCTGCATCTGCAATCTCCCTTTTTCCTGTGTTACTAATTTATATGTTTGCACAACGATATTTTATTGAAGGGATCACACTTAGCGGGTTAAAAGGCTAGGGAGAAATCAAATTTTATGAGGAATTTTTTCAGTTTAATTTTAAGGAGGTGGTTTAGTTACTTATTTTAGGTAAGGTGAAACGAAATATTTAAATATATTATACGAGGAGGAAGAAAATGAAAAGGTTTTCGATGTTAACAACTACATTCCTTATATTGCCAATGATTATAATTGCCGGTTGTTCAAGTGATACCTCAAACTTGGAGGGGAAGAAGGGGAAGGATGGTGTAGTACAGCTACGTATGTCGATTGTTGCAGGCACTGAAGAAATACCGGGGTGGCAAGGAATTGTTGATGCATTTAATAAATCTCACTCTGATATACAAATAAAACTTGAACGTTTACCAGGTAGTTGGGATGAGTATAACCAAAAAATGACTGCTCAAATAGCTGCTGGAGATCCGCCAGATATCGGTAGAATTGGAGTTGCTGGCATGCCTATGTATTCTTCTAAAGGACAATTAGAGGATTTAACACCATTTATAGATAAGTTAAATAGGGATGACTATTTCGATTCTGTATTTGCCCCATATAAGGACGGGAAAATATATGGCGCCCCTATTGGTATTTATACGATGGGGATGTTCTATAACAAAAATCTATTTGACGAAGCAGGAATAGCCCATCCTCCTAGTGATTGGGAGAATGCATGGACTTGGGAGGAGTTTAGAACTGCAGCGGAGAAGTTAAAAAAGGGTTCTGGAGCAAACAAACAGTTTGGTGCATATGTAGGATTTAATCCTGAACGCTCTATCCAGTATTTATGGTCAAATGGAGGTGGGTTAATTAATGATGATTTGACAAAATCAATCATTAATAGTCAAGAATCTAAAGAAGCATTAACATTTTTACAAGGCCTTGTTCAAGATGGGATATCTCCCACACCAGCTGAAACAGAAACAATGCCAACGGATCAGCTTTTTAAGACAGGAAGGTTGGGAATGATTGCGGAAGGGCAATGGATGATGCCTTCATTTGCAGAAATTGATTCGTTTGAGTGGGGGGTTGCTCCGATTCCAACAGCTGTTAAAGGCAACGCTGTAACACCTAATTTCATAGATTCTTATGTCATCTATAAAGGCTCTAAACATGTTGAAGAAGCATGGGAAGCCATTCAATTCTTCTTAAGTGAAGAAGCACAAAATATTCTAGTCGATCATGGCCTTGGAGGCATTCCTACATTAAGGTCAGTGGCCGCCGACAGAGAAGAGGATATGTTTAATCCACTTAGTAAGGAAGAAAAAGAGGTTTGGTTTCAATCAGTAGAATACTCTAGACCTATCCCATTTACTACAAATTGGAACGAAATTATGAATGAAACAATGAAAAAAATGGATCTTGTTGGCCTTGATGAACTGAAAGCGGATCAGGCTGCTGAGGAACTAACCCCACTGTTAGATAAACTTTTGGATGAAGCAAACAAGTAAAAAGATTCGATGGATGGGGTTTTATACCCTATTCATTAAACGAATAGGAAACGATAAAGCAAAAGGAAGTTAAAGCCAAGGGGGTATTTATTAATGGTAGTGAAAAATATATCTGAATTATCATTAAGACCATTAACGACAAATGAAATAAAGCCAAAGGGATGGCTTTTGCGACAACTACACATTCAAGCAGAAGGACTTAGTGGGAATCTTGACAAATTTTGGCCAGATATCAGGGATAGTAAATGGATTGGCGGAGACAAAGAAGGATGGGAACGTGTTCCTTACTGGTTAGATGGTTTTATCCCTTTAGCCTATTTATTAGACGATGCCGATATGAAGAGGCGTGCTCAAAAATATATCGATGCGATCATAGATGGACAAGAGGAAGATGGCTGGATTTGTCCATGCACGAGAGATGAAAGAAATAGCTATGATATGTGGGCATTGTTTTTAATTCTAAAAGTATTGGTTGTATACCATGAATGTAGTAAGGATGAGAGAGTAGAAGAAGTGATCTATAAAGCTACGAAAAATTTCGAAAGACATATAGATACGTTTACCATTTTCAATTGGGCTTCAACAAGATGGTATGAAATGCTTATTCCTCTGTATTGGCTTTACGAAAGAAGGGAAGAAGAGTGGTTATTAAACTTAGCCATTAAAATAAGAGCCCAAGGATTTGATTATAAGTACTTATATGAAAATTGGCCATATGAAGGCCCACAAGCATTTGGACACTGGAGTCAAATGAATCATATTGTCAATCAAGCAATGGCGATTAAATCTTTAACTTTATTTAGCAGAATGAGCAAGAGGGATGAAGATAAAAAGTTTGCGGAAATGATGATACAAAAATTATCTGATTATCATGGTACAGCTACAGGCATATTTACCGGAGATGAATGTCTCTCTGGTGACAGTCCCATTCAAGGAACGGAACTGTGTGCTGTTGCAGAATTTATGTATTCCTTGGAGCATCTTATTCAAATAACGGGTGATGTGGAATGGTCAGATAAACTTGAGTATCTTGCCTATAATGCATTGCCCGCTGCATTTAGCCCCGATATGTGGTCACATCAATATGACCAACTTGTTAACCAAGTGGAATGCAGTCGAATCGAGGAAGGAAAACAACCATTTAACACAAACAATGGTGAAGCACATATATTTGGGCTTGAACCCCATTTTGGTTGCTGTACAGCTAATTTTAATCAAGCCTGGCCTAAATTCGCATTATCTACTTTTATGAAAACAAATGAAGGGATTGCTTGTACGGCAATCGCTCCTTCGGAAGTGGAAACAGAGCTAAATGGCGGGACTGTAAAGATAAGTCTATCGACAGAATATCCTTTTAACAATAAGTTAACATTTACCGTTACAGTAGATACCCCACTTGATTTTGACTTTGATATTAGAATTCCAAGCTTTTGCGCAAGTGCTACCGTGAATGGTGAAAAGGCGAATTGCGGGGACTATTTTAAAATATCAAAAACTTGGAGTGGAACAGAAACAATAGAGGTCTTACTTGATTTTGAGACTGAATTTATCAATCGACCGGAAGATATGGTGGCCGTGAGAAGAGGCCCAATTCTATATTCCGTCGCTATTCAGGATGAGTGGAAAATGGTTGATTACGGTGAAGATGAAAAATTACGGGTATTCCCTCATTGTGATTATGAAGTATTTCCGCAATCACAATGGAATTATGGATATGTTGATAATGATGTGCAATATACGTTTAATGGAATAGGAAAGTTTCCATTTAGTACAGAAGAGGCTCCAATCGAAGCAACTGCAAATGTAGTTGAAATAAACTGGCCTAAAGAGAATGGAGTTGTTACTAGAGTTCCAGCAGATCGAAAACCTCTTAGTTCAGTGAAAAAGGTAAAACTTTTACCATATGGATGTACGAACTTAAGGATGACGGAAATTCCATTTATCCAGATGAATATATAGAAATAGATTACTTTGTTATTTTAATAGGGGGCGAAGCACAATCAGGGATCTTCCTGGGTTTGCTTCGCCCCATCTCTTGCACGTTTAAGGTCACTAATGTGCGGGAAATGCTAATCAGCCTTGAACTCAGGATAAACCTTGAGTAACAAAGCATGCGTGACAAATTTATAACGGGAAATGTCCCGTTTTCAAAATGGGAGGATTATGTAAAGACGCTAGATGAAATGGGATTAGATAAATACATGGAAATTAAACAGGCAGCTTATGAAAGATATAAAAATAACTAATAAAACCGTTTAAATGACTGATCCTTTTGGGACAATCTAATTATTTTCCCAAAAGGATCAAAGAAGTAATTGTGATTGATTTAATTTAAATATCATTCGCTAGACCCTCTTCTTCTTTCGATCCACCAACATAATAGTAAATTATCATAAAGGGGGAGAGGCACGAGGTTCAAGAAGAGTTGCTAAACTAGGTGCATGGAAAGGAATCCAAACTAGTGAAGAAATAAGTGAGCGAAAATCGGAATTTTAAGTGGGGAAAACATATGGTACGTAAGTAGGACCTTTTTATACAATTTATTAGTCATACTCCAAGGGTTTCCTAGAAGAATTGTTACAATATGCCTGCATAAAAAATTCATTACTACTTTTGTCTAGGCATCTCAATTTCAAACATCCCCTTTTAAATAGTATTCTAAGTCTGAAAATGCGATAAACTTGCCAAAAATCATAATTTAACTAATGTTCTATATTTTCGGATTTATATAAAATTCCTCTATAAAGCGATTAATATGGCCGTTGCCTCACAAAATTTCATTATTATTGTGAGTGTTAACTACTCGACTTTCACCATACTTTTTGAACAATCTCTTTTAGAATTGAAGTAGAACTAATCTTGTTGATCCTTATACATTTGTGAGCTAGGATATTAATGAATAAATATGGAAGGAGAAAAAGTAAATGTCTCGAACTAATATAAAAGTAGTGGTTCAAAAGTTAGGTGATTTCCACGGTTGAATACTATGTATACTTAGCTGTATAAGCTAGAAAAAAGTTTTGCGTTCTTCACTTGGACAATTATTAGTGGGTGTACTAAACTAATAAAAAAGAGTATTTTTTGATGATATTATGATTGATTAGGGTGTAAATATGGAGAAAAAGTCATTTACAATACAAGATGTTGCACGCGTGGCAGGGGTATCTGTCGCGACTGTTTCGAGGGTGCTAAATAATAGTCCATTAGTGAAGAAGAATACGACTATAAAGGTAGAAGAAGCCATTAAAAAACTTGGTTATCAACCTAATTATTTGGGACGTGATTTGAGAAGGGCAGAAACAAGGAGAGTCTTGTTTTTTACACATAGTTTAGGGACACCTATTACTGGAGAGCTTGTAAAAGGGATGGATGATGCTGCTAAACAGCATGGGTATTACCTTATGGTTTGCCCAATAGATAACAGCCGGGAGAGAGAGGAAGAATTATTACAGCTACTAAAAAACAAGATTGTTGATGGGCTAATTGTGATTAGTTCCACCCTTCAATCAGATGAATTGGATGAACTAGGCGAAAAATACCCTATTGTTCAAGTTGGTGAATGGATTGAAACACAACATATCTGTTCAGTATCTGTGGATGATGAGAAGGCGGCTATCGACGCGGTGAATCATTTAATTGGGTTGGGGCATAAGCGAATCGCCATGATTAATAGTCATGTCCCCAAAATGACATCTTCTAAAATATTGCGAGAACGCGGGTATATAAAAGCCCTACAATCTGCAAATATACCTTTCGATGAAGCATTACTTAAGCATGGAGAGGAAACGTATGAAAAGAGTTTTCAGTTAACAACTGAATTACTCAAAATAGAAAGCCCACCGACAGCTATTTTTTGTTATAACGACGTTCTCGCGATTGGTTGTGTAAATGCTATAAAAGCATCTGGGTATAAAATACCCGATGACATTGCTGTCATAGGGTTTGATAATACAAAAGAGGCGATCATGTCTACTCCTACAATTACAACCATTCACCAACCAAAATATGAGCTGGGCTACAAAACAATGGAATTGCTTATTCATAATATGAAAAATGAACAAAACAAGGGTAAACATATTACAATAGAGCATAAACTTATTATTCGGGATTCTAGTTGTTCTTAAAGATTAATAGTGTCTCGGTTTTTATTATGGAGTATATGATAGTTGGGTAAACAATGGTTTACTTTATATATTAATCCTCATTGCAAGCTTTGTTATCTAGCTTAAATAAAGTCACTCATACTTTCAAAGGCAACTTTGAAAGTTTTATTTATTTTTTTATAAAAAGAGATTGCATTTTTTGTATATTCAAGTTAGTATGATTATCAAGAAATGTAATCCATTACATTATTGTTTTTATTGAATGTAATCCGTTACATTTTGTATTATTTCAAGGGAGGATTTATTCATGAGTTTATCTTTAGGTTTACAATTGTATTCTGTAAGGGATGAATTGGAAAAAGACTATATAGGAACTTTGGAAAAGATAGCGGAAATTGGATATGAAAACCTAGAAGTTGCGATTCACAATGCAGATGAAGGTTTGAAAATTGGCGGGATGCATGCAGCAGACATTAAGAAACAACTAGATCGACTTGGTATGAAGGTTGTTTCAAGTCATATTGCCCCTCTTGATAAGGTAGATTGGGACGAAGTGGCAGATTTTAGTCATACACTTGGAAGTGAGGCAGTCGGATGTTCCATTGCATTTTTCAAAAACCTTCAAGAAATTCAAGAGTTTAGTGCGGAATTAAATAAATATGCGGAAGAGTGCAAGAAACGTAATCTTGATTTCTATTATCACAACCATTTTCAAGAATTTCAGAAGTTTGACGGAAAATATGCTTTTGATATTCTACTTGAACATACAGATAAAGATCTAGTAAAAGTTGAATTTGACACCTACTGGGCTCTTAGAGGGGGCGTTGATCCAATTGAGTATTTAACAAAGCTTGGATCGCGTTGCGAATTGCTTCATCAAAAAGATTTGCCAGTGACAACACAGCCTCAAAATTTATTTGAGTTAGTTGGGGAAGAGGAAGAGATTACGTTTGAACGTTTCGTTCAAATTCCCCAAAAGGAAGATTTTACTGAAATTGGGGATGGAATAATGGATATCACTAGTATTTTGAAAGAAGCTGAGCGAATTAATGCAGCAAAGTATATTTTTGTAGAACAAGATCTTACGTCTAGAAATCAATTGGAAAGTGTTGAGATTAGCTATAAAAATATCACTGAGCTCCTGAAAAAAGGCAACTAATAACAAAGCATAGAACCTATAGAGGTTACAACAGGAGGTAATTTCATGAGTGAAAAAGAAAAGTCAAAATTAAAAATTGCCATTATAGGCTGTGGGGGGATTGCACAACAAAAACATATGCCAGCTCTCTACAAGTTAAGAAATAAAGCTGAAATGGTTGCCTTTTGTGATGTTGTGGAGGAAAGGGCTTCCAATGCGGCGGAACAATACGGGTCTGAGGATGCAAGGGTTTATGTAGATTATAAAGATTTACTAAATGATTCGTCTATTGATGTCGTTCATGTCTGCACACCAAATGTGTCTCACTCTGTCATTACAGTTGATGCCTTGGAAGCGGGAAAGCATGTCATGTGTGAAAAGCCTATGGCCATTAACTCTGAAGAAGCTATGCTCATGATAGATGCTGCGAAACGGACAGGTAAAAAGCTGACAATTGGATATCAAAATCGTTTCAGAGGAGATTCAAATGTATTAAGTGAGGCATGCAAAAATAATGATTTAGGCGAGGTGTATTTCGCTAAAGCTCATGCCATTCGGCGCCGAGGAGTTCCCACTTGGGGAGTGTTTATGGATAAAGAAAAGCAAGGCGGAGGCCCACTAATTGATATTGGAACACATGCGTTAGACCTAACATTATGGTTCATGAATAATTATAAGCCGAAACTGGTTGTAGGTTCCAGTTTTCAAAAGTTAAAGGATAAAAATGAAGGAAATATGTTTGGTCCCTGGGATCCCGATCAATATAATGTGGAAGACTCAGCATTTGGCTATATTAAAATGGAAAATGGAGCAACTATTATGCTTGAAGCATCATGGGCTTTGAATATGATAAATGGAAAAGAAGCACAAGTAACATTATGTGGAACTGAGGCAGGGGCCGAGATGTTCGGTGAGGCATGGGAAGGAAAAGGGTATGTTACGTTTAACTCAACAAAATATGGCCAACTTACTGAAACGTCTACATCCTCCGGCGGAGGGGTCGCTTACTTTGACGGTGAAGAATTAGGCGCAGGTGAGGCCGAAGCAAAAGCCTGGATTGAAGCCATTCTTGAAGATAAAGAACCGCTTGTAAAACCGGAAGAGGCTTATGTGGTAACGCAAATTCTCGAAGCCATATACAAATCGGCTGAAACAGGGAAAGCTATAGAATTATAATAATCACCATGATAATAGGTATCTTATCAATGTCGAAAAAACAAAAACGTCATTTTGAACATTTTTTTCAACAGTTAGATGATGGACAAAATCCTCGCCATTATAGGCGAGGGTTGTATAGAATCATTATAGTGAAAGTGGGGTAGAGGAGATGACGGGTAAAATCGAAAAAATTAGTTTGAAAGAAAAAATAAGTTATAGTTTTGGAGATTTAGCATCCAACTTTGTCTGGGGAATGACAACAAGTTATTTACTTTTTTTCTATACAGATATTTTCGGGATATCTGCAGCGGCCGTAGGGACACTCTTTTTAATTACTCGAATTTGGGATGCGATTAATGATCCAATTATGGGAATATTGATAGATAAGACGAAAAGTAAACATGGGAAAGCAAGGCCTTATTTGCTATATTTGCCAATCCCCTTTGCTATATTAAGTGTCATCACTTTTATTACCCCAAATTTTCCGGATTTAGGAAAGCTAGTATATGCCTATCTCACCTACTTCTTATTAGGAATGATTTACACCGCAATTAACATTCCTTATGGAGCGTTAATGCCAATGATGACAAGGGATTCGCATGAAAAATCTCAACTAGGTAGTTTTCGAATGATGGGTTTAGCCATGGGTTCAATACTGGTATCAGCCCTTACCCTTCCATTGGTTGATTTCTTTGGGGGTGGTAACCAGAGGATTGGATTTCCGATCACGATGGCCCTCTTTTCTGTAATTGGTATTATATTATTTTATATTACATTCAAAAACTGTAAAGAACGATACTCTGAGCAAGTTGACACAAAAAAACAAGTGAAAATCACCAAATCTGTTTCGAATATGTTTAAGAATCAACCTTGGTTGATGATTGCTAGCAGTTCTTTACTTCAGTTTTTACGAATAGGAGCCATGTTTGGTGTCCTGATTTATTATGTAACGTATGTGCTAGAACAACCATCTTTAGTCCCACTTTATTTAACATTAGCCAATCTAGCAAATTTTGCTGGTGGTGCCATTGCGCCCCCTATATTAAAGCGCTTCGGTAATCGAAATGGCAGTATCGTCGTGTTATCTTTAGCTTTCATCTCATTTATTCTGCTTATCTTTTTAGAGAGTAGTTCAGCCTATCTCTTTGCATCGGTATTTTTTATAGCAAATACCTTTATTGGAGTAAGTGGTTCAGCAAACTTTGCCCTGTTAGCGGATACAGTCGATTATCAAGAATATAAATTTGGACGAAGAACAGAAGGTTTACTTTATTCAGCCTATAGTTTTGCAACGAAGTTTGGTATTGCCATTGGTTCTGCGGTTGTCGCCTATGCTTTAGGTTGGGCCGGGTATAATCCAAGTGCGCTAACGGGTGAGGCAGTTAGTATGATCCGGATTTTAATGTTTGCAGGACCAATTTTATTTACTTTAGTTCAAATCATTGTACTAATTTTTTACAAACTAGACGAAAACCATTCGCAAATTATTGCCAAGTTAGGTGAAAGAAATGTAAATAATGGTGCCATATAGGTTTATTTTAGAGAAATAATATACTAAATGAACCAGTTGAAGTTAAATTGGAAAGCATCCTGCTAAGACTGGGTACTAGTCTCAGTCTTAGCAGGACGCATTTATATTGAACCTAATATTTTCTGGAGTGTGGGATAGAAAAAGAACTTTTCCGTAAAAGTTAATGTACAATAGATATAAAGAAGGAGAAAAACAGCTGAAGATAACTAAGGTGTTTATCTGCAACTGCCTTGTCTAATTGAACAGTTGAAGTATTATCTATTAGCAAAAGTACTTTTAGATCAGTTCTCGGCCTTCATGATTGATTAGAGCCAAGTGCTTGAAGAATTTTATCTAGCATATCAACGTTGGGAATCGCATTATTATTTTCAAAACGACTAGTATAGGGTTACGAGGCGTTAACCGTCTCAACGAGTTCTTTGGTGGTCATTTTTTTCGCCTTTCTTAACGCCTTTAATTATTCTCCAATTCGCAGTTGCTCCATTAGAAGCCCCTTCAATTACGCTTTTTCCTCCATTTTACGTTGATTAAATGGAAAACTCATGAAGAATACCACAAGCTGTTGCAAAATGACGAGTGCCTTCTTCTTCAAGCTATCTCTGGTCTACCTTTTACCAATTATCAGAAATAACACTACGTGTGAAATCTACGCTTGTCTTAAAATCCTCTTCATTCTCAATGCCATGCAAAAGCATGCCACCTATATAATTATACTCTTTTAACTTTTCAAGATAATAGGGAAAGTCGACAATCCCGTTGCCAGCATGGGTAAAATGGAGCTCGCTTCCTTCTTTAATGTCCTTCCCATGTGCGATATAGATATCATTCCCTAATAAGTCAAACGCTTCGTCGATAATGGGCCGAACATATTCCCTTTTTGCTTGGCCCTTCTGAAATAAGTTGGCCACATCCATGATGATTTTTAACCGTTTAGACTGAAATTCGTCCAGTAGCTGGCGTGCCTTTTTTGCGGAATTGACACAATTGCTTGCTTCACATTCAATCCCCAAAGTGAGGTCGTAACGTTCGGCTATTTTTAGCACTTTTTCCATGGAATCCATCATATCGTCCCAAGCGGCTTGCGTATTGTTATCCTCATGAAAACGCCACATGTTCTGTGGATCCCTGCTACCTGTGCATAGCGTGATAAAACGGCAATGGAGGTCTTTACATGCTTGTGCAATAACTTCAAACCTTTGAAGTCCAAGGTTTCTTTGCTCCTTATCAGGATGAATCATATTATAAGTGCCATTAATCGCCACGATATCCACGCCATTGTGTTGCGCAGTTTGGTGGATTTCTCGTGAGAGTGCTGGATCAATGGATGCTGGCAGCTGCTCCCTACCTGCCGACAAAAAATCAAACTGAACTTCTGTAAAGCCTTTTTCACGGATTGCTGAAAACAATTCTTCCAAGGAAGACCGCTTAATCTCAATTGAATACATACCTAGCTTCATCTTTTATCATTCCTAACGAGTATGATTTTTTTAAAAAATCGCATTCTGTATTCTCGTTGTCGATCCTTTGGAGTCCTGAGTTAACTCTCTTAATCTCAAATATTAAATAGCCACACAACGATTGGGCCTAAAACAGATCCAATAATGGCACATAATGTCATGGTAACAGAACTCATTGAAAAGGTGGGTTCCCCGTATTCTGCCGCTTTTGCGGTGCCGATACCATGTGAAGCACTACCAAGGGCAATGCCTCTTCCAATCGGGCTTTGTACTCGCGCAATTTTAAAGAGTGTAGGGGCAATGATGGCACCAAAGATCCCTGCAATCATCACGCCAACAACCGCCAGGGAGGGATTTCCTCCGAGTCCTCTAGCGACCTCTATTGCAACAGGGGTTGTAAGGGATTTAGGGATAATGGAGAGAATGAGTATTTGATTGATTCCAAGTATCTTCGTTAAGAGGGCGATACTGATCATTCCGGAAACGGCACCGACCAAAACGCCTCCTAATACAGGGAATAAATGGCTGATCAAAAAATGACGTTGTTTATACAAGGGATAGGCAAGGGCTACAACAGATGGTCCTAAAAGAAAATGAATCCATTGCCCCCCGATCATATAGCGTTCATAAGGAATATGGAGTAGCAAAAGAGTCACGATAATAAGTGTAGTTGCCGTTAAAACAGGAATGAAAACTGAATAGGAATAGCGTTTGTATATTTTCGCCATGACAAGAAAAGCGATGACGGTTAATAAAATCATGCAGAACCCGAAGAAACCTTGCTGCATTCCTCTTCATCCTTTCCTTTTTGTGCCTTTTTCTCGAAAAATTGACCGGCCATCCCTGTGATGATAATGGAAATGATGGTACTTAAAAGAATAGCTATAACGAGCAATGCGCCATGTAACGAAAGTAAGGAAGGGTATTCCATGATCCCAACTGTAGCTGGGATAAACAGTAACATTAGAATACCCAATAAAAAACCAGCTCCACTTTCAATAAACTTTACTGGGATTATTTTTAAACACAAACAAATGAAAAGTAAGATAAGCCCAATAATACTGCCTGGGATGACCAAGTGGAAGAAATTTTGAATAACGGTTCCAACAAAATGAAAAAGATATAAAATACAAATTTGTAAAATGATGACAAAGATTTTCATGATGGCATTGCTCCTTTCGGAACCGACCATGAAGTCTATATGGGAAGCGAACTCAATCAGGCCATGATCCCGTATAATTTGCGGATTATCCTTATTATATAAGTATAGATGGAAACGAGATTGACATGCAAATAAGTTAAAAACACGAAGTCTTATCCGAAGACAAGTGAAACGCCATTGGAGTAAAATTCATAAGCGTTTAGGGATGGAGTTCTATCTTAGTCTCTGGAAAAGTGCCAGACTCTACAACAATTGGAATGTCTATTTAGAATCTGGCACAGAACTAAATTATTTTTTAAAATAAAAAATTAAAGGAATCTTTTTCTTATCTACCATTCTTGAGTTTCTTTTTCCGCCAGCCGCCAATTTGATCTTGAACATATAATCCGTTAAGAAGCCGGATATTTAGGACTGCAGTCTTCTGCATCTATCTGTTCTGCTTTCTTCTATGAGGGTATTTTTAAATGTGAATTAGGATAAATAGATACTTTTTTACGTTTAAAAATGATATCATTTCCTGAAATTCTCAGAGTGAAGATTTAGTTTATCTTGCGTCTACTTTGTCTTCTTACTAATAGATAGGTCCCCCCTAAAGTAATGCCTCCGAGTGGAAGCCCAATGCCGATAGTGGTGAATGCCTTTTTACGCTGTTCTTGCTTTCTTAAGGCCTGACCGTCTTCGAATAATGTGTTATAGAGAGCAACTGATTCTTTGTTTTCCTTATATTCTTCCGGGATAAAATAATCTGCATTTGTATGTCCGTTTTCAAAAGCTGTTTCTTTAATGTTAACTGCCGTATTGTTAGAATCATATCCTTCTTTATGCCATGCTAGTAGGTCCTTCTGATTATAGCTTTCTGGTACTTCATAATTCATTAGAAGGTAAGCGTCTTGATACCCTTCTTTTAAAACTTCCCTTTTTCTAGATAATTTCCCTTCCTCATAGCCTTGTTCATATGATGAGATAAATTTCTTGTTAATGGAAGTTGTATCAGGCTTAGCTAGTTCGTATCCATTCTTTTTTCCCTGCTCTAATTGTTTTGCTTTTTCTTCTTTGCTTCTAGTTTCATAGCCCTTTTCATAATGGGTCTTAAAAGATTTTATTAAAGTTTCGTCGTCTAGATAGTTTTTCGGAATCACGAGTTTCTCAAGAGAATAACCTAAATCGTATCCTTTTTCTTCAGATTGATGGATGAATTGTTCCCTAGTAAATGCTTTAATATAGGCTTCTTGATAGCTAGAATTCCATTCTTGTGATTGGGCACTATCTTCTCTAACTGCTTGTTCCCCATTTTTACGGTAATCACTTTGACCGTCTTTTTTTCCTTGCTTCGCTCCTGCTTTTTTATCCTTTTCTTGAATCGCCTTTAAACCGTCAAGATATCCAGCTTCGTACCCAGTGGTGAATCCTTGTTTGTACCCTTCGTTTCCAGAGTTACTTTCAGAAGCTTTTTCTTTTCTGTTGTAACCATCCTCATATCCCTGTTCCTTTCCTGCATCTTTTCCTTCCTCAACGTCGGCCTGAGTGTAACTAGGTTTTGATGAAGATCCAGAGTTTGCATTTTCCCCAGAGTTCGAGTTAGGAGTTGCATCTGAACTGCCACCATTGTGATAATGATACTCTCCATATTCAAGGCCCCATTTTTCACAATTCGTTCTACATGTATGCCCACCATTAGCATCTGTTCTTCCCGGATGTGCCTCTACTTTTGTTATAGAAAATAAAATACATCCTAGTAGTAAAATAGATATATAACTCTTTTTCATATTGGCCCCTTAGTCCTTTCTATAATATAGGAAAATATTCCCTTTTTTCATTATAATGGAGATGTTATCGAGAACTATTTGTTTTTATATAAAGTAATCAATATTTTCATACCAATTTTTAGAGAATTAGATAATTAGTTTACGGTTAACGAAAAGGAGTATCCAAAAATTGAACAGATCGGAGAAAGCAGGGGCAAGCCCTGTTATTAAGGAGATTGGAATAGTGGAAAGACAGTGGCTTGTACCTATGTCCTTCTGAAACCGCCACCTAAGGTCTATTGTCTAGCATATTAATGCCGTATATTGCTTATCGAGTTATATTATATTAAAATAAAAAACAAAGCTTCCCTTTCCAAAGGGATCCTTCAGCTCTTTGGGGGATAATAATTCAATGAAAGGCATTGTTAAAGTAGTTTTCTTTAAAAAACTACTTTAATAATGCCTTTTTCTTTAGGTAATAAAAGAACACAAAAAGTTTCGAAAAAAAGTAAGTAATGATTAGATGATTTATAGAACGTTTGAGACATTCATATATCAGAAGGAGAGATGGAGATGAAGTTTGATACAAATACCGTTGTCATTAAGGTAATCGGTGTTGGAGGCGGAGGAAACAATACCGTAAACCGAATGATCGAGTATGGGGTTCAGGGTGTGGAATTTATTACTGTCAATACAGATGCGCAAGCGATCAGGTCATCACAAGCTGAAAGTAAGATGCAAATCGGTGCAACATTGACAAAAGGCTTAGGAGCGGGAGCTAATCCGGAGATAGGTAAAAAGGCAGTTAAAGAAAGTAAAGAAAAGCTCCAAAGGATCATTAAGGATGCTGACATGGTGATTGTCACAGCGGGGATGGGAGGAGGTACAGGAACAGGTGCCGCCCCTGCAATTGCCGAAATTGCTCGTGAGTTTGGCAGACTCACCATTGGTGTTGTAACATATCCCTTTAGGTTCGAGGGTCGTAAGCGGGCAATACAAGCGGAAGTTGGAATCGCTACAATGAAGAAAGCGGTAGACAGTTTAATTGTTATTCCAAACGATCGCTTATTGGAGATAATACATAAAAATACACCTATGATTGAAGCTTTTCGTGAAGCGGATCATGTCCTTCGTCAAAGTATCCAAGGAATCACCGATTTAATTACCATACCTGGATTAATCAATGTTGATTTTGCCGATGTCAAAACAATCATGTCCAATAAAGGTTCGGCTTTAATAGGCCTTGGGAGTGCAACAGGTAAAGGCCGTGCAATTGAAGCTACAAAAAAGGCTATTTCTAGCCCGTTACTTGGAACCTCCTTAGATGGCGCCCAAGGTCTGCTCATGAAACTCACAGGCGGTACCAATTTAAGTCTATATGAGATACAAGAGGCTGCAAATATTATTACTTCTAAGACAAACAACGAGCTAAATATGATTTTCGGTTCTACCATTAACGAAGACTTACAGGACGAGGTTATTATCACTGTTATTGCTACTGGCTTTAATGACCCGAAGGATAGAATTTAATAAAATAAGGGAAAACGGCCAACTAATCTGTAGGTATAGTGTACCGAAAAATGAAAGTAAGCTAGAGTTTACTATTATCAATAAAATAGCGTATCCACTCCTAACATTTTTCTTATTATATATATGGAAAACATAAGTAAAACTAACTTTATTGATATTTTTAATATAGCTAACCTCGTGATAACATATTTAATATTATTGTATTAACCGATCAAAGGAGTTGTAGATGACAGATAATGTCTGATAATCAAAATCAAGTGAAAATTGTACCACTAATGATATCCTTACTCATGTGTGGTTTTATGGGGATGTTTAGTGAAACGGCCCTTAATATTGCATTACATCATTTAATGATAGAATTTGATGTTTCCGCTGCTACTGTCCAGTGGTTAACAACTAGCTATCTGCTCGTTTTAGGTATTCTTATTCCTATTTCGGGTTTGCTAATTAGACGATTTAAAACTAAAAAAATATTTATTACTGCCATCCTTTTTTCTATTACTGGTTTAGTGCTTGCAGCCAATTCTCCTAACTTTTTTATATTGTTACTTGGTCGAATTATCCAAGCATGTGGAACGGGTCTCGTAACACCATTATTATTTAATACTATTTTGGTTGTTTTTCCTCCGAATAGACGTGGAGTGGCCATGGGGATTGTTGGTTTGGTTATGATGTTTGCACCGGCAATCGGTCCAGCTGTTTCTGGATTTATTATTGAACATCTAAGTTGGCATTGGGTATTTTGGATACCGATCCCATTTTTAATCATTTCCTTATACTTGGGCCTAATATATTTGATTGATCTATCTATTACAGACAAACCAGCAATTGATTACGTTTCTATTGTTTTATCAACATTGGGATTTAGCGGGCTTGTTATGGGGGTCAGTCTTGCGGGGGAAGAGCATGTAGGATGGACAAGTGTGTCAGTTCTTGTTTCTCTTTCAACGGGGCTAATATCTCTAATTTTATTTGGCTGGCGTCAGTTAATACTTGAGGAGCCAATCCTTAATATACGGGTTTTTAAACATCCTATGTTTGTAATGGGGATAGGATTAACAGTTTTAAGTAACATGATAATATTTTCAAGTAATTTACTACTACCTATGTACATACAAGGAGGGCTTGGTTTATCTTCAGCAGCGGCAGGCTTACTATTGCTGCCAGGAGGGGTTATTAATGGAATTATGTCACTTGTTAACGGACATTTATTTGATAAATATGGTCCTAGATGGTTAGTGATCCCTGGTTTTATATTAGGTTTTACCTCGGTGCTTGTCTTTTCACAGATATCAACTACTACTCATGGGTTAACGATTATCGTCTTCTATACTCTTTTAATGGTAGGGATGTCTATGATAACAACACCGTCGCAAACAAATGGATTAAATCAATTGGAACGAAGTAATTATCCTGATGGGACAGCAATTGTGAATACCACCATTCAGACTTCTGGTGCAATTGGTACGGCTATCGCTGTCAGTATACTCAATAGAAGTCAAAATGCTTTTTTAGCTCAAGTAAATAATCCTCAGAATGGTACTGCTCAGATAGGGGCCTTGGTCCAGGGGATTCAGCATGCATATAACTTTGCCGTAATTGTAGCTATTATTGGCTTAATATGTTCCCTATTTATTAAACGTGTACTGGTTACTCAGTTATCACTAAAGAAATTCCCTAAATAAAAACAGATAGGACAACGGCAAAAGACACATAATGTTTTTTTATATACCGAACTTCGCTAAAAAGGCGCCCTGTGCTTTTTTGATTGTTAAGGAAACTATAAAATTCTTGGCCTGTGGATAACTGTTTACGTTGCGGCTTGACATCCAGCTCCAGCGCCCAGCGACTAGCAAACTTTCGGTTTCTTCCTACGATAAGTCAACATCCATTCGCTTTCCAAGCTCATGGTGTTTCCTTTATCTCGTCAGAACCCTAAAAAGTTTGTACGTCGCTAAACGGGCGCTTGCGCTTTTGTTCTTCATTATACAAAAGTCGTAGGATTTTGGAACTGTATTTTGAAAGAGTCTATCAGTAAACCATTAATTCTAGAACTATTCACTCGAAAATACAGTCTCTAATGAAATTCAAAATGCTACTTGGTATTGTAGAATTCCCTGTTTATTTCCTTATCTAGAGAAACAAGCTATTGAGAACGGGTACTTGGGGAAGAGGCTTTGCAATAGCTAAAATAAATTTGGGAGTTTCGCTGAAATCCATACTTCGGCAGAATAACTATTTTTTTACTGCTACTAATTCTATCATCTTTTTAAACACATATATCTTCCTATTGTTATTTTTATAGATACTCCTTATACTTTTAAAAGTGAACATTTCAAAAAGATTAACATTTAATGTTCGTCTTTTACTTCGATAGGGGGATCAAAATGACAAAAAGTATGAAAGTATTTGCGATTCTAGCTATTTCCATTTTGATGTTAATGGGTTGTGCATCGGCACAAGGAACATCAAAGAAAACAAATGAACAACCTGCAAAGGCGGAACCTATTGCTGTACAAGGGGCGATGGATGTTGAAGTTTCCGCATTACTTGATGCAATGGGGGACTATAAAGAAGAGAAATATGGCAATTATTCCTTTTATGTTGGGGAAATTGAAGAGATTCCTGTTGTTGTTTCAAGAACAGAGGTGGGAATGGTCAATGCCGCTGCATCCACTGCACTCTTGATAGAGAAATATCATCCAAAAGCGATTATTAATCAAGGAACAGCAGGTGGACATGATCCGAATATTCATGTGTTTGATACAGTTATTGGTACAGAGGTTATGAATATTGGTAGCTTCCGCTCTGATCATTTAGATGAAGGACAAGGAATGAAGCCGGAAAAATGGCTACATATGACCACTGATATAAGAGAAGCGGATGGAGAAACGAAAGAGTATGCAGCTCTTCCAAGTGATGAAAAGCTAGTAGAAGCAGCTTTAAGTGTGGTAGATCAATACGAATACGGTGACGTAGTAGAGGGGAAAATTGGAAGTGGAGACTGGTGGAACAGAGAAATTGACCGAATCCAATGGTTCCACGAAAACTTCGGAACAAGTGCCGAAGAAATGGAGGCTTTTGCCGTAGCTCAAGTTGCTCATGTACAAGGTGTACCCTTCTTATCTATACGCACCATCTCAAACTCTGAAGTAACAGATGATAATATTGAGGATTTAGAAAAGGCTGGACAATACGGCGCCGAATTTTCGATTGAAGTCGTGAAGGCGATTGGGGAATAATAGGATGCCATTGTAGTTAGATAAAAAAGGGCTGTCCAATAAGTCCCCAAAAGGACTGGCGGATGTTGTAGGGGCACAGCGACTCCGCGGAAAGCGTGCCCCCGGAACGGAAGACAACCGGAAACCACACACCAACTTTTACATGCCTAGAAGAAGGGCTGTCACAGAAAAGCTCAGTTTTCACTGACTTTCTGGACAGCCCTTTTTCTATTTATAGAAGAGAATAAACCCACTCATACTTAGGAGGCGGCTACTATATATACCAGCCACAAAAGTGGATGCTCAACTTTTCTTGTGTGCGGGTGGTGGTCGTGGTACTTTATGTTAAGAGGGAGGTGAAATTTAGTGGGAGACTCAAGTTCTAGTGGTACAATGGAAGGAATTAGCAATTTGTTTGAGTGGATCGCAAAGTTAGCATATCTTAATCTCTTGTGGATTTTGTTTTCAGTTGTAGGTCTTGGCGTTCTAGGAGTAGGACCAGCGACCGTGAGTGTGTTTACAATAATTCGACAATGGTTGCACAGCGATAGGGACTTTTCTATTTGGAAGACATTTATAGAAACGTATCGCCAAGAATTTTGGCGGGCAAATGGTCTTACGCTCCTTATTGCCCCTGTTTGTCTTTTTGTATTTGTTGACTTTGCGGTTATTCGTACGCTGCCAACAAGTTTTCTAATTGATTTTATCGTATTTCCCGCAGTGATTATTCTTTCACTAATCACGATAGTTGCCATAAGCTACTTGTTTGCGACATATGTTCATTTTAATGTCCCTTTTTGGGTCAAAGTAAAGTATGCATTGCTTATTGCCGGTTTGTACCCGTTATCAGGCCTGCTTATACTGGTGGGGCTGTTTATATTTGCAATTATCGCTTTTATCATACCAGCTATTATTCCATTTTATGCTGTAAGTGTTCCGGCCTTCATCATACAAATAAGCGCGCTAAGGGCATTTCGGAAACTAGCCTCTCAACAAAAAGTGATAAATGACCCCAAACGTTAAACCCAGGGGTTACTCTCATAAAAGAAATAAACAAAGATACTAAAGCAGGATCGAAAACTGCTGTGCAAATTCGCAAAAAAGTTAGTGTTGTGGAATGAACATGAAGGGGTGGGGATAGAGAAAAATCCCGCATTTTAGCCCTATTGATGAACTTTACTTTGTAGTTAGACGAACAATAACGTGAATTATAGAAAGTTATCAGATCGCAAAATAAAGAATTGACAAAAAAGGGCTTTCATCATATATTAAATGTAAAGCGCTTTACAAGATGAGGGAAGTTATGACTACTATTTATGATATCGCTAAAAAATCAGGTTATTCCATTACAACTGTATCTAAAGTATTAAATCATCATCCTAATGTTAGTGAGAAAGCTAAGGAAAAAGTATTAACCGCTGTCGAAGAATTAAATTATATGCCAAACTCTACTGCTAGAACGCTAGCTACAAAGAAGTCTTGGATGATCGGTGTTGTATTTAATGAACATTTAGATATCGGAATTGCCCACCCATTTTTTGGTCAGGTGATTGAAGGTGCTAAGAAACACCTTGAATTTTATAATTATGATTTATTACTAGTCTCTAGAAATCTAGACACTAAACGCTCTTATTCTGATCATTTGCTGCGTCGTGGGGTGGATGGAGTCATTGTGATCAACCTATCACCCGACGATAAGGAAGTAAAAAAAATTTATGATGCCTCCATACCGGCCGTTTATATTGATATGGCATTAGATAATGCAAATATAGTGCAAAGTGACAATGTTCAAGGGAGTATACTAGCGGTTGATTATCTATATGAATTGGGGCATAGGAAAATTGCTCATATTGCGGGAAGTTCATCCACCTTTGTGGCTAGAGAACGAATACTAGGTTTTCAACAGGCAATGGAGAAAAATTGCTTGTCGATCCCTGATGATTATATAGTTGATGGTGGCTACTATGCTTCTGAAGGCGGACGAAAGGCGATGGTTCAGTTGCTAGCGCATACAGAACGACCTACAGCCGTCTTTGTTTCTGGAGATTATATGGCAATTGGGGCAATGGAGGCTGTGAAGGATGCAAGATTAAGGATTCCTGAAGACATTTCAATCATAGGGTTTGATGATATTTCGGTCGCGAGGTATATTGATCCACCTTTAACGACTGTCAGGCAAGAAAAGGAATTGATTGGCCGGCAAGCTGCTATGTTATTGCTTGATGAAATCAATGGGCTTTTAAAAGGACCTTTAGCAAGAAAGATCCCTGTTCGATTGGTCAAGCGAGGTTCTTGTATACAGATGAGTAGAATATCGACCCGATAATTGATAAACTTCCTCTTCTCTTTATAGAGAAGAACTTTTTGCAAAATAATGTAAAGCGCTTTATGTATAAATGAAGTAGTGATTAAGTCCTGTTTATTGAAAGATATCATTGATATATCAAACTATTAAAAAAGGTTTTCTGCCTTTTTTATAGAAAATCCGCTTTCCAAAAAGGAGGAAATACAGTGAAGAAATTATTCATGATTGTAGCTGTAGTAAGTATGATAGCGCTATTAGGTGCTTGTTCAGGTAAAAAGGCCGATTTAACGATAACTTCTTTTACAGACGAACTACAGGATGTCATTGATGTATTTGAAGAGAAATATGATGTAACCGTGGATTTGCAAATTATTCCAACAGAGAACTATACGACAACACTTCGTCCATCATTAGAAAGTGGAAAAGGTGCACCTGATATCTTCACTGGAGAAATTGTATATTTAAAGGATTGGGTTGAACAAGACTATTGGGAAACGTTATCTCAAGACCCTTATGATGTCCAAGACTGGGAATCAGACTATATGGATTATGTTTTTGATTTAGGGAAGAACGAGGATGGCGAAGTCAAGGCAGTTTCTTGGCAAACAACGCCAGGGGGTATCTACTATCGTCGCAGTATTGCCAAAGAAGTGTTAGGGACTGATGACCCAGAGGAAATTGGAAAGCGCTTTTCAACAATGGAAGGATTAACGGAAGTAGCAGAGGAAATGAAAGCTAATAACTATCGTTTATTTCCTGACGAAGGTTCCATTCAACCATATACAGATGGTCAAGATCCGCAACCATGGGTAAATGAGAACAATGAATTAGTGATGACAGATGCGAGATTATCCTATTTTGATTATGCGAAGGAATTTCGTGATAAAAAGTACACAGCTCTTGCTCCTGCCTGGTCGCCTGCTTGGTATGAATCATTTAATGGGCCAATCAGCTACAACAAAGGTTGGGATGAAATTGAAGAAGATGAAAAGGATTCAGATAAAACAGAGGTCTTTGCTGTTTCCCTGCCAACATGGGGGTTACATTCTGTACTGAAGGAACATGCTACGGAAACTGCCGGAGATTGGGCAGTAACAAACGGGCCAACACCATATTTTCAAGGCGGAACTTGGATTGGAATGTATAAAGACTCTGATAATAAGGATTTAGCCTTTAAATTCATCGAAATGCTTGTTCACGATGAGGCCTTTTTGGAAGATTGGGTTAAGGAGACAGGCGATGTTCTTTCCTATCTTCCTGTAACAGAAAAAGTGAAAGGTGATTTCTCAGACGAGTTTTTAGCCGGACAAAACAACTATGAATTCTTCCTGGACGAAGCTGAGAAAATTGATGCAAGTATCATTACAAAATATGATCAATCAATTGGTGATCTGTTCGGAACTGAAGTAGGTAACTATGTTGAAGGAAAAACTACCAAGGAAGATGCTATTAAAGAGTTTTACAAGCAAGTAAAAAATGCTTATCCCGATATCAAGGTACCAGATGAAAAATAAATCATTTTAAAGAGAGAGGGGAGGAAACAGGTTGACCTGTAAAACTCCCATCTCTTTTATTAAGGAAGGGGAAAGAGCATGATTAAGGATAATAAAAATGCATTTCTATTTATGTTCCCATTCGTTTTCGTTTTTTTAATCTTTAATATTTACCCAATTCTTTTAACCTTTTATTATAGTTTGACCGATTATACTGGTATGGGGGGAATTGGAAACGCTAATTTTATTGGAGCCGAGAATTATGCCCGTCTAATTGGTGACGGCTATTTCTATAGTGCATTAGGGAATACTCTAAAAATTTGGGGACTCAATTTTATCGTCCAAATGGGGATTGCTCTTGGTCTCGCGCTATTATTCTCTGATATTCGCTTGAAGTTAAAAGGTGTTGGCCTATTTCGTGCATTATTTTACTTACCAAATATCATTACGATCGCGTCCGTTGCCTTGCTTTTTAATATTTTATTAGATTGGAACTACGGAGCGTTAAACCAGATGTTATTAAGTTTAGGAATTATTGATTCGCCGATAAATTGGTTAAATAATCCAACATATGCACAATCCTGGGTTGCCTTAATCGGTGCATGGATGTGGTTCGGGAATTCATTCATTATTTTGCTTGCTGGAATCTCTGGGATCTCGAAAGATTACTACGAGGCTGCTTTAATTGATGGGGCTAATTGGTGGCAATCATTTACGAATGTAACATTGCCCCAACTAAAACCAGTGTTATTGTATGTATTGATTACCTCTATTATTGGCGGGTTACAAATTTTTGATTTACCGATGTTGTTGACAGATACCCGAGGTGCACCAGACGGAGCATTGAATACAATGGTTCTCTATTTATATAATCAATCCTTTAAGTACAATAACTTCGGTTATGGTGCAGCCATTGCCTATGGATTATTTATCATTACAGTTATTTTCTCAGCTGTTACCTTCCGTTCTATGTACCGTAAAAATGCAAGTTAGGGGTGAATTCAGTGAATAAAATCAAAACAGCTAAAGTCTTTATTTATGCTGCGTTAATCATCTTGTTGATCATTTGTTTTATCCCATTTTATATGATGATCATTAATGCGACAAGAACGAACTCAGAAATATTGCAAGGATTCTCAATGATTCCTGGAGCTGCTATATTAGATAACTACCAGGTTCTTACTCAATTTGTAGACGTATGGAGAGGATTTCTCAACAGTTTAATAGTTGCAATTTCGGTGACAGTATTAAACGCATATTTCTCTGCATTAACAGCGTATGCATTTTTGGTCTATAAATTTCGTTTTAAGAATGTTATATTTGTGGCATTTATCGTCATGATGATGGTACCAGGGCAGCTAGGATTACTTGGTCTTTATGATCTTAGTAATGCATTAGGTATGCTAGACACATACTTCCCGTTAATTATTCCGGCAATTGCGGCACCATTTACTGTCTTCTTTTTCCGCCAATACATGGTGACGACAATGCCATTGTCGCTTTTAGAAGCTGGACGAATTGATGGAGCTACTGAAATTCATATGTTCCATCGAATTGTACTGCCAATTCTTATGCCGGCGATTGCGACAATGGGAATCTTTACCTTTATTGGTTCATGGAATAACTATATTACGCCACTCGTTATTTTGCGCTCTCCAGACTTGTTTACACTGCCAGTGATGATGGGGGCGCTCCGAGGCTCACCAGTTGCTATGAATTTAGGTGCGATGTATCTAGGGATTGCTATCTCAGTTGTACCGATTATGATTGCGTTCATATTCCTTTCCCGATATATTATCAACAGTATTTCAGCTGGGGCAGTCAAAGAGTAATTTGTAAAAGCCTTATCTAAGTAAGTTAGTCGATTAGATAAATTCTTGTGAAATTATAAGATAGAACCTGTTTTCTCCGAAAAATACTATAAAAGCTTTTAATGTAAAGGAAGGGGCTTTGGACGACATAATTAGTATTTTAAGCTCCAAGGACGCACGATACATTCCCATAGCAACAGGGAAATAATTGTCCAATTTTATGGGAGCAGTGCACTCGCTCGCGAAAATCCGGAGCGGGGTAAATGCCTCTAGTAGTTCGCTTTTTTGGGAAATGCTTATCCGGCCTCTTTCCTTTTTGGATGTAAATTCTGAAGTAACAGATGATAATATTGAGGATTTAGAAAAGGCTGGACAATACGGCGCCGAATTTTCGATTGAAGTCGTGAAGGCGATTGGGAAATAGAAGAAAACTATGTAAAACAAAAGCGGACCCTTGACGGATCCGCTCTTATCTTATTTAGTGTGGCTTCAGTAACATTAATCGTCTATTTACCGAACCCCCAAACCACTTCAGCTATTTCAATAACATGTTTTATTTTATTCCACTGTTCTTCTTCTGTTAGGTTATTCGCTCCCTCTTCAGTACTTGAGAATCCACATTGTGGACTTAGAGCTAATTGGTCTAGGGAGATGGATTGACTTGCTTCTTTTATACGTTGGATAATGGCTTCTTTTTCCTCAAGCTCACCATTTTTACTTGAGATAAGTCCTAGTACAACTGTTATATCCTTATTAGTAATCCCTTGTAATGGTTCAAATCCGCCAGAACGTTCATCATCATATTCTAAGAAGTAACTGTCATAAGGCAGTTGATCGAAAAATTTGGCCACCTGTTCATAGCCGCCTTCATAAAGGTAGGTTGATTTGAAATTTCCTTTGCACATATGAGTCGCGACGATCATATCCTCTGGTTTATCCTTTAATGCTTCCCGAATGGTCTTTACTAACAAAGCAACAAGCTCGTCAATTTTCAGCCCACTAATTTTCTCCAAGAAATGAGGAAATTCAGGGTCCGCCAGTGCTGATAGGACCGTATCATCAAGTTGTAAATATCGGCAACCTGCTTCATAAAATTTTTGAACAGCCTCCTGATAAGCAATCGCCAAATCTTCAAACAAATCATGAAGACTGAGGTAGAGTTCCTTTTCTTGATCACTTGGGATTCGGTATAACATTTGACTTGGAGAAGGAATCGTTACCTTGGCTAGTTGTGAACCATCTCCATGTTCATCCACTTTCCTTTTCAAATACGCAAAATCTTGGATCATATAATGTGCTCCGAAGCGGATTTTACCCGTCACCTTGTAAGAATCGGCACTGGTCGTTTCCCCTTTAAATGCAATCCCGCCTTCTCGTTTGGTATACTCCACACCTTCTAACCCCCAGAAGAAATCATGCATAAACCAAGCTCTTCTGAATTCCCCATCTGTGATCGCTTTTAAGCCAACATCTATTTGCTTCTTTATTAACTTTTCAATTTCTTGATCCTCAACTAATCTTAAAGCCACTTGACTTAAATTCCCAGCTCGATAAGAAGCTCTGGCATCTTTCAAAGGCTCCGTTCTTAAAAAACTCCCAACATGATCCGCTTTTAAAGGTAAATGACATGCCATATTATCTCAGTTCCTTTCCTAAAAAAATAAACTTCTACTGAAACCAAATTCTGCTGTACCACAAGAATAGCAGGAAAAGGTGGTATAGTATAAAACTTAATATTTATGAGGAGTGATAGCCAAAGGTTATATCAAAGTTTGTGCTGGGTTAAGGAATAATTCAAAATTTTCCTAGAATCTCTTTATCCCGCATTAACGGACAGTAATACCCCCACCTCAAGGCTTTAGAGAATACGGAGAAGCATAGGTGGGGGATACACTGTCCTAATCTAGTTGCAGCGCCTAGCGCCTAGCAAATTTACGATTTCTGCTTGCGTAAGTCAACATCGATTCACCCTTTGGGCTCATCGTGTTTCCTTTATCCCGTCAGAACCCTTTAAATTTGTACGTCGCTGGACAGGCGCTTCCGCTTTTTTGAGTAAAAGCCCGATTGGTTCAGGCCAACAAGATGTTGGTCACAAAGGCGTAGCGACGTATAGGATGTACTAGTGCAGACGAAGCGACAGGACGTCGCGTTTGAGTCTGCCGACAGGATGTCGCGATTTTAGCCTTTGATCCTCTGAAATCAGTGGGGGATGAAAGAAACCCCACACTGATTGAAGGTTCACTTTATTGGTGGATAAGGAAGGTGCTCCCCTGAAAGAAATAACATATAAAGAAGTTATTAAGAATAATCTTGATAACAGATAGTACTTAACTAGAAAGGAGAATATCATGATTAATAGCCAGACGGAAACAAACATTAAAACAAGTACACAAAAAGCAGGAAAAAAAAGAACGGATTCAAGTTATGTTTGGTATCTTTTTCTTATTCCTAGTTTTTTAGGAATTTTTCTATTTATGGTCTATCCTATTCTTGAATCGCTCCGATTGAGTTTCTATCAATCTAATGGAACACTTGAAAAGTTTATCGGTCTCTCTAATTTTAAAAATGTATTAACTTCAGGTCCTTTTTGGAACTCCGTTTGGAATACCTTTTTCATTGGTATTTTTCAAGTAATAATTACGATTCCTTTAGGATTTATCTTTGCGTCCTTAATCAATTCTACGAAAAGATGGCAGAACCTTTTTAAAGTTGTCTATTTTTTACCTAATGTTACATCCATTGTTGCAGCTTCCATGATATTTGCTTTTGTTTTGCATCCGGATATGGGGATTGTCAACTATGCACTTGATTCATTAGGCTTGCCAACACTGGGATGGTTTTCATCTCCTTCTACATCAAAGTGGGGAGTGATCTTACTATCTGTTTGGCATTGGATCGGCTTTGTTATTATCATCTGCCTGGCCAATTTACAGGCGATATCTACCGAAATGTATGAAGCGGCTAAAATTGATGGCGCAAGTGGCATGCAACAGTGGCTTTTTATTACTGTACCCAATATGGCTCCTACTTTTGCGTTTTTGCTTATCACGGGGTGGATTGGTGCTCTACAACGGTTTAACGAGGTTTATGTTTTAGGGGGAGCAAGTGGAAGCCCGGCTCGTTCTATTCAAACGATGGGGGCATTCATTTATGAGAGGGGATTCACCGGCTTTGAGTTTGGAATTGCCTCAGCAGCCACATATATTATGTTCATTATTATATTGATCTTTACCTTTATTAATCTTAAAGTCTCGAAAATGAAATTATAAACGAGTGAGGGAGAATAGATGATCAATGCAATGTCTAATAAGAAATTGGAAAATATATCAGATTGGGTAAAATTTGCGATTTTATTAATCTTCGGTGTTTTATTAATGACTCCATTTATATGGATGGTGAGTGTTGGATTTGATCGAACGGCAAACGTTACAATGCCGTTTCCACCACGATTAATACCGGAAGAAGTATCACCATTTAACTATGGAATTGTATTTGAAAACGGAAGATTAATTCAATCCTATATAAACTCTGGTATCGTAACAATTAGTTCGGTGTTTATAGGTGTAGCTTCCTCCCTTTTAGCGGGATATGCCTTTTCAAAGGGGGATTTTAAAGGAAAGAAGATTCTATTTATTATTGTGCTCTGTACATTAATGATCCCAATAGAGCCACGTTTAATTCCGTTATATACATTGTTTAATAAAGTGGGGTTATTAAATACTTTTTGGCCATTGATTCTGCCAACTTTAATTAATGGGATGCTTATTTTTCTCTGTAAGCAGTTTTTTGATCAGCTGCCAGACACATTGCGGGAGGCCGCCCAAATTGACGGTGCAGGTGAATTCAAAATTTTTTTTCGAGTGTATCTCCCTCTCGCGGGTCCAATTGCAGCAACAATGGTTATTTTGGCCTTTATTTGGAGTTGGAACGACTTTATGTGGCCGTTAGTTGTCCTAAACAATCAAAATTTACACACTGTACCCCTTTATCTAGCAAGTTTCTCTCTAGAAAATGGTACAAGTTTAGGAGGACTAACCATGGCATTAGCGACTGTTAGTATTCTTCCAATCGTCATATTGTATCTATTTTTACAAAGATATGTAATTCAAAGTATTGCTTTAAGTGGGGTAAAAGGGGAATAGTTTTTTACATTTATTAAAATAAGAGGGGGAAATAATGTGATTAGACCTATGTTTACAAGAGGAACCTTCTTAACGCCATTATTTATGGTGTTATTGTCGGTTATGCTAGTTGGTTGTAGTACGAATCCGGGTGGCTCATCCACGGATTCCGGACAGAAGGAAACAAATACAGCAGATGGAGAATGGGCAGGTCAAAAGATTAAGGTCCATTTGATTGGCGATTTTGATATGGAATCTTCGACAGACCCAATCACAGGTGAGAAAACGGAAGGATTAACAGTATTAAAAGAAGAATTTGAAAAACAACATCCCGGTGCCAAAGTTGAGTTCATTCTCATGCCGTGGGAAGGGTATACAGAAAAAACACAAGCAATGCTCACCTCGAACGAAGCAGATGTCTATCAAATGCCGGGTATAGCGGATTATGCTCCACAAGGTGTCTTAGAACCATTACAACCTTATATTGATAAAGATGATGACTTTAGTCTAGATATTTTTATTGATAACCAAGTGGACGGTTGGAAAGTGTTAGGGCCAGATAGTGATGAACTGCAAATTTGGGGATTACCATTTTTAGGGGATGCACGGTTTATCGCTTATGATAAAGAGCTTTTTGATCAATGGGGTGTAGAATATTTATCTGAATTTCCAACGATGGAAGAAATTGAGGAAAAGGCAAAAAAGATGACTGGTACTAACCCTGAAACAGGGGAACAAAACTATGGGATATGGTTTAGAGGAGATTATGATTCCGCCTTTAGGCTTGTGAATATAGCTGAAGGGCAAAACGGACAGTGGGGAACAGGCTTTGCTTGGGATGAAATTGAATTTGAATTTGATTCACCAGAAATGGTGAATGGATTAAATTGGTTATTGGATATGCAAGAATATGCACCAAAAGGGATTGTGAGTAATCAAGGAAATGAAAAATGGTTAACAAAAGACAATAATATTGCAATTTTGTTAAATCAGGGACCTGGAGATATAGTTAAAAAATCGTATGCGCAGGGGCTAGAGGATCGAATTGGAATCGCACAAGAATTCAAAAATGATGAAGGGATAGGCGGAATGTTTGCCGGTAGTCCAATCGCGATTGCCAAAAACAGTAAAAATAAAGATTTGGCGTGGGAATGGCTTAAATTTGCAACGAGTGACTTTGTACAAAAATATGTGTTTGAAGAAGCAAGCGGAATTCCGTCTGTGAAATCTGCAACCGAATGGGATAGTGTGAAAGAAAAGGATAAGTTAATGTTACCGGTTCTTGAAGCAATGGGTACCCCATGGACACCAAGATATCCATGGGCATCATCTCAACCAAGGTATATCTTATCTTCAGAGATTGAAGCAGCTTTAACAGGAGAAAGAAGTACTGAAAAAGCGCTAGAGAAAGCACAGAAAGAAAGTACCGAGTGGTTAGAAAATCGATAGTAGATATGAAAACTTTCCTTTTGTTGGGGGTTTTTCCAGAGAGAACTCATTTCTCTGGAAGAATCCCCATTTCCTATGTAGAAAAGTCCAATCTCTGGAACAGTTGCGCATTTTCCATGTAGGAACCCCATTATTTTGGGAATTCCCCCATTCTTATGAAGAGAAGCCCATATCTCAGGAAAGTCGTCCATTTCAGGAGAGGAAACCCCATTTCATCTAGAAAGAAACCCATTTCCTAGATAAGGTGCTAGGTTTATCGACAATTCAGCGCTTTATCAAACCATAGAACGAGGTACACCTTGTTCATGCCATTTAGTTAAAGATGGTAAGCATGAAGACTTAATTTATTACGGAATAATCAATCCTGATGATATACCTAAATAAGGAACAGAACGAAAAAGTCTAAATTTGCAAGTTTTGATGCCTTACTTGCGTATTTAAGGCTTTTTCGCTTTTTTGTTCCTCTGTATATTCTCTAGCACCCGCCTTTTATGAATTGTATGATGAAAGTCCGCTTAGTATAATGAGAGATAATCCAGCCATTATTCAGGCGTATTTCCATTCAAGACCGATAAAAGTGAAGCTTCAATCAGTAAGGGATTACTGCCCGTTAATGCGGGATAAAATCATAATTTGGAGGTCGATAGCATGGTAAAACCAAATATTTTAATGATTATCTCCCATGATACAGGTAGATATCTGGGAAGCTATGGTAAGAAGATTGAGACGCCAGCATTAAACCAACTTGCTGAGGAAGGAATTCAATTTAATCATTACTTTTGTTCTCAACCACAATGTAGCCCGAGTCGTGGTAGTATTTTAACCGGTATGTATGGACACAATCACGGTATGTTAGGATTGGCACATTTGGGGCATTCAATGAACAGTCAAGTAAAAACAATTCCATCCGAGGTTAAAAAAGTAGGTTATGGTACTTGGCTGTTTGGTTTTCATCATGAATCAATTGCTGGAAATCAGGATGCTGAAAAATTAGGATATGATCATGTGATAAAAATACCTACTAATGCAGCTAGCAAAGTAACTGATAAGCTAGAAGACTTTTTGACGGAGAAAGCCAATAACGATGACATACCGTTTTATGCATCTGTTGGTTTTGAAGAAACACATCTACCAGTAGATCACTTTGAGCCAGATCCCATTGATTCAGTAGAAGTTCCACCTTATCTGCCTGATACTGCTGGTGTAAAAAATGACATTGCTCATTTTCACGGCTCTGTGAAAGAGTTAGACTCTGCAGTTGGTAGAATTATGAAAAAGTTAAAAGAAACCGGATTGGATAAAAACACAATTCTTATTTATACAACAGATCACGGTATACCTTTCCCTAGAGCGAAGGGGACCTTATTAGATTCGGGTTTAGAAACTGCATTAATAATGAAATTTCCGGAAGACATGTATAACCAAGGTGGTCTTATGAAAGAGGAACTTCTATGTAATATTGATTTAATGCCTACATTATTGGAAGTAGCGGGTGCTGATATTCCTGAAGAAATAGATGGACACAGCTTTTTACCGCTAATAGCAGGGGATGATTATCAGCCCCGCGAAAGCTTCTTTTGTGAGTTAACTTGGCATGATCGATACCATCCTATGCGGGGAATACGTACGAACAAATACAAATATATACGCAATTTTGAAAAAGGGCCAAAAGTATACCTTCCATTGGATATACATCAAACTCTTGCCGGACAAGATGTTAGGGATGAATATTATGTTCCCAATACGGAAGAGGAATTATATGATCTTCACAATGATCCTCTAGAAAAAAATAATTTGGCAGATGATGAACAATTTATAGAAGTTGTGAAAGGGCTTCGGTCCAAAGTGGAAGAATGGATGAAAGAAACGAATGATCCATTATTACACGGACCAGTACCAGGGGAGGAAGCCCCGGGCTGGAAAGAGGAAGTGGAAAAAGGTAATTTTAAGAGGGAATTTATCAAATAGAAATTGATGCTTGCCAATGATGAAGAGAATACAATGCTTATCTTGTGTCTGGGGATGGCAGAAGATCATGCTTCCGAAGTTATCATGGATGGGAGGACTGCGCATTAAAGTTAAAGGAGGGAAAGCTGTAATGGATAGCTCAGTTATGAAGAATAAATTACAAGAATATGTAGATGCGTTTAATGCGGGCGATCTTAAACGTTTGATCGCACTGTTCGCGGATGATGCGAAAGTGGAGGATCCCGTTGGGCAACCGCCAAAGATAGGACGTCAAGAAATTGAAAATTTTTATCGTGAAAGTATGCTAGGAGGGGCTCAACTCAAATTATTAACGTCACCCCGCGGTTCCTTCGGCAATGCAGCATCGATTACCTTTGCCGTTCATTCCAAAACGGAAGGTCGATCAATTCGTATCGATGTCACAGATGTAATGACCTTTGACGCAAATGGTAAAATAGTCACCATGCAAGCCTTTTGGGGACCAGACGATGTGCAACAGCTTTAGTTTAACGCCGAATTTAAGGTGAGATCATCTTGTGGCAGTCGGGTACGAAGGGAACCCCTGAAGTTTCGCTTTATCCAAATATATTCAAATCTGAAATAAAGTGAACAGAAAGCACATTATTCCAGAATTTTTCCAAAGTAAAGTGGAAATGGTTCACTGGAATAATGTGCTGATTTATTACCCATACAATTACTTTTTATGCTTCGTATCTAAGCCTATTCTTTCATACTGTTCAACTGGAGCTTCATTTTCTTCCATTAAGGTTAAAAGTTTAGTAATCATTTGCTCCTCTATTTCTTTATCTTCCATAGTGTGTAATTGTTTAGGATCCTTCTCTAAGTCAAACAGTAGATTGCCGAAATTATTGACCTTGTATTTGTCTTTTGCAGGCACTTTCAATACATTAAGTCCCTTTGTAAATGAGAAGCCTTCGACAAACTGGGCCTTAGATAATTCCGATACCGTAAATAGGTTGTGCATGTGCATAGGCATTAATGTATAGTTAAACAAGTCATTCGTTTTATCTTTTAATGCCGCGCGCATATAAACATGTTTTCCATCCGTAACATTCACATGACCGCTAAATACCCCAAATAGGGCGGCATCTCTTATCGGTGTGTCATCTTCAATTACATGTCGTAATGGTTTTCCTTCCATGTCTTCTGGTATTTCTAATCCAAAGAAGTCTAATAAAGTTGGTGCCCAGTCTATCAATTGAACGATTGAGCTTCTTTTCTCATTTTGAACTTTTAGTCTAGGGTCATAAATAAATAAGGGAGTATTCGCAACTTCATTATAATAGGGAACTTGGTTTTTACCCCAATATTGATGTTCTCCTAACATAAAACCATGATCTGTTCCTACAATTAACATTGTGTCTTCCCACATATTATAACGATCCATTAAATCTAATACCTTACCTAAGTTATGATCACACATCGTGACCAATGATTGATAAACTTTGCGTACTTGTTCAATTTCTTCGGATGTTTCACCTTCTACTTTTCCACGAGGCCAATCATAATGTTTTCCGTCATAATCTTTTTCATTGTACATATTAAGATAGTGATCCATAACTTGGAAAGGTTCATGCGGATCGAAAGTTTCAATTTGCAGCATCCAATTGTCTTCTTTCCAGTTGTTATTAATAAATTCACAGCCTAGGTTAAAAACTTTTGTTTGAGGTTGATCTTCTTCCCGTTTGATGTACTGTCTATTTACCCAGTCATAACGCCATAGGCTAGAAGTGTCGGTTCCTTGTTGATTTTTGGGAACGCGTACAACATCTGGAATATGTGGATCTTTCTTTTGACCTTTCCAATGATCGCCTTCTTGTCCACGTACAATTTCCCATGAGGAATATCGATTATGATAAGTAGATCCACCATCTTCCCAATAGTGTAAATGATCACTAATAAGATGAGAATAGACACCGGATTTTTTTAAAAGCTCGGGCATTGAATCATCGAAAGGCTCTAGTGGCCCCCATTCCCTATGAAGGAAATTTTTCCTTCCTGTGTGCAGCTCTCGACGAGCTGGCACACAGGGCATGCTTGAGACATAACTATTTTCAAAAGTAACAGCTTTTTGACTTAAACGTTCAAAATTAGGTGCGTATGTCTCGGTTCCTCCATATGGGGGAAGATAGTGTCGATTCAAGCTATCAAATAAAATAAATATTGCTTTCAAAAAAATCTACTCCTTTATAGCATTTTTATAACTGGTTTCTACAATATCCTGTATCTTATTCCCAATATCTTGACCATCCATCATATTGATTACTTCAATTACATGCTTATTTTTATTTTTCAGATCATCGACATCAACCATATCCATCAATTTCTTATTCACAGCAATAATATCAGCCCAATTAACATATCCCCCTAGTTCGCCAGCAGAGGTATGATCTAAATTTGCTTCAATATTTCTTTCTTTTAAGGCTTTAGCTGTGACTGTTTCTAACATTGCACTACTTCCTACACCATAACCGCAAACCAACAGTACATTAACCGAGTTTTTCATCATAATTCCTCCATTTAAATTTATATTTTTTTAGATTTATGCATAAGGCCCCATAGATAGAGCTTTTGCAATCGCTCTTAAAATTTCAAGGAAAGCCGGCCACACGGTTGAAAAGTCAAACATACCCGACCAACCTACACCATCTGGTAAACCTAGGAGTGGCAATGTCCAAACTGTACCAAATGACTGAATCATTCCTAATAATATGCCACAAATCATTACGGATTTATATCCACCGTATTTATTGGCAAGCACCCCAATCGGCCCCCCACTAAAGAATAGTGGTATAAAACCAGGGATAACCATTACTGGACTTTTAAATAATAGTAATAAAAGCATTGAAATGATTGTACCGAAAGTTGTGAAGATGAAGCCTAGTGTTGCAGCATTCGCTGAAAACGGGAGTAATGCAGCAACGTCTATTGCAGGAATCGCGTTTGGGATCAGTTTTTCTTGAATTCCCTTAAAAGATGCTGTGATTTCTCCAACCATCATCCGCACACCCTGTAATAGGATAACCATATACATAGAGAATTCTAACCCTAAGGTAAGAATGTAAATATACCAAGGTTGTCCACCCGATAATACTTCAATGTTTTTAATCCCGATTGTTAATAGAAAACCACCTGTGAAAACAATCATAGTAATGGCGATAGCGGTTACGTTATGGTTAAAAATTCCTAACCAGCCTGGTAAATTTAAGTTTTCTGCATCGTCTTTTTCTGGATCCCCAAACTTATGGGCAAACTTTGAGAAAAACCAAATAGCGAAGTTTTGATTGTGCCCAACTGTAAAACCAGCGTTGTTTGTTATTTTATTAATCGCTTTTATTGGTACGGTTGTTGCAATTGCCCAATAAATACCTAGTAAAACACCAGAAATTATGATCGTAGGTATCCAAGGCATATCAAGCCAATATGCCAGTAACCATAACATAGCTTGAGCATGAGCTACTCCACTATTACCAGTTAAAAATATCCCTTTCGCTTTTGTATATTTTCCAAAGTAAACAAGGACCAAGTTGACAAAAAAGGCTATTAGGAATACATATCCAACAAATCCAAAGTTATTTCCTAACGCCTCTTGAGTAGCTGCTTTCATTGCGTATGAATCCATTAAATATCCTTTAATGCCATAAACATCACTTACTGCTGCAACTACTGGTTTAAACCCATCTGAAAACTGTTTTCCGCCAAATAGCACTAACATTAAACCAACCGCTGCACTTACAGAACCTGTAATGACTTGGATGCGTGATTTCCCATTTAATGCATAACCTACACCAACTAATAACCCTATGATAATAGCAGGCTGGGTTAATAGTTCGTAGATTACGTTGAATATTGCGCTAAACATGTTTTCACCCCCACCATTCAGCCTTCTTTTAAAAGGAGAAATTTTTAAATCTCCCTCTAATAGTTCCTTTTATCACCCACCAGGAATGATTCATTAATTCGAAAGCGTATTCAAATAGTTTTAAAAAATGAATGAATTGAACGTATTTATGTTCGATTTGATTGTTGTGATAATATTAAATTATAAAAAAATAAATGTCAATACTTTTTTATAAATCTAAAATACCATTGAATTTACCGATTCAACCATCGAATTGATCATTTTAGTCTGCTAGAAAAAATAATTGACATTCTTTCATTTATAGATTAAAGTAGCTGTATGTTCGAATTGATCGTATTGATGTTTATTTTTATTTAAAAAATGTTCGATTTGATTGTGAGGGTATGAAAATGGAGAAAAAATTAAATATTGTTGACCAAAGAAAGCAAAGAATAATCAATTATTTAAGGAAACATAAAGTAGCAAAAACCGCTGATTTAAGTAAATCTTTAAATGTATCTGAAGTAACTATTAGGAGAGATATAAAGGAATTTGAAGATAGTAATCATATTGAGCGATTTCATGGCGGCATTAGACTGATTCAAGATATTACAGATAATGAAGTCCTCTACGAAGAAAAAGGAGGCAAATATACCAAAGAGAAAAAGGAAATCGCTAAAGAAACAGTTAAGCATATTGAAGATGGTGATACTATCTTTATTAATTCCGGATCCACAACATTATACGTTCTAAAAGAGATCAATGATTCGGGGAAAATCGTAAAAATTATTACAAATAATGCTTTAGCTCCCACTGTTATAGATAGGGATTCTGTAGAGTTGCTTATCACTGGTGGTGAATATAGAGCGAAATCTAAATCATTAGTTGGTGAAAATGCGATTCAGATGATATCAAATATTGTGGCTAACAAATGTATATTAGGTATTAATGGCATTAGCGCAGAAGATGGGATCTTCACTTCTGTTTATCAAGAGGCAGGGGTGAATGAACAAATGATTGAATCTTGTTTTGGTGAAGTGATCGTTGTAGCAGATCATTCAAAAATTGGTAAGGTTTATAATTTTAGAAGCGCTGCCATAGAAAAAATAGACGTTCTTGTAGTGAACAACGATTCTAATAGAGATGAAATAAACAACTTAAAAGAAAAAGGAGTAAACGTAATTATCCCTTGAAATGGAGGTATATAAAGTGGACTTTTTAGACTCCTTAATTGAAAACGATTCAGTTCTATTGAATATAGAAGCAAGTAGCTGGGAAGAAGCAATCCAAAAAACTGTACAACCTTTAATTGATTCAGAAGCAGTAGCTCAACAATATGTTGAGGAAATTATTAAATCAACAAATGAAATGGGACCCTATTATATTCTCATAGAGAATTTTGCAATGCCACATGCCCGTCCAGGTAGTTATGTGATGAAAGATTCTTTTAGTTTCGTAACATTAAAAGAACCAGTCCTTTTTCCAGAAGATCAATATGTAAAAGTACTTGTTTGCTTGGCCGCAACTAGTAATGAAAATCACCTTGGGAGTGCTCTACCACAAATTGCTGCAATTTTTTCCGATAGTAGTATCTTTGAGGAAATTAATCAAGCTAAAACAAAAACAGATATAGTAGATCTTTTTAAAGAAAGAAAGGAAGGATTAAAATGACTGAAATAAGCAAAATTACAAGAGATTCATGGGTATTAAGCACATTTCCAGAGTGGGGAACATGGCTAAATGAAGAAATTGAAGAAACAGTCGTCGAAAAAAATACTTTTGCTGCATGGTGGTTAGGGTGCACAGGTATATGGTTGAAGAGTGAAGGAAATGCAAATATTCTAGTTGATTTATGGTGTGGATCCGGAAAACGCACTAAAAAAACCAGCAAGATGAAGAAAGGGCATCAAATGATGCGTATGAGTGGGGTTGAAAATTTACAACCAAATTTACGAAACGCTCCATTTGTTATCGATCCTTTCGCAATTAAAGAGTTAGATGCACTTGTTGTCACCCATATTCATTCGGATCATCTCGATATTAATACAGCGGCAGCCGTATTACAGAACTGTGATGAATCGGTTCCTTTTATTGGGCCGCAGTCGGTAGTGGAGATTTGGAAAGGGTGGGGTGTACCGGAAGACCGTTGCATCATAGTTAAACCTGGTGACAAAATGAATATAAAAGATGTTGAATTAGTAGTCTTAGAATCATTTGATAGAACGGCGTTAATTACAGCTCCGCAGGAACTTGAATTAAAAGGGAAGCTACCTCAAGATATGGACGAACTTTCAGTTAACTACTTATTTAATACTACAGGCGGAAGTTTGTATCATGCTGGTGATTCCCATTATTCGAACATGTTTGCTAAGCATGGAAATGAACATAAAATTGATGTTGTCTTAGGTGCGTATGGAGAAAATCCACGTGGGATAACCGATAAAGTAACATCAGTCGATATGCTGCGTATGGCAGAAGCACTTAAAGCAAAAGTGGTGATTCCAGTTCATTATGATATTTGGACAAACTTTCAAGCAGATCCAAAAGAATTACAATTGATTTGGGAATCTAAAAAAGACCGTTTAAAATACCAATTCAAACCATATGTATGGCAAGTCGGCGGGAAATTTGTCTACCCCGATAACAAAGATGATCTAGAATATCATTTCCCAAGAGGATTTGATGACGTCTTTGTAAAAGAAAATGATGTACCATATCCTTCGTTCCTATAAAAATAATTTAAGAGGGGGCTGGGACCTAGCGCAACATCGACGAACATTGCTTACTTTTTCGGAGCGAATTATATGTACCATAACAGTTCGGTTTTCCTTTGGTGAAAACACTTTCGTCCCAGTCTCTTTAGAAAAGGATGAGAAAATATGAATACTCCTAACTTACAAATAGCTTTAGATAATTCATCATTAGATGATGCTTTGAGAACTATAAAAGAAGCAGGACCCATTGTCGATATTGTTGAAGCCGGCACAATTCTATGTCTAGCAGAAGGAATGCAAGCAGTGAAATGCCTTAGTGCATTATATCCAGATAAGATCGTTGTTGCAGATACAAAATGTGCTGATGCGGGAGCAACAGTCGCAAAAAATTGTAAGGATGCAGGTGCAGACTGGATGACCGTTATTTGTTCCGCAACAATCGCAACAATGAAAGCGGCAATGAAAGAAATCGATGAACTACAGGTAGAGTTATATGGGGATTGGACATACGAGCAAGCACAGCAATGGTTAGATGCTGGTATTTCCCAGGCGGTATACCATCAAAGCCGAGATGCTCTGCTAGCTGGCGAAACATGGGGGGAAAAAGATTTAATTAAAGTTAAGAAGTTAGTTGATATGGGCTTTAAGGTATCTGTTACAGGAGGACTTAAATTAGAAACAATAAAGTTGTTTAAGGGTATTGATGTTTACACATTTATTGCCGGGAGAAGTATTACAGGCACGGAAGATCCAGCACAAGCAGCTAAAGACTTTCAAGATGAAATTAGACGAATTTGGGGCTGATCATATTGAATCCATTAGGAATATATGAAAAGGCATTGCCAGCTAATATTTCCTGGTTAGAAAGGCTTGAATTGGCGAAAGAACTCAATTTTGATTATGTTGAGATGTCAATTGATGAAACGGATAAACGTTTAGCACGTCTAGATTGGAGCCAAGAGGAAAGAAAGGCAGTGATTGATGGTGTTCTGAAGACAGGCATAAAAATACCGTCAATTTGTTTAAGTGGACATCGTCGCTTCCCACTTGGATCAACTAATGAACAGGTCAGAAAACAAGCTCTAGAAGTGATGCAAAAGGCAATTAATCTAGCATCTGATATTGGTGTACGCGTCATTCAATTGGCTGGTTATGATGTCTATTATGAAGAAAAATCTATTCAGACTAGACATTATTATATAGAAGGAATGAAAAAGTGTTTAGAACTGGCCGCAGAAAAACAAATTACCTTAGCCATTGAAATAATGGATGATCCTTTTATTAATTCTGTTACTGAATACTATAAGGTAAAAAAACAATTACCATCTCCGTGGCTTAAAGTCTACCCTGATTTAGGTAACTTATCTGCATGGATTGAAAATGATGTAGGCTATGAGCTTGAGATAGGGATGCCGCAAATTGTTGGTGTCCATTTAAAGGATACGTTAGCAGTGGCGAATGGATTCCCGGGAAAATTCAAAGAAGTTCCTTTTGGGGAAGGCTGTGTTGATTTTGAAGGCTGTTTGAAAATATTAAAAGCTAATCATTATTCAGGACCATTCTTAATTGAAATGTGGAGTGAAAAGAGCGATCGTCCTGAAGAGGAAATTAAACAAGCGCTTTCTTTCTTATTACCAAAGTTTAAGGAGGCAGGTTATGACTACAAGAGATGAGCGCATAAAAGAAATGCAACAAAATGTTTGTAAAGCTAATCTGCGTCTACCTGATGAGGGGCTTATTAAACTAACTTGGGGGAATGTAAGCGAGGTAGATTATGACTATAACATAATTGTTATTAAACCAAGTGGTGTGTCTTATTCCTTAATGAAATCGGAGCATATGGTTGTTACAGATCTCGATGGAAATATCCTACAAGGTACTTACAAACCTTCATCTGATTTAGCAACCCATGTTACATTATACAAAAATTTTAAAGATATCCGCTCAGTTGTGCATACACATTCAAAATATGCGGTTATGTGGGCACAGGCAAATAGAGATATACCAGTGTATGGAACGACCCATGCGGATGCTTTTTATGGACCAATACCATGTACACGTGATTTAACAGCAGAGGAAATAAAAAAGGCATATGAAGCCGAAACAGGAAATGTGATTGTAGAGACTTTTAAGCAAAGATTTATTGATCCAAATGCGGTACCAGGTGTAATTGTTCATAGTCATGGACCATTTACTTGGGGTAACAGTGTAAACGCGGCTGTAGAAAATAGTATTATTCTAGAGGAAGTAGCTGAAATGGCACTTCACACGGAGTCGCTATCATCTTCTCGACCACCAATATCTAATCATTTGCTAGGTAAGCATTATTATAGAAAACATGGTTCAGATGCATATTATGGTCAAAAATGAATTACTTTTAGAAAGAAAACACTAGAGAGTAAACACGGCCAGAAGGCCAAATACAGTTGGAAGTTCATCTGGTAATATCTGATTTCGTTGTGCATGAAGTTATAGAACAAATAAAAACGCTTAACTCATACCTGAAATCAAGTATAAAGAAAGGTCGGCTAATCAGTATGACAATTAAACAAGGCATCGCAGCTTCAAGCGGAATTGCAATTGCAAAATCATACCATCTGGAATCACCAGATTTATCATTTGAAAAAAGGCCCATCGATGATCCGAACGTGGAAATAAAACGTCTAGATAAAGCATTGGAAGTTTCAAAACAAGAGTTAGAGAAAATCAAAGAACATACTGAAAAAGAACTTGGTATTGAGCATGCAGATATTTTCTCGGCGCATCTTTTAGTTTTAAGCGATCCGGAACTAATTAACCCGATGAAAGATAAAATTTCGTCCAGTAAAGTAATGGCAGAATCAGCATTAGAAGAAGTTACAAATATGTTTATCGATATGTTTGAAACGATGGATAATGAATATATGCGTGAACGCGTAGCCGATATTCGTGATGTAACCAAACGTGTAATGGCACATTTACTTGGTGTTACTTTTCCAAATCCGGCGTTGATAGATGAAGAAGTAATTGTAATCGCTAATGACCTGACACCATCAGATACTGCACAATTAAACAGACAGTATGTAAAAGGATTTGCGACAGATATTGGCGGCCGTACATCACACTCGGCGATTATGGCAAGGTCTCTTGAGATTCCCGCAGTCGTTGGAACCAAAGACATCACAAAAGCAGTTTCACAAAATGACTTAGTAATTGTTGATGGGAATGAAGGTACCGTCATGATCGATCCCTCAGATGAAGACCTAGCTCTATACCTTGAAAAACAAGATATGTTTGCAAAGCAAAAGGAGGAGTGGGCTAAACTGAAGGATGTGCCAACCTTTTCAGTTGATGGAAAACAGGTTGAATTAGTTTCCAACATAGGTACACCTGATGATGTTGCAGGTGTATTGAATAATGGCGGTGAAGGAATCGGCCTTTATCGGACAGAGTTTTTATATATGGGTAAAAATCAGCTGCCGACAGAAGACGAACAATATGAGGCATACAAATCAGTATTGGAACAAATGGGAGATAAGCCAGTAGTTGTTCGGACCTTGGATATTGGTGGCGATAAAGAACTAAATTATTTAGAGCTGCCAAAAGAATTGAATCCATTTCTAGGCTTCCGGGCTATCCGCTTCTGTTTGGCAAATGAACATGTCTTCCGTCCACAGTTGCGTGCACTACTTCGTGCCAGTGTACATGGAAACTTGAAAATAATGTTTCCGATGATTGCAACACTTGAGGAATTTCGGCAGGCAAAAGCAATTTTAATGGATGAAAAGGAAAATTTGCAAAACGAAGGTAAAGAAGTAGCGGCTCAAATTGAAATTGGAATTATGGTTGAAATCCCTTCGACGGCTATTACGGCAAAACAATTTGCCCAAGAGGTAGATTTTTTCAGTATTGGCACCAATGACTTGATTCAATATACAATGGCGGCAGACCGCATGAATGAACAGGTTTCCTACCTGTATCAGCCATATCATCCAGCTATTTTAAATCTTGTAAACTATGTGATCGAAGCAGCACACAGTGAAGGGAAGTGGGTTGGGATGTGTGGTGAAATGGCAGGAGATCCAATTGCCATTCCCATACTGCTCGGACTGGGGCTCGATGAATTCAGCATGAGTGCAACATCTATCCTTCCTGCACGTACACAAATACTTGGATTATCCAAGAAAATGCTAGCTGCCAATAAAGACATAATATTGGCAATGAGTACAACTGAAGAAGTTATTGAATTTGTAAGGGAAATAACAGAAGAGTAAATGCATAGAATCATAGTGATTATTATAGAGAAAATCCATTTTGAGTATCATATTCAAAATGGATTTTTCTTATTTAAGGGAAAATTAAGTCTCATCAAAAAGGATATCTGTATGAAATGTGAGTAATGGTGATAAACTCCCCAACCTTAGCAGCATCGTGGTAATCTGGATACTGGCCCCGGCAGCATTATTTGCTTTCTTCTGCTTTAAAAAGGTGGGGACTAATAAATGATAGATATGAAAATGAGTATAACTATTGGATAGAATCGAATCTCCATCATGATCTCAAAATATGTTGATTGTTATCAACTTGATACGACAGACTTATTTCTTACCCTTTTGATAAATTGAATGTTCCACAAAATCCCGAGGCCGATAATACCATAAGTAAAGAACGGTGCAATAAGTAAAAATGCGGATACCGATATTGAGTAGACGAGTATGACCTTTACCACCGCTTCTAACAGTAAAATGATGCCCCAAGAGACAGTCAAAAAGTGAACATTCTTTCGAAACGCTGGCAAATTCGCCCATTTCTCTTCCGCTGACGCTTTGCCGCCTGCAAACCTAATGGCAAAATAATAAATGAGCGGCTTAGTGAAGAAAAGTGAAATCAAAAAAACCATGCCCATAATGCCTATAATGTACGATTCCCTTAGCAAAATAAACTTCTCATTTCCGCCAATCAGAACAGCAACAATTCCAAGAATAATACTTAGAAAAATAAAGCTCGAAACGGCATCTATTTTTTTATTTTTAATTAGATTGATCAATGTATCGCTTAGCGGTAGTAAGGCAGCCACAGTGAGTGCCACAACCCCGCTAGTATACGGGATTAATAGGCGATAGGTTAAATAGGGCAAGGCGATATTTAACAAAATCGTGACGATAACTTCATTCCTTGTTTTTTTCAACATGATCTTCCTTTCTTTATCACGTATTCATTTCGAATCAGCTGGTAAGGTTTGATCCAGCCATTCGAATACATAATGATTGAATAACTGCAATGCGCCAAAATGACAATGTTCCTCCGCGCCTTCTTCTTTCGTGAATTTCCGATACGTTTTCGGGCAGGTTAGTGCATCATACAATTGCTGAGGCTGACCGGAGAAAAAATGATCGGCCCCGGCTTCACAGACCAGAGTAGGACAAATGATTTTATCAGCCACCCCGTCCAAGGTGTAGGGTTCGGTTTTTTCAAGTAGTTCGAATATGGAATTCGCTTGAAATGTGAACTTTCCGTTTTCCATCGCCCAACGCACACCAGTGTCCTGTCTCATCAACTCTTGAACGGCTTCTTCAATGTCCCCCTCTGACACATGTTGAAGGTCTTCCGCCACATCCCCCTCAATAAATGAACGACCCATTTCACCGAATTGAAAAGAATATAAACCGTCATTGGCGATACAGGCGGCAAGGCGATGTTCAAACGCTGCGGCTCGAGGGGCGAGCAATCCTCCTAAACTGATTCCCATTAATGCAATTCGTTCCGGATCGACTGCGGGACGGTTCATCAAATAGTCAACAACAGGAGAAACAATGTGTTCTCAATCCGGACGAAAGGGAAGGTGTTGTTCCCTGAGGGCGGATCCTTGTCCAGGTCCTTCGAATGTTAGACAATTATATCCACGCTGGATGGCTGCTGCAGCCCCTCGGAAATATAATTCTTCCCCGATTGAATCATAACCACCATGAATAATGAGTGTTGGGCTAGGCTTGTGTGAATCATCCACTTGATAAAAGTAACCGGTTAAAATTGTATTTTCGTAAGGGATTTTTATCTGTTCAACGGGCGTATCCATCAATTGACAAGCCTTTATAAATGTACTTCGACTATTATCCCAAGTATATCCCTGGGATTTCCGTGTAAGAAAAATTCAGCGGTACGGTAATAGTTAGAGGCTCGCAAATAAGCTTCGCGTGCACTTACCCGTTGCCCGGATGCCAGCGCAGAATCTGCTAGGGCATGTATTTGCTTAGCTGTTTTGTTCCATTCCTTATGTCAGCTTTCAAAGTTTCCTTCCTGAATTCGATAAGCCGTCATCTAGCATTCCCCGATATCCGCTCCTCCATAGGTTGCATAACTTGTAGTACGCAACAATTCGAACGAAAATGTTTGATCTTCAAATACAAGATGCACATCCATCACTCCTATTTTTTAATGCTTGTTAAAACCTTTTCCATAGGTTAAAATTAACCTAACACATCTTAAATCAATATGTCAATAATAACTTGTGTTACATTTAACCATAATTAGGAGTATGGATTTCAAGGAGTTCTTTTCGATACGTCTTGTTAAGTTTGCTATCCCGTGAACCACTGAGTGGTTATGATATGAAGAAACAAATGGATGGTAGGATCAATTTGTTTTATAAAATCAATAACAATCAACTATATCCGACCCTTTCAAAACTGGAGTCAGACGGACTCATAAAACTCGAATCTTATGAAAAGGAGTCGTATAGGCCAGCAAGAAAAATCTATAAAATTACAGATGCTGGTATAGAAGATTTAAAATCGTGGATCGTTGAACCGAGCGAACCCGGGGACTGGGACGAGTTTCTGTTGAAGCAGTATAGCGCCTGGCTCATTAAGCCGGAAACAATGATGCCTTTGATTGAGGGGATTAAGAGGGAGCATAAGGAGCGTTTGGAAGGTTATATGGATAAGGTTGCTGAATTAAGAGAACAGTACCATCCTTTGACAAACGACTACCCGATATTTTCATCCATTGCAGTTGTTGAACTAGGGATAAGATTCGAACGTAGTTTCTTAGAATGGTGTGATTACATCGTTGGTTGTCTTAACGAGAACCGCATGTAGATTTTTGTTAAATGAAGGAATGATTGAGCAGATAACAAATCCAAAGGACTCCAGATCGGTATTAATAAGGTTATCCGGGGCTGGAAGAAATAGGCTCAAAGTGATTAAAGAAATCGAACAACAAATGCACGAAAAATTTTAAAACTTTTTTGCGGAGGACGAATTAAAAAACAAATTTGTTATTAAACAAGTTAATAATGGATAAAGTAGAGCCCATTCTTTCTATTTTGAAAGAAATGGGCTTTTACTCATCTTAGATGTCTAGCTTTTATTCAGCTTGTTTGAACGTCTACGCGCACGAAAGGCGGCCACGCTTTCTCGGTGTGCGCATGCTTCAGAACAGTAACGTTTTCGCTTATTTTTTGATGTGTCCAAAAAAACGTTGCGACAAGAAGGTGAAGCGCAAATTCCAAAGCGACTCCCTCCATATTCGCACAGCATGACAGTGAGTCCCATGACTGCGGTCGCAGCTAGCCACTGAGAACAGCCCTCTTCGGCAGATTCAAAGTGTATATGGAGCGGTCCATGTTGCCAACTGATTCGCGGTATTGCGTGACTGATTTGTAGCTGTTCATTAAGGATTGTCGCAGCTTCCTTCTCGTCGGACGCGGCTTTTTCAAATACAGTACGTAATGGCTCTCGCAACGCACGGACTCTGTCCACATCATTTCGATGAATATGCCATGCTTCAATCATTTCGTGATACATATCGTTAACTGCTTTTCTATCATTCACATCCGAAATGATTTTATTGCTTGCTAGTTTAAGGATATTGCTGTGATTGACCAGAAACTTCCGTAAATCATCCTCATTAACCAGCAAATCCACATCATTTACCACCGATAGAGTATTCACCATATCCACGGCCAGTTGCATAGATACGGATGTGTAGTAATCAAAATTCATTTGACGTGTCACACCTTTTTGTTTTATGATACATACAAATGCATTTTAACATGTTACACTCACCCGGGAAAGAGGGAATACATAACAACCTGGACTGCAAGGTCTGGTAAAAGTGAGGAGAACAAGATGACTGAAGTATCTGTATTGGCACAGTCATCCTTAGGAGATTTAAGAGGTGTCCAACTCGATGGCGTTGTACAATTTCGGGGTGTCCCCTATGCTAAACCTCCTGTAGGTGATTTGAGGTTTGCACCACCATGTAGTATTATACCCTGGACTGGTGTTCGTGAAGCACGTGAGCACGGTTTCATGGCACCGCAACCCCCCTCTCGTTTACGTGATGTCGTGGGTGATTCGTCGCGTCCTCAAAATGAGGATTGTCTAACTCTAACGATTTCAACACCAGCTGTTGATAGAAAAGCTCGCCCTGTTGTCGTTTTTCTACATGGCGGCGCTTATATTGCCGGAGCAGGATCCTTAGACTGGTATGATGGCACAACTCTTGCTAAAGAGGGCGACCTGGTGGTTGTTGGCGTCAATTATCGACTGGGTGCTCTCGGATTTCTTTTCCACCCTGGTGTGAGCAAGGGGATGTTAGGTGTCCTTGACATGATTGAAGCACTAAAGTGGGTGCGGGACCACATTCGCAATTTTGGCGGTGATCCTGATCAGGTCACTGTCATGGGACAATCAGCAGGTGGACATGCGATTTTATCTATTCTGGCAATGCCTGATGATCCAAACCTTTTTCGACGCGCCATTTTGCAGAGTACTCCCGTAGGAATACCACCTTTCGCAGAAACAAGAGCTTTGGAATACGGGAATCGTCTGATGGCTTCATTGAACATCCCACAGGGGGATATGGAGGATGTCGCCCATCAGCTAAAAAAACAATCCACCACGCACCTTATTAAAGCAATGGGTGAAGTTGCACGTTCGACATCTCAATTCGGCAAAATCACTCCACCGTTCATGCCAGTGCTGGATTCGATCTCAACAACAGACCATTTCATCGAAGCTGCTGCTAAGGGAGCCGGTGCCAAAGGAGTCGACCTTATCATTGGTACAACAGGAGAAGAAGCGAACGCGTTCCTCAAGGTTCCATTAAAACAAAATCTTGATCCTGCTTTGGTTTCCAAACGTTTCCTTGAACTAACTGGTCGGGCAGATGCCATTGACTTATATCGCCATCGACGTCCGGGTGGCACAATGGTGGATTTGTTGAGCGATCTTGTCACGGATTATATTTTCTTGTATCCATCTCTGCAGTTCGCAGAAGCTGCGACTAAGGCGGGAGTTCGAACTTGGGTGTACCAATTTGATTGGGCACCAGCGAATTCTCCCTATAGTGCGTGCCATTGCATCGAATTGCCTTTTGTATTCGGTACTCTGCAAGCATGGAATGATGCAGAAATGCTGAGGGGAGCGGACAAGGAAACAATGAGAAATCTGTCAGCGACAATCCGATTTGCATGGTCGGCTTTTGCCCACACTGGAGATCCAAAAACCGAGCGGATGGCCTGGCCGGAATATCGATTGGATGGCAGGCAAACTATGCGGTTTGCAAATACCGTCGGTCCCGTAGGGGATGCCGCCGGAATCAAATGGAGGGTTTAATGATGAGAAATGATGATGTTAATATATTGCACCATGTTGGGTTAATCACTAAAAATATGGAGGAAACGATCGAACGCTATGAAAGGTTGGGATTTACGTTCACCCCGCTTTCAATGCCTAAAGTTATCCAGAAATCGGGAGGAGATCCGGAGGAACTTGGAGTTGGGAACCGTACAGCGATTTTTAGAAATAACTATTTGGAGGTCCTTGGGGTAGTCAATGAAAATATCTGGAACGCCGTTTCAAAAGAACAGCGGGGTCCTTTTGATATTGATGAGCCTCTGAACCGATATGAAGGCTTACACGTGATGCACTTCGGTACGGATGATCTTGAAGCGGTCCGCCAAAGATTAGTAAAACAGGGAACTCCTTGTTCAGATATTAGACCCTTTCAACGACCAGTGAATACACCGGAGGGTACGCAAATGATGAAAGCAAAAAGCTTGTTTTTCCCGGAAGCCAGTAATCCAGAGGCTCTCATTCAGATTGCTCAACATTTGACGCCGGATTTAGTTCTGCAACCACGATATATGCAACACACAAACGGAGCACAAACCGTTACAGAAATCATTGTGTGTGCGCCGAACCCTTTACATTATGCCGACAAGTATCGAATGTATACAGGGTGCGATTACGTACAGAAGGGAAACCTTCACATTGTAGAACTTGGGTTTTCCACAGTGATTGTGGTTGCACCGGAGCACCTAGGTGAGGTGATTCCCGAAAGCACTCCGCCGACGCTTCCATATTTGGCGGGTTTCACCGTTGCAACCTCGGATCTTGGAATGCCTCGTCACGTACTAACGGAAAATCAGGTTTCGTTTCAGGAGCATGATGACCGATTGATTGTTGGTTCCCAAGATGCGTGCGGTTGCGCAGTTCTTTTTGAAACCGAGGACAAAAAACGTTAATTCGGCAAAGATTGTTTTTCAAGCTACAAAAGGAATGAACTTAAAAGAACAAGAAACTTCTGTTTGGAAAAAGCTGGAATCATTTCAATGCCCGCATTTAAAATTGGGCCGGTTCGTTGAGTAAAAAACTAGGTTAAAGGCTATTTTTCTTAGAGACCTAATTTTCATTTGGAGATGATGATATTAGTATGACGAAGACTTTTGAAAAAGATCGATTAATTCTACGTGAACGAACTTTTAAGGACTTTGAAAGTTGTGTTGAAATGGATTGTGAAGCAGAAGTTGTGAATTATATTCCAGAACTTAAAAAGATTGTAAGTGGTATATCAGCTAGTGAAAAAAGCATAGGGAATTTGTTTGAAAAAGGTTTGAAACTAATTATCCAGAAGGCATGGGATACTGGACTATAGTGACAAAGTGGAAACTCAACAATTTGTGGGATGGATGTTGCTTAATCCTTTCGATGCGTTGGGAGCTGTAGAAATAGAGTGGAGGTTGAGACCAAAATATTGGGGCAAGGGGTATGTTACAGAAGCAGTAAAAGTAATCCTACAATATGCCGTTGAAGGCCTTAAATTACAAGAGGTAATTGCTGAAATTCATAAAATGAATAAAGGCTCAATTAGTGTTGCTGAGAAGATAGGGATGGAGTTGGAGTACAAAGGAATAGAAGAAACCAGCGATTACGTTAAATATGTTCTAAGTCAGCATGGGGTTAAAAACCATTAAATTGGATGGGGCGGTAGTGGTATATTTCTAAGTATTCGGAAATATACCTTTCTATGGAGACGAATGGGGTATAAATATAATTGGCACGATTGCTCATTCAGCTTACCATCTCGGTGCTCCGCTTCAAATGTTAAAGGTGGTCAAAGACAATTATTGATTTTTGTTAATACGAGTGCCAGATTGTTTAAGAAGATGGGAAGGTGAAGGGGGGATTATTTGAATAAAGTTATATTGCATATAGAGGGTTTGGCAGTTTTGTTATTGAGTATCTATTTTTATTTTAGCATGGGGTATAGCTGGATTTTATTTTTAATTTTTACTGTTAGCTCCCGATATCGATGCTTGGATACTTGAGAGATAATAAGTTTGGTGCGATATTATATAATTTGCTTCATACATATTTTGTACCAATTGGAGTAATTATCTGCGGATTATTGATGCACAATGATGTTTTATTAATGCTAAGTTTAATATGGGTTGCCCATATTGGAATGGATCGTACGATTGGTTATGGATTGAAATATCCTACGCACTTTAAAGATTCCCATTTAGATAATATTTGAAATTGAGATTAAGCAAACGGGCGATTGTTGAATATAGAGACTATTAAAAGACCATACTTGTATCAAATTCATTGATTCATAGTATGGGAGCGTGAAAGGCTTGTTGCTTTCGGAGGCATGGGAAAAGTATTCTTCCCTGACAAAAAATAATTTTATCCATGTTGTAAATATGGTCTTCAATCTACAAATCGTATAAATTAAGGACAAATGTAATTGAAAATTGGTGGTGAGAAAGAGATGAAGTTGGATACATTATATAAGACATATCAATCGTATCTTTTTTCTATTGCGTACCGGATGCTTGGATCTGTTACTGATGCAGAAGACGTCGTTCATGATTTATTCCTACAGCTTAAATTTGACCCCGATCAAATCAGGGACCTGAAAGCATATCTTGCAAAAATGACGACGAATCGCTGTCTCAACTTTTTGAATTCAGCCCGTAATAATAGAGAAATTTACGCAGGAACCTGGTTGCCTGAACCTCAGGTGAACCAAGCAGAGCAGCCTTTGGATAAGGTTGTAACGGACGAATCAATTTCATACGCCTTTCTCGTATTACTGGAACAACTGTCACCTGTCGAAAGAGCAGTGTTTGTTCTTAGAGAAGGATTTGCTTATAGCTATAAGAGTATTGCCGATATGCTGGAGAAGACCGAAGAGAATTGTAGAAAAATCTTCAGCCGTGCCAAGCGAAAATTACGGAATGATATACCTGCTCATCCAAAGAATACTGAACGCGTTGACCTTCTTGCAAAAACATTTATAAATGCGTCGAAGACTGGGAATTTTGAGGAAATGATTGATATTCTTACGGAAGATGTTGTACTTGTGGCCGACGGAGGAGGAAAGGTAATTACTGCGTTGCATCCAATTGTAAACAAACAGCAGGTATCTGCTTTTATCAAAAAAATTTCGGATAAAGGGGCTTTCATAGGAGAACTTCTTCCAATGATGGTCAATGGTCAAAAAGGAGTCTTGCAAGTAAGAGAGGGGCATGTTAATAAAGTCATTTGCTTTGAATTCGATTCAAAACAAAGGAATATCCGGAAAATCTTTTTTATTTTAAATCCCGATAAATTAAATTATATTCCTGTTCCTTAATAAGGATCGATTGGAGGCCAAAGGGCTCTTTTTTTTTATGTCACAAATCCGTCCTCTGTTTTGTCTTACTATTGAAAACCCCAAAGCAAATTAATGGAGGAGATAGGTATGGAACCACGTTTTAACTACATGAAGACGAAACTAACAGTAAAGGGAGAGAATTTATAATGGCGAATGTAAAAGTGGCAGTCATTTACTACAGTTCAACAGGGACAAACTATCAACTTGCACAATGGGCAGAAGAGGGTGCAAAAGCATCCGGGGCTGAAGCGAAATTATTGAAATTTGCTGAAACTGCACCAAGTGCAGCAATCGATTCAAACATTGCTTGGAGAGCTCATGTGGATGCAACAATAGATGTACCTGAGGTTACACTAGATGACCTTGAATGGGCGGATGCTTATATTTTCAGCATGCCATCTCGTTTTGGTAATTTACCGGCACAAATGAAACAATTCCTTGATACAACAGGAGGGCTATGGTTCAATGGCATATTGACCAACAAGGTAGTTAGTGGTATGTCTTCCGCAAATAATCTACACGGCGGTCAGGAAGCAACTGTTAAAGCGCTATATACGACGATGATGCACTGGGGTGCTATCATTGCTGCTCCTGGATATACAGATCCTGTAACATATGGTGCAGGTGGGAATCCATACGGAACAAGTGTTACTATAGACCAAGAAGGAAATATGAAAGAAGATGTGGCTGACGCAGTGAAACACCAAGCAAAACGAACAACCACAGTTGCCAAGTGGGTTAAACAAGGTATGCTTTCCGAGTAATTATAACCTTTCATTGAAACGGTTCGACCAAAATTATTTGGTTGGATCGTTTCTATGCAGGAATCCTTAACCTCATGTATCGTTTAGAAAACAAAAAATAACTTGAATAAATTATACTGTTTGTATTTAGTGTAATTAATCTAAGGAGGGTTGTTAAATAATATGGGTGCAATCAAGACTTATTGTGCTTTGAACATGTAATTTAATACGTTCGAAGGCTCTATTGTTTTCGCTTACAGAGTAAACGGGATAAGTCTGTCCATTTTTATTTAACAATCTATATTATAAATACTTTGTTAATTAGAGGGAAGGTTTATTATTCATCCTTTCCTTTTAATATTTTTGTGAGAAATTGATTTAGCTTTTTTTACAAGAAAGCCCCTTTTGTGTCGTATAGCTTTTTCCTACGTCACAATGTATTTTTGTCTTACTTCTAAATAATTGATTCCGTTTACTAGAAACTACAGACGTTTATTTCTGTGTTTTTTTCGTTCAGAGCCGAAAAGTCAATTATTTTAAGGAAGGATTGTTTGAATAATGACAAAGAGAAGGAAAAAGTATAAATATACAAAATCCCCCACTACGAATTTTTTTCCAAACTTTATGCGCATGTTGAAATGGGCTCTCTTGGTAAGGAAGTGAGTCGCTTTACTTCCCCTTTCAGTTACCCTCAGGATGAGCATGAGGGACTACTACTTGAAACAGCTGAATAAGTATGAGATTACAGTGGAATAGAATATTGAACTTAAATCCTTTCAGGAAACGAATGAAGGCATTACGGCTGAATTTTCTGGTACCGACAAAACAGATCAAGTAGAGTTTTTGTATGTTTGTGGATGTGACGGAGCGGACAGTGTGGTAAGGAACCAGATTCAGGCGGGCTTTCAAGGGGGGACGTATGAGGAAAGATTCGAAGAGAATTGTAGAGAAACTTCAGTCTTGCTTGATTTCGAGACTGAATTTATCAATCGCCCAGAAGATATGGTGGCAGTGAAAAGGGGACCACTTCTATATTCCATTGCGATTAAAGATGAGTGGAAAATGATTGATTACGGGAAAGAGGAAAATTTACGGGTATTCCCTCATTGTGATTATGAAGTATTTCCACAGTCACAATGGAATTATGGATATGTTGATAAAAATATCCAATATAAGTTTAATGGAATAGGGAAGTTTCCATTTAATGCCGAAGAAGCTCCAATTGAAGCCACAGCAAACGTTGTGGAAATAAACTGGCCTAAAGAAAATGGAATTGTTACTAGAGTTCCAGCAGATAGAAAACCACTTAGTTCGGTGAAAAAGGTAAAACTTTTACCATATGGTTGTACAAATCTAAGAATTACGGAAATTCCATTTATAGAAGATGAGTAATTGAGCGGTAGTTGGTCCGAATGTATAGGAGGAAGTACAACCAAGGGGCCATAGCATTGTTTTAGAAATGAGTAAAAAAATAAATAGTCCTTACCTTTGACTACTAAAAGAACCACAGGAGTGCTTGATATAAAAGCATTCTTGTGGTTTTAACGGTCAAAGGTGAGATTACAATAAACCAAAATATATGTTAACTACTGGATCGAAATTCGCGTTATCTTATGCACAAGGATGTTTAATAAAAATGGCGGTTCCCCAACCTTTTTTACTCCTGATAGTAAAAATATAATTGTTATTAAACACTAGTGATAAACGCTTTTTAATATTGGCTAAACCAATATGATTCGTGACATATTCATCTTTATCAAGTTCAGTATGTAATTGCTGCAAGGAATGTTTACTCATTCCTTGTCCATTATCAGTAATGCGGAAACTCATACTATTATTTTTTCGCTCTATTTTTATCCTGATCTTACTCGTGCTCTCGCCGTCGGTCCCATGTTGAAGGCAGTTTTCTAGTATTGGTTGCAAGATGAATTTCAAGACTTGCTGATCAAGATCAGACTGGTTATATTCCCAGTATATATGAAAATCATTTCGGGACCTTATTCTCATGATCTCTACATAATTTTTAGCATTTTCAATCTCCTCTTTCAAGGTCACTGTATGACTTTTGGTTCTCAATGAGAAATTTAGAATATCGGTTAATGTTCCCAGCATTTCAGTTACTTTATTCGGTTTCCCAGTTAATGCTATTGCCCTCCAATAAATAATAGCAAGCGTATTTGATAAGAAATGTGGATTAATTTGATTATGCAAGGCAGATAACTCTGCTGATTGAAGTTGGTATTTTTGTTCGTTTAATTCTTTTTCAAGATTGTTTTGGTTTATATAATTTTTTAAAATTCCTCTGACAATCAATTGATATTCATTGTCTTTGAATGAGATATCGTTGGTTAAGTTTTCTTTCTTTTGATTCGTCATATTTAAGATCATAATAATATCACTAATATGGCGGGCATTTTTTCGGGATAAATAGTAGATGATCGCAATTCCTATAATAAAAGATAAGCAGACAAAAATGATGGTTAATAATCGTAACTGATTGGGGATCCAGTAAATAATATTCTTTTCAACAATAGAGTAGTATCTAAGATTATAATTTTTCGAATGAAGTTGGTTCACAATATAAGCTTTATGATCCATTTTAACTTCAAATGTTTGTTGATTAGTTGTAAGATCCCAATCTTCTATATTTAACATTTCACTATTTTTATTGCCATATAATTTGTTATTCTGGTCATCTAAAACAAAAATGCTTTGATTATGGTAATTATTCCATTCATTGATTAAGTCTTCAAAATAGTTCTGTTGGATATTTAAAACAATCAAACCTTCAGAAGTAGATGCATTTGTTTTGAACACATTTTTAAATATAGTGATAAGCGGTTTTGGCTCTTCAAATGGAAATTGTGCCTCCCTTCTATTTTTTATCCAAATATTTTCTTCAGTGGAATTGGGATCAAACTCGTTAAACCAAGACTGGTCATTCATGGCATCTATTGAAGTGATTCCTGTTTGAGATGTTAAAACACGATTTTTCGTATTCGTGTAAAATACATAAATGGAATGAATATAAGGTGTGGCAATTTCCTTACGCCGAAGTGTCCCTTCTTGGTATTGCAGTTTCTGGTTTTGATTAAGAGTTAAATAATCCGAATCTAGAATATCTTGAAGAGAAAGGATAATCTCAGGATTCCAGTTGTAATCTAAATTCAACAAGTGCATTTCATTTAATACAATATCCGTTTGTTGCTCTAGCTGTTGTAAGGCATTAAAGTTATTACTAGTAATGGATTCTTTCATATATTTATCTGTAATGACTATGGCAAATGATCCTAAAATGAACAAGGGAATTAATAACGGAAAAAGAAATAGTAAAGTATTCTTTAATAAGAATTTTTTATTTCTAATCACAATGATATAGCCCTCTGATTTCGATATTCTCGCGGGGACACACCATAGTACTTTTTAAACATTCTAGTAAAACTCTTGGGATTGTTATAGCCTAAGATGTGACTAATCTCATAAGTTTTATAATGGTAATCAATTAAAAGTTCTGCTGCTTTCTTCATTCTAATCTCCGCTAAATAAGTAGAAAAGTTCATCCCCGTCTTTTCTTTAAAAAATGTACTAATATAATTTGGAGACATTTTTAATAACTGGGATAAATCTTCAAGTGTCACCTCTGCGTAATGCTCTTCTGTATATTTTTTTATGGTCTGAGTAATGTTTTCCGAGTAACTATTGGCAGATTGGTTCCTCCTTGTGTTGTTCCATTCTTGATCCAAGTCTTTTTTGAGTATAGTAAAAACCTCTTCAATTTCTTCGTACTTTCCTGGCTTTATAATATAATCTCTTACCCCATATTTAAGGGCATTTTGGGCATAGTGAAAGTCCTTATATCCACTTAGAAAAATGATTTGAATAGGGTATTCCCTATCCTTAACCTCTCTAGCTAAATCAATGCCATCTAATACAGGCATTCGAATATCTGTTAATACGACATCTATCGGATTTTCCTTCAAAAACTCAAGAGCTTGTTGTCCGTTTTCGCAATCATGTGTAATAGTGAAGCCAAGATTGTTCCATGGGAAGTAATTTTTTAAACCAAAACGGATTTCTTGCTCATCATCAACAAGAAGTATTTTATACATATCGAAGCTCCTTCCGCGAAAAAAGGTATCATATTTTATGGAACAAAAGAAGAAAAGATACTTTTATATGTAAACGCTTAAAATATTGGTGGTTATAAGAAATAGAATGCCTTTTTTTGATTGAAAAATTACTATACTCTTTTTATACAGTCATTCTAATAGAAATGAAGAACAATAACAACTAATGGCGGAAGAGGTGACAAACCATACTTCAAACAAAATTAACGGAAACTGTGTATGTGTTTTGTATTTACGCATTGAAGCTCGTTTATGTAAATCTTTTGTGGTTCCTTTTCACCTTATTGGGTCTCGGTATACTTGGTATTTTTCCAGCGACTGTAGCGCTTTGTAAAATACAACAACAGTGGTTAACACAGAAAAACGAGTCTTCTCCGATATTTATCTTATATTGGCAAGAATATAAGCAAAACTTTTTAAAAGTTAATATGTTAGCGATTACCTTGTTCGTTATTGGGTTTATTATCTACTTTGATTTAAGGTTTTTTGTCCAAAAAGGAGGGATGATCAATCAAATTATCAGTTTAGGTATCTATATTATATCTGTTTGGTATTTGATTGTCTTAATGTATATCATACCCACGTATACCACATACCGACTAAAACTACACAAATATATTCAATATGCTTTTATTATCGGTATGTTAAATCCATTGAAGACACTTGGATTAGCCATTGCTGCAGGAGGCATGATATATCTATCCTTATACTTTCCACAAATTTTGTTTTCGGTGGGGGTGAGTCTAACCTTTTTCATTATCATGATCGTAGGTGGTCAAGCCATCCATCAGGTCACCATGCTTAAAGGAAGTTTCAGCAAGTAATGAAGGAATAAAGAGGAGAGAGAACAATGCAAAGAAAAAGGAAATATTGGATCGCGATTATCTTATTATGTCTAACCATTGGTATGTTGGCAGGTTGTAATTCAAAAAAAGGAAATTCTAGCGGTAAGCCTGATGGAGATCAAGTAGAGTTACGAATGGTATGGTGGGGTTCTCAGGACCGACATGATCGCACGCTGAAAGTGATTGATCAGTACATGGAAGAAAATCCGCATGTAACGATTTCCCCTGAATTCACGGGTTGGGATGGTTATTGGGAAAAGATGGCTACCCAAGCAGCAGGAGGGAATTTACCGGATATTGTACAAATGGATTATAAATATTTATCAGAATATGTAGGAAAAGGATTGCTCGCAGATTTAAATCCTTTTGTAGAAAAGGGTGCACTTGATTTAAGTGATGTGGAAGATACCTATATTGATGGTGGAAAGCTTGATGATAAACTATATGCGGTCAATATCGGGGCCAATGTGCATGCCATTCTGCTGGATAAAGCAATGTTTGAAAAAGCTGATGTACCAGTATTAGAACCTGGTTATACATGGGAAGATTTAAAGGATGTGGCCCAACAATTATCAGATAACCTGGGAGAAGGTGTATATGGTGTTCAACCACATGCAGGAGTTATGGGATTCAAGCATTATTTGCGAGAACATGGGAAGTGGCTATATAACGATGAAGGAAACAGATTAGGTTATGAGGATGATCAATTACTCATTGACTTTCTACAAATAACCGTAGATATGTTGGATTCCGGAGCGGCTGCGCCACCCGATGTATTTAAAGCTGCTGGTGGCAACGTTGAACAATTACCGATCATTAATGAAAAAACAGCCATTGTGACGGATTTTCATAGTAATCAATTGATTGCCGTTGAAACGGCTGCGGGTAGACCACTAGATTTAATGCTTCAACCCATGCTAGAAGATGGAGAATTGGGTCATTACATCAAACCAGGCCAGTTCCTTTCTGTTTCGACACATTCCAAAGAACAGGAGGAGGCTGCAAAATTTATAAGCTACTTTACAAATAGTATTGAGGCCAATGACATATTAAATGCAGAACGTGGTGTTCCGATAGCAACAAAAGTTCGCGAACATTTAAAAGGAAATGCATCTGAAGCAGGGAAGAAGATGTTTGAGTATGTAGAACTAGCTGAGGAATACAGCCGTGAAATTGATCCACCAGACCCACGAGGCTCCACTGAAATCGAAACATTATTCGAGAATGAAGTAGCAGATCCAATTTATTATGGAGAAATGACACCTGAAAAAGCTGCAGAGAACTTTAGAAAGAAAGCGACAGATATACTAGCTAAAAATTAAGTAGAAAAGTAGTACAAGAGGTCTGGGTCGTAACTAAAATGTGTTATACGCCAAAATTGAACAATCGACTATCTCAACGAAGTATATTTCTGGAGCTGGTTATCTCCCCGTGGGTAGTTCGATTTTTCCTTCAGTGAAAACAATTTTTTCCCAGTCTCTTTACGATTATAAATAAATTGGAGGTAGAACAAGTGGCCGGAAAAATAGCCGAACAGGTAAGGAAGGCACATCTGCATCAATCAAATAAACCGCAAAACAGCATAAAAAATGATTTAATTGGTTTAGGCTTTATCGCCCCATGGTTAATAGGATTTTTAGGCTTTATTGTTGGACCTATGATTGCATCTTTTTACTTTTCCTTTACCAATTATGATCTATTGTCCGAGCCCTCTTGGGTTGGCTTTGATAATTATATTAAGATGTTTATAAATGATGACCGTTTTTGGAGAGCTGTTAAGATTACTTTTATTTTTGTATTCGTTAGTGTTCCACTAAAATTAGCATTTGCCCTTTTTGTTGCCATGTTATTTAATACAAATCGTCGTGGTGTAGGGTTATATCGTACTTTATATTATATTCCATCTATTTTAGGTGGAAGCGTAGCGATTGCGGTCGTATGGAAGCAACTTTTTGGTGGAGAGGGTGCAGTAAATGACATACTATCCATTTTTGGAGTTCCGTCCATTAGTTGGGTCACAAGCCCAAATTTTGCTCTCTCTACATTAATATTGTTAGTTGTTTGGCAATTCGGCTCGCCAATGCTCATTTTCTTAGCAGGTTTGAAGGCGATTCCTAATGAACTTTATGAAGCAGCTGCTGTGGATGGAGCCAATCCCGTTTTAAGATTTATGAAAATTACTCTTCCGATGCTATCACCTGTTATATTCTTCAACTTAGTTATGCAAACGATTCAAGGATTTATGGCTTTTACTCAAAGCTTTTTAATTACGGAAGGTGGACCAATGGATCGTACCTTATTCTATGCCGTGTATTTATATGAGAAAGCATTTGGGCATTTTGATATGGGATATGCTTCCGCATTAGCTTGGATTTTGCTGCTTATTTGTGCAATATTCACGGCTTTTATTTTCCGAACTGCGAAAAGTTGGGTTTATTATGAATCAGAAGGAGGGAGGTAAAGTTGAGGAGGAATAAAACATTCAAAACATGGATTTATCATGGAGGTATATTGCTTTTAGGCTTATTGATGATTTACCCAATATTATGGACGATCGCAAGCTCCTTGAAACCGGAAAGTGAAATCTTTCGAAATGCAGTCTCATTGATTCCTTCTGAATGGAAATGGGAGAATTATGTGACAGGTTGGAAAGGTTTTGGGAACTTAAGCTTTTCGACTTTTTTTCTTAATTCTACATTTGTTACAACGATGGTGGTTATCGGGACTTTATTTTCTTCAACTTTAGTTGCATTTGGTTTTGCTAGGCTTAAATTTCGTTTTCGTACACCTTTATTTGTATGTATGATTATAACGTTAATGTTGCCTTCACAAGTAACCTTAATTCCGCAATACATTTTATTTCATAATTTAGGGTGGGTGAATACGTATTTACCTTTAATAGTACCTGCCTTTATAGGAGGCACTCCTTTTTTTATCTTTCTAATGATCCAATTTATTAGGGGGATACCTAGAGAGTTAGATGAGGCAGCTTATATGGATGGCGCAACTACATTTGGCATCTTTTGGCGGGTGATTTTACCTTTAACTATCCCGGCTCTTGCCACTGTCGCAATCTTTTCTTTCTATTGGACATGGGATGATTTTATGACACCACTTGTTTATTTAAATGATACAAAATTATATACAGTTGCATTAGGTTTACAATTGTTTTCTGATCCTTCGTCTGTATCTGCATGGGGGCCCATGTTTGCGATGTCAGTAGCATCCATCGTTCCTCAGTTACTTATTTTCTTGTTTTTCCAAAAGTACCTGGTAGAAGGGATTACGGCTGGAGGAGTGAAGGGGTAAAAACAAATTTGTTTTCATTAGATACATTAATTAACGTGAAAAATTTATCCCGCCTTAGACAATAAGCCCCAATTGCAAGGTTTTAAGAAAAGACAAGTGAGGAACCGCCCTATTCTGGTTCTAAAGTTATTGATAATAAGTTTAGAAGAATAAACTTTTATTCGCTATATATTTAGAAGGCAAAATGTATTCTTGTTTTCAAGTATCCGCTTTCAAAAAAGTATGATAGAATGAAACAAGTAACTGTATATTGTAGAGATGGGGACCACCATCTAATAGTAGTAGTCGTAGGAGAAGTGCTTTAGCACTTCTCATTTTATATTCATCGATCAAAGTATTCTTTTTATAGGAGTTGAGACTATGAATCACCAAAAAAATTGGGCGGGAAATCTTATATATCAAGCAAAACATTGGCATGAGCCAAGTAGTGTAGAAGAAATTCAACAGATTGTCAAAGAAGCAACACATGTCCGGGTCGTAGGCTCGCGTCATTCTTTTAATAATATTGCGGATTCAGATAATACTATTCTCTCTTTAGGGAATCTAAATCGTGTACTAGACTTTGATAAAGAGAAGCAAACGGTCACGATCGAAGGTGGGATGAGGTATGGGGAGTTAAGTTCATATCTTGAGGAGCGTGGTTTTGCTTTACCTAATTTGGCTTCTTTACCGCATATTTCGGTTGCAGGCGCTTGTGCGACAGCGACCCACGGATCTGGTGATCAGAATCAGTGTTTGTCTAGTAGCGTAAGAGCGATGAAGGTTGTCACAGCCAATGGAGAGACCGTAGAGTTTTCTCAAGACAAGAACCGCGAAGAGTGGCAAGGGGCGGCCGTTCATTTGGGGGCATTAGGTGTCATTATTGAGTTGACATTAGCTGTGATCCCTAGTTATCAAGTGAGTCAATATGTGTATGAACATCTGCCATTTGCCCAATTGCCAGGACATTTAGATGAAATCTTCTCAAGTGCTTACAGTGTTAGTTTGTTTACGGATTGGAAACAGGATACGATTAACCAGGTGTGGCTGAAGCAATTATCAGCTGACAAATCATCCGTAAGGTCAGAGCTATATGGTGCATTACCAGCAAAAGCCAATGCTCACCCTATTCAAGGAATAGAGAGCATTAACTGTACAGAACAAATGGGAGTGGATGGCACTTGGTTTGATCGCTTGCCTCACTTTCGTCTTGATTTTATGCCAAGTAGTGGGAGTGAGTTGCAATCAGAGTATCTCATTCCACGACAATATGCCGTGGAGGCATTACAGGTTATTCGGGAGATGCGGGCCGAGATATCCCCTTTCCTTCATGTGAATGAAATTCGCAGTGTCGCGAAGGATGACTTTTGGTTAAGCCCAAGCTATCAACAAGATGTGATAGGGCTTCATTTTACTTGGAAAGATAATTGGAAAGCAGTTCAACAAGTTCTTCCGCAAATTGAAGCAGCCTTAGCGCCTTTTCAGGCCCGTCCGCATTGGGGAAAGGTATTTACGATGCCGAAAGAACAGGTACAATCCTTTTATAGGAAATTACCGGAATACAGGCAATTATTAGCTGAGTATGATTCGGTAGGGAAGTTTCGTAATCCATTTATAAACTATTATATTTTCTAGAGGGTAGGTGGCTGGCATATGCCAATAAGAGAAATTGTAGCGTTGAAATATAGTTTGATAATTTATAATAGAAATTAATCATTTTGAATAAAGTTCGATAATTTATAGACAAGTTAGATTAATTCATGAGCTTAGTTTGTGATAGTTCCTTTCAAACGTACAGTTTGTAGAATAATCCTCATATATTATCTAGTAAGGATCCCTATGTTAAACTGAGAGATTTTATGAATGTTTCCCTATTAAAGGGAGGGTCAAAGGGAGGGGAATAAATTAGAACTTTATGGAGAAAGATTACTGTTGTCAAAAGTATCAATGAATGACCTAGACTTTATTTGCAGGATAGAATGTGATAAAAGTTTATGGGAATTTGAGGAAATTGTACAGTCGAATGAAGATGTCGTACGAGAGGAATATATTGATAAAATTGAAAAGGGAGGAAAGGCAGGAAACTACGACTTTATAGTAAATTTGGCTAAGAACGGAAGGAAAATACCGATCGGCTTAGCACAAATATGGAGCTATAATGATTATAGAAAAAGTTGGGAAATTGGTTTTGCGATACTTCCTGAATATTGGGGAAGGGGCTATGGAGGTGAATCTGCTAAACTTTTATTGAAATATGCCTTTGAACGATTAAATGCACATAAAGTAGTTGGAATGTGTAATTCAAACAATAAATACTCCGCAGCTTTAATGGAACATATCGGTATGGTAAGAGAAGCTATTTTTAAGGAAGAACTTTTTTGGAAAAACAAGTGGACTGACCAATATTATTATTCTATTCTAGAGAAGGAGTTTTTTAGAGATACTTAATTCTATTACAGATTACGTTTGTTAAAGATTAGTAGTGGAAAACGATCAAACTTTTTTACAAAATTGTATAACTTTTGGACAAAGAGAAAACCTATTTTGATCAATCTCTTTATTTTGTAAAAAGTAAGTTTATGGGTTAGTTTTAATCAAACTTGTGCTAAAGCCAAAAGTCCTAACACACCCTTGCACTAGTAAAAAATACCTGATCTATGGTAATAAAACGTCCCAGAAATTACTTATGTTTCTGGGACGTTTTATTTTATTTTTTGCCATCAGGCCTAAATAAAAATTTCGCCTCTTGCTAGTGGGTGGCCAGCTTCTTGTCCAAATGTCAAAGATAGAAGGATATTGCAGGAAATCAAAATTTAGTGTCCCCTCCATATTTTTGGTAATTTGTATAGTACAGGAAGTGTGTTTTTCATTTTATCTTATATTGATATGAGTTCATTTAGTAAACTTTCAAACCAAATTTGGCCATTCACCAGACGCTCATCATCCACTAGAAACACTTGAATATTTGATGAAGAGCTCAATCTTAACCTCTGTTGGTAATACCTTGAAAGTTGTGCTTCAGTTTGATTATCATTTTTATAATGGAAAATAAATAATCGCTTATCTTCTATTTCGACTAGACTTCTAAACATTCCGTTGATATGACCATCATCTCCATTAAAACCATAGCCAATAACACAAACAGCATCTGAATTTACATAGTGGTCATAAAGATCAACATACTTCCTTGACATAGCAACAGATGTTAATGGTTTAACTCCGCTTTGAGTAAACATAAAAGGAACTAGGATTCTATCCTTTCTATCTTCCTCACTAGGTTCAGTAAGAATAGTGTTTTTATATGGATCATAATATTCATTGACGCTACCGTTTAAATGATATACCGGTACGTCATAATGAGCTGTTTCAGAAATGACTTGCTGAACAAAATTGTTATAATTTGTTGTGCCTATTGATTTTAATTCAAAGTGTTCTTTTAAAGTCAATAGATCGTGATAATAGCCTGGCCCATCGGAAATCTTTTCATCATCCACTGATAGATGGTTTGTTATGTATCTTTGGACGGTATGGAGAAATATCGAGATCCGGCTAAATTTTGCCCAATGTGCTTTAGGGTTATATAAATAGCGGAAATGACTATCAATGAGTGCTTGGTAATCCATCGCCTGACAATAAATTTCTTCCAAAATTGTACGTCCTAATTCCCTGAAAATTGTTAGACCTTCTGTATTTTCATCCAGTTTAATAGGAAATTCTTCAATGACAATTCCATACCAGTTTGTCCTACGCCTTGATAATTCATTGAAAATATACCTGATAAATCATCAAATACGCTTATTTCATCTGGCGCAGCTGTAAATAACTCTTCATTTAATTGGGAGACTAAGCTTTGTCCGATCGCTCCAACAAGCAGTTCAAGATAAGCTCTGACAATACGCTTAAGATAACGGTCAGTAGGGTGCTTCTCTAATAAGCGCAAGAAGGCTGAAAAATAATCGGATTCAAACAAAGGTACACGAGTTGCTAGCTTTTCATTTAATCGTATTGCTTGATTATAGCGCATATCCCCGATTTGCTCATCGGTTTCTAAAGCGAACTTTTTTCTCACAACATCTTCATTTACTTGCCATTTATTTAGTAAGTTTGAGACATTATTATCAAATTTATCAAGGTAGTCTAGGATATTACTTCTCCTGTTTTCCAAACTAGAAGCAATTAATCCTTCGAATTCACCCTTACCAAAAACATTTAGCCTTTTACCGGCATAATTATCGGGGAGCCATTTTGAATAGGGGCATTCTTTCCGAGCTGCTTGGACTGCACTTACAGTCTTTATTGAAATAGCAGTGGGTGTATTCGGCACTCAGAAAATATCGTTTATGGCAGTATGTTTTTTATATTTAGCCTCTTTTCTATTCATAAAATATCCTGCCACTTTTGTTTGCTAAATATAGAATGTCACCGAAAACATCCATGTTTCTGTGACATTCTCAATTCAATCATCATCAGGTCGAAATATCAAAAATTACACTTTTTGCTTTGTGGATGGCTGGATTGTCGTCCAAATGTCCAAACTAGTTTCATGTATCTCTTCCACTAGATTTGCCAGGGGGTATGCTACGGCTATATTTAAGATGGGATGTTGCCCGCCAACCTTTTAATGCTATTTTCTTCCTAATAATAATCGCAAACGCCTCATAATAATCCTCATACTGCGTGTACAAGATTTGAACGCGTAAGTCCTTATATGTCATTGAAGTCTATATAACATTTTTATTAAATACTAAATAGCGTAGATGCGGAATAAAATCCACTGGTTAATTACGATATTGTTTACGATATATTTTTGGGGTTACTCCGGTGATCTTTTTAAATTGCTTACTGAAATAAGCAGGATCATTAAAGCCAACTTCATAAGCAATCTCTTGAATAGGTGAACTAGTGCTTTTTAACAATGATTTTGCTTCTTCCATCCGCAAATGTGTGTGAAGTTGGGAAGGCGTTATAGAATATGCATCTTTAATCAATTCAATAATGTATGCTTTATGATAAGAAAACTCCTGTGATAACTCTGTAAGCGAAAATGGTTGCTTGGTATGAGCAGCGATATATACATAAATTTGTGATGCTAAATTTTTTTTGGTGTATTGATAATTTTTATGCTGCAAAGTAGATAGGATGTTCAAAAAAAGCTGCTGAGCTTCTAATTCATCAATATTAGCAGGGAAAAATTGCTTTTTCCGGAATTTGTGATTAATTTCTACTTCGACCAAGCTATCCATAATTTGTAACAATTGATCTAAGGACTTTTCATCTAAGTGACCATATTTGCTTAAGTAAATGGAGAAGTTATCTTTTTTATACCATTTTTTTTGGCTCATCATTTTTCTTTGTTGTAACTTTGTGGTACTTTCATACTGAAATTTGCCCATGGTTGAGAAATGTAGCCAGTTAAAATGTGTCTCTTCCATGCAAGGACGATAGCCTTTGTGTAATTTACCTGATGAAAGTATGAGATAGTCACCTCTCTTTAAAGTATATTGATATCCATCCTCTTCTATAAAAAGTGTTCCTTGTTTCATAACAATTAGATCAAAGATTTCGTTCAACACACGTCTTTCATGAATATCTCCTGAACGAAAAATTGAGATTCCTGAAGCTACTAAATGTGGTAAGGGTGGAGAAATTAACTTAATATACATGAAATATAACCTTCCTAATATTGTTATGGTATTGTTCATCGAAAAGCGTTTACATATCAACATTATTAGAAGAAACAATTAAAAATAAATTGATATATCTTAATAAAATACAAGAATAGATATGAATATAATACAATTTTATCATAATATAGATCCTGTTTGTTATATTAATGTATGCGCTACAATCAAATCATAACCTAAATATGAGAGGGTGAGCGTATATGAGAAAGATCTTAAGTAATTATCGTTTTTCAATCATATTATTACTTGGGGTAGTTTTAGGAGCCATAGCGGGTTTTGCAATGGGACCAAAAGCGGAAAGTTTAAGACCAATTGCTGATGTATTTTTAAATTTGGTATTTTGTTTAATAGTACCCATTGTTTTCGTTTCAATTGCTAGTTCTATCGCTAATATGGAAAATGTGGGGAAATTAAGAAAAATACTCTTGATATTTTTAGTGGTGGTGATCGCCTCTGGAGTTATCACTTCAATATTAGCCTTAGCTACAACGTCGATTTTTTCACCTACTAACGGAGAAACTATAACCATCGGGAATAACAATGAAGAGATCGAGTCAAGTTTAAATATTGTAAATATGTTAACAGTTTCTGATTTCTCTATGCTTTTATCCAAAGATAATATGTTACCCCTAATTATCTTCTCTATCATGTTTGGAATAGGAGTGAGCCTTTTAGGTAATAAAGCCACTCAGGTAAAAGTACTTCTTAATAATGTTACAGAGGTTCTTATGAAAATGGTAGAGATGGTTATGAAATTAGCGCCGCTCGGAATTGCTTGTTATTTCGCTTCTATGATTGGTCAAATGGGTGGTCAGGTTGTTTCTTCAATCGCAAGAATTTCATTGATTTATGTAGTGTTTTGTATTCTATTTTTCGTATTGACTTCCACTTTGTATACTTATTGGGGTGGTGGATTTGAAGGTGTAAAAGCTTATTGGCGCAACATAACACTCCCAATGACTACAGCAATGGGAACTTGTAGTTCTACAGCATGTATCCCTGTTAATCTATTAGCTAGCGAAAAAATGGGAATACCGAAATATATATGTGATATCGTTATACCTTTAGGAGGAAATACTCATAAAAATGGCGTGGTTAGCGTACAAATCATGAAAATCGCATTCTTATTTGCTGTTTTTGAACGCTCATTTGGTATGAAAGAAATGCTTGTTGCAATCTTTGTGGCCGTGATTAGCGGAATTATCGTTGGAACGATCCCTAGTGGTGGCTTTATTGGGGAAATGTTTATTTGTACAGCCTTGGGCTTTCCTACTGAAGCCATACCCATCATAGTGATCATGGGAACATTAACTGATCCGTTCTGTACAATGGTTAACGTTACTTCTGATCCAGCAATATCTATGGTGATTACCCGTTTGGTAGAAGGTAAGAATTGGTTAAAGGAAAAACTAGCGAAAAAAGTTACATTAACTAATCCTGGAGAGGAGCAAATACCATATGAATATTAACACGAATACCAAACTAAAAGATGAAGCAATTGCCAAACAAGATGTTGCTGATATTTATTTGGGAAACTTGGGTACGGTTGATACAGATTTACAATTGCCAAAGGTCGGAAAACGTGAAAGTCGCTTTAATTGGAAATCCTCAGAAATTCTTTTTATTAATCATAAAGGGGAAGTCACGCGTCCTACTTATGGTGTAGGTAATCGGGAAGTAACATTAACAGTAACAGCAGAGTACGGAGAGGTGATCATCTATCGTGATTTTGTAGCAACAGTTTTAGAGGAAGTCCCTCAAAACACTATTGTTGAGATATATGACCTAGAACTAACTAAAAAAGAAGCTATGAATCATCTTCCTAGTGTATGTGTAGTTACACTTGATGACCAATCATATTCTACTGCCGAGGTGACATGGCTTGAGAACCTTGTGGCAGATAGAGAGACCCAAGTTATTTTTGGCCAAGTAGCCGGTTCCAAACAATTGGTAAAATTAACAATTAAACCGGATATGCCAATAAAGAGTGAGACACCAGAAAAGCTCGTTACAAAACCTGTAAATTTACTAGGGGATTCTATTTACAGGAATTCTGCCGAAAGAATGCTAGAGCATCTGAGAAAAGTTTGCGTAGATCAATTACTTTATAGTTTTCGTGAGGCAGCGGGACTTTCGACAGAAAATGCTGAGCCTATGACAGGCTGGGATTCACCTGAAGGTAATTTACGTGGACATACAACAGGCCATTACCTTTCCGCATTGTCTTTGGCCTTCTATGGAACTTCGGATTTATTTTTTCAAAAAAAAGTGGATTATTTGGTATCTGAATTGGCAAAATGTCAAAAAGCAATGGAAAAGCAAGGGATGCATTCAGGGTATTTAGGTGCTTATGATGAAGAACAGTTTGATCTATTAGAGCGTTATACTACTTATCCAACCATTTGGGCCCCTTATTATACATTAGATAAGATTTTAACAGGATTATTGGATAGTTACGAGTTTGCAAGGAATCAGCAAGGGCTGTCGGTAGCAATGAATATAGGAAACTGGGTCTATAAACGTTTGCACGCTCTTAGTCGCCAACAACTCAATAAAATGTGGTCAATCTACATTGCAGGTGAATTTGGTGGAATGATCTCTGCGATGATGCGGTTATATCGTTTCACTAAAGAAGAACAGTATTTGGCTACGGCTTTTCTATTTGAAAATGATAAACTATTTATCCCAATGGCAGCCGATATGGATACACTTAACGGCGTTCATGCGAATCAGCATATACCGCAAATTATAGGAGCGTTAGATATTTATGAAGAAACCGGAGAGGAAAAATATTTAGCGATTGCAGAGAACTTTTGGCAAATGGTCGTCCATCAACATGCATACTCCATTGGCGGTGTAGGTGAAACTGAAATGTTTAAGCAAGCTAATCACATAGCAAAGTATTTAACTACAAAAAACGCTGAAAGTTGTGCTAGTTACAATATGTTAAAATTGACAAAGAAGCTATTTGACTTAAACCAAAAAGCTTATTATTTTGACTATTACGAGAATACTTTGCACAACCATTTATTAGCAGCTGCGAGTCACTCCTGCGATGGTGGGACGACTTATTTTATGCCGCTTTCTCCTGGAGGTAAGAAAAAATTCGATACCAAAGAAAATACTTGCTGTCATGGTACAGGATTAGAGACTATGCTTCGGTTTCAAAAAGACATATATGCCTTTAAGGATACAACTGTTTATATAAATCTTTTCTATCCGAGTCAGGTTCATTGGCAGGAAAAAAATGTGATACTCAAACAAAAATTGCATGATGATTGTCTTTCATTGCAAATTTATGGTAGTGAAACTTTTACTTTAATGATTCGTGTTCCTACCTGGGCCAACATTCAAAAGGTTATGATAGATGGTAATCTGATTTCTTATCAAATCAACGATGGTTTTATCCAGTTAGAAAAAAACTGGCAAGATAGTCAAATTAGTATTTTTCTTACACCTATTACTAGAATTCATCGAACCAACGATAACAAAAATATTTTTTCAATTACTTACGGTCAAGATCTACTAGTATATTGTTGTGAAGAAGTTGATTTTCAACTTGTCACTTCAGAAGAAATATCTCAAAAGATTCAAGTTATTAATAACAGATATTTTTTAGGTAATAGAGAATTGCGCCCATTGAATCAAATCAACGATGAACATTATCATGCCTATTTCATGGAAGTATAGAAACTAGGGGAACGTAAGCGTGTACAGGCTCCTTGAATTGGGGAACTACTGAAAAGATATTCAAAATAAGACAAACGCTGTAATTTGCTTAATTTGCTTAATTTGAGCAAACCTACAGCGTTTTTTTTCAGGACATATATGTTTATAGTTTACTTATGTGCCGACCGCTGTTCCCTAAATCATCCATTAATAACACATTAGGATGGATGCAAAGTGCAAGCGCCTAGTTTATGGGGGAACGGCAAAAAAGTGAGAATGAGTGTCGCCCTATCCCGTATTCTTTGAGCTTCTGTTTTACCAATTGTCGGAAATAACGCTACGTGTGAAATCTACGGTTGTTTTAAAATCCTCTTCGTACTTAATGCGTAAGCCCGAACTATTAAAATAGGCGTACCTTTTCGGTATGATGACGAATAACCGTCTACCTATTGATTTTTCATCGAATAGACGGCTATAAACAGGGACTTAGGACAATAATGAAGACAAATGGACTTTGTTATATTAAGAAATATGAGCATATAAATGTTTAAAACGAATCTTGGAAGAAGCTTTGGTCAGTTTTATATCAGGAGAATATATCAAGGAAATTACTTCTCAAACTTGTTAGAACATAATCAACAATTTTTGCCGGTGAATCCATATTCGGAAAAATAATGTAGGCTACAGCTAGAGACCAACCTGTTAGTGTTAAGGATGAAAACACTAATTTCTCTTTAATTTCCGTTGACTGTATTTTGGGCCATTGATAAATGAACATCAACACTACGACCGCCGTTACGCAGAAAATATAGACCCCTTTCATGTTGTTCACCTCTTTTTACCAAGGTACATTTCCTTGCCCTGTTCTAAGAATTTTTGCCTCAATATCAAAAGTTACTTCTACAGAAGGAAACCTTTCCTCCCAATCCTTTTTTATATCCTTCCATTTTTCAGGGTGCTTCCGTCGGAATTCTTCAGCAAATTCGATAATGTCTGCTTTCATCTCTTTCTGCACTATTTCTAGAGTATCTGTTAGACGTGTTTCAATCTTTTTCGCTAACTCCTTTTCCAGTACTCTTTGTTTTTCGATTTCATTTAAATCCCAATTCGTTTTATTCTGTATCACATCATCCATCGTTTCAATTTGAATGGTCATTTTCAATTCATTGCCGTCTATCTCAGGTATCAACTTTGTTGTTCCCTTAATTAAATTCATAGAAATAAGACCGTCTGCATCTTCAGGTTGTACCGTGACAGTAGACTCTGTTATCTCATTTCTAAACCAGAGCACTCCTCTAGTTAACCGATCATCAATTGAACCGACCATTTTACCTTTTTTTAAGATAGCTGATTGATTCATATACGCAGTCGTTTCTAAGGGCTGTTCCCCCTCTTCAGGCGGTAATTTATCAACCATAGGAAGAATGACAGCGTCCGATTCTCCCTTCAACATTTCCATTAAATCAAATAATGTTACCTTCATTAACACTTCTGATTTAGCTAATTCTATTAGTACCTCAGAAGAACTTCTTTCTAATGGCGGAAGCAAAGCCATAATATCTTTCGCGCTCCCCTCGCTAATAAATACGTAACTTCTCAAGCGCGGCTCAGGATGACGGATAAAAAAATCTAATTCTTCACGAATTCCTGTCTCGGCTAAAGCTTTATTAATCACAATCGCTTTCGTATGGCTCCATAGAATTTCCCTTGGAAGTTGTGTATCAAGATCCTCAATGGCTTTTGGTATCGATATGCCTTTCCCTGTTTGATGAATCATTTTATTGCCCCCTGCCTGGTTACTCTCTCCACCCATTCCTTCGCCTCTATCATTGTTTGGAGAATGTATCTCAACTGTTACTTCTATTTCTCCATCTTCCGTTTGATCCAATCCCACTCCAGTTACAACCCAAAGATCATTGGTCTCCCTCCTATCCCAACAACCCGTGAGCAAAAATAAGGAGATACCGATAAGCCATATTATTTTCAACCGCTTCACTTTTTCTCCCTGCCTTTCTGCTTAAAAATCTTCATTTTACGTATGTAGGCTATCAAAAGCAGGAACATGGGGAGGATCAGTCCATACACCAAAGTATCTGTTAACCCATGGGAAACCTCATGAAAATGTTCGGATGCCTCTGCGGAATTAAGAAACGCCTGCATCGCAAACACCCCAAACAGAAAACCGGTCGGCAGGACAAGAGAGCGGTAGTTGGATAGGTTAAACCACTGAGCTGTACCCAGCACTAAAGCATAGTAAAAAACACAAATTTTGATAAATGTCCCTGCAATCCAAATCGCCATAACAATTGCTTCGAGATGAGACAAAAATTCGGCTATGCTAATATATCTCGTCGCGCTCATGAGTGGGGCAGTAAAATTTCCCGTTAAACGCCCAAAGACCAAAATAACGGTGATATTAGTAAGCACTAATGTTATCGTAACAACTAATACCGAAATGCCTCCCCATTTCATTCCTTTTTCCCGATTTGTTAAATATGGAAGAAAAAAATAGATAATTCCAAATTGAGCAAACCATGTGTATAAAGCCAATGAACCTTTAACAGAAGGCATTATGCCATTCTCCATCACTGGTAGCATTCGCTTTATCTCTATATCTGGAAGGAGTAATACGACGATGACTAAAAAAAGCAAGAGAAAAACTGGAAAAACTATTTCAGACAGTCTTCCTATAACCTCAATTCCTCCGTGTACAGCAAACGCACACAACAGAATCATCATACCTACTATCACATACTTTGGAGTATGGGGGAGAAATTCACTAGCCACAAATTCTCCATATTGCCAAACCATCACACTGATAGAAGTATACAGAAACAGCAATAAGATCAATCCAAGTACCTTACCAAAAAAGGCACCAAGAATATGTTGGCTGTATTGCATAATCGTATTGTCTGGATAAAGCTTGTGCAATTTATATGCAATATATACACTTAGCAAGCCTAAAGGAAAAGCCCATAAAGGAGAGATCCAAATATCCTGCTGGGCAGCATCAAAGACTGTTTTGGGAATAAAAAGAATCCCTGTCGCTATAATAGCGTGATACATCATAACGCTCATCTGTAAAGCTGATATTTTTCCTTTCTCCATCTTTTATTTCACCACCTCTATGTCACTCTTCCTCATTTTTATTAGGGAAAGGCTTTTGGTTAGAAGATTGACGATATTTATTATATTCTCCCGTTAAATGGGGGCGCGTATTTAATTTCCATAAAGGAGCCCGTATTAAAGTATCTTTCAGATCTCTTCTTTTCAATGGAGCCATTGGAGAGAGATAAGGCACACCAAAAGAACGTAACGTACTCAGATGTATTATAATAGCCAAAAGTCCCATCATGATGCCTAGCAGCCCGAACGTTCCCGCCAGTAACATAATTGGAAAACGTAATAATCTGAAAGGAATAGCAATATTGTAACGTGGAATTGTAAAGGAAGCGATACCAGTAAGGGCAACAACCATGACCATGGGATCTGAGACTAAACCAGCAGCTACCGCTGCTTGGCCAATAACCAATGCTCCTACAATACTAACGGCAGCACCTACTTGTTTAGGAAGTCTAAGTCCTGCTTCCCGCAACCCTTCAAATGTAATTTCCATAAGCAAAGCTTCCACCAGCGCAGGAAATGGAATTGCCTCGCGTGAATCGACCATGGTAAGCAATAATGTAGTCGGTACCATCTCTTGGTGATAGGTAATCACAGCAACATACAAAGATGGTAACAGGAGAGAAATAAATAAAAATAAAAAACGTAACCAGCGGGTTGCCGTAGATATTATGAAATGATGATAATAATCTTCTCCAGATTGAAATAAGGAATAGAATGTGGTTGGAGCAATCAAAACAAAGGGTGTACCATCAACAACAATGACCACACGTCCTTCAAGCAAATTAGAAACTGCTGTATCAGGTCGCTCTGTAACAAGCACTTGTGGAAACGGAGAGTAAGAATTGTCTTGGATTAATTCTTCTATGTATCCCGATTCTAAAATTCCATCAATGTCAATTCGTTTAATACGCTGAGTGATTTCTTCAATCAGCGTTTCATCTGATAAATCTTGGATATAAGTTATCATAATTGTGGTTTGTGTGTACCTACCCACTTTTAATGATTTCATTTTTAGTTGAGGACTTTTAATCTTTCTTCGCAGCAAAGAAGTATTTACCTCTACACTCTCCGTAAATCCTTCACGAGGCCCTCTAACCACCACCTCACCAGACGGTTCTTCAATGGCACGCTTCTCCCATTTAGCCAATCCCAGTGCATATCCTTGTTGGTCACCATCTAGTAATAAAATAGGATTACCAACGGATAATTGTTCAACACAGGTGTCAAAGGATTCAATCTTTTTTATCTCGGCAACAGACAGTCTGTGTTCAATCAATAATCTGGGATTTATAGATTTCTGATCGGTTTGTTGCATAAGCGGTGTTAATACATTACTGTCTATTTCTTCAATATTTGACATACCTTTTATGTAAACTAATTGAGCCTTTATATGATCAGCAATTACAAATGAACGGAAAACAACATCTGAGCAATCTTTATAAAGAAAATTTAGTACTTCTGCATTTTTCTCCAAATTAGAATAAAGAGGTTTTAAAACCTCTTTATCAATCTGCCGTTCTTTATTTCGTTTATTAAATTTTTTTCGATTAAACATAAGAATCCCACCTTCTTATGGTTTAAACATGTGACATCTTCTCGGTAGTATCTCACTCAATTTTAAAATTTATTCCATGATTCTCACATACAATATAGCTTTAAAAAAATAACAAGTACTTGTTTAACTCAATTCAATTGTCTATTTTAGACATCAAATCTTCTTTATTTCTATTTGTTTACGGTGATATTATCAAATTGTGATCTGCACTGGACCATTTATTGGGAGACAAATTGAATCTGCACTCCATGATGCTGAGTCAGGATCTTATTGAGGCCTATACAGCAATGGGCGGTAAAAGGGATCAATCATTTGGCATGTATTGTTATAGAGAAGAAGACTTCCGATTATACTTGGTTTAGCAAATGCAATATTCAGTTTGAGTGGGGTAACAGCTACATCAATATATTGAAGAAAAATCCCCATATATTAACATAGATGTATATGATGCAGGGACCGATTATCCAGAGACTCTTGAAGATTTAATTGCTAAAGGAAAGGTTCCAGATATTGTGACGATGGGGCGATTAGTCATACAGGTCATTTGGCAAGATATGAATTGGAGTATGATATGAGTGAATTAATTGAAGAAGCAGGTTTTGATTTAGAGCACTTTAAATCTTCATTTATTGAATTTGCGCGGAACAAACCTTAGAGCAAGAAGGTGGGCTCGTCGTTATTCCCATGACACTCCAACTTATTCCTTTCATTATGATAAAGACGCATTTGATATACTTGGCTATGACTATCTTACAGACGGAATGACATGGCAAGAAGTAACAGAACTTGCTAAAGATCTAACTTAAGAAAGGGATGGGATTCAGTATCATCGCTTAGTCCGAGATACGACTTATGATGTTTATGCACAATTTAGCTAGAATTCCATCGATTCCGAAACCAACGAAGTGTTGATTATCCAATCAGAGGCTTATAAAAGATACTTAGGCCTGGCCAAAATGCCGAAGTATGATGATGGGGTGATTCCAATGGCTGGTATTAATTATGTGAATTCAGTTAAGGATTTAAATGCGTATTTACAAATTCTTCAAGAAGAGGACGAAGAGAACGTTTGTACTCAAATGGAAGAGGAGTAGGTCAAATAATAAGTTTAGAAGAATAAACTTTTATTCGCTATATATTTAGAAGGCAAAATGTATTCTTGTTTTCAAGTATCCGCTTTCAAAAAAGTATGATAGAATGAAACAAGTAACTGTATATTGTAGAGATGGGGACCACCATCTAATAGTAGTAGTCGTAGGAGAAGTGCTTTAGCACTTCTCATTTTATATTCATCGATCAAAGTATTCTTTTTATAGGAGTTGAGACTATGAATCACCAAAAAAATTGGGCGGGAAATCTCATCTATCAAGCAAAGCATTGGCATGAGCCAAGTAGTGTAGAAGAAATTCAACAGATTGTCAAAGAAGCAACACATGTCCGGGTCGTAGGCTCGCGTCATTCTTTTAATAATATTGCGGATTCAGATGATACTATTCTCTCTTTAGGGAATCTAAATCGTGTACTAGACTTTGATAAAGAGAAGCAAACGGTCACGATCGAAGGTGGGATGAGGTATGGGGAGTTAAGTTCATATCTTGAGGAGCGTGGTTTTGCTTTACCTAATTTGGCTTCTTTACCGCATATTTCGGTTGCAGGCGCTTGTGCGACAGCGACCCACGGATCTGGTGATCAGAATCAGTGTTTGTCTAGTAGCGTAAGAGCGATGAAGGTTGTCACAGCCAATGGAGAGACCGTAGAGTTTTCTCAAGACAAGAACCGCGAAGAGTGGCAAGGGGCGGCCGTTCATTTGGGGGCATTAGGTGTCATTATTGAGTTGACATTAGCTGTGATCCCTAGTTATCAAGTGAGTCAATATGTGTATGAACATCTGCCATTTGCCCAATTGCCAGGACATTTAGATGAAATCTTCTCAAGTGCTTACAGTGTTAGTTTGTTTACGGATTGGAAACAGGATACCATTAACCAGGTGTGGCTGAAGCAATTATCAGCTGACAAATCATCCGTAAGGTCAGAGCTATATGGTGCATTACCAGCAAAAGCCAATGCTCACCCTATTCAAGGAATAGAGAGCATTAACTGTACAGAACAAATGGGAGTGGATGGCACTTGGTTTGATCGCTTGCCTCACTTTCGTCTTGATTTTATGCCAAGCAGCGGAAGCGAGTTGCAATCGGAGTATCTGATTCCTCGGGAATATGCTATGGAGTCATTGCAGGTCATTGGGGAGATGCGTGCAAAGATATCCCCTTTACTATGCCACTGAAGAAAAGGGGGGATGGTAAAAAAATGGTAAAATCCCCATATCCTCTTGCACGAGTAGAAAAACAAAGAATACCTATTCAATGGTTTGGAAAACCCTGAATGAAACGTCACAGAAATCACTTAAACTTTTGTGACGTTCCCATTTCAATTTTTGTCATCAGGCCGAAACATCAAAAATTTCACCTTTTGCTTAGTGGATGGCCGGATGACGTCCAAATATCTACTCCATGTTGCTCTAATTCTTCAATCAGGTTTGGCAAGGTTTAAGATTAGATATTGGTCACAGCTGTCAATGCTCTCTGCTTCCTTATAATAAAACTAGCAAATGCCTCAAGGTAGTTTTTCATACTCCGCGTACAAAATTTGAATGCTCCATCCCCTGTGTCTTGCCAACAGGACAATGGAGCGCAACAGTTTATTACTAAATGATTGGGCGGTGAGTCATTTATGTTAAGAAGGGTAGACAAAAAAGGATGGAATAAAACATGTATAAAGTATTAATTGTTGATGATGAAAAAAATATTAGAGAGCGCCTAACTCAATTCTTTCCATGGCGTGATATTGGTTTTGAAGTGATCGGTTCAGCTGAAAATGGAATGGAAGCAATTGACATTGTGAGACGTCATCGTCCTCATGCAGTTCTAACAGATGTGTTGATGCCTAATATGACAGGAATAGAATTGGCTAGGGAAATAAAGGACTTCTCTCCAAGCACAAAGGTAATTATCCTAAGTGCTTATGACGACTTTGCGTATGCTCAAGCAGCTATTCAATACGGTGTAAAAGGCTACCTATTAAAACCTGTCAGTAAAACCGAATTCTTAGATGTATTTCATAAACTCAAGAACGAACTCATTCAAGAAGAAGGGAACCGTGAATTCACTGAAAATAAAGTTGATTTGTCAGTTTCTCAAGAGACCCACTATGTTGTAAGCGCAAAAGAGTACGTAAAAGATCATTATCAAGAAAAAGTTACATTGTTAGAAATATCGCAAATACTTTTTCTTCATCCTGCTTATTTTAGTGCTATTTTTAAAGAGGAAACGGGACAAAATTTTGTGGATTATGTCAATAATGTGCGAGTAGAAAAGGCTACAGAATTGTTGCGACAAGGTGATTACAGAATGAAAGATATCAGTCACTTAGTTGGTTTTCAAAGCGAGTCCTATTTTAATAGAGTATTTAAAAAGATTAAGAACGTATCTCCTTTACAATATAAAAAGCAATTTTTGCGGTCATAAGTACAGGAGGTCATTATGGGGAAACAGTTCAATTTGAAAAGGAAACTGTCATTTCAACATTTTCTATTGATAATTTCATTCAGCATTGTGATCATTTTACTCATTGCTTTGAGTATGAACGCTTATATGAAGACAAAAAAATTTATTGAAGAGCAGAGACAGACATCGATTCAAGTAAAAGTAGATCATATTTCCAGAGAATTGCAAACGTATTTTGAAGACCTATTTCATAAAATCGATAATTTAAATTCGAATGAATCTGTGATCCAATCGTTAAAGGATATTGAAAATAAACAACTGGGTTCCATGGAAAGATACAATGCATTACAAAATTTGCAAAGTAATCTTATTTCTGTGCAACAGGAGAATCCTTTAATTGAAAATATCGTCATTGTGACACCAGATGCGCAATACAGTTCCAATCAGAAGGAAGTTGATTCTATTTATAATGGAATGCAGATGAAGGAAGAAGTAAAGAATTATAATTACTTTGTATCCATTGGTGAAGCAAATCGTAACATAGAATATTCGGATCTTTACAAAAGAACCCACAATCATACATATATTTTTCAAGATCTGAATGATAAAATGTTTTTCGGAGCAAATGTGGGTACATCCGATGGAAAAAATTACGGGAGTGTTCTTGTATTTATCCAACCGCAAGCGTTGTCCAAGCATATTTTTTATGCCGATCATATTGCTTTATTTGATGCAAAGGACAAGCTGCTTTTTAAAGGAAAAAAAGTAAACGAAGTGATTCTCAGTCAATTTGCATCATCCCAAAAAAACGTAGATAACTTAGTTTTTCGCAATAAGGATGTGGAAATGTACGCAACAAGTATCCCTTATTCCAATTTTAAACTTGTCTATTCAGAGAAAACTCATTTTTATCAAGATCAAATACAACAAATGTGGAAAATTATCGTTTCTATTTTATTATTTACAGTCACGATTACGATGACCAGTTCAACGATCATCTCGATGCGAATCCTTCGGCCACTATATCGATTACTACAAAGAATTCAAAACCGAGTCCATCATAAGAAAAGAGATTCGTTTCGTGATGGCGAACATAAACCATTAAAGTTCAGTTTGTTCGAACGTTTCTTTTTCTATTTTTTAATTTCTATTTTATTGCCGCTTTTATTATTTTTGTGTATGTACTATTGGCAAACTTCTAAACTTGTTGCCAAGGATGTGCAAGCAAGTATGCATATGACACATGAAAGGCTGGCTCATATAATCAATCGTGAAATACAGCAATATCAGGTGAGCCTCTCTCACTTGTCTCTTGACCCTAGTATTCAAACCCGGATCAATCATTCTCCTCATAAAGAAAGAGAGCGTGAGTTCGCTCATATTTCCCAAACAATGGGGATGAAGGAACAGCATATAGGTGTCTATAACATGTCAAATAAGTTAGACTATGCGACAGATTCACACGTAGATCCTCATTTGGATTCCAATTTTTATAAAACCCTTCTAGAATCTAATCGGAACATAAACTATTTTGTGGAAAAAGATCGTTTTGATCATGTCACGATCCTGTTAGCGATGCCAATTTTCTCTGTAAATGATTTTTCGAAAAAGATTGGCTTTATCACGACAGAACTTGAACAGAGTAATTTGGTTGAATCGTATTCGAATATAAAGGAACTAAATTTTGACACATTCATTGTAGATAATCAGGCGAATTTTGTTTCGCATCATGATGCAAGCAAAATCGGTACCAAAATGGATAATCAAAGTCAGACTCTTTCCTTTTCTACAAAAATAAGTGGTGTAGATTGGATATTGACATCAAAATATATTGATTCGGATATCCGTCAGAAAGTGAATCAATTATTTGTCAATGATCTTTATCTTGTGTTCGTTATTGTTGTATTGATTGTCATTGTTTCTTATTGGATTTCTAAACGATTGTTGAAGCCTTTAGGTCAGTTGAACAGATTGTTTAATGCTTTTGACTTAAAAGGATCACATTATTCCGTAGCGGAGGGGTTATCTGGCATTCATGAGATCGATTTATTAAGTCGTAATTTTAAGAAGATGATGGACAAAATGGATAAATTAATCCATCAAACCATTGAGTCTAATAAAGAGCGGACGCGTTTAAAATATGAGAAACGGGAATTACAGATCAATGCGTTGCAGTCACAGATAAAACCACATTTTCTTTATAATACACTTGAAAATTTAATGTATTTAGTTGAAGCACAAGAAACTGAGAAATCAATTAAAATGATCCATTCGCTAAGCAAGTTATTTCGTTTTATTACAAATCGGGAGCAATCTACAATAGAGATTCAAGAGGAGATCGCATATACCAAAACATACGCTACGATTATGTCGTCTCGTTTTGATAATTTTTGCTGCGTATGGAATGTAGATGAAAATGCGTTGAAATTTAAAACGTTAAAGCTTATACTCCAACCGGTTATTGAAAATTCAATTCAACATGGAGCCAAGCTGACGACAAAACATGTAACGATTGAAATTACTTGTCAGGTCAAAGCAAAGACGATTGAGTTTACAATAAGAGATGATGCGATCGGGATCGATCAGGATCGATTAATGGAAATAAAAAAACAATTAGCATCTCCATCTGGCGATAAGGTAGGACTTTGCAATGTAAATAGTCGAATTCAGTTGCATTATGGAACTCGATATGGCTTATTCATTGAAAGTGAACATGGGAAATATACCGAGGTAAGAATCACTATCCCAGCAGAACAATAGTCAACATCATACTAGAAGTCCCAGGTCTTCACACAGCAAAAAACATCCGCACAATACTTGCGGATGTTTTTTGCTGTGTGGCTTACGATCGGGGATTCATCTGCTTAAATATCTTAAAATAGTGCAAGGGCTTCCATATATATTTAAACTTTACCGACGTGCGTTTTAGTACGATTGAATCACAACACATAGGTGATTTTGATATGGAGGTGAAAAATTTGCAAGAGAAATTTCCGACTATACCATCTATTCCACTCAAAAAAAGGAAACATAAATTCAATTGGTTTAATATGAAAGCGCAATTAGAAATTCAATCAATGGTGCTTCCTTCGATCATTTTTTTAATTGTTTTTGCTTATATCCCGATGTACGGAATTATTATTGCCTTTAAGGATTACGATCTATTCCAAGGAGTGAATGGTTCACCGTGGGCAGGGTTCATTCATTTTAAAGAATTCTTTAATGACCCATTATTGGGGAATGTGTTAAGAAATACGCTTGTTATTAATGGACTGAATCTATTAATTGGATTTCCGGCACCGATCATTTTTGCCTTACTATTAAATGAGGTGACGAATAAGCGCTTTAAAAGTCTTGTGCAATCTATTTCTTATTTGCCTCATTTTGTATCATGGGTGATCTTTGGTGGTTTAATTTTAACGATACTTTCACCTACAAATGGAATTTTGAACTATATTTTACTTCAGTTAGATATTGTTGATGAAGCCATTAATTTTATTGGAAAAGATCATTATTTTTGGTTTATTCTTGTAGGCAGCGAAATGCTTAAAGGACTTGGGTGGGGAGCGATTATTTATATAGCCGCCATAGCAGGAGTGGATCAACAACTGTATGAAGCTGCCACAATGGACGGAGCGAGTAGGTTCAAAAAAATACGTTATATTACTATACCTAGCATTATGGGCACAGTCATTATCATGTTCATTTTTGCTATAAGTGCAATGTTAAATACGGGGATCGAGCAAATATTAGTATTACAAAATCCGTTGAATTTATCGACTAGTGAAACACTCGATACTTACGTATATAAAACAGGGTTGCAGCAAATGCGCTATTCCTATTCGACCGCGGTCGGGTTAACTAAATCAGTAGTTGCCGTGATTTTATTGGTCTTGGCCAATTACTTTTCTAAAAAAGTGACCGATAATAGTCTATTTTGAATGGGGAGGATCGACATGTCTAGACAAAGTGAAAATTTTGTAGAAGCGCCACGTTGGCGTATTGATTACGCAGGTGCAAAGGCTAGAAAAGTAGAAGGGATAAACGGACAAGCCCTTGATTTAAGTATGGCTAAACCGATACGAGAGTCGCTCTCTTTCGCGAACCCATTAAAAGGGTATTTAAATAATTTTACCGTAAGTGTATGGGTGAAAGGGGATAGCATCAGTGGTTTAAGCTCTTACTCGTTTGATGTGATCACAGCAACACATGATCATGATGAGGCGGACCGAACAGGTTGGAAAATAGGTGTTCAAACGAATGGAGCATGGTATTGGCAGCTAACAGAAAAAGAAACGTATATGTATGAACCGACCGTTTTTCGGCAACCGATTCGTGATGAAAAATGGCATTTTCTTTCCTTTACTTATTGTGCTGGCCAACAAGAAATTCGTCTTTATTATGACGGAGTGAACGTCGGAATCTACAGTGTTTCGTTAAACTCCGATCAATATTGGAAACAAGCTGAACAGCTTTGTGTTGGTGGAGATGCAAGGACTGACCACGGTACTATGTCTTTTCCAGGATTGATTGATGAGGTATGGATCGATGATCGGTCCCTTACGGTTGAAGAGATACGGAAACGCTATTCATTGCATCGATCGGTGAAACCAGTACCCGAAAAACGAACGCCTGACCTGAAAGTAATGACGTTTAATATATGGGATGGTGGCCGTGAGATGGGTGCAGAAATCGGTGTTCAACGTATTATTGATGTGATTAAAGAAAGTGGTGCAGATGTGATTCTGATGCAAGAGACATATGGTTCTGGACCAATTATTGCTGATGCGCTTGGCTATTATTTTTACTTAAGAAGTCACAATATATCGATTATGAGTCGTTATCCGATTATGGAGACGTATCCATACTTTGAAGCTTTCCACTGTGGTGGCGTGCGGATTCGATTGAATCAAGACTTATACGTGAATGCATTTTCCATTTGGTTGCATTATTTGAGCGATTATGCGCATGACTTGCAGCAACAAGCCGACCTTACGGATGAGCAATTGCTTGAAGGGGAGCAGAGGCGGATAACGGAATTACGAAAAATTATGAAAAGCTTAGAACCATTAGCCGAAAAGTCAGATCAAGAGCCATTGCTACTGGCTGGAGATTTCAACAGTGGTTCTCATCTGGATTGGATAGAAGCCACGAAGGATAGGCATAACGGGTATGTATTTCCGTTTCCTCAGTCACTTGAATTAACGGAGAAAGGGTATAACGATACGTATCGGGAAATACATCCCAATCCGGTTGCTGATCCAGGGGTTACTTGGTCGATGGTGGAGATGGAAGAGTATATTTTTGACCGGATTGATTTTATTTATCGTCACGGTTCAAGGCTGAGACCGCAGTCGGCAAAGACCATTGAAATACATCCGGTTCGTTATCCATCTGATCATGCGGCTGTCCTAGTTGATTTTCGCATTCATCAGGAAACGATGCCGTAATAAAGTGACGCTTTCTTTCAATGGGATTCATAGTGCCTGTTTAATTGCCAGTTAAATCGTGAAATAAAGGAAACGAATCTAATATTAGGTCTTCCCAAAAAAATCGTTGGAAGGCAATTAAGAAAAGTTTGGATTTGCATTTGTACAATCAATGAATTTTTGTTTAGTTATAATTTAGGAAATTCGAAATAATTGATTCAGGAAGTGGGGATAAGTCGTGACAAAATTAATAAGAAACTTCATTTTTTTGGTATTGGGAATCATGTTTGTATTCGCCTTAACCGCCTGCAATTCGAAACAGGGCCAAGCTGAAAGCAAGAAAGGAAAAAACGATGGAAATTCGGAGGTAAATCATACAGATGAAATCGTAACCATCAAGATATTGTATCCGTGGGGTGAAGATGCGTTTGAAGAAAGGTATAAAGCGATTGATGAAAAATTAGAGAATATTCAACTAGAACTTGTAGATTCACAAGCACAACTGGAACCATTGCAAGAGTTGAATGCCAAAAAAATTATTCCAGATGTGATTTTAGCCAACTGGGGTATTGAACCTTTAAAACAATTGGATATGATTCAACCCATCGACCAATTGATTGAGAAACATCAATTCGACCTCGATACCTTATTTCCTTCAGCGGTGGCAGGTGCACGGTCTCTTGGCTCAGAGGGACAGATGCCCGGTATGCCGATATCCGGTGGAGGATATGCGCTATATTACAATAAAGAAGTGTTCGATTTGTTCGGAGAATCGTATCCGTCAGATAATATCACCTGGGATGAAGTGGTTGAATTAGCGAGAAAATTAACCGCTGAAAGGAACGGAAACCAATACCGTGGTCTGGAAATGGGCTCGGTGCCAGCCGCAAGTTTCGATACGTTAGTACCTTTATTGGAGTTTGCTGTAAACCTCACCGATCCGAAGACGGGTGAGGTGCGAATCACGAAGGAGCCTGCAGTGCAACGGTATATGAATTTAATGCGGGATATTTTTGACATCCCTGGTTTGTACGATTCCACTGCAGAGGACGACTATGAGTTCCCACAAGGGACTGTAGCCATGTTAATCACATATATTGATTACCCAAGATGGGGCATTCCCGATACGGATTTCATAGAAAATATAGATGTAGTTCCAGTCCCTGTATGGGAAGATCAACCATTGGCACCACCAGTGAACCCATCCTTGCATGTCATTAATAAATACAGTGAACACCAGGATGAAGCATTTCAAGTGATCTCTGAATATGTATCAGCCGAGCATCAATCTTTTTTGGGGGCCAATTATGCTGAACCACCCGCTGTAATTGATACAAAAGCATGGGCTCAATACGGTTCTTCCTCTGAAAAATTTGAAGCATTAGATCTTGAAAAAGTATTTTCCCGGGATATGGCGCTTCCACCAAAGGAGATTAGTAAATGGGATGAATATGTAGATATTCAAGGGAGTTTAAAAGATTTTGTTGAAACCGATATGGACATTCCCAGTTTTCTACGTGTGCTGGAAGAGGAATCTGAAGCAAAGATTAAGGATGCCATGAAACAGGAACAGTAGTACCACTTTAGAGCCATGTTCAAATCCAATTGGATAGAAGCCACGAAGGATAGACATAACGGGTATGTATTTCCGTTTCCTTAGTCACTTGAATTAATGGAGGAAGGGTATAACGATACGTATCGAGAAATACATCCCGATTCGGTTGCTGATCCAGGGATTACCTGGTCGATGATGGAGAGAGAAAAGTATATTTTTGATCGGATTGATTTTATTTACCGTCACGGTTCAAAGCTGAGACCGCAGTCGGCAGGGATCATTGAAATACATCCGGTTCGTTATCCATCTGATCATGCGGCTGTCCTAGTTGATTTTCACATTCATCATGAAACGATGCTGTAATAAAGTGACACTTCCTTTCAATGGGATTCATAGTGCCCGTTTAATTGCTAGTTAAAAATAGAAAAAAGGCGATTAACTCGAAGTACGTTAAAGTTGTATTCAGGTGCTAATCCCCATGTTTTGGTAGACACTGCAAGGAATGAAGTAAGTAAGGGCTAAAGCCTATCATTTTCGTATAAAAAGCATGTGGGAGGAGGGGAAAGTTAAATGATAAAAATTAAATCAAGGGCGGACCGGATTTTCGATACGTTTGTTACAACGATCATGTTAGTGGTGATGATTGTCACCCTTGCCCCATTCTGGTTCTCTATTGTTGGGTCATTTAATGAAGGACTGGATTATTCACGAGGGGGAGTGTATTTCTGGCCAAGGTTATTTACATGGTCTAATTATAAAGCGGTATTTGTCGATTCCTCTATTTATCAAGCTTATTTTATTACGATTGCAAGGACTTTGATCGGGACGTTAAGCTCCGTTTTATTTACGGGGATTACGGCATACGCCATGTCTAGGAAATATTTGAGGTTTAAAGGGCTGTACATGATGATCATGTTGATCACAATGTTCTTTTCCGGAGGGTTGATTCCTACTTACCTACTATACAGGGACCTTCATTTACTAGATACATTTTGGGTGTATATCATTCCTTCGTTATTTAGCGTATGGAACATGATTATTATGATGAGTTTTTTTAGGGGCATTCCTGATACTCTTATCGAATCAGCCAAAATGGATGGGGCGGGTGAGTACCGTATTTTTTTTCAACTGATTATGCCATTATCGAAACCAGTATTAGCCGCCATTGCGCTTTTTAATGGTGTGGCTCATTGGAATACATATTTCGATTCCATGATGTTTACCAATTCACCTGATCTACAAACCATCCAGTTATTCTTAATGAGAATTGTAACAGATGCTGATTTTGCCCGTTCTGTTGGAGGAGCGGCTGCAGCGAATATACCAGAACAAGCCAAACAAATTAGTCCAGAAACTTTAAAGTTGGCCATGATGATCGCAACCTCCATACCGATTATTATCGTGTATCCATTTTTACAAAAATATTTTGTGAAAGGTGTATTAATAGGTTCGATTAAAGGATAAACCACATAAGGGAGGAATTCAGATGAAAAAAATAATAGGATGCATGCTATTTTTACTCGTACTCGCCACTGCTTTGTCCGGATGTAAATCAGAGTCAATAGAGGTAAGTAAAGGCAATAATAAGGATGAGAGTGAAAAGCCAATCGAAGTCGAATGGTTTATAGCATTTGATTGGTATAGTAAGCAATGGGATGACATTAATACTGCATTGGATAAGTATATAACCGAACAAACGGGAGTAAAATTCAAAATTACAACGGGGAATGAGGAGAAACTAAGTGCACTGATTGCAGGGAATCAACTGCCCGATATGGTTACTGTTGCCCATAGTTCTCCACAAAGAAAAATGCTTGAGAATTCGGGAATGCTTGCCCCTTTAGATGAATTAATTAAGGAATATGCCCCCGACTATAAAATACCGCAATCGATGCAGGAGTGGTTCCGTAATGAAGACGGCCATTTTTATGGCTATGTAAATTACTTTTATCCTCCGGAGGAACTTCAAGCAGAGGATCAACTTGAAACCCATACAGCGATGTACGCTAGAGCTGATATTATGGATCAATTGGGAATTACAAAGAAAGATTTTGAAACAAAAGAAGGTACGATTACAGCTTTAAAGAAAGTAAAGGATGCTAATATTGAATACAACGGATTTACAGTGATGCCTGCTTATTTTTCTACTGCAGATATTAGTCAGTTTTTTGGTGGTGGAAAGAGGGAAGATGAAGAAGGAAATTTAATCACAAGACCCGAGTCTGATTTGGAAGCTATTACATTTTTAAATGAACTTTATAGAGAAGGATTAATGCCAGAAGAAGCTGTTACTTTAACAGAGGATCAAATCGGGGAAAAGATTTCGGCAGGAGCCATCTTTGCGTTTACTGGACACCGAGTGATGACAAAGACAAAAGCTTTGACAGAGAGTGATCCCCATGCAAAACTTACACATATTGGTCCAATAAAAGGAGATGATTTTTCGGGAGATTGGCACATTCTACCGAACTCTCTTTCGGGTTGGACTATGACTTCTATTAACGCAAACTCACCGTATAAAGAGGAAATTGTGAAATTCTTCGAATTTATGACATCTGAAGAAATGTCATTAAATGCATGGTATGGTCCGAAGGGAATCACTTGGGATTATAATCAAGATGGTAAAGTGGAGTATTTACCGGATGTTCAGAAAGAAGTCGATGAAGATTATAATAAGGCAGAATTAAAATATGGATTAGGTAATTTTACTTGGTTTGTAGACATACTTCCAGTTACTAGAACTATGCCTGAACCAACGAATCCATTTGATGAATATTCAACAGAAGGGCCTGAATATTTTAACGAATTTACTTATGATGCATTAGCATTAGAAGGGGCTATTGTTGAGGGGGGGACACCCGAGTCCGCTATAAAAGCGAAAGTGGATGATTATACGGAAAAAATGACCGCCGAAATGATTCTTGCTGAATCTGAAGAAGAGGCAGAGAAACTATATGAAGAATTGATCAAAAATCAAGACAATCTCGGGTTTAAGGAATTATATGACTACCGAAATAAAAAATTCAAGGAAGCGAAAGAACGATTAGGTGTAGAATATATTTGGCCAGAATATCTCGATGAAAAATAAAACAGAATCAAAAAACGAAAAGCCGTGACCTTGGTGAAAATACGAGAGAATATTGAGACGGGGTGCCGGAGGTTTGATTTGGGGACAGGTCCTTTAAGGCGCTATTTGCCAAGAAGCTTATTTACATCGACTGAGAGGAGCATCCGTTTATAGTCTCAAGAAGAGCATGTTTTGATATTGCGTCATATCAAAACATGCTTTCCCTTTTACTCAACACGAGTTTTATTATTTCGCTCCATATACCACTTAAAAAGTGAATTTGCTAATGCGACTGGTACGTCGTTCACGCCTGAATGATGCACTGGCTTTCCCCTATTAATTGTCCCGATGGATGCGAGACCCAACATTGAATCACCCAAAAAGGGACAAAACAATAAAAAGTACGCTGGTTTAAACTTTGTATCACGCTGCTTAAATCCTTTATCCTCAGCCAATTGAGTGATGTTGTCTTTCGAAAAAACTTTGTTCAATTCTTCAATAAATCTTTTTGTTTCTTTATCGTTGATCGAAGAACAAGCTCCTCTCTAATATTTTTTCCTATTAGAGAGAGTATAGTAAGGATTTTCCAGTTACACAAATTTGCTTAACTTGATGGCTATGGGACCTGACCCCTTTAACCATGATGGAGAAAACGAGGGATCCATGTAAAAAAATGATTCTCAATTGAAAAGGGCCCAAGAATCGCTTTACAAAGCAACATTCTTGGGCTCTTCCTTTGGGTAATCTTTCTTCTTCAGGAGACTCTTTATACAGCTTTACTTCTTAATCTTTCAAATCTTCGATAGAATTAACGTCTTCCATATATGCTGGAACACCTAAACCTTGACGTACACCTTCCATATTTGCACCTAGGTCGTCCAATTCACCTTCATACTCTTCGATGTAATTTTGATGGGTGACTGGAAGCCAAGCAGCCATTGTTGCATCTGCACTTCCATCCGCAACACCCGCGAACATCGGTCCAGGTTCTACTGAAGATATGGTTACATCATATCCTATACTTTCTAGTACTTGCTTCATCATGAAATGGCTAGCAACTTCACTATCCCATGGGGCGTAGGCGAGTTTAATTTTATCCCCGTCCACCTCAGGTACACCTTCCGTCCATTCTGCAACCTTGTCCTGATTATCATTTACCCAATTCTGTGCTGCAACTTCCGGTTCTTCTCCGTCTTCAATGTCTACCATAATATCGCCCATATCTTCTGTCTCCCAATGAAAACGTTCCAATATGGTGTAGGCTTCAGGCATGTCCTCTTTTAATCCTATTCTAGCAAGTGTGTGAATTTCTTCTTCATCCCCATATACTAAATCTGGATCATCCAGGAATTTGAGATCATATTTTATAAACTTCCAATGTGGACTCCATGCAGCAAATACAATTGGCTCCTGTTTATCATAAGCCTTTTTCAGTGCAGCTGTCATAGATGCCCCAGACCCCGTAATGAGCTCCCAATCATCAAGCCCATAATCCTCCATCGCTTTTTCTGTTTCTTGCATAAGCCCGGAGCCAGGATCGGTTCCAACGATCGTATAGTCAACCTGTTCTCCAACAGTTTGATCTTCTGCTTTTTCATCATCGCTACCACAGGCTGCAAGTCCAATTGCTAACAATGTGGCTATTCCCATTCCTTTAATTAGTTTGAAATTCTTCATAATTGTAACCCCCCTAGTAGTATGTCTAGTTAGCTGTATAAAGAGGGGGAAGGAAAAATATAGTGAGTATAAACGGACTACTTTGCCTATCTATTTACGCTCGCAAAAAGCGTATAAATTAAACTATAGTGTGTATCTTCTTTTGGGGCAACGCGCATATAGATACGTTATCGATGTGGAACGAACGTAGGGGCGTATTTAATGGACAATTAACGACGTTAACTTATAAATACTAGTATATCCTTTGATTATAGGCATGTTATAAAGTAAAGAACTATGATAATGAAGTTAAATCGTTGTTAAATAACCAAGATTGGGGACTGACCCCCACCATGGTAACGCTGTACCACGTTGGGGGTCAGTCCCCTTAAAAGGCCCCTCAAAATAATGTCACTCAACATGAATTTCATTATTTCGCTTCATATACCACTTGAAAAGTGTGTTTGCTAATTCAACTGGTACGTCGTTTACGCCTGAATGATGCACTGGTCTTCCTCTATTAATTGTCCCGATGGATGCGAGACCTAGCATTTTTTGAATGAGGTTTCGTGTGACTTTCACTTCGATCACTTTTTCTCGTTTTGAGACGAATAAGGAAGTCGTGAGTGCTCCTTCTTTAAACTGAATAAATTGATCATTAATCACGTAACGGGTATGGTTAAAATTTAACCATCTTGATACTACAATACAAATTAAGAGAATTGTTGATAGGACCATCCAAGCCTGTTCCACATCCAAAATGGTTGGCTTAAAATAATATAAAACTCCTGTTGCAATGATCCAGAGCCAGCTTGGCCGTAATAAGCGAGCCCAAAGGGACTTTTTTGGAAGTCGAATCATTTCTTGTGTAATCGCGTAGGATGGCAAAATTTCTGATACCATCTTATATGCCTTGTTAACTGGTAGAAAAGGATAGAGTGTATTCACTTCGAGCGTATCTTCCTCAGACCTTAAATTACCTGCACTTGTTAGCTTTACCTCAGCGAGCCCGAGTAGTCTTTTCATCAAGGACTGTGTTATTTCAATGGCCTGCACCTTTTCTTTGGAAATGGAAAAGGCTGTTTCATCGATAACCCCTCTAGTTATATAAATGAGATTCGAATCTGAAGATATTTCATATTTCCCATACTTTAAATAGGTTCTTACCACTCCAAAGGTGGCAGAAGCAATAACGAGTACGATCACAATAATAGTCATAATCCACCAGGAGCTGATCAACTTTTCAAAGAATCCTTGTGCCGTACCTTCCACATGAAAAACTTCATTGATTTTGTAATAAAATGAACCAATTAAAGGGATTAGCACTAAAAAACTTAAAGATGAAAAGGATGCTTTTAAAATGTCCTTTTTCGTTGCTTGAAAATGAATCGTTCGATTCGACTCTGGATGTTTAACTTCAACCTCCGAATCGTCAAATTCATGATTTTGATCTTCAATCTCCTGGTCCGCACTTTTAAGGTGTGCTTCTATCCGCTCAGCTTCTGTTTGAGAAATGACTTCGAACTTTATATTCGCATCTTCATCTGTCATCGCCGTTTCAAAACGAACAGAGGTTAAATGAAAGATACGATGGATAAAAGACGTGCGGTGATGAATGTTTTGAATTTTAGAGAACGGAATCGTTCGTTCTGATTTGTTGAAAAGTCCTTTGTAAAGGTGAAATGCCTGATTATCAAGCTTGTATTTGTGAGTAAACCATTTATAGATGGTTGAAAAAAACATCAATCCAACCACGACCAAGAAGACCATCCTACCGTATTTGATAAAAGATGATTCTGAGCCCGTCTTTAACACATATAAATAAAACACAAAGACAAGTGAATTCCGTAATAATTTCCCTAAATCAAAAAGCATTACAAACGGAGAATAACGTCTAATCATTTCTCCACTTCCTTAATTTTTGCGTATTGAGCAATTTGATTTCTTAACTCAACAGCCACCTCTTTTGGTAGAGCAGGTATAGTGTGAGAAGATCCCATTGTTTTAACTGATACGGAGCAGAGTCCGTATTTTCTAAGAATCGGCCCTTGCTCAGTCATGACCGATTGAATTTTTGTCATCGGCACGAGTTGATGCGTTTCGTTAATTGCCCCTGATTTTAGTTGCAGAAATTCCTCATCTACATCATAACGCCAATTTTTATAAAGTATAAAGGGACTGATCAATGACCAAATTCCAGCAATCAAAGCAAAGACTGTTATAATGATCAATATCCACCCAATCCATTCCTTCCATGAAAAACGATAATCAAGGTAAAATAAAGCACCCAGAATGATAAGGCCGATAATATTCTCAACCGTCTCGCTGATAAGCCAAACCTTAACTGCATCCTTCGATAAACGTCTCTGGGGTGCATCCAATGGAGTATACAAAAAAACACCTCCTATATATCTATTTTAATCTACTTACCTTACGTCTGCTAAAATTCTAGCTTAATTTCACCTTAATTCTTTAATGGCTTTCGGATATTGAGATTTTATATAGTAGGTAGAACAGAATAAATCTCTTGTTCAACAAAAAGCCCCTCTAACCTTAAGGATTCATAAGGGTTAGAAGGGCTTAAGTTTTTACAAAACAAATGGGACATTTATAAAAAGAATAACAATCCAAGATCAACTACTTGTATTTGCTATTAGGTCTCTTTTTTCATAAATTCCCAAAATCTTTGTAGTTTTCCACATTTTCCTTAAAGCGTAGTTCTAATTCACTTAGTGATAAATCGTCACTAATCGTATATTGCACAAGGGGATTGGGAAGAGAGACTCAGACAAACTATGCAGAAAATCAAATTAATACTATAAAAGGTCATACAATTCCTCTTTAAAAATATACTTATTCCAGTAAAGTTAAGGGAAATAAGGTTATTGGAGGTAAGAAGAATTGGTAAAGGAGCTAAATGCTGATATTGTCATAGTTGGAGGAAGTACAGGTGGGTGCGCGGCGGCGTTGGCAGCATCAAAAATGGGGAAAAAAGTTATTATGACTGAAGAAATGCTTTGGATTGGTGGACAATTAACAAATCAGGCAGTGCCACCAGATGAGCATCCATGGATCGCACAGTTTGGTTGTACGAGAAGTTATCGTGAATTCCGAAATGGTATTATGAATTTTTATCGGAGAAATTTCCCGCTTACACCTGAGGCTAGGAAAAAGGTAAACTTTGATCCCGGTAATGGTGGAGTAAGCAGAATATGTCATGAACCAAAAGTTGCTTTATCTGTCATTCAAGATTTGCTAGCCCCTTATGTTCATAGTGGAAAACTAACGATTTTAACGAAGCATAAACCAATTCATGCGGAATCGACAGGAGATTTTATCAGATCTGTACGTGTTCAAAGTCTTGAAACGAGTAACGAAATTATCTTAACGGCGCCCTATATCTTAGATGCGACAGAGTGTGGCGATCTTCTGTCATTGGCAGGGGTAGAATATGTAACAGGAGCGGAATCTCAATCAGAAACAGGAGAAGAGCATGCACTTCCAGGTGATGCGGACCCGTTGGATATGCAGGCAATTACCTATTGTTTTGCAATGGATTATCTGGAGGGGGAAAATCATACCATTGATCGACCAGCCGATTATGATTTTTGGAAGGGGTATCAGGCTGATTTTTGGCCAGGTAAGCAATTAGGGTGGGTATCTCCGCATTATATTACTCATGTCCCAACCACATATAGCCTCTTTCCATCAAAAGGCAAAAAGGATAGATGGATCTATAGAAGAATTATTGATAAAGGGAATTTTGCCCCTGGCGTATTTGATAGTGATATCACACTAGTAAACTGGCCGCAAAATGATTATTGGCTTGGCCCCATTTTTGAAGTGAGTGAAGAAGAAAGAAATAAACATTTGTATCAGGCTAAGCAACTAAGTTTATCTTTATTATATTGGTTACAAACAGAATCTCCTAGACCAGATGGTGGCGAAGGATACCCAGGGTTAAGGCTTAGAAAGGATATTGTTGGTACAGAGGATGGTCTGGCAATGTCTCCATATATTCGTGAATCTAGAAGAATCAAAGCAGAATATACGATTGTTGAACAGGATATTAGTGCGAAGATGAGAGGGGACAGAGGTGCGAAAGTATTCCATGATTCAGTAGGAATCGGTTGTTATCGAACTGATCTTCATCCAAGTACTGGAAACCGAAATTATATTGATCTATCTAGTTGGCCTTTTCAAATCCCGTTAGGTAGTTTATTGCCAGTTCATATGGAGAATCTTTTACCTGCTTGTAAAAATATTGGTACAACTCATATTACGAACGGAAGTTATAGATTACACCCTGTAGAATGGAATATTGGGGAAGCTGTTGGTTATTTAGCTTCCTATTGCTTAGAGAAGAAAATTCCTCCCCGTAATGTTCGATCAAATCAGCAGCATTTAAATGATTATCAAAAATTACTAACACAAGAGGGAATTGAATTGACTTGGCCTAAATTAAGAACAGTTTAATAAGTAGGCTCTAACAGTAATATCAAAGTTATGTTGGCAAGACTTATGAACTGAAATTAGTATAATAAGAGAGAATATAAGATAAGTAGAGAGGTTGGGACATAACTAAAATGTTAAGCTTCCAAGACGAACAATGCATTACCTTAGCGAAGTATATTTTCGGAGCGAGTATATGCATCATACTAGTTCGTTTTTTTCTTTAGTGAAAACACTTTTGTCCCAGCCTCTTTCATGTTGCGATCCCCGTAGAATTTCACCTTGTAACCACGTTCTATTAGAACATTGCTGCTTTGGGCAGCTGTGTTACACCATACGCCCCCGCAGAAACAATCATTTCCTTATCTTTCGGAATTTCATTTAAAAGTATTAATTGCCTTAACTTGTGTCAAGCTCAATTAATCTATAGGACTAATGATTGTTTCTAAGCATGCGTGAACATAATCATGTGTGTTTATTAATATTTACCTCCAGTTTTAATGTGTAGACCAAAGAGTAAAAGAATTTTTTTAATTCCAATCGAATTAATAGTCATAAAAGTACCAAGATAGGTAAACAAAATATCTATTTTTAGAAATCGCTTTCAAATATAATGAAATCAATCATTAATAGCAAAAAATGATCAGAGAGGTGGTGAAGCAATGAAAGAAGAAGGGGTGAAATTTGCTAGACAGCGACCTTCATTGAACCACATTAAGGTTAAACGTAATATTTCTTTTTCTAAATATTGGAGTTTATATCTAATTATGGTTCCAGGAATTATTTATTTTATCTTATTTAAATATTTGCCTATGTGGGGAGTGATCATTGCTTTTCAAGATTACAGTGTATTTGGAGGGCTCTTAGAAAGTACATGGGTTGGTTTGCAACATTTTAATCATATGTTTCAAGATCGAGAGTTTTATCAAGTATTATGGAACACTTTTATTATTAGCTTCTATAAACTATTATGGGGATTTCCCGGGCCGATTGTGCTGGCAATTTTATTAAATGAGATACGAAACATGGGGTACAAGAGAGCTATTCAAACACTTGCCTATTTACCCCATTTTCTTTCTTGGGTGATTGTTGGTGGAATCCTCATTAATATCCTTTCCCCATCTACGGGTATAGTTAATGAAGTCATAAAATTTCTAGGGATGAACCCTATATTATTTTTAGCGGATACAAGTTGGTTCCGATCTGTACTTGTTGCAAGTGACATTTGGAAGGAAATCGGCTGGGGCGCTATCATTTATTTGGCAGCGCTTGCAGGAGTTGATCCACAACTATACGAGGCAGCTACAGTGGATGGAGCAAATAAGTGGAAACAATTATGGTATGTAACGATACCAGCATTACTTCCAACGATTGCCATCCTATTCGTCCTTCGTCTGGGGAATGTATTGGACGTTGGGTTTGAGCAAATATTTGTATTATATAATCCCGTAGTATATGAAGTGGCTGATGTAATTGAAACCTATGTCTATCGGGCTGGTATCGAACAGGCGCAATTTAGCTATACAACGGCTGTTGGATTATTTAAATCAGTAATCGCTTTAGTCTTAGTATATTTAGCAAATAAAGCAGCGAAGAAAATGGGACAAGAAGGGATTTGGTAGGGGGTGAATAGATGAAATTATCACAGGGTGAAAAGATATTCTCATATACGAACTATTTCATACTGGGGATATTTGGGATATTGGCTTTAGCTCCATTCATTTATGTTATGGCCCAATCGTTTAGTAGTCAACGTGCCATTGTGTCAGGAGAGGTTATCTTTTGGCCGGTAGAATTTAATGTGAATGCATATAGCGAGGTCCTAAACGATGATGCATTTATTAAAGCATTCGTAGTTAGTGTAGGACGTACGGTAATTGGAACGTTTATCAATGTCTTTCTTACTTGTTTATTAGCTTATCCACTTTCTAAACCCTACATTAAAGGCAGGGGGATCATCCTATTCCTAGTTGTTTTTACAATGCTATTTAGCGGAGGAATGATCCCAACTTATCTGACCGTAAAATCTTTGCATCTATTAAATTCGTTTTGGGCATTTATTATCCCAAGTGCTATTAGTGCCTTTAACGTGATTATTATGAAAAACTTTTTTCAAAGTGTTCCCTATGAACTTGAGGAGTCAGCACGGATAGATGGTTGCTCTAATCTCGGAATTCTTTTCAGAATTGCTGTGCCACTATCCATGCCGGCTTTAGCAACAATTGCATTATTTCATGCTGTTTTTCATTGGAATTCATTCTTTGACGCTATGCTATATATTAATGATCGCGGGTTATTCCCGCTACAAATTTATTTAAGAGAATTAATCCAGTTTAATCAAACAGACATTAATTTAATGGACAATATGGAAAAACAATTAATTGCTACAGAGTCGTTAAAGGCTGCGGCCTTGATCGTAAGTACAATTCCAATACTAATGGTTTATCCATTTTTACAAAGGCATTTCGTGAAAGGAATTATGCTTGGCTCGGTTAAAGGATAAAGTAAAGCTTCAATCAGTGGTTTTTTTCGACACAAAGGATGTGCTAGTCGCTAGGAGCTGGAGCTAGATTAGGAAGTGTATCCCTCTCTTATGTCTTCTCCGTCTTCTCTAAAGTCTTGAGTGAGGGGATTACTGCTTGTTAATGCGGATAAAAATTAAAGGGGTTGAAATGATGAAGGGGAAATATTACCGGTTGAGTTTGATTGTGATGCTACTCCTAACTTTATTGATAGCATGTTCTTCTAATCAAGAAGCTGGGATTAGCAAGAAGGACAATGAAGGGGGAGACAAAGAGCAAATAGAAATTGTTTTGAATAATGCAAGCAGGAATTATCCAAAAGGAATGGATGCAAATAATAATCCTTATATCGAATATATTAGGGACAATACTGATCTGGACATTAAGGTTACTACTCCTTCAAGTGACGGTTATAATGAAAAATTAAATGTGATGATGGCGTCCGGAGATCTCCCAGATATGATCTATACTACTGATCCTTCATGGGTAGTGAATTATGTCAATCAGAATGGTTTACAGCCGTTAGATGATGCGATTGATAAATATGGTGAAGATTTAAAAAAGAATATACCCGAAGAAGCATGGGAACATGTGACAATCGCTGGGAAAATTTATGCAATTCCAAGTGTAAATACTTATCCAGGGACGATGATTATGTATGTTCGGAAAGATTGGTTAGATACACTAAATTTAGAACCACCCAAAACATTAGATGAATATACAGAAGTGATGAGAGCTTTTAAAGAGGAAGATCCGGATGGCAATGGAAAAGATGATACATTAGGTTTGGTAATAGCGGAAAACTTAGCACGAACAGAGCCATTTTTTGGTGCATTTGGTATTCAAAGAAATCAATGGATTGAAAGAGATGGAGAATTGGTATATTCAAGTATTCTTCCAGAAACGAAAGAAACATTAGAATATCTCTCTACCCTTTATCAAGATGGATTGTTAGATAAAGAGTTTGCTCTTAATAAAACTGAAAATTTTGAGGAGAAAATAGCAAGTGGTAAAGCAGGATTATTTGCAGCTACTTGGTATGATACACGTGGGCCAATTCTTACGAATGAGCAGAATGATCCGGAAGCTGAGTGGATTTCGTTAGACTTTCCTCTTGGACCAAATGGAGAATCCGGGACAGATGGCACTGCACCAGTTAGAGTTTATAATGTCGTACCTGTAACAAGTAAACAGGCTGATTCCGTTGTCAAAATGTTGAATTTTATGATTGGAGAAGGATATGAAACACTGAAATTTGGCTTTGAGGACGATGTTTATACAATGGAGGATGGAAAAATGCTAACCGATTTTGAAAAACATAATAACCATCTTTACCGTTTAACATTGGCAGAGATGATTGAGCCTGATAATTTGGATTTAGTCAAACTACGGCTTGATTCCTTAGGGGAAGAATTTCATTTATATGATAACTTGCAAAAGATTAAGGAAAATGCGATTTACGATGAATTTCTCGGAACTCCGACAGAATCGATGGGGAAATTTAACGCAAAGTTAAATAAATTGGAAGCAGAGGTTTTTACCAAGATAGTCATGGGAGAAGCGCCACTTGATAAGTTCGATCAATTTGTGGATGAATGGAAAAAAGAAGGGGGAGATCAGATTACGAAAGAAGTAAATGAATGGTATAGCAATAAATAAAACAGTTAAAGGAACTTAATTATTTGGATATGAAAGGACGGATAGAATGTTAGATTCATCTAAATTGAATTATTATACCCAGCAAACTAAATCCAATCAATTTGTCAGAATTGAAACTGATTTATGTATTTACGGAGGTACTTCAGCGGGTGTAACCGCAGCTGTGCAAGCTAAACGAATGGGGTTAGATGTTGTGATACTAGAATTTGGTAGGCATTTGGGTGGGATGACTTCAAGTGGTTTAGGTGCAACAGACATTGGCAATAAGGAGGCAATCGGTGGAATATCACGTCAATTTTATCGTACGCTTGGAAAGTACTATGAAAGTGATGAACCTGATGGAGCTGCATGGAAATTTGAACCTTCAGTAGCGGAGGAAGTTTTTAATACATGGATCGATGAGCAAGGTATCAATGTATTCTATGAACAACATCTAGAATCTGTACAAAAGGAAGCAGGACGTATTAAAAGCATTGAAATGGAAAATGGTGATGTTTTCTCCGCGAAAATATTTATTGATGCTACTTATGAAGGGGATCTACTAGCGAAAGCCGGGGTTTCTTATCATATAGGCAGAGAAGCGAATTCCGTATATAAAGAAACATTGAATGGTATTCACTTTGGAAATCCCAATCATAATTTTAAATCTTGGGTAGATCCTTATGTGGTAGAGGGGAAACCAGACAGCGGCTTATTGTATGGTATAACGAATGATACACTCGGTTATCAAGGGCAGGGAGATTCATCCATTCAGGCCTATAATTTTAGAATTTGTCTAACAGATCGATCTGACATCAAAATGCCATTTCCAAAACCAAACAATTATGATCCCAATAAATATGCCTTACTTGCAAGGTATATTGATACAGGTGTATGGGATGCCATGCAACTTCATAGAGTTTTACAAAATAGAAAAACAGATTTAAACAATTACGGAGGAGTTTCAACTGATCATATAGGATTCAATTATAACTGGGCTGAAGGTGATTACGAAACACGCGAAAAGATATTTCAGGATCATGTTGACTACAATTTAGGGATGCTATATTTTTTAAGTCATGATGAAAGGGTGCCTACTACTATTCGCGAAGAGGTTTGTAGCTGGGGATTACCAGCAGGTGAATTTCCTGAAACTGGCGGGTGGCCACATCAACTATATATACGCGAGGCTCGTAGAATGATATCAGATTGTGTGATGACGGAGCGCCATTGCCGAGGATATACTACTGCAGAAGATTCAATTGGGCTAGCAGCCTATACAATGGATTCTCATCATTGTAGGAGAGTGATCATAGACGGCAGAGTGATTAATGAGGGAAATGTAGAGATTTCTCCAACTGCACCATATCCGATCTCTTATCAGGCTATTGTCCCAAAAGAGGATGAATGCTCCAATCTAATTGTTCCTGTTTGCCTTTCGAGCTCCCATATAGCCTTTGGTTCTATAAGGATGGAACCGGTATTTATGGTATTAGGTCAGTCTGCTGCAACGGCTGCCGCATTAGCTATTGAGGATGATGTATCGGTTCAACATGTAGAATACCAAAAGCTAAGGAATAAATTAATAGAAGATAATCAAGTATTGGAGTGGAAACGGAATACATTAAGTACAACTAAATGAGTATAGTGTTAAAGCTTAGTTTGTTATTTAAAATCTAGCATTCTAAGTATATTGACAACTCAATTGGGGTAGGACAAAATAAAATTAATTGGTTAGCCGAAGTGGGGATAGGGAATGTGGAAGCGACTAAATAGTAGTTTTAAAACATCAATCCAATTAAAGCTTACTGTTTACTTTCTATTAACTCTAGCTCCACTTATTTTTATTAGTGTATATTCGAATATTCAATCTTATAAAGTTTTAAAGCAACAATTAAGCAAACAAGCAACAAGTGTCATGCATTCAGAAGTAGAGTATATCGATATGATCATGCAAAATATAGATGAATTATCTGTACTTATTAGCACGGATCAAACGATTAATCATTTGTTGAATCAAACAACTAGTGAGTTAACACCAGCATCTATCCTTGATCTTAAACAAATCCTGGATAAGGTGACAAAATTCTCCGATGCCAATAATTATATTTCAAATATATCCATATTCCATACTTCCTCGAAAACAATGTTGTCTTCTGAATATGGAGGTAAAAGAGGTTTAAATATTGAACAAGAATCCTGGTTTCAGCAAACAATGGAAGCAAATGGTCAAACCGTTTTGGTCATTCTTCCAAGGACAGAGGAAGAGCATTCAAATTCAATATTTGATCCGGATGATTTAATTTTTATGAGATTACTTGATATTAATAATCCTGTGAAAAACAATAATATATTGGCCATATCAGTACCTCAAAGTAAGTTCTTACATTTTGCAAATGAGTTTGCAGCTTCCAATCATACCCAGTTTTATCTTTTTTCTAATGAAGGGAAATTACTTTCTACTACAGTTAAAAATAATAAGATTCAAACTGAAACAGAATTACAGCATATACAAGAGGGGGATTTTTTCAAAATTGATGTGAGCTCTCCTTATTCCCATTGGAATCTAGTCATGATACAACCGAAGGATGAATTTTATAAAGAATTAGATACGATCTCACTTTTTACAATCTTTATTATTAGTTTAAGTTTTTTGTTGGCAATCTGGACTTCTTGGTTAGTCTATAAGACGATTGCTTCTCCATTGGGGAACCTATCTCAAGGGATGAAAAGGCTTAAACAGGGAGAATTAAATATCCAGTTGAAGGAAGGTAGAAAAGATGAATTTGGATATTTAACGACAGCCTTTAATCAAATGGCGCTTGAACAGAAACACTTAATTAAAGATATTTATGAGAAACAGCTGAGGATGACAAAAACGGAATTGAAATTTCTCCAGTCCCAAATCAATCCTCACTTTTTATATAATACTTTAGATTCTGTATATTGGATGGCCAAAGATCATAATGCAGAAGAAATTAGTGAAATGGTCTTTAATTTATCAAAATTTTTTCGACTGAATTTAATGAAAGCAGATGAAACAGTATCGCTTGAAGAGGAGATTAAACATTTACATTACTATATTCGAATCCAGCAAATAAGGTTTATGGATCATTTTGAAGTAGATTATAAAATAGCAGAAAATACGAAATATATCCCGGTAATAAAACTATTATTACAACCATTAATCGAAAATGCCATTTTACATGGATTGGAACGTAGGAAGAGTAAAGGAATTCTTACGATTGAAACAAGTATAGTTGAAGATAGGTTAAAGGTTGACATTATTGACAATGGAATCGGGATACGAATCGATCGTTTGCGCTATATTCTTGATGAATTAAATCATATAACGATCGAAAGGTTAAAGAACTTCAATAATTACCAAGAATTTAAACCAGATGTTTTTGGGTTAAGAAATGTGAAATCAAGATTAAAACTCTTTTACGGTGATCAAGGCGATTTATTTATAGATAGTAAGGAAAATGAGGGGACGGTCGTAACCATATATATTCCTTTTTTGAATTTCCGTAACGGAAGCTCACATCCTAATAGATCTGTTCCTTATTGATTTTCATTTTCAAGGGAGGATTCTGAATGAATTTGTTAATTGTTGAAGATGAGATTCGACTTTTGAATGGGATTACAAATAATATACCATGGAAAAAAATTAGTATGGAAATAATCGGCGCAGTTTCCAACGGATTAGAAGCATTAAAGATCGCAGAAGAAAAAAAGGTAGATATTATCTTACTTGATATTCGAATGCCGGAAATAGACGGGATAACGCTTGCTAAGCTGGTTTTAGAAAAAGATCCAAGCATAAAGATCATCTTTTTGACTGGACATGATGATTTTAATTATGCACAAGAAGCTATAAATATGGGCGTTTATAAGTACCTTTTGAAACCAGCTGGTGATAAAGAAATATTAGAGTCAGTGAAAGAGGCAGCTGTACAAAAGGAATTAGAATGGGAAAGGAAGCATAAACAAGTAGTGTTAAATAGAAAGTGGAATGAGCATCTGCCTTATCTTCAAGAGCTTTTCTTACAGAGGTTGATTCTTGAAGGCTTTGAAGACCGGGAAGTTAAGCAAAAAGCAAAAGAATTGATGATAGACTTGCCAGAGGACCCAAAATTTATTATCGCGGCTTTGGATATTGATTCTTTGGTTGATGTAGAGAGGGTGCGCTCTGAAATAAGATTACAACAATATTCCATTTTTTATTTTTCGCGGGATTTTTTAGAAGGATATTCATGTGAGCTTTTTAGAGACTCCAATCATTTAACTATAATTTTATTTTCTTGCGATCACGATAATGAAGACGATGAGTTCATAAAGGAAATTATTAACAAAATAACTGAATTACTACTGAGGATTCAAGATTATTTGCAGGTTTCAGTAAGTGTGGGAATGAGTCAAACTGTAAAACTGACGAAAGATCTTCCCAGTTGTTACCAACAAGCATTGAAAGCACTACAAGAAAGGGTTGTTTATGGCCGGAATGCAATCATTCCATTTGTCCAAAAGATGAAGCAAGATTACACCCAAGCAACTACCATTATGATTGATCCTCATATCGAAACATTAATTATTTCGGGAGAGTTAATCAAAGCGACTAATCAATTTAATTCTTTTATTGATGGTTATTTACATCAAATTACCTCTTTTAAAGAGGTAAAGGAATTTATTTTATTTATTTATCACTTTTTAACCAATATTATTTATGAAAGAGGCTGGTTAATAAGTGAGGTACTTAAAGATGAATCTTTTTATCTTATAACAGCAGCAGAGAAATTTAAATCTAAGCAGCAAATAAAAGACTGGGCCAACAAAATAATAATTCGCATTGTAAAATATGCTGAATATCAGAGAAACATTAACCCCAATCATTTAATTAAATCTACTCTTTCTCAAATTGAAAAAAGTATAGAGTTGGAAGAGGAGATAACATTAAACTCAGTTGCAGAAAAGCTATTTATTAATCCATCTTATCTTAGCCGTCTGTTTAAACAAGAAACAGGAAGTACCTTTTCAAAATATTTATTAGAACGAAAAATGAAGCGAGCAAAGGAGTTACTTAATAGAGGAGAAAGGGTCTATGACACTGCGAGCTTTTTGGGATACAATGACGTCAGCTACTTTACAAAAGTATTCCGAAAATATTGGGGGACCACTCCAGGAGAAATTAAGAAGGCTAGTGCTGTAAAATAATAAGAGTATATATAAGGGCATCAAACAGCGAGAACGAAGAAAAGAGGTTTTGGCTTAATATTGCGGGAGAAGTGTTAGGAGCACTTCTCTTTTTATATTTATTTTTGAACTAGTTTTTAGCGGAACATTAGCTTTCAAATCAATGCCGTTGCAGCTAATAGCGCAAAAAGGAGGACGCGATAGGTCAGACCGTCCCCGTTATTGTGGAAAAGTACAAAACAGAATGCACTAAATAACTCTGAACCTATGAAGAAGAAATCTCCTTCATAGGTTCAAGATCCCCCACTGACTTTATTATCTTTTTCCTTATCTCTCACCCCCACCCGCAACTTCCTTTTAGATCGTAATTTGAGAATAATCTAAATGTTTAAAAAATTGATGTGATTAATATATCTAAAAATTCTGTTGCGGTCAATTGGTGATGGCTGTTGAAAGTTTCCAAATAGCTTTACAGTCAAAGAGAGCAGACTGCACCTTGGTTAAAAATTTAAGGAATAGATGAAACAATCGATCAATTAAATTTTCGGATTAGCTAAAATGGTGTTTTGACCTCTACATTGCAGCTAAAATGAAATACTAACTTGTTAAAATAAAAGGATCGTCCATAAAGGTGTCTCAAAATCTCATTTTCTCGATTTTATGAAAACTATCTTCTGTGATATCCTCATTTTAAATGCAGATGAGGGAGGGGGAAAGGATGGGACATGTAGTAAGTGGACGTGAATATACCAACAAATCTGATACTTAAAAAATAAAGCAGCACTACTAGTTTCCCCTTAAGATCTCGCGATAAGTCCCTCAAACCATCAGTGGGGTAAAGAAAACTCTACTGATGGTAGTCTTGTTTTATTAGCTATTCATGCTATGTTTGGTAGAATATATAGTAAGAAAAATGTGCGAAGGAGGAGTTCAAATGCTTTGGGAAGAAGTAAAAAAAGTGTCCCCAGACCAATGGGTTGTGTTTGAAGCAATTGAGGCACATTCCGATAATCATTATCGTATTGTTGATGATATAGCTGTGATTGATTCCTTTGATGACTCCATGGATGCATTCCGCCGCCATTCGAAATTACATAAGCAAAAAACATATCATGAATTTTACTTTTTCATATATCAAGAGAAAATTTGGATACCCAAGAAAAGATGTAGCATTTTTTATCTAATCATAGTCACTGTTGTCTAACACTTTTGAATACGATGATTATTATTATGCTTGTACGAACTCAACCGTCATGGCTGCCATTTGCGCCTCTGGGAAGCATCCACCATCGAAATGTTCTCCATCAATATCCCCTTGTATATCAATCATTTGATCAAGTAAATCAAGATACTTAGCAATTACGGGTTGATTTAGAAGGACTCGCCGTTGCTGCATCTGTTTTGTTAATCGCGAGTGGCATAAGTGAGACAATTAGGGTTGGCTAGGTTAATCCTTTTATAGAACATTGCGCCCCTCCTGTTAGCTCTCCTCCTAACTTCGAGGTTTCTTGAGACATTCCAGAGAGAATACCTGAAAACCTTGAGCAAACATTCCTCAAATTCCTCGCGACTAGACCCTGATTGTACAAACTCTAACGTGATATAAGAAGGCAGTTTATTGTTCTCTAAAAGAAAATAAATCTAGCTTGCTGTGCGGAGGTAAATAACGGCCAAAAGTTAGTAAGGTGATTTTCCTCACTAACTTTTTACACAAAAAATACAATTTTTAAATAGAAAACGAGTTAAACGCTTAACTGGAAATCTCGATATGTATGTGAGGATGAATAGTTCAAATGGATAGAGAAATAAGCTTTCGCAGTTCAAATTCACACTGACAGTGTTAGTTTGAAAGTAAAAATAAAACTCTTGAGATTCACTGATATTCTTGTAATGGCAACGCTTATTTTGATTTCCAAGTATCTATAATTGATTAGTATTAAATGAAGTGACAAAATATAAATGCATGGCAATTATATAAAATTTTCAAAGAATATATTGCATTAATAATTGAAAGAATGTATTATAGGGAAAACGCTTACCCTAACCAGTTGCTTAGGGATAGAGTTTGCTTCAGTATTTATTATTAGTAATGAAAGCGCATACTAAGAGAGACCTCTAAAAGGATACATAGTTTATTTTTGCACTTAAATATAGTTTAACTATTTGGTATCTTTCCACACACACTGACAGAATAGTCCACCTCAGAATTCGAATTTACCTAGGAGTATTAGTCACCTGATATACATAGAGATTACCTACTTAACTGGAAATCTATTAAACGATAATTAAAACAAATACATTTTATCCCAATAATTAGATGTTTTCGTAGACATATGTATTTGTTTTTTTATAAAAATTGATAAAAGGAGGGGTGTGACCGTTTGTTCGCTAATGAGTTAAAAGATTGCTTTTAAGGGGGAGGATTAGTTTGAAAAAGAGGTTGAAGATATTTCTTATCTTTGCTTTTCTTATCTTGTTTCTAACTGCATGTATGAGTGCAGGAGTCGATGAGGCATCTAAGAATGTAGAGAACGAAACAAATAAAGAAGCAAATAACGAGTCTGCCGCACCTGCAGACCCAGCGGACATAAGTGAATATAAAGAAGCACCTGAACTAAAAGAGCTTGTTGATTCGGAAGAACTGCCACCAGTAGAAGAACGCATACCGGTTGCTGAAGATATTATGGTTGAAGACGTACATGAAGAATTAGGTACTTATGGTGGAAACATATCCATGTCGTGGGGTGGCCCTGATGACAAGTGGGCCGTTGGTAAAATTACTGAAGAAGCACTGTTTCGCTTTAATGAAGACGGGAGTGATGTTGAGCCCAATGTAGCTAAAGGTTATGACGTTAATGAAGATGCAACAGAATATACTATCTATTTAAGGGAGGGGATGAAATGGTCCGACGGTGTACCTTTTACAGCAGATGATGTGTTGTTCTATTGGGAGCACATGTTGACAAAAGAAACGTTCGGTAAATCAGTATATGATGCCTATTTTACAATTGATCCTGATAATGGCGAGAGGAAAATGGCTGAAGTTACTAAAATTGATGATAATTCATTCAAAGTCACACATGCTTTTCCTAGTCCGGATTTCTTAAAGCGTGTCGCAATCGATAACAAATGGTTTTTTGCTCCAAAACATTTTCATGAAACGATATTACCGGAATTTGTCGGTGATGAAAAGGCTCTAGAGATAGCTAAAGAACATGGATACCCTGATGTCGGTACATACTTGGTAGATACAGGGTATTACTATTGGATTAATGAAGAAATTCCAACGCTCCGACCGTGGGTGGCAAGTAACGACCCCCACAATGAAGACTTTGTGATGAAACGCAATCCTTACTACTGGAAAGTAGATGCAGAAGGTAATCAGCTTCCCTACATTAATAATTTAGTAGCTAGTAAGATACAAGATCCAAGTCAAAGTGTACTTGGTATGTTAGGTGGAGACTTTAACTTAGGTTGGTTTAATGTCAATGATTTTACCGTATTAAAGGAAAATGAAGAAAAAGCAGGTTACCGTGTACTGATGTGGCCGACTGCTAGCCTTACTAGTGCTGCGATTCAGTTGAACCAAACAGTTCAAGATGATAAGCTGCGTGAATTGTTCCAGGATATCAGATTTAGGGAAGCACTTTCCGTTTCTGTCGATCGTCGAGAAATAACAGAGATTGTAACAAATGGTATTGCGGAACCAGTACAGGCGGCCGTTATTGAAGGGTTATTTGGTTATCAAGAAGGATGGAAGGACCAATGGGCTGAATATAATCCAAAACGTGCCGAACAATTGCTTGACGAAATCGGTATAACAGAGAAGAATACCCAAGGCTTCCGATTGTTTGATGATGGTTCGGTTGTAACACTTACAATTACAGAGCAAAATCAAGCTAATGCTGATTTTTTGGAATTGGTAAAAGATGCGTATGAAAAAGTCGGCCTAAAAGTCAACTTAAAATTTGTTGATGGAGGAACCTTTCAAGATTTGAAATATAGTAATCAGGTAGAAATTTCTACAGAAGGTGGAAACATAGTCAACGTGATATTACGTCCAGAATTACTTGTACCATTGCGTGTGCTAACACCATGGCAAGGGGATTATGGATTATATGTTACATCTAAAGGTAAAGAAGGAACAAAGCCTGAGGGTGATGCTGCTAAGTTACTAGAATATTGGGATAATTTAAGAGCCTCTACAACAGAAGAAGATACAAATCATTGGGCTAATGAAATTTATAAGCTCCACATGAAAAATCAGTGGATCATTGGTTATGCAGGTGGAACGCCTGCCGTAGTCGTTGCGGCAAATAGTTTACGGAATATTCCGGAGAGTGTTACTCACTCTGATGAATTCCGAGAACTTGGCCATGGTCATCCAGCACAATTCTTTATTAAAGAATAAATCACGGATCAGAAGTTAGTGGGGATATTTATCCCTACTGACTTATTACAATCCTAAATGAAAAGAGGGTAAAGAGGGTGCTTAAGTATATATTTAGAAGGATTTTGTTAGTAACACCGGTTCTCATAGCAGTTTCTATTATCGTTTTCTTTATCATTCAGCTCCCACCAGGAGATTATGTCACGCACTATGCTGCACAAATGTCAGCACAAGGTGAGAACATGACTGCTGCAGAAATGGCTGATATGAGAGCCAGGTTAAATTTAGATAAACATTGGTTTATCCAATATATGTTGTGGATGCGAGATATCATTGTCGACTTTGACTTCGGTCATTCTTTTAATTATAACGAGCCTGTCACTACCGTTGTTGGACGTTATATGGTATTGACATTAATTGTGTCTCTTGTAACGATGGCATTCACCTACTTGGTTGCTATTCCGATTGGTATTTATTCCGCGGTCAGACAATATTCAATCGGTGACTACATCGCTTCCACAATTGGCTTCCTTGGTATGGCAACACCGAACTTCTTATTAGCAATAATTCTGATGTATGTTTCATATGTGAATTTTGGTGATCCACTATTAGGGCTTTTCTCGAATGAATTTGAAAATGCTCCATGGACGTGGGCAAAGGTTTGGGACTTAGCTAAGCATATGGTGATTCCAGTTATTGTTATTGGGACAGCAAGCACAGCAGGGTTAATCCGTATTATGAGGGGACAAATGCTTGATGAAATTAATAAGCCAAATGTTGTGACAGCTCGATCGAAAGGTTTATCTGAGACGAAAATTTTATTTAAATATCCGACTAGAGCAGCTATGAATCCGATTGTTAGTACATTTGGCTGGACCTTATCAAGTATATTTACAGGTTCAACTATAACTGCGATCGTTTTAAATTTACCAATACAGGGACCGGTTATGTACAACGCACTCTTGGGTCAGGATATGTATTTAGCAGGAACTTGGTTGTTATTTATGGCTATTTTAACTGTTATCGGTACATTAATCTCGGATATATTACTTGCATGGCTTGATCCAAGAATCCGAACCGAGATACGAGGAGGGTAATGAATGAAAAAGTTACGTTTATTAAACAAATTATTTAATAAACGGAAAGACAATGATGCTGTTGATTCTAAAACAAACGAGTCCGTTGATTCTACGGTAAAAAAAGAAGGTTACTATGACTCACAATGGAGTTTGATTTGGAAGAAATTAAAGAGGCATAAGTTAGCCCGTTTTAGTTTATTCCTCTTAGTTTTGTTTTACATAGGCATTATTTTTGCCGATTTTATCGCACCACAGGGATTACAAGAATATAAAAGTGATTATGCAAATGCACCACCAATGAATATTCACTTTTTTGATACAGAAGGTAATTTTCACCTTCGTCCATTTGTCTATGGCATTGAAAGTACACGACATCCTGACACATTTAGAAAGATATTCGTCGAAGATCGAACCGTGATGTATCCAATCCAATTTTTTGTAGAAGGTAGAGAATATAAATTTCTTGGATTATTCCCAACCAATAAACATTTATTTGGTGTAGAAGAACCTGGTAAATATTTTGTCTTAGGTACAGATGGGATGGGTAGAGACTTATTTTCCCGTATTGTGGTAGGAAGTCGCGTATCTTTAAGTATCCCACTAGCTGGGGTAGCCATAAGTTTAATCATTGGTTTGATTCTTGGGGGTATTTCTGGCTACTTCGGTGGTTGGATTGATGCGATTATTCAACGTATCATAGAAATCTTTCGTTCTTTCCCAACTTTACCTTTATGGATGGCTTTATCTGCCGCAATTCCAGCGGGCATAGATGTGGTTATGATGTATCTCTATATTGTGATTATTATTTCGTTTATTGAGTGGACAGATTTAGCGCGGGTTGTACGTGGACAGTTTATGTCATTGAAAAATGAAGAATATGTCCTAGCGGCTAGAATTGCAGGTGTTAGTACACCGAAAATTATTTCGAAACATCTCGTACCAGGAATTGTTAGTTACTTGATTGTCTCAATTACGTTAGCCATACCTGGAATGATACTTGCGGAAACAGCAATGAGCTTTTTAGGTCTTGGTATTCGCTCACCAGCAACAAGTTGGGGAGTGTTACTTCAAGAAGCACAGCAAATTGATAATGTTGCGCTTTATCCATGGAAGCTAATTCCACTACTTTTTGTTGTCTTTGCAGTCTTATGCTTTAACTTCTTTGGAGATGGTTTGCGTGATGCCGCCGATCCATACAAAAGCTAGACATTTTTGGTTGATATATTAAATTAGAGTGAGGAGATATTATGAATGTAAAAACTTCAAAACCGCAACCAGAGGAAAAAACTATTCTTTCCGTTGATAACCTTAAAATTAATATTCAGGTGGATAATGCAGTTCTGAATGCAGTCGATGGGGTTGACTTTACTATTGAGAAGGGAAAAACACTCGGCCTAGTAGGAGAATCTGGTTGTGGAAAAAGTTTAACTAGTAGAGCGATCATGGGGCTTAACCCGAAAGAATGCGAAACGACAGGTGAAATTTTATATAATTCTACTGTAGATAAGAAAATGAAAAATATAAATATTTTGGATTTAAATCCAACTAGAAAAAAGTTTCGTTCGATTCGAGGGAAAAAAATATCGATGATTTTTCAAGAACCGATGACAGCCCTTTCACCATTGTATACCGTTGGGAATCAAATTGTTGAAATAATTTTGCTACACCGTACGAAAGATAAAAATGAAGCAAAGCAAATTGCGCTAGAAATGTTAAGTAAAGTAGGGATATCTGACGAAGAAAAACGATTTAATCAATATCCACATGAATTCTCTGGTGGTATGCGTCAACGTGTAATGATAGCAATGGCATTATCTTGTAATCCGGAATTGCTTATTGCAGATGAGCCAACTACTGCATTAGATGTTACCATCCAAGCACAAGTAATGGAGCTTATGAAGGATTTGCAAGATGAATTTAGTATGGCTATTCTGCTTGTGACTCATGATTTAGGGGTTATTGCCGAAATGTGTGATGAAGTAGCAGTGATGTATTTGGGTAAAATTGTTGAAAAAGCATCGGTAAAGGAGATTTTTAATAATCCAAAACACCCTTATACCCAAGGCTTAATCAATTCGATGCCAAAATTAGGGCATAACAAAAAGCGCCTTGAGCCCATCGAAGGGACAGTGCCACTTGCAATCAATATGCAGAATAAATGTGGATTTTACGACCGTTGCAAACATCGAATGCCTGGAGTTTGTGATGTAAATGCGGTACCAAATACAACAGTATCTCAAGATCATACCGTAAGATGTTTTCTTTACACAGAGGAGGGGGAGGAAAAGAAAAATGCCTGAGCGTATTTTGAATGTGAAAGGGTTAAATAAAGAATTTAAAGCTAAATCTACTAAACTATTTAGTAGAGCGATACCCATTAAGATTTTAAAAGATATATCCTTTGACTTATTAGAAGGTGAAACGTTAAGTATCGTTGGTGAGTCTGGTTCTGGAAAAACGACGCTAGGTAGATGTGTTTTAAAAGGCATGGATGCAACCTCTGGTGAGGTTATCTATCGAACGGAAGATGGGAAAGAAGTCGATTATTTACATTTAGCAAAAGTAGACTATAAGAAATATCGGAAAGATCTCCAAATGATTTTCCAAGATCCATATTCGTCACTAAATCCTAGGATGACTGTTTTTGATATTATCTCAGAGCCGCTGATTACCAATTTTGATGTGGGAAAGAAGGAAATAGAGAAACGTGTTGCAGAAATTGTCAAAAAGGTGGGACTTAATCCAACATTGCTTAAACGTTATCCACATGCTTTCTCCGGTGGGCAAAGACAACGGATAGCGATAGCTCGTGCATTAATTACTCAACCGAGGATCATTGTTTGTGATGAAGCGGTGTCAGCACTTGATGTATCAATTCAGGCACAGATTATTAATCTGCTTAGTGATCTGCAAAAGGAATTTAGAATTACGTATATCTTTATTTCACACGATTTATCGGTAGTTCAAACAATATCTGATAGGGTTGCTGTTATGCACTTAGGAAGAATCGTTGAGCTTGCATCGGTTGATTCCATTTTCGACAACCCCAAGCATCCTTATACAGAGGCACTATTATCGGCTGTACCGAAGCCAGATCCAAATGTTAAGAAAGATAGAATCATTTTAGAAGGTGAAGTACCAAACCCTGGAAACCCGCCGAGCGGGTGTGAATTCCATCCAAGATGTCCATACGCAACAGAAAAGTGTATGACTGAAGTTCCAGAAATAAAGGCGATAGGTAAGGGTAGAAGACATTTTGTAGCATGCCACTATGCTGAAAATTTACAATTGAAAGGTGTAGACTATGGATCAAAAGCTCAATAACGAAAATAATAAGAAGTTAATAGTATTTTTAGATTGCGGGGATACGTTAATTGATGAGGGCACGGAAATCCGTGATGACCAGGGGGTGGTGATAGAAGCAAATCTGATACCTGGGGCAGATACAATGGTCAAGACGCTTGCTGAGCAAGGGTATACCCTTGCTATTGTAGCTGATGGGCTTGCGCAATCATTTAAAAATATACTAACCCAGAATGGGCTATACGATTATTTTACCACGATGATTTATTCAGAAACGATCAAAGCGGATAAACCAAGTACTCGAATGTTTAAAGCGGCAATTGGAGCATTAGATCTTAGTGAAAAAGACCGCTACCGTATTGTGATGGTAGGTAATAATTTGAGCCGAGATATTGCAGGTGCTAACCAAATGGGATTAACAAGTGTTCATTTAAATTGGACAACTCGATATCCCAAGCAACCAACTCACGAAGATGAAGTGCCAGATTATACAATCAGTGAACCAATAGAGTTGATTGACTTAGTAGATCATATCAATCAGCAATTAACTATAAATCAATGAATATAATTAAATAATCTTTAATATGTTAAACTACTATAAAGAAGACAGTTTTACTTCACACATAATGATGAGTTGATACTTAAGCGCTTACCCTAAAACACGATTATTTTAGAGGGAGGATTGTTATTTAACGTTGAAAACACAATAGTAAGCGCTTTGTATCAAACTAACCTCTAAGGAGAATGGCTGTGAAAAAATTAACGATAGGTATTATTGGGGCAGGAAGAATCGGGCAATTGCATGTAACAAATGCTTTAAAATCTAACAAGATAGTATTAAAAGCGATAGCTGACCTTTATATTGACCATCTAAGCGAAAGTAATTTTGCACAGGATGTTCCAATCATTACACAAAATCCGGAGGATATTTTTAATGATCCTGAAATAGATGCTGTGTTTATTTGCTCAAGTACAGACACTCATGTTGATTTTATTAAAAAAGCGGCTCGCTCGAAAAAACATATTTTCTGTGAAAAGCCGATAAGTATGAATGTGGAGGAAACAAAAGAGACATTAGAAGTAGTAAAAGCTTCTGGAGTTAAATTCCAGATTGGCTTTAACAGGCGGTATGATAAGCACTACAAAACTGCATGTGAAGCTGTGCGTAATGGGAAGATTGGTAATGCCCATCTGATTAAAATTACTTCTCGTGATCCAGAAACACCTCCAGAAAGCTACATTAAAAAATCAGGCGGCATGTTTATGGACATGACGATTCATGACTTTGATATGATTCGCTATTTAGCTGCAAAAGAAATAAAGGATATTACGGTAAAAGCTTCTTCACTGATTGATGAAAAATTTGTAAGAAATGATGATGTAGATACAGCTGTGATCACAGTAACGTTTGAGGATGGATCACTAGGTGTTATTGATAATAGCAGGCAAGCTGCCTATGGATATGACCAACGAATTGAAGTTTTTGGTAGTAAGGGCGTGGTGACCGTTGGAAACGAGAAACCTACGAATGTCACGATTAGCACAAAAGAGGCGGTTGTTTCTGATAACCCTAAATATTTCTTTCTTGAGAGATACAATGATGCATTTATCGAAGAAATTAATTCTTTTGTAGCAGCTGTTCTTGAGGATGTACCTATCCTATCTACTATTGACGATGGATTTAAAGCCCAATTGCTAGCAACTGCAGCAAGAATTTCTTGGAAGGAAAATAGAACCGTAGAATTAGCAAATCTATTTAAGGAATTACAAGTGTAAGCGTTAAAGTGTACTACAAATATCACTTAGGAGGTATTCGATGTCAAAATTAATTGTTAAACCAACACAAAGAGATCAAGAAGGAAAGATTCTTTCTGTCACCCCAGAATCAGCAGGATGGGAATACGTTGGTTTTGAAGTGTATTCGTTAAAAAAGGGAGAAACCCTTTCAAAAAAAACCTTTGACAAGGAAGCGTGTTTAGTTCTTTTATCTGGAAAAGCTACAGTAAAAACTTCTGAAAAAACATTTGAAGATATCGGGAAACGAATGAGTGTGTTTGAAAAGATTCCACCATACTCTATTTATGTTGCAGCTGGTGACAATTTTTTTGTAACCGCCAATACTGATCTAGAGTTAGCTGTTTGTACAGCACCGGGAAAAGGCAACCACAAAACTCGATTCATTTCACCGGATGATATTGGTGTGGAAGACCGTGGTCATGGGAAGATGTCGAGAAAAATCCATAATATTTTACCAGAGGAAAAGGCAGCGGATAGTTTACTCGTCGTTGAAGTGTATACTCCTGATGGCAATACATCCAGTTATCCACCACATAAACACGATCAAAACAATTTGCCGCATGAATCTTATTTGGAAGAGACGTATTATCATGAAGTGAATCCAGATCAAGGTTTTGTATTTCAACGTGTATATAATGATGACCGCAGCTTAAACGAAACGATGAGCATAGAGAATCGCAATGTCGTACTCGTTCCAGAAGGATATCATCCGGTCTCCTGTGTACCTGGTTATGAATCGTATTATTTGAATGTAATGGCTGGCCCTGTGCGTACGTGGAAGTTTCATAATGAACCCGCTCATGAGTGGCTATTTCAGGGAGTCATGAAAAAGTAATCATTATACAAGGAGGTAAACCATGTATCAATTAAATTTTAAAAAAGGAAAACCGATAGATCTAATCGGTATTGGTAGGCTTTGCATTGATTTGAATGCCAATGAATTTAATCGTCCAATGGAGGAAACAATGTCATTTACCAAATATGTTGGTGGCTCTCCGGTAAACATTACGATTGGTGCTTCAAGATTAGGATTAAAAACTGGTTTTATCGGAAAAGTATCAAATGATCAAATGGGAAAATTTATTACGAACTACCTTGAGGATGACAATATTGATACATCCAATATTGCGATTGATAACACAGGGGCTGTGACAGGACTTGCATTTACAGAGATTATAAGTCCGGAAGAGTGCAGTATACTAATGTATCGAGACAATGTGGCTGATTTAAAATTAACGACTGACGATGTATCCGAAGACTTCATTAAACAATCGAAAGTGCTGCTAGTTTCCGGTACAGCACTCGCTGCTAGCCCTTCGAGGGAAGCGGTATTTTTAGCATTAGATTATTCAAGAAAACATGATGTAGTTGTTGTTTTTGATCTCGATTATCGTCCGTATACATGGGCTTCGGATAAAGAGACAGCAACCTATTATAATTTAGTAGCGGAAAAAAGTGATGTTATCATCGGTACACGCGAAGAGTTTGATATGATGGAGCAATTTGAATCCGATAACAACTCTGATGACCATCTGACTGCACAAAAATGGTTTAATTACCAAGCGGAAATTGTTGTAATTAAACACGGGGGTGCTGGTTCGATTACCTATTCTAAAGATGGGTCAAAGCATATAGGTGGGACATTTAAAACGAAGGTGCTAAAGACATTTGGTGCTGGTGACTCTTATGCATCTGCATTTATTTACGGATTAATGAACTATTGGGATATTCCAAGAGCAATGGAATTTGGAAGTGCCTCGGCAGCAATTGTTATTTCTAAGCACAGCTGTTCCGATGCGATGCCGACTGTAAGTGAAATTGAAGATTTCATAAAATCGGCAGAGAGAGACTAAGGAGGGAGAGGATTGTTAGCAAAGCTTAATGAGGTATTAAAAGATACGTTAACACATGATTATGCGATTCCTGCATTCAATGTATTTGGGTATGAAGATGCAATAGCAGTGATTGCTGCGGCTGAAGAGATTAATGCGCCAGTGATTCTTGCGACGAATAAAGTAGCTATTGAGTTTATGCCAATCACTATTTTAGGAAAGCTGTTGATAGGTCTTGCTGAGGAAGCATCTGTTCCAGTCGTTGTTCACTTAGACCATGGTAAAGATTATAAGACTGTTGCTCAAGCGATCGAAGTTGGATACAGTTCGGTGATGTACGATGGATCGTTACTACCATTTGAAGAAAATGTTAGAAATACCAAAAAAATTGTTGAGTTAGCGCATGGGTTTGGCATTCCGGTTGAAGCCGAAATTGGCACGGTTGGGTATAGTGATAAAGCTGGAATGAATGGTGCGTTGACAGATCCTGAAGAGGCAGCAGCTTTTGCAAAGCAAACGAATGTGGATGCATTAGCAGTTGCGGTTGGAACAGTTCACCGAATGGAACAGCAGGTGGCATCGTTACAATTTGATCGAATTGAACAAATTGAGTCGCTCGTAAATGTTCCATTGGTGATGCATGGTTCGACTGGCATTCCGGATGATGAATTGCGTAAGCTTCCATATACACAATTTGGAAAAGTCAATATCGGAACAGCAATTCGGATGGCTTTTGGGAAAACACTGAAGTATGAAATGTTAACAAATCCAGATACATTTGACAGGCTTAAGTTGTTCGAAGCACCAATCGAAGCGGTTAAGCAAGAGGCATTAAAAAAGATGAGATTATTAAACTTAGAAAACTATTTTTCTGATAAATTGGTGTTTAAAAATAAATAGGAGGCAATAAGATGAAAGACACTGCAATAAAAGCATTAAAAAACTATGTTGCTGGCGAATGGGTCAATTCTCTCACGACAAAGACTGAGGAAGTATATAATCCTGCAACAGGTGAAGTAATTGCCCAAGTGCCTATTTCTATCAAAGAAGATTTAGACCATGCAGTGGATGTTGCTCAAAAAGCGTTCAAAGCATGGAGCGAAACAGCAGTACCGAAGCGAGCAAGAATTCTATTTAAATATCAGCAATTATTAGTCGATCACTGGGATGAGTTAGCAGAGTTAATCACAGTCGAAAATGGAAAAAACTTTACAGAAGCGAAAGGGGAAGTGCTTCGCGGAATCGAATGTGTAGAGTTTGCTGCTGGTGCACCAACCCTAATGATGGGTTCACAATTGCCCTCGATTGCAACCGGCTTGGAATCAGGGGAATATCGATATCCAATCGGTGTAGTTGGTGGAATTACTCCATTTAACTTCCCAATGATGGTTCCTTGCTGGATGTTCCCAATGGCAATTGCGATGGGAAATACATTTGTCTTAAAGCCATCGGAACGCACACCGTTGCTTGCCAATCGGTTAGCAGAACTGTTGGAGCAAGCTGGATTACCGAAAGGTGTATTTAATATTGTGCATGGTGCTCATGAAGTGGTTAATGGCTTGCTCGACCATAAAGACGTAAAAGCCATCTCTTTCGTTGGCTCTCAGCCTGTTGCTGAATATGTGTATAAAAGAGGAACAGATAATTTGAAAAGAGTTCAAGCGCTTGCTGGGGCGAAAAATCACTCGATTGTATTGCATGACGCCAATTTGGAAAACGCAGTAAGTCAAATTATAAGTGCGGCTTTTGGTTCTGCTGGTGAGCGGTGTATGGCCTGTTCTGTAGTAGCTGTCGAAGAGGATATTGCAGATGATTTTAGCGACATGCTCGTTGACAAAGCTAACAAAATTCAAATTGGTAACGGTTTAGATGAAAATATCTTTTTAGGACCAGTTATTCGTGATCAACATAAACAAAGAACATTAGACTATATTGCAATAGGGGAACAAGAAGGCGCGAAACTGGTTCGTGATGGCCGTAATGACCAGATTGCCCAAAACAAAGGGTATTTTGTTGGGCCAACTATTTTTGACAATGTGACAAAAGAAATGAAGATCTGGCAGGATGAAATCTTTGCACCAGTGTTATCGATAGCACGCGTGAAAAATTTAGATGAAGGAGTGGAAATGGCAAACCAATCGACATTCGCCAATGGTGCTTGTATTTTTACAAAAGATGGCGGAAGTGTAAGACAATTTCGTGAAACAGTGGATGCAGGAATGCTGGGGGTCAATATTGGTGTACCAGCTCCGATGGCTTTCTTCCCATTCTCCGGTTGGAAGAATTCCTTCTATGGTGATTTGCATGCCAATGGTAAGGATGGAGTTAATTTCTATACAAGGAAAAAAGTAGTTACTGGACGATGGGTATAATCATGTTTTCCCTGCTGTAACCGTCCGTAGGAATCCTTCTAAAAAAGTGGATGTTTTAAGTTGGAGTATACGAAGACTAACCCTTCAATTGGTGCAATTAACAATTAGTCGGAAGAGCAAGAATCCCGGACTGATTGAAGTTTCACTTTAACGAGCCGGATAGGCACCGACCTATCTGACTCTATTTAAATAACTAGCTCTTTATGAGGTGATAGGATGAAATTAACAACAGCTCAAGCGTTAGTAAAGTTTTTAAATCAACAATTTGTCGAGGTTGATGGAAAACAAACGAAGCTTTTCAAAGGGATTTTTTCAATTTTTGGTCATGGTAATGTACTAGGAATGGGGCAAGCACTAGAAGAAGATAGTGGCGGCCTCGAAGTATACCAAGGCAGAAACGAACAGGGGATGGCGCATGTTGCTACTGCATTTGCCAAGCAAAACCATCATAAACAATTGATTGCTTGTACATCATCAGTTGGCCCGGGTTCGGCAAACATGGTCACTGCTGCTGCAACAGCTACAGCCAATAATATTCCATTGTTATTATTACTAGGTGATACGTTTGCGACTCGCCAACCAGATCCAGTCCTGCAACAAATCGAACAAACTTATGATGCAAGTATTACAACAAATGACGCTTTCCGCCCCGTAAGTAAATATTGGGATCGGGTTAGTCGTCCGGAACAATTGATGTCTGCGATGATTAATGCCATGCTCGTCTTAACAGACCAAGGTAATGCTGGTGCTGTCACGATTGCCTTACCACAAGATGTGCAGGGTGAGGCGTATGATTATCCTGATTACTTTTTCAAAAAACGTGTGCACCGATTTGAGCGTAGACCCTCATCAGAAAGTCAGTTACAAGATGCAGTCGAAGTAATTAAATCGAAGAAAAAGCCTTTAATCATCTGTGGTGGAGGTGTTCGCTATTCGGAAGCAGGCACAACATTAAAAGCATTTGCTGAGAAATACCGGATTCCGATTGCGGAAACACAAGCTGGGAAGAGCGCAATTGAGGGCGATCATGAGTTGAATCTTGGCGGAATCGGTGTCACTGGAAATTTAGCGGCTAATAAAATAGCAGCTACGGCAGATCTGATTATCGGAGTGGGAACCAGGTTTACCGATTTTACGACATCTTCCAAATATTTATTCCAAAATGAATCAGTGGAATATATAGCGATTAATATATCTAATTACCATGCCAACAAACTGGATGCTGTGAAAATTGTGGCAGATGCAAAAGAAGGGTTAACCCAGTTAACTCTAAAATTAGATGAGATTCATTACCAGGCAGGATACGATACAGAGATCACTGATGTGAAAGAAGAGTGGGGCAAAGAATTAGAAAGACTGTACCAAACAAACTATGAAGCTAGTGATTATAAACCGGAGATTGCTGGGCATTTGGATGAGGAACTGGAGGAATATAAAAACACATTTGGCTCTTCGTTAACGCAAACAGCTGTGATTGGTGAGCTTAATACATTAATTGATCCTAATGCGATTGTAGTTGGATCATCTGGTAGTTTACCGGGGGACCTACAACGGATGTGGGTAAGTCGTAGGCCAAATACATATCACATGGAATACGGATATTCTTGTATGGGATATGAAATTGCCGGGGCGTTAGGAGCTAAACTTGCTGCACCTGATCAAGAGGTATACGCCATGGTCGGGGATGGAAGTTATCTCATGCTTCATTCCGAACTAGTCACGAGTATTCAAGAAAATAAAAAAATAAATGTGGTGTTATTTGATAATGCTGGCTTTGGTTGCATTAATAATCTGCAAATGGGCAATGGAATGGGGAGCTTTGGAACCGAATTTAGAAAGAGAGATCCTGAAACAAATCAACTTACTGGCCCAGTAATCCCACTTAACTTTGCCCAAAGTGCTGCAGGCTATGGTGCGAAAACTTACTCAGTTAGAAATCTATCAGAACTACATGAGGCGATTATGGACTCTAAGAAACAATCGGTGTCGACATTAATTGATATTAAAGTGTTGCCAAAAACGATGACGGATGGCTATGACTCTTGGTGGAATGTTGGTGTTGCGCAAGTATCGAAAAAGGAAGCGATTGCAAGTGCATATGAAGAAAATGTAGCGCAATTAAATAAGGCACGTAAATACTGATAATGGGAAGGATGATTACACATGTTTAAACAAGATGCAGTGAAATTGGGAATTGCTCCAATTGGATGGACTAATGATGATTTACCAGAACTTGGAAGTGAAAATACGTTTGAGCAATGCATTAGCGAGATGGCACTAGCTGGATTTAGCGGGACGGAGGTGGGAACTAAATACCCTAGGGATACGGATAAATTGAAAAAGGCATTATCACTAAGAAATATAGAAATTGCTAGCGCGTGGTTTAGTGCCTTTTTAACAACCCAATCGTTGGAACAAGTGAAACAAGAATTTATACTCCACCGTGATTTTCTTGCTGAGATGGGTGCCAAAGTCATTGTCGTCTCTGAACAAGGACATAGTATACAGAAAGAGGATTTACCCTTGTTCGAAAACAAACCTGTTTTTACAGAGGAAGACTGGACGAAATTAGTCAGTGGTTTACATGAATTAGGTCGTTTAGCCAAGGAAAAAGGGATGGATATTGTATTTCATCATCATATGGGAACTGGCGTACAAACAACAGAAGAAATTAATCGATTGATGGAACAGACGGATTCAGAACTCATTAGTCTCTTATACGATACAGGTCATCTTTATTTGTCAGGTGAAGACCCAGTAGAAGTATTGAAACATCATCTTCCTCGCATTAAGCATGTGCATTTAAAGGATGTTCGTTCAGATGTTGCCAAAAAAACACACGAAGAACATCTTTGTTTCCTTGACGCAGTAAAGTTGGGAGTATTCACGGTTCCTGGTGATGGTGCATTTGATTTTACACCAGTTTTTCATGTGCTTGCGAATTCGGATTACAAAGGATGGATGCTGGTAGAAGCAGAACAAGATCCTGCGAAAGCAAATCCATTTGAATACGCTAAGATGGCTAGGACTTATATAGCCGAAAAAGCTGGTGTATAATACACAATTAGATTTATAATATATGCAAACTCGATATATGGTCTATGTGTAAAATTTCGCTCGACAAATAATACTTGTAATGCGTGTTCAAAAAGGAGGATAAAAAGGACCGAGAAGTTCGAGGCGGCGAAGCTTTGAGCACCGGAATGTACGACAGTAGGTACATGAGGAGCGGAAAAGCGAGCCAACGAAGAAATTCGAAGTGTCATTTTTACCGGACTTTTTGAACATTCTCTTGTAAAAAATGGGAAGGCGCTCTATTCTAAAAGTACGCCCTGTAAAGCGGTGCTTAAAAGAAAGAGGCCTTCCCATGAAATCTGTCATTAGCCGATAGAGTTGACATTGGGGTAGTACCAATTGAAAAGGTGAACAAGAGATACATAATGGGCCTTTAGATGAGTCAATCTAAGATATCTACATATACTTAGTAAAAATCTCTAAGAAGCGATATCAGTTAAGATCTGAACAAAAGGTATAAGGAAGTGGAGAATGGCTCTCTATTCGGCAGGCTGTTCTTTTATGCCAAATTAACTGGCAGTAAGCCCGCCATTTCAAGAATTCGAGGTAAAAACGAGAATTGTAAGTGGGGGACAACTGCCAGTAAATACCCGATTGGTTCAACTAGCATTCAGTGTGGGATGGAAAAAACCCCCATTGAATGAAGTTTCACTTTATTTCGAATGAAATTATAGAGGTGGCAAGTACCGCGATTGACGGATGTACATATAGAATGATACCAAAACACCCTGCTATAAATTCTATCGAGAAAAATTTGAAAATGTACTAATTTTTAATAATAGTGCGTGTTTAAAAAGGAGGATAAAAAGGACCAAGTCGGTTAAAGACGCTGACGTCCTGTCAGCAACACCGATACTGGTACATCCTGTACGTCGAAAGTTCGAGGCGGCGCGGTTTCGAGCAGCGGAGAAACAAGCCAACGAACTTCCACAGGATGTGGTGACTTCGACGTTCGACACAGGACGTGTCGGCACTTAGTCGAAGATCCTTTATCTCGTAGTGTCATTTTTACCAGACTTTTTGAACATCCTCTAATACGTGACAGTTATAACAAAAGAAATGAGGCTTTATGGTGAAAATAACTATTTATGATGTAGCAGAAGAGGCGGGTGTTTCCATTGCGACCGTTTCCAAGGTAATTAACAATACTGGTAGAATAGGAAAAGTGACACGAGAAAAGGTTCTGCAGGCAATGGAAAAACTAAATTATCAACCAAGTTTTGTTGCTTCAGCCTTAACTGGGAAAAAGACTGAAACAATCGGCTTATTAGTTCCTGATATTTCTAATCCCTTTTTCTCAGAAATCGCACGTACAATCGAAGATCGAGCACATGAACGAGGGAAAAGTGTCATTATGTGCAGTACGAACTACAACGAAAAGAAAGAGAAAAAGTATATAGAATTACTGCAAAGGAAACAAGTAGACGGAATAATTGTTACATCGGGTTTCCAGAACAGGACATTAGTTCAGCAAATGCAGCAAAATGGTACACCTTTAGCTCTTTTAGCCCAAGATGATCCTATTCTGAATGTTTCAGTTGTATCTGTTGATGATTTTAAAGGTGGCTATATGGCAGCATCTTTCTTGTTTGAAAATGGTCATACGAATATTGGGATTATTGGTGAGAAAGTTCAGTCGAGTAAAATGAGGGTTTATGGTTGTCTAGAAGCGCTTGAGATGGAAGGAATTCAGGTGGAGAAAAAGAATGTGATTAATACAACTGCTTCCATAGAAAATGGCAGGAAAGGTATTCTTCAACTACTGGATTGTGACAATCCTCCAACAGCGGTATTTGCTGTGAATGACTTGATTGCGATCGGAGCAATTAAAGGTGCAAGAGAAGTGGGAGTACTTGTACCAGAAGATCTGTCTATCATTGGTTTTGATAATACTATACTTGCAACTACTACTGTTCCTGAACTCACTACGATAGCTCAACCAATGCGTGATATGGGAAACAAGATCGTGGACATTTTAATAGAAGAAATTGAAACAGAAAACAGTACCAAAAACAAAGAAAGAATTTTATTTGTTCCCGAATTAATTGTTAGAGGGACTACTGCGAATTTATTAGTAAATAAAATTTAAATGAAACAGGGACGTTTCTATTAATGATAAGGAATTGAGAACAGTCAATTTAGACTAGTTCCATGAAGAAACATATAGCAACAAACTAAATAATGTCGAATGGAAAAGTCAATAACTTATTTGGTTTGGCCTCATTGCCCCCTAAACGTTCATTTTTTTTATTGCTTTGTCCCCCATAATATTTGGATCTAAAAAATTATCTACTACATCATGCTAGAAAACCACTCGACGCCGTTGAAGGCGTTTTGACACACTCCGAAAACTATTTTTGTAAATCATTCAAAGGCCTTATAATGGGGAATCCTTATAAGGCCTTTGAATGATTCTTTTTGCTAAATGTGGCAATGAACTGGTTTGGAACTTCCTGTTGTGAAAGTCGATAAAACTTCCATTTTTGGATTCTAACTCCTGCGCAGTTTATTAATTCAGCCTCAATCCAACGCCCCTTCTCCTACCGAGTTTCCTTCGACTAAATTCACATTAATAAGGCTTTCTTTTACAGGTTGCTCTTTTATCATGTTCAATAATTGCTCGGCTGCTACTTTCCCCCATTGTTGACGGGAATAACCAATGGTCGTTAATGTTGGTTGGATGTATTGGGAAAGTTCAATATTGTCAAAACCAATAATATGGATATGTTCTCCAATACGCAAATCTGTCTTAAGGAACTCATGATACATGCCAATCGCCATTTCATCGTTAAAACAAAAAACAGCGACAGGTTGCTTGTATTCTTGAATGATCTGTTTTGCAGCTCGTTTGCCGCTTTCCTTTACAAAATCCCCACTAATCTCAGTGTAGTCAACATGTAAATAGTTGCTTACTACTTGTCTGGCAGATTGGAGACGCTTTCTATTATCAAAATTATTTTCAGGTCCCTTTACCATATAAAGCTTTTGATGGCCTTTTTGAATCAAATGCTCAATCGCTAATTTTGCCCCTTGCTGATTATTGAGAAGAACGGGGTGTATGTTTGGGTGGTCTAAATCTCGATCTAAAACGACCATTTTATGTCCTCTACTAGCATAGTCCAATATTTTTTCGTTTGAAAATGAAATATCTAAGATGACAGCACCATCGAACATTCGCTCAGGGATAAATCGATGCGATTTTATCCCGCTACAAACAACCAATTCATAATTATGAGCGTTCAACGCTTCCCGCATTCCTTGAAGAATTTGACCGAATATAGGAGCCGTGAAATCGTTAATAAAAGCTCCAATCACATTTGTTTCCTTCTTTTTTAAATTCCGCCCCGCAGCATTGGGTATATAATTGAGGTCGTTGGCGATCGCTAAAATTCTTGATCGCGTCTGTTCAGAGACTCTTGTATTCCCGTTGAGCGCATAGGATACCGTCGAAATAGAGACCCCAGCTTTTTGTGCTATATCTTTAATATTCACCATAAAATTGATTCTCCTTAACGTGCTAAAGCAATCTGTATTTTAATTATAAACAAATTCTTTTTGTTTTGATATTGTTTAGTAGATGACAAATAGAAACGTTTCACTTAAATTTAACTAAAATCCTATATGTTTGAAAAGTATTATAAGATAATTATACCCTAATTTATTAAAGATTCCTATATTTTATAGAGAAACGTTTCAGCAAATAATAGGTTGGGGGATATGAATGTTAATAATTTATGTTGTCATAGCAAGATTTGAAAAATATTTGAAATCGCTTTCGATGTGTTCTATAATCTTTTGTAGAAACGTTTCAGCAATTTTTTAAAAAAGGGGGCTAAATTTGCTAGAAAGGGATTGTGAATCTATTGTTTCATTTTAATGATAGATTCATTTGTTTCAAGTTTAATAATGGCATGATGTCCATTGGAGCTGTGGGAATATTAAAATACTAAAAAAGAGGTGGGATAGAGATGAAAAAGATGAATATAAAGCTTTTCACGATGATAATGCTGTGTGCGATCCTGATTCTTGGTGCATGCGGTGGTAATCAAGATTCCAGTGATAAAGAAGGCGGAAAATCCAGTAAAACCTTAAAAGTATGGCAAATGGGTGACTCCGGTTGGAATGAGATCATTGGACCGTATGAAGAGGAAACAGGTATCGATGTCCAAATCCAAGGGATACCTTGGGATAGTGGGCATGATAAATTATTGACAGCTGTTGCTTCCGGAAAAGGTCCGGATATCATATTGATGGGTACAACGTGGATGCATGAATTTGTCGATGCTAACACATTCGTTGATTTAACGGATTATCTGGATGAATATCCTAATCTAGCAGCGGATGACTTTTACGATGGTGCGCTGGAAGCAAGCGTGTTTGATGGAAAAACATATGGTATCCCTTGGCATGTTGATACACGAGTACTTTTTTATCGAAAAGACTTATTAAGCGATATCGGTTATCCCGATGGCCCTGAAACATGGGATGATCTGGAGGATGCTGCCAAGCAGCTTGTGGCCAGTGGTGATGGAAAATATGCCGTTGATTTACCTCCAAAAGATATAAATCTAATATATCCTTTCGCATGGGAACAGGGATGGGATTATGAACCCGATATGGGAGCCGACAATTTTACAAAACCAGAATTCAAAAAGACGGTAGAACTGTATAAAACTTTCTATGAGAATAAGTATTCTCAAATCGAAAAAGGCAAGGAAATGGTCCAAGCTTTTGAAGATGGGACAAAACCGATGTTCTTTAGTGGACCTTGGGATATCAAAACGATTGAAGAGGGTGCACCTGACCTTGATGGAAAATGGGATGTCCGTTTAATGCCCGATGGAGGTACCAATCGATCGATGATTGGTGGCTCACAAATAACCATTTTCAAAAACTCAGATAATGTTGATCAAGCACTTGACTTTATTAACTGGTTGTCTGATCCAGAAACACAACTTGCTTGGTATAAAGAAAAAAATGAACTTCCATCTAGAAAAGAGGCTTGGGAGGATCCTCTCTTAGCTGAAGATCCTATGTTTTCTGTATTTGGTGAACAACTGGAATCAGTTGAAGCATCACCTACGATGCATGGAAGCGATAAAATAGCACAAGAAATTACGAAAATGATTGAGAAAGTTGCTCGAGGTGGAGAAGATATCGATAAAGCACTGAACGATTTGCATCAAAAAGTAGAAAAAATTCTTAAAGATTAATAGAGGCAAATTTTTGGGATATTAGCGTTCGTTGTCACCACTTAGATCTCATTAGAATCTAAGTGGGGTCTTACGGACGGTTGCACAGGGGTAAAGATCTTGGGGCATATACACGGTGATGCCCCAGAAAAATAATTTTAAAGGAGGGGACGAGATGAATAAACTAAAAATGAAGATGATACCTTTCTTTTTCATTATGCCAGCCGTCCTATTATTGATCGTTTTTTCTTTTTTTCCGATTATTGTTGCCGCTGGAATTAGTTTTACGGATATGGATTTACTTGGGCTCGCAGATTGGTCCCAAATTAATTTTACGGGTTTCGAAAACTATATTGAGTTATTCAAAGACGAAGAATTCCTGCAAGCTATTTATAATACATTATTTTACGTGATCATAGGAGTGCCACTGGCGGTCGGGAGTTCGTTCGTTATTGCTTTTCTTTTAAATCTTGTGAGTAATTGGTTATCATCTTTTTTTCGGGTAGTGTTTTACATGCCGTCCGTTACAAATATTGTGGCGGTTGCGGTGATCTGGGGATTTCTTTATAACAATGAATACGGTTTATTCAACTATATTCTTTCTCTTTTTGATATTGGTGCAGTTCCATGGTTAGAAAGCACCCAAATTGCTAAATTATCACTCATTTTGTTAGCAGTATGGAAAAGTAATGGTGTCAGCATGTTGATCTTTTTAGCAGCATTACAGTCGATACCCAAAATGTATTACGAAGCGGCAGATATTGATGGAGCCAATAGATGGCAGAAATTAACGAAAATTACCCTTCCTTCCGTCAGTTTTGCAACCTTTTTTGTTGTCATAACCACAATGATCGGTTGGTTCCAATTTTTTGAAGAGCCGTTTGTGATGACAGAGGGAGGTCCGCTGAATAGTACTAATTCTATGGCCTTATTTATCTACCAAGAAGGGTTCCAATATAATGAATTTGGGTACGGTGCTGCCGGTTCATTTGTCCTCTTTGCAATTATTATTGTGGTAACTCTTATTCAATTTAAAATTAGAAAAATAGAACAAAAAAGGTGAGGTGACGATCATGCAGTTAAAGAATAATGCTGAAAAAGCTTTGATAACGATTGTTCTTTTTATTGGTAGTATCCTCGTTGCATTGCCGTTTATTTGGATGATGCTCAGTTCCTTTAAAGATAGTAGTGAGGTACTAAGAATTCCACCGACCATTATTCCGGAAAATCCAACGATCCAAAACTTTATTGAATTGTTTCAGAATCTTAATTTTGATGCTTATCTGATTAACACATTAATCATCGTTGCTTGGTCCATGTTTGGTTTGCTACTGAATACAATGGCAGGTTACGGGTTTGGTAAGTTTCAGTTTCGGGGGAAAGAAACATGGTTTATCCTCGTGCTTATCACGATGATGTTACCGGGACAGATTACGATGATCCCAACCTATTTGATTCTGAATGAAATGGGACTAACAAACTCGATGACTGGTATCGTGTTACCAGGTCTGATCTCGGCGTTTAACATATTTCTAATCAGGCAGTTTATGACGACGATCCCTGATGACTTGATTGAAGCTGCAAGGTTGGATGGAGCTGGGGAATTTTACATTTTTTTACGATTGATTATCCCATTATCTAAGCCGATTCTGGCGGTACAAGTGATTTTAACCTTTATTGGTGCATGGAATAGTTTTCTCTGGCCGTTGATTATCGCCAATGATGAATCTTTATATACCTTGTCTGTTGGTTTATCACTCCTGCAAGATCAAAATGCAACGAATTATGGTTTGCAGATGGCAGGCTCAGCAGTCATGGTAATTCCGATTTTAATCGTTTTTACCATCTTCCAGAAACATCTTATCGAAGGTTTCAATGTATCGGGGATAAAGTGAAACTTCAATCCGTGGGGGCCTTCATCTCTCACTGATTGTTAGTTGAACAAATCGGGCTTTTACTGGCTGTTGATCCCCCACTTACAATTCTAGGTTTTTCCACAAATTCTTGAAGTGGGGGTCTTACAGCCAGTTAATGCGGGATAAAATAATAAGTATTTGCTGAATGGGACTATGGTTAAAGTGTTTAACAATATAGATATTCACATTCACTCTCAAAACATAATAAATTGAACATAACTGCTAGGAGAGATAATCGATGGAACAGCAGAAGCTTGAGAAGCTTTTATCAAATATGACGATAGATGAAAAGGTCGGTCAACTTATGCAATTTGCTGGTCACTTTTACGCGACAAATGATAATAAAGACCCGGTGACAGGTCCCGATGATTTACAAGTCAGTTCCAAATCAGTCAATCATAGTGGATCTGTCCTAGGAAGTGCTGGGGCAGAAAGGAACAGAGAGATTCAGGAGCGTTATTTAGCACAAAGCCGATTGAAAATCCCCCTGCTTTTTATGGCAGATGTTATTAATGGCTTTCGTACGATATTTCCGATCCCGTTGGGACTAGGAGCCTCATGGGATCCGAAGCTTGTGGAGCAAGCTCAAACGGTTAGTGCTAAAGAAGCTTCAAGTGCAGGAATCCATGTGACTTTTGCACCGATGGTTGATTTGGTACGAGATCCTAGATGGGGCCGGGTAATGGAGTCAACAGGAGAGGATTCCTTTCTAAATGAAGAATTCGCCAAGGCAAGTGTTCGCGGATTTCAAGGGGAGAATCTACAAGCTGATTTAAATAGAGTGGCAGCCTGTGTGAAGCATTTTGTTGGCTATGGCGCAGTAGAAGGCGGGCGTGATTATAATAAGGTAGATTTATCCGAACGTGAATTAAGAGAAAACTATCTGCCTGCTTTTCAAGCGGCATTAGAAGCTGGGTGTGAATTAGTTATGACGTCTTTTAATACCATTGATTCGATCCCGGCTTCTGGAAATCAAAAATTGATGAGAGATATTTTACGGGATGAATTTAATTTTGCAGGTGTGCTGATTTCAGATTACGGGGCTGTTGAAGAGCTCATCCCTCATGGGGTTGCGGCAGATCGGAAAGAGGCTGCCCAAAAAGCAATTTATGCGGGTGTGGATATTGAGATGATGAGCTTGTGCTATGAACATGGCCTTAAGAAACAGATTGAAGATGGGAAAGTTCCCGAAGAACTACTTGATGAAGCGGTGTTACGAATTCTTAACTTGAAGAATAAATTAGGACTTTTTGAAAATCCGCACAGAAACGCCAGTATTCAAAAGCAAAATGAATATTTATCTTGCCCACAACATAGAGAAATCGCCCGGGTAGCGGCTGAGAAAAGTTGTGTATTGTTAAAAAATAATGATGTCCTGCCCCTTCGCAATGAAAAAATTGCTTTGATCGGCCCTTATGCCGATAATCGAGATATTCTTGGAGAATGGTCTATTTTTGGTAAAAAAGAAGAGGCTGTAACTTTAAAGGAAGGAATTGCTAAACAGACTGCAAACTATGAATACGCGTTAGGTTGTCTTATGTATGAAAGGAGCGAAGAGGCACTTGCCAAAGCCATAAAAGTAGCAAAAGATGCTACTCACATTATTCTTGCGTTTGGAGAAGGCAGCGATCGAATTGGCGAAGGCAGAAGTCGATCCAGTATCACATTGCCTGAAAATCAATTGGAATTATTAAGGGAATTAAAGACGATTGGAAAACCGATTACCGTCGTGTTGTTTAATGGGCGTCCCCTTGATTTAACGGAAGTAGAGGTGTTAGCGGATGGGATCCTAGAGGCTTGGCATCCCGGATCAGAGGGAGGAGCGGCCGTAGCTAATCTATTATTTGGGCAAGTGAATCCCTCCGGAAAACTAACCATGTCTTTTCCACGAATAACGGGACAAATTCCCGTGTATTATAATGCGTATAGTACAGGTCGCCCTCTACCTGAAGGAAGTACAGAGCGATTTTACTCCAAATATATTGATACTCCAAATGAGCCGCTATATCCATTTGGATTTGGATTAAGCTACGCCGACTTTCAATATGAATCACTACGATTATCGGCAAACGAACTTGCACCAGGTGGATCGATTGATGTGCAAATTCGCGTGAAAAACCACAGCGATTATTCAGGGGAAGAAGTGGTCCAGCTGTATATTCGTGATCTGGTTGGAGAGGTAGTACGTCCGGTAAAAGAACTAAAAGCTTTTCAAAAAGTATTCATTCCAGCCAATCAAACCAAACAGGTGAGCTTCTCTATTACAGAAGAGATGCTGCGCTATCATCATGCAAACCTAGAATATAAAAGTGATGCGGGAGAATTTATGGTGTTTGTTGGAGGAAATAGTTCAGATGTTGTAAGTCAATCGTTTTATCTGAAACCGTCTTTTTCTTATTTGAACAGGCACTAATAGATTTCTCTATTTGTCAGTCCAGGAAAAAAACAGGGATGTTTCTAAAAATAGAAACATCCCTTAATAGCTATTTTTTAAAATTTAATAGTCTTAGTGCATTTAAAACGACGATCAAGGCTGCGCCTGTATCGCTTAAAACGGCCATCCAAAGGGTAAGCCAACCAGGAAAAATAAAGACAAGCGCGATGACTTTAATCAGGATTGAAAACCAAATATTTTGCTTAATGATTGTTAAAGCCTTTCTGCTCAATTTTATTGTATGAGGAAGCTTATCGATATTATCGGCCATTAAAACGATATCTGCTGTCTCCATGGCAGTATCCGTTCCTGTTCCTCCCATAGCGATCCCTAAGTCTGCCGTTGCAAGAGCTGGAGCATCATTAATTCCGTCCCCGACCATGGCTACATTGTATCCTTCAGATTGTAATTTCTTTATGGCATCCACTTTATCTTCCGGCATTAATTCTGCGAAATATCGAGTAATATTCGCTTCCGCTGCAATCATTTTGGCCGTTCCTTCATTATCTCCAGTCAACATGACAGTTTGACTGATTCCGCTTTGTTGCAATGTTTTTAAAGCTTGCGCTGTTGTATGGCGGATTGTATCGGAAACCCCAATTATTCCCATAATTTGCTTGTCTGTTCCGATCATGACCACCGTTTCTCCGTTACTCTGTCTCTTATGAATATATGTTTCGACATCCTTTATGGATACATTCAATTCCTCGAATAATTTAGCGTTTCCAGCGTAATAGATGGTCTCGTCAAGGGTCGCTTGAACGCCCTTTCCAACAATGTTTTTGAACAATACCCCAATTTTCCCTTGAATTCCTTTTTCCTTTGCATCATTCACCACCGCTTTTGCAATCGGGTGTGTTGAGTACTTTTCCAATGTGAGAGCAATGGAAAGGAATTCTTTTTCTGGAAAGTTGAATGTTTTGATATATGAAACTTTAGGTTTCCCCTCAGTCAAAGTTCCGGTTTTATCAAATGCAATGGCCCCAATCGAGCCGGCGATTTCCAAGAAAGATCCCCCCTTGATTAAAATTCCGTTCTTCGCTGCATTTCCGATGGCAGATACGATGGTAACGGGAGTTGAAATCACTAAAGCGCAAGGACAAGCGACAACTAATAATGCGAGCCCTTTATACAGCCACTCTCCCCATAGGCCAAAGCCAAATAGTGGCGGCAGCACCATCATAGCTAAAGCTAGAATAAAAACAATAGGTGTATAAATACTGGCGAATTTATCGACAAAAGCCTCTGTTGGTGCTTTTTGTTCTTGGGCTTTTTCAACCATATGGATGATTTTTGCTATGGTTGTATCCTCAACCAGTTTTGTCACTTTTATTTCGAGTGATCCATTTTCATTTATTGTGCCTGCATATACTGTATCCCCTAGGACCTTAGCCACTGGAATGGATTCTCCGGTAATTGGGGCTTGGTTTACACTGGATTCCCCTTGTACGATCTTACCATCCAAGGGGATCTTATCACCTGGTTTGACAATGATAATCTCGTTGATAGCTATTTCTTCTATAGTTTTTTTGATCAGGTCAGACCCATTTTTCACCCAAGCCTCTGAAGGAGCTAAATCCATGAGGGAGCGGATAGAGTTCCTTGTACGCTCAATTGATTGATTCTGAAGAAAGTTGCCGATCGCAAATAGCCAGACAACGGTAGCTCCTTCGAACCATTCTCCTATTAAGGCGGCACCAATCGCCGCTGCAGACATGAGAACATTCATGTCAAGTGAGCGACTTTTAATAGCGTAAAAAGCACTTTTGACTGGCTTATGACCACTCAACACAATTGCTATGGCATAAAGAATAGTAGAAACAATTGCTGGAAGTCCGGTATACGATCCGATAAAACCAAAAGCGATCAGTAGGCCAGAGAGGATAATGCTACTACGCTCCCCATTCCCTTTACTTGTCTGGATCGATTGATTTTTTAAACGTAATGTAGCTTGATAGCCGATTTTAGATACTTCCGCAATAATTTCATCAACATTATTCACATGCTCAATGGCCATTGTTCCTGTTGAGAAGCTTACACCGACATCTTTAACTGATGGATTGGCGATAAGATGGTTTTCAATGCTTTTTGCACAACTGCCACAGTCCATCCCTTCGACGGTATAGGTTCTGACATTTCTTTTCTTTTCGATCGGTTCGATCGAATAGCCAAGCTTTTCCATTTCATTTTCAACTTGAAACAAGGCTTCTCCTGTACTTGCAGCAACCTGCATTTTCGCTGTACTATAATTTACCTTTACGTCCACAATTTCATTTAACTTGTGTAAACCATTTTCGATTGTTTTCGCACAAGCTGGGCAATCCATTCCAATCACTCTAAATTTTTTCTGTTCTAGAAGTGTATTGGCATTAGGGATGGTTTCAGTACTCTGTAGCTCATTACTTTCATTATTACAACAATGAGACTTCTCAGAGCTCACTTGGTCATGACTGCAACCACTGCTCGTTTTTCCCGCATTCTCGTTGGATTGAGGACTACTACTGCAGTCAGCGGCTTTCAGTGATTCTCTGGATATAGTAATAGAAGGACTGACCGCATCCTTGTTACTTGCACAACAACTTGATGTTTCTTTTTCCGTTCTTTCCATTTCTTTATTGGTACTGCAACATTTATCGGCCATTTTAACACCTCTTAACTATATGTGGTCGCAACAATACATTTGTCGACCGATGATAAGAAATATTGACTTTAGAATAAAAGTCAAAGTCCGAGCTTACTTAACTTCTTGTTGATGGACAATGGCGATGTTCACAATCTGACGAACATGCTCATCCTGTAACGAATAGTATACTAATTTTCCTTCTTTGCGATATTTGGCAAGTCCCATATTTCGAAGGTACCGCAAGTGATGGGAGGCCGTTGCGGTCGTTGAACCAATGATTTCCGCAACATCACAAACGCATAATTCATTTTCCAAGGTAAGAGCATATGCCACTTTTAATCGCGTAGCATCGGCCAAGGCCTTGAACAGTAATTCCAAGTCATTTACTTCATTTATCCTTCCTTGTACCCGAGTGACTACATCATGATGATAACAATTGGTTTCACAGGTATCGGGTATTACCACTTTTGTTTTTTCAGCCATAAAATCCACCTCATTCAAATGGTTGTTTGATTAAAGTATATGGTTCATTCATATAATTGTCAATTCTAATATTCAAATGATTGTTTTAATGTTATGTGAATGCTGATACAATAAGATCGGGATTTTTAAAAATATTAATCATATGAAAGGCAGCGCCTGGATGAATGATTCATTAGTTTGATGGTAATAAAAGGAGGAGAAAATGAAGAGATATCATACAGTGGTAATTGGAGCTGGGCAAGCGGGATTGGCAATGGGTTATTATCTTCAACAGTTAATCATTCTTTTATTATTTTGGATCGGGCAACAGAAATCGGAGCATCCTGGAGTTCAAGATATGATTCCTTAATTCTGTTTACTCCGAGACAATACAGCTCTTTACCTGGTTTAAAGATCGCTGGCAACCTGCATGGGTATCCAACAAAAAATGAAATAGCTGATTATTTAATTACCTACTTTCAAACATTCCAACTGCCTGTTCAATTTAATACAGATGTAATTCGTGTTCAGAAGGAAAACAACCACTTTTATAATTGAAACTAATAAACAGAATTACGAAGCAAAAAATGTAGTTATTGCGACTGGCCCATTCCAGAAGCCACGAATACCTGCTTTTGCAGAGAACTTATCATCTGATGTTTTACAATTGCATTCTTCTGAATACAAAAAACCAGCCGATCTATTAGAAGGAAATGTTTTGGTTGTGGGTGGTAGTAGCGGCGGCCAAATTGCCATCGAACTGTCTCAAGAAAGGAAACCCATTTATCCATTGGTCATAGGTTAAAGTATCTGCCTTTGAAAGTCGGAAGCAAAAGCATTTTTGGTGGTTAGAAAAATTTGAAATTACGAAAGCACCCACTGATTCGTGGCTGGGAAGAAAAATCAGAGAAAATGGTGACCCGATTTTCGGATATGAATTGAAAAGAGCAATAAAGCAAGAAAAAGTAATTTCAAAAAGAAGGGTGATTTACGGAGGAGGAACCACGATACAGTTTGAAGCCGACTCTACTTTACAGATGCAAAACATCATATGGGCAACTGGATTTCAATTAGATTACAGCTGGATCGACATAAAAGGAGTGCTTGATGAACAAGGCAACCCACTACATAAAAGTGGAGTGACGAAGATACCTGGTCTATACTTTTTAGGTCTATCCTGGCAGTCTTGCCGTAGTTCAGCACTTTTGCTGGGTGTAGGCAAGGATGCTCAACATCTTGCTGATCTTATTAGAAAGAGCGACTATTAAAACGAATTTTTTTCAAAGGAGTTTGTGTGATGAAGAGATTTTTACCAATGATTTTATGCTCATTATTTATTATATTGCTTAGTGCCTGTTCATCTATCCCTAAAGAAGGTCAGCCTATACAGGACTTTACGTATACAAAGCAGGATGGGGAAACATTTGGACTCGAGGATCTAAAAGGAAAAGTTTGGGTAGCCGATTTTGTTTTTACAAATTGTACGACGGTTTGTCCGCCAATGTCAGCAAATAAAAGTCAACTTCAGCAAATGGTAAAAGATAAAGGGCTAAAAGACGTTCATTTTGTTTCTTTCAGTGTAGATCCCGAATCTGATACGCCAGATGTATTAAAGAAGTTCTATGAAGAAGGATTCAATGTTGATTTTTCGACATGGCACTCCTTAACTGGGTATTCGCAACAAGAAATTGAGGAGTTTGCACTAGAAAATTTTAATGCACATGTAAAAAAACCAAGGAACGATGACCAAGTTATTCATGGTGTCGATTTTTACCTAGTCAATAAAAAAGGAGAAGTCATTAAAGATTATCCAGGCAACATAGATGTACCGTATGACCAGGTCATAAAAGATATCAAGGCTGCATTGAAGCAATAATACGTGGGGACAGTCCCTCAGGTGAGCACAGCGTTAATGTGATAAAGGAAAATGCTGCCGGCTGTGCCCGGCAGTCATGGATTTTTGATGCTCGGAATGTAATAAATTAGTAGAACAGAAATAAATAAATACTTGCCACAAAAGATACCAATGAAACGCTTCATATATTGGAAATACCTGATCTTTTACAATTATATTAAGACGGTGTGCGGAAAGGACCAAGAGTCTGGCAACGTGTTCAAATACTATAGTCTAATCACTTCACCCGTAATACGGACCCTCCTTCGATCAGATCTCCACTAATGCGTACATGCTCGAAGGGAGAATTGGGATTTGCGATTCTCCATAGTATACGTTCAACTGCCCGTTCTCCCACTTCCTTAACTCTAAATTTATAACCCGTTAGGTTGGGAGCTTCTACTTTTTCAGACAAATACTTGAAAAAAATAAAGAACATCACGATGCCGTGTTATATGGCTATTTTGGAAAAGATATCAATCTTACAGATAGCACCTATACCTACTGTCGACAGTTAGAAGAGGGATCTGTTATTTATGAGCATACAGCAATGCCTGTGGGCGCCGTATGGGATCAAAAAAGCTATAAAAAAGCAGAAGTAGGCCACATGCCTGTCTATCGAGTACCCGCCAAATCAACCAGACATCATAACGCACCTGCTTACCATTTACTTTATAACATCAAAGAAGATCCATCCCAACAAAAGCCAATACATAATCCAGAACTGGAAAGAAAATATGCTACTACATTACATGAGCTTTTGATTCGTTACGAGACACCTGCTTGCCAATTTAGTAGGATGGGTTTAAGTAAACAAATTGAATGGCAGAAGAGATCTGAGGCATTCGATCGTAATGAACTGAAGGATAACAAACAAATAACTCATAAAATGGGGATTAAAAGACATCTTCCAATTTTATGAGCTACAACTTAAACACTTGAACTACCTAGTATGAGAACCATACGATTGGTGGCATGAGAGGTAGAGGCTGGGACAAAAGTGTTTTCACCAAAGAGAAAACCGAACTACTATGGTGCTTATACTCCACACCAGCAATATACTTCGCTAAGGTGATGCGTTGTTTGGTTTTTTAGTTCTGTCTCAGCCTCTTCTACTCGATTTTTTATTAAATCCCTTTTAATGAAAAGAATTTAAAATGGGTATGACTCCCTTGAGCATTTCCAAAACCTATTTGTCCTGTCAGGTAAGGGGAATTCTTGTCCTCATAGCTTATTAGTAGTTGTTCATCAATGGATACCTCAATCTTATTATCAATAACGGTTACTTTAATTGTATAATCAATTTCTGGTTCCCAATGAAAATTAGCTGTAGACAAAGTATGATACCCTTTATTATTTTTGAAGAGAGTAACTTGGTCGTTTGCTGTTAGACCAACCGCATAAGAACGAATCCCACCTTGAACTCTGAATAGAATCCGATGATCTTCACCTAATTTAGGTGTAACACTTGCCGTTAATGTATAATCTTTCCATTGTAGATCTCCTGTATAACATTCTGCCGGCTCTCCCGAATAACTTCCGCTTAATTCTCCATTTTCCAATGTCCATATTCCTTTTAAATTAGTAAATTGACTGACTGCCTCATGCAAATTTGTCCACTTTTCAATTCTTTCTTGGTTAAAGTCAACCCTATAGTCAGGTAATCCATTAAAATCCATACGGTCTAAATAAAATACGATCCCATTGTAAGAGGGTTCTTTTGTAATAAATTCTATTCCAGCTTCTTCTATACATGCCCCATCCATATAGGGAATATTGAACTCCAAATCAGCCCAGTCCCCATTTATAAGTTCAGACCATTCACTATAATGTAATTGATTTTGATTCCCATCTTTTATATATATACGTGCTCGGGCATCTACATTATTATTCCCTGCGGGTTTAATCGATGCTGTTATTGTTTGACCAGGGTAAAGTTTAGGCGAAAACTCTGGGTCATATCGACTGTCATCGAAATCATTGGGACGATAATATGTTTGCTGATAAAGATGATAGGGTTCTCCAGCAAATACTCGATCAATCGTTAATTTCAGGGAGCGGTTCCCAGTTTTGCAGGCTTCCTCTGTATTGACAATTTTCATTAATGTTTTTTCAGAATCTGCTCCAGCATTGGTTCGAAAAGCATGAGTTGATCCGGGAAGCTGAAAGTGAAATGCTGGTCCGCTTCCTGCTAGAATATCGCCCCAATTTTGTTCAGGATTTACATTTGCGATTTTATAACCAAAGTTAGCTGTGTACAATGCAATAGTAGGAACATCTAGTATATTTAGTGTACCAATTACCCCAGAACAACATAGAAAATCATTAATAGGTTCGCGCCATGTAGTATCTATACCGTCTAAACCATTGCGAACCCCCATAATCGTTCCGACATTTGCCACATTACAATCTGTATCCCAACCACACATATTGCAAATATTAATAGAGTTGGAAAAGTCTCCATCTCCATATAATAATGATAAAATAATAACAGCACTGTTTGGTATAATATGACAATTCCCGGGATAACGATCGTAGCCAAAGTTGTCTTTCACATATTTAAAACAATCCCTCCAGTTTTCAGGGTTTCTGTCGTAGTAATCAAGCACTGCTCTTACCACTCTTGTATACTCACTATCTTTCGGTATTACACTTAAACCAGTTTCAATGATTTTTTGTATATCATTTTCTCCGAAGGCGCTTGCAATACAAGCAGCGATGAATTGCCCTCCATATATTCCATTTCGGTCATGAGAAACGCTTGCGGCTTTTCTAGCATATTCTGCTGCTAATTTCGGTTGATTGGGTGTAATTAAGCCCCATACATCTATAAAGATTTGCCCACCTATTTGTTCAGCAACTGTTGGACCATTCTGCTCAATAGAACCAGATCTTGGAGCGGGAATGCCATTTTTTAAGTTCATATAGGCGGTGTGTTCACTAGATACTCCATAGCCACCCCACCAGTAAAAGCTATGACCATCTGGCGCATAGTTGAGCCAAGTATCGCCTATTTGTTCAGCAGTAACATCACGGGTATAGGTATAATCTTCTAAAACTCTTAAAAAGTAAGCTGGGCCATTCGTGTCGTCATCTGCGGCAAAATTTTTAAAGCTGTGCGGGTAAGTAGTAAGCTCTCCAAAGGCTTTTTCAATTTGATCATATGTCCATCCTTCAATATTGGCTCCATGCCGAACACCAATTATTTTTCCTAACCATCCAGCATAAACCTTTTGTATATAGTCTTCAGGAATTACTTGACCTAGTTTTATCATTTTTGCTGCTTCATTATTCATGAAATATCCCTCCAAATAAGTTATTATTCTTTCAATCCACTCATCATAACGCCTTCAATAAAATATCTTTGAGCAAATATATATATAATGATGATGGGTAATAGTACAATAAAGGAACCTGCCATTAAGTAATTCCATTGAGTAGTGTAAGTACCTTGAAATGTCGCCAAGCCTAACGGCAATGTTTTGAGTTGATCATCATTTATATAAATTAAAGGTGCTAAAAAATCATTCCATTGATTCATGAAAGTGAAAATAGCCAAAGTTGTTAAAGATGGTAATGAAATAGGTAATATAATATTAAAGAAAATCCTCGGGTAACTAGCCCCATCAATTCTTGCTGCTTCCTCTAGCTCTTTAGGTATGCTTAGAAAAAATTGTCTTAATAAAAACAATCCAAACGCTCCAAATAAGGGAGGGACGATTAAAGAAAGATGTGTATTTAGCCAACCTAAATGACGTAATAATTTAAATGTAGGTATCATGGTAACATGATAAGGAATCATCATCGTAGCTAAGATTAAAAAGAATAGTATATTCCTTCCTGGGAATTTCAATCTTGCAAACGCATAGGCCCCCATAGCGCTTACAATTACATGACCAATTACTACGATAATAGTAACTTTTACAGAGTTAAAAGAATAGATGCCCCAAGGCGCACTTTTGAACATATAGATGTAATTTTCCCACATAATATTGGTTGGAATCCATTTCGGGGGAAACGTATACATCTCATTCGAAGTTTTTAACGAACTAGAAATCATCCATAAAAAAGGTACAATCATAATAAATGATGAAATAATCAGGAAGGCATGTATGGAAAATTTCATCATGATCGTTTTTACCGGGAAGGCTGTCCCCTTATTTGATATCGACGTCATTCTCAACTCCTCCTTTCTAAACAACATCTTTCCTATTGGCGATTTTCATTTGAATCATAGTTATAATGAAGATAATCGCAAACAAAATGTATGCCATCGCGGAAGCATATCCTTGCTTGAAGAATAAAAATGCATTTTGATATATATAGTATACAATTACGGATGTTGAATTTGCTGGACCACCATCCGTCATTACGTACACTTGATCGAAGACCTGAAAAGAGCCAATTATAGCCATAACCACAACGAATAAGGTCGTATGGCGTAATAATGGTACAGTGATATAGTAAAATCGTTTAAAGGCACTAGCTCCATCTATTTTTGCAGCCTCGTACATGGAAGGAGAGATATTTTGCAATCCCGCTAAAAAAATGACTATGTTAAACCCAAGACCCTTCCAAACACTCATAATTATGATGGAGAACATTGCCCAGCCTTCTTTTGCTAACCAAGGTGGTTCAAATAGCCCCAGCTGTGAAAGAATCCCGTTAAATAGACCATAGTCGGTATTATAAAGCCATTTCCATACAGTAGCGACAGCAACCATAGATGTGATATATGGAATAAAAAACGCTGTCCGATAAATATTTACAAATCTTATTTTTTGATTTAGCAAGGTAGAGATTAATAAAGCTAAGATGATACCAATAGGTACCGTTCCAGCCACATAAACGACAGTGACCCATAAAGAATTTAGAAACTTTTTATCAGACATTAGCGTTACATAATTGTCTATCCCAATAAATGTGGAAGGTGTGATACCATCCGATTCAGTCAAGCTGAGATATAAGGAAGCAATAAGTGGATAAAACATAAAGACCAAAAACCCTAACATGATAGGGGTAATAAATATATACCCCCAAAAAGCCTCTTTGCTGGATAGCTCTTGAAGCCTTTTCATATAGACTACACCGCCTTTCAGAAAAAATTGAAACACATTAAACTTTATTGGCTGATAATTCCGTTCATTTGCTCTACAATATTTTCTTGTGTTTCTTCAGGGCTTTGATTCCCGAGCAGCATTTTCTCTGTTTCTTGTTCTATCATTTCCATTAATTCAGAAGTAAACGGACTAATATATCCATCCATCACAACATGATCTGCACTGTCTACAAAGGCTTGTACATTTTCGGGAAATTTAGAGTCTAAGATTAATTGGTTTGCTTCTTCGTCTTTTGTACTAGGTAATGCCATCTGACTATCTGCTACTTCCATCATACCTTCATGACCAGTAAAGTATTTTAAAACCTTCCAAGCTTCTTCTTTATGCTTTGTTTGGCTTGAAATTGCCCAACTTAGAATACCTGCACCAACATCTTGATTTTCAGCTTTTGGCATTTTAACAACATCCCAATTGAAATCCAAGGGCTCATCTTTGAATGGTGGTAAAAACCACATGCCCGCGCTAACCATTGCAACTTGCTGATTCCTAAATTGCGCATCTGCTCCTTGACCTGTCGCTTCTAGTTCCGCTGGATTCGGTGATATTCCCTTTTCAACAAACTCCTTCAAAAATTTAAATGTCTTCAATACTTCAGGGGAATCCAGTCCACTTTTTGTTCCATCATCATTAAAGAACTTTCCATTATTTCTAAAGATCCAACCCAAAGTCGGATTATATCCATTTTCATATAAAAAGCCATATTGGTTATCTTCAGAATTTGTCAACGCTAAAGCTATATCAAGAAATTCTTGTTGAGTCCAATCATCATTAGGATAATCGAGTCCAGCTTTATCAAATAAATCTTTATTATAGTAAATTACATAGGGAGATACTTCTTGAGGTAGGGCGTAAAGTTTATCTTCAAATTTATTTCCATTGATTAATCCTTCATAAAATTCATCTAAATCAAATTCAGAATCATTTTCAATAAGCTCGTCCAAAGGCATTAAAGCATTTCGCTTTGCTAGAGCAGGGACCCATTCATTTAAATATAGAATATCTGGAGCATTACCTCCTGAAATAAGGGTGAGGGTCTTTTCATAACGACGATCCCCTAAGTCAACCCACTTTATCTTGATATTAGGATTTTCCTCCATAAAGGCCTTTGCAGTATCTTCTCTAATTTTCTTCTCCGCTTTACTTCCGCTGATAGCCATTTGGATAGTCACATTACCATCTTTGTCCTTTGCGTTATCAGAGCTACAAGCAACCATCAGAATGACACTTATCAAACAAACCAAAGTCGCAAACCATTTTTTCATAATTTTTCCTCCTAATTATTTTTTATTTTCAATGGTTATAGATTAGTTGATTTCTATTTTGGATAAATTTTTCCCTAGTGGGCATGCCATCTTGTGCGCCATTTTTTGTAATTGATAATGCCGCTGCCATATTTGCTGTTTGCAAAGCTTCATGTAGCTCCCTGCCACTTGCAAGTTCCACAGCTAGAACTCCGTTAAATGTATCGCCAGCCCCAGTCGTATCTACTATTTCAACTTTATAACTGGGAATGTTATATTTAATGCCTTTATGAGAATATTCAACACCACGCGCTCCCATAGTACAGATTATTTTATCGAGATATTTTTCTTTATCTGCTATCAGAGAAAACTCATGCTCATTGGGTGTCACATAAGAAACTTTATCTAAAAGCCAGGAATCAATTTCTCTTGCTGGTGCTGGATTGTAAATAAGGGGAATACCTTTTTGATAACAATATTTCACGACAAATTGTTGCACCGCAAAGGGAATTTCATTTTGCATTAATACCATATTGGATGAAGACAGATGTTCAATATTGTCTTTTATATACATCGTATCTATTTTATTATTAGCACCAGGTATATAGATAATTGAGTTATCCGTATTAACAACAGTGATTATTGCTTTCCCTGTTGTCTCCCTTTGAGATATTTTGAGATGATCTACATTGATATTATTTATTTTTAAATTTTCCAAGGCCACACTACCATAGTCATCGTCTGCGATAGCCCCTAACATAGTAACCTCTCCTCCAAAACGTGCTGCGGCAACGGCTTGATTGGCTCCTTTTCCACCTAAAAAGACGTTAAAATCTCCCCCTTCAATTGTTTCACCTGGTGCTGGCCATTTAGGAGAAGAAACAACTAAATCTACATTAATACTACCTACAACAGTAACTTTTGGTTTTGCTTTTACTAGACGGTTTGATCCCATCACCTACTCATTTCTCCTTTGGCTTATTTAGTCTTCCCATGCTTTCTAGTGCTACAGATAAAGTACAATTTTTTTCTTTACTGCTTTTTGAATCATACTTATCTGCCGTATCTTCCACAGCCCTTGCTAATTCAGAGGAAAAGGGGGGTCTCTATATCAGGAAGAATTAGGCCTATAATATTGGAACATTTTTTTGTACAGCATTCTCGCAATCTCATTGGGCCTATAATTCGATGCCTCAATGGCTTTCTCACTTACAGCCCCCTTATTATCTAAGCCTCTTGAAGCTCCTGTAAGTCTTGCTACATCTCTAATAGATGCCATTTGCATCCCCTGCATGGGAAACCGGTTACATGTTGGGGGATAATGTACCGGTCACCAAATTATTACAATTTTTATGCTTTAGGTAACCGATTACATATTATAATAGCAATTTGGTTTTCCTGAGTCAATGGCTAATTTGAATTTTTTTATAATTGCTAAATTGCTATTAAGCTTTTAAAAAAGGTCAATTTGAAAAAATTCCCTTTTTAAACAATTGAAGGAATTTCCTTTAAAAAAGAATAAATTTCAAAGCTCCTACTAACAAATATAAATTTTGCATTTTGTTCTTCACTGAAGAGTTTAATGCGGCAGTAGTGACTTAAGTCATTTTATCGTTTTTTTTTAATAAAAAATCGTTCAATTTTAAAATAAAATTGGGGTCCCAAGGACCCCAATTAAACCAATTAGAAAATATTAAATCCTTTATCCCTTCACTCCTGTAGTCGCAATCCCTTGTACCAAGTATTTTTGGAAGAATAGAAAGACAACGAATTGGGGCAATAGGGAAAGGGTTGCCATCGAGAACATTGCTCCCCAGTTTGTGACGGCAGATGGATCAGCGAACATTCGCAGTCCGAGAGAGACAGTGTATAAGGCTGTGTCATTTAGATAGATTAAAGGGCCTAAAAAGTCATCCCAGGTCCACATAAATGCAAAAATCGCTGCTGTTACTAAAGCTGGTTTACATAGAGGTAGAATCACGCGCCAGAAGACTCCGTACGTACTACATCCATCTATAATAGCAGCTTCATCTAATTCTCTAGGGACACCTTTTATAAATTGAATTAATAAAAAGATAAAGAAGGGTCCTCCACCCAAAAAGGCCGGTACGATCAGTGGGTAGAAGGTGTTAACCCAGTTAAATTTATCAAAAAGAATGTATTGTGGAATCATTGTCACCTGCATAGGTAACATCATCGTCATCAGTAAACAAGCAAATAATAGTGACTTGAATTTGAATTTCAAACGCGCAAACCCAAAAGCTACGAATGAGGATGATAATATCGTGCCTACAACAACGAAAATGGTGATAATGGCTGAATTTCTAAAAAACACATCAAATCCGACATTCCCAAACCCTTCCCATCCAGTGGCATAGTTCGTCCATTCAATGGGGGAAGGGAGGAGTGACGCAGCATTGACAAAAATGTCGGAATTCGCTTTTAAAGAACTTGCAATCATCCATATGATTGGATAAATCATTACTAATCCAAAGAGTGAGACAAGAACATGATATATAATTGAAGAAATCTTAGGGGTCATTCATTATTCTCCTTCCGATTCGTAATATACCCAAGCTGATGATGATCTGAATATCAAGGCTGTAAAGATAGCGATGATTACTAATAGTATCCAAGCCATCGCAGAGGCATATCCCATATCGAAATGGGCAAATGCTTTCTCATAAAGGTATACTGCATAGAATAAGGTGCGATCCAGCGGTCCCCCTTCAGTTACAATAAAGCTTTGAGTAAATGTCATAAAGCCATTGATGGTTTGCATCACCAAATTGAAAAATAAAACAGGTGTCAGCATTGGAAGTGTAATCTTAATGAATTTTCTCCACCAATTTGCCCCATCCACAGAAGCTGCCTCATATAACTCCGTAGGTATTTGTTTAAGACCAGCTAAGAAAATAAGCATAGGTGCACCGAACTGCCAAACGACTAATAAAACGAGAGTGGAAAGCGCTGTATCTGGGCTGCCTACCCAGTTAATCCCCTTTATACCGATATACGCTAGAATATCGTTAATCGCTCCATTTTGACCAAATAATTGACGCCACATTACTGCAACCGCAACACTTCCACCAATAATCGATGGAACATAATACATCGTCCGATAGAAGCCTACTCCCCTATGATTGCCGTTAAATAGCATCGCAATAAACAACGCGAAGGCCAGCTTTAACGGAACGGAGATAAACACGAACAAAAATGTAACTTTTAATGAAGTGATAAAGCGCGGGTCTTCCGTAAACATTCGTACATAGTTATCGAATCCTATCCAGTTGGGACTGGATAGGATATCGTAATCCGTAAAAGATAAATAAAGGGAGGCAATCATTGGACCGATCACAAATCCAAGAAAACCAAGGAGCCAAGGTGCAATAAACGAAAACCCGATGGCATTTTCTTTTAAACTTTTTCTATTTGAATAAGCCTTTTTAGGGTTTGTATTTCTAGCAAGTTTTGTGTTAACCAAGTCAATACCTCCAAGCTAAAATGATTGTTAACTTTCAAGATGTTTACAAGCTATCAGTCTTTTTTATTCTTTGCTAATCGAGCTTCTGCCTCACTGCGAAATTGTGTTGCGGCATCTTCTGGCGTCAGTTCGCCAAAATTTATCTTTTCTAAAACACGAGTATACATCGAGCTAATTTCGCCATGTCCAGATGGTTCGGGTGGTGAAATTGGACTAGAATAATCCTTTACTAGTTCGATATAGTCAAAAATCTGTTTTGTCGGTTCATCGACAAGAGGAGTAATATGTTCTTGAACTTTGTTGGAAATTGGTACGCCATAGATGGCTTTTAAAATCTCATGTGCTTCCGTGCTATTTGTAAAGAAATCGACCAATTTGGCTGCTTCTTCAGGGTGTTTAGAGTGTGAACTAACTGCATAGAATTGGCCAGGTTTTAAATATTGGCCGTATTCTCCCCCCTCTAGGGAAGGAAAAATCGTTAATTCCAATGGCCGATCGGCAGCTTGTTGGATCGCTGTAAATTCATTGCTTGTTAAAGGATGAAAAGGAGACGTTTTGTGCACGATTAATTCATCTTCTAAACCTTGTACACTATTCATCACATCTTGGGGAGGTGTGATATTTTCTTCCCTCAATTTTTGCTGCATTTCTAAAAAATCAACTAAGTATTGATCATCATCATATCCCAATCCAGTTCCATTCTCGTTATAAAGCCATAAGCCGTGCTGACGAAGGTAGTAGCCAAAATCATTAAAACCTTGAGGAACAGATACATAAGAGTCATCGCCAAAATGATTCTTCAATTTTTTTGCCATATCTATAAAATCATCCCATGTATAACCAGGTTCTATTTCTGAAATACCAGCTTCTTTCAACATCTCCGGGTCATATGTGAGAGCGGGAGAATTTGTTCCTTGATTGACGGCAAATAATTTTCCGTCGATTATGCCACCATCTAGTAGAGAATCATCCACATCATCGAAATTTAAGATCCCTTTATCGATATATGGATTTAGATCAAGTAATAGATCGCGATCAACATATTCCGACAAGTATTGGATATCCATATTTACTACATCAGGTATATTCTGTCCAGCTGCTTGAGTAGCCAATTTATCCCAGTAACCATCCCATCCAGTAAATTCTGTTGAGACTTTAATATCTGGGTTTTGCTCTTCAAATAAGTCAATCACTTTCTGTGTCCGTTCATGAACTTCTTTATTTCCCCACCAAACCATTCTGATAGTTACTTGATCTTTTGAGTCTTTGGATGTTGAGTTACTGCTACTACATCCAGTGAGGATAAAAGTTACAACTAAAAATATTGATAGAACTGTACATGAAAGTTTTAATTTCATTTCCATATCCCCTTTCTAATTGATTTTCTCTTATTAAAGGGTGTAAGCGGTTCACATCCCTTTGCTGGTATTATATAATACATATAATAATTTGGACTATGTACATAATTCTGATTTCATGTACAATTTCATACTATTATAATTTTATAAATGAGGGTTCTTGGGAAGAAGAAGCTGTCATAATAGAGACTTTAAATGAAGGGGGTGTGAATTTTCATTCTATTAATAATATTTAAATTGGTATAATTTCCCACTGCTGTTATGAAGCCCATTTAGGAAGGTGCCTAACTATGTTATCTCTCCATTCGGTCAATAATGATTGTTTTATTCCTAATTGGCAAACGCCATTAGAAAAGATCCCATGGAATGTCCTTGTGATTGTGCTTGAGGGGAAAGTCGACTACATGATTAATAATAAGCGACTTATTTTAGAGCCTGGGGATATTATGTTTATACCAGAGTCATCCTATAGAACTGGAAAAAACCATAATCATACATTGCATCAAAAATATACGGTTTTATTTCATCTAACGAAAGATATGAGAGATATTCCGGAATTTTTAACTATGGAAGATTTTACAAAATTGCAGTCGAAAAACTTTAACTATATTAAACATCGAGCAGAAAAACTTTTTATGGAAATAAGAGGAAACAATACATGCAATACATTTATTTGTGATGGCATCCTTCAGGAATTATTGGGGAGTATAGGAAGAGAATTACAATCTTCACAAGTGAATCCTATGAAGTTAAAATACGCTCAAACCATCCAGCGTTATATTGTTGAACATTATAGAGAAGCCATTGATATTAACCAACTAGCTAAATTAATTCACCGCTCACCAAATTATACCATTGAAGTCTTTAAAGAAATTACCGGGTACACGCCCATTCAATATATCCATCATTTACGCATAATGGAAGGATGTAGCCTGCTATTAGCTACAGACATGACCATAGATAATCTCTCGAATTATCTTGGATATTATGATGCATCATATTTCTCAAGAACGTTTAAGAAGTTTATCTCAATGTCACCTAAAGAGTATAGAAACCAGGAATCTACCGTATCTTCTTCAGAATTTGTCTAAAAGAGCAGGAAAATATTTGCTTCGTTTCTAGAAGGGAATTAGGAAGAGACTGTGAGGGAGTGCATCATTACATCCCTCACAAGTAGTTATTCTTCTTGACCTTGTATTTCTTTTACAATGATTTCATATCTTTCTCCCATTTCTCGAATAAAAGATTGAATATCCTTGTCGGACTCTAAGAACTCATTTGCTTCTTGGTGAATGAAGTCATTCTCATTGAATTCTGGATTAGGTCCGTATTTAGAGTAAGCATGTATTTCTGCCTTTTTCATATTGAAGATGGGGGAAAGTTGATATCTTTTCTCTGTTTCATCGATAATATCGGCACCAAATTGCTCAATAACTTTCTCTTTTGCAATAGTAGGCGGATGACCAATTCTTGATAAATGCATCTGTGCTTCTTCTGATGATAAAAACTCGATAACCGCCCACGCGGCTGCTTTATTTTCACTATGCTTATTGATACTTAGTAACATGGGTGGGGTAGCTGGACCAACATTTGGCAAATCAGACCATGTTGGGATTGTAACCATATCAAAGTTAAGTCCTTCTACTTGGCTAAATAATGGTAGCCATTGGATTTGTCCAATGCTCATGGCCAAATTTTGTTCACTAGTGAAACTATATTCGCTATCTGGGTCGACCATTTTCGGAATGTTCCTGTAATGATTAAGTAGTTCAAAGAACTTTGTGGTGCCAGGATCAGCTGGAAATAGGACTTCCCCTGTTTCCGGATCACTCCCTTCGATACTTAATTGAGAATAAGCAAATGAATGAATGCCCATACTTAAACCTTTATATTGGACCCCATTCTGTTCTTGAGTTAATTTTCGTGCTAAGTCTAGCGTTTCCTCCCAAGTGATTCCATCTTTTGGGTAATGGACACCAAAAAGATCAAAGATATCTTTATTAAAGAACATAGCTTTGGGCATATTTTCAAGTGGTATTCCAAATAGTTGACCTTCGTCTGTTGGGTCAAGGGAGCGGGCAAGGTCCACAAGTCCTACTTGAAAAATATCTAAGTTAAAATTGAACCGATTTACATAAGGGTCGAGTGGTTCAAGCAAATCTAATTCGTGTAACACTTCGAAATTTCCTGGGGCCCAAATAAGATCGGGTATTTCCCCAGTGGCAATCAGTTCTTGCAACCTCTCTGATTCAATAGACTCTTCAATTAACTCAAGTTCGATATGGGGAAATTGCTTTTCAACCTGTGTTTTAAAACGTGTTTCAAACGTTTCCTCATCGACTGGAAGCATCATTGTTAATGTAACATCTTCTCCGTTGTACCCTTCATTGTTTACCATTTCGTCAGAATTCAATGAAGTAGTGTTACTACTATCAGATGTTTTTGAACAGGCAATAGAAAGTGAACTTAAGAAGAGAACTATCCCAATTAAAAGCCATCTATTAGCTAGTTTCATGTTAACTCTCCATTCTTTTAAGTTATTTAGACAAAAGTCAAGATGGATAGATTATTTATTTGATCCAGATAAGAAATCCCCCCTCCGTTTTAAGAATATGAACTTTCTATTGCATAAACATCTATCCATATCCCCGAAATATTCCCCTCTTGACGCAAGAGCAAAATAGAGGGTAAGGTAATAATTAATAAAACGGTTTCCCTTTGGTGAAACGATTTCAAAAGATTGATGATAGCGTGAGGATTTTTCTCTATCCAGGTTGTTGGAAAGTTTCAACGATTCAGGGGATATAGTGTAATCATATAATGGATTGTATTTTCTAAATAGGATATTAGGAACATATCAATCGGACAAATTGAACCTTACAAGGAGGTGAGAATATGAGTTCATTGTATTTTCAGCAGATGTCAATTCAAGAACAAGTGATTCCTCTTCATTTAGTGACGATTGGGTCGAATAATCAGCCTTATCTAAATAGGCCGGTGGGATTACCTTACCATCAGATTTTTTTGGCAACAGAGGGGAAGGGGATTTTTCGTTTATTTGGGGTTGGTGATTTTGAATTATTACCGGGAGAAGTGATTATTATCCCTGCCGGAACAAGCCATGAATACTTCCCATTATCGAGGAGGACATGGGAACTTGGTTTTGTCGGTTTTGACGGTAAACTAGCAGATACAGTTCTTGGCCAATTAAATTTTCAAGAGACAAAAAAGATGACGATTCGTCCGTTTTCTGTCATTTGGAAAAATATCGAACAACTTTGGTTTATCGCAAAAAAGAATGAGGAAGATGCTCAGTGGCATGCATCGAAGTACTTATATTCTCTTCTGTTAGAGTTGAAAAAACTATCTGAAGTTAACTATGGACCTGAAAACGATTCATATTCTCCAAATGAACACGTTCAAAAGGTAGCTGATTTTATTCGTACACACTATGCGAAACCACTTAGGGTAGCTTCTCTATCAAACATGGCCGGATATTCCAATCATCATTTCACAAGATTGTTTCGGAAGACTTATGGAATGACTCCTCATCAATATTTGGAAAAGATCAGATTCGAAAGGTCGAAGTTTTTACTTGAAGAGGAAAAAAATCTACTTGTTTCTGAAGTGGCCACTCGTGTAGGGATGGAGGAAAATTATTTCATTCGCTTGTTTAAGAAAAAATATGGAATGACCCCTGGGGCGTATAGGGCAGCGTATGAAAGAGACGGAAGCTAGTCCTTGAAAGTTGGATATAAACGTCTTCTTTTGAGAATAGTTTATATCCGGGGTAATCCCGTTGAGTGCGCCTTGCACTTCTGCTATAGCCGAGATTATTTTATCCGAGCCAAATAAATGGCCTGAACGCCCAAAATCCAGTCAAAACGAAGAAAAATGGTACGCAGAGAGTTCTACGCACCCAAAATCCAGTCAAAACGG
>NZ_JADIJK010000080.1 GCF_017355205.1 Bacillus sp. SD088
AAAACGAAAAGCGGAGGCGCCTGTTCAGCGACGTACAAATTTAAAGGCTTCTGACGAGATAAAGGAAACACGGAGAGTCCGAAGGACGAACCGATGTTGACTTATCGTAGGAAGAAACCGTAAATTTGCTAGTCGCTAGGCGCCAGAGCTAGACACGAAAAACAATTTAAAAGACGTTTCGTTTCGTTCAGTTTTGAGAGTTCAAACTCT
>NZ_JADIJK010000081.1 GCF_017355205.1 Bacillus sp. SD088
GCCACACTACTCGCCGTCACCCTTTTTCCGCTTTTCCATCAAAAAGGGTACGGCCACACTACTCGCCGTCACCCTTTTTCCGCTTTTCCATCAAAAAGGGCACAGCCACACTACTCGCCATCACCCTTTTTCCGCTTTTCCATCAAAAAGGGCACAGCCACACTACTCGCCATCACCCTTTTTTCGCTTTTCCATCAAAAAGGGTACG
>NZ_JADIJK010000009.1 GCF_017355205.1 Bacillus sp. SD088
CCTGATCACAAAAGGTGTTCATCCCAAAATGGCAAAACATCCCAAGATCGAGATTTTGCCAGAAAACTTGAGGAATGGAAGGCAATGGTAATTTGCTTGTTTGCAAGAAAATCGACTCCTCTACGAAAAATATCGTTTGCTTGAATTTCTACCTCTTCATGAAAGCTCTTACACTAAAATTATAGTTTGTTATCGGTAAAATTACAATTAGAAGCACTACCAGCAGCTATGAAGGAATGCTGGTAGCACCAATGTTATGCAATTCGTGTAACAGACGGTAATCTATTATCTATCATAGGCCTCTTGGTAGATTTCCAGGTAGCGATCTAGTTGCAAACCTTCAAAGCCTTTTAGGTATGCATCCCAATCCTTATCAAAATTCTTATCACCTGTTACAAATTGAGCCAAATTTGTTTCAATATAATCCGCAATCGTTGTTTTTAACTGAGCCGCTTCACTTGAATCCTCCAAATTAATAAATATACCACTTGGATAGTTTTCTGTTGTTGCATATGGCTCATAATTATTTTTTGTTTCTTGATGCAGACGAGTGCCGTAGCCATCTTCAGCTAAAGGATCCTCTGGAGCTGTAAAGGATGCTCGGTATTCAAAAGTCCGCAAAGAAGGACCTAGTTGCTCCCAGCCATCATTATGAGTTTGTCCGCCCTCAACTGGTAGTTGAGTATATTTTGCTTGTTCTCCATCATAGTCAAGCTCCCCTTCTTCCGCCTTACGCCATCCTTTGCCTTCAGGTCCATATTCTTGTAAAAGAATCGCTTCTTCCGTAAAAAGGAAATCAACAAGTCTGATCGCCGCAATTTGCTGTTCTTCTGTTGCCTTATTGGTTAAAGCAAATTGCCCATTGGCCACACTTGCTTCAATATTTGCCTGTTGCACCCCTTTAGGGCCTTTTAATGCTGGTACGGTCACATATTCTTTATGACGCGGTGTTTTGTCATCAGGTGATAGAGCATAACTTAATAATGCAGTTGTGACCGAACCCATCACATTCTCGTCGCGATTCGCAAGTTGATTCACAGCATCATTATTTTGAGTAAAGGCGCCCATATCGATTAGTCCATCTGAATATAACTTGCTCATATATTCTAGGCCTTCTCTCCACTCATCTGTATTTGCAGCAAGTGACACTTTATCATCACGAACGATTAAATAGGTATCTCCATCATTATAAATAAATGGGTCCATCAGATAAACGGCAAAATTCCCGCCCCACATCGTTGCTTCTGTAGCCGCTGTTAAAGGGATTTCATCCGCTTTTCCATTGCCATTGGGATCTTCTTCTTTAAAAGCTTTTAATACAGTATATAAATCATCGGTTGTCTCAGGAATCTTAAGGTCTAATGCGTCAAGCCAGTCTTTATTGATCCAATATTTATTCGGATAGGAGCAATGGTAACATTCATTTACTTGGGGAATCGAGTAAATATTGCCATCTGGTGCTGTAATCGATTGTTCAAGATAATCAAGATCTTCCATTGCCTTTTTTATGTTTGGTGCATATTGGTCAATTAAATCATTTAGCGGTAAAAAGACCCCTTGTTCTCCATAGCGCATTTGTTCTTCAGGTGTTAAATTCCCGTGAAGAATGACCTCAGGATAGTCCCCACTTGCAAGCATTAATTGCTTACGGTCATTTAACGCATCTTGTGGAACAAGATCCCATTCAATATGGATATTTGTCTCTTCCTCCAACCATTTGGTATAGGTATTGGTATTCATATTTTCGATTGTTGGATATTGTGGAGCAAACATTTGCAATGTCATGGTTTCATCCACAATAGGCAATTCCCCAACCGGATTAATGGTAATATTTTCTGTACTCTCACTTTTACTTCCATTCTTTCCTGATTCCTTTGACTGACAAGCAGCAAGGAACACCATCACAAATACAATGCTTAGAACAATCCATTTTTTCTTTTTCATAAAATGACCCTCCTTTTTTTATAAGAAAATGACAAATGCCTGTCTAAAGGATGAACGGTTTAGTTCGCTCCGCTGCCTTCTAATCCTTGCATCAAAGCGCCGTTCTGACCAACATCCTGTTGGGCTCCATCCCCCCTTTCAAAAGAGCAAAACCTTATAATCGGCTAGGATTTTAACGAACCAATCATCACTCCTTTGGTAAAATGCTTTTGTACGAATGGGTATATGAGTAAGACTGGAACACTAGCAACAACAATTAATGCATATTTTAGCTGTTCCTTTAATCCTGCCAAGGCCAAAACTTGATCCACATTAGACATCATCGATGGATCAACGGAATTTAATACGAGAATTTCTCGAAGAATGATTTGCAATGGAAATAAATTAGGATCTCTTAGGAAGATCAATGCTTGAAAATAAGCATTCCAATGTCCCACCGCATACATTAAAGTCATAACTGCAATAATTGGCTTCGACAAGGGAATGACAACGCTTGTAATAAAGCGCATGTCACTGCAACCATCTATTTCTGCCGCCTCATACAGATCATCTGGTATAGTTGTCTGAAAAAAGGTTCTCGCAATAATCACCTGAAAAACGGCAACCGCACCAGGCAAAATCATCGCCCATGGTGTATTCAGCAGACCGAGAGCTTTGACAACTAAATAATAGGGAATGAGCCCACCGTCGAATAACATAGTGAAGACAAGAACGGCCATTATAAGACCTCTCCCATAAAAAGTCTTCCGAGAAAGCGGATAGGCAATCATAATCGTTAACACGACATTCACAAGAGTACCAGCGATTGTATACAAAATTGAGTTTCTAAACCCAAGTATGATATTCGGGTTGTCAAAAACCGCTTTATAACCTGCAAGCGAAAAGTCGACTGGAAAAAGCCAGACCTTTCCTGCGACCACGGCACTTGGGTGACTAAAGGAAGAACTGAGAATGTTCATTAAAGGCAGTAATATAATCAGTAATACTAGTATTAAAAAAATGTAAATCCCTGTTAAAAATACACGATCGCCAAATGATTCACGTACTTTACTTGTTTTCTTAGTCATTTTTTCACCTCTTTACCACAGACTGTTATTGGATATTCTTTTTGCTAGAAAATTGACGAATACAAGTAAAATCAAATTAATGATCGAATTGAATAATCCCACTGCTGCTGAGAAACTAAAATTTGATTCAATTAACCCAACTTTATACACATAAGTAGAAATAACTTCTGATGTGGGGACATTCAATGGATTTTGCATTAAGTAAATTTTCTCGAAACCAATGGCCATCATATTACCAACATTTAGGATCAACATGATAACGGTCACTGGCAAAATACTAGGGATATCAATATTCAATATTTTCTGCCATCTGGAAGCACCATCTATTTTTGCCGCTTCATATAACTCAGGATTAACACCTGCTAGCGCAGCCAAATAGATAATCGCTCCATATCCTGTTTGTTGCCAAACATCTGAGAGAACGTAAATCGTCTTAAATAGGCCCGGTTCCCCCATAAAGTTTCTTGGAGACACTCCAAACAATCCTAGAATGCTATTCACAATGCCAGTATTTGGAGATAACGCCACAATAATGATCGAAACCATAATAACCGTCGAAATAAAGTATGGTGCATACGTGACCATTTGCACAGATCGTTTAAATAAGCCCTGGCGTACCTCGTTTAAGGCAAGTGCTAATATAATCGGTGCAGGAAAACCGATCGCAAGACCGTAAAGACTAATTCCGAGTGTATTTTTAATAATATCCCAGAAGATAGGTAGATGAAAAAATTGAGTAAAATGTTTAAACCCAACCCAATCACTCCCCCAGATCCCTTTCACTACATTGTAATCTTTAAAAGCGATCGCACTTCCAAACATAGGTACATATTTAAATGTAATTAAAAATGATAGAGGAATTAATACTAATAAATAGAGTTGCCAATGCTTTTTTACTAACTTCCAATTTCTTGCTCTTTTTTTCTGAGTAAGAAGATGATGCGGATTTTTCTCGATAACAGCTTTCCCAGTTGACATTCCATCCTCTCCTTTCTGTCATTTATGTAAGGGATTACATGTATCATAGCGACAGACAACAAAATCTGACAACAAGCAAATTTCTTTGGGTTATCCTTTTTCGCATTCCGCTTATCTACAACGATGAAAGGTGATAAACATAACCATTTTCTCCATGATTCTTTTTTCACCCTCTGTAAATGCTCTAAAAAAGCTAGGTACTCTACTTCGAAATGGTTGAAGAGGAGATACCTAGCATAATAAATTACGATTCATCCGTTTTTTTGTGCAATTTTCTATATTCTCCTGGCGAAATTCCATATACTTTCCGGAAAACTCTTGTAAATGAATTGGGACTGATATAGCCGACCTGCTTACTGATTTCTACTATTGGTTGATCAGATGTCTTCAATAACTCTTCTGCATGTTCCATCCGAATTCTCGTTAAAAAATCGACAAATTTTTCACCAAAATGCTCCTTGAAGAGTTTACTAATATATTTTCCTTTTAAATTAAAGACTTCACTTAAATGATCAAGAGATAGATCGACTTCCTTATAATGACTTTCAATATATCGTTTAATCTCCAGCAACACTTCATCATAGCTCTTAGTTTGTCTATGAGAAATAATTTGCTTGAACATCTCGTCCAATATCGTAAACATGTTTTCTTTCAATTCTTCTACTGTATCAAATTGTTCCAGCTGATCGGCTAGTCGGGAAACGGCGTGCTCGCTCCAGAGTTCTTGAATTTCTTGTGGGAACAAATGTCTCTCCCGTTCCAAATGAAAAATGAAAAAGTTAATAATATGAATAATTTCTTCTTTCCGCAGTTTCGCTTGAATAATTTGTTCAAATAGCTCATGATATTTTTTACGCCAATTCGGATCACTTAAGCGATAAGCAAACACGGTCTCTTGGGCAAGCTTTAAATAACGGTAAACATCTACTTCTGTTAATGTTATTTCTTCGTATTGGATGGTTTGGTTCAAGCCAAGTGTAGCTTTGTAGGCAAGTGCTCCCGTTGCTTCATCAAATGCTTTACGTATTTCTTCTGGAATTGTAATCCGCCTACTAAATCCGAGTGTAACGGTGAAAGGCAATTGATCAGTTATCACTTGTTTGAAGTGGGTAAAGTAGTGATACGGATCGATATCCTCAGACATTTGCACAATCCCAACGAAACGATACTCATTCGCCCAGCCACACCAAAGAATGGACATTGAATCATGGTCCATTTCACTTGCTCTCTTTTCCATCATAGCCTTCACTTGAAGGAGTTTTTCTGCGCCCAATTCTCGCTTCCATTGACCATACTGATCAATTTCTACTAGAAACACGATCGATGGGGAGAATATTGGCGATAATTCCATTTTCTCCATCTCTTTCTCCCAATCTGGAAATCCATCCTTCCCCATTAAAATTTGCTCGAATCCATATTTCCTGCGCAGCAATAGAACCTCATCTTCCACTTCATGATAGCGACTTGATTGCTCTAACATTTGATCCAAGGTGTGAGCAATGAGGGTAAATTCATTTCTTTGCGAAGGAATGTGCGGCTCTTTTAATACCCCTCCATTAATCTTTCTAACTAGTTGTTCCAACGGCTTGTAAGCTTTTTTCGTTATGTAAATAATCAAGATAACACCCGTCAAAACGACAAAAATGGACACAATAATCCATAATAATCGAACAGATTCTATGACTCTAGTCAAATTGCTTTTAGAAAACCCACTTTCTATTGTCCACCCGGTATAATCTGATGTGAAGCGCGTAAGAATCCGATCTTCTACCGGATGAACATTTTCATTCAAGAGCTCCGTTCCACTTCTATCAGTCAGATGAACAAAGCTTACTTCTGGATCATACATTTCCTGAATCCTCTTTTTTAGCTCGTTTACACTCACGTTCACCACGATAAACCCCTTGGCTTTTCCGTGAAAAGGAACAGGTCGTTTCAAGGATACAACTGCTTTTTTATCTTGTTTTGGGAATTCTCGGAAAAGGCGTTGGTCCGTCCAATGAGATGAATGTCCAGTGGAAGTGGTTTCAATAAAGGAATGGTCTCCATAATCCAATACTTTCGTCACAGTACTAAGACTTAAAACGGTTTCATCATGATCACGAACTAAATAAGCAGAATCAATCATTGGATAATTTATGGTTAACTCTTGCAATGCCTTATATGCTTCAAGATTTCTAGGTACATCAGCTATATCTTCTCCCTCTAAAAACGCTTTAAAGCTTTTATTGATCAAAGATTCTCTTAGTATCCGCTGATCAATCTCTTTCAAACTACGATCGACATAGCGATACGCTTGTCCAGCTAATGACTCGTTTATATTTAGAGCTTCCTGCTTACTCTGTTCATTTAAGACTTGAAAGAAAATAAAGAATAAAACAAGGATAATAATAAAAAAGACAGGTGTGTACGCGAATAACATTTGGCGAAACCAATTACGCTTCATACATTTTCCCCTCTCCAAAATAAAATCAGAGCATTACAATGATTTCAACAAATCCTTACCATAGACGAAAAATGATAGCATGTCTTTCCAATTTGGAGCATTCGAAGGCGTATGATCCATACAGATCGGGGCTTTCATCACTAGGTTGAAGGTTATAACGAATTGGCATATCTTAAGAAAAGCAAAAGCGCCCGTTTAGCGATGTACAAACTTTTTAAGCTTCTAACGAGATAAATGATACACGGCGAAGTATGAGCCGATGTTGACTTATCGTAAGAAGAAGCTAAAAGTTTGCTAGTCGCTGGGCGCTGGAGCTAGATCCAAACACTAGCCGAATTTTATACTTTCTTATCTCTAAAAAAGATATGGTGTGGAGCCTTTATTTAGACACTTTAAGCATTAAATGGCTTTATGTAAGGACACCTTTTTTTAAGATAATATTGGCATATTGAGCCGCTTCTCCAGTAGCCACGATTGCATAGGCTTTTTTGGCTCGCTCATAAAATGCGAAGCGATCCACATATTCCATTTGGAGAGAGATAGCTTGTTCTTTTTGGATGAAGGTTTCATAGTTTTCCCAAATCGTAGGTTGAAATTGCTCTCCTTCCACCACATCCATTAATGTCACAGGATGTTCCACATATGTATCAAGAGGAAAGAATTTTAATATCGCTGCTAATAACTCTGGTATCCCATGTCCATCACAGCGAATAAGATGATGCTGGGCATGGCTGGCAGACGGAAAATTTGCGTCTGCTAGGACAATTTCATCCCCATGCCCCATCTCCATTAATATTTTCATAAGTTCTGGCGAAATAATTGAAGGAATTCCTTTTAACATACAACGTCACACCCGTTCTTTACTTTTCCTCTATATAATAATTTGTTATAGCACCTAGTTTTTCGATCTCACAGGTAATCACATCACCTGGTTGAATATAGACTTGCTGATCTTCTGGTAAACCTAGAACAACACCTTCAGGGGTTCCTGTCAAAATAACATCTCCAGGTTCTAGTGTTAGATATTGCGAGAGATAGCTCACAATTTCCGAGCAATTGAAAATCATATCTGATGTATTGGAATCCTGTCTGACTTCCCCATTAACGGTTGTTTTCAAATTTAGATCATCAGGGTTACCCACTTCATCTGCTGTTACAAGATAAGGTCCTAATGGACTAAATTTATCACCAATTTTTCCAAGCATCCATTGCTGTGTTCTCATTTGCAAATCGCGAGCAGATAAATCATTCGCTGCGCTATAGCCAAATACATAATCAAGCGCATCTGCTTCTTTTACGTTCTTTGCTTTTTTTCCAATTACGATGGCAAGTTCTACCTCATAATCTAGTTTTTCCGTCACTTTCGGTACAGGAATCTCGCTTTTATGACCTGTTAGTGTATTATCGAATTTATTAAAGAGGATGGGAACTTCTGGATAAGGTGCATTTGTTTCATCTGCATGTTTTCGATAATTTAAACCTACACAGATGATTTTATGCGGACTTGTAACACTTGGTCCCCATACAAGATTTTCAGAATCTACATATACAGTCGTGTTTGTCTCTTCTGCCTGCTCCAATAGACTTGATAATTGCTTAGTTGCCTTCTCCCCTCCAGCAATGACAGACATAATATCTGTTTCCACATCTGAGTTACCCGTTTTCTCTGCAGTTGCTTGAACATCGATAATTCCTTTATCTGTTTGAACACCTAATTTATGTACCTCTTGTACTTCATATGTTAATAGTTTCATAGTCAGTATCTCCTTTTCTATTTGTTATGCATCTTTCCCAAATACAACGCCGCCATCAATATATAACGGGGAGCCCATCATAAACTTCGCTTCATCTGAAGCTAAAAATAGGGCAGCATTAGCGACATCTTCAGGCTTTCCAAGATCACCACTTAGTTGCCGCCCTTTAATACTATTAATCGCTTCCTCAGGATCATCATACGAATTTTTTAAATAGTTTTCCACAAAAGGTGTGTAAATGGTACCTGGAAGTAAAGCATTAACACGAATATTATAGGGAGCATAATCCACTTGCATCGACTTTGTTAAGGATAACACCGCCCCTTTAGAAGCACCGTATAAAGCACGCTTTGCTAACCCCATTTCAGCTACACAAGAAGACATATTAATAATGCAACCGCTCTGCTGTTCAATCATATGAGGAGCGACGTACTTGCAGCCTAAATAAACGCCCTTTACATTGACATTCATCACTTTATCCCATACATCTGGTTCTACTTCATCGACACGGCCAACATTACTAATGCCAGCGTTATTAAAAAGAATATCAATCTTTTTATGTTCTTTGATTACATAATCTACTAAAGCTTTCACAGATTCTGGCTTTGTTACATCTGCTTCAAAAAACGAGGCTTTTCCCCCTTTTTGCTGAATTTCCTGTACAGTTTGTTGGCCATGCTCTGGATTGACATCATTGACGATGACATGAGCTCCTTCTTCGGCGAAACGAAGAGCGGTTGCTTGTCCAATTCCACTGCCTGATCCTGTAATAATCGCCACTTTATCTGCTAATCTCATTCTATAACCCCCGTTCTTCCTGCATATGATCCTCCGGTTGCGCTGCTTTCACTGTCAACCCTCCGTCTACCATTAATAAATGACCATTAATTTGCATTGCCTCATCTGATGCTAAAAAGACAACCGCATCCCCAATCTGCTTTTCGGTCCCCAAACGTTTCATTGGATTTGCTTGAATTTCTTGTTCATGGATAGCCGGATCAGCTAAAAATTCCTTACACATGTCCGTCGCCACCGTACTTGGACCGACTGCATTGACATTAATATTGTGTGGACCTAACTCTATCGCCAAGGCTTTTGTTAATTGGTTGGCCGCAGCTTTAGACGAAATATAGTGTGGAATAACAGGGCTTGTTACAAGTAAACTAGCCGTTGAAGCAATATTAATAATCTTTCCATACCTTTTTTCAATCATCTTTTTCGCGACACGTTGAGAAGTTAAAAAAATCGATTTTACATTTGTTTGATACGTTTCATCCCATAATTCCTCTGAAACATTTAGAAAAGGTTGAAATGGAGCAATTCCCGCATTATTGACGAGCACCTCTACAGTTCCTAGATTTTTTTCTACTTCATCAATCATCTGATCGACCTCTTGTTTGATGCCGACATTTGCTTCCACAACCATAAATTTCCCACTATATGATGCTTGTAACTCCTCTTTTAAAGCATTTGCTTGTTCAAGATTTTCAACTGACTTGTAGTTGATTGCTACGTCTGCTCCTTCTTCTGCTAACCTGCGCACAATCGCAGCTCCAATTCCACTACTTCCGCCTGTCACAAGTGCCACACGTTTTTCAAGTCTTTTCATATCTCTGCTCCTTTTTGTTGATCCTCATTATAAACTAATACCAATCCGACTTATACTAAATTCGGCATGACCTAATATTTCCGCTTTTGTTTGTTCTCCATTTGCAACTTCTAAGATGAAATCATAGATATCTTCCCCGGCTTGATCTAATGTTTTCTTCCCTTGTAAAACAAGGCTTGTATCGATATCAATATTATCAGCCATTCGTTTAGCTGTAAGTTCATTTCCAGTTACTTTGATTACTGGAATAATTGGATTTCCAGTCGGTGTTCCTCTTCCCGTTGTAAACACGACCATATGTACTCCAGCAGCCGCCATTCCAGTTACGCATTCGATATCATTTCCCGGGGAATCCATAAAATAATAACCATTGCCAGGGATATCATCCGCAAATGGAAGAACATCCTTTAATGGTGCATTTCCAGCCTTGCTAATGCACCCAAGCGATTTTTCTTCGATCGAAGATAGTCCTCCAGCTATATTCCCTGGGCTTGGATTCCCACCGCGCATATCAACACCCATGCGCTCAATTTCAGCTTCAAACCCTTCAATCGCCTTATAAAGCTTTTCTTTTACGCCCTCAGTTACTGCTTTCGCTGCAACAAGATGCTCAGCTCCAATAATTTCAGTTGTTTCCCCCATGATGATCGTTCCACCATTGGCTAAAAGCATATCAGACGTTTTTCCAAGTGCTGGGTTACTACATAGTCCAGAGGTGAAATCAGATCCTCCACATTTTACTCCAACAATTAATTCAGAAACCGGTACATCTTCCGTGGGTATTTCTTGAATTGCACCTACTAATTTCTTTGCTTCAATAATCCCTTTTTGAATGGTTTTAATGGAACCGCCTTCAGTTTGGATATCAATCCAGACAACAGGTTTTCCTGTTTCTTCAATTTCCGCTTTGACTTCTTTAGCATCGATTACCTCACAACCAAGACTAACAATTAAAACTGCTCCAACATTGGGATTCTTCCCCATTCCCACCAAGACTTTATGTGTTCTCTCTTTATCATCTCCTACCTGACTACAGCCATGCTGGTGCGGAATTGCGACTGAATCCGGAACTTGCTGTTGAATTCTTGCACATACCTGGTTCGCACAAACAACAGTCGGTAAAATCAGTAGGTGATTACGGATTCCAACTTTTCCATTTTCGCGCCGATAGCCTTTAAACGTTTGCATGTTTTTGCGCCTCCTCACTCTTTTTATCTCCTCTACCTCTAATGCCTTCAATATTATGAATGTGAACATGTTCGCCCACTTGTATTTGCATGGTAGCTGCTCCGATCACTTCACCATATTTGAGCACTTCTTGCCCTTTCTGAATTGGTACAATGGCTACTTTATGACCAAAATCCACATTATTTTTCAATTCTATTTGTTGCTCATTTTCCTTTTGGATGTAAGTTAACATCTCCCCTTTTTTTATATCTTTTAAAAGGGTTGCAACATTGTCTTTATCGTCCATGACAATGCATGTAATCCCTGATTGAAACGCTTTCTCCATAAAAAGACCTCCCTTTTATCTAGTATTTTTTGTTATCGGTATCATAATTTTAACAAATCATTGGCTTTTATGTCAATTAATTATTTTAAAGGTTAAGCTTATCAACATGATTGACCAGTGTGTTATCGGATAGTGAAGTATTTCGTTATAAATTGCGAGAAACGAATTGAATATCTAGTATTTGTTGGTCTCGGAAAATAGATATTTTGATAGGCTTTTCTCCTTTAGAATTTATATTAAGGTTCAATATATCCTTCAAACTCCCTATCTTATAACCTGCAATTTCAATAATGACATCCTTTTCCTGCAGACCAGCATTTACCAATTCACTCTCTTCCGGTGCTGTTTCGATCCATACACCGATTTCATCTGGAAGACCGAATGCTGATACTTCACCAATGCCAGTCACATTTCTGATTTGAACTCCCATCCATTCACAAGTCTCCCCGTCACGGGTGCTAGCAGTAAAATCTTCGGTTTTCGGTAACTGGGGGGTACGCGCTATTTGGCGATACTCTTCTTTGTATACACCAAACTGATCCATCGGAAAGTTATTAAATCCTTTTTCTAGTGCTGGTGAATCGTCCTTTACTCGATAATCTCCGATATCAGGATTGATAAATTTAGCGTCCCCTATGATCGAATTCGAATCCCTGTCACTTTGCTGCTGAAGAGAATTTGCTGGTGTAACGACATTTTCACCATTTCTATGAAGCAGATTGTTGTCACATTCTAATCCCCAAGGTTGGGGTACGAGAATCGGTTTGTAAGCCTCAAAGACAATATTATTTCGAAAGATGTCCTGACTACCCTTATACCATACATGAGGGTGGAACGAATTATGAACGATAATGTTATTTTCGCATTTACGATAAAAGCCTTCCCTTAGCTTTATTCCGCCACTAAGGCAAAGATTATTATAAATATGGTAGTTACTTGACCCATCATCCAAATCGATATCCCAGCCATGGTCACAACGCCAGCGATTATTGCGGATAATGACGGGCTTGATCGTATCTAGAATTGGAAGCTCGCTAGGTTCTGATTTCTCGTTTACAAGGTTTAGGCGATTCAGGTCGACATCCTCCAGCCCCCAAAAACGGTCACGTCCCCAAGAATTGAAAGAACCGTGATCACCTGTTTCCAACACAGTATCGAATACATCATTACATTCAATTAGGTGCCCACCCCATGTTCCATCTGATATATTTATCCCTGCTCTAGGAACCTCGTAAATGCTGCAGTGGCGAATTGTAATGTTCCGCGACATTGAAATTTGAATTGGTGCAGATTGTTTTTCATATCGACCACTCCGATAAATAAGACAATCCTCCACAAGACAATCAGCAGGATATTCATTTGTCAAAGGGCCAGGTGTCTGATCCATATCTTTCAGTTTTTGTCTCTGATTATATTCAAATAACGGGCTGCGTACAGCTGAAGCTTGTCCAACAAACGCAATTCCGTTTGCACCAGCATTAGCAATATGACAACCACGTACTGAAATCTCACGATTGAAACCGCTGACGAAAATGGCATTTCCCCCTAATTGATCTAGAAAACAGTCTTCCACATGACAGTTTTTGCTTCCCTCGAAGAGTATCGCACCACCGCGGTAAATTGTCCAGTCACTACGAAGCAGCGGTTCACGGGTATCCATGAAGCTTCTAGATGTATGACGGAAAGTAAATCCCTTAAGCGTGATTCTGCATACAGGCGATGCCTCGGTTCCATCGAATTCGATTAAATGGTGTAACTGATCGGCTTCGACAACTGCATTCTGCAAGTCAGTATCCGCAATTGGGTAGACATAAAGAATATTCTTACGACGATCTAAATACCATTCACCGGGTGCATCTAGTTCTTCAAAAATATTTTCTACGAAACGATATTCATCATGCATGCCAAGCTGGCGATTATTTTGCCAGCCTCCTTCATAAGTCAACTTATCGTTTGGATCTTTGCCGGTTATGAGATAATGATAACCGCCCCACATGTGTTTATGCATCGCATGAATATAGCCATCGCTGGGATCAGACCAACCTGCAATTCTATTTTCATTTAAGCAATCGGAAGAGTAACCGTTATAAATAGATACAGTGGGATCATAATTCGGGTAACGAGCCATCCAATAGCGTCTTTCATTTACGAATAACTCATCTATCTCTAAATCTTCAGGAACAGTCGCTTGCCATATCCCATCACGAAAATAAGTCCATGCTAATTTTAATGAAGTTCCACCACTAATCACAACGTGCTCATTTTCGAAAGCTTCAAAGAAAATAGGGACTTCATCCGAGCCAGAGTCTTCAGCAGTAAACTGAAGTGGTTCTTTTAAAAAGTACGTACCTTCTCGCACATAGACCCTAATTGGAGCTACAGCTTTACGTTTGGTAGCACGTACCGCATGCTTCGCTTTATCTAATGTAGCAAATGGCGCATCCTTTGTACCGGGGTTTCTATCATCTCCTACGCATGAGACGAAGAATGTAACTGCCCCTACTTCTCCTTCACACTGGTTACTAGAATTTTCAGAGTAACTGGACGCCATCATCATAGTTTTTTCCTCCTGTCAAACGTAAAAATTAATTTTATCAATGTAAACCGCATTTTTAACCAAGTATCTTAAAAAGTGTAATTACTTTTGAAACCTAATTAGAGTAGGTTACATTTCCAGATGATCTACTCTATTTTTTTGATTTTGAATTTCTACACAGATAGTGAGATTATTGTGTTGCTTTTGCCTCTTGAATTTTAATTTCCCACTCTTCCTGGGTTCTTCTTAAAAACTCTTGAATGTCTGAACTCTCTTTTAATTTCTCAAAGTCAAACTCGACAAAGCTATCCCAAGGACTTTTTCTTTCTGGTGGCGGTGCAAGTGTATTGACTAACAATGCCGCTACGTTTTTTCCTTCCATGAGTGGATTATCTGCTCCATATTCCTGGTTAGGAACCCGTGTACTTGAAGGCAAAAAATGCACAACCTACCTTCAGAATTTTTTATAGGGCGTTCCCTTTACAAACGAATATAAAATATCGATAAACTTCTTAGTTACGATGGTTGGATGGTGTACACATCACCTTTTATCGATCTAAATTCGAGAATAGAATCATGCCACGTAGTGTTTACCAACCTCTCCCCATTACAAACTAAAAGCGGTATATCAGTCCTAATTCTACAAATTCCTTCTACCTTTGGTTTGATTTTCGCGGAATGGAATTCCCCGTCTTTCCATATGATGTCGACTTCATATCCTCCCCTGGCTCGCAACCCTCTGACAGACCCATTCAACCATGTTTTAGGCAATGCAGGTAAGAAAACAATTTCCCTGCAATGCGACTGCAGCAGCATTTCCGCTATACCGGCTGTTGCCCCAAAATTACCGTCAATTTGGAAAGGTGGGTGTGCATCAAATAGATTCGGATAAATCGAAGTTGTCAAAAGCTGACGAACGTTTTGATATGCCTTTTCCCCTTCAAGTAGCCGCGCCCAAAAATTGATGATCCAAGCACGACTCCAACCTGTGTGGCCTCCACCATTTGAAAGTCTCCCTTCTAGAGTTTGTTTAGCAGCGTTAGCCAATCCAGGAGTATGAATGGGATGGATTTCTTCCCCTGGATGTAAGGCAAACAAATGAGAGATATGGCGATGGCCTGAATCCACTTCTTCATAATCCTTGATCCACTCCATAATCTGACCAAGTTGCCCAATCTCCGTTTTCGGCAATCGCTTGATCGCCTTTTCTATTTCCATCATAAAATCATCATCATTCTCCAAAATCTTCCCAGCTTCATGGATAGCCGTGAATAAAAATTGTAGGATTTGGCTATCCATAGCAGGCCCCATACAAAGATTTCCTTTTGTTCCATTTGGAAGCTTAAACGTATTCTCGGGAGAAATGGACGGGCCTGTCACTAGCTGACCATTCTCATCCTCAACGAGATAGTCCAAGAAAAATTCAGCTGCTTCTTTCATAACAGGATAGGCACAATTACGAAGGAAATTTTCATCTTGTCCAAATCGATAATGCTCCCATAGATGCAAAGATAACCATGCGCCACCCATTGGCCAAACCGATGCAGATAAAGGGATCCCTTCTATATGCGTTTCTCCCCACAAATTCGTATTATGATGGGCCACAAACCCGCGACATCCATATAACTCCTTTGCTGTCACTCTTCCTTTTTCTCTCATTCTTTCAATTAAATCAAAAAGTGGTTGATGACACTCAGCTAAGTTACACATCTCCGCAGGCCAGTAGTTCATCTGGGTGTTAATATTAATCGTATATTTTGATTCCCATGGAGGAGTGAATTGATCATTCCAGATTCCTTGTAAATTGGCGGGCAAACTACCTGGTCTTGAACTTGAAATAAGTAAATAGCGACCGTATTGAAAAAAGAGAGACTCTAAATCTACATCTTCTTCTCCCTCTTGATAACGTTTGATGCGAATATCTGTTGGTAATGAACATAGCTCTTCTTCTTCTCCATTTACAAGATCCAGATGAACCCGTGCGAATTTTTCATGATATTCTTTCATATGTGCTTCTTTTAGTTCATCATACGTTTGTATGGATGCGCCTTCTATTTGCTCCAGACAAACCCGTTCAGGGTCTTGATAACGAAAAGTGGTTGCCGTACTTAGAAAAAGGGTTACCGCATCTGCGTTTTCAACTGAGATCGAGTCCCCGATCGTTTTAACCTTTCCACCTTCATTTACTGCCTTGATAGCCGTACGAAATTCTACACCATCTCGCCCGCACTCTCCCTCCATGAGTAGAATATTTGGAGATATAGCTCTACTCCCTAGATCAAATGGACGGCGCATCATATTCGCACTAAAATTCAAGGCTCCCGGCCTATCACTTATTAAGCGTATGACCACAGTTTCATCCACAGCGCTGCTAAAATATTCACGTGAATATTTTACTTTTCCTACATTATATTGAACCGTTGTAATAGCTGTCTCCAAATCTAAAATTCTACAATATTTATCCGCAGACTCATCATCATGAAGAAACCATAAATAGAAATCTCCTAGTGGCTGATAAGGATGTAAATATCTTGGCTGAGATAACAGCGCCATTCTCGCTAAATGCTCTGCCTCTTGTTGCTTTTCGGAAAATAGTAATTGCCTGATTTCAGGTAAATACTTTTTGGCATCTGGATTATTGGCGTTTTGCGAGCCTCCATACCAAATAGAATCTTCATTTAATTGAATTTTCTCTTGATGGATTCCTCCAAAAATCATCCCCCCTAATCGGCCATTTCCGATAGGGAGAGCTTCTGTCCACTTCTTTGCTGGTTGGTTATACCAAAGTTTTTGATTCGTTTGCAATGTTCAACCTCATTTCAATTGAATTAGAATTTCCTTGAAATACGTGCTAACCTAGGTATTTTAAGGGCTAAGATAATTAATCACTTAGTTTCCAGTTGTAACTTATACTAGGAAGTGAGCATTAATTGATCCATACATCATTATTCTTCACCCTGACGCTCTTTGATTAAGACTTTTATTTCCTCAGTTGCCTCCCGAATAAACGTATTCGTATCTTCCTGGCTTGATATAAATTCAGCAAAGCGATCACGGAAATATTCCCTATTTATATAACTTTCATATTGCTAATATTTTACGGGGGTATATAGAAGCCCCTTTCAAAAGCCCCTCTTATACACAACCATATGTTTATTTTTCAATCCTTTCATAATTCTTCCAAAAAGCTTTTCCTGTTGGATGCCGTTCCTCAAACCATTCATCTCTAAACTTTTTCATTCGCTCTCGTAATTGGTTGATAATCTCTTCATACCCTTCCACATCATATAAATTATTCATCTCTGCTGGATCTTCAAATAGGTCAAATAACTGCGTATAAATTGTGTTATCTGCAGCATATTCTATTAATTTAAAGCGCTTATCTTTTGTTGCACGTACTTTATCTGCATAGGAGAAATATAGATTCTCACGTAAACAGACCGTTTGATCATTTAGTACAGGCAGCATACTAAGCCCTTCTACAGAAGTAGGAATCTCTATATCAATTAACTCACAAAGAGTTGGAAATATATCAAAGTGGTAGACATAGCTATCCCTTAACTCATTTTCTGGTATGCCTGGTCCTGATAAAATTAGGGGAACCCTTATACTGTGATCATAATTATTTTGTTTACCCAGTAATCCATGTTGCCCAAGTGCCAGTCCATGATCTGCTACAAACACAACAATGGTATTTTCATATAGTCCTTTTTCCTTTAGTTTGGTGATGATTTGTCCGATTTGATCATCATGATGGGTAATCATTGCATAATATCGAGCAATATGTGTTCTTACATCTTCCTCTTTTCTTGGATGGGAAAGTAAAACCTCATCTCTAATATTATTAACACCGAAGTCAAGCGAATGTTCTCCAACGAAATTGATTGGTAGCTCAATATTATCTGGGTCGTACATATTCATAAACTTCCTAGGTGCATTTCTTGGATCATGAGGGGACATAAATGCTAGATTCATAAAGAAAGGTGTTTTCTCTTGATAACAATCTAACCAGTCAATCGCTGTTTCAGCAAATAGATCTGTGGAATGTTTTCCCGGATAAATTCGATCACAGTGCATCCGAGTTACGGAATCCTGTAGCATCGGATTCGTAATAAAGTTTTTTATATTATTATATTGACCCGTTTGATCATAATCTGAAACAGGTACATTCCAATGATCCCACATTCCACCAAAGAAGATATTTTCTCCATCTAAAAAACTCCTATTAAATGTTTCCGCTCCATTATGCCATTTGCCTGTTGCAAATGTAGTATAACCTTCTCGCTGAAGGGCCTCGCCTAATAAAGTATGATCAGCTGGAATAGTGGCTCCATCGCTCGGCCAATTAAAATGGTTTTTTCCAGTATGGATCATCGCTCTACTTGGCATACATACTGCACCTGTTGTTCCACCGGGAATATGTGCTTGGATAAACGAGGTACCTGTTTTAACTAATTCGTCTAAATTAGGCGTTATGACTTCTTTATTTCCCAAGGCATTTATAGTTCCATATCTTTGATCATCAACAGTTATCAAAATAATATTTGGTCTACTCATTTCAAATTCATAATCTCCTTTGTCCATCCACAACTCAACGAAGCTATGCTGACAAACTTACCAATCAGCATAACTTCATTTAATGGGACCTTATTGCCATTCGATTCGGGATTCAAGCAAGAGAATCTTCTGAATTTAATAAGACACACGATTAATCTTTTAAAAATATCTCTATAACAGGAACAGAAATATTCGGTTTCTGCACAGGTACTTCCAATGTAACTGATCCAGATGTGACTCTAGTTGAAATATGAGAGTGCACTTCATTTGGATCATGTTCTTTATAATGGATCTCTGAAGCATCATGCAGAAATTGAGCATATGCTATTTTTCCAGCTAAGCCTTCTATATGAATATGTTTAAATGGCCAGGAAAAAATATGCAGATATAAGCGGTTACCTTTTTGTGTATAACGACAATCAACTGGAGCGGTAAATTCACTTGCATTAGCGCCATAAATGGAACGAGCATTCACCCTCATCCAATCGCCTATTTCATTCAAAGTGTCAATTGATCTCTGTTCAAATTCTCCACGCCCATTTGGGCCTACATTTAGAAGAAGATTCCCACCTTTTGAAACGCTATCAATTAACATCTTTACCAACATTTCCGGTGACTTCCAATCTAAATTGTCACGATCATATCCCCAACTGCCATTTAATGTTTGGCAAGCCTCCCATATAACTGGCTTACCATCCTCTATTAAAGCCGAACTTGGTTGGTATTGTTCTGGTGTTCTCACCCCGCGTCCTAAATCAAGTCGGTCATTGAGGATAATATCTGGTTGCAATTCGAAAATCATTTTTTCTAATGCTTCAGATTTCCAATCATCCGCCCCTTTTCCAGTTGACCAATCCCAATTTCTATTCGGATATGAAAAGTCAAACCAGAGATAATCAATTTTCCCATAATTCGTTAATAATTCACGTACCTGCCCATGTAAATATTCCACATAATTATCCATCTTACGATTAGTGGCTTCTCTCTTAAAATCTTCATCATCTCGTTGGGGATGCAACCCATCAATTGGAAATTCGGGATGATGCCAATCAATCAAAGAATGGTAGAAACCAACTTTCAATCCTTCTTCTCTAAAGGCGTTGACCATTTCTAATAAGAGATCCCTTTTTGCTGGGGTGTTTGTCACCTTATAGTTTGTTAGTTTGGAATCCCAAAGAGCAAACCCTTCATGATGTTTTGTTGTAATCACTAAATATTTTATTCCCGCATTTTTTGCCACCCTTGCCCATTTTTGTGGATCGTATAAATCAGGATCAAAAAATTCAAAATACTTACGATACACATCTGGATGAATTTTCTCCCGGTTCATCACCCACTCATGACGAGCAGCTCTTGAATACAGCCCCCAATGAATAAATAATCCGAAGCGATCATGAATAAACCAGTCTGGATTCCCATAATAAGCCGGCCAATTGGTATTTTGAACTGCAACACTTTCTTTTTGCATTATCTCTTCTCCTCCTCTAATGTTTATTTATATTTCTCGTCATATGCTTCTTGGTAAATTTCGATGTAACGCTCCAAATTCATTCCTTCCAGTGTGGCAAGGTATTGATCCCAGCCTTTTTCAATATCATCATCCCCTGAAATAAAACGGGCATTTGATTCATCAACAAAGTTTTGGATCGTTGCCTCAATCTCTGCTAGTTCGGCGGATTGTTCTTCGTTAAAATAAAGTGGTGGAACGATCATATCCTCATCAGGCTTATATGGTTCATATTTTTCCTTCGTTTCTTCATAAAGGAGTGCTTCTAGGGGCTGTTCATCTGTTGTCATTTCACTTAATCTAAATTCGTTTGTTCTAATGACTGGACCTTGCTGCGCCCAGTGAGTATTCTGCACTTCACCATAGGAGGCTAAACGCACCCACTTTGCTGGTTCGCCATTAATTCCCACTTCCCCTTCTTCAGCCCAACGCCAATTCTTATCTTTTTCACCAATTACAGCTCTTAATGTAATCTCCTCTTGATAGAATCCTTCCGCCCAGCGCAAGGCGACTTCCGGATGTTTCGCTTGATTCGTAACAATAAAAGAAGCTCTGCCTGGTACAGGTGGTTGATACCAAGCAACTCTGTTTCCATTTGGTCCCTCTAAAGGAGGTACGGCCACATAATCTAGCCATTTCCCGCTATTGCCACCACCAGTCATAAAATCACCCTGCCAATATCCCATCGCCATTCCTAATATCGTTTCCTTGGAATTTCCTAGACGCTTTAATTGATCTTGATCCTGTGTCAAGGATTCTTTTGCCATTAAACCTTCCGAATACAATTGATGAATGTATTCCAGCCCTTCTTTCCATTCAGGTTTTGTGTAAGGGACTTGAATTTTTCCATTTTCAACATACATTTCATTGTAAATAAATGGATCCATCAAGTAACTAGGAAAAGGCCATAAATCTTTATTGCCAGCAATCGGAAGCTCATCTTGTTTACCGTTTCCATTTGGATCTTGTTCTTTGAAAGCCTTCAAAACTTGATAGAATTCTTCCGTTGTTTCAGGCATTTCTAGTCCAAGCTCATCAAGCCAAGGTTGATAGATCCATAGTTTTTGCGCCAATGTACAATGGTAACATTCATTGATGTAGGGCATTGAATAGATATTCCCATCAGGTGCCGTAATCGACTCTAAAATATCTGATCTTTCATCTAAGAAACTTTTCACATCTGTTCCATAATCCTGAATCAAATCATTCAAAGGTAAAAACATTCCTTGACTTCCATAAATCATTAATTGTGAAAGCGTAACCGGACTGTTCATAATGACATCTGGCAAATCACCACTGGATAGGACTAAATTGAGTTTTTCCTCTGCATTTTGACTGGGGATTACTTCCCATTCAATATGAACATTGGTTTTTTCTTCATACCATTTTGTGAATTCATTTGTTTTAAAATCTTCTACTAAAGCATGCGAAGGTGCTAATACCCTCATTGTTACTTTTTCTTTCGTGATAGGGAATGTCCCAGGCTCCGTTAGTTCAATGTCTTTTGTATCATTGGCTTTGCCACCTGCTTTCTCCTCATTATTGCAAGCCGTTAAAAATACAAGAAAAGTCAATACAACAAAGAATAAACAAGATAATTTTACCTTTTCCACTAAAATCCCCCCTCCATATCACTTGGATGATAGATCAGAACATATAAACAGTGTCTTCCCCCTTTCTAAACCAGGAAATGTGCCAATCCAAGGAAGGCTATTCCTTTAATGAGCCAATCATCACACCTTTAACAAAATGTTTTTGAACAAAAGGATAAATGACAAGGACTGGAATAGAAGCCACTACGATTAAGGAGTATTTTAAAAGTTCCCGCAAACCGGAAATCGCAGCCTGTGATTCTACATCCATAAACATTTCAGGATCCACTTCGTTTTGAACAAGAATATTGTTTAAAACTAATTGCAAAGGAAAATAATCTTGATCTCGCAAATAAATTAATGCGTTGAAAAAAGCATTCCAGTGACCAACAGCATAAAACAATCCCATCACAGCAATAATCGGCCCTGATAATGGAAGTACAATTCTTGCTAAAAACCTGAAATCGCTACAGCCATCCATTTTAGCTGCCTCATGTAATTCATCTGGAATCGTCATTTTAAAGTATGTTCTCGTTATAATCACATTAAATACAGACATTGCATTCGGAATGATCATTGCCCAACGGGTATTCAACATCCCTAATTCTTTAACAAGCAGATAATTAGGAATCAACCCGCCACTGAAAAGCATGGTGAATAAAAATAAAAGCATGAAGAAATTGCGACCATAGAAATCCTTCCTTGATAATGGATAAGCTGCCAGTATGGTTAAGGAGATATTAATGAGTGTACCGGCTATCATATAAAATAATGAGTTTCCATATCCCGTCCAAATTTGTTTATAAGCAAAAACAGCTTTATAGCCTTCGAGACTAAAATTAACTGGCCATAGCCACACCTCACCCGCTGTCACGGCATCTGAAGAACTAAAGGATGAACTCACGATATAGATCAGAGGGTAAAGAAACACAATCAGCAAAATGCTTAAAATCACATGGTTTATTATCGAGAAAATTTTATCAACTCTTGTATCATTGACCCTATTAACATTCACTATGATCACTTCTTTCCCTTTGATTCATCACCATAGACTTTCCTGTCCTATTTTTTTCGAAAACCTATTAACAGAATAGATTAGAATAAGACCAATAATTGATTTAAATAATCCGATCGCAGCTGCGTAGGAATAATTGGGTACAGCCGACACAAGGCCCACTTTATATACATACGTATCAATAATTTCAGAGCTTCTTAAATTCAGAGGATTCTGTAATAATAAGGCCTTTTCAAAGCCGATATTTAAGATGTTTCCCATATCAAGAATCAGCAAAATAATTGTTATCGGTAATATACCGGGAATATCTATATGCCATATTCTTTGTAATTTCGAGGCTCCATCGATAATCGCTGCTTCATGGAGGGCTGGACTGACACTTGAGAGGGCAGCTAAATAGATAATGCAGCCAAAACCAACACTTTGCCATATCCCTGACCAAACATAGATTGATTTAAAATATCCTGCATTTCCCATGAAATGAATCGGTTCCATTCCCATCATGGTAAGTAAACTATTAATCGGCCCTTGTGGTTCTAAGAACACAAGGATAATTCCAACCATTACAACAACTGAAATGAAGTGAGGGGCGTAAGAAATCATCTGCACGGTCTTTTTGAAGTGTTTTTTGTTTACATAATTTAAACTTAATGCAAGCAATATAGGAAAAGGAAAACTCGCGATTAATTGGTAAAAACTTAAAATAAGCGTATTTTTAATAACTCGCCAAAATTCGTGAGACTTAAAAAAACGTTCAAAATGATCAAAACCAATCCAATTACTTCCTAAAATGCCCTGAACAGGATTAAAATTTTTAAAAGCGATAGTCGCGCCATACATGGGGATATAATGAAAGACAATAATATAGAGAAGTGGAAGAAAAAATAAAACATACAGTTGCCAGCTATTTTTCATTTCCTGTATGGGTGAAGTCTTTTTTATTTTTTTAAGCGCAATACCCCCCTTTGATTTTTCCGCTAGTACTATGTTTCTCATGTGAAACCCTCCTTTAGAGTAAAATGCAATCAGATTTCTAGAAATAATAGCAATAGTCAATATATTATTATCGCTTACATTTATAATGAAAGATGAGGCTGGGACAAAAGTGTTTTCACTAAAGAAAAAATCGAACTACTAGCGCGTATAAAACGCGCTCCGGAACTATACTTCGCTTTCCGCAGGCGGGTGGCAAGCCTCCTCAGGCTTTGAGCTTTGTCTTTTGGAGTCTTGGCTAACTCTTACTTCCCGCAGTATATTTCTTCCGTTAAAATAATGTGTTGTTCGTTTTCTGAGCTTAACATTTTAGTTTTGTCCCAGCCTCATCATTTCAGCTAGTTTCATACCTGTTCATTTTTTCACTCTTACAAAGCAAGATACATTTAAAATAAATGCCTTGTTTTATATACGTTAGCGCATACACAAGGCGGTAGTTTCACACGGTTGACATGATATGTTATCGGTAATGTTACTTTAACATCGACAAAAATAATTGTCAATAGTTTTTCGAATTATCTAGATACTAATACAAAACTTCAAACAGTGGTGATTTTTCATCCCCACTGATTAAAGAAAACTTGAGACTAAGTTGACGAAGTCTTTGCGAACAATATTTTAGTTTTTATTCATCTCTTCTTCTACCTTTGTTTGATAAGTTTCTTCCATCCGTCTTAACACCGTAGTCGGATCATCACCAGATTCAATAAATTCCACGGCAATATCACTATAAAAATCGTTCGGGTTGACTTGAATATCTGGCCCCCATTTTGAATAAACGGGAGGTTCCGCTGGGGGAACGGACAAAACACCTTCGATATTAAAGTCATGATCTGGAAATGCTTCACTTAAAAATTGATTCATAACAGTTAGATCTTTTAAAGGTGAAATTCTCCCTACACTTGCGTTTTTCGTTTGTTTTTCTACAGATGTTAAGTAATCAATGACCTTAAATGCTGCAAGCTTATTCTCACTATGCTTGCTGATTGCTAAAGTCTGGCCAATAAATTTATACGGTGCTGAATTTGGCTTATCCTTCCAAACTGGGAAACTAACCATCCCAAAATCAATTCCTGCTTCTACAAAGCTTGATATATTCGTTAAATGATGCATTGTCATTGCGACGTCTTGATTTACGAAAGTAGACTCCATTCCTTGCTCAAAATTTCCGGGTATGGAAGTAATCTGATCGATTAAATCTAAATATCTTGTAAATTCCTCTTTTTGTGTAAACAAAACTTCACCTGTTTCTGGGTCTGTTCCATTGACAGATAATTGGCTTAGTGGGAAAGAATAGTACCATGATGAGCCAAATGTTAACCCACGATAAGTTGTTCCTCCCTTCTCTCCCGTTACCTCTCTAGCAAGATCAATCACTTCATCCCATGTCATATTATCTTCTGGATAATCCAATCCAAATTGATCAAAAATAGATTTGTTATAATAGAGAACAGGTACAAGATCCTCAAACGGCAGGCCATAAAGTTTATCTTCCCCGTAAGGATCGCGAGCACGAGCTATATCAATAAGTCCCTCTCTAAATCGGTCTAAATCATACTGATTTTGTTCAACAAGATCATCCAAAGGATAAGCGACATCGAATTCTTTTAAAACTTCATAGCCATTATGTGCTAACACAATATCTGGATTCATATTTTTAGAAAAAGTTTCTTCAAGTCCTGTGGCGTCTACTGTTTGATCAATCAGTTCCAATGTAATATTCGGAAAATGTTCTTCAACATCATCTTTAATATACTCTGCAAACATTTCATCATCCCAGGGAAGCATAACGGATAATGTTATCGGGGCATCTGGCATTTCCGGAACTTCGGTTTGATCATTTGTTGTCTCAGCATCTTTTTGGACAGTTTCTTTTGTGTCATTATGACAAGCTGACATCATTACCAGCAAAACAAGCATAAAAATCATCAACACAAACTTCTTTTGAACCAACATCATTGATAACCCCCATAAATCAGAATGTTTTTATTCATTCTCTTTTCTATCAAGATGTTTTTCTAGAAGTTTACCACCCCTATGATTTGAAGAGAGAAAACAAATTCATTTATTGCTTAGAAATCGGTACTAATTTGATAGAGCGCAACTTAACTGCTTCGGCTTGCCAAATTTCCGTGCCAATTGATTTTTCTCGTATTTTATTACTTGTTAACGTTAAAGGAAAATTTCCAGTTTCGACAATATCAATACACCCAAGCACAGAATGAACCTCGCTATATGGATATTGACATGCTGGCGAATCTATTATTAGTTGATCTTCCTGAGGAATCCCTTTAAGCTCTTGGCCAGCTATTTCTACCTTCACCTCCTCATTATAATGCTCTTCCCAAACGGTATTTGTTTTTTTAAAATTCACCAAAACTACATTAAAAGTGCCAGGCTGTGTGATTTTAAAATCCCATTTCGCCGTTTTCTCATTCATTTCTACAGCGGTCTCCGCATGGACTAAATCAAGATTGACTGAACCAGATACTTGTTGCATAAATTGCTCATCCACTTGGGCATTTCCATCTAATTCAAGTACGATAATGGAAATATATTGGTCAGAAGCGATCTTTGGTAAATTGATCTCAAAGATATGATGATCCAGAGATTCTGTATATGATTGCGTGATGGACAAATTCTCCTTTTCTTGATCTGCCAATAAATACGCTCGCAGCACCTTGTTTTTTAAGCCAAACAACTTGAGGTGACCTGTCCATTTTTCATTGTTGACATGAAGATACATTCTTTTTGGCTTGATTGTGACAGCTCCCCATTCAAGTTCATACGAAAATGGACTGGCATTTGTACCATATATTGCTTCTCCATTGCGCTCGATCCATTCTCCAGCTTGTTCTAATACTTCCACCGATTTTCCCGGAATCACACCCTCAGCAGATGGACCTACATTTAATAGCAGATTCCCTCCTTTACTGACAATATTCACCATCTTGCGGATAATGGATTCAGGTGTTTTCCACACCTGGTCTTTATCACTATATCCCCATGATTGATTTAAGGTCATCGGTGTTTCCCATGGCCCCGAATCTTCTCCATACATGGGAATTTCATTATCTCCTTTTGATTGATAATCTCCTATATTCGGCCAGTGGCTAACTCTACTGTTCACTAGGCAATTCGGTTGATACTGATGAACAAATTCCACCAATTCTTTACTATCTTTTTTAGATAAGCCACCTGCCGTATCAAACCATAATAAGCCAATATCCCCATATTGTGTCAATAATTCTTTAATTTGCGGCTTCGCAAGATTATGCCAATAGTTATAGAACGCTTTTTCCTCAAGTTTATAATCCCATGTGTTGTTATAGTATTCGTGCACAGAATGAGGATGATGCCAATCAATCACATGAGAATAATAGAAGCATATCTTTATTCCTTGTTTTTGACATTCCTCAGCTAGCTCCTTCATCGGATCACGTCCAAATGGAGTAGCGTCCACAATATTGAATTTTTCTACTTGTGAATGATACATCGCAAAACCATCATGATGCTTTGCTGTAACGACGATATATTTCATCCCAGCCCGTTTTGCTGCACCCACCCATTCTTTTGCATTAAATTCCCTGGGATTGAACTCTGTAGCAAACTGTTCATATTCTTTTACAGGAATTTTGGATGCTGCCATCACCCATTCACCTTTTGCCAAGGTTGCATATAGCCCCCAGTGGATGAACATCCCAAACTTGTCCTCTTTCCACCATTTCAAACGTTCCGTTTCTTTTGTTTGCTCTTTTATTAACATCCTGAACCTCCAAATCTAATTATTCATGGCCTCTTTAATTGCGATATCAGATTCTTCCTTCAGTATCCGCAGAAATTCGTTTGTGTCCATATTTCCTTCTGCTAATTTTTCCAAGCTTCCAGCAAGGTCAACATAATCATCCCACTTACTAATTTGTTCAGGTGGCATCGCTCCTTCGTAATTCCAAAATGCTTTCATATTCTTCCCTTCATAAATCGGATAGTTTTCATGTGCTTCACTGAATTCACTGTTAGGATGTGTAAGTGGATCCATATTGTCTACTGTGGAAATAGCCAACATCACCTGAAAACCCGCGTCTTTATTCTCACTATATTTGTTGAGTACATATGGATGAGCCCATAATGATGGACCCGGCCCTCCCTCTTCCCATACTGGAATAGGTGCTACATCAATCATTGTCGCTTCTTCAGGAACTCCCCCTAATCCCCATCTAAAATAACCTGGCCACGAAATCGCCATCGCTGCATTTTTTTGACCGAATTTATCTGTTTCTCTTGCCTCTTTAGCAGGATCGTAAAGTCCGGGGATGTTATAGATTTGCTTCATAAGCTCCAAATACTGTTTCACCTCAGGAGATTCATCCATCAAAACCTCCCCTGTCTCTGGATCTGTCCAATTAATTCCGAATTCTTTTAATGGAACAGTAGCTTCATAGGTTGTGAGTCCTGAGCCCATTTCCAATCCGCGATACTGAACGCCATTTCTCTCTCCAGTCAGCTTGGCGGCAAGGTCATGGACTTCAGCCCAAGTCATTGGTTTTTCTGGATCTGGATAAGGCTCCCCAAACAGATCAAAAATTTCTTTATTGTAAAATAAACCAAGCCTGTCAACAACTGTCGGCATACCGATTAAACGACCTTCCCCATCAGGGTCCATTGCACGGTATGTAGCAATTACGCTATCATCAAATGCATCTAAATCTACATCATATTTTTGTACAAACTCATCGACTGGTTCCAACATATCCAACTCAACAAGTGGCTCAATTCCCCAATTGGCAAAAATAATATCCGGAACAATTCCTTTCGCATTCATTTCCTGAAGCGGTTCTAATTGAGCAGCCTCACATACACATTCAATTGTAATGTTTTTTGGAATTTCGTCTTTATATGGTTTGACGATTTGGTCTTCAAATGCATCTTCCCCCCACGGATACAGGACTTTTACCGTAGTTGGCTCCCCTTCTTCATCCCAAACCTCTGTAACAACTTCCTCTTTTTCTTCTTTCTTCTCCTGTTGAGCCCCTGATTTATCAGAACTACTGCAAGCAGAAAGGATCATACCTATACTAAAAATAAATAATACACATAAAATAAACTTTCTTTTCATCACTTGTCCTCCTTAGTTATCTATAGCTGTATTTGTATTCGACTTATTCGTATTTTATAGAAAGGAGATTTTCACCTCCTTTCCATTAATCTTCTTCCTTCAAGAAAATCTCAACGACTGGAATCGCAATGTCAGGCTTATGAATTGGCAGCTCCAATGTGACAGATCCCGGTGTAATTCTCGTTGTCATATGTGTCACCTCTTCACTAGGATCATGTTCTTTATATTTAACCTCTGATGCATCATGCAACAATTGAGCATACTCTATTTTTCCAGCTAGACCCTCTAAATGGATGTGTCTAAATGGCCAAGAGAAGATATGCAAATACAAACGATTACCTTTTTGTGTATAGCGACAATCCACGGGAGCAACAAGTTCACTTGCGTTTGCCCCATAGATAGAACGCGAATGCACTCGCATCCACTCGCCAATTTCATTTAGGGTATCAACAGATCTTTGTTCAAATTCTCCACGCCCATTGGGCCCCACATTAAGCAGGAGATTGCCTCCTTTCGAAACACTATCAATCAGCATTTTAATCAGCATTTCAGGTGACTTCCAATCTAAATTATCTCGGTCATACCCCCAACTACCATTGAGTGTTTGACAAGCCTCCCAAATAATTGGTTGATCATTCTCTACAAGTGGCCCATTTGGTTGATATTGTTCGGGTGTTTTTACTCCGCGCCCTAAATCAAGTCGATCATTAAGAATAATATCTGGTTGCAATTCGAAGATCATTTTTTCTAATTCTTCGGCCTTCCAATCGTTCGCACCCTTTCCTTTTGACCAGCCCCAATCAGCATTCGGATAAGAAAAATCAAACCAAAGATAATCAATCTTTCCATAATTCGTTAATAATTCACGTACTTGCCCATGTAGATATTCAACATAATTTTCCATCTTGCGATTAGCGGCTTCTTTTTTAAATGCTTCATCATCTCGCTGTGGATGTAAACCATCAATAGGAAACTCTGGATGATGCCAGTCAATAACAGAATGATAGAAACCTACTTTTAATCCTTCTTCTCTAAAAGCATTGACCATTTCTAATAACAGATCACGTTTCGCTAGTGTATTTGTCACCTTATAATTTGTTAGTTTGGAATCCCAAAGGGCAAATCCTTCGTGATGTTTTGTTGTAATCACAAAGTATTTCATGCCAGCATTTTTAGCCACCTCCGCCCATTTTTTCGGATTATATAAATCAGGTTCAAAAAATTTAAAATATTTATTGTACGTATCTGGGTGAATTTTCTCTCGATTCATGACCCATTCATGACGTGCGGCACTGGAGTACAGTCCCCAGTGAATAAATAATCCAAAACGATCATGAATGAACCATTCTGGATTCCCGTAATGAGTTGGCCAATTTTTGTGTTCAGAGGCGTAAATACCCTGTGTATTCATAATATTATCTCCCTCGCATTCTTTTAATCTAATCTGCCTATTTGTCGGATTCTCCTTTAAAACAAACAATTGTTTAATACTTATTGTTTGCTAATATTCGTGTAAAAAGAAAGGGCAAGCTTGGATGCTTTCCATTAACATCAGATCCCTCATTCTAGTCACCTCCCTCTATTATTACCGAGGATATTTTAGAAAGGTATAGCTCGCAATATATGATCGGTATTCTGATTGCATCATGATATTCACTAACTGTTCACGTCGTCATTACCAATTGCTCGTTTATACGAACACCCATCTACAATGGCTTTATTGTGTAGTTAGCTTAAATACATCAACAATAGGGGATTCATTACTTTGCTTATTATTAAGTATTCTTATAGTTAAACCGTCATCTGAAGTATCAAAAGGAATATTTTCTTCTTCACCGACTATATCAATTTGTTGAACTTCTTCTTTAAAAGGTATTGTTAAGTACTTTTCCCTTTGTTCATCTGCCCGATAAAGTCTAAAACAATAAACGGCATCTTCCCTTTTCGTAAAAGCAAATTTTCCTGTGAAATAAGGGGCACAAATTCTTGTTTTATAAATTGCCTCCCCATATTTATCAAGCCATTTTCCTAAATCTTTCATTCGTTCAATTGCTTCTATTGGTAACCTGCCATCTGGTTGTGGTGATACATTAAGCGCTAAATTCCCACCTTTGGCAACGACTTCTATTAATATATGAATAATCTCCTGCAATGACTTATAGTGATCATCATATCGATAACAAAAGGTTTTACCAATCGTGATACAGCTTTCCCAAGGTACATCAAGCGCATGTTCTGGTATCGTTTGTTCTGGTGTAAGATAGTTTTCAAAGTCACCGCCAATGGTTCGATCAGCTACAATCAAATCAGGCTTTATTTTTCGCGCTTTCCCAACAACCTCCCCAAGCTTAATATTCTGTTTTCCCCCATTCACTTGTCCACCATCTAACCACAGTATATCAATCGATCCATAATTAGAAACTAATTCTAGCATTTGTTCATGTGTGAACTCAGTAAACTTTTCCCATAACCATGGGTACTCTTCTGGGTCATAGGAGGGATTACGATCCGTAAAGCTACCTCTTTCCATCCCAGGCGCCCAGTAATATGGTGAATGCCAATCTGGTTTTGAAAAATAGGCTGCAATCCCTAAACCTTTTTCACGAAAAGCATTAAACACATTTTTCGTAATGTCTGCATATTTATGGGTATGAAACGGACAATCCTTTGCGGTAATACGATAATCCGTTGTTTTTGTATCCCACAAGCAGAATCCATCATGATGTTTGGTTGTGAAAATCAAATATTTAAATCCGTTTTTCGCAGCTAAATCAGCCCATACATCCGGTTGAAAACGAATAGGATTAAAAGTTTTATTTAAATCAATGTATTGGCGTTTAAACTCTTCATCATCGTCCGTCCAATCGACCGTTTCTCGCGACCATTCTTTATCATCATCACTAAGTGGCCAGGACATTCCTACCCCAAGTTGTGAATTCGGACCCCAATGGATCATTAGAGCTAATTTTTGGTCCTTAAACCACTCCAATCTCTCTAATAATAAAGGGTCTTTTGGTTTTACCCAATTTTTTGCTGCACTGTATTTATGCACACCATGCTCAATCATGTCCACTTTTTCATAGGTCTTAACCATTATTTCATCTCCTTCCTTTATGATGATTTGATGATACCGCTTACAAATAGTTTTTAGAATATCGGATGATAAGCATCACCCGATATCCTCCCTTAAACCTCTCCCCAGAAACGTTTTAGATTCTCCATCCCTATTTTGGAAGCTTCTCTACATTCTTCCATCCCTTCAAACTCAAGGGTGATGTTGCCATCATAACCTGAATCCTTGATTAGTTTTACAATTTGACGTATATTCACATCTCCTTGCCCAACAATCGAACCTCTTAAATAGTTGCCATTCGCTGATGTAAACCATTTACCACCGCCAGGATTTTCATAATAAGGGCGAATATAAAAATCTTTAAAATGGACAAGAGAAGCAAATGGTAAATTTTTCTTTACCCCTACAATCGGGTCTTCATCTACGCAAAGGAAGTTTCCGACATCAACCGTTGTTTTAAAATTTGGTCGATCTACCTCTAATACAACCCTTTGCACCCGGTCACTATGTTGCACACATTGTCCATGATTCTCAATGGTTGTCGTAATACCAAATTGTGCGGCATAATCTGCAATTTGCCGACTGCCTTCTACCATAGAATGTAGGTTTTTCTCAAACCATTCAATTGTGATTTTTTCTGGTGGTAAAGTAAACGCTGTTACATCATGTCGCATATGCTTGATCCCCATTCGATGCAGCAAGTCCACATGCTCCTTAATTCTAGCTACCTCTTGATTAAACTCTGCTTCTGTTTCTTGGACAAAGTTGGCTGGCATCGAATAATTCGATATCTCAATGCCCACTTCTTTTGCTTTATCACGTACAGCATCAGCGAGTTCGAGATTATCAACTAGGGTAAAGCCATATGGAACGATTTCCATATGTTCTCCTCCGTTATCTGCAATCCATTGGACAACATCTAATACCGTCATTTCTCCTTTATTAATCGCACCCAACAAACTATATGTACTTAAACCTATCTTCATATTGAACAATCCTTTCAATTCCTTTTATTCGTACAATTCCAGCTCAATCACGGTATCATTGTCATCTGGCAAACGTGCGCCCGACAAAGTAATAAAAGCACCGGATTCATCGGAATAGCGCTCCGCCATCCATGGTGTCATGACTTTTAACTCTGATCCATCCGCTAGCAATCTCGCTTTTTTTATTCTATCTTTTAGACCTGCGAAGTAAATCGGACCAATCCCTCGATCATAAACGTGGGCATATAATGTATTGCCTTTTTGCGTATAGCGCCCCCATTCTGGCTTTGGCAAATCAGCTGCTTTACATCCATAGATGCTTGCACCGTTTCGATCCATCCACTGCCCAACTTCTGCTAAAATATCAATGGACTCTTTTGGAACGATCCCTTTCGCATCTGGACCAACATTTAAAAGTAAATTCCCATTTTTACTGACACATTCCACAAGTGTGCGAATCACTTGTTTCGCTGATTTATAGTTTTTATCTTTTGCATGATAGCCCCAATGATCATTTAACGTAATGCAAGCTTCCCAAGGAACCTGCTCACCTGCTTCATTTAATATGCCTTGAGGAGGAATGATTTGTTCTGGTGAGTAGAAATCACCAGCGTACACCTCCGGATTAGCTGACATAATGTTGCCACCAAGTCTGTTATCAATGATAATTTCAGGTTGCACCCCCCTAATCATGTTGATTAATTTTGTTGCCTTCCATTTTTCTCCTGTCATATCATCATATGAAAAGTCAAACCACATCACATCGATTTTCCCGTAGTTGGTAAGCAATTCTTTTACTTGCCCATGCATATACTCAAGATAGCGATCAAAATCAACGGTCTTATTTTTAAAATCCTCATGATCTCTCATTGGATGCTGGCGATCACCGTAGGCTGGATAGTCCTCATGGTACCAATCAATGATAGAGTAATAAAATCCTATTTTTAAACCTTCTTCTCGAAAAGCCTCTACATATTCTCGCACTAAATCCCTTTTGGCCGGCGTGTTAGTGGATTTATAATCGGTCAATTGACTATCAAACAAGCAAAAACCATCATGATGCTTCGTTGTTAAAACAGCATATTTCTGTCCTGCTGCCTTTGCTGCTTTCGCCCACTCTTTCGGCTTATAGTGAGTTGGGTTGAATTCTTCAAAATACGATTGATAATCTTGATTACTCATCTTTTCAAAACTACGAACCCATTCTCCTCTAGCTGGAATCGCATACAATCCCCAATGGATGAATAGGCCAAAACGGTCTTCTAAAAACCACTTAGTTCTTTTAGCGCGATCATTCAATTCAGACACCCCATCCCGAAACATTTGATTGTTAGAAAGTGTTTTCAATTGGACTGCAACGAATTTGTTACCGGTAATATCAGGGTAACATCAAGACACATCCCTGTCAATTCGTTTATGGAAAGTCCATTTGATTTATTCGTTTCTTTTTTCCATAAAACGGATCACCCTACTCCCAACTTTTGCAATAACTATGAAAAATAAACAAGGCAAGACAGTTGATACCATTACGGCCATCAACTATTTTTTTGTCATATGGAGTAAAAAACACTGTTTATAGTGTGAATGCTGTACAGGGCCACTTTGATGTTCACGTCGATCTCTACTCCTACTAAAACTAACCTTTAAGTGACCCGGCAGACATTTGCATGAATGATTTATTGGCGAATACATAAACTATAAGAATAGGCAAAATGGAAATGCACGCCCCGGCTAACATTAAATGCATCTGTGCTGCATCTCCGGAAGATCCGTATCTGAGATTAGCGAGGCCAACCGTAAGGGGTTGCAATTCCGGTGTCGTCATCGTAAAAACGAGCGGTAAAATGTATTCATTCCAAGCTTGGCGGAACATAAATAGCCCCGCAACCCCTAATCCCGGTGTAATCAATGGTAGGATAATCCTCCAATAAATCTTAAAATAACCACAACCGTCAATCATGGCGGCTTCATCCAATTCTTTTGGCACTCCCCGGAAAAAACCGAGTAGAAGAAAAAATGTAGTAGCATGTCCGGCAATCAGAATAATAATCACTCCCCAAAGGGACTTGTTAAGACCAAGACTTACCATAATGTCGTACTGCGGTCGTAATACAACTGCACCAATTGAAATAAACATCGTTGCCGCCTGTATAAAGACGAACCATTTTTTTCCCGGGAAAGCTATTCGATCCACTGCGTAAGCAGCTAGTGATGCCACAATTAATGTCCCAATAGTAGACGCGATGCTGATATACACGCTGTTCCAAGTAAAGATCGAAAAATTAGCCTGCTGCCACGCTTCAATATAATTACTTAAATGCCATACTTTAGGGAGCAATGTTTCACCAAGGTTAATTTCCTTGTTAGTTTTGAATGAATTAAGAAAGGCTAATACAATTGGAAAGGTAGTGAATATTACCACCGATAACAAAAAAACCCAAAGTACGATAAATCCTATAATTCGATGAGGGGAAAATGAATATTTGGCTGTAAAAGCATTGGTTTTCTCGGTAGGCGCAATATTTTTTACACGCATCAAGCTACCCCTTTCGCTTTAATAAAGTTTATTCAATCGTTTGGAGACATAAAAATACAATACTGTTATGATCCCTACAATCACAGCTGTCATAAATCCGACGGCACTACCATACCCAAACTGCTGCTCTACGCCGGAACCGGTAGAAACAGGAAAAAACAGTTTATATACATACAAGAACATGACTTCTGTTTTTCCTATAGGACCGCCTTCAGTCAATACCATGATACTTTCATAACCTTTCAAGGAAATAATGATTGCATACATAATGACAATTTGAAGAACAGGACCTAACATCGGAATCGTGATGTACCAAAATTTTTGCAACTCATTTGCCCCGTCTAGCGCCGCGCTCTCATACACGTCATTCGGAATATTTTGTAATCCAGCCAGAAATAATAACATATAATTGCCTAATCCACCCCAAACCGCAATTAAAATAACGGTTAACATAGCAAATTTAGGACCTAGCCAGTCTATCGGTTCGGAAATAATGTGAAAATTTGTCAACAACTTATTCAACAACCCATTATAAGAATTAAAAATGATGAAGAAAATCACGGCCATTACGGCTGCACTAATAACGGTAGGCATAAAATAGATAGCTCGAAGCACTTGTCGGCCGCGGATGGCACGGTTTAAAATAACAGCAAGAATAAGTGCCAGTGGTAAGGTAAGGATAAGTTTTCCACCAGCATAAACAAACGTGTTCACAACAGAATCCCAGAAAAGCTTGTCATGGAATAATCGGGTGAAATTTTCGATGCCAATAAATATGGCTTCACCATACCCTTGATAATCGTAAAACATATACCGGATGGCCCAGACAATGGGGTATACAGCGAACACTAGTGTTAGAAACAGACTAGGAAAAATAAACAGATAACCAGTACTATAAAGCTTAAGTTTTTTCATTTAGTTTCCCCCATTGCTCAAAAATGGATAATCTGGTAGGGCTTGAATGCCACCCTACCAATTATTTCTGTTATTAATTATTTTATATTTAAAGGATCAAAATTTGGATCAGGTGAGAAGTTAATATTGCCATTTTCAATTTCCTTCTTCAAGGCATCATTATAACTTTTTGACAAATCATGGATGATGTCATCTAAATTTCCGCCTTCTAAGATATATTCCCAAAAGGCATCCGCATACTTCCTACCTTCAAGCGATCCATCGACGTTCGGTTTTATTGGCCAAATTGCATCATCTGTTGTCGGTGCGAAGCTCTCATAATTATAGACATCCGGTTCCTCCATTTTATCCACAACTGCTTGCAATACTGGCAAGCCAAGACCTGTTTCTGCATATTTAATTAGATTTTCCTCGCTATACATATAGTTAAGAAACTTCCACGCTGCGTCTTTCTTCTCTTGATCCGATTGACTACTAATAGCTAACCATTGACCACCGTTCATGCCATTTTTCCCTTTGACTTCACCATTAATTGTTGGGACTGGAGCTGCTTTCCAATCGATATCAGTCGGAAACTGATTTTCATAAACACCCATTTCTGCAGAATACGATAGATACATACCAATTTTACCTTCTGCGAACTGGGCGCGTAACGGATCGATATCTAGTGATTCGACTCCAGGTAGCATACTTCCGTCATCGTACATTTGTTTAAACGCAGTGATGACTTCTTTATAACCAGCAAACTCATATTCTCCTGTTTTAAAATTAAATCCATCGACTCCATAGCCGCTCCGTTGTAAAATATTACGAACCGAACGTTCCATGGCACTGATAGGATTTTTGAAATTTAGTGCAAAACCATAAATTCCGTCCTTCTTGCCAACCTCTGTAATCCTTTTGGCTGCTTCTACCATTTCCGAAAGCGTTTCAGGAGGATTGTCAATGCCGGCCTGATTAAATAATTCTTGGTTGTACACAAGCCGTATAGTTGTACCATAATTTGGGAGGGTCACGATATTACCATTGTATACGTTTGCATTTTCTCTTAAAGTATCTTTGAAACGCTCTTTCATTTCATCAGACATATAATCATCCAACGGCTCGAAATACCCCTTTTTTGCCATATTAATGAAATCAAACTTTGGATTTAATATATCTGGCGCTTGATTACTACTAAAGGCAAGGTCAATGGATTGGACATAGTCTTCGGACATGATTTTCTGTGTAACCTCAATATTGTCTTCATTCGTTTGATTGAATTGCTCAATGAGACCTTTAATATATTCTGCATCATGACGATCGCCAGACCAATAAGTGATTTCTAACTTCTGCTCATTCGTACCTTCTTCATCTGACTTTTCATCTTTACTATTTCCATTGACATCGTTTCCACATGCCGCAATGGGAATGACAAGCAATAGACTCAGAAGAAAAGCAATTGTTCTTTTCATCATCTTACGATACCCCCAATGATTTATTTCTAGTCACCTTTAGAATAAACGTTTCTGTTCTAATAGGAAATGTTGTAAAACAACGGTCGAGGGATAATATTCAATGATGTTCGTTATTTTCATTCACTATTGGTATGGTTTTTTCCGTCTTTTGACGAAATTCAGAAGGTGTCAAACCAGTTGTTTTCTTAAAAACATCGCTAAAATACCTTCTCTCTTTATAACCAACGGCAGATGCAATTTCCTGAACCTGTTTGTTCTGTATGAGCATTTCTTTTGCTTTTTCAATCCGTTCTCTCGTTACATATTTATTAAAACTTACACCTGTCACCTTTTTGAATAGATGAGCAAAATAACTTTCACTTAGGTAAATCATCTTCGCACAGTGATTGACCGTTAAATCAGCAGACAAATTCTGCTGAATATAGGCAGTGACCCTTTCAATTACCATATATGTGTGTGATTTACTATGCTTTTGCACAAGTGCACAGCTTGTGCTACCTATCTTTTTAAGTAGCGTATATACATTTTGAAGTGACAGGTTTGTTTCGTTTTGTAATTCTTTGAGCATCTCCTCAAGCGGTTTGACTTGTTCGTAAGCTAGTTTTTCGGCTACACTACGAACCATCATGTTGGCAAGACCATATAAAAGAGGAACCAAGTACCTTGGATTTGGTAAAGAATCGGAGTGAGCTAATTCGTCTTGAATCTGCTCTAAGGTTTCTATCATTTTCGCCTTATCTCCTGTTTGCAATGCATATGCCAATTCCTTCGCCCGTTTAGATGGATACCTTGGTATGTGATGTTCAGTAAGTGAGATATCTTCATAACTTATAACAGAATTTCCACCTGTGTAAAAACGGTATTTTAGAGCGGTATGTGCCTGTTGGTATGATAATGACAGTTCTACAATTTGCTTCACCGGACAACCAATTCCGAAGGAGGGAGTAAACTTTGTAAAATTCGTTATATTTTTGCGACATTTATCCGCAAGTTCAGAGGACAAATTAGTCGAAAAGACATTGTAAATAATCACATAACGATCCAATGTTTCACGAAAAACTACAAATTTTGTATAATTTGCAATCGTTTCTTCCAAAACATTTTGAATAGCAAAGTGAGCCAGCTCAATTTCACCTACAGGCGAATCTATTTTGTGTTCTGTAAACTCTTCAATCGTAACCAACATAACAACAAAATCCTGTGGTTTTAGCTCTATATCAAAAAAATTCCATCTATTAGAAATGTTAACGTCTTCGTTACCACCACTTTGAACAAGAAGAGAAAGATATTCCTGACGAAGAAGGGGTATACTTTCTTTTTTCCTTTGCTCAAGCTTTTGTAGATGCATCAAATGACTCTTTTCATGTTCGACTGCGTTTTTCGCTTTCAGAACCACTTCCAGTATGTCTTCTAAAGAAAAAGGCTTTGTCACGAAATCGAAAGCCCCAAGACGAACGGCCCGCTGCGCGTACTCAAAGTCATCATAACCACTCATTAAGACAACTTTACATCTTGGCATTGATTTCCTCGTCTCCTCAGCAAGAGATAGTCCATCTAGTTTCGGCATGCGAATATCTGTTAGGATTATATCTGGAGAGAGACTTTTCACTATGCTTAGTCCCTCTTCACCGTTCAGGCACTTGCCAATTACTCGGATCCCATACCGCTCCCACGGAACTTGACTGGCAATTCCATCCACTACACTTTTAATATCATCTATAACCAATAAACGAATCATTTCACCCTTCATCTTTTTTGGCCTCCATCCACGGAAACGATAATTTCACAGTTGTTCCCAACCCTGGAGTACTTTCCGGTTTCATCTCCGCTTTATTCTCGTAATACAACTGGATCCTCTGAAATATGTTGTACAAAGCAAAGCCTTTATGAGCGTCGTTTTCTTGTTCTATATTCCGTTGAACCATTTCTGTATCCATTCCCACCCCATTGTCAGATACAGTAATACACATCCAATCATTTTTCCTACTAAGACGGATCTCGATAAAACCGCCTTCACGTTTGTCCTTAAAACCGTGATTAATTGAATTTTCCACTAGCGGCTGAAGTATCAATTTTAATATTGGTTGGTCTCGAATCGCCGATTCCTCATCAACATCTATCCGATATGTAAATAAGTTTTCGTAACATTTCTGCTGAATGTTTAAATACTGCGTGACATGCGCTATTTCTTTTTCCACAGTAGTAATTTCTTTTCCGCTATTTAATCCCAACCTAAACATACGTGACAGAGCCATTACCATTTCCTGTACATCTTTTTCTTTATGAAGCGTTGACTTCCAATAGATCGTATTCAACGTATTGTACAAAAAGTGGGGCACGATTTGGACCTGTAACGCCTTGATTTCTGCTCTGTATTTTTCCTTTTCAGCATTTTTCACATGACGAATAAGCTGACGGATTTGTTCCATCATTTGGTTGAATTGCAACCCAACTTGTGTTACCTCATCATTGCTATCATTCGAGAAACGAACACTTAAATCATTTTGGCCAGCACGCTTCATAAGGCTTTGTAGCTGGATAAGTGGCCTCATAAGAACTTTGATAAAGACATTGGAAATGATAATGGCAAGAATGATTGCCCCTAGAGTAACTGCCGTTGTCGTCCATTTAATGGTTCTAGCTTGTTCAAGTAATTTATGTTTTGGCTTCACACTAATGAGTGTCCATTTATCATTGACTTTCGATTTTGCAAAGTTTACCAAGTAATGTTTTCCCTTATGGTCATACTCAAAGGATCTTTCGTCTCCTGTTTTAATATGATCAATAAAGTCAGAGAGGTGGATAAGCTGATTATACTGAAAGGGACTATGTGGGAAAATAGGGTTCCCTTTCTCATTTACCACAGTGACACCGTCTTGTGATTCGTTAATATTGCTGATTACAAAACGATTAAGTTTGTCTGCCTTAATATTTAACACTATGTAGCAATCTTCTATATCTACTCGGTCCCCAATAGCAGGTAATACAAACGATACCACTGAATTCCCCCTGAAAAAAAAGGGATCTTTGTGCCCTTCTATCCAAATAGCATGTTTATTCTTTTGAAGCCGTTTATAGATATTTGTTTCTTTAAACTCTGTACCCGTCCGTGCATCATCAGCTAAATAAAAGTCCCCAATCGGGGTCACAAGCAGAATAGATTCTAATAATTCATCATTCAAAGTTAGCTGTGTGAATACTGTTTGTAATCCAGAATAGTGAATAGAATAACGAGAATTATCTTTAATAGCCACATCTTTCATTAAATCTTTGTAAGAATCGCTAACAAAAAGTAGCATTAAAGATTTTGGAAATTGCTTCAATTTTTCATCCAAGGCTTGGGATGATTTATTAAGCATTTCTTGGTTCATTTTAAGAGCATTGTCTTGCAACAAATCAGCTGTTATATAGTATGTAATCCACCCCGTAAAAGAAACTGAAATTGTAACGAGAATAATGAAAGCTAGACGAAGCTTACTTCTAAATGTCAGCTTTTTATAAAAACGATTCAATATCCTAACCTCCTTGACTTGGGGTGATCGTCCTAAAATTTTCATAACTCTATACTGACACACGATCTTAACTGTTTTCTAAATCTAGCTATATTTACTTACCATTCTTTTAATCTCATAGAATCACTCTATCAAAAAAAGGGTGAAATAAATTTCACCCAGTAGGAAGGTTCCATTAGACAATGATTATGATTATATGCTGGTATTTTGAAAGGTTCTAGTACTTTTTAAGGTTCATTTACCCCAGTTAAAATGTTTGCCAATCACTCCTTAACATCATTCCTCCACCCTGAGTATGGCATCAATCGTTTAGTTTTCACCTCCCACTTTTCCAAATAAAATTCGGTAATCCCCTCTAATATTCTTTTTTTAAAATTGTCGATTCAAATTAGTAACCATCCTTTTTAATACTTCTACATCGTCCATAAACTGCTCTACCTTATTTTCTCTGACAAACTCCATTAAAAGGTAGCGCTCCCCCTTCACCCGTTTTAAAGCATTTAAATACTTCTCCCACATGATTACACCTGAAGAGAATGGTAGTCGGTTGGTATTTTCCCAATAGAAAACATGAACATGCGATAGCCAAGGGCTAACACTTTCAATGCTATCTATCCTCTTCTGAACAGACTCATTGACGGCAGGTTGCCAGTATAAAAAGACGTTTTGGTGATTAATTTCTTCCATTAGCTGTGTAGCACTCTCAGCCGTATCAGTAAGCGTCCCTCGGTGGTATTCAAAATGGATGCTTATCATTTTATTTTTTGCTAACTCAGCGATTCTTTTGGCATCGTCCACTACCTTTTTTCTATCCTGTTCACTTGCTTCGCGCGATCCTACCCGGCCGGCCCATACTCGAATTGATGGAGCTGTTAATGCTATGGCTGTTTCTAATACTTTCGCAAAAGATTCTTGTCCGTCTTCCTCATAGCCCACCCGGTAATAAGATCCGTAAGACGCAACTTGTAGGTTAGCTTGTTTTGTTAAATAAGCGACTTGAGTGGCACCTTCCACATTTCCCGGTGGTACATGTATATCTCCTCCCCATTCAATACCACTGATGCCTGCCTTTTTTGATATATCAATCACTTCAGCAACTGACAATTGCCTGAAGGTTATCGAACATAAACCTACCTTAAACATCGCTTCCCTCCATTCTAAGAACGGTGTCATATCCTTATTAACCTTCTCTTTTTATATAAATCTATTGCTATTATAAGTTTTAAAAAATATAAAACCGCTTACATAGGCGGTCAATCGCTACTCATTGAACCTGTGGGAAAGACTCCCCCAGATATTTTTCATAATAATAACCCTCTTTTCCCATTTTATACTAAACCAATTGAATAAATCTATTTTTGATGTTCTTCTTTGATCCACCTCTTTTTTAAATCTCAATTCTTTGTCTTTCCAATCCCCCCTTTGAAGGGTATCACTTGAATGAAAATCCCCTGTAATACAATTCATTACCACAGGGGACCTCTTGAAATTTCAAAATCTATTGCCATTTCTTAAGTAAAGAATTAGCACCATCCTGAAGCATATTGTATGCTTGTTCAGATATCCCCCCATCTTTCTGCTGATGATCAAGCAACTGTTTCAATCCCTTCACGTGCTTGATGACTTTTTCCGATTCCCCTTGATTTTCAAAATGTTTTAATGCTGTTAAGTGGGTCTCCAAAGTTCGCGCAACGTTTTTATCTTCGATATCACCCCACGAATGGACAAGCTCAACAAGTTTCAGTATTGTATTGGCACTCTCGCCTTCCTCCTGTATCAATCGTTCCATCAGCTGCTGTTTGTAAAGACTTGCCAAAGTAACGTGTTTTCCCCTCGACTCCCAATAACCCTCGCTCCGTGGTCTTGAGTCGTAGTTGTTCGGTACAAGTCCAGCGACAACCGGACCAACATGACCGATGGCGTAGTTTTGTGCGGTTGGCGGCTGTTGACTGGTCAAATCCCCTTCCGTATTCCATGTCACGTAATTGGCCCCCGCCCATCCGTGACCGCTACCAAGCCACGCCCGGTCTCGAATCGAAATCTTCGCTTTTACGTTATCAAACAACCCACCGACTGACCACCTATGATGCGGTTCGCTCGTATTGTAGTCCCTTGCGCTACTGCTATCTAAGACAACATTCGGCCCTTGTACTCGGCTATCAACAACAAACGCATGACGCGCCGTTTCCACGTGTACACGTTGTACTAGGCTCAACTGCCCCATTAAATGGTTGGCATACCTACGTCCACCAGTGATGATGCTGATAAAGTCATTGGCTGCGCTGTCCTCAACCGTTATCCACTTGGCATTACGGCTCATTTGTACCAGCGAGTAAGACATGTGGGTGGCTGAAAGATGACGAGCCCAGCCATTTTTAACACTGTTAAATACGACAAAGCGCTCGGCATGGTCTTCATCCGCATAATAAGGATCGGTTTTTCCGTTATCCATGACCGTGTCGGTAATGCTCGGGTCGAAATCACTATCGGCACGCATATTTTCTACTCCGACTTGTTCGATCCTGGAGACATCTGAATATTTCATGAGCTGACCACCGCCCCATTTGTGATCAATTGCGTTCGCAATAGGGGCATCAATGGTGATCTCGTTACCGTCGATTGCAGTAATGACGCGGTCAAAGTCGAGATTGAAAGGCGCCCACTGATTCGTCCCACTAGTGACGCCGGGTCGCATGAAGATGCGGTCCATCTCGATCTCACTGATCCAACGCGCATTTCCAACTCTGCGTACCATAACGCTATCACCGACATTAAATGCAGAGGCATCACCCACATGGAAGGTACGATTGCCAGATGGAACATACAAATCTGTAATCGTTTCCGCCGATGCAGAGTCTATAGAAGGACCGGATCCAGAACCAATCTCGATTAAATTTCTCCGCTCGCTTCCAGTTCCATAAATGAGAGTACCATCTTCTCCCTCCCCGCGTAAAACAACACCGCTCTCATTAATATGCAATGTACCTCCAATATTATAGCGGCCTTTTTTCAATAGGACAGCCCCACGGAACCCGTCTTTATCAATTGGTAACTTCGCTACACGATCAATGGCCTCTTGGATTATCTGTGTGGCGTCTCCATCAACCGGCTCGACTGTTACGGCGACCTTTACATTGGGGATTGTTACACCGCCCCCCATATAACCGCTATTAGAAAAATCTAAAACCCGGTTCCCTTTATAGTCTGGAACATATGTTAAACGATGGTCGTCATTCAAAAACACAATGCTACTTTGCCCTTCAGGAATATCCCCCTGTTGTAAAGCTGTAAAGTAAAATGTATCATAAACCGGATTTTTTCCCGCCTCCTGCAGGGTCAAACGAATCTCGTATTGACCATTTTCGGGAATTTTCCCCGCAATGACAATGTCCTTTTTCTCATCCTTGGCTAATGCATGCTGCGGGATTTGTGCGACCACATCTTCTCCGTCTTTCACCACTTCGCCTGACAATTTTATGGAAACGTTCGCTCGAACATTTAAGGTGGGGAAATCATCTTTAGGTTCAAGTACGGCCGGTTGACCGATTTCCATCTTCATATTAGGGTGTGAAATGTCTGTATGGGCAACATACGATTCAGCAAAAAATTCCTCCGGATCATAAATATATAACCACATATAAGGAGTTGTTAAGGTTTTTCCGTCCGCCAATTCGACCTTTGCTGTCACCATACTTGCTCCTACTTCGACAGCAGTAACTTTTCCAGAAAGGTCGATGGTTACATTTGGGGTCGAGGAATGGTACTGTTTTTTCACTTCGGTTAGGTCTACCTCTTCCCCCGACTTCAATTTTCCTTTTAGTTGGAGTTGATTTGTCTCTCCCTTATTCAGATCAATAAAGGCATTCTCCGAATAAGCCTTCCCGGAATCATCAACAAAATAAATATCTGTCAAATTTATTGGTTTGTCCTCCCCTTCTTCCAATTGATAGATTGCCAGTTCAAAAGTCTGCAAATTTAAATTACGGCTTAAGGTAATATCCAATTTCACATACCGTGCTGTGACAGTATCGAAACTCACTTGTTCATCCTTATTAAATCCAGATATTCCTTCGAACGCTTTTTTCCATGTTTCTCCATCGTCTGAATATAGGATCTCATACTTTCCTATATTGTCCGTCCTATTCCACATCGCATGTAACGTGTTAAATGATTGACGACTCTCTAAATCGATCGTAATCCATACATTACCGTCCGCGCGATCGGCAGCTAACGGTTGCCAATACGTTTTAATATCCCCATCAACAGCATTGCTCGCTTTTCCAACACTCGTGTCACTACTTACAGTAACCGGCTTATTAAGAGCTAAGTTCGAAGCCATCTCTTCCTTTGCTTGCAAGGAAGGCACATAGGAAAATAGCAACAACGCAACTATCAATAGGTTCACAAAGACAAACTTGAATAGGTTTCTTTTCATTGTCCGTCCTCCTCTAATTGTTTGCTAGAAACGGTTAATCATCCTTAAATAAGACCAGCTGGTCACCTGCTTTAGTTTCTAGTTCTATATACTCCCCCGGCACTTGAACCTCTTTGTAATGGTTACAATATACGACTACACGCTCTTCTGGCCATGGATTTTGAATTCGACATGTACGGCCCTTCTCGCTTTCTACTAAAACATATGTCACACTGCCTTCTGAATAGGCACTACTAACAAGAAACGCCCCAACCGCCCTTAGTTTACGAAAACTTGCAGGCTGATCATCTGGCCAAACTGGAAACAGTCTAATGGTTTTTTGATGGCTTTGGAGAAGCATCTCCTGCAAACAAACTGGGACGGCACTTGCATCCTCAATTCCACCTCCCCCGTGATGAATCGACAAATTTTCCAACGACCTCTCTTTACATTCTGTTCGCAAACGATCCAAAATAACACGCGGATCATATCCCACTCTTGCGGCAGCAGCATAATAAGTCGGAAATGCGTTAAAATCGCTCCAACGCTGCATCTCATCTACTGTATCCCAAGCAACAGTAAGTAATTCCGAAGGGCTATCCAAGCCAATCACACCAGCGGGAAACACATGCTGCACAGCCAAAGAATTGCGATGATTCCAATCCATTCCTTCTTCTGTTAAGCGAAACACTGTTTTCCCATTGCGCTCCAAAATCGGATAAGGGCTAAGGTGATCCAAAATGTGGCGCCATTTTTCTCGTCGCCTCTCATCACATTTAAGCTCAACGCTAAGGTCCAATAAAGCCATAAAAATCATACGGATAAAACCAAGCGATAAAATTGGATTTTTCTTGTCTTTCGAACGTTCGTGGATATCGTCATTGTAGATAGCGTAGCAGTTATTCTCGAAAACAAGGTAATCCTCCCAAAAATTACCGACCTCAATTAAAAAGGGATAAACCTTCCCAGCATAATCCATATCATACGTATGATAGATGTGCATGAGCAGATTCACAGCTGCAAAAGCGGCATTCGACTTTTGTCCATGAAAAAACATCGAACAGACCATACCATCTGCTCCTAGCTCAACAGGCATATAGATACCGCGACAGTTCAGCTTTTCCCTTGCGAACTTTTTGCCAAAGGGAAGGAATGCAAGAAGTGGCTCACAATACGATTCCGCAAGGTCAACACGGTTACCTGCATATAGCCCCCAGAATGGTGCCTCATAGTTGTAATTCATCGTGTATGAACCTGTCCAGGCCGGTCGATCTGTCGTAATCCAATTGCCAAAGAGCCCTGGAGGTGTCTTACCGGCACGGATACAAGAGCCTATGATATAATAAGAGGCATAATAATATTTCTCGAGCACGGGATCACCGATCTCAATCTGTGAGGCCGTCCAAAACCTTCGCCACCAGTTACGATGGTCTCGCTTAAGCGTAACGATCTGGTCTTTCTGTCCGTATGTTTCAACAAGGTTTCGCGCAGTGTTGAAATAATCATTCTTGTCACGATTACTAACGATTGCCGTTAAAATGACAATACGGTCTCCGGATACCATGGAAATTTGGGCCTCGACATCATGGAAATTCCATTGATAGCTAGCTTTCCTCCCTAAGACACTGTTAACCACCGCTACCCGCCTCGTTTCGGGAACATTGGTTGAATTTGTGGCATATCTGAACCACATTGAATCATCATCTACCCCATTCTCATAGTTGAATACCTCATTAGTTGTTTTCTCACCTGCATGAAGTTTCATTAAGATGTCCAGTTTCCCTCTAACACACTCCAACTCATTGACAAGCATATTCGAATCGGCTGCAACCCAAGAACAAAGATTGACCTCCACCTGCTCGCCACGAAAAAAACCTTTCACCTCGGCATTGAGAATATCCTGTTCTTGCCGATACTTTGCCTTGTTAAGATCGGGAATGGACAGCGAAAGTTGACCAACTGTTATCATTCGGGCCCCGGTTCTTCTCCCCTGGTCGTTAAGCAGTCGGTCGACCCGCTGTTCCGCTGTTTCCCCAAGATATGGTTGCACCCAGAAATCGCCTTTTCCAATATAAAATGTCTGCTCCTCGGGTCCTCCGCCAATGGCAATTCCGACATCTCCATTCCCTAGAAGCGGAGCATCCGTCCATGTCTCAGTCGGAATGCGCTCAGGAGGTTTGAGAAAAATTCCTTTCCGATCCTCCCACTGTTCTTCACAAAGGTGGATCTCCGCATCTCTCAAGATTCGTTCGATTTTTTCCATGTGTCTCCCTCCTATGATTTCAATCATCGGTCCGTTTATTTCTTAACCTCAAACATTAAAGCGCAAAGCAGTTGATCACCGTAGTTCTTAAGGTTTATTTAGGATTACATCCCCAACTCTTACTTGTTTCCTCTCTACTGACTTGGATTTTTATTATAGTGAAATAAAAATGTGCACCTTCATTCAGTTTAATTGTGTTCATTTCAAGAAAACTTGCAGATGCAATGGCTTCTCGCAAATTCTTACGGATTTTAATTTCTGTTGACCCTTCGGATATCCTTTGACTGACGTTACTGTTGGAGGTAGAAGTATGTCAATCTGTTTTTCCCTGTCAATTGAAACTATAGTAAGCTCCATCTCCCCCTTGTCCATATCCCATTTCATTGAACATTCCACTCCGCCCCTTGCCAACAATGGTCCCGCTTTCCCTCTCTCCCAGCGTGAAGGTAATGCGGGCATAATATGAAGTTCACCAGGGAGGGAAAAAAGTAACATTTCCTGAATTGCCGCGGTCCACCCCATATTGGCGTCAATTTGTACAGGAACCCTTTCCATATCAACACCGATACCCATACCCCGCCAATCATTATGCAGTGTCATGAGGTTGTTCATCAAAGAGAAGCGTGGCAAAATCTCCAAACACTGAAGTGCCTGGTCACCTTTACCCACCCGGGCATAACAGTTAGCCATATGGGTAATGGACCAACCGGTCTGTTCTTTTAATCCGGTGACGTGTCGATTCTCAACTGCCTTCATGAAAGCCCGAAATAAGTCAGGGTCGCTGTGACGAGTTACCTCCGTTCCTGGAAAAATAGGATACAAATGTGACTCGTGCCTATGGTGATCGTTGTCTTCAAAGAATGGATGCATCCATTCTTTGATCGCACCATCCTCATTAGTTTGGTAAGGCGATATTCGATTTAACATCTCCTGCCACTTAGGAATGTCTTCTACATATTTGTCAGCTACCCGTGCTCCATCAATGAGATGAATCAACAATTCCTTGGCAATAGCAAAATCCATCGTTGCATTCATCGTTGTTTGTATCGATTTATGCGCATCCGTTCTAAAATTTCCCGGCGTATTCTCCGGTGAATTGGATGGTGCACTCACGTAATAACCGTCTTCGCCAACGGTAAGAAAGTCTTCATAAAATAGGGCAGTCTCCCGCATAAACGGCAACGCCCGCTTACGTAAAAATTCAACATCTCCCGTATACAAGTAGTAATCATAATAATGCTGGCTCATCCATCCTGCTCCGCCAGTCCAATGAACAATATGGGGGGATGTATGCTTAAGTAAGCCGGAATCGGGAGCAGTTGGAGCTGGGATAAAAATGCCTCGACAACCATAAAGACGCGCAGCATTTAAGCGGAAATCATCCATCAACTTCTCCAGATAATTGAACATAGGTAGTGCAAGTTCTGGCATATTGCCAGAGAATGCCTGCCAGTAGATCATTTGCATATTTTCATTCACCATATGGAAAGCCCAAACAGCATTGTAATCACCACACCATAAACCATATAAATGACAAGGCTGTCCCTCTTCATGTGAACTCGATATAAGTAAATATCTTCCATATGCCCACATTTTCTCTACTAAGACAGTTGGAGTTTCCCCATCGTAAGCCTGCAGAAGCAATTCTTCATTAGACAGTTCACGTCCCGATGCAAATAGATCTAATTCCATAGCTCTAAACAGCCTACCATGTTCGATAACATGTGAAGCCAACAACGATCCATAGCATGGTTTCAACGATGATATTTCCCACTTTAGCCGTTTCCACTCCGTGTGCCTATTTCCTTGTACAAACAGCTTCACGATTACAACGACTGAGTCAGAGTCGCGAACATGAAGTCCTTCCGCCCCGGCTTCCATGTGACCATTGCGGCTAACGACCCGGGCAACCGCACCGAAGTCAGTGCCGTCGTTGTTTTGAGCGGCATAATAAATATACTCTCCCTCGCATTTCGTTTCTTCCTGCTCGGGAAACACAATATCGGGTCGATGTTTATCATGCAATTGAAGAAGGAAGCTTGCCTCGACTTGTTTTGGTCCTTCTCTGCGAATTTCATAGACGACTGCTTGATCAGTTCTAGATACAAATAGCATCCGTTCATATTGTGTCTCGCCGTCTGTCCAGCAAGCAGACACTTCACCTGTTTCCATGTTAAGTTTTCTCCTGTAGTGCTGAAAGGCTTGACGAAGCGGCATAAAGACTTTTAAGTCACCCAGTGGAAGGGGGGAAGCTATTTTTGGCTTATAATTTTTCTCGTTTAACGCATCGGACAACACACGGTCCGCTTTAGAAACATCGCCTTTCAATAATAAATGGCGAACTTCAGTAAGGCGATCACTCACATCAGGCAGTTCCGGTGTACGACCATTTCTCCATAGCCCTTCATGATTGAGTAATACCGTTTCTTCGTGGATTCCACCATATACGGATGCACCAATCCTTCCATTTCCAGAAGGTAAAGCTTCTCTCCACATGGAGTGCCACCAAGAAGCCGGATAACGCATACTAATATTGTTCTTCATCGGATAGTGACCTCCTTCATACATAATCCTCTCAGTTTTCCATTTCGATAACCCCGTTACCTTCCTTATACTTTTCATTCATCTCCTCTAAAATTTCATTTCCTCCTTTTTCCTCATATTCCTTAATCACTTTTGGCCAATCTGAAATCGATTCCTTGCCATAAATCATTTTGATCATATGGTCTATGATCAGTTTTGGACCAACGTCGTCTGCTTGTGGAGCCAAATCAGGATATTTTGAGAACGATTCAGGAGCAGGTACAAACCGGACTGTACCAAGCCCTTCATTAGAAACAATCGTATCTAAGTATTGCATCATGTCACGCCCGTCCTCAGTCAATTCTTCCCTCGCCTTGTTATAAATGCTGTCATGTACAAACCAGAACATGCTGCGGAATCCGTCTTCATCAATCGCCTTAGTTGTAGTAGGTGGTGTAAAATGAACCTTACCGTTTTCTACCGTGTAATCTTCACCTTCAATACCAAAGGAGAAAAAACTTTCTGCTTCCGATGTCGTCATCCACTCAAAAAACTTTATAATCTGGATAGCCTTCTCCTCGGGAACCTCACTATTAATGTAATAGGATGTAACTAGGCTGGAATACAGAAGGTGTCCGCCACGATTTTCAGGTCCATGTGGTGAGGGTATAATTTCAATTTTCGCTTCTGGTTCCGCTTCCTTAATTTTAGTGCGGAAATTGGATAAACCTTGTGCATTGGCTGACCACATACCAGCTTTGCCCGATTCAATGCTTTTGCTATAGTCGGTCATACTAAGCGTGGCAAAGTCTTTCGGAATCAAGCCTTCAGCGTACATTGTCTTATAAGTTTCTAATGCCTTTGTCATATTCTCAATATCAAAGAATTTAGGGACGACATTGCCATTCTGAACTTCGAATTGTGAGGGGAGAACATCAAAGGCCCCAAGTATTGTATCTGCATATTTGAAGTTTTCACGCATTTGATAAGGATTTTCAACCCCAAGTTTTTTAAACGCTTTCATAACCTCCAAAAATTCCTCAACTGTCTTTGGTTGATCTAACCCCGTTTTCTCAAGTAAATCAGCGCGAACAAAAGTAGCTCGCCGAGAAGGGTTGGATAACCAAGAAGGGATGCCATAGATCTTTCCGTTATAACTTGTTTCTTGCCAAGCCGCCTTTGGCACCGCCTTCATAAGATTGGGGGCGTATTCATTCAAAAGGTCATCAAGTGGCATAAAAACTCCTGCCTCCACAGAACCAGACATTCCTGTTGTAGTGGCACCCCCAACATTTTGTACCACATCCGGTATATCGTTCGAAGTAAACATTAGGGACATTTTTTGATCAAAATCTTTTAATGGAAACATTCGTAGATCAATATTCGTATTTGTCAGTTCTTCCAGTTCCTTTACCCATTTTTCTTCATTAATATTTGACGAGCTTTCAGCATATTTGTTTCCACTGGATGTCATTGACATAGAAAAAGTAAGTTTGCCATCTTCCTTATCATCTGCTTTTTGACCTGATGTAGCCCCGCTACATCCTGAAAATACCCCCATCACTAAGACACTAGTTAACAGAAAAACTACCATTTTCCTCACTTTCATTGCCCCTCTCCTTTAAACACTTAGCAAACCTAATTATGACTCAATCTTATATTTTTCCGCCATCGGACAGAATGTTATTTTTTATCATCTTATTGTGTTTTTTTATGGGCTATTGGTGGTGAATGAATGATCGGTATGCAATGGATCGGCGGGCATTAACATACAAACAATTGTCCCTCCTCCTTCTCGTTGATGAATTTGTAAACCATACTGTTCACCATACGCCATTCGGATACGCTTATGGACATTGGTTAGTCCAATGCTTCCTTTGGATGCTTGTGATTGTAAAGACTCTTCGTCCAATAGAGAACTCGTTTGCAATTTGCTCAATAACTTAATTAATTGTTCTCTTCTGATGCCGGCACCGTTATCCTCCACTATAACTAAAAATATACCACCTTCCACCGCGGTCTTAATACGTATAAAATGATCAGCGTTTCTCCCATTGGGAAAGCCGTGATTGATCACATTTTCCACAAGAGGCTGCAAGGTAAGCCGAACCATCTTGTATAATAAATATTCCTCATCAACTGCCACCTCAATTTTAAAATCAGTCCCAAAACGGTGTTTCAAAATAGCGGAATAATGAAGGACATGTTCTAACTCTTCCTCTACGGTTACTTCTTTTAAATTTGTCTGTACAGAATACCTTAGCATATAGGAAAGAGATTTGATGATTTCCTCAATTTCGGGTGAATCCTTAACAGCAGCATAACAAACAATTGTTTCCAATGTGTTATACAGAAAATGAGGATTTATTTGCATTTGCAACGCCTGAAATTCAGCTGTTTGGCGTGCAAGTAAAACTTTTTGATTATGCAACCTAGTCTCATACACGCGCTCAATTAATTCAGATAACTTGTACACCATTCGGTTATAGCTTTCTGTCAAGTCAGCAATTTCATCCTTTCGATGAGATGGTGGAATGATAGACCAGTTTCCACTTTCTGTCTGCTGCATACTTTTTCTTAGGGTTTGAATGGGTCTAGTGATTGATCGTCCAAAACGATGGGAAATCCACAACGCTAATACCAGGGTCATGAGTCCAACCGTAATGCTCGTCATGCGAATAACGGAAACAGGCGCCCGTAACATGTTGTATGAATTTGAAATAATAAGATGCCAACCAGAATAATCTGAACGGCGGGTCATATAGACCCTTTTAGGTCGGTGCTCCTTGTCTATAAAATATTCCTCGGGCGATCTCAACAGGCGATGTTTAAGATCCCCATCTAACTGAGTACCAATTTTATAACGTTCCGGGTGAAAAATGATACTTCCATTCTCATCAACGATGGAAAAATATCCTTCCTCCCCCAATTCAATTCCTTTCCATAAATTCGAAAGTTCTGCGGAATTCATTTCTACCGCCAATATGCCTTCAAATTGTGTTGAGGAAAGTCCACGTATTTTACGGGCCAAAGTAATGACGGGACCGGTACTATGATCTAAAAAGCTCTTTCCAAAGATACTAACCTTTCCATCGTTTTGTGTTTGGGCTTTTAAAACTTTCAATTGTTCGGCTACTTCTGCAGATGTGAATGAGGATCCTTGCATATTGTTGTAATCATAAACAGCATTCCCGTTATAACTAATAATGTAAATAGAAATCACATCCGGGTTATGGATAAAAATAGGTCGAAAGTGCTCCTTCATTAAGGAACGATAATAATAGCGATCATACCCCTCAAGGGGTGGCTGGTCGATAAACTGCTTGATGTCTTTATTCATTATTAAAGATACAATCGAACGTTCGTAAGATTTTAAGTAGGCGTCTGAATGATTAAGTGCATTGTTTATAATTTGTTCCATGTATTTGTAATTTTGTTCATCCAATTGTCTTGAGGATTGTTCGTAAGTAAACCAACCAACTGAAGTTAGGGAGAACACACTAATCACCAGAAAGCAAAAAAACAATTGACGAGCTAAACTATTTCTCATAATGGCCCCCTGACAACCTATCAACCTCTCAATTTTCCTTAATGACCGCCACCCAAAGGAGAAAGTCGGATATTTTTAGATTCATTAAAACTATACCCTTGATATCTTTCGGTTGGACCTTTTATTATTTAATCCCTAGCTTCTTACGATAGGCAGATGGCGTGTATCCAGTTACCGTTTTAAACACTTTCGAAAAATGCGGGTAATCTTCATAACCAACTTCTGCCGCTATATCAACAATTCGAATGTAGGGAACCGCCAATTGCCTTTTCGCTTTTTCAATTCGTTTCTTGGTACGATATTGAACAAAGGTTTCATTTGTCATGTTCTTGAAAAATGCGCTGAAATAAGAAGTACTCATACCGATTACTTCAGCAACACTTTCCAAGGTAAGTTCTTCTGATAAATGATGGTCGATATATGATTTGGCCGTTTCAAGTGGGTCTTTAATATTGCCATTTCGCCACTTAACCAGGTCATTACCAACTTGGCGTAATTGCGCTCTAAAATGTCCGAAAGGGCTTTCATAGTCAACATAAGACTTCATTTCCTCTATGGGACTTATAGGAGTAAATTGTCGTTCCCCTAATCGTCTGATTAACATTTTCATACAGTCATTCAAAAGATTCCTAATTTGAAATACATTCATTCGTGTCGATAAATCTTCTTCCCACTGTAAAACACATTTTTCAATTTCATCCCATTGTAACAACCATAAATGCTCTTCTATTCGTTTCACCCAATCCTCACACTCCAAGAGAAATACGGAAGGGTATGAATGCGCTGTCAAAATATCATCCATCACTTTTTGCACATCTTTTGTCGTTATGGGCTTTAGTAAATAACGATTTACCCCATAAGACATGCATGTTTGGGCATATTCAAAATCGTCGTAACCGGAAATAACCACCATGATAATATTTCGGTATTGCTTATTAATACGTTTGCACAGCTCCATTCCATTCATTTTTGGCATATGGATATCAACAAATAGGATATCAGGTACGTATTCGTTAATGAGCTCAAGAGCATGCAAACCATCATAGGCTGTACGAATGGAAGAAAAAGAATGTTGATACTGTGACGCCATCTTAGCAATGCCATTTCGGATAACCCTTTCATCATCAGCTACTAATAGATGCATAACAGTCATCGTCCCCCTTTTAAATAAATTATTTTCTCCAATAGGCTCCATCATACTTTGTGGGTATTGGCCATAACGATCATCATACGTGTTCTATCCATTAGGCTGGACATATTAATTTGTCCATCTTGACTACAACCCTCACCTTAACGCATAGGTTTGTTCACTTGGAAAGCACCTTCTTCTTGGCATTTTTTGGGATTCCCTAAAGACAAAAAATTGCGACAATCTAATTTTATTAGATTAGTGAACAAATGAAAATGGAATATAATAATATCTTTTTGTCTTATAATAAGCCGAATGAAATGGCTACAAACTTCTTGCTTAAGTAAATGATTGGAAAACAATCATATTCATAACCTATCTCCATATCGTAAAAAAACACAACTTAATAAAAATTTACACATCGTTTATCACGGTTAAGACGTTGTAAAATAAAGTAAGGGTTACTGAATGACCAATTCGCTCTCGATATTTTCTAGTCAGTTTATCAGGAATACATTCTTTACATAGGCCGTAATCAAAGGAGAGAGTTCGATGGCAAGTAAAATAGAAACATCCGCTCGTCTGGTTTCCCGTCATCCGAATAAGGGGAGTACGTTTCGATTTATCTGGAAATATAAAGCACTTTATTTAATATCGTTACCAGGAATTGTTTATTTTTTGTTATTTAAATACGTTCCCATGCTCGGATCCGTTATTGCTTTTCAGGATTACAATATATTCAAAGGGATTACGGGCAGCCCTTGGGTCGGTTTGGATCACTTCCAGAGAATGCTGGAATATCCCGAGTTTTTGACCATACTGAAAAACACGTTACTGATTGGGCTCTACGATCTTATTTTTGCTTTCCCTATCCCGATCATTCTCGCTTTACTGCTAAATGAAATTCGAATCACTTTACACAAACGAATTTTGCAGACAGTCGTTTATATGCCGCATTTTTTATCTTGGGTAATTATTGGTGGGATTGCGGCCGGAATATTATCACCACGTACCGGTTTCATAAACTTGGTATTAGGATGGTTCGGGATTGACCCCATTTACTTCCTTGGTGAGAACGATTATATCCGAAGTATTTTGGTTGGTGCTGGCATTTGGAAGGACAGCGGCTGGGGCACAATTATTTATTTAGCCGCCCTTGCTGGCATTCATCCAAGCCTTTATGAAGCCGCTTCCATTGATGGAGCAAACCGTTGGAGGCAGACACTTTCCATTACACTCCCTGCAATACTTCCAACAATTGTTATGTTGTTTTTATTGCAATTTGGAAATTTCCTTGATTTTGGGTTTGAACGTGTCTATGTGTTCTTAAATTCCCTTAATACAGAAAATGGGGACATTCTTGACACATATATTTATAGGGTTGGATTGCTGAATAGACAGTATAGTTATACAACGGCTATTGGGTTATTTAAGTCTGTAGTCGGATTTCTCTTAATCATCATTGGTAATTCCCTAAGCAAAAAAGCGACAGGTGAGGGATTATATTAACATTTGGAGGGGCAAATATGAAGATGGGCAAAGGAGAACGGGTATTTCAAATTTTCAATTACGGATTGCTTGTATTGATCAGCTTAATGATGGTGCTTCCTATTATTCATGTAATAGCACAGTCCTTTAGCAGTAACGTTGCCATCAATTCCGGGAAAATTACTTTTTTTCCCATAGAATTTGTCCTTTCTAATTACGAGGCAGTGATTGGTGATCACTCTGTTTGGAGAGCATTTCTCATTAGTGTCATCGTTACCGTTGGCGGAACTTTTATTAACCTTATGGCTACCTCGTCATTAGCATACCCATTATCACGATCGGAATATGTCGGTAGAAAGGTAGTCTTGATCATGGTACTTCTAACCTTGGTGTTTCAAGCACCTCTCATTCCAAATTATTTATTGATTAAGGAATTGCAAATGCTTGACACGTTATGGGCTTTGGTGATACCAGGTGCGATTAGTACATTTAATTTTTTTATCATGCGTTCTTTCTTTATGAACATTCCTAAAGAATTGATTGATTCAGCGCGTATAGACGGCAGTGGAGAAATACGTGTTTTATGGAATATCGTCTTACCGTTATCCAAACCCGTCATGGCAACGATGGGAATATTTTACGCAGTAACACACTGGAATGCCTATTCAAATGCACTTTATTTCATCAATGATCGGACGTTGTATCCTTTGCAGGTCCGCCTTCGGGAAATTGTTATGAGCGACTACTTCGGGCAGGCTAATTCGATGGTAGAGGAAATAGCAGGGACAATGTCACCAGAAGGGATTAAGATGGCGGTGATTGTCATCTCCACCCTACCAATTATGTTAGTGTATCCTTTTTTGCAAAAGCATTTTGTGAAAGGTGCAATGATTGGTTCTATTAAATCTTAATGTAAAGAGAACAGGTGAAAGGAGACTTTTTTATAAAAAAACTACTTGTAGTTGCTTTTATTTTTATTGTCTTTTCATTATAGCCTGTTCAAACAAAACGAATAAAGAAGGAGGAGAAGCACACGATTTTGGAAACCTAATAAGGAAGAGGAATGTAATGTAAAAACGAAATCTATCGGTTAGAGGGAGTGATGAACGGTCTAAAAATATCCGACGTTTCCTTTTGTCAGAAACAAAAACAAATTAAAAATGCGGAAGGATGTAAATGATGAATTTACTTAAAGGAAGTCGCGCGGTATGGGTAGTTTTTGTGGTTTCTGTACTATTGTTAGGGGCTTGTACAACGAAAGGAGCAAAAGGGCCAGCAGATGGTGATGTTAAAAATACAGCTACAGAATTGGAAAAAGATCGCGAACCGATCACAATGAATTTATTTTTACAATTCGACTGGGAATATATTAAAGAAGATATCGAGGAAGAGTTTCCTTTTATTACTGTTGAACATATTCGTGTCGCACCGGATGAATGGAAGGAGAAAATCGCCCAAGGGGTTTTTCCTGATTTGATTTGGTATGAAGGACCGAGGAGATTCCTTGAAGCAAGTGAACTGGAATTGCCTATGGATCTGGATCCATTAATAGAAAAACACAATTATGATCTTAGTCGATTTCAACCGGAAATTATTGAAACATTACGTAGTTTTACGGACAATTCGGAGTTGTACGCTTTGCCCAAGCAGACATCACCTTACGCCTTGCATTATAACAAAACGATTTTTGACGAATTCGGCGTAGATTATCCGTCTGATGACATGACTTGGACGGAAGTGGCTGATCTAGCGCGTCAGGTGACGGGCGAGCGAAACGGTGTTCATTATTATGGATTGCTGCCAAGGGCACATGATCGAGCCTTAATCAATTATACTTTGTTAGATCCGGATACTGATGAGCCGATCATTGACAGTACCTCATTTATCAAAACATTTATGGAAACGTTTCAAAATATTTATGCTATTCCAGATAACTTACCTGAAAATGAGAAGGATCTTTTAGATCCCCGGAGTCTTTTCGTGAATGGCCAGCTGGCAATGATGCCGATCTGGTCTAGTATAACAGGAATGACAGAAAATCCGGGGAATGTCGATATTGCCACTTACCCAAGCTGGGACGAATTCCCGAATACCCAGCCCGAATCGCGTTCCCACAGTATCGGTATTACCTCGACTGCTCAAGATCCTGATTTGGCCTTTGAGGTGCTGTCCTACCTAGTATCCGATGAGTATTTAATGAACAAAACGGACTTTGAAGCACCTGCCCGTTTACCATTTTCAGACCAATCCTTGATCAATGAATATGAAGTAGATCCAATATATCAGGATTTGCACTTGGAGGCCCTGTCCAAACATCCCTTTGCCAAAGGACCGGCGAAACGTTCCAAATACGAGTTGACCGTCATGAATGAATTAATCCCTGAAATGATCACTGAGATAGCTTACACTCAGAAAGACGTGAACACGGTCTTGCGGGAAACGCAGGAGAAGGCGGAAGCGCTAGTCAAGGATCTTAAAGCGAACCAATAAATAATCGAGTAAGCAAAATAATATAGAATGCCAATTGTCCTGGGTGTCACAACCTACTGATTTTATCTCTAGGAAATACGAGGTATTTTCAATCTACCGGAATACGCTAACCTTTGCGAAGCCCTCAAGATGCATACGAAGGGATGTTGGAGAATGCGATGAACAAGAATGTAAACTAAATGCCTCTTTTATGAAAGATTGCTCAAATAACTGACACATGGGATGTAAGCTTAATTGCATATCTTTAACGGTGATTTTCATAGAACCCTTTTTTCAAAGGATGGTTCAGTTAGATTAAATACCACGTACTGATCAGGTATTAGCTATTCTCTTGACATCCTTTTACAACATTATGGCTCCCTATTCATCTGTCGATATTTTGTTGGCGAAAAGCCTGTGAATCGCTTAAATACTTTCGAAAAATAATAAATGTCCAACCCAACTTGCTCTGCGACCTCTGCTATCGTTTGATCAGTGTTTTGAAGCAGGTATTGCGCTTGCTTCATTTTTTTTTGATTAATGAAGGCAATAGGAGAGAGACCGAGAATAGATTTAAAGTAGTGCATAAAGTAATTAGGGTGGAGATTTGCAAGTTCCGCAAGTGTTTCTACTTTAATTTTTTCAGATAGATGTTGATCAATATACTTTAATACTGTGTTAATATTATGGACAGAAGAAAAGTCAGTTTTTAACACCGATTGCTCAATAAACTGCGAAATGAAATCGAACAAAATAGATTTTATTTTAATTGGTGCCGAAAGCTGATCGCTATGATAAAGGTCGATCAGCATATTAAATTGTTTGGCTGTTTTTTGTTTTTCCTGCACGTCTAAAAAATGGGGAACATGAATTGCTTTAAATAGGTCCATCTCGCCAATCGTAGCTGTGAAATGACACCAGAATTTTAAATAAGTGTCGTCGCTTATGGTGGAATAGGAGTGCCTTGTCCCGGATGGCATAATGAACAATTGTCCCGGTAGGGGAGTATAAACCGTTTCATCGATTTTTATCCGTCCTTCTCCTTCCAAAATAAAGTAAAGGCGATTAAACGGTTCCAGGGATAGTTTCTTTTGCCAATTCGGTTTCACTTTTGTCAGGTTTCCGGCGATCATATGAACTTGTAAATTTTCAATGTATTGAATCATCATCTCAAGTGATTGTGCCTTCATTATTTCACCCTATTAAAGTTTTGAGAATGACAAAATTGATACAATTACATGAATATATAATATATTGGAATCTAGATCGAGACACAAATTCTAATGGTAAGGAACGTGTAGATCGAATTGTTGAGGATTGTCTCTAGCATAATTTAAAATATAAAATTGCATCTATTCTCGTTTATGAAAATAGTCGACTTCTGCTAAATTAAATATGTTACCATTAATATTACAGTAACATTAAAGGATAGAAGTTTCAACTTCCATTGGCATTAAACGAAAAATCTCATGTGACAACTGCGAAAAAAAATTAGTACAAATAAAACAAATAAGTGACACCCATGCTTTGATGCCACTTTTTAGTCCATTGTAAAACAGCATTTTTTATAAGCTACATTTACTTTTTCATTTACTTCTTATTTTTCTCTTCTTCTATCTTGGCTTCATATTTTTCCTGCATTTCACGAATAAATGTGTTGACATCTGTACCTGATTCCCTATACTCCTCGACGAACTCCGTTGTCATCTCTCCAATAAAGTTACCTCCATATAACAAAACATCTGGACCATATGGAGAATATTCGGCTGGTTCAGCGGGGGTTCCCGAGTAAATACCTTCAATATTAAGTCCTTCTACTTTTTCACCATCTTTATAGGCTAAATAAGAACGTATTTCTGCATCACCTAATACAGGAGCTACTCCAATTTTCGCCATATTAATTTGCTGCTCCTTGGAAGTGATAAATTCTAACAATTTAAATGCCGCTTCTTTATGTTCACTTTCCGGACTAATTGCTAGTGTTAAAGGTAAATTGTTTGGAGCAACATTCGGATTATCGGGCCAGCTTGGAAAAGAGACTACATCAAAATCTAATCCTTCTGTCTCTAGAAAAACTGGAATATTCGAGACTGTTCTTAAATTCATAGCAACATTTCTGCCTTCCAATCCAGACTTATCGTCAGGATTATCCGGAATATTTCCAGGGATATCGTGGATTTTTTTTATTAAATTAAAATACTGGGCATATTCGGGTTTTTGGTCAAATAAAACCTCACCAGTCTCAGGATCTGTCCCCGTCACCGAAAGTTGTAGAATCGCTTGTGAAAGGCTGTGAGTTTCAAGTCCATAATATTGCGTTCCATCTCTTTCTCCAGTTACTTTCGTTGCAAGATCAATTACTTCATCCCAAGTCATCCCATCTGTCGGGTAATTCACACCAAATTTATCAAAGATTTCTTTATTGTAAAATAAACCAATTACAACATCTTCCACTGGAATCCCTAATAAGTGTCCTTCTCCTTCAGGGTCACGTGAACGAATTGCTTCAATGGCACCCTCACGAAATTTATTCAAATCCATATTATTCTTTTCTACCAAATCATCGAGCGGATATACCATATCAAGCTCATTCATTTCCTCAAAGTCACCTAAAACGAGAGAAACATCAGGTACAATATTCTTTGAAAATAGTTCCTCAAATGCCTCTGTATCTGTCCAGGCGGAGATTGGCTCAATTTTAATATTCGGATATTGAGCCTCGAAATCAGCCTTGAATCGACTCTCTACCTGTTCTTCACTCCATGGTGCAACAAACGTTAGTGTAACCTCTTCATCTGAATCCTCTTCATTTGCTTCTACATTTGTCTTTTCTTCAGATTCCTCTTTTTCTTTACTCTCCTCTTTTCCCCCTGTGTTACTACTGCAAGCTGAAAGTAATAGCAATAATAATATTGCAAAAAAAACAATCCCTTTTTTAGATAGTTTCATAGCCATTCCCCCTCATATAATGCATTTTTTAAAACGTTTACATTTAAAAAAGATAGAAAACCGAAATGATTATTCATCAAATTTTACTGTTCCTACTACAGAGTTCCTACGGCGTCTGTCCCAAAATGTTCTACGCAAAATGGGAATCTGCCAATTTCGTAACTGAATAAAATGTAAAGCATTACAGGTCATTCGAACGCCTTTCTGTTACCGGTAATCTTACCGTAACAAACCTCATGATAATTGTCAATTGGTATTTAGAACATTCAAATAATTTTTTATTGGGAACACAATAAGCGAAAAACGGGTCCCTATTAACCATTTTTTCATGACGAAATTCGGTTATTCAATTTATCAAAAGTGCTTTTTTCTATAGATCATAATGAAATGTTGCACATTTTCACCTATAATTGGTATGATATATACGGATGATGACCGAATGATATATAATGGTTTATCTCTTTTTTGCAACATGGATGAGGGGGGGGCGAGAATTGGTCACGATTTATGATATAGCCAAAAAGGCAAATGTTTCTGCGATGACGGTGTCTCGCGTGATTAATAATTCTGGGAGCATTAGCCAAAAAACGAGAGAAAAAGTAGAAGCTGTTATCAAAGAGCTAGGCTATATTCCAAATAGCTCAGCAAGAAGTTTAACCTCGAAAAAAACAAAAATACTCTCCTTAATGGTGACAGATATTACCAATCCATTCTTTACCAATATCGCCAGAGGGGCTGAAGATAAAGCGATGCAAATGGGCTACCAGCTTATGTTATGTAATAGTGATGAAAATGTTGAAAAGGAATCCAAGTATATTGATATGTTGATCTCAACAGGGACTGATGGAGTTTTAGCAGCTCCTGCAAATGATTCTTCGAAGAAAAACTTACAGAAATTGGCTAAGTATAAAATTCCTTATGTTTTGCTTGACCGATATATCGATGATGTAGCCTCTGACCAAATTTTAAGTGATAATGAGATGACGACTCGGAGATTATTGGAGCATTTAATTAAACAAGGCCATCGAAAAATAGCGATTATCAACGGACCTTTAGATATTGCGACTGCAAGGGAACGGCATCATGCATATCTTGATACATTGAGCCTGCATGAATTACCAATAAATGAAAAATGGATTCATCAGAGTCATTTTTTGCAGGATAGCGATATTTCAGAGACTATCAAAAAATTACTTGAATTACCTGAAGCAGAACGTCCGACAGCCATTTTTGCGACTAGTAATTTCATTGGGATGAATGCGGTTAAATTTTTAAAGGTAAATGCGATCAAAATACCACAAGACATTGCTGTTGTTTGTTATGATAGCATTCCTAATTATTTAGGAAATGAACCTTTTTTAACCGCTGCGGAGCAACCTTCTTATAATTTTGGCTATTTAGGTGCACAATTACTGATTGAACGAATTGAAAATACCGCACCAGAAATACCAAGAAAAATTGTGCTTCCATCTGAAATTCATCTTAGGGAATCATCGGCTTTCAAGAGATAAGCAAAGGTACCGTCTTTGTGCGATGACTTGGACTATTGAATGCGGACTATGAACTATGGTGGACGAAGTTCAAGTCATTGAATCCTAACCTCTAGCCATTGCGGATTGAGCATAAGCTATCACTAGGGCCGCTAGATGATGGTGTTGAGCAATTTTCGATAACAAATAGAAAGCCGATAATCTTCTAGATAGAAAAGATCTCGGCCCTTTCTTTTATTCCATATCTAAAACAATACTTTGGAAATTATTGATTTCCTTTACGAGCGCAGTTTTAGTTTTTCACCATAATTTCAACCGTAAACAGACCAGCTTTTCCGTATTCCTAACTTCTGAATCTGCAGTTGTGTCAATTATGGGAATACTTTCCCCGTTAAATTCTTACAAAAGAACATGTAGCAAAAGGGTATATAAGATTTATCAAGATACTTTATTTATTTCTCTTGCTGCTCATCTTTATCCTGTTTTTCCTCTTTCGGCAGAAATTCAAATATTTCCCCTGACCGAATCGTATCTGATAATCGTCCTAACCATTTATAATATATCTTTGACTCCTCAAATAGCTCGATATATTCTTTGGCTATATCCTTAGTCTCAGCTGACACATCGTCTGATGCTATAATGTCATTTAGGATCTTTTCGCCATCTATAATCACATTCAGATTTGTTCTGACTTCACGATCCCACATTTTCTTATAGAATGTCACAAATGATTCAAAAAAGTCCTTTTCAGCAACGTATAAATGTTTCCTTGATCCTCGTTGATAGATTCGTTTTACCATCCCATTTTCCTGGAGTTTACGGACACCTGTACTCATGCTAGGCTTACTCATATTCAACTCTTCTCGCATTTCATCTAAATTCATTTCGTTGTTAAAATACATTGTTGCATATAGTGTGCCAGCTGAAGGAGCGACACCATATAAATCCATCGTTTCTGAAATGGCTCCAATGACTTTGTTTTTTATATCTGCTATTTTTTCCCTTGCCTGATCATCTTGACTATTCAACCCTTTTCACCTCTATGCCTTATTTATTCTATCCTGGGTGAATTCTTTAAATAGGATGTAATGTCATTGATAGTCCGAAATGTAGATTAACTAAACCAATTTACAAAATTCCCTATTATCATTCGTAAATATTCTAGCCTAATAATGACATATACTCATTTACCTATAATTTCAAAAAAGTAAACATTATCTTATTTACTAAAACTCACTTCATAGCCTGATTTGTGACAATATAGCATTTAATAATTTCATTATAACCATTCAAATAATAGAATAGAAGCCCTTAGGCTTCTATTCCACGTAATCACTCATTATATCAAGTATTTGTCCCCATTTTTTTATTGTTGGTTGTTTTTCACCGAAGTAAATTGGGTTGGAAAAGCCGTATAAACGGCCATCCTCATGTCTGACATCTACCCTAATCCAATGGTAAGCATCTGGATCTGTAAAATTAATGAGAAAATCAGACTGGTTTGTCATATCTTTCTTCACTTTTTCTCCATCAACAATCCATTCAAAGTAAATGGCTTCTTCTGTATCTACCTGTGCATGAATTAAGCCAGTTACACCTTTACTAGTAGATCCGGCGATTAAATCGCCTAGTCGAAATTGGACGAATTCACCTCTAGATACAGTAACATTCCCTTTTCTTAATCCAGTTACCACATTGGCAGCTGATAGTTGCTCACAATAAACATATGTCCCAGGATCCCCAATTAAGGATGGTTCTGTACTGCCTTCATATGCATCATCGGGTTTTAAGTGGGAATCTGAACCACCGATACCAGTGATTTTATATCCATCATTCAACAGATAATTCCACGCAATTAACGCCCATTCTGTTGCTTGTGGATTATATTTGTATGTTGGATCATTCCAGATCTCTATTGTGTCGACCTTATCAAGTGGTGTTTCTCGCAAAAGCCATTTCCATTCCGTTAGAAAAGGATGGTTAATGGAGACAATACTATTTCCATAGTCATCCGATAAGATATTATTCATGCCTTCTTCTGTCATCATGTCTGTCATTCTATTTCTTAAAAATGGGGACGTATTGGTATTTAGAATATTGAAATGACCAAGCATAGAGGTGACTTCAACACCGGGTATCACTAGGATACCTTTTCCATCTACCCATGATGTTGGGACAAGATTATGATCTGTTGCCACAAAGAAATCCAAGTTTTGATTTTTAGCACTAACCATATTCTCTTCCCTTGTCATTTCTCCATCAGTATAAATTGTATGGGTATGGAAATCCCCTTTATACCATTTATGATCCTGATTAAATACTTTATTTTCATCAAACTCACTTAATTGAAATGCTGCTTGTTCACTCGTTTGCCAGTTTGCGGCATCAGCCTGTGTATATTCCACTGAAGTGTCATTAAAAGTAATCTTACATTCACACCAATTAATATTAGCTTCAATCTCTTCATTACTAATAATTACAATATCAATCATCCATTCACCTTCATGGATCTCTCCTGATATGGCGTATGGGCTTGTTTTTCCTTTTTCCTGATGAATCACAAGCGGTTGGGGCGCATTTATCTTCATAAATTGCGCCCGTAATTCATTTCGATCATCGTAAACCATGTAATTTAACCATAATGGTCTATCTGTTGTTATTTCAATTGAAATAGATTGAACATTTTTAGGTACTTGAAATGATTGTTGTTGGGCAAGTTGATTGCTTGATGATGATTGATTCACTTCGAATTTCAATGTTTCTTTTAACATCAATTTCACCTCTTTTTATGTCCATGTTCAAAAAGGAGGATACAAAGGACCCGTCGGATAAAGGTGCTGACGTCCTGTCAGCAACTTGTACAAGATGTACTGACTTCCGAGTTGCCCACAGGACGTGGGCCGTTTTAGCAGAAGAACCTTATCCCGATACAATGAGCAGCGGGAAGGCAAGCCAACGAGCTACCACAGGATGTGGTGACTTCGACGTTCGACACAGGACGTGTCGGTACTTAGTCGAAGATCTTTTACCCTCGCAATGTCATTTTTACCGGGCTTTTTGAACATCCTCTTTATAAAAAATATTATTTATTATTTACTTTGTCTAACTCTTTTTGTGCCTTCTCTTTTGCCTGTTTTAAAGCCTCCTCAGCGGGTACATTTTGTAATTCAACCATATCAGTAGCAATTTCTAATGCATCCACAATTTTTCCACCTGTTGGGTCAACCCAATCTAAACTTGCTGTTTGTGCTTGTTCATATGGCACTGCCGCATATGGGTGTTCTTTAGTAAATTCCGCATATTCCGTTACATCCATCACAGATTCGCGTACTGGAATATAGCCAATATTTTGTGCCCAATCTGCATTTACTTCTGAGCTTGTGAAATAGCTGATCCATTTGTATGCTGCCTCTTTTTCCGCATCACTTATTGCTTCAGGTACCGCCATGTATAAAGCATTGACAATTGGCTTACCTGGATTACCATTTAGACCCGGTTGTGGTAATGATTCAATAATATCGAAATCTAAATTACCTTTATCACCAGATGAACCAGTATAGCCTGCCGCCGATCCATTCATCACTTGGTCAATCGTTTTATACCAATATTCCCAACCCTGACCGCCAGAGTTTATCTTCATTGTTTTTTCTTCATGGACTTGTTTACGGATGAATTCCCATGCTTCAACCCATTCGGGACTATCAATCAGTACTTCTGTTTCATCATCATTAAAAATCGTACCACCATTACTTAAAGCTAGATCTATTAAGTTCCCCAATTTCCACATTGGAAGATGACCATAGTCAACAAGGCCCTGATCTTGCAATTCTTTCGATGCCTTTGCTAAGTTCTCCCATGATGAATAGGCTTCCTCTGGATCAATGCCTGCTTCTTCATAAATATCTTTACGGTAATACATCACTTGTGTTGTTCCATACCCTGGAATACCATATATTTCTTCATCAATAATTCCCGGTTCCATTAGTTTGTCTAAGAAATCACTTTGGTTAAAATCAGGATCCTCATCAGTAAATTCGTTTAATGGGGCCAATACTCCCTTAGCACCTAAGTTATTTACAGATATAAGTTCCGCGACAAATACTCCTGGTGCAGTACCTGAGGCGATTGCGGCCTGAACCTTTTGAAATGTTTCATCATAATCTGCCTGTGGTACTGGTGTAACAACAACTTCATCCTGGGAATCATTAAATTCCTGGATGATTTCTTTCATTTTGCTATCTGCTTCACTTCCAAGACCATACCAGAATTCAATTTTTGTTACTTCGCCTTGAGAATTGTTTGAAGTATCACCAGATCCACTCGCATTATTATTTGACCCTCCCGAACATGCCGCAAGTACAAGTGCCAGCATGGCAATAAACACAGTTAATATATTACTCTTTTTCATTTTTTCTCCACCTGTCTATAATATTTTTATTTTAATTGGCTTTATTTAATACCTAGGTAAAAACGCTATCCTTTAAGACCTGTATCACCAATTCCCTTGATGAACCATTTGTATAAAATAACAAACAAGATTAACAATGGAATAACAGATAACACATTCGCCCCCATGATCAATGGCCATTGTTCAGCAAAGGCTCCCTGGGACATAAAGAATTTATTCAGCCCGACAGTAATTAAATATTTCTCCTGACTTTTCACAATTAAGGACGGCCATAAATAGTTATTGTACATTTCAACAAAACTAATCAAAGCCACTGTGAATAGTGTGGATTTACTCATCGGAATCATAACTCTGCGTAATACTCCAAAATCACCTGCACCCTCTGCCCGGGCCGCTTCAATCATCTCCTTTGGTACTTGCATGAATGCTTGCCTTAACAAAAAGATGACAAAGACATTTGCAATATTAGAGACGATAATCCCTGAAAGTGTATCTAATAAACCCATTTTTGCTACTATGACATAACTAGGTACATAGGTTACGGCAGGCGGTAACATATAAGTAATCAAAATCAAATTAAATAATAATGTTCTTCCTTTAAAATGCATTTGTGTTAATGCATAAGCAATCATACTTGATAATACTAACTGAAACACAACAATCACTAATGCTGTAATCGTACTATTAAAAATATACAGCCCAAAAGGGGCAAGTTCCAATGCCGCCGCAAAGTTTCCCCATTGTGCTACTTCAGGTAACCATTTTAATGGTATCGCGAATATCTCATCTGGTGATTTTATGGCACTTAAAAACATCCATATTAAAGGGAATACCATAAGAATTCCAAGTATGGCCAATGCTATATAGTTAAAAAAATTTTTTGTCTTTATTCCAGAACTGAACACTTAATGATCTCCCTCCTTAATAATGGGTCCAACGTTTAGATACATAGAACATCGATAATGCAAGTATGCCTGTTAATACAACAATAATATTGGCAATTGCAGTTGCTTGTCCCATATCAAATTGTTCAAATGCCATCTGGTAATATAAATACAACAGGGTTCTTGTTGCTCCTGCTGGCCCACCTTGTGTCATCACCTGTATCTGGTCATAGGCTTTGATCGACTCAATGGTTGACATGATGACTAGGAACAATGTTGTTGGTGATACGAGTGGAATCACAATGGTTCTTAATTTCTGAAACCAAGACGAACCTACAATATCACTTACCTCATATAATTCCTTCGGGATCTTTGTTAGTGAATCCGAATAGAATAACATCGCCCATCCGGCATTTTTCCAAATAGTCACAATAATGACCGCCCACATTGCTGTATCTGAGCTCATTAGCCATTCTGGCTGTGGTAGATTAAACCAACCTAGTATTTGATTTAAGAGGCCAATTTCCGGCTCATAAATCCATGTCCAAACAATCGACATCGCTACCATCGGTGTAATCCATGGAGAGAATAAAAGGGATCTAAAGAAGGTGATTCCTTTTAATGTTTCCCTTAATAGCAGTGCCAATAATAGCCCTATAACAACTGTTGGAATTACCGTCCAGAATCCAAAAAAGATTGTATTATATAATGCCTGATAAAAATCCTCACTTGTAAATGCACTTGTATAATTGTCAATACCAACATAATCGAAGGAAGGGCTAATATAATCCCAATTTGTTAAACTTAGCCAAATAGAAACAATCATTGGAATAAACCAGAAAACTAGCAATGGCAATAGTGGTATTCCTAGAAAGAAAAATAACTTTCCCGCAGTTTTTAAACGACTCATTCGCTCACTCCCTTGCTATAATAGAGAGAATGTTCTGTTTTCGGATCAAATAGATGTATTTTTCGAGCGGGAATTTCCAAGTGTACCACATCATTTTCTTTTATATCAGTCTCCGGATCTAAACGAAATATGACATCAGCACTATTAATTTGACCATGAACATTTAGATCCGCCCCCATCAGTTCAATATATTCTACTTTCATTTCTATTCCCTTACTAGATTTACTTAAATAAATATCCTCTGGGCGAATGCCGATAGATACATTTCCAGTATGGTCTAGATCCTTCGATATCTGTCCTAATGATGTGCCATCCAAAAGGGTCAGTTCATTCCCTTCAATCTGACCATCTAAGAAGTTCATCGGAGGAGCACCAATAAAACTAGCAACAAACTTTGTATGTGGATGATTATATACCTCTTTAGGAGTACCAATTTGTTCAATATTTCCTTTGTTTAAAATAACAATCCTTGATGCCATTGTCATTGCCTCTGTCTGATCATGTGTAACGTAAATCGTGGTTGTTCCTAATCTCCGATGTAAATTGATAATTTCCTTTCTCATATGTATTCGTAGTTTTGCATCTAGATTTGATAATGGTTCATCCATCAAAAAGATATTGACATCACGAACGATCGCGCGTCCCAATGCCACCCGTTGTCTTTGTCCACCTGAGAGAGCTTTTGGTTTACGTTTTAAATACGGGGTTAATCCTAAAATTTCAGCAGTTTGGTGCACCTTTTCCTTGATAACTTTACGGTCTTCCTTACGAATCTTTAAACCAAAAGCAATATTATCAAATACGGTTAAATGAGGAAATAGGGCATAGTTTTGAAAAACCATGGCAATATCCCTGTCCTTAGGTGGTAGCTTGTTCACTAATTTCTTATCAATCCATAACTCGCCACCGGAAATACTCTCTAAACCAGCCAACATTCGTAATGTCGTGGATTTACCACAACCAGAAGGTCCAACAAAGACAATAAATTCCTTTTCCTTTATTTCTAGATTAAAATTATGGATGACTTTGCCACCTTTATCATCAAATTGCTTAGTAATATTAAGCATTTCTATTTTCGACACAGTGAAGTTCTCCTTTTCCTATTAATTTTTATTGATGATGATATCTTGATAGCTTTTAATGATATGATCAGCATTGATAAGATGGTCTGTTCCAATACTTGGTTCAGCAACAATACCAACACTCGCTACCGCATTTACCTTTTTTCCCAGTATCATATCCCCATCTGAATCACCAACAACAATCGTTTGATCTAACCTTATTCCTAATTGATGACAGGCCAATTCAGCCATATCTGGGAATGGCTTGCCACGTTCTACCTGATCATGCCCTATCACACTACCAAAATAGGAATCTATATGTAATGCATTTAAATGTTGTACTGCCTGATCATGGTTATCCGAGGTTATAACCCCAAGTTTGACATCGCATTCTTTCGCCTGATCGAGGAAATGACGTAAACCAGTAATCGATTGAATTTCTTTATCCCAGTGATGGTTTTTATCCACTTTGCCATAAGTATTGATGACTATTTCAACAGCTTCATTCCATGGCATCCCTTTTTGATAAAGATGAAAAGAAAGAATCGCGATTAAATCATCTAATGAACCGATACATAACGGTCCTTTGGGATCCCATTTTTCACTATTCACATCAAACCCGATCGAATGTGCCAATACCTCTTTATCCTTAGCGGATAACTGTGCGACCGAAACAATATTATCTATCAATTTATCAGCCCAAGTGACCCATAGGGAGCGAAAATTAATTAATGTACCATCTTTATCAAACAGAATGCCATCAATATGGTATGTTTGATTATCAATATTAATTTTTGCCATATTATTTTCTCTTACCCCTCTTCGGTAATTTTATTTAATTTATTAAATTTTTATTTAACAAACTTTATGTAGTTACCATAACGAATATAAAAAATGATGTCAAACCGGTCATTTTTCTTAAAAGCGGGAATTCCGCCTTATTTTTACATTTTCCATTAGTTATAGCTATTAAAGAAGAGTTATAGCGCCTTATAAAGCTTAAACAACTAAATATATTTAATTAACCATGTTATATCCCCAATTATGACGATATATTACTGTTTTTGGAGAATAAACTTTTTTTGAAATATAAGGCCGATGCTTATAAATCATGAATCTCTGTTTATGTATATACCCCTACTTACCATGACCGCCTCACTTTAGCGCCCTTTTTCAGTCAAATTAATTTCCCTCATAACTACCATACATTCCTTATATATATTAACGATGAATTAATTGTAAATTAAATGTAAAAGTATTTAGCTATCACTTTAGAGTTGCTGGCATTTTTTGACATCGTTTTCTTGTTATGGTAAGTTATGTGTGTTTTAAATATTAAATTTTTATTTAACAAATTTAACGAAGTAATAGAAAGATATCGTTAAGTCTCTTTTTAGTGATACTAGAGATTCCTAGAATTGAAAATCTCATTGTAGCAAATAAAATAAAGGAGTGTTTTTTATGAGGAAGAGTATTGTAACAGTTGGAGTTGTAACGCTTATATCTTTTTTAATATTTTCACCACGTTCCAGAAAAGCAATCTCTAATTCTATTGATGGGGATATGATTGACAAGGCATATGAACTGAGGAATATTTTGTCTGATTTTAGAAGAAATAACAGGGACACAGAATACAAGTAAACACAGAGGCAAATTTCGTTATACAAGTTTTATAAATAGCATTTGTGACATTGATATGGAGGTTCAATACTATGGAAAAATATTACGATTATATTGTTGTGGGCGGTGGTAGTGCGGGTTCAATACTAGGAAATCGCCTTAGTGAAGATGGAACAAAAAGGGTGCTCATTTTAGAGGCAGGAAGAAGTGATTACCCATGGGATTTATTTATTCAAATGCCTGCCGCTTTAATGTACCCGTCTGGAAACCCGTTATATGATTGGGGATATAAATCTGATCCTGAGCCGTATATGAACGGCAGACGTATTGCACATGCACGCGGGAAGATACTAGGCGGATCTAGTTCCATCAATGGAATGATTTATCAACGTGGAAATCCAATGGATTATGAGCGTTGGGGTGCAGATACTGGGATGGAATCTTGGGATTATGCACACTGTTTACCTTATTTTAAACGTTTGGAAAATGCGCTTGATTCACCAGATGATGAATTCAGAGGACATGACGGGCCAATAAAATTAACAAGGGGTCCTGCTGTAAACCCATTATTTAATGCCTTTTTTAAGGCTGGAGAGGAAGCAGGCTATTCTCGTACACTAGATGTTAATAGTTATAAACAAGAAGGATTCGGGCCATTTGATCGCCATATTTATAATGGAAAACGACTATCTGCAGCACATGCTTATTTAGATCCAATCAAAAAACGCGAGAATCTAGATATTGAAACATTGGCATTTGCTACGAAAATCAATTTTGAAGGTACAAAAGCAACAGGGGTAACCTATAGAAGAGGAAAACATTTCAAACAAGTATATGGCGATGAAATTATCCTTGCGGGTGGAGCGATTAATACACCACAATTACTGCAATTGTCAGGTGTGGGGGATGCAAAACATTTAAATGCGCTTGGTATTAATACGGTTGTTGACCTACCCGGTGTCGGTGAAAACCTGCAAGACCACCTTGAAGTATATATTCAGCACTCTTGTCCATTACCTGTGTCAGAACAACCAAGCCTAGATAAATTAAAAATGCCTTGGATTGGCTTGCAATGGATATTATCGAGAAAAGGACCCGCAGCAAGTAGCCATTTTGAAGGTGGTGGATTTGTCCGTTCCAATGAAGATGTGGATTATCCAAACCTAATGTATCATTTCCTTCCACTTGCTGTTCGATATGATGGTAAGAAAGCAGATACTGAACATGGATTCCAAGTACATGTCGGTCCAATGTATTCAGATGCACGCGGATCTTTAAAAATTAAATCAACAGACCCCACTGAACATCCAAGTATGGTTTTTAATTATCTTTCTACTGAGCAAGATAGACGAGAATGGGTAGAGGCAGTAAAAGTAACAAGGAATATTATTTCACAGCAAGCTTTGAAACCCTATAACTCTGGTGAAATTTCTCCAGGGCCTGCTGTGCAAACAGATGAAGAAATTCTAGAATGGGTAAGAAATGATGCAGAAACAGCTTTACACCCATGTGGAACAGCGAAAATAGGAGATGCTTCAGATCCAATGGCTGTTGTTGATCCTAATACGATGAAAGTACATGGCCTTGAGAATGTATGTGTTGTTGATGCCTCTGCAATGCCGTATGTAACAAATGGAAATATCCATGCACCTGTGCTTATGTTAGCGGAAAAAGCGGCAGATTTGATTCGTGGTAAAAAACCATTAGAACCACTATATTTAGATTATTATAAACATGAACGTTTAGTTAAATAGTCCGATTTCATTATTCGATAAATGGATAATTCTAAAAGAGGAGGAACTTTTTTGCAAACTAAAAAACAATATATCAATGGTCAATGGATAGATGCTATTGCTAAAGGTACAAGAGATATTATCAATCCTTTTAATCAAGAAGTTATTGCACGTGTACCCGAAAGTACGAAAGAAGACACTGAAGCCGCTATTCTGGCAGCAAGAAAAGCCTTTGATGATGGCATATGGTCGACAACTCCTGCTATCGAACGTGGTGCTAAAGTTCGAAAAATTGCTGACCTTGTTGAACGTGATAAAGAAGAGTTAGCGAAATTAGAATCACTTGATACCGGAAAAACAGTAGAAGAAAGCCGTTGGGATATGGATGACATTGCCGGTGTCTTTCGTTACTATGCTGATTTATCTGATAAAGATGGTGGAGAAATCATTGATTCACCTGTTCCAAATTCTATTAGTAAAATTGTTCGTGAGCCTGTTGGTGTCTGTGGACAAATTACCCCTTGGAATTATCCTTTACTACAAGCATCATGGAAATTAGCCCCAGCACTTGCAACTGGGAATACGCTAATCATGAAGCCAAGTGAAATTACACCGTTAACAACGATTAAAGTGTTTGAATTAATGGAAGAAGCCGGTATCCCTGCTGGTGTTGTCAATCTTGTATTAGGTACGGGTGCTGAGGTTGGTGCTGTCCTGGCTGATCATAAAGATGTTGATTTGATTTCCTTTACTGGTGGTCTACAAACCGGAAAAAAAATTATGCGGGCAGCGAGTAATAATATGAAAAATATTGCCCTTGAACTAGGTGGAAAAAATCCAAATGTTATCTTTGCTGATGCTGATTTTGATACTGCGATAGACCAAGCAATGAATGCCGTATTCTTCCATGCGGGACAAATCTGTTCAGCTGGTACTAGGGTTATTGTAGAGGAAAATATTCATGATAAATTTGTACAAACATTAGTGGAAAAGGTGAAAAACATTCGCCTTGGAAATGGATTTGATGAACAAACACAAATGGGCCCACTAATTTCTAAAGAACATTTACAAAAGGTCGTAGCCTACGTGGAGGACGGTGTTAAGGAAGGCGCAGTCATTGCTACAGGTGGTAAGCAACCCGATGATCCAGCATTACAAGATGGATTCTTCTATTTGCCTACCATTTTAACCAATTGTTCTACAGAAATGGGTGTTGTCCAAAATGAAGGATTTGGTCCAGTCATTACGATTGAGAAATTCTCTACTGAAGAGGAAGCCATCAGATTAGCCAATGACTCTATTTATGGATTATCTGGCGGAATTTGGACAAATGATTTAACAAGAGCAGAACGCCTTAGTAGAAAAATGCGTATGGGCACTGTTTGGATTAATGAATTTAATGTATACTTCCCCCAAGCGCCTTGGGGTGGATTTAAGCAATCAGGTATTGGCTATGAATTAGGTAAACTTGGGTTAGATGCATACACGGAAACAAAGCATATTTTCCAAAACCTTGATCCACAACCGATCCATTGGTTTCAATAGAAATAAATAGACTGATTAAGATCGCATATGTGCAGATTGGAATACACTCTCGGAATTTCGAGGAGTAAATTTGCAGGATTTCGAAAACCTTACTGAGAATTGAGCCTTTGGTATTCATTTTCAAAACCTTTTCAAAAAAGGCATGCCAAAGAAGCATCACAAATGAAGTTTTTTTAAAAAAAGGTTGTTTTTGTAAACACGGTTGTCTACCAAGATCGTGCATGGTTGATTTCCGCTACAGTTGCTCTCTTTCCGCGGGGCGGGCGGTGAGCCTCCTCGGCGTAAACGCCTGTGGGGTCTCACCTGTCCCGCTAATTCCGCAGGAGTCTCGCACTTTCGCTCCAATCAACCTTTAACAGATTTTGTTTTAAAAGCAACACTCCGGAAACAGTAAGAATTTGAGATTGAAAGAAGTCGAAAAGGCGATCTGATGGTCATTCCTTTTTCTGATCAAGTCTCGGAAGGATCCATTCGACCAATCGTTTTATCCGTCCGGGTTTTGAGATCCTTTTCGCCTTTCTTCCCCTTTTGGGGCTTACGCTTACGGGATCGTTTCTTTTTGTGGGTCACATTCTTTTTTTCGCTAGCCCATAATCGAAGAAGAAAAGCGCAGGCGCCCGTTTAGCAACGTACAAACTTTCATAATGAGGATGAACAGCTAAATTCGAGCCGTCCTACGCACCACTATTCTTTGTTTCCGCTGAATTTTTGGTGCGTAGAACTTCCTACGTACCTTTTTTTCCGTTTTCACTGGATTTTTGGTGCGTAGCGCTCTCATAGACAATCCTTTTCCTTGTTTCAAGAAGTAACTAAAGCAAAAAAGAGAAATCTGCACAAAGAAAAGCAGCTGTTCAATAAGCAACAACAACAAGGACGAAGAGAAAGAATGAAGCTCTCTTCGTTTTTATTGATGAATACAGTCTAAGAAAAGTGTAATCGCCCGTTTAACGATGTACAAACTTTACTAATAAGGAAACTGCCATAAGCTTGGAAAGAGAATGGATGTTGACTTACGCAAGCAGGCACCGAAAGTTTGCTGGGCGCTGGAGCTAGACGACAAAACTCAAAATTACAACTTATCCTCAAGCCAAGAATTTTATAGTACGCTTAACAATAAAAAAGTCGTGAAATGTGCCAACACCCGGCGTATTTCCAGGTTTAAATCCACTAAGTATGGCATAAAGAGGAACACGAACGAGTTCATCCACCCAATTCGTAATACTCATGGTAGGATTCGTCAAAATCAAAAGCAGATAAGATCGCACCATGGATGCAGGATCTCGCGGTTCTGGTCCTCAGGCTCCGTAAACGTCCTGTAGTTTTGTCGTCATCTCAGAAAGATCCGTAATCCATAATTTGGAGATGACAGGCCAATCCTTATGGACCAACGTTAAGATACCTGCAGAATGGTGTTTCTGGAGTTGTTCTATGACAAAATTTTGATAAGCTTCATGCGGAACAAAAACAGGTTTCATCCTAAACACCTCAATCACAGTTAGGAAGGAAATCAATCCCTTCACCGGCGATTATTGTGGTGTTTTCAAAAATTCAAGTGTTTTCGACAAAGATAGCAACAAAATTTTATTGTGGTTCATTGTATAAAAACGAAAAAAATTTTACGGAAATAGTCCAAAAGGAAGATGGGTTAGAACGGGGTATTGTCAGATGGCTTTCCATGAAGCAAAAGAATAGCTTAGTTGATTGGAGGAGTGGAAGGCGGCGACTCCAGGGGGATTAACGTGACAGGTGAGATCCCGCAGGAGCGTAGCGACGAGGAAGCTCACCGCACCCCCCCCCCCCCGGAAAGCGTCCGCCTGGAACGGAAATCAACGGTGACTAGCAGATAGATATGATCTCATTCAATGTAGAAGGGGCAATTATGAATAAAAAGTGAAATATCCTCTATTAAATGTAGGAGGAGAAATAAAAAATTGGTACAAGACTTGGCAAATGCCGAGAGTCTATTGGAATAAGAGGAGGGGCGGCTCACCTTTTGAGCCTTTGCCCGTTTACCTAATACATGCCTTTTTAGGCAAAATATGTTCAATGTTAATGGTTATTGAAAATGAGTGTATCATAATGAATCATTAGGTATTTTGGTCTGCTTTTTATCATATATAACTGTGATACTAGAGAACTATAGGACGTTACTGCCCGTTAATGAGAGATAAATCACTTTTTCTGGGAAGTAAATGTTTTTGCACCTATAAAGGGTACTTTTTCCCTTCATAGGTGCAGGAGTATCAACTAAGCACCACGTCCTATAGCAACGTCAATGGACTCGCATTCAGTTTAGCATTTTAAAGAATATTCTACTTTTCTATCACTCTTTTCCTTGCATTTCTTTTACAATCGTTTCGTATTCATCTTTCAATTTGCGAATAAATGTCACACTGTCTTCATTTGATTCCAAAAACTCATTTGCCTTCCCATTCATAAATCCGTTTAAAGGTTCATCATATTTGGAATAGGGTGGAACAGGTGCCAGTTTTTGGGTAAATGGAGCCCTTGCATTATAGTCGCTTTCATATTGATCAAGAATTTGCCCGCCAAATTCGTCAAAAATAGTCGTATCCTCAATTGTCGGTGGACTGCCAACATATGACAGCACCTTCTGTCCCTCCGGACTAGCCAAGTGAGCCATCACTTTAAACGCTTCATCTGGATGCTTACTGTGTTTGGTAATATTAAAGGATAAAGCAACAGCTGATGGGCCGATATTAGGAAGCTCCTTCCAAACTGGTGTTGTAACCATATCAAATTGAAAGCCATCTACGGGAGCAATAAGTGGCAAATGTGTAGCATTCGCTATCCACATAGCAATATTTTGTTTGTTTTCATGAAATCCATCCGGGTTATCTTCATCCTTTTCTTGCATTCCAGGAATATCTCGAATGCTCGCTAATAAATCAAAATACTGTTTCGTTAATGGAGCATCTGCGAATAAAACTTCTCCCGTTTCAGGATCGGTCCCAGGTATACTCAATTGTCTATAAGGGATATTTGTCGCCCAATTGAGGATTTGCATACCTTTGTATTGAATCCCCTCACGTTCATCAGTCAATTTCCGAGCGAGATCAACCACCTCATCCCAGGTCATACCATCAGTTGGATAATCTTCTCCAAACTTATCAAAAATATCTTTATTATAATACATCGCCGTCATTCCGACTTCTAGCGGCAATCCATATAAATGTCCTTCTCCAGTGGGATCATAAGTGCGTAGATCATCTACAATTCCTTCCCGGAAAATACCTAAATCAAATTTATGTTTTTCAATAAGCTCATCAATCGGCATTAGTAAATCCAAATCTTCAACATATTCAGCAGAGGGAGCAACAGTAATAATATCTGGAACATCCCCTTTGGCAAATAGTTCCTGAAGCCCATTAATATCCGCTGGATTCCCTTCCATCAACTCTAAATTGATATCAGGAAAAGCCTCACTAATTTGATCTTTAAAGCGATTTTTAAAGACTTCTTCATCGACTGCAATAAGCATCTTCAAGTGAACTTTATCATCGTTTTCATTTTCTTTCCCCGTTTTTTTCGTACACCCACTCAGAAACATAATCGAACAAAGTCCTATAATGAGAACAGATAACCAAAATTTTTTATTCATCTAATCCCCCTTATTTATTCATTTCATCAAAACAGAAAACGCTTTCATTTATATAACTCCTCTATGACCTCCTTCGCAAAACTCCCTTGTCTACTTTTATTTTCTCAGTGAACAGGAGGATAATAAATAAGGAATTTCCTCTCATACATGCTAAAATTCCCCATTTACATTTTATATTAACCTATTTAACGAGGGATTTAAACCTATATTACATATATATTAAACAATCAACAAAATATAATTTCAATTTCTTGATAATAACAAAGGCGTGACGAGACCGTCGCGCCTTTCTGACCAAGCCTGTTGACATTGGTTATTTAGCTAATTTATAAAATGTGTGTGCATTCTGACCAAAAAAAGCTGCGTGATCTTGAGGTATTGTCTCTTCAACAATTTTAATTACATCATCATAGGTTCCAGCTAAAAGACATACAGGCCAATCGCTCCCAAACATCACCCGTTTCTCCCCAAATACATGGCAAACATGTTCAATGTATGGTTTAAGATCCGCTAGCTTCCATGTTTGATGATCCGCTTCTGTGATTAACCCCGATATTTTACACATTGTGGATGGATATTGTGCAATCTTAGTGATTCCTTCCGCCCATGTCGCCCACTCTTGATCTTTAATATTTGGCTTGGCACAATGATTTACCACCGCACGCAATCCCGGAAATTCTGATAATAATTCGATTATGGAAGGAAGGTGTTTCGGATAAATTAAGAGATCGATCGGAAAATCATCCTCAATTAAAATCTTTAGATTACTTTTTACATCTGGGTGAAGAATCCAGCGGTCATCTGACAGATCCTGTAACATGGGACGAATGCCAATAAATTTCGCTTGCTGCTTATAATGAAAGAATCGTTCTGGAAATGACGGGTCGGCTAAATCAAGCCAGCCAACAACACCCGCAATCGTCTGATTTTTATCGGCTAGTTCCAATAAAAACTTTGTCTCTTCCTCTGTTGGTGCTGCTTGCACAACGATTGATTGCTTGATCTGATGTTTTTTCAAATGTGCTGCTAAATTCTCTGGTAAAAAGTCTTTATAAATCGCTTGCAAATCCTCCGTCGGCCAATTTGTCCACTGATTTTCTAGCTGCCAATAGTGCTGATGGGCATCCAATCTCATTTCTGTAACCTCCATATCTATTTGAAAAGTATTCTAATAAATCAAGCGGATTTGATCAATATATAATGTTCCAGTCGTCTTATTCTCTCCCTTTGTCGCCATATACCGAAAAGGTGCTTCCATTTTTAAAGGCAGAATCCGGTCTTTCGGTATTTTTGCCTCGACATATTTCCACCCTGTCCATGAAACCCCCATTTCCTTCTCCGTATAATCGATGGAAAATAACTGACTATGTCCATCTCGTAATTGTCCCCTTAACCAGTGACCATGTCCATCTCCATAAATCCACATTCCTATTTTATCTGGATACCCTTCCAATTCAATACTTCTTTTCGGGGTAACATAGACACCTGATATCCCTTTTTGATTTAAAAAATTATAATCGATTCTTAAGGCATGATGCCCAAAACGAATAGGGTCATCAGGTCCAGATGCTAACCGCATATGAATGGCTGTATAGCGGTCACCTTTTATAGCCCAATGATTTGCCCCATTTTCAAAATCCTCGATAAGATGGGGCTCTTTCCCGACTTCAACTTTTAGCGATGCGGACATATCTCCATAGCGAACCGTAATGCTTCCACTTCCCTTTTCATCGAAAACAATGAATTTCCCTCCCGGATGGATCTCCCCCACAGTTCCATCGAATGTCCACTCCAATAAAAGGGGATCGAATATTAGCTTTCCCCCTTTATGATAGGCTTCCACTCCTATTTGGTATACAGATTTTGGCTCAACCGTTAGCTCGGATTGTAAGAAAGCGAGTTTCGTACATGTATCAACTACCTCAATTTTACTAACACCACTTTTGACACCATTTATCTTTGCTGACACCATTCCATTTCCTGGCTTGAAACCAGCTTTAAAATAGCCGCTGCTATTCATTTCTCCAATATGGCTATCAACGGACCACACCACCTTATCTGTTATCTGTTTGGCATGATAAAAAGCATCTGTGCCTCTAACTTTAAAAGTAAACGAACTTCCTGCTAGGATGGCAAGTTCTGCGGGATAAACAAAAAGTTTCTTTAACTCTCCTTCTTTCTGACAGTTTACAAGAAGAAGAGTGTTAGCCACATCCCTTTCTGCCCCATCAGATGGTTGATTGATTATGATCGGTGTTTGCTCACCTGGTAATCTAGCCAACATTGTTGAAGATCCTCCACCATCAAGATTAACGGCAGAATAAACACCATATGCAAGCATTAGCTCCGCTAGCTCTTTAAGCGAAACACCTACACTATAACCCGTTTTTCGACCATCGACTACGATAAGTAGAACAGTCCCATCCTCTTTTATTCCAACAGCTGTTCTAGGTGCTATGCCCGTATCTGAAGGTATTGTTTCCTTCATGAGCATCCCCTTATCAATCAGAAGATGATTCCCACCAACTGCTTCTTGTACATTCATCCAATCATCTGAAAAAGTAAAAGCTAATTCTACTTTGTCTCCTGCTTTTATAGATTGTAACCATTCTCGAACTCTCCCATGGCCTGCAAGGAGCAATTGCCCTTCCGTTAAAGTAATACTTGCTTCTTCAACAATATGTTGAATTCGACCTCCTACAGACTGCCCTGATTGGATCACATCATTGGTCGTATCGACAATAATCTTTACTGCGTTGTCGACGGTTACATTTATTTCACCAAAAACATTTGTATATAAAACAAGTGGATAATCTAACAGCTGTTTGTTCAATGCGATCGGACAGGGGAGCTGCTGTACTTGATCATTGACCTTTACAGTGATTGATAAATTTGGAGTGCCAATTACAGCTGTACCGTCTTTCTTAAATCCTATCGCCGTACGCCCATTTGATGATGTTAATATTTGCCCTTGATGAACAATCAAATTAGCGGGTAAACCATTCGACATATCATAAAAGTCTGCATTGATTCCTGCAACAATGCGATGTTCTGAACGATTAACAGCGGCCGCCTGCTCCGTTGCTTTTTGCATCCCTACAACGTTTCCATAAGTTAATCCAGCTTCAAAGCGAATTTTATCTGCTTCTAGCTTAGCTTCAATGATATGAAGATGTTGTTTGCCAGAAATACTATAAACCTCTTCTGAAAACTGTCTGACGCCCGGAGCTATCGTCTGTATCTTAGTTTGGTTAACATTCTGCATTTCCACACCCTCTTACCGCTATTTATCCCGCATTAACGGGCAATAATTCCTCCGCGTCTGCACTAGCACATCCTCTGCGTCGAAAAAAACCCAGTGATTGAAGTTTCACTTTATTTTACTATAGTAGCTTCCTATAATCTTCCTCTTTCATCAATCCCCCTATCCTTCCCTGCTACTTGACCAATGAATATATCATTGTTATTCTAGCTCCATTGTATATGGTTCTTCTATTCTTATAAAATGATACTAGAAATAATACTGGAGGTTATGCTTTGAGAGCCATTTTAAATAGGATACCAATATCACCTAAAAAATTGGTGTTTTATACGCTGTTAATTCTTTGTTTTGTTGCCTCCATTATATTTGTTCAACATAATCACTCTTTGTTTGAACGACCAATTGCAAAAGTGATCGAGGTCGAGCATGTCGAGACCACTGATTTGATAGATATGAATGATAATCATGACAAACTCACGACACAACATATAATTGCAGAATTAAAAAACGGAAAGGAAAAGGGACAGCTCATCCATTTAACCAATGAGTATTCAATTTCCGGTGCTTATGACCAGCCTTATCGTGTGGGCAATGAATTATTTGTTTCCATTGATCATAACCTGACCGAAAATCAAAAGCTTACTGGTAGTATCCAGGATGTAAAGCGTGATCATTATATTTTATTCGCCGCATGGGTGTTTATCTTTATCTTGCTGATTGTCGGAAAAAGGCAGGGATTGTTTTCGATTATCAGTTTGGCTGTTAACGCGCTGTTGCTCTCCTATGCTTTGGATATATATATCCAGCACCCTAATATCAGTTTAGTCTGGATATGTGGAGTGGCTGCCGTTTTATTTACAGCCATTTCATTGTTACTTGTGAATGGTTTTAATGAAAAAACATATGCCGCTATTATTGCAACCTTATTCGCCACCCTTCTTTCGCTCTTCATCACCTATATAGTGCTGTGGTTAACGAACGAAAACGGATTACGCTATGAAGAAATGCAGTTCTTAACTCGCCCTTACCAAATGGTATTTATGGCTGGGCTATTTGTTGGATCTTTAGGTGCTGTCATGGATGTGGCGATTACAATGTCAGCCTCCATCTTTGCTTTATATGAGCAAAATAACGATATTTCTGTAAAAGCTTTGAAAAATTCCGGCTTAGATATTGGGAAGGATATTATGGGAACGATGACCAATATTCTATTTTTTGCCTATATTAGTGGTACGATTCCAATGCTGATTTTATATTTAAAAAACGCCTCACCATTAGGCTTTTCCCTTTCTATGAATCTTTCATTGGAACTAGCACGAGCTTTGGCAGGCGGGATTGGGATCGTATTAGCGATTCCGATTGGTTTATATGTGTCCATTTATTTCGTTCAACGAAAGAGGAGAAACTTATGAATGTTTTCTTATGGTTAGCTATCATTTTAGGCGTTCTAATGATTCTGATCGGTGGAAAAAAAGGCGCTAGATCTTTTCTGTCTTTATTCTTAAATTTTGCTGTGATCCTCCTGATTGTCCTATTTATGACGGCTCCAAGTGCGAATCCGATTATTTTAACATTGATCGGATGTACAGTGATCAGTTGTATAAATCTGTTTTTCATAAATGAGGTGAATAGTAAAACGACAACTGCGTTTATTGCCACCATCATTACGATTGTGATTCTGATTGTTTTCATTACGATTTTATCTGAAAGATCGATGATTCAAGGCTTTGGTGAGGAAGAAATGGAAGAATTAGGAATGTTTTCTCTTTATATTGGTGTGGATTTTGTCAAAATAGGTGCCTCTGTGATTATTATGAGTACTATCGGCGCCATTACAGATGTAGCCATCTCCATTACTTCTCCGATGCGGGAAATTTTCCTTCACCACCCATCCATTAGCAGAAAAGATTTATTTCGTTCTGGATTAAGTATTGGAAGAGATATTTTAGGAACCAATACAAATACATTATTTTTCGCCTTCTTCGGAGGTTATCTTGCCTTGCTTTTATGGTTTAAAGACTTATCCTATTCTTTAAGTGAAATTATCAATTCAAAAATATTTAGTGACGAAATGATCACGATTTTTTGCTCTGGTATTGGTATTGCCTTAATTATCCCCATTGCCTCTTGGCTTAACGCCTATTACTTGACGAAAACTCGGGACAAAGTCGCAGAATAACTTTCTACTGATAAATTGAAAAACTCGGGCACCTTACAATTACCCGAGTTTTCTCTTTATCCCGCATTAACGGGCTCTCTTCAATTTTAAATTACTTCTAACAATCTTGAGCCAAATCAGGCACAGTGCTTCCTCAACAACTGTGCCCGTTTGCAGAGGGAATCCCGAATCCACACTAATTGAACTTTCACTTTATCCGATTCGACACTCTGTCAAAATTTTATCCGTTAATTTACAGCCCAGTCCGGGTTCTTCCGGTAAGGTGTAGTAGCCATTCACGACTTTTATCGGATCTTCCCAAATGTCCGCAATCGATTCATAACAATGCTCGACCATTGGTACATTCGGGGTCGCAGCAGCCAATTGAGCGTGTAATTTCTGCTGAACATTGGTGTGAGGGATCACCTCTAAATTATAGCAACGAGCAAGAGCCGCTACATCCAGCCATTCGTCGATTCCTGATAGTTTTGTCGCATCCGCTTGCACAATATCGACCGCGCCCATTTCAATATAATCCCGAAAATCGTATTTTGTATAGACTGTTTCCCCAATGGCAATCGGTAAATCCAGCGAATGTGCAAGTTCTGCATGCGCTTTTTTATCGAAAGGATTCATCGGCTCTTCTAACCAATAGACATCTAATTCCTCCAATTTTCGCCCCCATACTTTCGATGTCTTTAAATCCCAAACGGTATTAACATCAACCATTAATTTTATATCATCGCCAATCGCTTTACGTACCGCTTTGACTCGTTTAAAATCTTCTCTTGGATCAGGCAATCCTAATTTCATCTTTACAGCATCATAACCACGTTCCACTAGAGTGAGCATGTCTTTAATAAGTTGATCAGTCGTAACTTGGAGCCAACCACCATCAGTGTTATAAGCCTTCACTCTATCCTTAACTGGACCTAGATATTTCCATAAAGGCAGGTTGGCTACTTTTAGTTTTATATCCCAGAGGGCTAGTTCCACTGCACATAGAGCAACACGGGTGACCCCAACTTGTCCGATAAAATGATTGGTATAGTGAAGATCGCGTAAAAGTGTTTTGTACATAAGTGGGTCTTTTCCAATAAGTTTTGGTGCATACGTATCATCAATAATTGCTTGAACAGCTCGCGTTCCCTTAGTGTAATTCCAGTTAAATCCCCATCCGCTTATGCCTTCGTCTGTATCCACTCGTATCGCAACAAATTCAACTGATTCCAATCTTGTTTGGGAATCTGTGATCGCTCGTTGCTTTAGTGGAATATCCAATAAATAGGTTTCAACCTTGGTTATTTTCATTTTCAAGCACCGCCTTTATAATTAATTGACAAATCATCTGGTATTCGTTTACCTTAAGGTTTTTCACGAAAAGCTGGATTTCCTTTCCCCGCAGGACCAACTAAATGGAGCTGGCCATAGCCTTTGACAGCTTCATGGGTTCCGTCAAAAGCAGGGTCGACATATTGAACAAACCATTTTTCCAGTTTCCCTTTCATATCTATTAAGATATTTTCGCAGGCTGGATTTTCAACTAGATTCTCTTTTTCATCCGGGTCTTTCTCTAAATGATATAATTCATGCGGTCCATAAGGATAACGATGGATATACTTCCAGTCTTTCGTTCGGATCATCCGTACTGGTCCATATTCATCATAAATGACAACATGGTCATGGGCCTCCGCTTGCCCCCCTTTTAATAAGCCGTAAAAGCTTTTTCCAGGAAGTTTGTTTGCTTCGGTGTTTTCTATACCAACATAGTCCAATATTGTTGGCATAAAATCATAACCACTTACCAATTCCTCGCACACTTTATCTTCTGGGATAAGCCCTGGCTGTGAGAAAATTGCTGGAACTTTTACGGAAGTATCATACATATTTTGCGGGAAAGTCCCATTCCCTTTCCCCCATATGCCATGATGTCCGCAATTAAATCCATTATCACTGAGAAAACAAATAAGTGTATTTTCGCGGATGCCCATTGTTTCAATTTTTTCTATGATTCTACCAATATTCTCATCCATAGCCGTGACAGCAGCAAAATAGCCTTTTAAATTTTCCTTTCGATTATCTGCCCAAGGAGCCGTGTTAATTTGCCAGTCGTGTTTCGGTTCGTTTGGAATGGAGTCGAATGAGCAATCATCATATGAATCAACAATTTCCTGCGGATGACTATTGATCCAAGGATCGTGAGGAGCCGTATAATGAACACTTAGATAAAAAGGTTGTTCCCCATCTTGATGATCTAAAAATTCAAGTGCATCATCTGTAATCACATCTGTTAGATAACCAGCTTCATGGACCAATTCTCCGTTTCGAATCATTGGAGCATTATAATACGGTCCACCTCCCCTTTGATGGACAAACCAATGCTGAAACCCTTTTTGCGGGTTGACGCTATCGCCTAAATGCCATTTTCCACTTAACCCACATACATAATGATTTTCAGCCAAAAATTCCGTATACGCTTTCTGACCTTGCAAATATTCGATGGCTTCCTCTCCCACATTCCCTTCTCTAATCCAGTCTTGAACCCCATGCTGGGAAGGGATTCTTCCTGTCAGCAAGGACGCCCGAGCGGGAGAACAGACAGGGGATGTACAAAAGAAATTAGAAAAACGCATACCCTCCTTAGCCAAATGATCTAAATGCGGAGTACGAATTTCATGATTCCCAGCACTGCCAAGTGCCCATGCTCCTTGATCATCACTAAGAATAAAAACAATATTTGGTTTGTTGATTATTTTCTTCTTCATCCTTTCAGTCACACCTCGTATCCATATATTTCTTTTAAATTTATATTCGCATTCAGCATTTTCCAAACTTGAAAAACTAGAATATCGGATTCCAAATGATTATATATTTTTTGGGAAGACAAGAAAAAATCAAAATATTATTTGACTAGATAAAATCCTCTGTAAGATCATCTCTTTTAGAGTAGCAATTACCTCTTTCATCGAATAAGAAGCTGCTAAATTTACTTGTTCATCTGGATCCTCCCTAACATTGAAAAGAAGATAACATTCTCCATTTTTATTTAGTGCAATTTTCCACTCATCTGTCAATAGCATTACTTCACCATTAATTTCAGAGAAAGCTGAGTTTCGGTGACTTATTTTCTGATTATCCAAAACAGGAATCAAAGATTTTCCAAATTGTAGATGCTTTAAATTTCCACCTGCTAAATCTACCAGAGTAGGTCCGATATCATTTAATTCTACCACACCATTGTAAACAGTTCGCAAATCGTTCTGTTGTTTTGTATAAGGTGTGCGAACCATAAGGGGAATATTCACCGATCCTTTTAGAAAGTTTTCCTTATATAGCAATCCATAATCACCCAACATTTCTCCGTGATCTGAGGTAAATACGATAACAGTGTGATCAAGCTGCTGCCTTTGCTCAAGTACTTCCAATATTCCACCAATTTGTTCATCAATTAATGATATATTACCTGCATAATCCGCTCGTAATCTACTTATTTCCTCTTCTGTTAATGGCGGAGAATTGCGTGGGGTTGCCATTAAGTCATCTAGATACCCCTTGGAACTCCTCTCCCCCTTAGATAAAGGTCTAGGAATTGCTGATGGCATCGACTGAGGATCATACATACTTGCATATGGCTCCGGAGTATCCCATGGCTCATGTGGACCGCCAAAACTCAACATGCAAAACCATGGTCTCGTATCGTTATATTCTTGCAAATATTTTTTTGCTTTTTGTGCAATATGGACATCAGCATAATCTTCTAAAGGAAGAGGTGATGGTCTTACTACATATTCTTTATTTAAAAACCGTTCCTCAAAATCATCTATATACCCACTTAATAAACCTTTTTTCTCCCATTCTTCTGTCATATAACTTTTAGCCAACCTGTTCGCCCTTGGACCAGCAATTTCATAAATGTCCTCAAACCCATAAGATTTCATTAAATATTCTCTATCTCGCAAATCTCCCTTATGTCGATGGAGATGAGATTTACCAAAAATACTTGTCCTGTATCCTGCTTCCTGAATAGCCTTCATCCAAGTAGGGGTCCCCTTTTCCATATCATAGTCTACATAAGACCATACTCCTGTATTATGAGGATATAATCCAGTGGCTAAGGAAATACGGGCAGGAACACATACAGGAGAATTTGTTATGCAATTTGTAAATAGAACTCCCTCTTCTGCTATTCTATTTAAGGCGGGAGTGTTCATCCATGGGGAAATTTTCCCCAATCCATCCCACCGAAATTGATCAGTCATTATAAACAAAATATTGGGTTTCCTCATGACTTCACTCCTAAAAATAATACATCCTTAATGTAAGATTAAATCGGCATTTCACACTACCGTGGTTAAAGCATGATTTCACATCGATCCGTCAACTTGATAGGGTTACTCCTTATCTCGATCATGGAAAATATATAGAATTTGGCCTATCACCATTTATATTTGGATTTTTCATATCTCTCTTGATATTTCGGGGAAATCAATGGCGCTTTACCAGCTTGGTTTACAAGCTTATCTCCATCCGTTAGCCCTGCCTTCCTAGGTTCTAACACTTTGACCATCCGGCTTCTCCATTTTTGTAATAAAGCTTGATACTCTTTGTGATTAGCTAAATCGTTACTCTCTTGTGGATCGCACTGAAGATCAAATAATTGTTCCCTATTTAACCTCGGCAACCAAATATATTTTATTTTGCCATCAGTCAAATATTGTGTTTCTTGCGCTTCTGCATAACAAGCACTGTGCTCTCCGTGAATATACTTTCTAGAAAACTCTTGATCTCCCTGCAGCAAACCTTTTAAACTTATTCCATCAACAGAGTCAGGAATATCTATTTCCAATGTATCCAGTATGGTCGGCATCAAGTCTTGTAGCTGCACTGCTTGATCCACTCTTTCTCCTTTTCGCTCGATTGACTTGGGAAGCTTGATAATCAGTGGGATTTTAGCGGATCCTTCATAAGCGTATGTTTTCCTCCAAAGACTATGATCGCCTAACATATCACCATGATCAGAAGTGAAAATAACCAAAGTATTATCCCATTGTCCTGTCTTCCGGAGATAAAATAATAGTCTACCAATCTGATGATCTATATGGGTAATAGATCCATAATATCCCGCTCGCGCACGCTGTGTTTCCTCTTCACTCCGCATGCCTCTCCAAGCGTCCGGATCTAGAGCTTTCTGTTTAGGTCCGTAAATCAAATTCCAGTCTCCCGAAAATGGTTTTGGCAATTCCTTATGATGGTACATATCAAAATAGTATTTTGGTGGATCATAAGGAGAATGTGGTCTGGCAAAAGAGGTCATCAGAAAAAATGGTTTACTAGGATCACGTTTCTGTAAAAAATCTAGTGACTCGTTCACCGTCCAATTTGTCGGATGAAGATGTTCTGGCGCATGATAAGGCCTTGCCATCCATGAATTCCAATTTACGCCATGATCGATTATTCCGTAATCTCCATCCTTATGCTGATTAAACCATTTCTTATAATCTGATGTAAAACCAGGATCTTCTTCCCGGCCAGATTCATCTAAAACCGTATGATGAAAACCATTTAAAGCTCTTTGTGGATAAAAATGCCCTTTGCCAACTAGTTGAGTATGATAACCCGCAGCCGATAATTCCCCTGGTAGAGTATGAGGAAATCCCACGCCCATTGGCTTCTGTCCCGCTCCCATCCCTAATACCCCAGTATTCCACGGATCCATCCCGGTTAGTAAAGCAGCTCTTGCAGGGACACAAGATGGACTAGGCGTGTAAGCATTGGAAAAATTCACCCCCTCAGATGCTAACCAATCCAGATTCGGTGTCTCTATCACTGGATTATCATTAACACCTATGCAATCGCCACGTTGTTGGTCTGTCATAATAAATAAGACATTATAATTTTTCAACTGTTTTCTCTCCTTTTATTCGTCGGGGTAGGAGTCTTCACTACTTTTTATATAAGAGATTATGCCCACCAAACCCTTGGCATCGAAAGTGGTTCTATACCAAGTTCTGCCCACGCATACTCTAATAGTAAATCTGCTTTGATCCCGGCATATTCTGGATCATCCCAGCGGTTATACATCTCCCTTAGGTCTTCTTGTAAATCGAATAACTCTCCATATGTTTGATTATAATAGATCGTTAGTTTATAGCGTTGATTTACATATGTCTTCATATGAAGTGCAGTTGGCTGTGTACGATTCTCACATAAAATATGCTCCCTTGCTTGTTCTGCTTCCCCTAACCATACCTCTTTTTGATCTCTACCTGTCATCGTATGGGGGATTGCGATGTCAGCAAAGCTTAAAAATGTCGGAGCCAAATCAACAAGGGATTGCATTGCTTCTGTCGTTTTTCCAGCAGGAACTCTCCCCGAAGAGCGCACAATAAAAGGCAGCTTAATTACATCTTCATAATGAAATCCACCTTTGTCATGTAGACCATGTTGTCCGAAAAAATGTCCGTGATCGGTTGTAAAGACAACAATCGTATCTTCAGCCAGTCCAAGCTCATCTAATCGATCTAAAATTTTTCCGATATACTTGTCCATCATACTAATCATGCCATAATAGACGGCCATATTTTGCCTGGCCTCTTGTTCCGTTATATGCGCATGGGAACGAAAACCAATATTGCCTATATCTGTTTCCTGATAGGCGGAAAAATTTGGGTTCTCTTCTTGTGTTAATTGAAAATGAGGCGGGTTTTTATCATGCTCTCCCGGTACAATCTTTGGTAAAGTTAATTGTTCTGGGTCATACATCGTATCCCATGGTTCTGGCACAAGATAAGGTGGATGCGGATCAAAAAAACTAGCCCATAAGAAAAATGACTCATCTTTTTCCTGATACTCTGTTAGTTTTGCATTTGTCCGTTCAGCTATCCATGTATTATAGTGATATTTTTCCGGAATCGCCCATTTGTACTTTTCATCAGGATCCATTGTTCCTGTTGGTGGTAAATAATAGTCCCGCCAATTCTTACAGCCCTTTTCCTCCATCCATAAGGCATAATGTTGACCAACCAAATGTTCATTTGTATGATTCCTTGTGAGTTCAATGTGCTCAAAACCATAAAAAGGGCCGTTAAATTTTTTCCAATAATCCAAATCCGTTAACAAAGGGTAGGATTCAATTGATGAATATTCTTCGGTATCTTTTAGTGGTTGAAAGTGGGCCTTGCCAATCAATCCGGTTCTGTATCCGTTTTCCTGAAGCACCTCCCCAACCGTTACCTGCTCCTCAGGTAATTTTGTTCCAAGCGACCAGGCACCATGTTGACTTGGATACGCACCAGTGATAATCGATGCTCTTGACGGTGTGCAAGTTGGATTTGGACAATAGGCCCGATTGAAAACAGTTCCCTCGCGAACCAAGCGATCTAAATTAGGTGTTGAAATCTCACTGTTAAAAGCACCAATTGTATCCCAATGCTGTTGATCACTTGTAATGAGTAATATATTTGGCTTTTTCATCATTATACCTCCGTCTATCTCACATTTTTTTATCTAGCCTTCATTTCATCGGTTCTTCAATCCGAAAATTAACCAAAACCGCCGCATGATCAGATGGAAATTGGACAGGATGTGTATTAATCTTCCTCGCAAACTGTGGATCAAGCTGGGTGCCATGCAGATAGATATAATCAATGCGATCACTAATATAATCATCCTGCTCCCAGGCGGGCCATGTAATGGCTGGGTCCGCAACCGGATCAGGATGAATTTCCCGATATGTATCTCTATATCCTGCTTCAGCCAATATAAGTGACTGTGGAAACGGGAATGCATAGCCATTATGGTGTGATCGAGTTGCTTCGACCCAATCTAAATGAGAACCACTGTTAAAATCGCCGCATAATAATAGAGGCTCTTGCTCTGACTTTTCAGTTAGTGGTTTAAGTGCTTGAAGTATCTCTCTCAATTCATTTAACCGTTCCTGCTCGCCTTCAAGTAACTGAGCTTGACTGAGATTCGCATTTCGATGCAGTTTCTCCAAATAATCGCTAAGATAATGTAACCAAATCGAGAATACATTCACATATCGTTCCTCATTTAGGCGAATCCGCGCTCCACCACAGTGAAATGCTTGATAGTATGGATATGTATCAATAATTGGATAGCGACTTAAAATGGATAAATTCGAGCTCCTCAAATAGAAATAATAACCAAGAGCATCTGCAATTATAGGGCCAGAGCCATATGTCTCCTGCATCATAATCAGATCTGCATCACTATCTTTTATCACATCAATTACACGCTGAACACCGATCTCAGCTCCCGTCTCACGTCCACCATTCCAGATGTTGAACGTCATCACCTTGAGATGTTTGCTCTGCCTATCTGGAACCCGCCCAAGGTGGCGATATTGAGAAAAACGTTTCGCAATCTGTTTTGATGAAAGTGCTTGATCATCTATCCACACCTCATCAATCAGTCCTGGAAAGGATTCACAATCGCTTTCATTTTTCGTTTCTCCACCAATCCAGAGCGACTCAGCTTGATTCCACATTTGTTTTGTCTGTAAAGTAACACTATAGATCCCTACATTCAACCCATTATAATACAGGCGAATTTCCGGTTTTGTGGCAGAGTACGTAAAGGAAAGAAAATGCCACTGCCCATCACGAATCGATTGTCGACTAGCTGTAGGTTCATATGTATACGTTTCCGCCCCTTCAGTTGCTTGCCAATACCAGGCACCATTTGCTTGAACTCCGATTTTCCATCCTATCTTACGGCCCTCGATCTCATGTGTCGCAGCGATCAGATCAAATGAACGATTCTCAAATAAGCCATTTAATCGGTCGCCTTTCACCCATACACTGACAGTAAAATCACCTGAATAATTTCGTAAAGGATTCGTCTCACATACAGCTTTCCGTAAAGAAGCACTGGCACTCAGATCAAGCGCTTGCCCGTATTTCCCTTCAACTTTTCTGGCCTTTGTCTGAGAGTAATCTATGAGCCAACGAGGTACCTCCGCTACAAATTCCGTCATCCTATCCCTCCTAAAAATTATTTGTTAGGATTATTGATTCTATCTAGTAGATCGCTACTAAAGGAATGGCACTCACTCTATTATGGAATGAATGCCATTTTGGAAATCCCTTTACTAGCTTTATTCAAAACTGCTTACAATGCGGGTTCAAAAAGGAACAATGTCATTTTTACCGGCCTTTTTGAACATCTTCTTACATTAATTATTCTTTAAAACTATCATAATACTTTTGATGAATATCTATCAACTCATCTAGGCCCATTTTTTCCAATTGTTCAATATAGTTATCCCATTTCAAATCCACATCTCCCTCAATAATGAATTTCGGGATCGTTTCATCAATATAACCGTCAATATCGGTCGTTAAAATCGATAAACGCTCAGCATCTTCAGCACTATACAAGAGATCGGGGTATATTTCTTCTGGTTGATATGGCCCATACATTTCTGCATATTCCATTTTTTCTTTTTCTCCCGTATCTAATTCAAATTTTTCAAATGTCTCCTGTAGGATCGCATACACTCCATAAGAACCAGGAGATTGTTGATGCCTAAACTCTTCGTAGCTCGTTCCTTCTGGCACTTCACTCTTAACAATCTTCTCGCCATCTTTTTCCAAATTGACGCCAAAAGGTCCTGCATAAACTTGAACAGCTATCTCTGGATCAAACATTTGATCAACCCACTTCATTGATCGTGCCGGGTTCTCATTGGCGGATGTAATGGAAAATCCTGAAAGGCTTAATGAACCGGATGAGCGATTCCACATTTGCTCTCCATCTGGCCCCTTTAATGGCGGTATCGCCACATAATCTTTATCGAGAGTACCAAAGCTAGAGAATTTCGACCAAGCAAAATAGGCACCCAATACTGGAGTTGCAGATTTTATTTTCGAATCATACACATTAATATCATGAGTAAACGCTTCTGGATCGATTAATCCTTCTTTGTACAATTCGTGCATCCATTTCACATATTCTTTATATTCATCTCTAACAGGCGCCAAATACACTTCCCCGTTTTCAACACCCAGCTTACGACCAACGACTCCAAACGAACCACTTAAAGAATGGGGCCCACGAATTTCGTTACTATACGTAAAGCTAAACGGGATTTCATCTTTCTTTCCATTATCATTCAAATCTTTATCTTTAAATGCTGTTAACATTTCTTTAAATTCATCTGTTGTTTCGGGAATGTCCATCCCAACTTCATCTAACCACTTTTTATTTACAAACAAGGCGTCATTTGAAGTACTCCAAAGATCTTCAACATAGAGTGGTAATGCATAGATATGACCATCTGGAGCTGTGATCATTTTTTCGATTTCTGGTCTCTTTTCAAAAAATGTTTTGATATTTGGAGCATGTTCTTCAATTAGATCCTCTAAAGCAATTAATTGACCATTGCTTCCATACTTGACGATATCATTTGCCCCTAAGGTCCAGGCAGAATAAAAAAAGTCAGGTAAATCATCACTTGCAAACATTAAGTTAATTTGCTCCTGCTGTGTTTGGGGAGTGGCGTTCGTCCACTTAATTTCTGTGTTCACATTTTCAGCTAATTCATCTAGAAATTCCATATCAGCCCAATCTGTTGTAGCCGCAGGTGCCTTTACTCCAAACCCGTTTAACGTAACCTTCTCCTCTCCTGAATCTTCGATTGCTTCACTCGAACTGTTTTTATCCTTTCCACTACATGCCCCTAATATAAGTAGGACCAGTGCAACAAAAACCAGCCATCTTTTTCTCATTTCTTTTCCCCCTTCAGTTTAATTATATATGAATAGATCCATTATCCTTTTATGGATCCGATCATAACACCTTTTACAAAATGCTTTTGTACAAATGGATATAAGACTAACATTGGCAAACTCGCAATAATTACAACTCCATACTTTATTAATTCGGAGATGTTTTGCATTTCAGATTCCATCCCAGCCAAGGCTCCTGAATCCGTCACTTCATTCGCTTGGGATAAAACCAAAACTTCCCGAAGCACTAATTGAAGAGGATGCAAAGCAGAATCACGCAAATAAATCAGTGCGTTAAAATACGTATTCCAATGACCAACAGCATGGAAAAGGACCATAACGGCAATAATCGGTGTTGATAGCGGTACAACGATTTTCAAGAAGAAATTCAAGTTTGTACAGCCATCTATCTTCCCTGCTTCTAATAATTCATCTGGTATAGTACCTTGAAAAAAGGTACGAACAATAATCAGATTGTAGGCAGAAATGGCGTTAGGTATGACCATCGCCCAAATCGTATTCACCATGCCAAGATCTTTTACCAATAGATAGGTCGGAATCATCCCGCCACTAAAAAACATGGTGAACACGATAAAAAACATAAACATATTTCTACCAGCTAGATCTTTCCTTGATAGGGCATAACCACCGGTAATCGTAAGTACAACATTGATGGCCGTTCCTAGTACTGTGTAAATAATTGAATTTTTATAGCCTGTCCAGATCTTGTCATGATCGAAAATCATTTCGTACCCTTTAAAGGTAATATCCTTTGGCCATAACCAGATTTCACCATTATTAACCGCATCAGGACTGCTAAAAGAGGCAATCACCATAAAATAAAGCGGATAGATGGTGATAAATAATACAACCATAAAAAAGAGTGTATTAAAAAGATCAAATATCTTATCACCTTTTGTTCTCGCTGTAAGATTCATTCAAATGGCCTCCCTTCTACCATAGACTGTTCTGTCCAGCCTTTTTAGCTGTCTGATTGACAACAATGAGTAGGATAAAATTGATAACTGAATTAAATAGCCCAACCGCCGTTGCATAACTAAATTGAGCTCCTAAAAGTCCAGCCTTATATACATGGGTTTGGATAATCTCTGATGAAGAAATATTCACGGAATTTTGCATTAGGTATACCTTTTCAAACCCGACATTTAGTAAATTCCCCATATTAAGGATCAATAGAATAATCACGGTCGGTAATATTCCCGGAATATCTATGTGCCATATTCTTTTTAGCTTACTCGCACCATCCATCACAGCTGCTTCATGCAAGTCAGGACTAATGGATGTGAGTGCTGCTAAATAAATAATCATCCCCCATCCAAGGCTTTGCCATACACCTGAGAAAACAAATAATGGTTTAAACCATTCCGGTATGCCAAAAAAGAAAATAGGATCCCCGCCAAATAGGGCAATGACCTGATTAATAATTCCATTTCGTGGTGATAAAAAAAGGTAAAGCATCCCGACTAAAACAACAACTGAAATAAAATGGGGCGCGTAAGTTACGGTTTGTACAATTCGTTTAAAACGACGGTTCACAAGCTGATTTAATAATAGCGCCATAATAATTGGGATTGGAAATACAGCAAATTCAAAAAGAGCCAATCCGATTGTATTTTTTAAAACTGTCCAGAATTGATAAGATTGAAAGAAACGGATAAATTGGTCAAAGCCGATCCATGGGCTCCCTAAGATCCCTGAAGCTGCATTGAAATTTTTAAAGGCAATTTGTACACCATACATCGGAAAATAATGGAATACTAAAAAATAGAGCAGTGTTGGTAATAATAAGAGATAGAGATCATAATTTTGCAGAAGTTTTTTTATTTTCTCCTTCGGTGTTCTTTTTCTCAACACGATTTGCTCCGTCTTTTGTAGTGCTGTTCCCCCTTGTTCTTTCATATTTCGTACCTCCTTTTCTTCTATGTAGAAATCTGATTGCCTTGTTGCAAACGGATTCACCATTTCGATTAAGTGATCCGTTCAGTGACCTAAGCTTAAAATATTTTTTCGTTTTTCCGCAATCAGTTATTTCACACGATATATGCCAAAACCAATTTTGTTCTATTTGGCTCTGTATGTGAAAACGAAACCAATATGCCATTTACAACCTCGTCTAACCCTTGATAAACCAACGATTTATGCGATTTTACAAGATATTGTCTATCTATTAAGAAACAAAAAAACTTGGCAGATGCCAAGTTTAAATTACATTTTTTTCTGTATGTTTTTTTCTGAATTCCCCTGGTGTCATGTTTTCTTGTTGCTTAAATTTCCTTATAAAGCTGGAAACATCACTATAGCCAACTTGCATTGCAATCTCTTTTACCTGTAAATCGCTTGTTTTTAACAGAAGTTTCGTTTGGTCCATACGTATACGATTTAAATGCTGTAAGATTGTCTCACCTGTGTGCTTTTTAAAATAACGCATAATATAAGCTTCTGATAGGGAGAAATGCTCTGCTAAAGCTTGTATGGAAAACTGGTATTCATGATAATGATCTTGTATATATATTAATAAATCATCCAATAATTGCAGATCAGGCTGTGCCTGGTCATGAATGTCAAAAACATTCCGAATTATTTTTGTTACCATTTCTTCCATTTCCTCGGTAGAATGGAAATCATTGATTTGTAAAACATCTGGCAGCACATCATGCTTTTCTTGAGCAGGCTGAATATCCTGAATAATTCTCATAACCGTGCTGGACACATCAAACATCAAGCACTTCGCCATAAATAAATTCGAGTTAGAAGATTGGATGATTCCTGTGATTTTCATCATAATCTTCTCAACTTGCTCCATATTCCGCTGTCTTATACATAACTCTAGTTGGTCGACGATTTGCCGATCGTACCAATTCATATTCAAATTTTCCGCGGACGTTTCCGAGAAAAAAATAATCTGATTGATCCCTTTGATTAATTGGTAATGAAGCGCTGTTTCCGCTTCCAAATGAGACTTACCCATCTGGGTTGTATCACGGTAGCTATTTCCAACCCCAATTGTCACCGAAATATCGCTCTCTTTACTTATTTTTATATACCAATCATTTAATATTGAATGGTGGACTTCACCAGATAAGATAAAAACAAGCTTAGATGTTCCAAACAAATCGCCTAGATCGATTTGGTATTTTTCTTTATTTGGTAGATATGTAAGCCATTTCTTCACTTCACCGATTTTCATTGGATCATGGAGGATATTCTGCTGATGAAATTCCATCAACATCACATAATAGTCTGATTCCTTTAATTGTAAATGAATTTCCGCCCCTAACGCATTTAACTCCTGATAATCTGCAATTTCTCCTCGAAGTAAACGGATAAGTAAATGCTGTTGCATCACTGGCCGGCTTTTTTCAACATGTTTACTCAAGTGTTGGTTCTTCAACTCAGAATAATGCATTACTTCCGAAATTTTTTCTAAACCATGATGCTGTTGGATTACACGTGACCATTTTTCCTCCACTCGCCGGATCAAATTTCCTAGAGGTTTATAATTTATTTGCATGCCAATATAGATCAACAAGATTCCAATAAATAGTACGATCCCATAAGCTATCAACACATTATGCTTTACGCTATTAACATCTTTCATTAATTCTGACTCAGGCGTTAGAGTAAAAAAACTCCAATCTTGAAATTCGGATTTTACATGAGATACATAATATGTTTCATGATCTATGATGATGCTTTTAACCTCATCCACTCCATCTTGATTGACTTGCTTAATGAAAGCATTTAATTCGGGTTGACGATGATACAATCCTGCCACAACCTGATACTGCTCATCTAAAATAAAGGCATTTCCTGCCGAAGTGTTGACCACATTTTTCAACATATCTTGGATCATTTTTTCATCAATAAAAAAAAGCAATGTGCCATAAGGGTGCTTACTATTGAAAGGAACTGGTACACCGTACGTAATCATATCAACTGTTTTACCATTAAATATTCTTACCTTTTCCGGATTCCGTAGAAAAGGCTTTTGACTTTCATTTAAGGTCTGATAAAAATCTTCGTATGACCAATTTTCAAATTGAAAATAACTATCTGTAAAGGAAGGAAACGAATAGCTGGAATCACTAGAAAATAAATAATCATTGCCCCTAATATAATAAAACAGCTCATAGATTGAATCATTACCAACCTTATAGTTTAATATTTTTTTTGCTTTAAAGACGTCAAAAAAGTTGTTCACATAATAAGGCGTTAATTCATGCTGAGAGGATACTTGTAACGAAATCCTATGAAACTCCGATAATTTTGTGTCAAGGATATCCTTCATTTGGATCAGCTTTTTTTCATTCGACTCCATTACCTGTCCCTTTATATTCGCAAGTAAATAGAAATGAATAATCGAGCCAAGAAAAAGCACTGGGACAATTAAAATTAGGATATAAAAAGATAAAAATTGAAGACTGAGCGGAATTCTTATACGCCTTTTTTTCAAGTACCTCCCCCCTCCCACTTTGTCATCATCTGCATTCTCTAAGGTTAGTCTGTTACAGGATCAATAGCGCCTTTTCCGGCTAGCACCGCAACTATATTTTGAGCTGCACGCATCGCCATCTCCTCACGCGTTTTAGCTGTAGCAGAGCCAATATGAGGAAGCGTTACAACATTCCGCATGCTCAGTAATGGATTATCTGTTTCCACTGGCTCTTTTTGAAAGACATCAAGCCCCGCTCCATGAATCTCACCATTTTGTAAAGCCGTTATTAATGCTTGTTCATCCACCGTTTGCCCACGAGATACGTTTACAAAAATAGCAGACTTTTTCATTTGTTTGAATTCTTGTTCACCAATCAAATGATGCGTTTCTGGCGTTAAAGGTGTAAGCATCACAACAAAGTCAGCCCGTTGTAAAAGATTTGGCAATGTACAATACTCCGCATCATATTTTTTCTCTGCTTCAAGTTTTCGGCTCCGATTGTGATATAAGACATTCATATTAAATCCGAACTTTGCACGTTGAGCAACCGCTTCTCCAATTCGGCCCATCCCAATAATACCGATTGTCGCATGATGAACATCCAATCCAAAGAACTGATCTTCATCCTTCACAGGCTCCCATTGCTTTTCTTTCACATAATGATCAAGTTCGGCAATCCTTCTTGCTGTCGCCAACATAAGGGCCAACGTCAGGTCTGCCACTGTGTCGTCTAAAACATATGGGGTATTGGTTCCGATTACATTTCGTTCTTTTAAAGCGTGCATATCAAAATTGTTATAGCCGACAGAAACATTACTTACAACTTTTAAATTTGGCGCGGCTGTTAGTAATTCTTCATCTATTTTGTGCCAAGCCGTTAATAAACCTTCTACATTTGCGATTTCTTGCAAAAGTGTTTCCCGTGGAATGCGATCTTCTCCACGCCATTCTCTCACTTCACAATATTCCTTTAAATATTCCCTGACTTTTTCTGAAACAGATTGACTTAAATAAATATTTGGTTTCATTATTAGCCTCCTATTCTTTCAATAGACTCCCGGCATTCACCGAGTTAGATGGTACAAAGTTTTCTTGTCTTGTACTATTTTTTTAATTCTCCTCCTAAATTTTTTAGGGGATATTTCACTTTTTTGTAGAACGTCCATTCTTTATTGAGAAGATCATCATCTACAAATGGCGAGTCTACTTGTCAACGGTGATTTCCGTTCCAGGCGGACGCTTTCCGGGGGGCATGCGGTGAGCTTCCTCGTCGCTACGCTCCTGCGGGATCTCACCTGTCATGCTAATCCCCCAGGAGTCGCCACCTTCCACTCCAATCACTGAGATATTCTCTTGCTCACGGAAGTCAGTCTGACAATACCATATTCTACACGATCTTCCCTTTTGATTCTTAAGATCTTATACACAATGAAATTTTGTTCCCATATTTGTCGAAAACACTTGACTTTTTGAAAACACCACAATAATCGCCGGTGAAGGGATTTATTTCCTTACGAACGGTGATTGAGGTGTTTAACATGATGTGGTACGTCAGGATATTTGGAATCATGATGTGTAAGCATATCGATGCTTGGTATGCACATCAAGAAGAGAAACTGGGATTCCTAGAAGGCCATATTTTCTCTTCAATAGCTACTCTTTTTAATGAACCCCAAGGGATTGTTGCTTAGAAAAACAAAATCTGGTAAAGGTTGATTGGAGCGAAAGTGCGAGACTCCTGCGGGATCAGCGGGACAGGTGAGACCCCACAGGCGTTACGCCGAGGAGGCTCACCGCCCGCCCCGCGGAAAGCGAGCAACTGTAGCGGAAATCAACCACGCACTATCTTGGTAGACGATGTTTACAAAAACATTCTTTTTTTAAAAAATACACTTGTGACACTTCTTTGGCATGGCTTTTTTTGAAAAGGGCCTCGATTCCCAGTAAGCTTTTGGTCATTCGGCGGATTTACATCTTGAAATTCCGAGAGTCTATTTCAATTAATGTCACTGCACATTGCAGACTCTTCTTGTTGGCTATACAGACTTAAATAGCCAACAGAAGAGCTCCATGGAAACTTCCAGGTCGATAAAGAATCCCTGGATATGCTTAATGGCAAAATTTCAGTTCATTAATTGTAATATAAATTCTCTGTTGGGTATACTGGATCATTCGTAATATCAATTCCAAGCTTTTTCAAGGTTTGCTCGTTTTCTCTGTTCAAAATAACCGTTGAATGAGCTTGTGTGCCTTGTAAATTCGCCAGTTGGTGATAAGCCAGTTGAGCAGTGGGATTGGTGACAGCACTAATTGCTAATGCAATCAATAATTCATTAGCACTTAATATCGGGATTCTGCTGTTTAATCCTTCTGTTTTTAGACTCTGAATAGTTTTTAAAATCATAGGTGCTAATAGGTCAATTTCGTCGGCAATATTTGCCAGTGACTTCAATCCATTTAGAATCGCAGCTGCCGAAGCATCCATTAGAGATGTGGTTCGCCCGGTGATGATCTCACCATTCAGAAGTTCGATGGCAATCACCGCTTGCGGGTTCGTGCTACCTCCCCTTTCCTCAACTGTTTTTGCATAGTTGCGAGCATGCAATACAGGGACTCGATCCTCTTTTTTCAAGTCGATTTCTTCTAAGATCACTTCCATACGGCGAAGAGTCTCTTCGTCGGCCAGTCCTTTTTTATAATCATTTTCTACGGCGAAACTTCGCCGGATGATTTCCTGTTTTGCGGCCTCTTGGACGACCTGGTCATCAATTATAGCCGTTTTAAGACGATTGACACCCATATCAGTAGGCGAACTGTAGACTGATTCTCTACCGGTAATTTTTTCAATGATCCGTTTAATAACAGGAAAGGTCTCAATATCACGATTATAATTAATTGCCACTTCTCCGTGCGCTTCATAATGATAATTATCAATCATATTCACATCTTTTAAATCAACAGTGGCAGCTTCATATGCAATATTTATCGGATGCTTCAATGGTAAATTCCAAACTGGGAAAGTTTCGAACTTGGCATAGCCTGTTTTCTTTCCACGTTCATGTTCGTGGTACATCTGATTTAGACAGGTCGCGAGCTTTCCGCTTGCTGGACCAGGTGCTGTCACCACTACAATCGGCTTAGTCGTTTCAATATAGGGATTCTTGGCAAAACCATTCTTGCCGACGACCGCTTCTACATTTGTTGGATACCCTGCAATAGCACGATGAGTATAAACATTAACTCCATTCCGCTCCAGCTTTGCCATGAATACTTTGGCATTTGGCTGTTCTTGATAGCGTGTGACCAATACACTGTTAACAGAAATGCCGTATCCCCGATATTCATCAATTAAGCGTAAGACATCCTGGTCATATGTAATGCCATAATCTTCACGTACTTTATTCTGCTCGATGTCTCTGGCGTACACACAGATAATAATCTCTGCTTTCTCTTTCAGTGTAGCCAGCAATTTCATTTTTGCATCTTCATCAAAGCCCGGCAAAACACGCTTGGCATGTTTATCGCCGATTAATTTTCCGCCGAACTCCATATACAGCTTATCAAAGTGCTGTACCCGTTCTAAGATATAAGATGATTGTTCTTGTAAATATTTCTCCGAATCAAATCCGATTTTTTTCATTTTTCCTTCAGCCTGCTTTCGATGTTTCTAATAAGCCTATTTTACCTTTCTTACGTCCGTTCTACAATTAAATGAAATCTTTTCCTATAAAAGTTAGATCATGTATACTGATAATAGTATAAGTGCCAAGTTTAAGAAGCGCAATCACAGAGCAGGCTAAAAACAAATGAGAGTAAAGAAAGGAGCATGTCAAATGGCATTTAACGGATTTGAGCAACAAGACTTCGATACCTTTTTGATTGATAGCCTTGATGAACGGATGGCAGCCATCCAAGAACGGATCCAACCAAAATTTAAAGAGGTAGGGGAGATTCTGGCAACTGACTTATCAGCAATGATTGGTTCTGAAATGTTTTTACATATTGCTAGGCATGCTAGAAGAACCGTTAACCCTCCTCAAGATACATGGCTTGCGATCGCAGACAATAAGCGGGGGTATAAAAAACATCCGCATTTTCAAGTAGGATTGTTTGATGATCATGTTTTTATCTGGCTAGCTTTTATTTATGAATTACCGAATAAAGATAAAATGGCGCAAAATTTCTTAGATCATCTGAATAAGGTCAAGAAAACAATCCCTAATGATTATATGATTTCCCAAGATCATATGAAAAAGGATGCGCTTCCCTTGCGTGAGCTGGATTTAGAAAAAATACTGACTCGTTTTCGTGACGTGAAAAAGGCAGAATTTTTAATTGGTCAGCATCTTGCTCCAAATGATCCACTTCTCAAAGATGGTGATCGCTTTTTAGAATACGTTAAAGAGACTTTCAAATCACTTGTGCCACTATACCAATTGGCTTTTAAGTAAAGCAGGACTTCAATCAGTGGGGGCTTTATCTCCCACTGATTACAAAGAGTAAAAATAAAATAATAGGAGAATGACCAAAATGAACAAAATCAAAGCACAGGGTCATCGATTTGTTGATGCAGATGGAAGAGAAATTTTGCTTCACGGGGTTAATATGGTTTGCAAAGATAAGAAATCTCATTATATTGGCGATTGGAGCGAGCAGGATTTTAAGCACTTAAAGAGCTGGGGCTTAAATGTAATTCGCTTAGGCGTAATTTGGGATGGTCTAGAGCCTGAGCCAAATGTATATCATGATGAGTATATTGAAAACCTTCGTCATTTCATTCATTTAGCACATCAGCAAGATATTTGGGTATTTTTGGATATGCATCAGGATTTATTTAGCTCTAGATTCGGAGATGGCGCTCCGGCTTGGGCCACTTTAACAGATGGAGAAAAATACGAGCCTGGCACGACTTGGAGTGATGCTTATCTATTTAATAAAGCTGTTCAAACTGCTTTTGACCATTTTTGGCATAACACTGCTGGCCCCATTGGCAAAGGGATTCAGGACCATTTTATCGATGCATGGAAATATCTCGTCCTGAAACTACATGTTGAACCGAATGTAATCGGTTACGACTTGATTAATGAGCCTTTTATTGGTCAAGCTGCAACTGATGTAATGGAAAAAATGATGAATCAATATGTAGAAATCTATCAATCTCAAAATGGAAGCATCGAACAAAAAGAAATCTTGGCTGCCTTTATCGATCCCGATCCAAAAGAAGATTACTTTTATTTTCTAGAGGATGTTGAAGCTTTTCAACAAGTCATCGATGCCCCTGCCGCGATTGTACAGAGATTTGAACAAGATATTTTATCGTCTTTTTATCAAAAAGCAGCAGATGCCATTCGCACAATTGATTCACAGAGAATCTTATTTTTGGAAACTAATTATTTTTCAAATTTGGGTATGAGTAGCATGATTCAACCTTTAATGAGTCAAAATGGAAAGAAAGAGAGTCAACAGGCATACGCCCCCCATGCCTATGATCTAGTCGTTGATACCGATCTCGCTCATACAGCCAATGATCGTCGTTTAGAGTTTATTTTTAAAAGACATGAACAGACGAAACAGCGTTTGGGAGTGCCCATGATTCTAGGAGAGTGGGGAGCTTTTTACAATCAGAATCATATGGCGCATATCGCTTTACACATAAAACGATTAATAGAACGCCATTTATGTAGTGATACGTATTGGGACTATACAGCAGATATGGATCAATATGCCCCATTTTCAAGTGTAAGACGTGCTTATCCGATGGCTGTTTCTGGAAGCTTATATCAATATCGCCATGAGGAAGAATTAGGAAGCTTTCAAATGAGGTGGAAAGAAAGCTTGAGTAAACCTACGATCCTTTATTTCCCAAATATCCAAGAAGTAGAACAAGCAACTGTTTCTTTATCACCAGTCGGTTCAAATTTCCTGATCCATCGATTAGCGGATTCGCCAGCAGGGTATTTGGAAATTCCTGCTACAGGGAACACAATTCGTCATTTAGTAATCACGAAAGGATAAGTAAATTAATATAGGGAAACGCATTCAAATAGAGGCTGAGACACCTTGAAAACGTTAAGCCCCAAGGACGACCATTCATTATCTTAGCGGAGGAAATATTCGGAGACTCCTGTCCTGCGGGAAGTGAGAGCTCGGCAAGACCCCGGAAGGCGAAGCCTGAGGAGACTTGCCACTCACCCGCGGAAAGCGAAGAATATTTCCGAAGCGGAGTATAGACACCTACTAGTTCGTTTTTTTCTTTATGAAAATACCATTATTCCAGCCTCTTCATTATAACATCATCCCATTGTGACAAGCTCTTTTTTCGAGCGGATGAAAAACATATAGCTTACCATTAAGAGGATCCCTGTGCCCACTAAAATCGCTGGAATCATAAAAATCTTTGGTGTATACCCTTGAATCCAAACAGGTAAGACATAACCAACTAACGAAGCCATTTGGAATAAAAAAACGTATAGACTTGAGCCAAAACCAATCTTTGTATGGAACATCCTTTGTACATACCCCATTGCTACCCCATAAAGCACAGAGACAAAAAAGGAATACAACGGTTGGACGAGGAAAAATACAAATAGAGGCGGACTTGAGCTATAAATCGTATACGTAATCGCCGCACAAACCCCACCAAGCACAAACACTCGTCTACTGCCAAATTTCATCGCCCAATAGCCCGCAAAGGTCATAAACAATAATTCAAAAACCGCTTGAATACTCCATAAATAAGACATTAGATAAGGTTTTTCGAATAAATCAACGATCACAAGTGGCAGGTATAATCCTCTTAAAGAGTCGGCGCACCCAAATAATAGTAGAGCAAGAAGCATAATAAGTGAAAAACGCTCACCTTTTGTCGTTTGGGTCCCTTCTCCCTCACCATGCTTATATTCCTTATAGAATAAAAGCAATAGAAATAAAAACAAATAACCTGATAGATTGCCAATCAACACACCTTTAAAATCAGCAAATATATATAGATTGGCTCCAATCAATAATCCCGTAAAAAAGCCAACACTCATCATTGCTCTTAACCAGATCTGAGCAATTTCAAAGATCTCGGGCGCTAGTTTGATAAAATGATTACGAGCCATCGCAAAGATTTGCCCCATAATCAGTCCTGATGGTGCAACAGTAATAATCATGCCAATTAAGGCTTGGGTAAAAGTATCCGCTTGCATATAGATCATTAGACCTGTCATGCAAAGCAGTAAAGCGATTAGGGGTAATGGCTTTTTCTGTTTCATCTTATCGCTCATCATCCCTACCAAAATGGTGATCAGCATATTTAACAAAACAGAAACTGAGAAAACAGTTGCGATTTCCCCTTTCGACAGCCCAATCCCTTCACTCATATAAATCGCGTTCATCGGCGATAGGATCCCTGTACCAATGCCATAAAGAAAAATCCCTAAGATTAAATACCATGCTCCTTGTATTTTCAAGAAATGACGGAAATCTTTAAAAATTTTCATGGACTCACCTTTTCTTCTCTTCCATAAGAATTGACACACAGTGCTCGGGGCGGAACATAATTAAGACGTTAAGCTCAGTAAGAGTTTGGCAAAAGACTGAGGAGACTCCCGTGGAGCGAGAGTATATCCCTCCTAGCCGTTCATTTTTTCATTGGTAAAACACTTATGTCCCAGCTTATATCTGTGCCTCCAGCTGCTGGACGACGTTTTCGGCTGTTTCAATCCCACTATTTATACAATCTGGAATTCCCACCCCAAAATAAGAACAGCCCGCAAGCTTAATGTTCGGATAAGTAGCAGCCAAAATCTTTTCAACTCGCTCAACAGTTTGTTGATGATCAATCTGATAGGTCGGCATATTTCCCATCCATTTTGTCACATTCGAGGTGACAGGGGTTGCTGTAATCTGCAAGCTTTTTTGAATATCTAATTGAGCGACTTCAATCAGCTCTGTTCCGGATAAATTTTTTATTGTTGAAAAGGCGGGATGACTGCTCTTGTAAAATAATCGTACAAGTAAATTTCCTTGTCGAGAGGTATGATCCCATTTCCGACTGGTCCACGTACAAGCATTACAAGATAGTTCCTTATTATTCGCTGTAATAAAGCCTGTTCCCTCTTCTGGTAAAAGATCATCCGGTAAATCATACCCCATATACACACTGATTAGGGAGCTGGTTTTAAATGAAGCAAATTCTTGCCCAATGTCGGTTTCGCTAAATAAAGCCTGCGAAGCAGAAGCCGGAATAGCTGAAATGATATAATCTGCCTCAATTTCCTCATGATTGGTGAAAGCAATTCGATAGCGTTTGCCTTGCTTTTCAATCTGCTCGGCTTGAAAGGAAGTAAGAATCTCTACATCCTCCAATGACTGCCATATCGCTTCTATAAAAGTACCTAGGCCATTTTGGAAAGAAAGGAATTTTTTCTCCCCACTACTCTTAAAGTTTTCACGATGAACTTCAAGCCCCTTCATAATACTGCCATATTTTTCTTTATAATCAAGTAAATACGGCAAGGTAGAAGCAATTGACAAATCCTCCAATTTTCCGGAGTAAACGCCTGATAAAACAGGAGAAACTTGCTTTTCCACCATTTCATCCCCTAGATAATAACGCAGAAAATCACCTATGGAATCATCTTTTGTGAAAGTACGATCTTGTAAGTAAAAATCCTTTAACGCCTCCACTTTTCCAGCAGCAGATACTAAGGAACTATTCGCCAAAGATTCTATGGTAGCTGGTATCCCGAAAACAGAATCAGCCGGAATCGCCCCTAATTGACCATCCACATAAATAAAAGATTGGCCTGTTGCGTTATAGACCACTTCATCCTTTAAACCAAGCTCATCAATCCAATCCATTTCCGCCATTTTACGGGTCACAATTGAATCTGCCCCTGTTTCCATAATGAAATTATGATCTATTCTCGTACGAATTTTTCCTCCCAAGGACTCTTCCGCTTCCACTACAATCAATCGAACCCTTGCCCGCGAAGCCTTTTTCCATTTATGTAAAGAATATGCGGCAGATAAGCCTGTTATACCGCCACCCATAATCACAACCGTCTTCATCTCGTACACCTCATTAGCGTTGATTTTCTGCTATCAGTGTACCATATTCATCGATGAAATCAGATATTTAACGGTTTTTTAACGGAAACCCAAGGACGGCCCTCTGCCCAATGAACATTCAAACCTAACTTAAAGGTTTGAGATAATAGCTCATCTGTTAATACCGATTTTTTCGGCCCCTTTCCGACGATCTCTCCTTCTCGTAAGAGTAATACATGCGTGATTTCTTCGGTCAATTCCTCTATATGATGTGTGACATACACAACATGACATTGTTGTTGGGTGATCTCTTTGATCAACATTAAAATCTCTTCCCTTGATAAAATGTCGAGACCCGAACACGGCTCATCGATAATCAACAGTTTTGGATCATTGATTAAGGCTCTTGCGATTAACACTCTTCGTTTTTCTCCATGGGATAAGTAGCGATACTCCTTCCCTTTTAAGTAATCTAGACGGAACTTTGAGATGAGCGCATCCGCTTTTTCCCAGACTTCTAGCGGAACTTCTTGATACAATCCAATCGAAGCAAATTCACCACTCACCACAATTTCTTCAATCGTTTCAAAATCTAGTGTTTCCGAAAATCTTTCGAGTGAACTGCTGAATATCCCTAATTCATTACGTAAGTTAGGAATGTACGAATTGCCGAATTCGTACCCAAGAACGTTCACATCACCAGTCGTTGGAAATTGATAACCTGCTAAAATATTTAACAAGGAAGTTTTACCTGACCCATTTAAACCTAAAACAGCCCAATGCTCCCCTGCTTTTATCTCCCAATCAATTTGATTTAAAATTTTCCTGCCTTCTCTACGCCAGGAAACATCTTTTAAAGAAACCAATGTATTTTCCATCTTAAAACTCCCTTTCATTGACCAAGCTATTACGTAATAGTTCTCATTATAGCGAATTTACTAAGTTATTTGAAGAAAAACCTGTTGATATCATCAGCTTGGCTGCGGAGCAACGAAAGGAATCTGTGCTTCAACATTATTAAGTTAGAGAATGCGGCAATTCTTGGGCTCTTACGGAAGGGAAGGTGGGATCAGGAGAAGTTGCTACGTACACGAAATTCACTTGAATTCTTGGAAAATGGTTCATAGATGCTTTTACGTACTCATAATTCACTCGAAATCTCGAAAAGTGGTTCATAAACGCTTCTACGCATTCAAAACTCACTCGTATTCTTGGAAAGTGGTTCATAGATGCTTCTACGCACTCATCATTCACTCAAATTCTTGAAAAAGTGGTTCATAGATGCTTCTATGCACTTATAATTCACTCGTATTCTTCGAAATGGTTCATAGATGCTTTTACGTACTCATAATTCACTCGAAATCTCGAAAAGTGGTTCATAAACGCTTCTACGCATTCAAACTTCACTCGTATCCTTGGAAAGTGGTTCGGAGAATGATGCTACGTACTTAACGGAAAGGGTGTCCTTGAGAGTCGCTAAGAACTCGGAATTTCTCCGTTACTCTTATTACTGGCCCTCTATAAAGGCGAATTATTCTTAATCCCTCATAAAAAATCTCCCCTAAATGTTATTGATTTCCTAATCAATCTTATATAGAGGAGAATAGTTCATATGACCATCTTCATTTGGATAATGAAGAATTAGTTATTTTTATATCGTTCATAAGCCGCCTTTTGAATTTCCATGTATTCATCTAGCTTCATCTTTTCTACTTCTTTTACGTAATCATCCCATTTTGATAATGGTTCAGTACCTGTTATAAATTTATCCTGCATTTCATCGACATATTTATGGATATCCGCCTGTAAAGCAGAAAGTTTATTGTTTTCTTCAATAGTATACGTAAAATCCGGCCAAATTTCTTCCGGCATAAATGGTTCGAGCTTTTGAGCCGCTTCTATAGAGGATGGTAAGCTTTCTGCCCCTTTAAATGTCGCCTCTTTTACAAGACCCGGATATCCTCCACCAAGATAGGTAATATATTTGGCTAATTCTTGTTCCATTGTTAAACCATCAGCACTGTTTGTAATCTTATCTAAGTACTGCAAATCTCCATTTTCATCTACTTCATAGGTTTTGCCCTCGACCCCCATAAAAAATAATGTCGCGCCCTCCTCACTGTAGAAATAGTCCAACCATCTTAATGTCGCCGGGATATTTTCGTTTTCATTGGTGACCACAAAGCCACCCATATGAGCAAGTGGAGATGTTGCTCGATTAAATGCCTTGCCACCTGGTCCCTCAAGAGCAGAAGCGCCAACAAATTTTTTACCCATTTCTCCATAAACACTTTCAGTACTAGTAAAAACGGTACTACCGTATACCCCTTCAGCCCCTAGGGCATAGCTTTGGTTTGCGTCAATCGTAAAAATATTTTTCTGGATAAGTCCTTCGGAGTAGAGCTTATTTAAAAATGTCAATTCTTCTTTAAAACCATCCGAAATAGGATAAAACCGTAGTTCTCCAGTATCAGGATCTTGATCAAGATAAGAATGCTTATATCCCCTGTTGCCAACACCAAATGCCCCTTTCAGAGCATCTCTTAAACCGGTAATATTGCCTGCACCATAAGGAATTTCATCCTGTTTTCCATTCCCGTTCAAATCTGTTTCCTTCACTGCCTTTAAATAAGCATAAAAATCATCGATCGTTTCAGGCATTTTCATCTCTAATTGGTCTAACCAATCCTGTCTAATCCATAACTTATGCCCCATGATCACTGAAGTAAACTCAGGATCATAAATGGTTGGAATTGAATATATATTGCCATCAGGAAAGGTGGCACCTTTACGAATATCCGGGTATTGTTCCAACAGCGCTGTTAAATTGGGCATGTATTCTTCAATCAGATCATTCAACTTTACAAAGACTTCTTGTTGTCCATATTTTAATAAATCATCATTGGGGATGGCCATTGCATAAAACACATCAGGTAGTGTCCCGCCAGCCAAAGCAAGATTTCTTTTTTCTTCCCGACCGTCAGCGGCAACCAATTCCCAATCAATATGGATATTTGTCATTTCTTCATAGGTTTTCCAGAGCAAAGTTTCATTATAATCGTCCGCATTTTTGCTCCCTTTTCCTGCCATAAATTTAAGCGTAATCGGCTCATTCACAACTGGCATGCCAGATTCATTGAAATTCTCTAATCCTTCATCATCCCCTTCAGATGTTTGCGGTTCGGATGCTTGCTTTCCATTACATGCAGCTAAAACTAATATAAAGGACGTCAGTAACAATAAGATTATTTTTTTATATTTCAATATTGCCCCTCCTTATTTAGTAAAATATAATGTGAAACTGCGTCAGTACAACCTGATTTCGATTGGTTTATCCACGAATGCTGTATGGATCACCTCCTTCCATACTGATCTTTCTCACATCACATTCAAATGATCCGAGATGGTTTATTCCCCCTCGATCCAAATTGGTGAGGTAACGGCAAATTCTCCGTCATCCTGATAAATCTTCACAAAGTAATAGCGCTCCTTACATGGGAGGGAAAAAGTATCTTCCCATTCCTGCCTATCAATGTGAATAGTATGAAGAACACGCCCATGCTCCCCGTATATTTCTGCCTTAACCAAACGATGCCCAGTGTCCATTCCATATAAAGCCTTCATGTTAAACTCTAAGGTCTCTGAGCGTTTTATTTTAGAACCCATAATCGAGCCATTAATCTTAAACCAAACTTTCAAATGAAGGGCAGAAGTAAAATAAACTCGTTGATGCCTCACTGCGTCAAAGAAATCTGTTTGTGTCAGCTGGTCAACTAATACCGCTGTTCGAAGGGTATTCGCAGTACCCCACTGTCCATGATGATTGTCTTGATTACCTGCAGGAGACAAATGCCATCCCTTATCAAGAGCCATTACATAATAATAGAGACCCCCATTTTCCTTTGAGATGATCGGATTGACCTCTAATAAATGAAGGACTTCATCCAGTTCTGCATCATATGGCTCAAAACCATCCAAATGTCGATTTCCGCTCGACCACGGATGATTCCATTGATGAATTGAATCAGGATATTGCTTTATCGCTTCGTAGTAAACTGGAATTTCATTATATTTCGTTTCATATGCATTGATGAAGAATTCTAGATTAAAGGTATTCATATGACCGAACTGATTGTACCAAGTCGTTTCTGCACCAACTAGTGCAAGAAAAGCTCCTTCTTCGGTCTTCTTTTGGGCCATCAGCTGGATATCCTTCCATTTCCTGCTTTTGTCCCAATCAAGATAATGATCATAAAGATTGCTGTGTTCGGTAATTGCCAAGAAATCCAGACCGGCCGTATACCTCGCATAATCAAACGCATGCTCAGGGACCCCTTCCCCATCCGAAAAATCGGTATGACTATGTAAGTTGCCAAAATAGATTTTATACTCCCTTTTAAGCGGTGCTCGTAAAGCTTTTGATCTTGGTTTTGCTGGCGGTAATGCTGATTTTCTTACAAACGCTAACCAGTGAATCATTAATCTTTGTGAAGGTTCAGATTCCTTGATAATAAGGTAGACATCATGGACTCCAGTCAATAATGATGCATCTGAATGTTCAAGCTGACCACCTAAGATTGACCAAGCTTTCCATTGTCTAAAGAGAACGATTTCCCCGACTTTTTCACCATGCGCATCATCTACTCTTACTTCCATAGTGATCCGCTTGCTTTTGTCTGAATCGGTAAAACCAAAATACCCGCGGAGCTGATCCACACCATCCTTGGTAAAATCAATCCCACGATAAACTATATAGCTTTCAACACTCCCGCCTATCAGCACTTGTTCGGTTTGGCCTGACTCCAAATCGGAGACTTCGATCTCAGAAAATCCAAATACTTCATCATAAGCCATTGCTGGAATTTTATGAGGAGATACTTTACTAGGAACGAACTTTGATTCACTCACTTCTTGACCAAAAACCTTAAAATCATAAATTTGTGCAGACTCCCCGGACGAGCAATACGTAATTGTTACCCGAATATAGCGGGCTTTAAATAATACTTCATATTCTTCTCCACTGACAATTACAGTGTCATCCATTTTTTCAGCAACCGTCTGCCAATTCAGATTATCTTGGCTGTACTCGATAAAATAGTGAGTATAACTATTAATCTCTGTACTAGTACAAATAGTCATTCTGCTAATCTGGCAAGTTTGTAATAAATCAATCTTCCACCATTTATAATAAGGGGTGGCTGCCCAGCAAGTATCGCTTCTGCCATCAATCGCCTTTCCCGCTTCAAAACCAGCCATTTGTGCCTCTGCAGTTGCTCTTTTTCCTTCGCTCACCAAAACGAGTTCTTGCAAAACTTTATTTTGGTCATTACTAATCATTTGTTCACACCCTTTTTAAAAATTGTTTATTAGAAACACGGATCATATGATTCTGTGATCCAGCCCCTCTTAGTAACCGTTTACATTCCGCGTGTAAAATATACTTCCTCAGAAATTTTTTCCATTTCAACAAGGAAGCACTCACTTATAACCTAACTAAGGTACTCAGCATTCCTAACTCATTGTATCCTGTTTTACACGCTCAAAATTTGCTTTCTTTTTCAAGGTTTGCTTGTATTTATATTTATATTTCTCACTGCGAATATAACTTTCACAGTATTCAATACAGCGATTTTTTGCCATAGTTAACCTAGTAAGGTAAAAGACGGCAGCATTTTTCTGTAAGTGAAGCAGCTCTGCAATTTCATCGGGACAATTTATAGCAGTTGCTTCGACTTCTGCATTTTCAGCGATTAATCCCGAATGTCGGAAAATGGTAGGATATAAACCCTCTTTCTCAATCTGTTCTTCCGTTGTATCCTCCATAATGGAATAGGGGATATAAGCACGCTCCCAAGCAAACAATTCATCATCAATAAATCGCAGACGGATAAGCTCATAAGCTTTTTCATTAGCAGATATTCCAAAATTTTGTTGTAAAAATGTGGTGGAATTAAGTAAGCGGAAACTCAGAATTTGAAATTTTGACTCTAGGCCCTCCTTCTCTATTTCCTCAGACAAGCTATAAGTACTTGTCAACTCATGTTTAAATTCAGGCAACGCTACAAATGTACCTTTTCCTCGTTTCCGTATTAAATAGCCTTCTTGAGCTAAGTCCTTTAGAACCTCTCGTACAGTCATACGGCTAACACCGTATTCCTCACACAATTCCCTTTCACTCGGAATTTGGGTGCTTGGTGGCCAAATTCCTTCCGTGATTTTCTCAAGTAATTTATTTCGCAATTGATATTGCAAACTAACCGGTAAAGTATCATCTAGCACGTTTATTCCTCCAGAAATAATCATTTTCTTTTTGACAGTATGGGGATTTTTACATGTTAAATAAATATCTCTCTTAGTGGTTATAACATTATATTATAATAACAGGAAAGTCAATATATAATTTTCAAAAAATTGTCAGCATGTAGAAAGATCAAGAAGAACGAAATCTTCAAGTAATTCTAAAACGGGTGCATAGAGGTCGACAGGACACCCTTGCGTTTTTCAACCTTCGCCCACTTAACCATATAGCCTGGCGAAACCCCTCAACCTTCTCTCGATTTAACTTCGAAAAGCTGCTACGCTCCCGAATTCTACTTGAAATTTGTCAAAGTCGTTCATAGGAAGTAGATAGCAACCTGAAGCTAGGAAACTTCACAGAAAAGGTGTTCCTAGAAGAGGTCTAAGAACACCAAAAAAAGACAACTTTATAGATTTCTTTTCAAGAATATCCCTTACGCTGATTCCCAGAAACGCCTTATATTGTCCAAACCAATTTTTGTCGCTTCTTTACATTCTTCCATACCTTCAAATTCTAGTGAGACGTAGCCATCATAGCCCGAATCTTTAATGAGTTTTACGATTTTCCGAATGTTAACATCTCCCTGGCCAACAATCGCCCCTCTTAAATAATTGCCATTTGCGGATGTAAACCATTTGCCTCCACCAGGTTTTTCGTCATAAGGACGGATATAGAAGTCTTTAAAATGAATAAAGGAGGCAAATGGTAAATTCTTTTTCACACCTACGATTGGATCTTCATCTACACATAGGAAATTCCCAACATCCAATGTCGTATTGAAATTAGAACGATTGGCTTCCAAAATTACTCTCTGAACTCTGTCGCTGTGCTGTACACATTGTCCGTGATTTTCAATGGTTGTCGTAATGCCGAATTGAGCAGCATAATCGGCAATTTTCCGACTACCTTCTACCATTAGATTCAGATTCTCTTCAAACCATTTAATCGTAATTTTTTCTGGTGGAAGAGTAAAAGCTGTTACATCATGGCGCATATGTTTGATTCCCATATGATGACACAAATCAACATGCTCTTTAATTCTCGCTACTTCCTGATCAAAGGCTTCTTCGGTTTCTTGAACAAAGTTTGCCGGCAAACAATAATTGGATAATTCAATGCCAGCCTCCTTCGCTCTGTTGCAAACAGCATCAGCAAGCGCGGGATTATCGACAAGTGTAAAGCCATAAGGGACAATTTCCATATGTTCCCCTCCATGATCTGCAATCCAATCTACAACATCCAGTACAGTCATTTCGCCTTTTCTAATGGCACCTAATAGACTATACGTGCTTAAACCTAATTTCATACTTTTCCATCCTTTCTCTTAGGTAACATTTACTATCTCTATCATTCTATGACTGTATTATTCTGATCATGATCGATTGCTATTACGAATCCGAACTGTTTTTGCTTTTTTAAAAAAGGATTGGTTGGCGAAAGATTAGTTATTTTTATATCTTTCCAAGGCGTTTTGTTGGATTTCCATATATTCGTCTAATCTCATTTTCTTCACCTTATCTACATAATTATCCCAATTCGATAATGGTTCAGCACCAGTAATAAATTTATCTCGCATTTCGTCAACATATTTATGGATATCCGCTTGTAATCCAATTAATTTATTATTTTCTTCTACTGTAAAGGTGAATCTTGGCCAAATTTCATCAGGCAAATAGGGGCTTAATGCTTCAGCTGTTTCAAGAGAGGCGGGTAAAGTTTCTGCACCTTTAAATGTTGCTTCTCTAACAATCCCCGGATACCCTATGCCTAGCCAAATGATATATTTAGACAATTCTTGTTCCATTGTTAAACCGTCTGAACTATTTGTGATCTTATCCAAATATTGAAGTTCTCCATTCTCATCAACTTCAAAGGTTTCTCCTTCTACGCCCATGAAGAACAGTTTGGCACCTTCCTCACTATAGAAATAGTCCATCCATCTCAGAGTGGCAGGGATGTTCTTATTGGCATTTGTGACAACGAAGCCCCCCATAGAGGACAACGGGGAATTCATCTGGTTAAATGCCTTGCCATTAGGACCTTCTAGTGCAGGGAGTCCGACGAAATTCTCACCTGCTTTTTTTCCATAAATGGTTTCTGGGCTTGAAATAAAGGTACTTCCATATAATCCTTCCGCCCCCATACCATAACTGGCATTAGCATCAATGGTATAGATATTTTTCTGAATTAAGCCTTCAGAATAAAGTTTATTTGTAAATTCAAGCATTTCCTTATATCCATCTGAAATAGGGAAAAAGCGCAATTCATCTATTTCAGGATCGACATCAAGATATAAATGCTTAAGCCCTCGATTTCCAACACCGAACGGCCCTTTTAAAAATCCAATTAAACCATCCATATTGGTTGCACCATAAGGAATTTCATCATTCTTTCCGTTTCCATTAAGATCCGTTGCTTTCACGGCCTTTAAGTATTCATAAAAATCATCGATTGTCTGTGGAATATCCATATCTAGCTGCTCAAGCCAGTCTTTCCTAATCCATGGTTTGCCAATCGTTAAAACGGAAGTAAATTCCGGATCATAGATCGTTGGAATTGAATAGATATTGCCATCAGGAAATGTGATTCCCTTGCGAATTTCAGGATACTCTTCCAACAAAGCAGTCAAATTTGGCATATACTCTGTAATTAAATCATTCATTTTTGGAAAAACACCTTGCTGACCATATTTAAGCAAATCCTCATTTGGTAAAACCATTGCATAAAATACATCAGGCAATGTCCCCCCAGCAAGGGTTAGGTTTCTTTTCTCCTCTAAACCATCATTGGGAACCAGTTCCCATTCAATATGAATATTGGACATCTCCTCATATGTTTGCCATATGAGCGTGTCATTGTAATCATTAGCCGATAGCGGAGATTGTCCTGACATGAACTTGAGCGTAATCTTATCATTGACAACAGGCATTCCATCTTTATTGAAGTTTTCCAATTGACCTTCATCAATTTCCGATTCTTTTGTTTTCTCTTTTTGATCACTACACGCTACTAAAATAAATAAACTAGATAACATAATGAAAAGTAAATTTTTTTTAATCCCCCTCAATGCTACCCCCTCCATTTTCCCTTTTTATGCCCATCGCTTTCTCTGCTATTATATGCGCGCGTGAGGATAAAAAGGACAATGTTCAGCATAGAAAAAATTTAAGAATCTAGTTGATAGCTCCTATCACCACTGTTTTTGAATCATTTTATTATTAAGAAGGGATTCTATTATAAAACTAAAAACGATTGATTTTTCGATATTCCGAAGGGCGGATCTCCATATGCTTATTGAATATACGGCTGAGGTAATATCCGCTTTCATATCCACATTCATGAGCAATCGTATCTAGATTCCAATCTGTTTCCAATAATAAGTTAGCCGCCTTTTTTAAGCGGATAGATGTTAGATACTGTACAGGGGTCATATGATAGACTTTTTTGAAACTACGTATCAACTGTACAGATGTGAGTTGAAACTTCGTGGCCACATTCTTGATTTCGATCGAGTGATGGGCGTGCTCTTCTAGGTATGCAAGGATTTGTTCTAGTACAGGGTGCCGTTCCTCCAAAGACTTATGGATCATGCTCATCCACAAGTCATGAAAATAATGCTGCTTTAACTCATATACATCTGAGAGAAGATGTAGTTTTCGCAGCTGTTGATAATTTTCAAATAAACGTGTAGTAGGTGGTATAAATAGTTTCTGCTCTTTTTCCTGCAGCATGTCTTGCAAGGATCCTGTTTCGTGATACGAAAAATTAAAAGAAATGGCATGAAAGCTTAAAGGGGTTTGGATTTTGCGATGAAAGGCAACCTGAGGGGGACAAATTACAACATCCCCTTTTTTTGCATACCCTTCAGATTGGTGAATTCGATATGTAAAATCACCTTCTTCGATGGCGAATAAAATCCACGTCAAATAGGTATCTTGTTTCAACAGAAAATGTTCCTTTTTATGCCAAAACACATGATTAACCAATTTCGGTAATCGTATGGATGCATTCATTTTTATCTACCTTCTTCTTATATGAAATTTTAGATATGATAAAGTTAATCCTGTGCATTTCAACGATATTTGATTTCCTATATTCTGTTATTAAGGATATTCAACGATATTATATCATAGCTAACTAGCATTTGTAGTGGAGGTGATAGTTTTTATATCGTCAATTCGTAATCGCTTTCAAAATTTGCAATATCACTTAGTTTAGAACCGTTGAGATTTTCGTTCCATGCGTGGTGCTCATGATTGACTTGAAGATTGTTTTAAAAAAATGGTTACAAAAGGGAGGAACAACTTTGATAAAGAAAAAGTGGTTAGTTCTAGTTTTGCTGTCTTTTATGTTGATTTTAGCAGCGTGTAGTGACAAAGAAACTTCAGCACCTGAAGGCCAGGAATTGGATGACGAAGCTTTAGAAAATTTTAATGAGTCGGATATGCCCATTGTAAATGATCCGATTACAATTAATATTATGGCTGGGAAATATGCCTCGAATTCTGATAACTACAATGAACTGCTTGTATGGAAAACGTATGAAGAAATGACGAACATTCATATTAATTGGACTTTAGTTCCTTTTGAAGGTCGAGAGGAAAAAAGGAATTTAGCACTTGCGGGCGGCACATTGCCTGAAGTTTTTTATACAATGGCCATGCCCAATCAAGATTTATTAAAATATGGCGAGCAAGGGGTATTTGTAAAATTGAATGATCTTATTGATAAATATATGCCAAACCTTACAGCCCTGTTCGAGCAGTATCCTGAAATAAAGCAGGGTGCTACTTTCCCAGATGGCAATATTTATGGTCTTCCAACGATCTACGATCCCCAGTTCACATCCGTTCTACTAGGTTCTAAAGGATGGATACGACAGGACTGGCTTGAGCAACTAGAAATGGATATGCCTGAAACCATTGATGATTTTTATAACTATCTAAAGGCAGTAAAAGAAACGGATCTTAATGAAAATGGGAAGAATGATGAAGTTCCTTACGGTGCAACAGAGATTTCTGGACTACGAGATATTTTAAAGGGAGCATTTGGGATCGGCAATAAAGGTTCAAAGCAGCCATATCTGGATGAAGATCCTGATACAGGAGAATTACGTTTTTACCCGATTTCTGATGGTTACAAAGAATTATTGACGTACTTAAATAAACTTTACTCCGAAGGATTAATTCAAGAAAATATCTATAGTATTGATAGGAACCAAAGCTATGGAATGGGGACAGAAGGATTATATGGAAGTACGGTATCCTCGAGTCCGATCACGGCCTATGGAGATGAGATGGGGAAAAATTTCGTCGGACTTCCAGCACTTGAGGGGCCGGCTGGAAAGCAATATAACAAAGTGGGGACGCCCTTATCTGGAATGGGAGGATTTGTCATTACAAATGAGAATAAAAATATTCCCGCTACCTTAAGATGGATGGATTATTTCTATAGTGAAGAAGGGGCTGAACTGTTCTTTATGGGGAAAGAAGGAGAAACCTTTGAGGTGGATGAAAATGGCGATTTGCAGTACCTAGATAAAATTACCGATAGTCCTGATGGATTGTCAATGGCGCAAGAAATAGCCAATTACTTCACTTGGAGTGGTGGCGGGTACCCTGGGATTGTAAAAGAAAGGACATTTAATGGTGCTGAAACCTTACCTGAATCTCTTGAGGCAACTGAAAAGCTTGAAGCAAATCTATTAGATGAAATTTGGCCAAATTTTACCTATACGGTTGAAGAAAATAATGAATTATCTAGCTTACAATCAGATATTCATAAATATGTGAATGAAATGCAGGATAAATTTATCACAGGTAATGAACCTCTTTCAAAGTGGGATGATTATATAAAGAGAATAGAAACAATGAATTTAGAGAAGTATATGGAAATTCAAAACGATGCTTATAATCGCTATAAAAATAATTAAGGGAACGAATAATGAGGCTGGGACAAAAGTGTTTTCACTCAAGACAAAACCGAACTACTAGTGCATATACCCCGCTCCGGAAATATACTTCACTTTCCGCGGGCGGCTGGTGAGCTTCCTCGTGCTGTCGCACTCCGGGATCTCACCGATGCCTTTGTTCCCGCAGGAGTCTTCGTATATTTTCTACGCTAAGACAATTCATTGTTCGTCTTTGGAGGTTAGCACTTTAGTTTTATCCCAGCCTCATTAAATTTGTATTTTATTCACAAAAAATTTCGATTAACCTCGCATGATCCAACCCATTGGTTTTTATGCCTTCGATCCTTAGCTTTTTTATCTGTTCAAGTCGAACTGGAAAACGAAGCAAACGTTGATAATTATCCTTCACATCCGCAATTTCGGTCTTATTACCATCTACATCCTCCACAATCAGCTTAAAATCTTTCAACGTTTCAGCCTGTGGGCGTCCCCATTGCATACGTTTCTGCAACCAATCAAGGTGGGCCAATGTTAGCCAACGGTGGAGCCCAGAGTCAAGTACAAGTGAAATATTCACTAGATTTACTGGCTGACCCCAGTTTAACTCCATCCAAGGATTCTCATCTTGCGGATCTGACATCCAGCGATGCGTACTTACAAAAGTCAAATCTGGTCGTACACCAGATGGACCGTGAACAGAGCGAGTGTGTCCGTCTACCACATTGGCCGCATGGCCATTTTTCTGTTCAGATGATGCTGTAATAGTAGCATCTCTGGCAAGGTTTTTCTCAAGCACGAAACCTGGAAGAAAAGCCCCTTGTTTTAGCAACTCCTGTTGTGCTTCTTTTACAATATTTCGATTGGTCCAAGCGTCCTTGAACGATACTTTACGGTTGTACTGATGTCGAATAGCGATGCCGGCAAATGTACCTAACCCCTGCCCCATCACGGCACAAGTTCCCATAACTCTCGTACTTGAGAAAGCAATATGGGTAGCAGAAAGATTGCGTCCTGCAAACATCAGATTGGAAATATTCTTGCTAATCATGGAACGCAAAGGAATGCTATAAAGATAGGGAGTATATGGCTGATTGCACGGTTTTTCATCCTTTTCATCGATTCCTTTGGGCGGATGAGTATCCATCGACCAACCTCCATAGGCAACAGTATCCTCAAAAGGTACAGCATCTTGAAGGTCATTTTGCGTAAGTACATGCTGGCCAATGAATCTTCTGGACTCCCTTTTTCCTGGAAGAAATCCAAACCAGTCCAATGCCCAATTTTCCGATTCCGGATGATTTCCACTATTTTTAATATGATCCCAGACACCAAGCATGATGGCTAACAATGTATCCCGAATTTCCTCATTATCTTTAATCGTATCCATTGTTCCACCAAATTCCACCCACCAATAGCCATATTCCCACGAGGAATGATTACGGAATTTCAAATCTTCTTCTGTAAATTTCCTTGCCCATTCCGGTGCGACAAAAGGCATGGGGCGACCCATATCTCTTGATGTGAATAGGAGTGATGATCCAAGTCTGTGGGCATCCCTATTTCGATTGGCGGCATTTTCTCCATATTCATGTGACGCCTCCCGTCCTGTCGTAAATTCAGCCCCTGCTTCAAAGCCCAATCTGCCGTCTCCTGTACAGTCCACAAAAATATTCGCAGTGATTATAAAATGATCCTCGGTACTTTCTCTCACCGCACGTGCAGATCGGATCGTATTCCCTTCCATCTCGGTCTCTACCACAGTCGTGTTTAACAGCAAAGTCAAGTTCGGCTCGGCGCGACATTTTTCATACAGAATCAAATCCAACATATTTGCACTGCGTTGTGGATTGCGAACAGAGCATTCCAACATAATTTCCTCTATTATCCCACTTTCTCTTCTTTCAGTTTCTAATTCAGTTCCTTTACTGGAAGACCCTGATATATTCATGCGAACTTCCGATGAAGCATTTCCTCCAAGAACTGGACGATCCTGACATAAAATCACATTAGCCCCGTTTCTTGCCGCCGCTAATGCAGCTGTTACTCCTGTCATTCCTCCTCCAGCAATAAGAATATCTGTTGCAAACTGTTTAGTATTGCGTTTGGTCATTACATTTATCCTCCTTCAGGCTAGGTTATAATATTATTGGATATCTTTAATAACAGCATATATGGAATATAACCCCTTTAAAATACATAGGATTTACATTTTCATATCCAAAATTTCACCTAATGAGGATAAGATCATTATCATCTCTCAATCGCTTCAATCTTTAGCTTCATATAATCCTCTAAGCCCATACGTTCAAGTGTTTTAACATACTCATCATATTTCGATAATGGTTCCGTTCCGACAATAAATTTGTCTCGCATTTCAACAACGTATTTTTCTATATCTGCACCAAATCCATTTAATTTGCTCGTTTCCTCATTAGTATGTCGAATAGACAGCCACGGTTCTTTGACCAAATCTGGTGCTAATAGGTCCGAAGATGCCATTTCATCTGGTTTGCTTTCTGCCCCTTGAAAGTATTTTAGAGTAGTCATGGACGGAAAGCCGCCACCAGGGAATGTTAAATATTTTGCCCACTCCTCCTCATTAGACAAGCCCTCCTTACTATTTAAAATATGATCCATGTAGACTGCTTCACCATTTTCATCTTTCTCATAGGTTTCACCTTCAATCCCCATGAAAAACAACAACAAACCTTCGTCACCATAAAAATGATCGATCCATCTTACAGTCGCTTCAGGATATTCATTCTCACTCGTGATTAGAAATGCACCTGGATTTAATACGGCATCAGAAAACGTCGTCCAGATTTTATCTCCATGTGGTCCTTCCAATTGAGGTAAACTGATATATTGACCACCTAGATTTTCTCCCATAATCTGCATTGGACTATACCAAATGATACTGCCATATTTTCCTTCTTTTTGGTTTGCTAGATATTGCATATGATCAATGGAATAGACATTTTGTTCGATCAATTCTTCGCTATATAATTTATGAAGATATTCAAGAAATTCTTTGTATTGTTCGGAAGCCGGCCAAAAACGATAGTTTCCACTTTCTGGATCTAGATCCATATATCCCCCACCGGATCCTTTATTCGCTAATCCAAATGCACCTCTTACATACGAAACTAGTGGATCAATATACGGGGCCCCATAAGGAATTTCATCTACTTCGCCCCCACTAGGCTCGCCTTCTTTAACCGCTTTCAAATATTGATAATATTCCTCTGTTGTTTTTGGAACATCCATATCAAGCGCCTCAAGCCAATCCTTCCGAACAAATGGTTTAGGGCCCATACGATATGAAAGAAACTCTGGATCTGCCATTTGTGGAAAACCATAGATATTTCCATCTGGCATCGTTACTGCTTCTCTAATTTCAGGATTTTCCTCCATCAATGCTTTGAAATTAGGTGCATATTCATCGATTAAATCATTAAGAGGAATGAATACACCTTGCTCTCCATATTTCATAATATCTGCGATAGGCATGGATGCACTATGAAAAGCATCTGGTAAGTTTCCACTTCCAAGGGCAAGATTTCTTTTTTCTTCAAGTCCTGAATGGGGAACCATTTTCCAAGTAATATTCATGTTTGTCATTTTCTCATACTCATTGAATACCATAATATCGTTCCAATTGGGATTTGTTGCGGGTGCTTGACCAGCGAAGATCTCGAGGTTTATTTCTTCATCCACAATTGGAAATCCTGTTTCATTTACGTTATTGTTTGCTCCTTCACTGCGAACTTTAACCTTACCATTTTGACTACAGGCCGTTAGAAGTACAAATAATAAAAGGGCTAAAAATAGGGTAATTTTATTCTGCAATTAATACTCCTCCAATTCATTATCTACCTCATGTCCTTATACTCTCATAATAAGGGGTTAAAAAGAGGCTAGTATAGCGAGACTTATCGGAATGTTAACGCCCCCCACTTAGTACTTCTTTGAAAGCTCATCCTCTTGAAGCGGGGGTCACACGGATGGTTGCACCGGGATAAAATAATAGAATTTATTTCTTAAACACCTATCTTCTTAGTTCAATAGATTCTCATGCCTAAACATGCTTTCTCCTTAAAAATTTACTCCTTCACCGATCCAATCAATACCCCCTGTACAAAGAAGCGTTGAAGGAATGGGTAGACGATTAAAAGTGGTAAGGAAGAGACCATGATGACGGCATACTTTACTAAGCTGGCTGTTTTCACCTGCTCCACCAAGGACTCGATTTCCCCTGGTCCACCGCCACCTTCTTGGCTAATTTGTGCGACCACCAATATTTGCCTTAAGATCAGCTGTAATGGATATAACTTTTCGTTTGAAAGGTAAATCAACGCTGTAAAGTATTGATTCCATAAGCTGACCGCATGGAATAAGGCCATTACCGCAATAATTGGCATCGAGAGGGGAATGACTACTTTTCCAAAGATGTAGTAGTCCGAAGCCCCATCGATTTTGGCAGCTTCTACTAACTGGTCGGGAATGGTTTGTTGAAAGAATGTCCGCGCTACAAGAATCGACCATGCTCCAACGACACCTGGGATGACAATCGCCCAAATTGTGTCGATCATCCCCAAGGTTTTAATGACGAGATACGTCGGGATTAATCCACCATTAAACATCATCGTAAATAAAATGATCCATAAAATATATTTCTTCCCCATCACTTCTTTTCTTGATAAGGCATATGCACAAGGCAATAACACGATTAAGTGGATGATTGTGCCCACAATTGTATAAAAAATTGTATTCCGATACCCCAGCCAAATTGCATCATTTTGAAAGACCCGTTGATAGCCCGCAAAGGTGATATCGACCGGCCACAGCCACATTTTCCCTGTACTTACCGCTGCCGGGTCACTAATCGAGGCACTGATCACAAAAATAAGCGGATACACAATCACTAATGTTAAAAATCCGACCAAAATTTTATTAATCAAATCGAAGCTTTTATCCGATACACTTATATTCTTCATTTACGCTCCCCCCTTACCATAAGCTATTATCGCTGACTTTTTTCGCAATTTGATTCACCGTCACAAGCAGAATAATATTAATCACAGAATCGAATAGACCAACGGCCGCAGCGAAACTATATTGCCCTTCCAATAAACCTGTTTCATAGACAAATGTTTGGATAATATCAGATGTTTCCGAGTTCAAGGAGTTTTGCAAAAGCAACACTTTCTCAAATCCAACCGACATAAATTTCCCGATATTCAAAATAAAGAGAATTACAATCGTAGGTAAAATGGCTGGAATATTGATGTGGAGAATCCGTTGGAAACGTGTTGCTCCATCCACCTTCGCTGCTTCTAACAGTTCCGGATTCACCCCTGCAAGCGCCGCCAAATAAATAATCGACCCCCAGCCAAGACCTTGCCACTCACCAGACCATACATAGATATGTCTGAACCAATCTGGACTTGTCAAGAATTGAACGGAATTACCACCAAGCTTCTCAATCAAAATATTGACAATCCCGGTCGTCGGATCTAAAAAGGCAATAATCATCCCTACCACAACGACAACAGAAATAAAGTGCGGAGCATAGGTTAATGTTTGCGTCCACTTTTTAAAGGCTCCATTGCGCAACTCATTTAGCATCAAGGCAAAAACAATTGGTAGTGGAAATAAACATAATTGATATAAGCTGATAATCAAGGTGTTTTTTAATAACCGCCAAAAGTAATAGGAATTGAAAAAACGTTCAAAATGCTCAAAGCCTACCCATGGACTTCCGTTAATCCCCATCGTCGCAAAAAAGTCCTTAAAGGCAATCTGTACACCGTACATCGGGATATAATGAAAAATAACGAAAAAAGTTAATGCAGGTAATAGAAAGGTGTACAATTGCCAGCTTTTAAGAAAGTTTTTGCGGATGCGCGAAAAGCGACTTCCAGGCATGATGATTTTATGCTCAACCCCAGCGTTCTTCAAGTCCATAAAGAAACCTCCCTTTTATCGATAAAGTGAAAGGGTTGTGTCAAACAATCTCTTTCATTTGATACAACCCTAACCAATTATCTATACAATTTCCTTTTATTAATTATTCTTGTATCTTTCATAGGCTGATTCTTGAATTTCCAAGTAATCTTCCAACCCCATTGTTTCAATTTTTTTGACATATTCATCCCATTTTGCAAAAGGTTCATTGCCTGTAATAAATTTATCTTGCATTTCGTCTACATATTTATGAATATCAGCTTTTAAACCAGATAGTTTATTGTTTTCTTCTACGGTGTACGTAAACTCTGGCCACACTTCATCTAACATATTCGGTTCTAATTTTTCAGCAGCTTCAATAGAAGATGGTAAGCTTTCAGCTCCTTTAAAAGTTCCTTCCCGAACAATTCCTGGATAGCCGCCTCCAAGCCATGTAATATATTTTGACAATTCTTGTTCCATCGTTAATCCTTCAGAGCTGTTTGTAATCTTCTCTAGATACTGCAGATCGCCATTTTCGTTTACTTCAAAGGTTTCTCCTTCAATTCCCATAAAGAATAATTTCGCTCCTTCTTCACTATAGAAGTAATCCAACCATCTAAGTGTTTCAGGTATATGCTGATTTTCCTTCGTTACGACAAATCCACCCATATGGGCAAGTGGAGATGTTGCTTTGTTGTAGGTTTTTCCTGCTGGACCTTCAAGTGCTGGGAGTCCCACAAAGTTTTTCCCCATTTCTCCGTAAATCGTTTCTGCACTCGTAATAACCGTACTTCCATAGAGGCCGTCCGCTCCCATACTATAGCTTTGGTTCGCGTCAATTGTATATATATTTTCTTGAATTAGCCCTTCCGAATAAAGCTTGTTTAAAAACTCCAACTCTTCTTTATAGCCATCGGAAATAGGATAGAAACGTACTTTTCCTGTCTCCGGGTCTTCATCAATATAAGAATGTTTAACTCCTTTATTTCCAATCCCGAAAGCCCCTTTTAAGATATTGCGCAAATCTGAAATACTTGTCGCTCCATAAGGGACTTCATCTTGTTTTCCATTGCCATTAAGATCTGTTTCCTTCACTGCTTTTAAATAATTATAAAAATCATCAATCGTTTCAGGCATATCCATTTCTAGTTGCTCAAGCCAATCTTTACGAATCCATCCCTTTGAACCTAGAAGAACGGAAGTGAATTCAGGATCGTAAATAGTTGGTATTGCGTATATGTTGCCATCAGGAAAAGTAGCTCCCTTGCGAATTTCTGGATATTGCTCCAATAACTCTGATAAATTAGGCATATATTCTTCAATTAAGTCATTCATTTTCACAAAGATTTCTTGCTGACCATATTTCAATAAATCCTCATTCGGCATTGCCATTGTATAAAACACATCAGGCATTGTTCCCCCGGCTAATGCCAGATTTCTCTTCTCATCGCGCCCATCACTTGGCGATGTCGGAACTAACTCCCAATCGATATGAATATTACTCATTTCCTCAAAGGTCTTCCAAAGTAAGGTCTCATTATAATTCTCAGCAGATAAAGGTGATTTTCCAGCCATAAATTTAAGGGTAATCGGCTCATTTACAATCGGCATACCAGTGGCATTAAAATTCTCTAAATCATCCTCATTAATTTCAGGTGTTTCAGGACCAGAAGACTTATTATCACTACAAGCTGCCAAAATGAACATACATGATATCATTAGTAGGAATATGACTTTTTTGTTTTTCAAAGTTAGCCCCTCCAAGTATAGTAAAATATGGATCTGACATCTGCCTTATTTTTAATGTGATGACACCCCCTTTTAGACCCTCTTCAACGTTCTTCTCCATTCACTCTATCAACTATCTTTTAACTCTCTATGAATAGTGTGTAAAGCTCCAATGAAGAAATTTAAAACGCTTACATATTATTCAAAAACTATAAATTCCTTGTATTTATAGGCAAGCAGATCGGCTTCCCTATTGAGTTCACAACCTCTTACCTTTACTTACAAGTTTTATAGAAATTGAATTTTCAGACACCACTAGAAAACTGGCAAAATTTTAGGGTGGTTAATCTAATTTTCATCTTTTTTAAGTTGATTGTCAATATATTTTTTTAAAACATATGACTTAAATCCGAAATTACATTTTACTTCTTCGTTTTTTATAGTGAGTGACAGTATAAGTATATTAGAAGGAATAAAGATATTATTCCTTCTAGTTGTTAAATTTGATTTCTGTCACAATAGGAAGGTGATCAGACCCTTCTTGTTGGATGACATATGATTGTTTGTTCTGTACCCCCTTTGCAAAAATATAATCGAGTCGGGTTGTCGGAGCATCAGCCGGATAAGTTTGATTTGGTTCTATTTCGCCTAGGCAGTCTGTTAAATGAGTTTCCGCTAGTAAACTTTTTATGCCCTCATTGTCGGCGCCTGCGTTAAAATCCCCCATTAAAATCACTGGATCTTTTGCATCTACAATCAGTTCAATTAGCTTTTTGATTTGCTGTTGGCGGGTTTCTTCGTTTAATGAAAGATGCGTGTTTAAAATATGCATGAAAGCACCATCCACATTCAGAACTGCTTTTAACACCCCACGCGGCTCTTCATCTAATGTAGGAAGTGTAATATTTTCAGCCTTCACAATCGGGTATTTACTTAAAATCGCATTTCCATATTGGCTATTTGCAGTCTGTCCATTTATAGGAGGTTCATCGATATTTGCTCCATATGCAAAATGAAAGCCTAGTTGGTTAGCTAATGCCAGGCCTTGGTCCTGAAATTTGCTCCTTTCACCAAAAAAACGATCCACTTCTTGCAGACCAATAATGGTCGCCTCTGCCATTTTCATTACTTGTCCAATTCTTTCTGTGGATAACTGGTCATCTAATCCAACACCATGATGAATATTGTAGGACATACATTTCATCCATTTCACTTCCCTTTCTCATTCTGATTGATTAATAAAATTCGTTGAAAGGAATATTAAAAAAGTAGTTCATAACCAAACCTGCTGCAGATTTGGATTCATTGGGTGTTTCTGCTAATACAATAATTTTAACATTTTGACAAGAGTCAGGTATTAACTCTAGTATATCTTTTTTTAATAATGGAATCATCAGGTCGCCAATTTCATCCAAGAATCTACCAGTAAACAAGATATGTTCTGGATTAAATAGGGTAATTAAATTGGCAATCGCTTTTGCTATGGAGGTTTGGATTTTTTCAAAAATCTCCATGGCTGCTGGGTCGTTTGCGCGCACTGCCTGATTAAATTCCTCTAATGTAAAACCACCATTTCGCTTCAAGCCGCTAATCGAAGCAAATGTTGTTAAACATCCTTTTGCACCACAATGACAGGGGATGGCATCATTGCCTGTAAAAGCCTTATAATGCCCCAATTCTCCAGCAACATAATTGGCCCCGTGAAGCAGTTGCTTATTAATGACCATTGCACTGCCAATTCCATAATCAAATTTAAAAACCATGCTTTGCTCCGATAATGCGAGTTTCCCATTTAAACTTTCAACGATCGCCAGTAAATTAGCATCATTTTCCAAATAAATCGGAAGACCATAGCGATTCTCTAATTTCTCCTTTAAAGGGAAATCCCTCCATCTTAATCCAGGAGAATAAATAATTGTCCCTTTGCTCACGTCGACCAATCCTTGAACACTTAAGCCAATCCCTTTTAATCCTTCTTTTTTGGGGACCTGTTCAAGCAACTGATCAATGACTTTAAAAATATATTCCATTGGATGTTCTTCATGCTCATAACGAGGAACATATTCGGTTATTTCTTTTAATGTATTATTTTTAAAGTCCATCAAAGTGCCACGTACATATTTAATCGCCAGCTCAATCCCGATCGCATACATATTTGTACTATTAATAATGAGAGGGATCGGCCTTCTCCTGCCCCCATTTGATACTGGAGCAGTTTCTAAAATTAAATTTTCACTAAGTAATCGATTGACAATATTTGTAATCGTCTGTTGGGTAAGACCTGTTTTTCCAGCTAAATCAACTCGTGGAATAGGTCCTTCTATATAGATAAGACGTAATACCTTTTGTTGATTTATTTCTTTGATCATTTGACTGTTCGATACTTTTCCAAGCTTCATATTCCTGATCCTTTCTCTTTAAAAACGTTCTCATCTTTCCTACTTAGCAAAATAACTATCTCAACCAATCATCGGCTATCTCTAATATTAATCAAACTGATTGATTTAATCAATAGTCTATCATTTGTCGGAAATAAAACTTTTATCCAAATTCGACAAAAATATTAATAACTTGTTTATCTAAATGGAAGCTGGGTAAACATAAAATGCGCGCAGCATTAAAACAATTTTTCTAACAAGGAGAGGATTTTAATGACTGATCAAAACAAAATGAACAGAGAAGAAGCAGGACGTAAAGGCGGAGAAAAAACGCGCAAACAGCATAATAAGGAATTCTATCAAGAAATTGGTGAAATGGGTGGAGAAGCTACCGCCAAGAATCATGATAAAGAATTCTATCAAGACATCGGACAAAAAGGTGGAGAAGCCACTGCCGAGAACCATGATAAGGAATTCTACCAAGAAATTGGTGAAAAAGGCGGGGAAGCTACTGCCAAAAATCATGATAAAGAATTCTATCAAGAAATTGGTGAAAAAGGTGGAGAAGCTACCGCCAAGAATCATGATAAGGAATTCTATCGCGATATCGGGCAAAAGGGCGGAGAAGCTCGCCATAACAATAACAGAAAATAATTCAAAAAACCTCCAGGCTTTATAGGTCTGGAGGTTTTTCGTTCATCTAGTATAATGTTGATTCTAAAAAATCCTGATTTATCTGATAAAATACATCTTTTAGATTTTCTTTTCCACCCATTTTTTTATACCAATCTTGAACACGTGCTACATGTTCTTGGTCTCCTCTTACCTTTGCTTCTATCTTTTCATATTCTTCCAAACTATCATATTCCCAAATAGCCATAATTTCTACTTCGTTTTCTTTTTCAGTCGTCATCCATCGCCCGACTAGCCGTGCCCCGTATTTCAGCTGTGCCGGTAATAACGTCTGTTTAAAATGTCGATTAAATTCTTTCACAATCTGTGGATTTACATTATACTTTTTTCTTCGGTAAATCATGAAACCTCCCCTATTCAAATTGAAAATAAGATTTTGCATTATGGTACGCGATGCCTTGAACAATTCCCCCTAAGAACTTGATATCATGAGGAACTTCTCCCTTTTCAACCCACTCGCCGATAAAGTTACAAACGATTCTTCGAAAATATTCATGCCGTGTATAGGATAGGAAGCTGCGTGAATCAGTTAGCATTCCGATAAAACGGCTAAATACACCCATATCCGCTAAAATTTGCATTTGATTCAACATGCCTGCTTTTGTATCATTAAACCACCAAGCTGTTCCAAATTGAATTTTCCCAGGGATTCCCCCACCTTGAAAACTACCAATCATCGCGGCAATCGTCGGAAAATCATTCGGATTTAGCGAATACAAAATGGTCTTAGGCAAGGCATTTTCTTTTTCCAATGCATTTAATAGCCCTACTAATGGCTTGGCAATTCCTTCATCATTCATGGAGTCAAAACCAGTATCTGGACCAAGTTCCTCTAGCATTCTCGTATTGTTATTTCTTAGAGCATTAATATGATATTGCATAGCCCAATCATATTTTGCGTATAATTTCCCGAGAAATTTCAGTGTGTAACTTTTATATTTTTTCTCACCCTCAAGGGTAACTTTCTTACCGTCCAAAGCCTCTTTGAAAAAGATCGATGCTTCCTCTTTGGTTGTTCTGGTAAACATCATCGAATCAAGCGCATGATCAGAAACTTTGCAGCCAACTGATTGAAAAAAGTCCACCCTTTCTTCAAGTGCCTGCAGGAAATCCTCATATGAATGAATTTGCGTTCCCGAAACATCTTCGAGCTTTTTCACCCAAGCTTGAAAGCCATCTCGGTTAATTTCTAACCCTTTATCAGGACGGAAACTCGGTAGAACGGATACTTCGAAACTGGTATCCTCTTTTATTTTCTGATGGTATTCTAATGTGTCTATTGGATCATCGGTTGTACAAACCACTCTCACATTCGACTTTATAATAAAGTCTCGTGCACCAAAACCCTCACCATTCAAATGACTATTCACTTTTTCCCAAATAGTAGGGGCTGTCTCCTCATTCAAGAGATCGTAAATGCCGAAAAATCTTTGCAATTCTAAATGGGCCCAATTATATAAAGGATTGCCGATTAACATTGGAACTGTTTTCGCCCAAGCTAGAAATTTATCATAATCGCTTGCATCCCCAGTAATAAACTTTTCCTCAATCCCATTTGCGCGCAATGTCCGCCATTTATAATGATCCCCATACAACCAGATGTCGGTAATATTCTTAAATTGCTTATTTTCATAGATTTCCTGTGGACTTAAATGGCAGTGGTAGTCAATAATCGGCATATCTTTGGCATACTCATGGTACAGTTGAACCGCTACATCATTTTCTAATAAAAAATTTCCATTCATAAATTCTTTCATGTTCACACCAGCTTTCTTTCATTTTAGAGGATGTTCAAAAAGTCCAGTAAAAATGATACTGCGAGATTGGTGATCTCCAACTATGTACGGCACGCCCTGTGTCGAAGTCAGCTCAGCCTCGAACTTGCAACGTCAGGGGAGCGTAGTCACCGAAATTTGGTCCTTTTTGAATTCGCACTTTTTACATTCATTTCCGTCCTAGCTTACAATCCCAATAAATCAACATGTTTACCAATATGGCTTACAAGCGCTTCCCGATAAACGTCTTCATTTTGTTGTAATACATCAAAAAATTCATCTTTAAATAAAAACTCATCCTGATCATCTTTTGCTGTGAGAAGAATCCCATAGGTCACATGAAATAACTGACGGGCGGCCTCATGATTCATATAGTCGGCAAGCTTTTCATCTGCAACTTGCTCAAGTGGAGTAATGCTGTTTAAATTTGGGGTCACATGATAATAAGCCAATGCCTCTTCAAAATGATCCAAGGCATATTTATGCATACGGCGATAAAGGCTTGGATTCGTATTAGCCACCACTCTGATTGCTTCTAACCAGTTCGTTCCAGCCGTTTTAATATGAAGGACCCCTTTCGTATATTTGGCGATAATTGGGAATACCTTAAATTTATCACTACCAGAATGAATACTTAGCTTATATCCGAAATGCTCCGCAATCAAGGCATGCTCGCTTAATTCACGCTCAAATTGTTCAATATCGCCAATATAATCGATGCCTTTTTGGAATTCTCCACAAAATCTTGGTGCCAAGCTTGTTACGCTAACACCCCTACGCTGTAGTTCATTGGCAACGAAAAAGTGAGCCTGCGGGGAGGTGATGGTCTCTGTTTCATCAATAGAAATTTCAAAATCAATCGGACGATCTGATTCATTAATGTAAGTATCATAGACATGTGCCATAAAATTTAGAGCTTTCGCATACTGTAAAACATTTTTCATGACATTTATTTTATCAAACTGAATCGAAAGACCATTCACAGAAAAGGTTTTATTGGTATATTCATTTTGAAAATAAGCCTTTGCTTCAGCATCTACTTGATTAAATGCCTTCTCCAATTCCTCTGATGATAGTGATTCAATTTGTTTAGGGATATGATCGGAACAATCTAGCGTCAACATAGATACCCCTAATGACAAGGCATATTCTATATCCTTCTCTTCTTTAATATGATCACCATCAGCCCCATATCCATCCTTATATCCTTCTTGAAAAACAGCAAAGCTTGCGGCATCTAACATATCGTTCATTGTTCTATTTAAAAGCGTTAATTCACGAATACTTTGTTGAGCAAGAATGGGTTTGATATTTCGATTGTTAACGGTTTCAATATGTCCCGGCGAAGCCAAGCCTAAACGGTCCCCTAATCCCATTGTAGCCGTTTTCGTACCAAATGCACGTGGAACGGTATAATCGAAATATCGATTTAAGACTAAACGATTTTCATGAGTAAGTGGACAAACTTTTTTACCATCAGTTAAAATCATTCCTTGAAGATCATTAAAAATAACCCCTTCACCGACTGCCAGTAACCACTTGCCCTCTTGATCATGCACCATTAGTAACCGAGTGCCGTCTTGTTCTACATAGGAATGAGTATAGATTTTCGTAGAAGAGGATACCGGAACTTCTCCTTTTTCTAAATCATTCATTAATTCCAATAAATGTACCTTTTGATCTACTAAGTGTGTCATTTGACCGAACTCCTTTCAAAAATATGAAAATAGGTTTGATTTGATAACGATTACAAATCGATGGATAATTTATAACAACGTTGTTATAATAATAGTAAATCATTTTCTTTTCTAGAACAACCTATTTCCGTCATTTTCCTCAGAAAAGTTTAAACGCCGGATAAACGGCTTAGCGCACCAGCAATGTAAAGAGCACGAATCTATGATACATTAATAAAGTGAGACTCCAATCAGGAGGATTACTGTCCGATAAAAATAAGATTTTTCAGGTGATGTTATGAGTATAACGATCAAGGATATCGCTCAACTAGCAGGCGTTAGTTATTCAACAGTCTCCAAAGCATTGAATAATAGTCCTTTAGTGAAAAAGAATACGAAAGATAAAATAATTGCAATTGCTCAAGAAATGGGCTATGAACCGAACTTTGCCGCCCAACGTCTTGTTTCGAAACGAACAAAACTGGTCGGTTTAATTTGGCCTACAATTGAAAGAGTCGTGTTAGCAACTTTAGTAACCAAAATTAGTGATGAAATTCGTAAAACTGCTTATTCCATGATTCTATCTGTCGATCCAATTGAAGCCTCCCTAGAAACTTTTCGCAAGTTTCAAGTTGATGGGATTATTTTATTTGAGGAAGAGGATGATAGAGAGATTGAAACCCATCCAATCCCCTTGCTTACTTACGGGGTTTCAAGAGAAACAGTCTCTCCCTATCCAATTATTGATGCAAATCATGGACAAGCAATGCATGATGCGATTCAGTATTTATATGAGTTAGGCCATAGAAAAATCGCTTATATTGGCGACATCTCTGTAAACGATCCGATGCAAATAGCCAAATACAATGGCTTCATCCAAGCTGTCAAAAAGTATAAGATTCCGCTCGATCCCCATTATCTCGTAAATACAGAAGGATTAGATTGGTATAATGGCTACTCTGCTGTAAAAAAACTGATCATTGCTCCCTCTCTTCCTACGGCAATTGTTGGTGGAAGTTATGATATTAGCAGCGGAATTATCAGAGGACTGAAGGAAAATCAACTCGATATACCGAATGATATTTCGATTATTAGTTATGATAATATCCCGCAAATGGCGAATCTTGAAATTCCGTTAACTGCGATTGGTGTCCCGGTTGATCAATTAGCAAAGGAAATTGTCCATACTGTGATCGAACAAATTGAAAAACAGGACATCGAACCAAAAATCAAAAAATTACAGCCCATCCTGCACGAAAGAGCTTCATGCAAAGCAATTGAAGCATGATTTTTTTGGGGAAGATTTGAGTCTTTCCCTTGAAATTGTTCTGAAAATTCTTTACTATGGAACTATTATTATATAAGAAAGGAAAGATACAATGCATGATAAACCCAGAAAATCTAGAGAATTACTTGTTTTACAGTCTTTACTTCCACGCATGAAGCTATCATTGGAGGAAAAACAGCATGTGGACAACCTTGAAAAAGGATACAACGGTGAAATGGCCTTTTATCAGCAATTAAATAAGACTCCTCTTAAAAACCAAATAATTCTCTACGATTTATTACTACCAAGCAATAAAACGGAGTTTCAATTAGATAGCCTTTTTATCGAAAAAAATAAGATTTATCTTTTTGAAATCAAAAATTACGAAGGTGATTTTTATATTCAACAAGACAATTGGTACGTCGCTTCCAACGGAAAAGAAATTAGAAACCCCCTCTCGCAACTAAAAAGAAGCGAATTTTCACTTCGACAACTTCTCCATAAATGGGGGTACACCATTTCTATTGAACCCTATGTCATCTTCATTAATCCCGAATTCACCTTGTATCAAGCGCCCCTGCATCAACCCATCATATTTCCAACCCAACTAAATCGTTTTTTAAAGAAATTGCTAGCTTCCAACCTCGAAATCACACAAAATCAGAAATCCTTATCAGAGAAATTCGCTACGCATCATATAGAGAATTCATCATATGAACAGTTACCTGAGTATGAATACGATCAATTACGAAAAGGCATGACTTGCTCATGCTGTAAAAACTTCCTAACCGTCAAAACGTTTCACATACTTTTATGCGAGCATTGCTACCGAGAGATAAAAGCGGAAACAGCTGTCATCGAACACATAGCGGAATTTCATTTACTGTTCCCCGAAAGAAAAATCACTACAAAATCCATTTATGAATGGTGTGGGGGGATTCTATCTAAGAAAATAATTAGAAGAATCTTAACAGAAAATTTCATTTTTATTGACAGAGGGGGATTTTCTTACTATCTTCTAAAAAAATAATAGTATGGGCAATTTCATTATTTAAAATAACCAATTAATCAGAACCAGCCACTATCTACATTGTCTTCCTTTTCTCAGATTGGATTGATTCCCGGGAGGGCCACTGACTTTGCCGTTACCCTTTTCTTGGGTTGGCTCCATTTCGGGCACGGCCACTGACTTCGCCGTTACTCTTTTCTTAGGTTGGATTCATTTCGGGCACGGCCAATGACTTCGCCGTTACCCTTTTCTTGGGTTGGCTCCATTTCGGGCACGGCCATGAGCTTCGCCGTTACCCTTTTCTTGGGTTGGCTCCATTTCGGGCACGGCCATGAGCTGCGCCGTTACTCTTTTCTTAGGTTGGCTCCATTTCGGGCACGGCCACTGACTTCGCCGTTACTCTTTTCTTAGGTTGGATTCATTTCGGGCACGGCCACTGACTTTGCCGTTACTCTTTTCTTAGGTTGGCTCCATTTCGGGGAGGGCCAATGACTTCGCCGTTTCCCTTTTCTTGGGTTGGCTCCATTTCGGGGACGGCCACTCGCTTCGCCGTTACTCTTTTCTTAGGCTGGATTCATTTCGGGCACGGCCAATGACTTCGCCGTTACTCTTTTCTTGGATTGACTTCATTTCGGGCACGGCCATGAGCTGCGCCGTTACCTTTTTCTTAGGTTGGATTCATTTCGGGCACGGCCACTCGCTTCGCCGTTTCCCTTTTCTTGGGTTGGCTCCATTTCGGGCACGGCCACTCGCTTCGCCGTTTCCCTTTTCTTGAGTTGGCTCCATTTCGGGCACGGCCACTCGCTGCGCCGTTACTCTTTTCTTAGGTTGGCTCCATTTCGGGCACGGCCACTCGCTTCGCCGTTACTCTTTTCTTAGGTTGGCTCCATTTCGGGCACGGCCACTGACTTCGCCGTTACTCTTTTCTTAAGTTGGATTCATTGCGGGGACGGCCACTGACTTCGCCGTTACCCTTTTCTTGGGTTGGATTCATTGCGGGGACGGCCACTGACTTCGCCGTTTCCCTTTTCTTGGGTTGGCTCCATTTCGGGCACGGCCACTCGCTTCGCCGTTACCTTTTTCTTGGATTGACTTCATTTCGGGGACAGCCAAATTTGCCTAGTCCTTTACGAGATCTATGTAACTTGCTATCTAACCATTTTTCATTCTTTAACATTCGTTCGGGCATATGGACACCTTTTCTACATTAAAAATCTTGAGAATCGAATGGATTCTCAAGATTTAGTATAATTTTATAGAAAGTACATATAGATTTCCTTATCAGGAAACCATTCAAAGCCTAACCCTTCATATAATTGACGGGCCTTTCTATTATTTGTCCCCGTGTTAAGTTGAAGCCTATTTGCTTGATGAAGTTCTGCCCATACTTTCGCCTTATTAATAAGAGCCTTCGCCACACCTTTTTTCCTGTGGTCATGGCGGACATATAGGTCCTGAATCCGTAAAAATGGTTTTCCTACCCTTGTCGAGAAGCTCCAATTGACAGCGATAAATCCGACAAAATCTGTTTCTTTTTTGGCCATGAAAAAATCGGCGCTTGGGAAATCTAATAAGCAAGCTAGGTTATTCCTACAGCTCTCTAGCTGTTCTTTTCCCCATTCATCGTTGGAATACATATAATCCGCTAAAAGTTGACTTGCTTCAGTAAGTAAATCTGACTCCAGCTTGATTATCTCTATTCTGGACAACTCAACACCTCCTAAAAAATAGCTTAGTCCCTTCCCCCTCTCACCATTCGATCAATCAACACCGCATTATAGGCACCACCAAAGCCGTTATCAATATTGACGACGCTGATCCCGGAGGCACACGAGTTGAGCATGGTTAATAAGGCGGATAGGCCGCCGAAATTGGCGCCATAGCCAATGCTGGTTGGGACGGCTAAAACAGGGTGGGAAACGAGACCACCGACTACGCTTGGTAGTGCCCCCTCCATTCCAGCAACAACGATTGACACCGTTGCATGTTGAATGTCTTCAATTTGGTCAAATAGGCGGTGGATGCCCGCCACACCGACATCGTAAATTCGTTTTACATTACTTCCTAATACTTCTGCCGTGACTGCTGCTTCTTCCGCAACAGGAAGATCCGAAGTGCCTGCACAAATCACGGATATATAGCCTGATCTTCGATTTTTTGACTCATGTTGATAAGATAGAATCCGAGCGATCTCATGATACCCCAGTTCCGGATATTCTTGTAAAATCACTACCGCCTTTTCTTTTGATATCCGAGTAATTAAAACATCTTCTTTTTTAGCTAAAATGGCTTTCAAAATGGCGAGGATTTGATCTGGAGTCTTTCCTTCCCCATATATAATTTCCGGAATGCCTTGTCGCTTTTTCCGATGGTGATCTACCTTCGCAAATCCCAGGTTTTCATAAGTGGCTAATTGAGCTTTTGCCTCTTCCACCGTTAATTGCCCATCTCGTACTTGTTGTAATATTTTTTCCATTGATGCCCACACCTTCAAATAAAATAAGCCTGTAAATCGTTTGCCAAACGTTCATATTTTTTAAAGATATATTTATATTGTTCATGTCGAGTAAGATTTGGCTGAACCACTTTTCCAGCTGGCAGATTATCTTTAATCTTTTCAAAAGAGTCTACTTTTTCAATGCCGACAAGAGCTGTCCATGCAGCCCCCCAAGCAGCACTGTAAGGTGTATCTGAGAGATGTATCTCTTGAGCGAAGACATCTGCTAAGATCTGCACCCATAACGATGATTTGGTTAATCCCCCATTGACACAAATTTTCTTTGGAGGTCCAGCTAGTTTCTCTAGAGACTGTCCTATTTGAAAAAGATTCAGGACAATTCCTTCTAAGACTGCACGAACTAAATGTGCACGTGTATGTCCAATTGTAAATCCGTAAAAATTCCCCTTTGCCCGTTGGTTCCATAATGGCGCCCTTTCTCCATTAATATAAGGGTGAAAAATAAGTCCTTCTGCCCCAACAGCAATTGCTTCCGCCTCACGTAAAAGATCCTCTAAAGGTCCTTTATAATCTAGAAGATCTTTTAACCATTGTAAGGTGATGCCGCCGTTATTCGTCGCCCCACCGATAATCGAACTATTTTTCGTAAAAAGATATGTAAATGTTTCTTCTGATTCATTTACTGCAGCACCGCTAATAAATTGGCGAATCGCTCCACTTGTCCCAGCTGAGATGGCTACTTCTCCTGGTGAAATCGCCCCATCTCCAAGATTTGCAAGTTGTCCATCTGCCGCTCCGATTACAAATGGTAAATCGTCAGCAACACCGATTTCATCGGCAATTTCTTTTTTTAGATGAGGTAAGCGTGTTGTTGGAGATACAATCTTAGAAAGCTGTTCTCTTCTTATTCCAACTAACTCAAGTGCTTCCTCTTCCCATGCGACATTTTCAATGTTCAGTAAACCTGTTGCGGAGGCCATAGAATAATCTATAATCCGCTCTCCAAACCATTTCTCGATAAGATATTCCTGCATGGAAATATAATATGCCGCCTTCTGATAGGCTTCGTCTTCTGTTTCCTTCATCCATAATAGTTTTAAAAAAGGGGTCATTGGATGGATTGGTGCACCTGTTTTTAAAAAGAGTTGCTTACCACTTCCCTTTTTCAATTGTTCAGCCTGACGACTACTTCTCCCATCAGACCAAATGATCATCTTTGATAATGGCTGATAGCTCTCGTCCACACATATCAATGAATGCATTGCACAGGAAAAGCCAACAGCGACTAGACGATCTTTGGCAATCTTTCCTTTTTCAATCACTTCTTTAAGCGTAAAACGCGCAGATTCTTCAATTTCATCGGGGTCTTGCTCGGCCCAGTCAGCGCTCGGATAATAAAAAGTATTCAATCTTTCTGCTTCAGCAATGAACTGTCCCTTCGTATCAAATAATACAGCCTTTACACTGGTTGTCCCAAGGTCTATCCCAATCACATATTCCTTTTGCATACATTCACACATCCCTTAGCTTGTTTCTTTTTAAAAATGAAAGAGAGGAGATTTTTCATCTCCCCTAACACCAATATACGCTAAACCAATACTTTATTCATACTTCCACTTTTGTAACCATTCAAATCCATTGTAATATATTTATAACCAAAATCTTGTAGTTTCTTGGCGATTTTCGCATGATTATTTAGCAAAATATACATATCTCGCGGTTCAACTTCTACTCTAGCAATATCTTCATGAGTTCGAACACGCACTTGGCGAATGCCTAAGCTTTGAATATAGGCTTCTGATTTCTCTACCTTTGTTAGCTTCGCTTGTGTGATTGTTTCACCATAAGAAATCCGCGAAGACAAACAAGCAAAGGATGGTTTATCCCATGTTGGCAGGTCCAGCTCCTTCGATAGAATCCTTATTTCTTCTTTAAATAAATTCGCTTCCTGTAATGGTCCGCGCACACCTTTTTCTTTCGCTGCTTTCATACCTGGCCGGAATTCATTCAAATCATCTGCAATCACGCCATAGACAACATTTTGGAAGCCTTTCTCCTCCATAATTGGAATTAAATGCTCAAACAAACTATTTTTACAAAAGTAACAACGATTGCGATCGTTCTCGGTGTAACCAGGAATCGCTAACTCTGAAGTTTCCACAACCATATGACGAGACCCGATTCCCTTTGCCAATTCTTTCGCTTCTAGCAATTCCTTCGTCGGATAAGTTTCTGAATCGGCCGTCACGGCCAGAACACGGTCTTTTCCTAAAGTATCGACAGCCATTTTTAATAAAAAGGTACTGTCCACACCACCAGAAAAAGCGACGACGACTTTATTCATTTCTCGGAGAATGGATGTCAGTTTTTCAACTTTTTCCTCTAGCAAAATACGATCTCCTTTCAAAATCATATTAGATTGTCATACTACCAAAACCGCCATCAACCCTGATAAATGTTCCAGTTACAAAACCAGAAGCGCGGTCAGAGGCTAAGTAAACGGCCGCTCCTTGTAGTTCTTCCGGTTCGCCGAAACGTTTCATTGGCGTATGGCCCATAATCGACTCCACTCGCTCGTCACTTAAAATTTTCCGATTCTGCTCCGCTGGGAAGAACCCTGGAATAAGCGCATTTACCCGTATACCATGAGGCGCAAATTCTCTTGCCAAAAATTGAGTTATGCTATCTACCCCAGCTTTGGATGCAGAGTATGTAAATACTTTCGATAACGGGGGCCCGGATGAAACTGAGGAAATATTGATAATGCTGCCTTTCCGCTCTTGCTCCATCATTCGCTTGGCAAAATGCTGAATCGTAAATACGAGTCCTTTCAGATTCACATCCATAATATCGTCCCACTCGTCCACCTCTAAATCAAAAAAAGGCGTTGGGCTATTTTTACCTGGAGCATTTAATAAAATATCGTAGCCTCCTGCCCATTCTTCAATCTCGTCTGCTACTTTTTTCACCGTATCTAATTCACTCACATCAGCCTGAAAAGCTTTTGCTTCCCCACCATTTTCTACAATCTCCCGCACAACGTTCTCAGCTGATTCCATGTTTCTGCCAACAATTGCAACCTTTGCTCCATGTTCAGCTAAACCTTTAGCAATCGAACCACCTAGAACGCTATTGCCGCCAATCGCTACTGCCACCTTACCAGTTAGATCAAACAATGCACTCATTTTCTTCCCTCCATCAAGCTAAAATAAGTTTCCAGTTTCATCAAATTTCCATTCATAAAGATCAGATACCTTCTTTATATGTTCATGGTTATGAACATCATCAAGTAAAGCTTCCGATACTTCAATCTCGCCGATTTCTAACGTGTTTTTGATCCGGACCATTTTAACTTTTGTAAAATCCAAAATATTACATGTTTTAATGGCCGCTTGAATCGCAAATTGATCATTGGCTAACGCTGTAGAAATATGAGTTGGGCCGACTACTGTTGAGGTTAAGCCATTCGCATAGGTGAAATCCCGATTCATTTTATCTACTAATCTTTGCGTCGTGAAATCCGCAGTTCCCACTCCATTCGCATTTCCCTCTGTTTCATCCGTTAAATCGAGGACAACCATTTTTGATACTTCTGGACCGCCATAGGCATAAGGGGTCGGATATCTGCCGGTGATATTTGGATCCATCCCATCGCCACTAATGTTTTTACCAATTTTATCAATAACCAATACATCAATCTGGTCAAAATAAAGTTTTGGCAACTGACTCTTTGCTAATTCTAGTAATTGAATCTCTTTTTCTTCTATTTCATTCGGTTCAAGAACAGCAATCGTATGAACCTTGTCGAATGCATTCTCAACCGTCGCCACAGCAAATAAAATCGGCATCTTTGCAAGCGTAATTTTAGCCATAGCGGGAACATGCTCTGCCATATGTTTGAAGCCAAGTTGATGGCATGCTTCCGCTCCCTTTTGTTTCCCTAAGCCGATACTGATCATCTTCATAATACCGCTTTCAATCGGACCACGAAAAGCTGTATGTGGTTTAACGCGGTTGATGACAACAATGCCATCCGCTTCTGAGGCGATTTTATCAATATAAACGGGTAATCCATTCGGCAATTCACCTAAGCAAATCACTTCCATAGAGGAACGTATTTCCGCCTTGACACTTTCTTCGGTGACACCGAGATGTTCCAGCACAGCCTGCTGTCCTTCAGCAGTAGCACCCCCATGACTTCCCATACAAGGAACGATAAATGGCTTCGCTCCAAGCTCTTTTAAAAATTGTACCGTCACAGCTGTCATCTCCACAAGGCGATCTAATCCTCTACTTCCGACAGCAACTGCTATTTCCATGCCTGGCTTTACTTTACTTTTGATCTCTTCACGTTCCAACAGAGGTTGTAAAGCAGCTGTTAAATCATCAATTTGACTTGAATCAAATTGTTGTTTAACTTTAGCCAATTTAGGAATTGGGATATCCTGGACTAATTCTTTAATGATACTCACGGATATTCACTCCATTTATAAATATGATCTTAAGATTCCAACTATTTCCTATCTCTTTAATAATAGATCAGGCAAATTGTTTTGTAAACATTTTCAAAGAAAACGTTGTTATTAATTTATTCTTTCAGAAATGAGCCCTTTTTCAAGATAGTGTATAAATTACAACTGGATCATGAAAACGGAAGGATTGAATCATATTTCCTCCACTTTACTGTGATTTTTACCGTCTATAAAACTTCTATCCTGTACTCTTTCCCCTTTTCTGTTTCAAATTGATAAACAGTTACACCAAGTTGTTCTGGATTTATTCTTTCATTACCACTTGTAATCTCTACTGGGATGGCAGTCCTAATCGTACATAAATTGCCATTTAATGATTTTATCTTGCCATGCTTGAAATTATTATCATTCCAATTTATTTCAACTTCAAAGCCACCTTTAGCTCGTAAACCTCGTACCTTTCCATTCTTCCATTCTTTAGGAATGGAGGGAAGAATATGAATTTCGTTCATATGACTTTGCAACAACATCTCGGCAATACCAGCAATGCCGCCAAAGTTACCATCGATTTGGAATGGTGGATGGTTATCAAATAAATTTGGCAGAGTAGAGGATTTTAATAATTCTATTAAGTTGTTATACGCCTGCTCTTTATTTTCTAAACGAGCCCACATATTGATAATCCACGCCCGACTCCATCCCGTATGTCCGCCCCCATGTTTTAATCTTCTCTCCAAGGTTACTTTTGCCGCATCGGCTAATGCCGGTGTATGTCTTGGCGAAATTTGATTTCCTGGATGTAAAGCGAAGAGATGGGAAATATGGCGATGTCCAGGGGCTGCCTCCTCATAATCTTCTAACCATTCCTGTATTTGTCCATATTTGCCAATTTTTGATTTAGGCAATTTTTTAATCATGTGTAATAATTCATTTCGAAAATCTTTATCTTGATCAAGAATCTCACTTGCAACAATCACACTTTCAAAAAGTTGGTGGATAATCTGGCTGTCCATGGATGGCCCTTGACATAATTTTCCCTTTTCCCCATTTGGCAAAATATAAGTATTTTCAGGAGATACAGACGGAGAGGTAATCAAATATCCATCTTCAGTTTCTATAAGAAAATCAACAAAAAACAGCGCCGCTTCTTTTAAAGTTTCATATGCTTTACTTAAGAATTGTTTATCTCTTGTGTATTCATAATGATTCCATAAATGCAAACTCAACCAAGCAGCTCCCATCGGCCAAATAGTAGCAGGCAGGTAGATATCTTGTGGAGCAGTGTCCGCCCATATATCCGTATTATGGTGAGCAACAAAGCCACGGCAACCATACATTTTTTGAGCAGTGATTCGTCCACTTTCTCTCATTTTCTCAATATGATCAAACAAAGGTTGATGACATTCGGATAACTGACATACCTCTGCCGGCCAGTAGTTCATTTCTGTATTTATATTAATTGTAAACTTACTGTCCCAAGGTGGAAGCATTTTATTATTCCATATTCCTTGTAATGTTGCCGGAAGAGACCCAGGACGACTGGATGAAATTAATAAATATCGTCCAAAATGAAAGTAAGTACAGACTAAACCAACATCTTCTTTTCCTTGTTTCATTAATTCTAAACGTTCATCTGTTGCCAGCTCATGCTTTCCTTTCGGTTCCTCGATCTGTAGATCAACACGGTTAAATAAGGTTTGATAATCGTCAACATGTGTTGAAAATAATTGATCATATTCTTTTTGTGACGTCCGATTAATCAATTCTATACAATGATCTTCTGGACTCTTATAGCGATAGGAAGTCGCTGCAGAAAGAATTAAAGTCACAGCATCAGCATCTGTCACAATTAAACGATTGCCAATCGTCTTCACTGAGCCGTTTTCTGGTATGGCCCGGACCACACTTTGAAAAGCGATTCCTTCTCTTCCACCGGTAATCCCCCTCATAACAAGGCTATCAACAGAAGATGGCTCCATATCATCCAAATTTCGAGTTTTTCCTCGATCAAAATGCGTCATAAAGGAAATCGAACGTTTTTCCGAGGCTGTCAACCGGATAATCATTACCTGATCAGGATAACTACTAAAAATCTCCCTCTGATATTGCACATGACCAAGTGTATACTGCACTCGGACGAGTCCGTTTTGTAAATCCAGTTCTCTGCTATAACTGGTATAATCTTTTTCATTATGTTGGAGTTCTATTAGCAGATCCCCGAGTGGTTCATAATGGCGTTGAGATGATGGGAGGCCCGGAAAAGTTAGTGATGCTAATTTCTCTGCTTCTCTCAATTTTCCTTCCGATAAAAGCTTTCGCACCTCTGGTAAATAACGGATAGCATCCGGATTATTCCGCTCCCGTGGGCCACCGTACCAGACTGAATCCTCATTTAATTGAATTTGCTCTGCCACTACTTCACCGAAAACCATACCACCTAACCGACCATTTCCAATTGGTAGAGCCTCATTCCAATTTTGTGCAGGTTGTTTATACCATAGCTTTTTTGTGCTAGCCATTTTTATCTCCTCATCATCTCATTTATCTAAACCTTGATATTTAAAATAGTCGAAATCGGCATATGAACCGGCTATCTGGTTCATATCATGTACTGCAATGCCAACGAAATTACCTGTGAAACCCCCAGATAGAAACAATAAATTTTGCGAAGGGCCAATGGGATGCCAATTATCACTTTCTCCAGCTATTCGATAATAAAATTGACCTTTTGCACCCTTTCCTTCAATCCTCAACTCGATTTCCCCATCCTCTACCTGGATTTTCTCTGGAGATAAAATGAATTCATTTTTCTCAGAGCGTAACAATCGAATAACACGCCCCTTTTCCTCATCACTAGTAATATACGCATAAAAATAACTACTATCATTTAAGTAAAGAATCAAACCCGCCATTTGATTAAAGTTTGTAGGTTGGTAATCCATTTTAGTTACCGCACTGAAATGAAAATCCTTTTGGCGTATAGCTAAAATATGATGGGCAAACAAAGATTGAATCGATTCACCAGAAATCATTCTTAAATAACCGGGTCTGCTTTCCAAATCGCACCAAGTGTCATCAGCTAAAATTCGCAGTGTATTCCACTCCTTTTCCAGTGGGCCATTAAAGTCATCATAAAAATTCGTATCTATTTTCTGTTTTATTGGTTGTTTCGTCATAATTTCTGTTTCAATAGCAGGGGCATTTCCACCTCCTACTAATCGTAACCATCCGTCCTCTGTCCAATAGACTTCTTGAATAGCCGTCTCTCTTCCCAAAATTGCCGCTTTTCCTAACAATGGTCTTGTACATAGATAAGCCATATACCATTTGCCTTCATCTGTTTGCACAATGCTTCCATGTCCCGAAGATTGTAAAGGAGAATCCGGCTTATCCCTTGCCGTTAACAGCGGATATTGCGGATCTAATTCATAGGGGCCTGTTATTTCTTTCGAACGGCAAACGGTTACAGCATGCCCTTTTCCTGTTCCACCTTCAGCAGTAATAAGATAATAATATTCTCCATGTCGATAGATATGTGGTGCTTCGGTTTTAGCAAGTTCTGTACCATCAAAAATTTTATGCACAGGTCCGACAAGTTTCTTCTGCTCTGGATTATATTCCTGCAAGACAATTCCCGCTGACTTATTGCCTGTTGTCATGCGATAATCCCAAATCTCGTTTAAGACCCACTTTTTCCCATCCATATCATGAAAGAGCGAAGGATCAAAACCACTGCTATTTATATAAACAGGCTCAGACCATGGACCATGGATTGATGAAGATGTAATTAAATAATTATGGCTATCTTTAAACGGGCGTTTCGTACTTTTAACATCTGTATAGAGCAAATAAAACAATCCATCGGCATAACTAAGTTGTGGCGCCCAGATGCTCCCCCCTTGAGGATTTCCCCGTAAATCAACCTGTGTTGTAAGAATATCTGTTTCATGTTCCCAATTTACCAGATCATTTGATTGATAGATTCTTATTCCAGGTAACCATTCAAAGGAGGAAACGGCAATATAGAAAGTACCATTTACTTTTAAAAGATATGGGTCAGGATTAAATCCCCTTAAAATTGGATTTTTTATCATTGTATGATGCATGAAGATAACAACTCCTTTGTTTTTGGATTATTTCACATATACCCATGAGGGACGTTTATCGTTTTGGCCATTTATTGAATGGATCTCTTCATACATTATCGTATCGAGACTTTCCTCTTTGTCCCATTCATTCCAGCCTTCTGGGATAATATGCTCGCCTAAATAACAATGTTTAAAGGTCGTTTGAGCGTAATTTCTCCATGGTCTACCTAAAAAGACGTTTTCAACACCTGAATCGGCCGTTAAATAGCAATTTTCAAAGACATATCCTTGAGTTTGAGCTTTTGGTGTAGAGGCCGCCGTAATAAAGCCTCCCTTTCCCGGTCGATAACGACTCCTAATTTCGCAATCGATAAAATTAGCCGCTGCCCCTCCGAATATGAAATCCACTGTCCCTGATATATAGCAATTTTTATATAGTTGTTTGCAGTAGGTATATCTTGATTCATCATTTACATTATTCGGTAGTGGACCTGTACATAATGTATCCTGATGTCCTTCTAATCTACATTGATGGAATTCGGCATGGTGGCAATAGGCAAATAAGGCAATGGCCTGACCGATATTTTCCCCCTGCCCTGATTGATTGATAATACATAAATTCCTTACGATAATATTTTCACCTTCTAAAAATACTGTAGCTGTGCGAAATGTCCCGACTTCATTTCCATCTTCATCAATTTGCCGAGCATGTTTTTCACCAATAATCCTTACATCACCTAAACCAATCATTTCAAAATTCGATAATCTAGCTTCTACAATTTCCTTATACTCCCTGATAAGATCACCATTTTTTTCTTTGCACTATCTGGTTTTTGCTCCAAATAATTAATTCCAGCTTGAATAGTAGAAAAATGACAATATGATTCTCTTCCTATTAAAATCATTTCATCCCATCCTATTTATGATTTATTTACTGCTTCCACTAATTCTTCCTGTTGCTTTGTATGGCGGGATTTACAATATAGAACTTCAATATCATGCGTATTCTCCAAATAAAATGCAGGACCCTCGTGGTTCTCAATGGTAATATGCTGGAATAAAATATCCTTGGCAAAAGCAACATAAAAACCACGATTTGTCATCTTATCTATATTGGCCATCATCGCTGGGCGCCCAGGGACAGCATTATCAGCCATTGAAATATCAATATTTGCGAATGTAATTTCCGCTGCGTATAATTCTGCTAATCCATAGATAAAACCTGCACAAGCCTGGATATTTCTAGCTGTAATATTTGCAAAATGAATTCGCCGAAAATTAGGTGTTTCATCTGTAATGGGATAAGGATTTTTATCCCAAACATATTTCTCTTTCCCAAGCGGGCCACAATAATAATACAAATTAATCACAAAGGGGCACATAACCTTATCCATCACAATATTATTCACGCGGATATCTTCAACGATTCCGCCCCGACCACGACGAGATTTTAAGCGGATTCCTCTGTCCGTATCTTGGAAAATACAATTCGTGATGGTAACATTCCGAATATCGCCACTCATCTCGCTTCCAATCACAACTGCTCCATGGCCATGAACCATTATACAATTTGAGATGGTGATATTTTCACAAGACATGCGTTCCGCTGTTTCTTCTGTGCCTGCTTTAATGGCGATACAATCATCACCAACATCGATATTGCAATTATTGATTCGAACATTTTTACAAGATTCCGGATTGATGCCATCCGTATTAGGGGAGTCGGCTGGATTTTTAATCGATATATTATCTATTGTGATGTTATAACTTCTGACAGGATGAACTGTCCAACTAGGTGAATCAATCATTTGAACGTCTTTTATAGTAATTTGCTCACAGGAATCAAAACTTATCAACTTCGGACGGAAATAAGCTGATTTATCCGTTTTATTCCGTTCTCTTTGCCACCATCTTTGACCATTTCCATCCAAACAACCAAATCCAGTGACAGCAATATTCTTAGCTTTTTCCGCATATAAACAGGAGGCATGTACGTTTTGGGATATCCCCTCCCAGCGTGAATGTACAACCGGATAATCAAATGGATGATCTGAGAATTTTAATCTTGCCCCAGGCAATAAATGTAACTCAACATTATCTTTTAGACGTAAGGACCCCGTTAAAAATTCACCTGCTGGGACAATGACAGTTCCCCCACCATTTGTGTATGCTTCATCAATTGCCTTTTGAATCTTTTCTGTCATAACTATGCTATTAGGAATTGCGCCAAACTCTGTAATATCATAAAAAATACTCATAATTAGAAAATCTCCCCTTCTATTCACAACTATTGCCTTTTGATAAAATTCCAGCTTTTAAGATAACGCCTTCATAATAGCGGATGATTTTATTATTCTCTATACATATTTATGTTCTATTTTTACCTTTCTTTGCTTTTTTTGTTATCGTGTTTAGTGCATACATAAATAAAGAGCCATCAGTTCTACTAACCGTAATTATTGGCTAGTAGCAAACGGCTCGCATATCTCCGACTCTCGTTGTAGGACAATGAATTTTCCTAGGCTCCCATCACAAAAAATATTCCCGCCTTGTGACTTCAATTCTAATAATCTCTCTTTAACAAATAATTTTTATTATTCCTCATAGGAAAGATGCTTATTTTGTTTACGGAATTGTATCGGTGAGACACCTGTCATTTTTTTAAATGTCTTATTAAAATGTGCGATCGAATGAAAGCCTACATTTCCAGCAATCGTCAGCACCTTTGCATCTGATTCGATCAATTGACGTCTCGCCTCTCTCATCCGAACTGCTTGGACATATTCACTGAAGTAAAAACCGGTTACCTTTTTGAATGTCCGGCTAAGATAAGATGGACTTATGTAAAATTGTTCAGCAATCTTTTTCAATGTTAATTCCTCTAGATAATGTTGATGCAAATAAGTGGCAATTTCAGAGATTTTCTCATGCATAGGATGTTCATTTTCTGGTGGCGCTTGAAAGGATTGCCGATAAACTTGAATTAATAATTTTGTTAATAGTGCTTTTACATAAAAGGTGTAACCAGCCTGTTTTTTCTTACATTCCCTTAACATCTCAAAAATGAGCTGTTCGGTGTTCGGCTGCTCCCTTACTGGAAAACGTATTAACTGAGAGCCATGTTGGAAAGGAAGCAGGTGTAGGTCTGATGACAAAATATCTGATTCAAGGAAATCATGAGTGAAATTAATTAAAATTCGTTCGAATTCAGGGACAGATGAGCTCGTTGTTCGATGGACATCATGTGGATTAATAACTATAATATCGCCACTCTTTACAGTGTATACTTTGCCATTAATAAAATAGACTCTCTCCCCCTTACGCAAATAATACAATTCATAAAAAGCGTGAGCATGGGGTGTCGACATAGCTGAATAACCTTTTCGGTACATGAACTGCATGGAAAAAGATTCATTCTCTAAATAATACTTCGGACCGAAGTTATCTACCATTTTTCCTAAACCACCCTCCCATTGCATCAAGGACAAAAAAAGCAAAGTAATAACGAAAATTGAGCAAATTACTATATAGAGTATAGCATTATAGTGCGTTATTATGAAAGCGTTATCCTAGGCTAGTTTAGAAAACAATAACAGAAGGGGTGGGTATGAATGAGGCAAAGATTGTTGGGTCTTCTCATGATACTTGGGCTAATGGCTTTAATCGTGGGATGTAGCAGTGATTCTGGTGGAAAGGAAACTTCCAGTAATGACAAGGAAGAAGATACTTCAGTTACAGAAGATACAGGTGAATCAGAGCAAGTAGAGGTTTCTTTAATGATTCACTGGGGTGAGAAAGAATTTGAAGAGATTTTTAATCAACATATCAAAAAGGCTTTACCACATATAAAGCTAACGTATATTCAAGCAAATGGGAAAGAGGAAATTGAAGAGAGCTTTGCTAAGGGACTTATACCGGACATTGCCATGGGGACTAATTTTACCATGTTCCAAGAACTCGATTTACTTCGAGATCAAATGCCTTTAATCGAAAAACATGGGCTTGATCTTAGTAAATATGATCAAGGAATAATCGAATCTCTAAAAGCTAATTCTCCCATTGGTGAACTTGATGCCCTTCCGGTTTTTAAACAAGGATATGTGATGACCTATAATAAAGATATTTTTGATGCCTTTGGTGTCCCTTATCCAACAGATAATATGACTTGGGATGAGGTCATTGAACTTGGTAAACAATTAACAGGTGAAAAAGATGGTAAAAGATATTATGGCATTTTCCCCGGGAAGCTTGGCCTCCAACAAGTGAGTACCACCCTAGTTGATCCAGAAACAAATGCACCGTCAATCTTAGATAATAAAGAGTTACGATTTTTCCTTGAGCGCATCCAAGCCATTATAAGCATTCCTGGAAATCTTCCTGAAATGGAGTCAACGGAGGAATTGGCGGCATTTCTGCATAATGCGGAAGGTGCTGATACGGCATTTGATTATGCTTTATTCCCATTCCGTGATCAAGCTAATGGTCTTACTTGGCGTGAATATGAAGCGGGTCTAAATTTTGATTGGGTCACATACCCTGTTTGGGGTGGGGATTATCCGGATTACGCTCCTAATGAACTATTAAATACTATGTTCGTAACAAGTCAAAGTAAGAAGCCGGATGCAGCCTTTGAGGTTCTTGCCTACCTAATGTCTGAAGACTATCAAAAATGGTCCGTAAGCACAGGTGGGGGAACTCCTTTACTCGATAAGGATGTGTATAAAGAATTTGGTACAGCATTAGAACATGCAGATATTATGGCTGAAAAAAATGTAGGCGCATTATTTAAATTAGATAGTGCTCCAATACCCAAGAGATCGCCGTACGAGAGTGCATCTGTCATGATCAATGCGTATCAGCGACTTCTTGAGGGCGAAGATCTCAACACTGTTATAAGAAAGATGGATGAAGAAACCCGAAATGTAATCGCAGAAATGTCTGGAAAAGAATAAATTCAAATTTTAAAGGGTGCATTGTTGGTCATTCCGTGCTTCTTGCCAATTGTATATAGCTTAGTTTCCCCCCTAATACTCTTTTTACATGTTAACAATACTGTGCAATAAAAATGCACCTCAAAGTTAGGGTGACACTTAACTTTTGGGGTGCATTACATTTCACTGTCTTTTGATGTGGAAAAAATATAGAGATTCGATTGTATTATTTGTACAAGCTTCATACCCATGTAGAATTCTTGAAGCGATGGGCTTACTGCCAGCTAATTCAGTATAAAAGGTATATCTTTAGTTATTTAAAGCTTAATCAAATCGTCTATCTTTACAGCTTGCCCGGTCTTCAATGAGATGTTGCCGGCGATTCCAGTCATGATCGATCTTGCTCCATCAATATGGGAGGCAGCCCTATTAAACTCATCCACTGTTGGCACACCAAATAGATCCTGCAGCAAGACCACATCCCCTCCACCATGGCCACCTTTTCCTTCCTGAATCTCTACCTCATACGGCTTGCCAAACATCGGCAAAACTCGAATGGTCTTCTCTTTTAACTTCCCTTCATCTTCTTTACTTCCACCTGAATTAATATAAGATTGTTCCCTGACAACTACTTCTAATCTACCTTTACTTCCATTAAATGTGATAATAAATCCTTCCCATGGTAAATAGGCATTGAGTGAATAAGTAAGAATTGCTTTATTTTTATAGGTGACAAGAACGCCTAATGTATCTTCTATATCAATACCGTCACCAAAAACGCTTTGATCTCGTTGGTACCCATCTTCTTTTTCTGCATCTAAATACATCGCCTTTAAATGAAGATTAGCTTCTAAATCAATCGCAAATGGATCGTCTTTGGCATATTCATTCCCGTGAGCACGTTGATAAAAGTTCGTCACACCGCGTGCTTCGGCATTTTCTCTTCCATAATACCGTAAACCACCAGAAGCATATACGGTTTCTGGGGAAGAATTCAGCCAAAAATTAACTAAATCAAAATGATGGGTAGATTTATGAACAAGCAGACCGCCACTATTGCGTTTATTACGATGCCATCTGCGGAAATAATCAGCCCCATGTTGTGTATTTAATGCCCATTCAAAATGAACTGAATGAACGTCTCCGATCACTCCATCTCGAATAAGTTCTCTCACTTTTGTATTGTGAGGGGCATAGCGATAATTAAATGTAACCCGCACATTTTTCCCGGTTCGGTCAATTGCATCCAAAATTGCTTTGGTTTTTTCAACATCGACGGTCATTGGTTTTTCTGTAATCACATCACAACCCAGCTCTAAAGCACGAATAATATAAGTATGATGCGTTCGGTCAACCGTCGTGACGATAACATAATCGGGTTTTTCATTTTCAATCATCCTAGCAAATTCACTAGATCGATATGTCTTGATTTTTGGATGATCGTATTTCTCCTCTAGCAAACGATTCGCATAGTCCATTCTTATTTGATTAATATCGCAAAAAGCTAATAGTTCACAAGTATCCCTATAATCTCTTGCTAATGCGCCATAGAAGAATTCCGCCCTGCCGCCAGTTCCAATTAAGACATATTTTTTCTTCAATTTATTCATCTCCTCTTATTTCAGTTGATCAACTAACCAATCATAAGAACGCTCTCCACTAATTTCATGCCCACCATTAAAAAGATGGGAGGCTAATAATTGCTCAACATCAAACGCCCGATACATTTTTTCGAGCTGTGTTAAAGCAGTTTGGACATGTTCCAAAGGAAATAGGGGATCCTCTTTCCCTGCTTCGATAAAAAGCGCTCTTGGTGCAATTAATCCGATTAGCTCTGGCATTTCAGCTATCTGTAAAATATTGGGGATATAATTGTCTAAACAATGCCTTCTATCGATAATGCTTCCTGCAAACGTATTCGTATAACCACTGATGACTGTGGCCTTTATTCTTTCATCTAAAATCGAGGTAAAAGCAGTGACAAGGCCGCCACCCGATATCCCCATACAGCCAATATTGCTTGAATCAAATTCCTTTTGTGTTTCCAGATAGTCTATTACTTTTATACACTCGTGAACTCGTAATCCCGCTAGTGTTTTTCCATATAAAAGGAGTTGACTCGCCAAACGATAGCAAGAATTGTCACTAGGCTTTCCTTTTCCCTGATCTTCTTGTAGTTTCCTGTCACCGAATCCAATTAATTCCGGGGCAACAACGGCAATTCCTTTTTCGACCAAATCAACAGCAAAATCCTCATGATAGGTGGACTTCGCTCTAGCTGAGCCATCAGGGTTTAGACCAACCAATTCTTTATGACCGTATCCATGGCCATGAATTGCAAGTACTGTAGGCAATGGCAAAGTATGATGTTTCGGTATTAGTAGATAGATCGGCATTTTCAATGATGGCATAGTTGCCAATTCAATTCGATAGCGTGTATACTCCCCCATATCTGCCTTTTCCAATTCCGTCACTGTTTGTACTTCTGCTTTGCTAGAAAAATCACCTAGTGCCCTTGCAACCTTTTCCTTTAACGTCTGTTTCCATCGTTTATCATATTCTTCTGTTTGAACTGCCACTGTTTCTTTATATAACCGGTCCAAATATAAATCAGCAGACCACATAGAATTCCTTCCTTTCAAGTGTTTTCTCTGCCGAGCTCGATGGTGATAACGCTTTCTATTTCAGTTTATAACAACGTTGTTATTTAGATGTTATAGTAAATTGCTCAAAAGAACAAGTCCTTTTTCTACTTTTTGATATGTTTTTCTCTTATGTAAGAGGCTGAGACAAAAGTGTTTTCAAAACCGAACTACTAAGTTCATATCCCCCGCTCCGGAAATATACTTCGCTAATAATGTATCGTTCGTTCTTGGAGCTTAACGTTTTAATTATGTCCCAGCCTCTGTTCATAGCTTATTGGGTTAATGGTGAGAATTAACGAAATAAACTTAAAAATTCCTCATACCCTTCATCCTTTAATTTATCTTTCGGAACAAAACGAAGCGCAGCAGAATTAATGCAATATCGGGCATGATCTGGACCAGGTCCGTCATCAAAAACATGACCAAGATGGGAATCAGCTGTTTTCGAACGAACTTCAATTCGGCGCATGCCAAATGATGTGTCTAGGTTTTCCTTTAATTCCGAACGTTGAATCGGTTTTGTAAAGCTTGGCCAACCACACCCAGCATCATATTGATCCTTCGAACTAAACAATGGTTCACCAGATACGATGTCCACATAGATTCCTTCCTCTGTATTATCCCAGTACTCATTTTGAAACGGTGGCTCTGTGCCATTCTGTTTCGTCACTTCATATTGTAGTGGAGTTAGTTCTTTTTTAAGTTCTTCAACCGTCTTTTGCTTTTTCCAATTTTCACGAATAAATTGCGCTCGTCCTGATCCCTCTTTATAAGCATTATAGTGGAATGCATTTTTTTTATAATAATCTTGATGACTTTCCTCTGCTTTGTAGAAAGGAGCTGCTGGCAGTATTTCGGTGACGATTGGCTTTTGAAAGCGACCACTTTCTGCGAGCGCACGTTTGGAGGCTTCCGCTTGTTCTTTTTGCTCTTCATTATGATAAAATATCGCTGTCTTATAGGAACTTCCTCGATCACCAAATTGCCCACCAGGATCGGTTGGATCGATCTGTTGCCAAAATAATTCTAATAATTTTTTATAAGGGAAAACACTTGGATCGAATGTGATTTGAATAGCTTCTACATGCCCTGTCGTATCAGAACACACCTCCTCATAAGTCGGATTTTCCGTATGTCCACCGGTATAACCAGAGATTACCTCTTTTATTCCAGGTTGTTCATCAAAAGGGGAAACCATACACCAGAAGCATCCTCCTGCAAAGGTTGCGAATTCATAAGCTTCAGCCATCTCTTATCACTCCTTCTTATACATTTTAACCATTTTCAAGCATATTACACTATCTGGACTTTTCTCTATTGTATCGTCCCAATCTCTAAAAATCCATCAATCGCTATAGAGAATATTCATTCAAATAGTGGGTACTCTAGATAACACATAATTAAAATTTTGGAGTACAAAACAATGACCTCAAAACAAACAGAACTTTTAAAGAAACTTGTAGAAATCGACCAAGATTTGATTCGTGTTGGGACGGAATATTGGAAAAAATATTCTTATATTGACTCATGGCAATTTTGGGTAATTATTGCCACACTGATTCTCCCATTAATTTTCTTGTATTTTACCATTGATCGTAAGAAAATATTTCTTATAGGTTTTTATGGATTTAATGTTACGACTTGGTTTGGTTATGCCGATACAGCTTTTATGTACCTTGGCTTGAAAAATTACCCATATTACGCAATTCCTTTCTTCCCATCTTTTTCATTTGAAGTTTCTCTGATCCCTATTTGTGCTATGCTTGTGTATCAATGGACATTGAATCATCAAAAAAATTATTACTTTTATACCCTGCTTTTAGCTGTTATTTTTGCCTTTATTGTTGAACCAATTGCCGCCAGTATCCATCTTACTAAGCTTGGTCCTAACATGAACTTTTTTAAAATCTTTCTAATCTATATAATTGTCTTCCTGTTTTCGAAGGCAATTACGAGTCTTTTTCTTTATTTACAAAAAAAAGCTAAAGGCAATGAGCTTAAAAACAACTAATGATCCCCCTCATTCACGATAAGTGAGTGAAGGGGATTACTTTTTAACACTGTGGCAGGTGACGATTATTAATGAATTACGACCGGCGTTCCCACCGAAACTCGGTTTGATAGATCTAATACATCATGATTATACATTCTAATACAGCCGTGGGAGACATTTTTACCAATTGAAGAAGGATTATTCGTTCCATGAATACCATAATGCGGCTTGGATAATCCCATCCACAGAACACCAAATGGTCCACCAGGGTTAAGTTGTTTATTGATGATCTTATAAGAACCGTGAGGAGTAGGTGTGACGATTTTTCCAATAGCAACAGGATAGGTTTTGATCAGCTTAGAACCATCAAATAGCTTGAGCTGATGCTTTGGAATCGACACATCAATCCATAATGCCATGTCATCATCTCCTAGGTGTTTTGCGATATTGTATGAATAGAATGAAAGATGGTCCCTATAGTCAAAAAGGAAAAGCATCCTCTCTTCCAAAAGGAAGGTAAGATGCTTAAGTGCGTAAATTCCATAAAATATTATATCCGAAAAAGAATACACCTAAAACGGTGAGGGCCCCGCCTATGGTCGCAATGGGGAAAAAAATCGGGCTTATACCTAATATGGCACAGGCGATACCAATCATCATGATTGGTAATCCAATATTATGGAGCCAAAAATGAATCTTTGCCGCTACAGTCTTTTCAAGTTTTGGAAAATGAACGTAAATTAAACCGATTATCCCAAGAGACATCCAACCAAGCAAATTTACATGAACATGAACAGTGGCCAATTTAAAAACATGTGTAGCAGACATATATAATCCAAACAAAAGACCAATTAAAAAATAAATGACTGCGATTTTTATCAATTTTACTCCCATGAACCAACCTCCTATTACCATTCCTTAACAATCTATGATGAATGGTTGGATGACATGCTTCTTTTTCTTAAGGCTGGAGCAATATACACATGCAAGGCTGGAAAATAAAAGTTCATTAAATAAAGGCATCCAATCGACGTCTTTTAGTCATTGGATGCCTATAGCCTCTGCTTGACACTATATTAGAATTGGATTTTAAAGCTCGTAGCAGATGGGGCTGGAGAAACTACCGAGCCCATTAATTCCTTTTTCCATTCACCTGAAGAGGTAAATGAGATTTCGTTTTGTCCAACAAAACAAACATGGTATAGTTTTTGCTTCATATTTGCTTGAATTTCTATCGTTTTGTCGTTGCGCATGAAAGTAATTTGTCCGACCTCTTCACCATCCATATTATGAACGATTGTGGAAACCTCTTTTCCATCTTCTAATGCATACACGTAGAATGTCATATTATCAGCATAATCATACTCAGGGCTTGTTTCTCTTTCGCCCATTGGAATAACTGTATTCTCTTTTACAAATAAGGGAAGACTCATGTAGTCATATGTTTCTTTTCTCCATGTTCCTCCTTCTACGACTTCCCCTGTTAGGAGATGGCTCCATGTTCCTTTTGGTAAATAGTATGTGCCTAGTCCTTCCGCATTAAAAATTGGTGCAACAAGAAGCGAATCTCCAAGCATATATTGACGATCCAGTAAATGACAAGTTGGATCCTCTGGGAATTCAAGTACCATAGCACGCATCACTGGTATCCCTGTATTCCGATTCTCAATCGCTGCATTAAATAAATAAGGCATTAAGCGATTCTTTAGCTTCGTAAAATGGCGAGTCACATCCACTGCTTCCTCATCAAAGAGCCATGGAACGCGATAAGAGGTGCTACCGTGAAAACGACTATGACTTGAAAGAAGCCCAAAAGCTGTCCAACGCTTAAAGACATCGGGAGTCGCTGTGCTTTCAAATCCACCGATATCATGGCTCCAATAACCAAAACCGCTTAATGTAAGAGATAATCCCCCTCGTAAACTTTCGGCCATGGCTTCATAAGTAGAGTCACAATCTCCACCCCAGTGGACAGGGAACTTTTGACCACCTGCCGTAGAAGAACGAGCAAACAGTACGGCTTGATTTTCTCCTTTTTCTTCTTTAAGAAAGTCAAAAACAACCTCATTAAATTTATAAGCATAGTAGTTATGCATTTTATATGGATCAGAACCATCATGATAAACAACATCTGTCGGAATTCGCTCACCGAAATCTGTTTTAAAGGAATCAACCCCCATATCAACTAATCGTTTCAAGTGATCTGTATACCATTTACAAGCGGCTGGATTGGTAAAATCAACAATTCCCATTCCCGCTTGCCATAAATCCCATTGCCATACATCGCCATTCACTTTTTTAATTAAATATCCCTTTTCCGTTGCCTCATCAAATAGCTTGGACTTTTGCGCAATATAGGGGTTAATCCATACACAGATCTTTAATCCTTTATCTTTTAGACGATTCAACATGCCTTGAGGATCGGGGAAATTATCACGATCCCACTCAAAATTACACCATTCAAATTCCTTCATCCAGAAGCAATCAAAATGAAATACGCTTAAAGGAATACCTCGATCTTCCATTCCATCAATAAAATGATTGACTGTTTCTTCATTATAATCCGTTGTGAAAGAAGTGGTTAACCATAGACCGAAAGACCAGGCTGGAGGCAAAGCTGGTTTTCCAGTTAAATCTGTATAGCGCCCAATGACTTCTTTCGGTGTTGGACCATTAATAATATAATAATCTAAATATTCGCCTGGTACACTGAATTGAGTTTTAGATACTAATTCTGAACCAATTTCAAAGCTTACTTGTTCGGGATGATTAACAAAAACACCATACCCTTCACTACTTAAATAAAAAGGAATATTTTTATAGGATTGTTCAGAGCTTGTCCCACCATCCTTATTCCAAATATCGACCGCTTGCCCATTTTTAACGAAAGGAGTAAATCTCTCGCCTAAACCATAAATTTGTTCCCCAACATTTAGGTTTAGCTGACCACGCATATAAGTTGTTTCTTCTGGTCCTTTAATCCAGGCAAGTCCTTTTGCATTACCTTGATTTACCTTTCGATTTCCCTGATAGAAATCAAAACCAAAATGATTTTGATTAACCACTAGTTTCAAATCACCACTCGTAAATGATATAGCCTCATCTGTTTCTGTAATTATTGGTGTATTTTTCTCTTCTGCAAGATTAAAATATGGTCCATTATTTTGTCCACCTTTATAATGCCAAGTTTGCACGCGGATCACATTTTCTATTGGTGAGGATAGTTTAACCGTTAATAAAGGTCCATCTAATGTGTCCCCCCTATGCTTAATATCTTTACAAGGTGTATAAAACGTGACACTATCTTTATTTACTTCATAATCATGTACACCATGTGGATGGTGTATACTATATCCTTCACGTACCATCCAATTTCCGTCTGTAAATTTCATCTTACTCGAACCCCTTTTCAATTTCACAATAATTTAATACAGATATACATGAGGGGACTGTCCCTTCCAAGTCTGACTTTATCACTCGTTATTCATTGAATTGTCAAACCCTTCATCAGGACAGCGCAATTGATCATTCGATTATTTTGTTCCCCATAATTTCATTGTATCTTGGGTAATTTTGGTCATTTCTGCATTTGCCTTTTCAATATCCATTTCAATAAGCTTATCTTGGATTTCATCCCAAGCTTTATCGAAATCAGCAGGTTTACCAAGAATTGCTTGAGTTATTTTTTGTTCTGTATAATCATCCGCTTTTTGTTGAATGATTTGTAAATCACTATTATTTGGAATCGTATAGTTTGCAGCTGCACCGTGATTGGAGATTCCTAGTTCCTCTGTGGAAGGGAACCAATCAATCCAACTCTCCATTCCATATTCACTTAGCACTTCATTTTCCGCATCTGTATATGTGGCGATGATATCATCTTGTGTATCTGGTGTGATTGAATTACCGTTTGAATCAACAGCGCCATTTCCCCATTGTGGGAATGGATAGATATATTGACCTACCCCTGTTTTTTCCGCATATTTTGCATCTGTTTTTCTTTGTTCTCTGTCATCGTCCTGCAGTACTCTTTTACCATCAACTACATCATAATTCTCACCTTCAATTCCCCAATTCACAAGGATTTGTGCTTCTTCAGAGGCCATCCAATCAAGGAATTCAAATGCTTCTTCTTGATGTTCTGAAGTGGAACTAATCGAGATACCCCACCCTCCAGCAAAACCGTAGTCCTTTAATCCTTGCGACTTATAATTTTCATTCAACGTAACGGGTAGTGGAGCATACGTTTTCCACTCTTTTCCATCTGCTTTCAATGCTTTATCGGCATCTTGATAATTCCAATCTTGGTCTGCAATTCCTAATACTCGACCAGAAGACAATTTAGCAATATACGTATCCTCTGTTTGTGTGAAAGATTCAGGGTCGAGTAACCCAATATCATTCATGTGATTTAACCATTTAAAATAATCTTTAATCTCAGGTATCATAAATTTGTATGTTGCTTCACCGGTTTCATCATCAATTGCCCACTGGCCGTCATCCGGTATACCAAGGGAGAATCCGGCTGGATTTCCAACCGTAATGAGCCAGCGCCAATCACTACCTAATAAGGAAAGTCCGATTGTCTTTTGTCCATCGATTTCAGGATGTTTTGCAATATACTCTGTTAATGCATCTTCGTAGTCTTCAAGCGTTCTAATTTCCGGATAGCCTAATTCGCGTAGAACATCCAATTGTATAGACGTTGTTCCACTTGTCTCCCAAAAGGCATTTTCTACACCATAGGTTCCTACTTGATAAATACTTGGATCATCAAGGGAATTTCTTAAGCGATCAAATTGATCTCCATACATTTTTTTCAAATTATCGCCTTTTTCTTCAATTAAGTCGTCAAGCTTTATAACACCACCAGCTTCGATTAATTTTCCGATATCCCCTTTGGCAAAAATCATATCTGGGTATTCACCACTGGCAATCATTAATGGAATGGCCTGCTCATCCCCACCAACTGGATGTTGGATGTCCAGTTTGATCCCTGTTCTCTTTGTAATTTCCTTAGCAACTGGATCATCAAATGATACATCGCTATTCAGGTCCGCATTAAAGAATGTTAATGTAATAGGTTCATCAGATTTTGAGTCTCCTGATGACTTATCTGTATCACCGCTACATCCTGCAAGAGCAATACCTACAAATAAAACCAACATGGTTGACCACAAAGGCCATTTACGTTTAAACATTTTTTAATCCCCCTCATTTGTTATGTTTATATCAAAAAATTGATACCTTATTTAACAGCTCCCAAAGTTAATCCTGTGACAAAATATTTTTGTAAGAAAGGATAGACCATCAAGATCGGAACAGTAGCAATGATTGTAATGGCCATTTTTAAAGACTGTGGATTAGTTTGTTTAGAGACAAATTGAGCATTTTGTGAATTGATATCACCGCCAGATGAACTAGCATTATCCAATATTTTCATTAATTCATATTGTAAAGTTGTTAAGTTTTCATTTGATCTTGCATACAAATAAGTGTCAAACCAACTATTCCATTGTCCAACAGCTAAAAATAAAGAAATGGTCGCAATCACAGGCAATGATAATGGTAAGATAATGCGGCTAAAAATTGTAAAATCATTCGCTCCATCCATTTTCGCTGATTCTTCCAATGCCTTAGGTAGATTATCCATAAAAGAGCGGATAATAATTACATTAAAAGCACTAATTAACATCGGCAAAATATACACCATAAAATCATTGACAAGACCCAAATTCCGTATCAACATATAATCTGGAATCAATCCACCGCTTACAAACATTGTCAGCACAAGTAAAATTGCAACCGGCTTATTGAAAACAAAATCTTTCCGACTTAATGTATAGGCAAGCATTGTACTGGCAATAATTCCGGTTAAAGTTCCTACGACAGTTCTTGTCACGGACATGATAAAAGCTTGTAAAAGACGATCGTTACTACCGAAAACTTCTGTATAGTTTGCAAATGTAAAGTCTCTTGGCCAAATATAAATTCCCCCTTTAGCTGTGTCGACAGCATTATTCAAGGAAATAGCCAATATATTAAGGAAGGGGTATAGCGTAATAATAATGACTATAATCATGCAGATCGTTAGAATGAAATCAAAAAGCGTGATTTTCTTAAAGCGTTTCATTTTTGTTTCCTCCTTATCTTAATAGATTCCGCCATCCCCTGTTTTCCTCGCAATATTATTACAAATGACGATTAAAACGACACTAATAACCGATTTAAAAATCCCAATAGCGGTACCGAAGGAATATCGGAACATTCCGATCCCGTAATTTAGCGCATACAAGTCAATCACGAGGGATTTTTCAGCAACAATATTATTGCCTAATAGCATTTGTTTTTCGAAGCCAATATTAATTAAGTTTCCGATATTTAAAATTAATAACACTATAATAACCGGTCGAATACTCGGTAATGTAATATGCCACATTTGTTTCCAACGACTGGCACCATCCACTTTTGCTGCCTCATATAATTGCGGGTCTACCCCTGTCATCGCTGCCAAATAAATGATCGCATTCCAGCCGGTTTCTTTCCATACATCAGCTGTCGTGACAATTCCCCAAAACATATTCGGACTTGACATAAATCCAATGGGTTTGTCGATTAAATGAGTCGCCATTAATAAATTATTTACTATTCCTTCTGGAGCTAACATCGTTGTGACTATATTCGCCACGATGACCCATGAAACAAAATGGGGTAAATAAGAAATCGTTTGCGTTAATTTCTTGAATTTTAGTAATCTTACTTCATTAATAAGTAAAGCAAAGGCAATCGAGGTAGCCGTCCCAAAAATGAGGCCAAGAGCCCCCATTCCTAATGTGTTTGTTAATGCTTGGTAAAAGATATCCTCTTTAAATAGTACTTTAAAATGCTTTAAACCTACCCAATCTTGATCAAAAAGCCCCTTAGCAGGTGAATAATCTTGAAAAGCCATCGTCCATCCGGCGAGAGGAATATACTTGAAAACGATTAACCAAATGACAAATGGAAGAGACATTAAGATTAATGCCTTTTGACTTTTGATTTTTTTCCAAGTATTATTTAATGGCTTATTTGTTTTCCCTTTCAATTCCATAGCTGTTTTTGCCACATCTTTCCCCCCTCATCTACCAAATAATCTTAATCAACTAATTCCTTATCTAGTATGCTAACTGAAATCGCTTTCCCTTTATACCTATTAAAAAAGTGTAAATTTCACGTAAAAATTAGACATCTGCTTATATTCTTATTCATACAGCTCCGCCTTGCGGCATTTTCGTTTCCTAAAACGATAAAGAAGCATTCGATTATCACTTTTGAAAGTAAGAATCAAATGCTTCTCTGCTGGTATTATGTTTGCTTTATCTTTTCAAGCATATTTTTAAAGAGCGATTTTTCCAGTAAAAAATCTGCTTTTCCATTCAAAAATACCGCAAAGTTGTCCTGATCATAAGATACAAGTTCCACATTTATCTCGCTTTTATCCCCTTGGTCATCTTGAAAGATCGTGTAAGTCATAGTGGCTTCAGGAGTATGATACGTCGCATTCTTCACAACATCATGCACAGATAAGCCAGCAATATCTTTATATAAATCTCTAAAAATATCTTCTCCTACCTCTTGATCATTAATAAAAAAGACTGGAGATCCTTGTCCATCCTGATCAAATTGATGGTCAATTTTAATGACAATTTCCTGATCTCCATCACTAATTTGCAATTGATCCAGCACGTCGATTGCAATAATTTTTACGAATTTCTCGACCAGCTCAAACGCTTGTAATTGGTAAGGCTGTAAAACATCCTCCACAATCGTTCCAACTTGCTCACTATCACTTAATTTTGCATAACGTTTCCCGTCCCCAGTCTGATCACCAAGAATGAGGGTTTCCTCCCCTTCTTCGGATTGAAAAGTTAGTTTCATATCCGGCGTTTCTAATCCATACATTTCAAGTTTTTTTTCCTCGCCAATGATTTCTTCCCATTCTAATTCCTCTATCCCATATATCATGTTGACAAGTGGATTGTATTTCACACTATAGGTATTTCGATAAGGTTGATGTATATATCATCCACTCAAATTAGTTCGAACTTCTTCCTCTGAATAAGGTGAATCAGGTGCGAGTTCAATAGTTTCTTCAGCATTCTGAAGTGTGATGTGGTGAACTTGATCTGGTTGGATCGAAAGAACCGGCTGTGTTTGCTGATTATCCCGCGTTTCCCCCGCATTTTCATCTGATTCCAGAGAAACCTGTTCCCCCGATTGGTATTCCTTTTTAGCTAAAATAACCAATAAGGAGCTGATAATCAGGAAAAAAATAATCAATAAACTGGTTGTTTTTATAGTAAGTCCTCGCAAAGTTGTTCCTCCATCCTCCTATCCTTTAGACATTTTCGACTCTAAATAGCTTAATGGTTGTTGTAAGTTTAACATCACAAAATAACCAATTAAGCTAATCGAAAATAAAAAGCTGATACTTGGGAAAGTCCAATAAATAATGCCAAAGGCGATCATACTTGTAATATTTAAAAGAGTTGCTTTGAAAAATTTGAAAACGGAATAGACAGAAATAATAAAGAGATTTTTCAATTTCACTTCAAATCTTGAAATAATCGGAAAAGCATAAATCATTATAAATACACAGACAACGAGCAATAGAAGAAATACAGGTGAAAAAATATTGCGGTTATTCGTAGAATAACCAATATCAATCGCCAAAATTAATAAAATGGTTAATTGAATCAACCAATATTTCATCGTTGGCCAAAAGTTAAGTGTATAGGCTTTAAAAAAGTCCTTTGTGACTTGAAGGTCTTTCTCTCTTACTAATTTTCCCATCGTTGAAAGTACAGCTGTTATTGCCGGCCCCATTGGGATTAACGTAATATAAAACAATAGAATATTTTCAAACACGAAGTCGGCTAAGTAAAACACGCTAAGAAATAATAGATTAGATAGAATAAAGTAAAGATTCGTCATAAAAAAATAATAAAGATACTTCATGATTATATATGCCGGTCTGTCTGTCACTGGTTTAGCCATGCTTATCCCTCTTCATTAGCTGGTGATTCCCTTTCGCTGTTTCATTTGATATTCCTTGGGACTCATATTTTCATACTGCTTAAAATTTTTATAAAAATAATCAGCATTGGAATATCCAACTAATCTGGAAATCTCATTCACTTTATATTTGTCACTCATCAATAATTCCTTCGCTTTGTAAATCCGTACTTGATGCAAATAAACGTTAAAATACTCTCCCGTTTCCTTTTTAAATAACTTTCCTAAATAGGCACTATTGTAATGGAATAAATTTGCCACATACTTTAAGCTGATATCTTCATTAAAGTAAATATGAATATATTCTTTCACCTTATCAACAATATGTCCTTTTGTTGGGGAACCACCATGAATCGATTCACTAATTAGCAATAGTTCATTCACAATCAGTTGCATGATGCTCTGAAGATTTATTTGGCTATTTATTTTATTTTCCAAAACATTTTTATCGACAATATTTATATCTAGGTAGTTTTCTTGGATAAAACCAAATAAAGAAACACACCATTCAAAGAGCTCTAATTTAATTCTTTCTTTTGAAAAGTGGCTGGTTCGGTAATAAAGTTCTAACTCAGAGACTATCTTTTTAATATTCCTTTTATCGCCAAACTCTATATAATGATAAAGCTTTCTTCTATTTTGTCCCTCATCTGGTTTCTTCGTAACTTTCGTACAAGTTGTAAACTCCTGATAGTGCAAAATCTGCTTCTCGCTGAAGCAAAAATGGAAATTCATTAATTCTTTTATTTGCTTGTAAGCAGTGAATAATATTGCTGGACGGTCAATTACATTTGCAATCAGCAAAACAATTGCTTGTCCGGCATTTTCTTGAAACACCTTTCTCATTTTTGCCAAAAACAGCTTCATAAAAGCAGGACTGTTCTGAATGAACAGCAAATGGTCAAAATCATCTTTTCTAATTAATTTTATATGTTCTGCATTTTCAGCCACCTTTTCCTTTAACCATGAATTATTACTTTGCTTCAAGTCGCCGCAAATTCGAACAAGGTGTAATTCCTTTCCCTTTAATTCTCTTAGTAAAGGTTCATCCAAATCGTCTTGCTTTCCCTCCAATAAGGCCCTTAATGTCCGTTCTTCATTCAGTTGATTATAGGAAGCTAGTTGATCCTGTAGTTTCTGTTCCTCAATCCTTTCCTGTTCAATTTTACCAAGAACTTGGATTAACTCTGTTTCCACTATTGGTTTTAGTAAATAATGCTCAATCCCTAAACCCATTAGTTTCTTCGCATAAGAAAAACTAGAATAAGCGGTTAAAATGATAAATTTAGTAGTGAAATTTTCCTTCTTTAACTGGCTAATAATATCAATCCCCGACAATCCAGGCATCCGAATATCAAGCATCACTAAATCCGGCTGATGTATACGAATCTTATTTAGACCATCTCGGCCATTGATCCCAACATCACAAATTTCGTAACCAAATTCATCCCAAGGGATGACATGCTTTAACCCTTCTTGGATAATCGGTTCATCGTCAATGATTAGTAATTTCCGCATCTGAATCCGGTCCTTTCTTTGAAGGTAGGAACAAGGTTACAACCGTACCAATCCCATGCTCACTCTCAATATCGACTCCATATGCTTCACCATAGTATAATTTAATCCTTTTATTGACATTATTCATGCCAATCCCACTACTGTATCGCGTGTTGTCCTCTGATTCATCTAATCCTTTCTTTAATAAAATTAAGGCATCAGATGCGATTCCTACCCCATTATCTCTGACTTCGATCACAAGGTTATCAGCTGTTTTAAACACCTTAATTTTTACCATACTCGCTTCCATTTCTTGATCGATCCCATGAATGATGGAATTCTCAACAACGGGTTGAAGCAGTAATGGGAATATGTAATAGTCTTGAATATCACATTCAATGTCAATACTAAAATTCACCCTATCACCAAAACGCATTTTCTGAATTTCTAAATATGTTTTGATTAAGTTAATTTCAGATTCTAATAAAATCGGTTGATCAGAAACTTCTAAACTGGATCGCATCATTTGACTAAGCAACATGACACTTCTTGCTACCTCTTGATCTTTACTAATCAACGCCTTCATACGAATCATCTCCAATGTGTTATAGAGAAAATGAGGATTGATTTGACTCGATAACATTTTAAATTCAGACTCTTTTTGTCTTCTTTTCCATTGTTCTTCATTGATTTTATGAACATATACTTCATTGATCAGTTGTTTAATACTATCAGCGGTCAGCACTAAATCATCATACGCCTGCCCAATCTCATCTCCACCCAATTTTCGCTCCTTGATGGCGAAATTTCCTTTCGCGATATTGTTCATGGCATTTCGAAGCAGATGGACCCGTTTGTCGAATGATCTAATAAAGAGACCTATTAGCGTGATCGAAATAATCAAACAAATCATCACAATCAAAAATCCATTATATAAAACGGATTTTGAATCTTTAATCACATCTTCAATCGGAATTAATGCTGTAATTTGGATTTGATTTTCTAAAGTTTTGCTAGGCTTAAAAGATCGTAAATAAATTTTATATTTTTCTTCCTTAAACTCTGTATCATAAATAATAGATTCTTCTTGTATATCAGCCTTTTTGATAAAAGAAGGATCTTGCCCTAAATAACTCGGGTCCTTGCTATGAACAATTTTTTTATTATCTAGAGAAACAAACACATCAAATAACTCACTTTTCGAAATGGCTGTCAGATTATTAGGGGAAATCTCGATCGCTAACACCCCTAATAATTCACGATCATCCCCATAAACTGACCGGGTCAGTGTTAGGTAGGCGTTTTCCGTCCATTTGTCTTGCATATATTCCCAAGAAATTCGTCCTTGTCTCTCGACAGCCTTTTGATACCAATCCTGATTCCTAGTCTCTTGATCTGCATATACAAATTGCGAATTTGTAATCATTTCCTTTGTCATATAGAACCGAATATTTCCAATTTCATTGTAATAGCGTAAATAATTAGTAAAGATCGGATAGGTGGCATAAGCGTTATAAATTTCAAGATTGTTTTTGTACTCTTGCCCCAGCACCTTCTTTAAATCATTACTAATGTAAATTTGATCTGAGATATTAATAGCTCGATCTAAAATGGTATTTAATCTCATTTCTAGCTTATCAACATTTGCGTTCACTTCATTAATCGTATTATTAAGAACAACATCTCGCATACTGTAATTTAGGTATAATCCAATCAGTAGGATAGGAATGACAGTTACAACTAAATAAATGCCTAATAATTTAATTTTTACCTTTTTATTGGTAATCGTGCCAGTTAATTTTATAAGATATTTCACTGCCATCACCTGACCCTCTAAACTTCAGATGATCATATCAACTACACCGAAATCATATTTTTTTCTTAATGATATGCGCTTCCATTTCTCTCCGCCAGAACCATCTCTCTTTTTTAATTGTAATGTGTTGATTGAGACAGGTCCTTCCATTACGATAAATAGATCGTGTAAGTCTGCAATAGCTGTAAATGGCAATTGAACATCGATCCACTCTCCAGGATAGCTGACTGTAAATTCCTTCTCCGTTACTACCGCATGCTCAATCCGATCGATGTTCAGCTTTACTTTTCCAGGTCCTCCATCTGTAGTCACGCGCAATGTCAAACAAAGCTTTTCAGCAATCATCTCAACATTTTCAAATTTGATCCATCCATCCAACCGATTTGTCACACAATTCAGACCATTTTCACCTTTATCCAAATATACACTGGCATAATCATTATAATTTTCAGCTTTCGTTACTTCCTTTAAGGAGCGGTGAGTGATATTAACACCCTGAATTCGAATAAATTCTTTAAATCTTATATCTTCACTCGATGTACCGACGGAGAGCATACATGAACCTGTTTCTAACGTATATTGCTCTTCATTCACATTCCAAATCAATAATTGATCCGCTTCCATTTTTAATGAAATTGTCTTTTTTTCAAAGGGATGCAGTTTTATTTTCTTAAAATCTACCAGCTGCCTACGTGGCCTTGGAAGAGCTGAACCTTGAACTGTGGCATACAATTGCACTACTTCATGGGTGGGATGCTCACTTGTATTTTCTATGCAAACTTGAGCAGAAACCAATTCGTTTTTTAAAAGCGTTGTTGTATCAAGTTGTAGTTGATCATATTTACAGGTTGTATAACTTAATCCGTGACCAAAAGGGTATAAAACTTCTTCATCAAAGTATTGATACGTCCTTTTCGACTTTATTATATCATAGTCGAAAATTGTCGGTAATTGTCGAACACCTTTATACCAAGTCATACTTAATTTTCCAGATGGTACTTCATCGCCAAATAAAATGGAAGCAATACTTTCCCCAAGCATTTGTGACCCATGGGAAGAATATAGAATAGCAGGGATATGTTCCTGTGCCCAATTCACAGCTATGGGATAGCTACTAATCAGTACTAAAACCACATTATTATTTACCTTGTATACCTCTTCCAATAGTTTTTGTTGCTGCTTTGGCAGGATAATATCAGAACGATCCTCTGTTTCTCTACCGTTTAGCATCGGGTTATTCCCTAAGCAAACAATCGCCACATCGCTCTCTTTCGCAGCTTGGACCGCTTCATTGATACCTGATGATAGAATTTGCTTCTGAAAAACCCCCGGTTGGCTTCCTATTGTCAATCCATTGTCTTCTGCCACCTTTAATGATTCCCCCTGCCATGTGGACAGATAGTACATTCCCTTATTTTCATCTACTGGATGAAAGCCTATTTTTTCTCGAATAAACCAATTAAAAACCTCTTGACTATTTGCCTTAAACGTTGCATCCTGTTCGTTTTGGCATATATAACGCTGATTGGCTACATTTTTCAACAGATTTCCATTCCACCCCCATTCCTCTATCTCAAAAATTTCCTTTTCTCCAATTGAATTAGCCTGAAATACTATTTTGTCATCTGCGGCCATTGTCATATATGCTTCCTTGTCAAACGATTTCAGCGCTATTTTATCATTTCCTTTAACAAAGCTGACCATATAATTATGACATTTATTTTGAATCCCCATTAAAGGGGTAATTTGATAGGGAGAATAGCCTGTATACCAATCGCGGTACACAATATCTGCCGTTGGCCCAATGACTGCAATTTTTTTTAGTTTTTCTTTTTGGAGTGGAAGCATCTGCCCAGCGTTCTTTAGAAGAACGATCGATTCATTCGTTGCTTCAAGTGCTAAATCCGCGTGTTCTTTAGAGCATAATCTAGTTTGGTCCACTTGGAAATAAGGATTTTTGCTCGTGTCACCATCAAAATGACCTAAGCGGAAACGAACTTTTAACATATTACCAATTGCTTCGGTTAGCTCCTCCTCAGTGATCAGTTGTTGTGTCAAAGCTTGTCGAGCCGCTTCTTCCACTCGTTCCTTATCATCTACAAAGCAATCAATCCCTTTTTTCAAAGCATCAGCTAAAGCTTCAGCGAAGGAGGAATAATAGCCATATTCCTCCACATTCAAAGTCAATGCCCCGCCATCACACACAACAAAACCATCCATTTTCCATTGTTTCTTCACAACTTCTTTTATTTCTCGAATTTGCATCGCCGGAACGCCATTGACCCCATTATATGCCGTCATCATAGACAAAGCCTTCCCTTCTTTAAAAGCAGGTTCAAAAGCTTTTAAATAATACTCATATCGATTACGCGGGTCAATGCTGTTTGAAATCCGCTCTCTGCCATACTCGTTATTATTTCCATAGAAATGCTTAGGAGCTGCTACTAGTTTGAGATAAAACGGGTCCTCTCCCTGCATTCCTTTAATCAGTTCGGTTGCTAGTTGGCCTGTTAAATAAGGATCCTCCCCGTACGCTTCCTCTGTCCGTCCCCATCTCGGATCACGCTCCATATCAATCGTTGGTGCCCAAAGGGTTAAACCTGTTTTTTGTTGATTTTGTTCATAAAAAATGCGTGCCTCATCGCCAATCACACTACCGACCTTTTTCATTAGCTCACGATTCCATGTACTAGATAATCCAATCGGCTGTGGAAAAACGGTCGTCTTTCCTCCATTCCTATCTACAACTCCATGAGCTGCTTCGCCACCAACCTGGTATTCCTTGATGCCTAAACGGGGAATGGCACTTTGAGATGTTGATAATAAGCTGATTTTTTCATCTTGCGTTAATAGCTCTAGTAAATGGGTTACTCTTGCTTCCAATGGCTCATTTATATCTTTAAATAATCGCTTTTGCTCCTTCATTGTTTCCCCCTTATGATGCGACAGCTTGCCACCACATATTGACTATGGATCTACTTTTAGGTTTTTGTTTTCATAGAACTTTTGACAATACCTAAAATTAGCGTTTACTCAAATGAACATCGATAGTCAAAACGCTTTCATAGAAATGTTACTATTAATGGTAGCACAGGGATTCATCAATAAATACACAACAAATTAGCTTGAAAATCATTCAAAATTAGTGTTTTTATTTCAATAAAGTAAACATTCTAGTGTTTTTAAATTCAAAAGATCCTCCCTTATCCAAACGTTTCGATTTTTTCGTTGACTGATTCAGATAGAGGCGCTAAGATGAGGTTAATTATGAAAGAGGTGGAAAAGTATGATAAATGAGACATTACCTAAGATATGGTACGGGGGCGATTATAACCCAGAGCAATGGGATGAAGAAATCTGGAATGAAGACGTTCGCATGTTTAAATTAGCAGGGATAGATGTTGCAACTTTAAATGTGTTTGCGTGGGCTCACAATCAACCAGATGAAAATACATATGATTTTTCCGGATTGGATGCGACAATCGATCGCCTATATAAAAATGGAATTTATACTTGTTTAGGAACAAGTACTGCCGCACATCCTGCTTGGATGGCAAAAAAGCATCCCGATGTTTTACGTGTGGATTACAATGGGAGAAAGCGCAAATTTGGCGGAAGGCATAACTCCTGTCCCAATAGTCCAACATTTCGTATGTATTCGGAAAGAATGGCGGAAAAACTTGCTGAACGATATAAAGATCATCCAGCTGTTTTAATTTGGCATATTAATAATGAATATGGCGGATATTGTTATTGTAATAACTGTGCGGAAGCATTTCGTGCTTGGTTAAAGGGGCGCTACCAGTCTATCGAAGCGGTGAATCAATCTTGGAATACTGCGTTTTGGGGACATACCTTCTACGAGTGGGCTGAAATAGTACCACCAAATGTATTGAGTGAAGAATGGGACGGCAATCGCACCAATTTCCAAGGGATCTCTCTTGACTATCGACGTTTCCAATCAGATAGTTTACTAGATTGTTTTAAAATTGAAAGGGAGGCTATTCGCAAGCATACACCAGATATCCCGATTACAACAAATTTAATGGGTCTTTATCCAGAATTAGATTATTTCAAGTGGGGAAAAGAGATGGATGTCGTTTCATGGGATAATTACCCCTCCATAGATACACCAATAAGCATGACGGCGATGACACATGATCTGATGAGAGGGCTCAAAAGTGGAAAGCCTTTCATGTTAATGGAACAAACACCGAGTCAACAAAACTGGCAGGCCTATAATTCGCTTAAACGTCCAGGAGTGATGCGATTGTGGAGTTATCAGGCAGTTTCGCGTGGCGCTGATACGGTGTTGTTTTTCCAATTACGTCGGTCTATTGGAGCAGCGGAGAAATTTCATGGGGCTGTGGTTGAGCATGTAGGACATGAGCATACTCGCGTCTTCCAAGAAACAACCGCTTTAGGCAAGGAATTAGGTCAGCTCTCTGAGCAAATAATTGATGCACGTGTGGAAGCAAAGGTAGCGATTGTCTTTGATTGGGAAAACCGCTGGGGTATCGATTTAACAAGTGGCCCATCTGTGGCATTAGATTATGTAAAGGAAGTCCATAAATATTATGATGCTCTTTATCAACAAAACATTCAGGTTGATATGATCGGCGTTGAAGTGGATCTAGACAAATACGACCTTATCATTGCGCCAGTTCTATATATGGTCAAAGAGGATTATCATAAAAAACTAGAAAATTTTGTGGCGAATGGCGGTACTTTTGCGACAACTTTCTTTAGCGGTATTGTCGATGAACATGATCTTGTGACAACAGGCGGCTATCCCGGAAAATTAAGGAAGCTATTGGGCATTTGGTCTGAAGAAATTGATGCTCTCCATCCAGATATATATAATCGTATCGTCATGAAAGATAAAACAAATCATTTAAATGGGGAATATACATGCAATATTCTTTTCGACCTCATCCATTCTGAGGGAGCTGAGGTTATAGCTGAATATGGAAATGATTTCTACAAAGGGATGCCAGCTGTAACTAGAAATAAATTTGGCTCTGGAGAAGCCTGGTATATCGCCTCCAGTCCAGATAGCGAATTTTTAAAAGGGCTCATTGCGGATCTCTGTGCAGATAAAGAGATTAAATCACTATTAACATCCGAATCTGGGGTGGAAGTCTCGAAAAGGGTTAAAGAGGGCCGAGATTATTTATTTGTTATGAATCATAATGATAAAAAGAGCCAGTTTGAATTAGGAAACGAGCAAAAACGTGATCTTCTCACTGGTGAAACAGTCAATGGAATCGTATCAATTGAAGCCCATGCTGTCATGATTTTAACTGATAGTGACTAAAAGTTCTCTGAAGCTACGAAATAGGAAATCTATCTATATTTTGCTTAACTTGCCAAGGCGACCGCTGTGGCAAGTTCTTTTTATTTCTGGCACTTTCGGATTGCTTTTATCCTAACGCTTCTCTCTTTTAAAATTCATTAGCGACACAGCCGTGGTCATCGCCCTTACGTTTTTCTTCTTAAACGATCATTAACGTCACGGTCGATGCTCCCGCCCTTACGCTTTTCTCTTTAAAAGACCATTACCGTCACGGCCGATGCTCTCGCCCTTACGCTTTTCTCTTTAAATGATCATTAGCGTTACAGCCGATGCTCCCGCCCTTACGTTTTTCTCTTTAAATGATCATTAGCGTTACAGCCGATGCTCCCGCCCTTACGTTTTTCTCTTTAAAATATCATTAACGTCACGACCGTAGCAGTCCAAGCAATAAAAAGACACAAAAATGGTCACATAGAGCTTTATGCAGCTGCTATGTGACCACTCCGTCGTTCTTATTGTTCTGTCAGGATTAAAGGTCCGTCCTTCGTAATTGCCAATGTATGCTCATATTGGGCAGAACGCTTGCCATCCATTGTTCTCGCCGTCCAGCCATTATCATCCATTTTCGATTGCCAGACCCCTTCATTTACCATTGGTTCAATTGTGATGACCATGCCTTCTTTTAAGCGCAGGCCCTTTCCAGCTGGACCGTAATGGAGTATTTGTGGCGGTTCATGGAGAGTCGGGCCGATTCCATGACCCGTGAATTCCCGAACAACGGAAAAGCCTTCTGGTTCTACATAAGATTGAATCGCATGACCAATATCGCCCAAGCGATTTCCAATTACAGCCTGTTCAATCCCTTTATATAAAGCATTTTTAGTGACTTCCAACAATGTTTTCGTTTCTTCAGAAACCTCCCCTACCGCATAACTCCATGCTGAATCAGCTAGAGCGCCGTTAAGGTTAACCACCATATCAACGGTCACAAGATCGCCTTCTTTAAGTGGTGTTTTACGTGGGAAACCGTGGCAGATTTCATCATTGACAGACGCACAAGTGGCATACTTATATCCCTTATACCCCTTTTGCTCTGGAGTAGCTCCATGTTTCGCTAAAAATTTCTCTACGAACTGATCTATTTCTGCTGTCGTAACTCCTGGCTTCACAAGCTTCGCAATCTCTTTATGACAAGCAGCCAATACTTTACCCGCTTCATGCATTAATTGAATTTCTCTTTCAGTTTTTAATGTAATCATCGTCTTTCCACCTCATTTTTCCTAAAACCTCTATATTCATTTTAATATTGATTGTCAATGAATACAAATGGAAAAAACGATCGCTCTTGAAACTAGGATTTAACGGACAAACGTTGGGCCAACCAATACACTTGGATGAATGCCTAACGCTAATTTACAAATATGCCCATAGCTCATTTCTTTATTCCTTGCTAAAAATTGTTTAAGAATTTGAAATGTATGATCAGCTTTTAATTTATCAATTTCTGCTTTGTAGACGGAGAATACATAATCGTTTTGTGTATTCGTAATAAATTCACTCGGGTCTTCATCCATAATCATGGCTCCCATCAATTGATATTTATAATGCAATTGACGAGTCAGTTGAATGATATTTATAAATTTATGAAATAGTGTCGGCCTAGTTTTATTTAAATACTCAATTTCATATTTTGCCTGCATTAAATCATGTAAACATGGTGCTACTAACATTTTGTTGATCTCCTTTTTTCGTCATTTCCTGATTAATCCCATGGCTTTGTTAACACTAGGTTTTCTACAAGTTCTTTATTTTTTTGTCTTTTTAGTTTGCGAATTTGTTCTCGCTCTTTTCCTGTTTCAAACAAATATTTTTCTTCTTCTGTTTCTGGGATAATTTTCGCGACTTCCAGTGGTTTTTTGTCTCCACCTAATGGCACAAAGGTTAGAAAGGCCGTAGTGGCAATTCTACGAAAGCCTGTCTCTAAATCTTCTGCAATCACCTTACAGAAAATTTCCATTGATTTTCTTCCTGTATAGCTTACAAAGGATTCAATACAGACAGAATCTGATTGGCGAATAGGCTCGATAAAATTAACAGAATCTGTTGATGCAGTCACGCATTCTTTGACTCTCGCATGCCTTCTAGCTGAAAGTGTCGCACAAGCATCCATTTTCTTCATCAGTACGCCACCAAATAATGTATGATAATTATTCAAATCATTAATCAAAACTTGATCTGTTTGAACTACACGTGTTTCTTTCATTTTTTTAGCTTCCATTCGTACCACCCTATAACAATTTAAAAGAAAAGGATTCATCCCTTTCACATAACGATGATTATAATCCTGTCGACTATATTCGTAAAATGCCATTCATTCATAGCCTCTATAACATTTTTACATGGAATCGCTCTCATTTAAGTGGCAGCATTCCAGAACAAAAGCGCAAGCGCCCGTTTAGCGACGTACAAACTTTCTTAATAAGGATGAACGGCTAAAAACGTGCCATCCTGGCACAACGCCGTTCTGACCAACATCCTGTTGGCCTGAGATAAAGGATACACGGCGAAGAATGAGCCGATGTTGACTTATCGTAGGAAGAAGCTGAAAGTTTGCTGGGCGCTGGAGCTAGACGACGAAACTCAAAATTACAACCTATCCACAAGCGACAATTTTATAGTACGCTAAGCCATAAAAAAAGCCGTTCAAAATCCATGAAACTGGCTTTGAACAGCTACTTTTTAGAATACGTGGCGAATGGCTAACTCATTCTATGTATGTTTTATCCGCATTAACTTTGACTTCGCAAATTGAATAAATTCTTTTGTAAGTGGAGAAAGATAATCATCTTTTTTCCATATAAGTGCCAAATTCCATTCAATAGTGGGATGTACAATCGGGATGGTTTTAATTTCACTTGTTAGCTCTTTTCCTGTACTTTCTGGCAATAATGTAATACCTAGGTTGTAGGCAACCATTTCTTCGATAAAATCTAATTGCGATGTTTCAGAGATAATTTCCGGACGAAATCCAGCATGCTCACATGCTGTTAAAACAAGATTCCGCATCTCAAAGTCTTGATTAAACATAATAAATTTCTCTGTCTTTAATTTTTCTAATGCCACATTCTTCTCACCAACTAGTCGATGAGAAGATGGTACAAATAATTTCAGTTTTTCATTGACGAAAGTAAAATACTCTATGTTTTCTCCCTTACCTGAAAATACAACGACACCTGTATCTAATTGGTTATGGACAATTTTTTCCTCAATTCCTTTTGAACCATCTTCTTCCAATTGAAACGTCACTTCGGGATATTTCTGATGAAAAGTAGACAAAATCTCTGAAAAAAAGAATGAATTAATAATTGAAGGTAGTCCAATACGAATATGACCTTTCTTCAATGTCAATAAATAATCAAGATCTGTATGCAGGAGGTCAATCTGCTGATGTATGATCTTTGCATGCTTTTCTAAGACGTGCCCAGCATCTGTTAACAGTAACTTTTTTCGCGATCGAATAAATAAAGGTGCTCCTATCTCTTCTTCCAAGGACTTAATGATTCTACTTAATGCTGGCTGAGTAATATATAAATTTTCTGCGGCATTTGTAAAATTTCTAGTGTGCGCCACCTCCAAAAAATAGCGTAGATGTTGCGTTTTCACATTAACCACCGCCTGTTTATTGTTTTACGGGAAGTACTTTTCCTTCCTCACTATCACTTAATAGATGATGAAATTCCTTCACTTTCATTAAAGGATGATAGTATCTTTTTGAAAGATCGTACTACCGTACTATAAACGATCGGACATTTTTTGGCAAAATGGTTGAACAATAGCGCCTTGATCTAGGTAGAATGGTAAAATTCGCACCGTCCTGGCGGAACATAAGCTTTGAGTACTTGTTTTATATTTCATAAGGAATAATTCCAATGAAAAAATAAGCTGAGAACAATGAAATGGCAACAACCCCTAGAAATACGATATCCATTTTTGTATAGACGGTAGGATAATAATATGTTCGGCTTCCATTCATTTGAAATCTTTTCGCTTCCATTGCAACAGCAACCCTTTGGGCTCGACGAATGCTTTGGGCAAATAATGGCACCATAAACATCCGCAAACGCTCATATCCCCCTTTTATGCCTCTTGAAAAATGCACCCTTCGGACTTTTAAAGCATCTGAACGTGTCTTTAGTTCCTCTACAACCATCGGCAACAATCGGATCGATGCAATGAAGCTATAAGCATATTTGGGAGTAAGCCTACATTGCTGCATTAAGGCATAAAAAAGCATAATTGGACGGGTGGTCAATAAAAATGTTAAACTAATCATCCCAAAGCAAAGGGTTTTGCACCCCAATAACAAACCATGATAAATACTTTCTTCAGAGATTTTTATAAGGCCCCAAGACCACCACACATGTACTCCTTTGCCAAATAAAATCATCGTTAAGGCAGATGAAAAAAAAGATAGGATCATTGGGATCGAAAAAAGGCTTAATTTTTTCCAAGAATAACCACTCCATCCGTATAGAAGGATGCCATATAGAATAGTTAAATGAAAAACAAATGGGAGATTTCGCTGAAAAAGAACAATAAGCAACAAGAGAAAGAATAGCACAAATTTTAAAGCAGGATTTACTCGATAAATCCATGTTTCTTTAATTGGAGTAAACAGATCCTGCATAAACTCGCTCCTTTCGAGGATTTTGCTGAAAAACTTCAGCTAATACCCCTTGATCAATTCTCCAAACCTCGGTAACAAAATGTTCAACAATCTGCTCATCATGCGTCACCATGATAATCGTGGTCCCTTCCTTACGTAGCTTCTCCAATTGTTGCAGAAGCATAAAGGTATTTTTCGCGTCTTGCCCAAACGTTGGTTCATCCAGTAATAACACCTTCTCTCCTGTCCCAAAAGCAGTGGCAACACTTAAGCGTCGCTTTTGCCCCATTGATAATTGGAAAGGATGACGTTTTTCATTCGGTGGAAGCTGAAATTGTTCCATCCTTTGTTGAATTCTTTGTAGTATATCTTCTTTCGCTCCCTTTAATCGTTCTGAAAAAGCAAGTTCATCCACAACCGAATTCGTCACAAATTGGAGCTCAGGATTTTGAAAAACGAGCGAAAGGCCAGCTGGCAAAGTTCTTTTGCGCTTTTTCCATTGAATATTTTTTCCCTCTAGCTCATATTGACCTGTTGTATGCAATAATTGCATTAAGGCTAATAAAAACGTACTTTTCCCCGCTCCATTTTCTCCAATAATGCCGATCCAACTCCCTGGAGCTACCTCAGCCTTAGGAATTCGGATTTTCTCTTCTTTACCTCGGTAGCCACTAAATTCATCAAGCTTAATCATTGGCTTAGCGGCCGCACGATTTAAACATTCTTCTTCTCTCGCTGTTTGAAGACTTCCATAAGCTGGTGACTGTAAATACTCTGTCCAAACTTGAGGATACCAAATCCCGTATTGAATCAATTCCTGTTTATAAAAGTGGAAAATATCTTCTGGGCAGCCCTCTGCTAGTATTTCTCCATTGTCTTTAAAAAGCACGACACGGTCGACCCAATCAGCAATCTCGTCAATTTTATGCTCGACAATTAGTACTGTTTTCTCTGCCGCCACCTCTTGGACTGATTGCCAAATTTGTTTTACCCCACCAGGATCTAATAAAGCCGATGGCTCATCAAGAAATAATACCTCTGGTTGAAGTAATAACACTGAGGCCAGCGCCAATCGTTGTTTCATCCCTTGTGACAAATCATGAATCTGGGTATGAATAGGAAGTCCCTGTAACCCAACCATTGCAAGTGCTGTTTGAATTTTTTCATCCATCTCGCTTCTGGGAACCTGGAGATTTTCCAATACGAATGCAAGCTCTTCATCCACATATGGCATACAAAATTGCGTATCAGGATCTTGAAAAACAAATCCCCATGATTCGGGTAATTGGATTGCCTCATATTTAAGTGGAACCTCAATAGAATTAGGAATAATTCCACTCAAAACTTGCAGCAAGGTCGATTTTCCACAGCCACTTGGGCCAAGTAATAAGATCTTCTCCCCCAAAGAAACCGAAAAGGATAGATCTTTAAATACGAGAGATTGTTCGTTTGGAAATTTTAAACGGAGATTTGTGACTGCAAGCGCATTTGTGTCTTGTTGTTTTTCCATATGTCGACTCCTTTTTTCCATGCTATCAATCTAGTGCATAGTTAAGCTCATAATTAGCTTTCGGCTAACTGATCGTTTGTTTTCTACCTATTTATCTAATGCTGTATATTCTTCCTTTGCAACAGGGCGAATCAAATTCGTTACACCTGTAGCTTCTAATGCCCGAACAATATAATAGGCAAATACGCCAGTAAATAGGAAGGCACTTATCACACGTAATCCGTATTTGACGAAAAGTGCCCATGCCTCAAGATTTGCGTATCCATAAAACAAATCTAACAAGAAGCCTGCGGCGCAAGACATAACACCAGCTAATCCAGCAACGACCATTCCAAAACGTCTGTATCGAAAAACAGCAAATAATAACTCGGCACCTAGCCCTTGTATAAATCCATAAATCAGGACTTCAATTCCATGCCCAATGAAGGCGGATAGTCCTGCCGCCGCAATACTTGCGAGTAGAGCAACACCTGGCTTGCGAATAAGCAGAAAAGCAAATGGTCCAACCATAAACCACATTCCGTAAAGTAATTGGCGAGCAACTGGCAACATTGGCTTAATCACTGTGTATAAATCATCCCAAAATTTCATCGTTATCCCAAAGACGACCCCAAGCATGACAGTAATCAATAAATCTGTAAATTTTAATTTCTTCAATCTTCTCCAACCCTTCCTTTTTTAAAAAATACAAAAAAGCCGTCTAAAAATGCGCAGACGACGAGAAGGGCCCTGTGATCAATTGATCATTCTCTACGCTGGCATTACCCAGATCAGATTAACGGTCAGTAGCGGATTATTGCTACAATCTCAGCCTGATTCCTCAAGCACCCGTGACGGACTTTTATGTAATTAGCCTTACTATACAATAGTTTAAGAGGGGAAGCAAACTTTTCTTAAAAGTTAGTTATATGAATCAATTTCATAATCCCATTTGTAAAAAATAATTTGTTCAATATAAATTGTAATAGAGCCTGTAAACACAACGTGAGAGCCTATACACCAGTAATTTCCGCTTCAGGTGGACGCTTTCCGGGGGCCGTGCGATGAGCCTTCTCGTTCGCTTCTCAGCTCACTGAGGGATCTCACCTGTCACGCTAATCCCCAGGAGAAGCCGCCTTCCGCTCCAATCAACTGATATGAAGGTTACAATAAATATTTGAATCACAATAACGTTCGTGTTTTATCTTTTGATCCATAATTATTTCCTCCACTAGGGAATACATTGGTCTTTTGAAGCTTAGCATTTCAATCATGTGCTGATTCCCCTTTAAAAGCAATTCTATTACAAGGAGGCTGAGACAAAAGTGTTTCCACACAACTAGGTTCATATACCCCGCTCCGGAAATATACTTCGCTTTCCGCGGGCGGCTGGTGAGCTTCCTCGTGCTA